>NZ_JBZCND010000009.1:0-11302 GCF_058269135.1 Arthrobacter sp. TJ-265 | reverse complement strand
TAGTGTCCTACCGATCTTTCCCGCAGGAATTGACAGAGTGAGGCTACGACCACCAGCTCGGCTGCAAGCCCGTAAAGCTCAGCGGCGGGCAGCAGCGTCTCGTTGTTGCGTGTCCCCAAGGCGATGGAAATCGTCCCGTACGCCGCCGGACACCGGGAGCCACTACTGGCTCTCTCACTGCGGGCGTGGGAACCAGTGTTCCTGCTACTCAAACCAGCTGTCACTGCCTTCGCCTATGAGGCGTTCTACCTCGACGGTTGGCGTAGCCGGCAGTCCGAGAATCTCGGAGCAACCCTCGACGGTGAGCCAGAGAATACCGACGTGGCTCTCATCGACAACTCACCTGCCGGGTGGGTCTGCACGCGACTTCATCCGGACGACAGTATGGGTGAGGTCTATGTACTTGCTGTCGACCCCACGCACCAAGGGAAAGGGCTCGGCCGTGCGCTCATGCAGTGTTCAATCGAACGAGCTCGATCAGAAGGCATGCGAATGGTAATGGTCGAAACGGGCGATGACCCTGGACGTGCGCCAGCCCGTCAACTTTACGAGAGGTCTGGGTTCGAGCGGTGGCCTGTTGCTCGCTACTTCAAGGAAATAGACAGCGAAACGCAGTAGACACACTGCGCTCGAGCATCCTCTGGCGTACTGGCTTGTGGTCGGTCAGACCGCAGGCGCGTCGTCGACTCTCTCCTGCTCGGCCGGTTGGGTGCCGTCGGGCCAGGCCGCGATGCACACCTTGTTACCGGCTCGATCAGCGAGGATCCATGCACTCGGTGCGCCTGAGTCGTCGACTATGCGACCTCCCGCATCGACCGCTGCCCGAAGTCGGGTCTCCGCTGCCGTGCGGCTGACGGAGACATCGACATGCATCGCGTGACTCAGGGGTCGTGACGGATCAAGCTCCTGCATCCACACGGTAGAGCTTTGACCCGAAGGGTCGATGCAGTTGTCTTCATGCAGTGGCGCATAGCCGAGAACAGCGCGCCAGAACCCGAGATCGACCACCTCGGGTCGTGCAGCGATCGCGAGTTGCACCTCCTGCACGGCGCCTTTGTCGGCGGCTGCGCCCACCTTGCTAGCGAGGCTTGAGATCGCCCGTGCGATGTCGATGTGCCGTGCTTCTGTGCCCCACATCTCTCGGGTGAGTTTCACTGTGAGGCGGTCGGAGGTTACAGTCAGCAATGTCCGCGATTCCAGTCCCGGCAGGTCGGCAATCGCTCCTGCCAGGTGCGCTGACTCGGGCAGTGACCCGACCTTGAACACCGCTGTCGGTCCACCATGCAGGATCACCCAGTCGCTGACACCTTCGGCGTGTAGAAACGCCTGCCATCCTTGCTCACTCATGCAGCGACTCTAGGCACGCCACGTCCTACCGGCCAGTCCTGTACTCGTTGCTGACGGCGGTCGACCGCCATAGAGTCCAACCATGCTCGCTGTTGGTTCGATCGTCATCCGCGTCGCGGACTTGCAGAAACAGGTCGAGTTCTGGACCGCAGCTCTGAACTACAACGTCCGCTACTCAGACAGCGGTGACTTCGCGTTGCTACACCCTCGTGACGGAGTCGGGCCTAACGTGTCGCTCGACGTCGTCCCGTTGCCTCGCGCCCTGCCGCCGCGCATCCATCTTGACTTGTACGCCGAAGACCAGGCAGAGGAGGTGCTGCGTCTGACTACACTTGGCGCCAGTGAGGTGCACTGGGATAAGCGTCCCGCCGACGCGGACTACATCATCATGGAAGACCCCGAAAGCAATCGATTTTGCGTCGTCAGCGCAGCGGAGTGGTCGGGTTGGCAGACACGCTCCGCGGCGCCGTCCTAGTCGGGTGTCGGGTCACTGGTGCGCGCAAGTCGGTCCAGCAGAGGACGACATGCCGGATCACCGGTGGCTCTCAGGACTGGAACGCCGAGATTCCCGCTTGATGAGGCCACCCGCTCACGTACATTAACCGGGACAATAAGGACCCGATCGACGACTCCTCCTAGTTCGGAGGCCTGTTGCGACTACTCCCGAATAATTCTCGGTGTCCCGTACCACCAACGTGCCTGACAGCGCATAGCTGTCGGACACGACCACTCTGCCGGAGGAAGCAGCCCGCACGAGGTTTCAGACGAGTCGGTCTGATCCCCCAGCCAACGCGGGATTGGCCGATGCTGATGAGTGTTGCTCGTCCCGCCATTCCTGAATGATTTCGGGTGAAGCGTGTACACAGATGATGCGAAGAACGCCTGTTCCCGTGTTCGTGAAGCGATGCCACGAGCCGGCTTGCACAACGGCGGTGTCACCGGCTCGCGCGACCGTGGTGTCTTCGCCGTCGCGGATGGTTGCTTCGCCCTCCAGCACGAGCCACGTTTCTGTATAGGGGTGGCGGTGCAGTTCTGGGCCCTGTCCAGGGTCGTTCGACACAAAGAAGTAGGAGATTTCGGAGCCGTGAACGGCGCCGACGAATCGGAGGGTTCTTGACCCAGCGATTCGGAGGTCTTCCGCGGTGATGTGTGTAGCCATGTCAGTTTCCCTTCTGTTGGCTACAGGATGCGCGTAATGGGAGAACTTGGTTACTGTTTCGCTATGGGTCGAAAGGTTGTTGAGTTCCGGCTTGCACCCGACGACATTTCCGCCATCCGGTTCGGATTGTCGCCGGGCCATGAGCTAAGTCACGCTGTGAGAGTTCTTGCTAACCCGCAGCTTCATCCCCTCCAGTGGGGCTGGTTGCGTATGACTCGCAGTCTCGTCCCGGAGCGAGCATTCAAGCTGTTGCGGCTCGTGGTGGGCGACGAGGGCTACATGCCTGACTTCTTCACGTCGGCTCCGTCGTGGGATCTCACTCCTGAAGAGGAGCTTGCTCGGTTGCGTAGAGCAGACTTGGAGCCGATGCGCGTCGACTTGGGTAAGCGCGCGAGCCGGACGGAGGGCCCCGCTCGGCGAATGTTGACCGACATGCAGGCGCGACCAGAACGGGCTAGGGACGATATTGCCGCCGCGTTCGAGGAGATGTGGGACGCGACGATCGGCATGTTCTGGCCGACCATCGAGAGGATGCTTCGGGCCGATATAGGCGCGCGCTCACGACGAGTGAGCAGCCACGGCATCGCCGAGATGATCGATTCCATCGATACTGCGGTGACCTGGTCGCCGGACTCCGTCCGGGTGGAACTCGCCAAGCACTCAGAGGTCCTCGACTGCCGGGGCAGTGGTCTCGTGCTCGTGCCCTCTGTCATGTCGCGCCGCTGCGCAGCACTCACGGAACTACCCGCACAGCCCACTCTTTTCTACCCGGCGCTCGGGGTCACGGAGATCTGGACGCAAACGCCTGCGGCCGCGGACGAGGCACTGACGGCTCTGCTTGGTAACGGCCGATCACGTGTACTTCGCTGCCTGCAGGACCCCCTATCGACGACAGAAGCAGCTGCAGCCACGTCACTCGCGATGTCGACCGCGTCACATCATCTCTCGACCTTGCGAGCTGCTGGTCTCGTTGACTCTCACCGTGTCGGTTCGACCATGCTCCATGTACGTACACCGCTTGGCGACGCGCTCGTTTCTGGCGCTGCCTGACCGTGTTTCGGCCAGCATCGAAAGAGTGTGCCGTTGCGACACCATCCGCGACGCTAAGCATCGAACCGCAGTCACCTGAAGGTGGCGACCAACAGAGGAGAATGAGATGCAATACTTTCTGACCGTGCCCCACGATTCTGCGACCGAACCCACGATGGAATCGGAAGTCGAACTCGACCCCGTCGCGTTCGAGAAGTTCATAGCTGACGTCGCAGCGTTCAACGCAGACCTCGAGTCGTCGGGAGCGTTCCGCTCCGCGGGCGGATTGCAGCCACCATCGACCGCAAAGACGGTCGACGCAACGTCCGGTGAAGCGCGCATTCTGGAAGAACCCTTCGTCATCGCGGACTCCTACGTCGGCGGGTTCTGGGTCATCGAAACCGAAAGCGAAACCGAAGCCCTCGCGTGGGCCGAACGCGCGTCGCGCGTCCTGTCGAGCCGCATCGAAGTTCGCGAACTCCAGTAAACCGGTGACGCTCGCTTCTGTGGAACCCCATCTATACGGAAGGCGTCAGCTGAACCCAGGAATTACATACCAGGTGACACGCAAACTCACCGCACACACGAAGCGAAGCGATCTAAGCGCTTCCCACCTGCCCAATCGATTGGTCGGGAACCATTTATCGAGTTGAGCGATCAGTTTGTGTCGCGTACTGCGTCTATCTTGCAAGGGTTGTGGGCCTACGGCGCACCCCTCGAGAGGCGATAGTTGTGCACTCTCTTGGCCAGCCCTTACCCCGAATCAACTGGTTCGGCGTCGCGGCGCCTTGCCGATCCCAACTCCACTTGCCGTGCCCGAAAGAGATTGCTCGATAGTAGGTTCGACAACTGCCACACGATTGTCTTGCAACCGGTGGGTTGCAACACAACTGGACGAGATACCACCACTCCCCCGCCACTGCTGCTCCTCGTGTGTCCTGCCACGTTGTCCTCCAACTGGTGGAGCGATTCCTACCAGAAAGTCGGTTGCAAGACAGTTGTACAGGAATTCGCATGGCGGAGTGGGGGCTTGGCTCGTTCGATCCACTCGGTAGCTCACTAGGTAGGCTCCAGGGAGGACGAACAAGGGGGAACCAATGGACAGACAGGAACCGGATCGAAGGCGGGCCGACCGTGAGTTCTGGCTCCGGCTGCTGATTCCCGCGGCGCTGCTCGTCGGGCTGCTTATCCTGCTCGTCAGCACGGTCCCGCCCGAGGTCATCCTGCCGGCCCTGGTGGTCGCGGCTGGAGGGGTTCTAACCGGCAGCATTGTCGGCTTCCTCACGGGTGTCCGCGGGCCGCATTGGCCGATCTACGCCCTGACACTCACCGCAGTGGCGGTCCTGCTCCTGCTGCCGTCCCCCTGGCAAGGACTCGCCCTTGTGGCTGTGCCGGCGGCCGCGGGCGGGTACGCGATGGGCAAAGAGACCGCGTTCTTCCGCCTCGACCGCCGCCATCCGGTTCCGCCCGTCAATCACTAACGGGTTCAACCGTCTCTCACCTGCCGCTGGTACCGTCGGCCGATGGACGCCACCTCGCCCGAGCCCCGCATCCGCCACCGTCGAGGACCTCTCGCACCGCGAGGTCCTCGACGAGGACTTCCTGGGCCTGCTCGTGCCGATCCCGTCATTGGAGGACATCGACACGGCCCTGCTGCCCTACACACACTTCTCCGTCCTGATGCGCCCCGACAAGCGACTGGCGGCCATCACGGCACTCGGCATCGACGGCGCAAAGCTCATGGACCTCGACCGCTCCGGCATCGACTGGCGGCTGGATCCGCGGCTTCCCGAGGACCAGCAGACCGGGGAGCGGGTCTACGCACGCAACGACATCCTCCTGCGTACAGAGTTTTAGTGGGGTGAGCGGTAGAGGCCTGCGAGGAGGGTGATGATGTCCTGCAGGATCTCCGGTGGATCATTCTTCTGCCAGCCGGCGTAGACGGTTACGGGTGGTGCGTCGCGGACGGGCCGGTAGGTGAGGCCCCGGCGGCGGTATTGGTGTGCTGTCGATTCTGCGGTGACGCCGCGGGCCGTACCGCTGCTGATAAGGGTGAGCCAGTCATCGACATCATTGGTGGGGATGGTGCGCTGCGGTCGGCCGCCCTCGGGCCAGAGGTTGAGTTGGGTGCTTCCGGTGCGATGATCGACCGCCAACGCGGAATCCGCTACCTGCGCGAGGGTGACGCTGCGTTTGGTGGCCAGAGGGTCATCGACGGACATCGCGCAGAAACGTTTCTCGGCGCCAATCAGGGCCAGTTCGAGGTTCGCTGCCTCGGGGTTGCGACGCAGGATCACCAAGTCACTGGTGCCCTCGTGCAGTCCTGCAGTAGGTGTGTTCGTCCGGACCAGACGCAGTTCGTGGTGCGGTAGGGCTGCGGCCCATCGGCGTTGAAACTCAGGGGTGTGCTTGCCTAGAGCGGACCACGCGTACCCGACCCGGATCGTGCTCTGAGCGGCCAGTGCTTCCTGTCGCAGATCAGCGACGACGACCAGGGCACGACGTGCGTGGCGAAGCACCCGCTCACCGGCCGGAGTCAGTTGCACGCTGCGGGTCGTCCGGTGCAGGAGACGTACCCCGAGGGCAGACTCCAGCGCAGCGATGTTGCGCGAGACAGCGGTCTGGGAGATCCCGAGTTCGATACCAGCGTCAGTGAAAGTCCCCGTGTCGATGACGCTTGCCAGGGATCGAAGGTGACGCAGTTCCACATCCACACCGACAGTTTATCCATGCGCACTGCGCATCAATATGACTATTCATGCATTATGAGCAGGTCACGACCAGTGCACAGACTTCCATCATGACAACGATGAAGCAGGCAGGTAGTGACCGAACCGCTGGCATCGCGACGGCGTTGGGTGGTGCTCTGTCGAACCAGCTCGGGGCTGCCAGCGGGTCCCTGGCCTTCCCGTTCATCGGGCCGGTCGGGGTCGTTGCCGTCCGGCAGATCGTCGCCGCGATGATTCTGCTGCCGGTGGTGCGGCCGCGTATCCGTGAGTTGACCCGGGCGCAGTGGTGGCCGATCCTGCTCCTGGCCGTGGTCTTCGGGACGATGAACCTCACCCTGTACCTGGCCATCGATCGCATCGGCCTGGGATTGGCAGTGACACTGGAGTTCTGTGGGCCCCTGGCGGTCGCCCTGCTCAGTTCCAGGACCAAGAACAGTGCGATCTTTGCCCTCATCGCAGGTGCCGGCGTCATCGCGATCACCCGGCCCCAACCCACCACCGACTACCTGGGCATCGGCCTTGGCCTCATCGCCGCCTGCAGCTGGGCCGCGTACATCCTGCTCAACAGGACCATCGGCTCCCGCATCCCTGGAATCCAGGGCACCGCCACAGCCACAGGGATCTCCGCCGCTCTTTTCCTGCCTGTCGGTGTCTGGATACTCATTACTACCCGCCCGGACGCGTCCACCCTGCTCTACGCCGTCGGTGCCGGCGTCCTCGCGTCGACGGTCCCGTTCGTCGCAGACCTGATGGCGCTTCGGAGGATTCCCACGAACCTGTTCGGGATCCTCATGAGCGTCAACCCGGTCCTGGCCGCCCTGATTGGAGCGATACTGCTTCACGAGGAACTCGGTGTCGTCGAATGGGCTGGGATAGTCCTCATCGTCACCGCGAACACAGCCGCCCTGCTCCTACCAACCCGCATACCACAAACAATGACGACTGGAGCCGACAAGACTGATCAACAAGCGACATAAACGCGGATGCGGATCTGCCCGAATGCCGATCCTCGTACGAACTGCAACGGTCAGGCCAATCGGCAACGCTGTGTGGTAGCCGATGAGCCCAACAATCACAGGCGTCACCACCGTCAACGCGACCAGAACGAAGAGGCATCTTGCAATAAGCTTCATCCTGCGTTGCCGCGCGAATGGGGCCGGGAGAAACCCTCCACCGATGTGCTTCCTTCGCTCCAGGACACTTACCGATGATCATCGCAGAGCCGTCGGGCGCCCGCAGGGGATCGGGTTACAGACGGAGCAGACCATGATGCCTAGTGCTCAAACCCCCGGGCCAACATATTTGTCATGCCGAGGCCCGGACGGGTGCTGTCAGGGGATCCGGTGAGCGGCGCCCCCGCCCCTCATCACTGACAATGGCAAAGCCTTCCCTGGACCAGTACTCGAACCCGCCGATCAGCTCGCGCACATTCGTGTAACCCAGTGACGCCAGAATCAACGCGCCGCGGGTGCTGCCGTTGCAGCCCGGCCCCCAGCAGTAGACGACGATCGCGGCATCCAGGGCGGGTGCAATGCCGGCAATACCTGCTTCGAGTTCTGCATTCGGGATGTGGACAGCGCCAGGAATACGGCCCTGACTCCACGAAACGGTCGAACGAGTATCGATGACGATTGGATTCAAACCAGACGCACGAGCAGCAGCGAGGTCCGCAGGGTCCGTCTCATAGGCGAGTTTTGCGGCGAAGAAGTCAGCCGCGGAGAGAGAGGTAGACATACCTCTATCAAATCTCCCCTCACTCTTTCTTGGAACAGCACACCAAGCGTATGGAGCTGCTGACAGGTGTAATTCCACGGTAGATTCGCCGCTATGCCATCGAACCCCCGCCTGGACCTTGATGCAACCGATCACGCGATCATTCATCACCTGCAGCAGGACGGGCGGTCAAGTGTTGCTCAACTCGCTCGAGTCATCAACCTCTCACCGAGCGCGACCAGTGATCGCCTCCGACGTCTCACCGATGGTGGGGTCATCACCGGATACTCCATCACAGTGGAACCTGAAGCTCTCGGGTACACCGTGACGGCGTTCGTGCGACTGGCCTACCCCACCGGCCATTACAAGCCGTTCCATGACCTCGTCGACTCGATGCCCGAAATCATTGAAGCTCACCACGTGACCGGTGCGGACTGCTTCATCATCAAGGTTCTCGCCCGCTCAATGCGCGACCTCGAACGCATCACCGGTCGCCTCGCTACCCTCGGCGGAATCACGACCAGCGTTGTCTACTCAAGCCCCATTCCCGCACGGCACATCACTCCTGCCTGACACATCGTGCCGGCGGCGGTATGCGGCGTGCCGATAGAAGATCCACCATCGCCCTCACAGGTAATAGGGACACAACCGCGAGAAGTCGAGGTCAGTCATTGAGGTCGAAATCCAGGTCAAGGCATTCCGGGCTGGAGAGCTCCCGCCAGGCCGAGGTCACGCGCGCCGTCGGTAGGGCCGCAGCGATCGGCATCCGATCAACCCAGGCCAGCTGCTCGAGCTCGAGGCCGGTGAGCGCGGCGATGTCGCGGATCGGCACCTGGAAAGTCCGGAACGGCCCCAACGGTGGCGCGTCATCCCCAACGGCGCCGGGCTTCGGCACGTCATCGAGGTCAGCCAGCTGCGGTGTCTGATCAACGACATACCCGGTCGCCGCCAGTAAACCGTCCTGCAGGAACACGGCGACCTTGAAGTACAGCAGCGGGATCTCCACACCCCGGTACACGGGGTCGACGTCGCTGAAGATCGGGCCCGTGAACACGATCAGGCGCCGCCCATTATCCGCAGCGTTCTCGAGCAGGTACGACTCAAGTCCCAGCCACAGCTCCAGGCCCTGGTTGAACGTCGCGGCCTGCGGGGCAGCGTTCGTGTAATGGAAGGTGTCCTCGTTCGCGGTCGCCGCCTCAACCCGTGTGTCACCCCACACCGCTGATGCCCGACGCACCAGGTGCCCACGGTCGATGTCGTTGCACACGTAAACCCGCTCCCCCGTCTGCTGATCCTCGGGCAACCGCAGATCCAACCGCCGCTGAATCCCCGACCGGTCGAGGTCCATGAGCTTCGCCCCGTCGATCCCGAGAGCCGTGATCGCGGCCAAGCGCTTATCCGGCCGCATCAACACCGAGAAATACGTGTACGGGAGCAGAACCGCCTCGACCCCGGCCAGCGCCGGCACGGGCACCGGGACCCCGAGAAACTGCTCATCGAAGCCCTCACGACCTGCAAGGTCCGAGGTCGTGGCAGTGTGCGCGGTCCGGGGTGTGGGCAGGGTGGCGTCCATCCGGTGAAGCTACCAGCGACAGCGGACAACGCGATGAGAAGTTTCACCTACATCCCCATCAGACCAGCCGCGACAATGACGACGCCGGCCAGCAACAGGACGCTCCGCTGCCGCCCAGACCGTGGCCAGACCGACTGCGATCTCGGGCTGGCGGTCCTCCCCGAGGTGGAAGGCCCCCAGCAGCACGTCTGCTTGGAAGCGCCCGATGACATGCCGGTCACGATAGGCGGCCAGGGCTAAGAGCATCATGACAAAGCCGGCACCCACACGGACCTCACGTACAGCAGGGGCCCAACGGCTACTTCTGGTCAGGCTCAGCTGTGGGCGTACCCAAGCTCCACGGTTCCTCCGGCCCCATGGACTCCACCGCTTGAGCAGTGTCCACCTCCCACTGCTCCGAGGCCTCCGTCAGTGGAAAACGAACCGGGTTCCGATCGCCATCATCGTTGAATTCTGGGTAAGTCAGCGGCATATCCTCAGCGCTAGTCATCCGCCGATCCTACTCACTACCCCACACATCCGACACGGGGCTGCAGCCCCATCCGTAAGCCGGCCCCATGCAGCCGAGCAGCAACCGCACGTTGCATCAGGTCCAGACCCCCCGACGTGCGTATCGCGAAACCCGAAGAACGACCTGAAACCACACCATCTGAGCCAATCCGCACAGTTGCGTTGAGGTGTACCCCAACGCCACACGTCCATTCGCGTTGTGGTCAGGTGTGCTTGACGAAGGGCTACTACCAGTGTGGCGGCATGCTGAGAGACCTGTTTATGTAGTACCCTAACTGTTAGTGTACTAAAAACTACAACCATCTTCTCGTTCAAAGGAAACCACATGGCTCAGAAGCCGTCCTTCACGAACCGATTCATGAACGCCACCGACAAGCTGCGGATGTTCTTCGGTCCCGCAGCCCGTGGAACCACCGCGGGAGAGATCGTGTACCGCGACGATGCCGCCCAGTTGAAGCGTCAGCAGGAGTTACAGCAGTGGGATGTCGTCCGCAACGCTGATGGGTCGTCTTACCTCAGCCCTCGTAAGCCCCAGGGATGACCAACATGACAGACACAACAGGTATCGCCCACGACGCAGGACTCCGGGATTCCCGTACGTCCGAACCAGATGATCTGTTGCTAGAGCGCCAGCTATGCTTTGCCCTCTCAGTGGCGTCCCGCAGCGTCGTGAACTCCTACCGGCCCGTGCTGCAGGAATTAAGCCTGACGCATCCGCAGTATCTGGTGATGCTTGCCCTGTGGGAACGCAGCCCGCGAACGGTGAAGTCCCTGAGCGAAGAGCTGCTCATGGAGTCAGCCACGCTCTCCCCCATGCTCAAGCGCCTCGAAACGCTCGGCTACATCACCCGGCAACGGGTCGAGGGCAACGAACGAGCCCTCGCCATCGAACTGACACCGGCCGGCGTCCAATTGCGGGACCGGGCGCTGTCCGTGCCGGGAACCATGATGGAACGCCTCCATCTCACCCGTGACAAGGTCGAGGAACTCAACTCCGCGATGCGCGCCCTCATCGACGCCACCGCCCAGGACTGACCCCGGATCAGCCCTGAACTAGCCCCGGACGCCTTCACCCTGAACCAACTTCGGCGAGTCAACAAAACCTTCAGCACCCCGTGGGACTGTAAGAAAAACGGTGTGTGAGGGTCCGGCCTGATCCGAGAGGAGATGGCCGTGAACGACTTCACGACCGAAGCAACAGAGACGATGATCGATCCTGTGACGGGAGAGATCATCGATCAG
>NZ_JBZCND010000008.1:0-41150 GCF_058269135.1 Arthrobacter sp. TJ-265 | reverse complement strand
TTTGTTGCTCCTCCGACTGGACTTGAACCAGTAACCCTTCGATACAGGGTCAGGGGTTTCCGGTTCGTCCCTACCGAACACGCTCGACACTATTCATGCTTGTCAGTGGCTCATTGGGGATTCCCAATCGTCCCAGTTGGAACGTCTGAATCCCACTGAATCCTGCTCAAAGCGGTCAGTAAGCGGTCAGTGACCGGAAACTCCCCCGCCTACCCCCAGCGCCCAGTGCGGCACATGGCGCGTGCTGCTAGTAGACTGCTATGTATGAGCAAAGGTTGGCTAGAAGAAGTGGCGTCCACCTACAACACGGCGCTGGCCGAGGGACAGTGGCCCAACAAGGCTGTATGCGAACGATTCAGCATCTCCCAGAGAACGGCTGGCTACCGCATCTCAAAGGCTAGGACTGCTGGTCTGATCGCAGGGAACGACGGGGTCAAGGTTGGGAAGAAGAACAAGGATGCCGTCGCCGTTGCAGACGCGCTCGGCATCGACTACGACACTCTGGTGGATGCGATCGTGAAGCACGCGGGCGGGGCAATCCGCATCTTTGCTGAGTAGATGAGGGCCGCCCCGCCTATCGCGGGCCCGAGGGCTTACGCGCCCTCATTGTCGAAGTTGCCGCCTGACCGGAAACTCTCCAGCACCGCCGACGAATCCGGCGCCGCACGGTTCGCCTCGATGTAGTGGCGGATCGTGACCGCATCCGAGGAGTGGCCGAGTTGCTTGCTAGCCATGAGGGATCCGGACTCGCGCTCGATGATCGTCGCCACCGCCTTCCGGAAGCTCGAGGGCTTGACCCACGCCCATTCCTCGCCGCGGGCGGACACCCAGACGCGGGAGAAGTTCGCCGGCTCCCACACCCCGCCGAGCCGGTTCGTGAAAACCAACCCCGTGCCCTGGGCAAGCTTCCGCTTCAACAGCACCGACATCGCGAACCCCGGGAGCTTGAGCACCCTCTCCCCATGCTCGGATTTGGGGTACGCCTGACGGTGCAGCCCGTCCTCCTTCGTCCGCTTGATCGTGCCGGTGACGGTGATTGCCTCCGCCTTCCAGTCGACGTCCTGGAACCGCAGCGCCAGCAACTCCCCCGGCCGCAAGCCTGTCGCGATGAACAGGTCCACGACATCGACGACGGATGCGTTCCGCGCCGGGCCCCGGCCTGTGCCGGCGGACCATGCCTGCAGGTGGGCCATGAACGCCTGGAACTCATCCGACGTCATCGCCCGCACCTTCCCCCTCTTAACCACAGGGGCGTGCGTGTCCCGCACTGGGTTGGACGGGACCGCGTCATAGCGTGCGGCGAGCCCGAACATGAGCGACAGCACCGTCCGACACTGCCGCGCCGTAGTCGGCGTGGTCTTCGCCTTCCTCCGGATGAACCCATCCAAGGCCGCCGTCGTAGCCTCACGGATCCGCAGCGACCCCAGGCCGGGGATTACGTGGACGTCGAGGACTCTCCTATATACGTCGCGTGTGCCCGGCGACTTGTCCACTGTCGCGAACCACCGCTCCGCCAGGACGGTGACCCGATCCTCGGAGGTGATGCCGTCGCCGGTGGAACGCTCCGTCAGCTTCCGTTTCAAGCGGTTCTCCGCCTTCTGCCCCGACACTCCCTCCGCCCGGACACGCCGTGTCACCCCATCCACGTCACGGAACCGGCACGACGCCACCCACGAACCATCCACCTGTTGGGTGCGCTTGATGTTTCCCCGCTCACCGATCGGCAACGGCGGGCGGGCCATCAGCCGGCCCCCGGGTAACCGCACGGCATCATCTCGATCATCTTCCTAATCCCTAGCCTTTCCTCATCGCTCAGTGACTGGTAGTAGGCGCACACATCCGAAGGCATGACCTCGAGCTCCCTCGCCAGGAGCCCCACCCAGTTGACCGCCTTTAGCGTGGCGGCGATCCTGCCCGGGTTGATGAGTTGACGGGCAGCCCATGCGGCCGCCTCAGTGTCGCCTTCTTCGGTCGATTCTTCGTGGCCCAGCACTGCATGGCCGAGCATCTTCGCTAGCACCGACTGGCGCTGTATCGCGCCCATTCCGGCCCGTAGGGTGACCGTCCGGGACTCGTGATCCCAGGACCCCCAACCCTCTTCTAGGTGACCTTCAACGACTGTTACTTTCAGCTCAACGGCTGTCCCCATGAGACCCATGGATGAAACCTATGGTGCGGCTGTGACAGTTGAAACGGGCACCCCTGTGTCGTTATCCGACACGCCGGTGTGTCGTGCCTCCGTTACAGGTTCGACGCTTGCAGTTGACGGGACATGCCGATGAGGAGGTCCTTCGATTCCTGCGGGAGATCACCGGCGCCCTGCAGAACGAGCTCGGACGGGTCACTGTCAGTCACATTCAGACCCACCGACCGTGCAGCCGCGAGGACCACCCGAGTGACCGGGACATTCAACCCGCGGGACAAGCCACGGATGGTATCGGGGTCGGGGAAGCTGAGCGCCGGCCGCGTCGCCGCACGGTGCAGGGCCCGCGACTTCACCTCTCCCCCGCAATCCCTGGCGAGGCGTTCGTAGGACCTGTCGCCCTTGAGGTCGAGGATCAGTCTCTGCAGTGTCTCTTGGTTGTCCTTCACGGTCTCTCCTGGGTTGTTGGTAGTTCCAATTGGCGCCCATCAGCGGTGGGCGGTCAATCGTTTGTTAGTGGGTCGAGTGGGTACACCAGTAGTAGACGAGCGTCTACGGGTAGTTGGTGCTGTCTATCTACGTGGAAGGCGCGGCAACTGCGTGACGTCCACGTCCGGATCCACGTTCGGCTCCGGGCTATACGTGGGTTTTTGCGCCTCATCGCCGAGCATCGCCCGCACCACGTGGAGAATCGCGCTCCGCTGGTCCGGCGTGAGCCTCGCTGCCTCATCCGGCATCACGAAGGCCTCCCCCACACCTGGCATGCCGGCCGCCTCCCTCAGCGTGTTCACGTCCAGACCGAAAACGTCGGCGAGGGCGGATAGAACTGAGTGCGTCGGCGTCGAGTGTGTCCCGTTGAGGTACTTGGCGGCTGTCGAGTGTGAGACCTGGTAGCCGCGCTTAGTGGCTTCGCGTTGGATGTCCCGGCTGGACCATCCATTGCGGTTCGCGGCGTTGAGTAGTTCGGACAGTTTGGTCACGTGCTCACTTTCGGGTGGCTTCGCTTCCTTGGCAAATGGCTAGTGGGCGCGGCTGGTCACAAACTACATGCAAGTAATTAGCTAAACAGCCAAACATTAAGGATTTTAGCAGTGGTCTAGTTGACCAAACCCGGTCACGCCGTATAGTGTCAGGTATACGCACTACAGAGAGGCAAGAGATGACTTACGGAGAGAATCAGCGGCAGTTCACCGCCGTGGTGAACCGCCCGGCACTGCGTATGGCGATGACTTTCAAGCGCATCACGCAGCGGGAACTCGCCCTCCAGGCGAAGGTGTCGAAGGGAACCGTGGGGAACCTGCTGACGAAGCGGTCGGCGTGCAACCCGGACACGGCGGCGAAGATCGCGAAGGCCCTCGGCCTGAGGACGGAAGACCTGTTCACGTTGACGTCAATCGTCCCCGAAGTGTCTCCTGTAAAGCTGACACGAGCCGCATGAGCCCGCACGAGATGAACATCGTCGTCCTCTCCCGCTACCTCCGTAGCGAGCTCGCCCTAGCCGGCATCCACAACGCAGGCCTGCAGGCCGGGCTCTCCGACCTCGAAGCGAGCCTGACCAATGACCACGCTGCGTAAGGCCATCAACCGCTACGTCGCCTGGCTCGAAGCCCGAGCCCAGCGCCACCGCCTGTTCTCCGCGGTCCTATCAGCCGTCGCCCACCGCCTCCAGCACATCTTGGAGAACACGGACGACACGCGCTCGGAGATCCAGTTCGCGATCCTCGAAGGCGACAAATACACGGTCCTCGAGAGCATCGAAGACGTTCCCGCCGGCACCACCATCTACACCCGCACAGCCACCTATACCCCTTGGAAGGAAATCTGATGAGCAAGCCAGCCGTCCTCGAATACGAGCCCTGGGCCGATCAGGGCATCCGGGCCATCGAAGCCGCAGCCGCGAAGGGCGAACCCTTCGACGCGTACTCGCTCTCCCTCGCCGGCCTCGAAGAGCCCCCGCACCCCAACCACTGGGGCTCCCTGTTCCGCCGGGCACGCGCCCTCGGCATCATCCAGAAGGTCGGCTACCACACCAGCTCCCGGCCGGCCCGCTCGCACGGGGTGTGCGCCCGATGGGAGGCAGCAGCGTGAAGACCTATCTCTCCGCCAAAGAGGCAGCCGAGTTCCTCCACCGCTCCCCGAAGACCCTCCGCAACTGGAGGCACCAGGAGATCGGCCCCCGCTACGTCCGGCTCGGCTACAAGGAAATCGGGTACGACCCCGAGGACCTCGAGGCGTTCGTCGAAGCGACCGCCGCCTAACCAGGAGAAACCTTGGACCCCCTGAATCTGCACAACGTGTGGGAAGCCCTCATCGAGTGGGCTGACCGACTCCGAGACACCGACACAACCAACGAACTGAGGACAACGTGAGCACGAAGACCGCAACACCCATGTACACCAACCTCTCCCGCTTCTCCGGAGACGCCCAGCACTTCCGCCTGAGCGAGCCCCTCGAAGGCGCTGAGCACGTCATCGTCTCGGCCGTTGAAGACTTTGACGGGCTGATTCGAGAGACCTACATCTTCGCGGCGGACGCGGACGGCAACGTCGTCAACTGGGGCGAACTCCCCGGATCCTTCCAGGGCGGACTCGACCACGAGGAAGCCCTGCGCGGCGCCGGTTATGAGGTGACAGCATGACCGCAATCGCAACGAAGGGCCGAGAGTTGCACCTCTCAGCCCTTCCGGAAACCAGCACCTACCAAGTGATCGACTTCCTTTCCCAGAATACCCCCGTGGACGTGTCCGACACCCTCGTCTACCTGTGGGCCGGATCCACCGAGGAGGACGCCGGCAACGCGTACACGCAGCAGGGGCGCATCCTCGCCGCCCTCCTGAACCACCCGGTGAACCCGTTCGTCATGGTCGACGCGATGGAAGCCGTCGCCGCCATCCACAAGCTGGAAACAGGCAACTGCCTCATGGAGATGTACGGGAGCGAGAACAGCCACAACAACCGCGCCTACCACCTCGATGCGGAGCAGCAAAACCTCGCCTGCGCCATCCAGGCACTCACCGCGGGGGTAAACCGATGAGCCGCCGGATCCCCGCCGCGGTCCGCGAGTACGCCAACGACGCCCTCTGCCTCGCCGGCGCTGTCGGAACCCTGATCGCGTTCTTCGTCCTCCTGGACTACCTACAGTGAGCGCCGACCCCACCCCACAGGAGCAGTGGGAAGTAACCACCCCGCCCGAGGTCTACGCATTGGAGGAAGAGGAATGGCTGCCGTGAAGAAGGACATCACCCCCGGGCTGATCTTCGACGAAGAGGCCCACAAGTACACCGTGAACGGGAAGCGCACGACGAGCGTGACCACCGTCATCAGCGGCGGCATCCCGAAGAACCTCACCGCTTGGGCGGCACGTATCGCCGCGGAGAAGGCGTGGGAGGTCCGTGACCTGCAGGATCAGGAGGCGTTCGTCCGGATCGCGAAGGATGAGCCGAACGCGCTGCGGGACAAGGCCGGGGTGCGAGGCTCGCGGATCCACGAGATCGCGGAGAAGTACGTGCACGGGATCCCCGTGGAAGTGCCGGACGAGCTCTACCCGTACGTGGACGGGTATGCCCGGTTTCTTGACCGCTTCAACGTCCAGCCGATCCTCACCGAGAAGTCCGTCTACCTGAAGGACTTCAACTGCGCCGGCCGGTTCGACGCCATCGGCCTCATCCCCAGCCTGAATGACGGGCCCGTGATGATCGACTGGAAGACCTCGAATGGCATCTACAAAGAGGTGAAGGTCCAGACGGCCGCCTACTCCCTGGCGGACTTCTACGTGGAGCCTGACGCCCCGGAGGCGGAGATCCAACTCCCCGAGGTGCAGGCCACGTACGTCGCACACATCACCCCGGAGGGCACGTTCCTCCACCCGCTGGCGAAGGACCGGGCGGAGATCCGGGAGCACTTCGAGTTCTTCAAGGCCGCCCACCGCATCTACACGTTCGGGCTGGTCCCTCACAAGCACGTCGCGGACCCCATCCCGGCACCATCCATCGAGTTTGAGGAAGCATCATGACCGATAAGCTGACCGGGCTGGAGTTGCTCCGCGCACCCTTCAAGCCCCACCAGGTGAACCAACTGCCGAAGCAGATGAAGAAGGACGACCGAGAGCGCTTCGCTTGCCGTCCGGGGACCAACGCTTCGGCAGACAACAAGTTCTGCGGCGGCTACCATGCCCGCTCTATCCACCTCGACTACGTCGGGCACGCAGCCCTTACGGACCGGCTCCTCGATGTCGACCCGAACTGGTCGTGGGAGCCCCTCGCGGTCGGCGACGACGGCCTTCCGAAGTTCGACGCGTTCGGCGGGCTGTGGATCAAGCTGTCCATCTGTGGAATAACGCGCCTCGGTTACGGCGACTCGCAGGGCAAGACGGGCGGCAATGCCGTCAAGGAAGCGATCGGCGACGCGCTTCGCAACGCCGGCATGCGCTTCGGGGCCGCCCTGGATCTCTGGCACAAGGGTGACCTGCACGACGCCGAGGAGGAGCAGGGCAAGCTCGGCGCACCCGAGGATCCAGCCGCTCCCCCGCGGACGATTCAGCGGCAGACGGTGAACCTCGACGAGTGGAAGGCGAAGATCGCGGCGTGCTCCACCCGGCCCGAGCTTGAGGCCCTGTACCAGGAAGCGGCGAAGACCGCACCTGAGTCTGTCCTGGCGCTCATCGTCGCGGACGGCACACGCCGGTTCCCGAAGGAGGCCGCAGCGTGAGGGCCGCAGAACTCTGCGCCGGGTATGGGGGGCTCGCCCTCGCCGTCGAGCAGGTCTTCGGCGCCGAGACAGCCTGGGTGTCCGAGTTCGAGGAAGCACCCTCGAGGATCCTCGCCCACCACTGGCCCGGCGCCCCCAACCACGGGGACATGACGAAGATCGACTGGTCCGCCGTCGAGCCCGTCGACATCATCAGCGGCGGGACACCCTGCCAGGACCTCTCCGCCGCCGGCCGCCGCAAGGGAATGACCGAGGGCACCCGCTCGAACCTTTGGGTTCAGATGCGGGAATCCATCGCCACCATCAAGCCCACCTATGTCGTGTGGGAGAACGTAAGGGGTGCTTACAGTGCCGGAGCCTATAGCGAAATGGAACAGTCTGCGGGACGTGTGGGAGCGGACGGAGGGTCCTATCTTCGGGCCCTTGGACGTGTACTTGGAGACCTTTCCGACCTCGGGTATGACTGTCAATGGCGTGGCCTACGAGCTTCCGATGTGGGAGCCCCGCATGGACGCTTTCGCGTCTTCGTCCTTGCGCGCCGTCGTCTCACTGTTGCCGACCACTCGAGCGCAGCACGGCGAATCCCGAAATCAGACAATCTGGGCGCGGGACAAGTCGCAGCCGCAGAACCTGGAGAACGCGCTGGCGTCGACGTTGCCTGGGGCGAGTACGGGCCAGCCATCCGACGATGGGAGCAAGCTCTGGGAAGATGTGCCCCTGCCCCTACCGAGCCCACTGGACGCGACGGCGGCCACCGCTTGAGTGCCCGCTTCGCCGAGTGGCTCATGGGCGTCCCTGACGGCTGGATCGTCGACGTCCCGGGCATCACCCGCAACGAGGCCCTCAAGGCCGCCGGCAACGGTGTCGTCCCCCAGCAGGCCATCGCAGCACTGCGGGACATGCTCGCCGCACAGCAGGGCCTGGAGGTGGCGGCATGAATAGATGGGTTGCGAACGAATTTGGCGAGCGGCAATCGCTGGTAGACGTTATCCAAGAAGCCGCTGGATCTGATGGTGTTTTGCTAAGCAACCGGACCGCACAAGTGATCGCTTTCAAGGTGTCGACCACCACGTCGGAGGGTGGTGCGGCATGAACGAGTCAACAGCAACGCTCGGGCAGGTGTCGCTCGAGTACGCCCGGAAGGCCGACGAGTACGCGGGCATCGCCCTGGCGGCGGCGAACGCGGAGGCAACGTACAAGCACAAGCGGGCCGTGTTCATCACCAAACATCGCTTCGAGGACCCGAAGTCCTCGGTGGCGTGGCTGGAGGTGCAGGCGGAGGCGGACGACGAGCTCGCGGCCCTACTCCATGAGCGGTTGCGGTCGGCGGCGGTGTTGGATGCGGCGTCGAAGAAGTTGCAGCAGTTGCGGGAGCGGGTGGCGACGGGTCGGACGTATGCGGCGTCTGAGCGTGAGGCTGACCGGATGCACGCGCAGGGCTTGGCCGGTGTGGCATGAACGGCCGGCACTTCGCGAAGTACCTGGCCCGGGACCTGCACTGCCCGTGCGGGTGTGTCGGGAGGGAGGACACGTTCGTCCCCCAGCACCGCAGCAACCGCGGCATGGGCGGCTCGAAACTCCTCGACCGGCCCTCGAACATCATCGTCCTCTGCGCAGCCATGAACGGGCTGATCGAGTCGGACGCGAGGGTCGCTGAACGGGCCCGCGCTAACGGCTGGAAGCTGTCCCGCTGGCAGCAGCCGGAGGATGAACCTTTTCTCGACCTGGCAACGGGCGAGTGGAATCTGATCGACAACGACTACAACCGGGTACTCACCCACAGGAAGGCAGCATGACAACGATCAGCGAACTGCAGGAGAGGGCGTACCGGCAGTCGGCGGAGAAGGGCTTCCATGACGACGAGCCCACCCAGGGGCGGGGGCTACTGTCCCTCAACGCGGAGCGCATTGCTCTGATGCACTCGGAGCTTTCCGAGGCGCTGGAGGAGCTGCGGAATGGTAAGCCGGCGGACGAGACGTACTACCCGACGATGAACGACTTCCGGCACCCGGCCAGCGTCAAGCAGCACAAGCCGGAGGGTGTCCCGTCCGAGATGGCCGATGTGGTGATCCGCGTCTTGGACTTCTGCGGCGCGAACGGCATCGACCTCGAGGGCATGATCCTCGAAAAGCTCGACTACAACGCCACCCGAACCCACAAGCACGGCAAGAACTTCTAAGGAGCATCAACATGGCAGGCGAAACAGTAATCACGGTCATCGGCAACCTCACCTCGGACCCGGAGTTGCGCTTCACGCCCTCGGGCAGCGCGGTCGCGAACTTCACGATCGCATCCACCCCGCGCACGTTCGACCGGCAGTCGAACGAGTGGAAGGACGGGGAGACCCTCTTCCTGCGGGCGAGCGTATGGCGTGAGGCGGCGGAGAACGTCGCGGAGACGCTCACCAAGGGCATGCGTGTGGTCGCTCAGGGGCGCCTCAAGTCGCGCTCCTACGACACGAAGGAGGGCGAGAAGCGCACCGTGATGGAGCTCGAGGTGGACGAGATCGGCCCCAGCTTGGCGTACGCGTCCGCGAAGGTCACCAGGACGCAGCGTGGCAACGGCGGCGGCGGAGGACAGCAGGGCGGGCAACAGGCTCAGCAGCAGTCCCAGCCGTGGGGTGGCTCCAACGACAGCGCGCCTTTCTGATGGCGGGCGAGATCCTAAACCCGGAACTGTGCACCTCGTGCCGGCGGCCCATCAACCCTCAAACAGCGGAGTGCGCCGGCTGTAGCGATTAGGCCCTAAGTAGTACCCGGTTCTACGCCTACCAAACGGGACTTTATCGCTTGGTAGGCGTAGAATGAGAGGACACGCAAAAGCCCGGCGGGTGGTCAGATACCCGCCGGGCTCCTAAGCAAAGGAACGAACTGAACATGAGACTACGCCAACCCCGCGACGTTGACAACTCCCAGCAGCAAGCGGCGCGAGAACTCCTAGCGATACACGCTGCCCGGCGCGTCGCCGTCCGCTCGGATGACGGACACCTGACCAAGATGTTCTACGCGAACGGGATCCCCGTCGAGGAGATCGCCCAGGCTTACGGGATCAGTGGCCGGACGGTCTACGACATCCTCAATCGGGCCGAGGTGTCCCAGTGAAGGCCCTCAGTGAG
Organism: Arthrobacter sp. TJ-265; assembly: GCF_058269135.1. NCBI lineage: Bacteria > Bacillati > Actinomycetota > Actinomycetes > Micrococcales > Micrococcaceae > Arthrobacter > Arthrobacter sp. TJ-265. The sequence goes on along the minus strand of NZ_JBZCND010000008.1, from coordinate 31,186 downwards.
TGCCGCTATTGCAACGGGCGGATCGTCGGCCCGGAACCCATGTGGGCCCACGTCGCGGACGAGCCCACCGACCACCCGGCTTCTCCCGTCAGGAAGGCGAGCCGATGAGCATCTACTACCAGGACGAGTTGGTCACCCTTTACCACGGAAGCTACGCGGACGTCGTGGGAGGGTTCCCTGATGCCAGCTTTGATGCGGTCATCACCGACCCCCCATACACCGAGCGCACTCACTCAAAGGCCAAGAGCAACAAGTCCGAGGTGAACTCGAAGGCGATCGAGTTCGCGGCATTCAGTGACCAAGACCTACTCACAGCGTTGGGCGAGTGCGGCAGGCTTACCCGTCGATGGGTTATAGCGAACCTCGACTACCGCCACGCCTGCCACGTCGAACAGGAGCCCGTAGGCGGCCTCCGCGTCATGCGGCTAGGCGTGTGGGTCAAAACCAACCCGATGCCTCAGATAACCGGGGACCGCCCAGGGACGGGCTGGGAGTCCATCGCCTACATGCACCGCGGCGACGTAAAGCCGACATGGAACGGCGGGGGCAAGCATGGCAACTACATCCTCCCCACCGCGCAGAACGAGGGGCACCCCACATCGAAGCCCCTCCCGATGGTTAGTGATTGGGTGCGGAAGTTCACCAACCCGGGCGACACCATCTTTGACCCGTTCGCAGGCTCGGGCACTACCCTCCGCGCCGCTGTGGACAACGGGCGGAAAGCCGTAGGCGTAGAGCTCGACGAAAGCTACTGCGAACTGATAGCCAACAGGCTCAGTCAGGGCGCACTCGACATCTTCGGGGGTGCGGCCTGATGCCTTGGTTCAAAGTTGACGACGGGTTTCATGGTCACCCGAAGGTCCTCGGGCTCAGTCCTGCAGATGTCGGCGTGTGGACTCTGGCTGGTACATGGTGCGCTCAGTACCTCACGGACGGGCAGATCGCGATGTCTGCGATCGGACGCCTGGGGGGCACGGCGAAGAACTGCAAGGCCCTTGTTTCCGCGGGAATGTGGATCGACAACGGGGACGGTACGTACCAGTTCAAGGACTGGGCCGACTACCAGCCGATGAAGTCGGACGTCGAAGCGGAGCGGGACGCAGCTCGCGAACGGATGCGGAAGGTTCGGTCGAAAAGGACCGGAACGAGTGGCGAACGTTCGGAGCCTGTTCGGCCGAACGCCGAGGGAACTTCGGAAGAAGTTCGCCTTACCCCGACCCAGCCCGTCCCGACCCTTACAGAAGCTAAAGCTTCTGTGACCCCCCAACGGCGCGGCACTCGCATCCCCGACGACTTCGCCCCGACCCCGGCGATGATCGCCTGGGCCAAGGAGAACACCCCGGACGTGAATGGCCGGATCTCCACCCAGAAGTTCATCAACTACTGGACGGCGAAGACCGGCAAGGACGCCACGAAGCTCGACTGGGCTGCCACGTGGCGGAACTGGATGCTCACCGATCAGGAGAAGGCCGCCCCCCGGGACGGCGGTATGACCACCAGTGAGCGGCGCATTGCCACGAACCTCCGGGCCCTCGATTCCTACGAGCCCACCACCTACGAGAATCCCTTCGAGCAGAGAGCGATCCAGGCATGAACATCGACGAGACGAAAGCCATCCTGACTCTGGCGAACGCCCTCGATCCGCGGGTGCAGGTGAACAAGCCGACCTTGGACCTGTGGGCGAAGGTGCTCCACGGGTCGGAGGTCACGGCCTGCCACGCCGCGGTGAGTTTGTTCTACGAGCGGTACGCGGAGCCGACGAACCGGCCGGTCGTTGATGCCCCGATGATCCGGCGCATCATCAGCCACGAAACGGAGCGGGCGGTCGCGAAGAGCAACGCCCTCGAGCCTCCCCGGCCCGTGGTGACGGAGGCGAAGATCCGGCAGCGGGTCCTCGAACGTTTCCGTGACCAGTACGCGGCGGGGCGCCGGCAGGGCAACGGGGAACGCGCCTACAACACCGAACTCCGGGCTAGTGGGGATCGCCGGTTGGCCCAGGTCGCGCAGCGGGAAGCCGAGGCTGCGGCGTGAGCGCGTTGGGTGTGGCGCGGGCCCGGTTCGAGGAGGCGAAAGCGATCACGGATGCGCTGGCCGATCGGCTTTCGAGGGAACGTCACGCGTCGCGGGCTTCACGCGATGAGGACTGGATCAGGTTGGAGAGGAAGGTGCAGGTTACGCGCCTCGAGCTGACTGACGCGAAAGCCTATGAGGCTCGGATGTCTGCCGCTTACGAGGTGCTGCGATGAGCTACCAGTACGCGCCGAGGGTGAAGTCGCTCGCTGAGCTTGCCCGTGAGGAGCAGGCTCTTGCGGATGCACTGGCGGAGGTCCGGAAGCGCATCGCTGCGGAGTCGCGTCGGGTGGAACAGGTCGAACCGATCCGGAAGCGGGACATCCAACCGTGCGGGACGTACGCGGCCTACATGCGCCACTACCGGCGGGGCGAGCGTGCGTGCGCGAAGTGCAAGGACGCCTACAACGCTTACCAGGCTGAGCAGCGCGGCGTGAACTTCGAGCGAAGGTTGCATCCGTGCGGGACGCACGCGGCGTGGCGTCGGCATTTGCGGAAGGGCGAGGAGCCGTGCGAGCCGTGCAAGCTGGCTTTGAGGATCTACCAGCGGAACTATCGGGCACAGAAGGCCACTGACGCGCCCACAATGCCGCCTAGCAGGACAGTTCGTGCCGCTTAGCAGTGCAACTACCACCCGAACCATTTGAGACGCTTAGAAACGAAGGAAGCCATGACCTACAAGTACCGGGGAACCTACCAGGGGCCCGACCTGTTCGACGTCGCCATGAAGGAAGGCGACAAAGTCGGGTCCCCCTACGAAGCGCAACTCCGGCACGAACGGGAGGCGGCCTTCGCGTACTGGTTCGCCCGAGGGTACTCCGACCAGGAGATCTCCGAGATGGTCAGGTGCGCGTCGACGACTGTGAGCAGTTGGCGGAACCGTCGTGGGTTCCGGTCGAACTACGAAGCGCTGGTGGAACGCTGATGGCGGCACGGCTCACCCCCGAGGTGAAAGCGCTGCGGTCGATCACGGAGCGGCAGTGGCAGGGGACGGTCGAGAAGCTGATGACCGCCCACGGGTGGCACTTCTACCACGCCCCGGACAACTCCCCGAGGGTGTCGAAGGGTGGCACGAAGTACGTGCAGAACGTGCGGGCGGGATGGCCGGACCTGTTCGCCGTGAAGGGCCCTAGGCTCCTCGCGGTCGAGCTCAAACGGGAGGAGGGGAAGACCAGCCCAGAACAGGAGGAGTGGCTGGCGAAGCTCGCCGGCGCGGGGGTCGAGGTGTACGTCTGGAAACCCCGGGATCTCGCGGAAATACGGGACATTCTTGCCCAAAAAATCGCCTAGAAAGCGTGACTTCATGCACTATCAGGCGTAGAATTGAGACATAGCAAAGCCCGGCGATGCAGCAACATCCCGGGCCCTGACCGGAAGGTAAGTTCCGATGAAACCAAGCATAGCAACACAACGCATCCTCGACGCCACACGCGACGTCCAGAAGGCCGCCCGCCTCATCGAGAAGCGGCAGCGCCAGCTCGGCGAAGCGCACACAGCACTGGGCCACGCTGTTGTCGTCCAGGCGGAGACGATGAGCGCCATCTCCGAAGCGATCGAGGTGCGAGCATGATCTCCCACCCGTCCGAGTACTGGGAGAACTACACGGCCGGCGCTGACACGACCAGCAAAGCCGACTACAGCGGGCACGAGGCCGTCGACCGGGCATGGGAGCGACTCTTCCCCGTACTGGAGGCAGACCAGTGAGCGACCTCGCGAACGCCCTCGAGGCGTACGAGCTCGCCATCGCTTGCGGTGCCGGCTCCCTCCTGAAAGCCGAACGCCTCCAAGACGTGATCAACACCGGGAAAGCCGACATCGCCCGGACCTACGAGAAGGAACAAGCATGAGCGTCGAAGACATCAAAGCCCGGGCCGAAGCAGCCACCGAAGGCCCGTGGGTCGAGTACCACGAGAACGGTACCCCCGGGCAGTACGAGCCGTTCCACTGCCCGCCAGCCACCGGCGCGTTCCTCATCCAGTACGGGGCCGACTGGGATCAGCAAAGCAAGGACGCCACGTTCATTGCTCACGCCCGGACGGACATCCCGAAGCTGGTAGCCGCCCTCGAAGCCGTTCGATCGGAACACCCGAGCGACGATGACGGTAAGTGCTGGGAGTGCTTCGACGATGACGGCGAGTCGCACCAGGCGTGGCCTTGCGCGACTCTTCGTGCGATTGAGGGGGCCCTCGCATGAGCCCGCGACCTACAACCGACCCCCGCGTCTACGCAGCAACCCGGGCCCTAGCCGAAGCCATGGGCGCCCTAGACGACTGGCGGCAGTTCATCCCCGAAGCCCGGGCAGCCCTCCAAGCAGCAGACAGCGTCGACCCGTTGAGGGAGGAAGCAGCATGAGCGCCCCGCGCCCGATGACTGTCCGGGAAGCGCTCGACGCCACGACGGCCGATCCCGTGAACCACCCGAAGCACTACACATCGAGTCCGGCGAAGTGCTCATCCTGCGGGGCTGGCATCGAGTGCATCGACGTCACGGAGCACATGGGGTTCAACCTCGGCAACGCGGTCAAGTACCTGTGGCGGTGCGACCTCAAACGGGACGCCATCGAGGACCTCAAGAAAGCCCACTGGTACATCGACCGCGAGATCGCCAAGCGAGAAGGACCCAAGCCATGAGTGACCACAATCAAGCAATCGACGAGGCGGTGTCTAAGTTTTCCGATAAGGAACGCCTCAACTTCGCTTTGCAGACCCCGGATTTATATCCAGCCAAGAACGTTGCCACGGCACTGGGGGTCCCCGTCGCGCAGGTTCACGCGTGGCGACGTGAACGAGGAATTAGGAAGGCCAACTCATGAGCGCAAAGCAAGCCGCCACCTACCACGGGGCGGACATCGTCACCCGGCTCCGCCTGTACGGGCCCGAGTCCGACTACGAGGACATCATGGGCGAGGCAGCCAACACCATCCTTCGGCTGCGGGAAGCCAACGAGCACCTCACGAGGCAGCTCAGGAGGAGTAAAGATGCCTGACGCCGGCCCGTTCCTGGATGTCATCGGCTTCCCCGAGGAGGGTGAGCACGTACCGCCAACGGGCAGGGCTGAGGCCATCCTCATCCGGCAAGGCTGGACCAAACCCGAGGAGGGTCGCTGCGGGCACCACGGCACAGGGGTGCGCTGCCAGCGGGGATACCGGCACGACGGACCCCACGGGCGGGCAGGGATCTTCTGGGACGACGACGGGCGTCTGCAGAGGCGGGCGTCATGAGATTCACCCGCGAAGAACTCGCCCGCGACTTCCACGAAGCAACCCGCGGCCGCTACCGGGGAATCCTGGAAGCCCTCACCGAATGGCGCATCCCCCTGATGATCGCCCGCATCTACGCATGGGCCGCCATCGCATGGGTAGCCGACCGACTACGACCCGAAGGAAGACCATGACAGCCGAATTCTGGGTAGGCCTCCTGTGCCTGCCGATACTCGCCGCGGCCGGACTCGGGCTATGGCTCCTGTTCGGCTTCGTCTCGAACGCATGGGGGAAACTCCACACGAAGATGCTCATGCGCGTAGACCTCCGGTCAAACACGCCAGTCGTTCGGTGGCGCGGCGACACATCACCAATCCCCGAGCCACGCCCCAAGTACGAGGACGCAGCGAACAAGATCCGCAACGCACTTCTGGCAAGCCCGCGATGCTGGCACCTGTTCGGGCTCGGCTGGTACGTGATACTCGGACGCGACATCAAGCGCGAACCGGAGATGGATAAATGAGCACAATGATCAACGGCAACGGGGACGGACTGAGCATTATGCACGGTGTCCGGTCAGTTGGGTCTTGTGTGTGCGGGCGGGGGGAGCGATGAGTTGGGTTCCAGCGGAGGCGTGGGAAGACATGGCAGAGAAGGCGCTCGATAGGCAGCGTCTCGACTCTGAGCAGAGGAAGGCGCAGCCCTGCGACAACTGCGGGGAGGTTGGGCGGACGAAGGCCACTGACTGGAAGGGCGGAGTCGAGCACGTCTGGTGTCACGACGATGACAAGTCCTGCTACGGGTATGCGAGGAACCCGGACAGGGTCGTCACGTTCCTGTCCCGTGAGCAGTGGGACGAGATGCATGCGGCAGTGACCGTGGTCCCTCAGGGCTTTATTGAACGAGCTGCCGAGCTACGAAAGAAGTGGATGCGATGAGTGCTCAGTCTGATCTTGCGGGGCACGTCCACAAGTTGGTGAGGACGTGGGAGTCGACGGTGGAGACGGATGACGGGCCAGTGTTGGTGCGGGCCCTCCCGTTGGTGGCCCAGCTCCGGCAAGCAATCAGCCCTTCGGGGTCTGGTGGGTCGGGGGGTTCGCCGACGAAGCAACGCCTGCCGATGGATGCTGGGGCGTTTGATGCGTTCCGGTATATCGAGGAGGAGGCCCGCCGGCTCCTCGAGGGCGTGTCGGTGAAGGGCAGGCAGCCGGTGGAGTTGGAGCGGGTGATCCTCCGGTATCAGGCGGAGGTCCAGAAGTACGGGGAGGACGAGCTCGTCGCGGCGGCGCATGTGGCTTCTCAGTGGGTGGCACGCATCGAGGCGACGTTGACCCCACCTCGGAAGCGCCGGCCGCTGCAGCAGGCGTGCACTGCCCCTGGGTGCGGGGCCCTCTGGGATGTGTCCGGGGCGGAGCGTGTGTGGGCTGTGACGGTGTGGGCTGGGCTGGAGGTGCCTCGGGGTGAGTGGGAGGCGTGGTGCTCGGTGTGTGACAGTCTGTGGGTTGGCGAGGATCTGAGCGCTTTTTTGGCTGCGCAGGTTGCCGCCTGATGGTGGGCGTTGCGCCGTTTGACAATGGGTGCTATGGGTTGGGATAATGGAGGTGCTGCGATGCTCGGGCTCTAAAGCCAGAGCGAACCTTGGTCGGCGTTCTAGGGCCTTGGGAGTAAACGAACAGTGAGTGCCGCAAGGCGGACCGCATGTTCGACTAGGGCGACCGCTCCCCTCCTGCGCGGTGGGTGAGAAGTGAAGGCCCGGACCCACGTGATTAGCGTGACCGGGCTTTCGCGCTATCTAGAGACTTCCCACGCGGGCAGCTAAAGCCATCGAGCAGCTGTGAGCATGTGGGTCGGAACCCGCCGGTAATCGGGTAGAGCCTTTTGGTCCGCATCAGGGGCCGGCCGCTGGTCCGGTCGCTCGACACCAGCACTTTTCCACAACAAAAACTCCCGCAACTGCTGCAAACAGTCCGGGAGCTTGACCGACTTTCAAGGAGTCGATATGAACGATAGTACAGCAGCCCGCTTCTGGCCGAAGGTCGAGAAGACCCCGACGTGCTGGAACTGGACGGCCAAGCTAGACACAGGCGGTTACGGGATGCTTCAGGTGCGCGGGAAGTCGCGGAGAGCGCACCGCGTCGCCTACGAACTTGCCGGCGGCACCCTGAAGCCTGAGCTTGTCATCGACCACCTCTGCGGCAACAAGGCATGCGTAAACCCAGAGCACCTCGAGCAGGTGACCCAAACGGAGAATATGGCGAGGGCGCACTGCCCCGGACCTAAGGGTCAGACGTGGACGTGCGCGCCGACAAACGCTGATGGGAAATCAGTCTGCGGCACCCCTGGCGCTTACAAGCGCGGATGCAGATGCGATGAGTGCAAAGCTTGGCAAGCTGGGCGCGTGAAGAACTACCGCGCCCGCAAGAAGCTAGCCGCATAGATCACGCCCGGGCAGAGGACGCTACCTTTACGCCGTTCGGGGTGAAACAAGGGCCGGTGAGAGCGGCCACGGGTATCGGACTCCAGGAGGCCATATCTCCCGCGCTGGGTTACGCGCACGGCCTATCGTCGGGAGACGCTGCCCCCAAACTTCCGCCACACCCCGAAGTGACTCTCGGACGTGCAAGGCGAAGGACACGACTAGTCATCGTGTCGACGCAGTAGCTCAGGGGATCAGAGCTGGGGTCTACATGCCTCGTGCGGCGGTTCGAATCCGTCCTGCGTCACTAGGTTGTTCGTCCCGTCAACGTCACCCACTCACAGGGCCGAAGGTACGACCGCGGGGACACTTTCTACCCGTGCCAAGGCAGCACCTGCGGGACGAACACCAAACACCCTTGGAGGAACCATGCGCCTCTACAACAGCATCTGCGGGCTCATCGAAGCGACCGCCGACGCACTCACCGCATGGGCCGAATACGCACGCACCGGCACCCTCGAGCACGAGATGGAACAAGCCGACTGGAACAGTGAGGGGTGATGGCGTGTCTCATGTCGTCGTCACCGACCAGCTCCGCACCAAGGTCCGCGCCTGCCACACGAAGGGGATGGGCCGGAACGCGATCGCCGACGAGCTCGGCGTCGCACGCGGCACCATCACGAAGGTAGCCAACGAGCTCGGCCTCGACTTCGACCGCAAAGCCACAGCAGCCGCCACAGCAGCCCAGTCACTCGACCAAAGGGCACGCCGGCTCAAGATCATCGAACGCCTCTACACCCGCGCCGAGACCGTGTTGGACCGGCTTGAGGCTGAGACGTTCGACGCGCTCGTCCCGTCCGCCCCAGGCGTCCAGTCCCACGAGCAACTGACCTTCGTCCCAGCGACCGAGGAACGCGGCCTCGCCGGATCCATGGCGTTCTACCTGTCCTCCGCCGAGAAGCTCGAGAAGGTCGACGCGGACAAGGACACGACGGAGGTCGGGTCGGTCGTTGATGACCTGCGCAACGCCTTCCGCGTAATAGCCAACCAGTAACCATTCCTTGGGGGAATCATGTCAGGCCGAATCAACCGTCTCGCCTCCTACTTGTGGGACCGAGACACGGGCGAAGTCGAGCAGTGGGATGAACTCTCCGAAGAAGAGAAGCTGACCGTCATCGAAAACTACGACCTCGTCGCTCTCTCTGAGGCGCTAGACGGTAGTGGATGGACGAGCAGCAACGATGACAGCCCCGATAAGTAAGAAGCAAGCCCAGAGCATCACGAACGCCGACGACAAGAAGATCACCCTCTGGGTCGGCGCCGTATCCGCCGGCAAAACCATCGCCTCACTCTTCGCGTTCCTCTTCGCCGTCCAAGCCACCCAAGGCACCGGCCTGATCGTCATCATCGGCAAAACCCTGCAGACCATCGAGCGGAACCTGTTGAACCCGCTCATGGACTACCGGATCTTCGGGCCCCTCTCCAAGCATGTGAAGCACACCAAAGGTTCCGGTGTTGCGGTGATCTTCGGGAAGACCGTTGAGCTCGTTGGCGCGAACGACGTCCGGTCCGAGGAGAAGATCCGCGGGTCCACGATCGAACTGGCCTACGTGGACGAGGCGACACTCCTACCCCTCGGGTTCTGGGAGATGCTCGTCTCCCGCCTGCGCACCCCGAACGCCCCCAAGCTGTACGCAACCACCAACCCCGGCAGCACCCGGCACTGGTTGCGGCTCGAGTGGATCCTCAAAGCCGCCGAGAAGAACATGCAAGTCTTCCACTTCATCATGGACGACAACCCCTCCCTGACCGCCGAGTACGTCCGCGACATGAAAGCCTCCTACACGGGGGTCTTCTACAACCGGATGATCCTGGGCGAGTGGACGAACGCGGAAGGCGCGATTTTCGACAGTTGGGACGCGAGCAAGCATGTCGTCCGGTACGAGGACCTGCCCCGCATGGACCGGGTCTTCGGTGTCGGCATCGACTACGGCACCACGAACGCCACGTCGGCGATCATGGTCGGCGTCTCCGAGGGCGTCCTGTACGCGCTCGATGAGTGGCGGTACGACGCACGCGCCAACCAGGTCAGGATCACGGACTCCAAGATCGTCACAGGCATCCTCGACTGGCTCGCGGCCGCCAAACTCCCGTACGGGGCCCGACCTAACCCTGAGTGGTTGATCCTCGACCCCTCCGCCGCTTCCCTCCGCACGGAGTTCTTCGACCGCGGCGTCATCAACGTCATGTCCGGCAACAATGACGTCCTCTATGGCATCCGGACCGTGTCCAACGTGCTGTCCGCCGGCAAGCTCATCGTCTCCGACCGCTGCGCCGGGTTGATCGGTGAGATGTCGGAGTACGCCTGGGACGGCAAGGCCACCGAGCGTGGCGAGGACAGGCCGCTCAAGCAGAACGACCACAGCGTTGATGCCCTCCGCTACGCCATCACGTCCACCGAGTCCGAGTGGCGCCCATACATCGATCTCGCCGCCTAGGAGGCACGCATGCCGCTTCCCGGCAAATCCATCGAGTGGCCCCCCGCCGAGCTCGCCACCATCCTCGACCACTACGCCACCTACGACGCATGGGTCACCGGCGACACCAACGACCTGACACGGGTCTACGGCGGGAACACACTCAAGCGCACGGGTGGGGTTATCGGTGCCGTAAACCGGTTCTTCTGGGGCCGGTTGGAAGAGGACGAGAAGGCCACGAAGCTCCACGCCCCACTCGCGCAGGACATCTGCCGGGTCAACGCGGACCTGTTGTTCGCCGACCCGGTCACGGCGACGGTCATCCCCCAGACTGAGGGTGGGAAGCCTGACCCGAAGACCGAGGAACGCCTCAACCTCATCACCGAATCACTGCATCAGGTGAACGTGTCCGCCGCGGAGATGTCGGCAGCGTTCGGCGGGACCTACCTGCGTGCCACATGGGACATCAAAGCGTCCCCCGCCCCGTTCGTCACGAAGGTCGACGCGGACATGGCATGGCCCGTCTTCCGGTGGGGGCGGCTCGAGTCCGTCCTGTTCTGGAAGCGCCTCGCCACCGAGAACGGCACCGTTTGGCGGCACCTCGAATCCCACGAGCTCGACACCAACGGGATCGGCGTCATCCGCCACGGCCTGTACCTGGGCACCGACAGTTATGTCGGCACCCCGCGGCCGTTCACCGACCGAGTCGAGACAGCGTGGCTGGCCGAGCAGGACCTGATCGACGAGAACACGATCAGCACCCAAACCCCCGGCCTCGACATCGAATACGTCCGCAACCTCGAACAATCCAAGCTCTGGCGTAAACACCCTATCGGCGCGAACCTCGGCGGCTCCGACCTCGAGGGCCTCCTCGGAGACCTCGACGCCTACGACCGGGCCTACACGTCGCTCATGCAGGACCTTGAGGACGGCAAGTCCCGCCTCATCGTCTCCGAGTCCGCGCTGCAGTCCAACGGGCCCGGCAAGGGCGTCTCGTTCGACGACAAGCAGCGCATCTTCACCGGCCTGCACATGCCACCCTCGGCGATGAACGACGCGAAGATGCCCATCGAGCAGGTGCAGTTCAAGATCCGCGTCGACGAGCACCTGCGCATCATGGACGACCTAATGCACCGGATCATCCGGTCCGCCGGCTACTCCCCCCGCTCCTTCGGGATCTACACGGAGGGCGACAAGACGGCCACGGAGATCGTGTCCGAGGATGAGCTGTCGAACAGGACGCGGAAGCGGAAGATCCGTGCGTTCGAGCCGGCGCTCGAGCGGATCCTCGGCAAGTGCCTGGCGATCGACGCTGTGGTCCTCAACGGTGGCGGTCGCAAGGATGCTGCGGTGTCCGTGCAGTTCGCTGAGGCGAACAAGGAAACCCCGCTGGCCCTGTCGCAACTCGTCACCAACCTCCGCAACGCTAGGGCGGCGTCCACGAAGACCGTCGTGCAGATCATGCACCCGGACTGGGACGACCCGACGATCGACGCCGAGGTTACAGCGATCCTCGCTGAGGACGGTCTGCCACCCCTCGAAGACCCTGACAACCGACCACCCGGCGCCGACCTCACCGAGGAGTAACAGTGGCCGACTACCACGTTGCGCCCATCGGCGACCTCATTGAGCACGAGACAACTGGTGACGGCTGCTTGTGCGGCCCACGATCGGAACCCGTCAAGCGTGACGATGGCTCCTACGGGTGGATCCTGGTACATCACAGCCTCGACGGACGCGAGTTGACAGAGGAATAGGATGACCGCATGCCGTTGAGCCCGAATAGCGCTGTCGAGTTGGTGAAGGTGATCCGCGACCTCTACACAGAGGCCGAAGAGATCGTCCTCACCAAACTCGCACGCCAACTCGCACGCGGCATCGAGTCCGAGTCGTGGGCTGACCGGAAGTACGCGGACCTGCAGGAACTCAACCGGCAACTCACGGCCCTCGTGGATGACCTGAACAACAACGTCCCTGGCGCTGTTGAGCGGGCCATGCAACTCGCCTACAACCGGGGCGTCGCTACGGCAGTGAACGAGTTGCAGGACGCCGGGTTCGGCGCTGCGGCTACGGCTGCACCACCTGTCGCCCCGTCCGTGGCGGCGTTCACCCGGGCCACAATGGAAGCGCTCGGGCAGACCACCTTCCGGATCCTCCGATGGACGGACGACGTCTATTCGAGGGTCACACGGGAAACCACGGCGCAGGTGCTGACAGGGGCTGTGAGCCGGCGGGAAGCATCAGCGGCAGCGTTGAAGCGGTACGCGGTGCGCGGGGTGACCGGCTTCACGGACGTCTCAGGACGCAACTGGAACCTAGCGAGTTTCGCCGAGATGGCCGCACGCACGCAAGCCGCCCAAGCATCCCTGCAAGGCCACACCGACCGGCTGCAGGACCTCGGCATGGACCTCGTCATCGTGTCCGATGCGCCGGAAGAATGCGTCCTGTGCCGCCCGTGGGAGGGCCAAGTGCTCTCCATTAGTGGGCGGTCCTATGACACGCTGAGCGACGGCGTAGAAGTCCTAGCGTCCGTGTTCGAGGCGACAACGGCGGGCCTGTACCACGCGAACTGCCGGCACTCACAGACGCTCTACCTACCCGGGATCACGAAGCGGTTCGGCCGCACCGAGGATCCCGAGGGTGACGCGCTACGGCAACGCCAACGCGCCTACGAACGCCGTGTCCGGGAGTGGAAGCGCCGGGTGATCGTCGACGACGAACTCCTCGGCAAGGACTCCCCCGGGGCCCGCGCTACTCGTGCGAAGCTCCGGCAGGCGCAAGCTGAGTTCAAGGACTGGCGAGAGCAGCATGATCGCAAGAATCTCGCGTACCGGACGAGCCTAGTATCCCGCTAGCGCATTCTTGATGGCGTTCTCAACGTCTGACGCCATCACTACAACGTCACCAGCATCCTGCGGAACAGCAACTGCCTCGAGAACGGCCTCGAGCGCGGCGAGAAGCTTGGGCACGTCCTCGTTCACCACGCGGTGGGTGATCTCGGGGAACGTCGTGGCGTAGGGGAGTCGCGCCCGGATGTCGTCAAGCTTGCTCACTATTTCCTGCTTTCGTCGTTTGCGCCTGCCCACCGTACCGCCCAGCAGGCGGTAAAACAACCACTCCCACTACATGCCTTGGAGGCACGCCTTGGATATGTTTCAGAACCTGTTCCCGACATTCGATCGAGGGCTGGACGCCGCGGATCGCACCAAGGCCAATGCCCTACTCGCTGTCGTGTGCAAGTCCACAGCCTCTCTCGGGGACGTCGTGAAGCTCGCCGAATCACTCGGCCTCGACCTGCAGTTGCAGGCCAAGTCGAAGCCCAAGCCCGAACCAGAAGCCCCGAGCGAGACCGCAACCAACTAACACCTGCCTTGGAGGCCCCAATGAGCACACCCCCAGAGACTCCCCCCGCCGGCGAGACACCCCCGGCCACGCCCCCCGCGGCGCCCGTGACGCCGCCAGCACCCCCCGAGACCCCACCCGCAGTCCCCGCCGACTGGGACGGTCGCGTCGAATCCCTGCCCCCCAAGGTGCAGAAGATGATCAACGACCTCCGCACCGAGGCCGGCGACGAACGCATCGCCAAGAAGACCCTCGACGCCATCACGAAGGCACTCAACCCTGACGGTGGGGACGAGAAGCCCGACGCCGCGAAGCTCGCCGAACAGCTCGCCGAACAGCAGGCAGAAGCCGACGCCCGCGACGCCGAAGCAAAGCAGGCCAAGGCTGAACTCGCCGTCTTCCGGATCTCCCACAAGCTCGGCGCCGACGCCGACGCCCTCCTAGACTCCCGCGGCTTCCTGGCGAAGCTGAAGGACACCGACCCCACCGACGACGCAGCCCTCAACCAGCTCATCGCCGACACGGTCAACGAAAACCCCAAGTTCAAGCTTGCCCGGGCGGCAGGCCAGAGCGGCGCAGATTTCTCCGGTGGATCCGGCGAGGGCGCAATCACGCAGGACAAATTCGACGCCATGACACCGGCCGAGAAGAACGCCCTGTACAAGTCAGACCCCACCCTCTACCGGCGCCTCGCCGGACCACGATAGGAGCCTCCCATGGCTGAAACAACCAGCAACGACCTCTACGTCCCGGAAGTCTGGGCCGACCTCGCACAGGCCGAATTCCTGGGCCGCACGATCCTCGCCCAGGCAGCGCAGACCGACGACACCCTCGTGGGCGTCCCCGGCGACACGATCAAGTTCCCGAAGTGGAACGCCCTCGGCGAGATGGAAGACCTCACCGAGCTCGTCCCAATCCCGACGGAGAAGCTGACCCAGTCGGCGACCGAGGCCCGGATCAAGGAAGCCGGCAAGGCCGTCGAGATCAGCGACACCGCAGCCCTCGTGGGCCTCGGCAACGCGCAGGACGAAGCGATCCGCCAGTTCGGCATCCTCGCCGCACGGAAGCTCGACGCCGACCTGTACGCAGCCGCGATCCGCACCGACACGGGCGGCCGCACGTTCTCGGACGGAACCCCCGCCGTGGACTCCGCTCCCCTCACCTTCCGTGCCGGTGGGGCCATCAACTGGGGCCGCATCGTCGACGCGACCGCGAAGTTCGAGGACGACTGGGAGCCCGCCGACTTCTCCGGCCTGTACATCAACAGCGCCGAACGTTCCGCGATCTTCAAGGACTCCGACTTCATCGCGTCGCAGCCCGACATGATGACCCGCGGCCGCATCGGTGACATCGGCGGCCTCGGCGTGTTCGTCACCAACCGCGTCCCCGCCGGCCGGTCCCTGCTCCTCAAGAACGGGGCGCTGGGCGTCAAGTACAAGCGCCGCCCGATCGTCGAGCAGGACCGCGACATCCTCAAGCGGGCCAACGTCGTCACGACGAACGTCCACTACGGCACGCACCGCATCAACGACTCGGGCGTCCTGGTCATCGACTGGGCTGTCTGATGGGGATGATGCTGCGCCGCTACCACGCGGAGCCGCAGCGGACTGATTCCGTTGTCGGCGACAAGGCCGAGCACCCCACGGATGTTCTCGGTCCGGAGGAAACCGATTCCCTCCTCGCGAAGGACCCGGAGCACCCGGTGGACGAGCAGGAGCCCATCGGCACCGCCAAGGGTGGGGGCAAGCCTGCGGGCAACGCCTCCCGCGAGGACTGGGTCGACTACGCGGTGTCGCAGGGGCAGTTCGAGGAGTCCCTCGAGGAACTGACCCGCAACGAGATCCGCGACCTGTTCGAAGACAAGTAACCCAGGAGGCTAGTGGTGCGAACCTACGCAACCCCGGAAGATCTCACCTCGTGGTGGGGGAAGCCCGCACCGGAGAACGCCACTAGCCTCCTCAGGTCTGCGTCGTCCCTCGTGGGCCGGTACACCCGTGCCGCCCTGTACAGGACGACCGCTGAGGGCCTGCCGTCCGATGAGGTGGTAGCTGACGCGTTCCGTGACGCGACGACCTCACAGGCGGCGTTCTGGGCCTCCAACGGCATCGACCCGTCCGCCGGTTCGCTGGCCGAGATGGGGAAGGGCCACGCAATCGGGAAGTCCATCAAGGGCGCGAGCATCAACTACTCGGTGACTCTGGTGGAGAACAGCAACCGGGCCCGCACGGAGGCCGTCACGGGCATCTGTGAGGAGGCGTGGCTGATCCTCGACAACGCCGGGCTGGTCAACGGGCAGCCGGTATGAGTGCCGCCGATGAGCTCGAGTTCTTCTACGTCCACGAGGTAACCGTGGAGCTACCCGGCGTTGAGGGTCCCTGGGGCACTGAGCCGGGCGGCACCTCCGACCCCATCCGATGCTTCGTCGACGACACCCGCCGACTCGTCAGGGACGCACAAGGCACCGAGACGGTGTCCGAGTCATCCCTCACCGCTCCCCCGGAGGTCTTCGACCAGTTCAAGCCCGGCGCGACCGTGAACCTGCCCCACCGGCAGGCCGAGGTCATCAGCGTGGGGCTGGCCGAGAGCCACGGCATGGACCTACCCGATCACCTCGAGGCGTACCTGACGTAGGAGGGCCCATGTCCAACGACTGGAACCTCCGCATCAACGAGCACGTCGACGACAGCATCAAGCTCGCCGCTAACCGTGGGCTCGCGATCGCCGGCGAGTACGTCCTCGGGGAGTCAAACAAGACGGTCCCCATCGAGGAGTACACCCTCGGCCGATCAGGGTCCGTCAGCCGGGACCCAACCAACAACCGGGTGGCCGTCTACTACGACACCCCCTACGCGGTCAGGCAGCACGAGGACATGACACTCCGTCACGACCCCGGGCGTACTGCCAAGTACCTCGAGAACGCCCTCAACGATCACGCTGCCATCCGCAACATCATCGCCATGTCGATCCGAGGGGACATCTAGTGGGCTTCACAGCGACCTTCCTCACCGCCGCCGGCGAGTACCTGGACGCCGAGAACGTCGGCGCATGGAACCCGCCCTACACGGCTGCCGACACGGTCATCAGCATCGACAAGTTCGGCACCACCGACAAGGCGATAGCCCTCGGCACCTACCCGGTGTCCCAGGACCTCACCACGGACGCCGTCATCGGCCTCCAACTGTGGGTCCGCGGCATGCCCAACAACAGGGCCAGCGCCAAGGACATCGCCGACCGGGCTACTGACGCCCTCCACGGCCTCCAACGCGTCGAGTGGGGCGGCATCCCCATCGTCCTCGTCGTGTGGAAGTCACAGACCTCCCACGGCCCCGACGCCAACGGCAGGGAAGAAATCAGCATCAACTTCTACGCCCAACTGACCCGCACCGGGACACATCGCCGCGACTAGCGGCTAACTCACAAGGAGCAACACCATGTCAGAGCAGCCAATCACTCCCGGTATCGCCGCGGACTGGGTCCTCGAAGTCGCCGCCTACGCGGACGGCGTCGCCCCCACCACGTTCGTCAAGGTCCGCGGGATGACGAACTTCACCCCGCCGAACCCGACGAAGAACCTCGAGGACGACTCCGACTTCGACTCGGGCGCCTGGGGTTCGCAGACCGGCACCGGCCTGTCCTACGAGGCCAGTGGCACCGTCAAGGTTCCCCGTGCCTCGCTCCCCGCCGACCCCGGACAGGCGATCCTCCGCGCCGCCGGCAAGAGCGTCGCCGAGGACGGCTACGTGCACTTCCGCGCCTACAAGCGCGGCGGCACCGAGGGCTACGCGGGCCTCGCGGACGCCTCGTTCACCGAGGGTGGCGGGGCACGCACCGACCTGACCACGGCGGAGTTCACCCTCGCAGGTCGCGGCGAGCTCGAGGACTACACCCCCACGGTCACACCGTAACAAGCCCCTGCGCCCGCCTGATCCAAGGCGGGCGGGCGCAGGTACCACCCTCTCCCTTGGACCCCCTCTCACCCTTGGAGAACAGAAATGACCACCCCAGAACTGCAGGAATCCACAGACTTCTTCGAACCCGCCCTCCTCATCCCGGTAGGCGGCAAGGTGTACCGCATCAAGCCCCTCACCGCCGAGACGGTGCTCATCATGCAGAACGCCCGCGACGCCGCCAAGAAGGCCGACGACGAGGGCAAGGACCTCAACGAGATCGAGGTCGAAGGCCCCAACGAGGACGCCGAAACGACGCAGCGCCGCGTCTTCGGCGACGCCTACGACGAGCTCGTGGCCGACAACGTATCGGCGGTCGGCATGTTCCGCATGACGCAAGTCATCATGATCTGGACGTTCTCCGGCTTCGACGCCGCGAAGGCGTACGTGGCAACGGGGGGAAAAGCACTGACGATGCCAAACAGGGCGGAGCGCCGAACGGCGACCCGGACCCGTACGGCCGCGGCGAGTACAAAAACGGCGTCTCGGACTACTACGAGTACCCGGAAGGCCACGGCCGCAAAGGCCGCTCCTGGCCCGAAATCCTCGAACACTGGGACGCCATCGAAGCCGACTTCCAAGACGTCGGCATAGACCTCTCCTCCGGGATCCTCGCGGAGAGGTCATGGCGGTGGTTCTCGGTCCGCGTCATGGGGTTCATCAACAAAGTCCCGACGCTGGTCATGAACCCAGGCACTCGGCAGGAAAAGCAAGTGCCTCCGACACGCATCGGCTTGGCCCTCAATCCGGTAAACACGAACAGATAGGGGCCTCCTGTGGCACTGACCCTCGGCGAACTCTCCGGCATCATCAGCCTCGACGAGAAGCCGGCGATGACCGCGCTCGGCAAGGTCCGGCAGGGCATGCGGGACACCGCCAGCGAGGGCCAGAAGTCCACGGACAAGCTCCAGGCGCAGCAGGCGAAGTTCGCGGCAGCGGTGGAGAACGCTTCCGCCGCAGTGTCCCGGGCGCGCCAGCGGGAGGCGGACGCCGCTGACGGGGTCCGCCTCGCTGAGATGCGGCTCGCTGACGCGAAGAAGAAGGGCGCCGAGGGGTCCACCCGGGTGGTTGCGGCAGAGCGGGCCCTGTCGCAAGCCCACACCCGTGTGCGGGCAGCGCACGACGCTACCGCGAAGTCCACGCGTGACCTCGAGATGGCGCAGAATCGCCTCGCTTCGACCACCGACGAGACGTCCGAGCGGGTCAGCGCCAACTTCGGCAAGATGTCGAACAACGGGAACCGGACCAGCCGGAACGTGACCCGAGCCTTCGGGCTAATCACTGTAGGTCTGACCGCCGTCGTCCCTGCCGCTGGTGCCGGCGGGGCGGCTCTCCTCGCCATGGCAGGCAGTGCCCTCACCCTCGCCGGTTCGGTCAAGCAGCTCCTCGGCGTCACCGCCCTCGCCCCTGCAGCCCTGTTCGCTGTCGGGTCCGGGGCCGGCGTCCTCATGTCCGCGTTCAATGGCATGGGTGAAGCGCTCAAGACCGCCACCGAGGAAACCGGGGCCGCAGCGGGTAACGCGAAGCTCGACGCGATGACCCTCGCCGACGCCGCACGGAACATCGCCCAGGCAGAACGGGCCGCAGCAGACCAGCGGGCCGAATCCGCGAAGCGGGTCAGCGACGCCCAGAAGAACGCGGCTAAGACCCAGCAGGACGCGGCCGAACGTGTCGCCAGCGCTGAGAAGAAGGCCGCCGACGACCGGGCCGCCGCTGCACGCCGCCTCGCCGACGCGCAGCAGGACCTCACCCAAGTCGTAGAGCGGAACGCGGAGCAGCACGCCTCCGCCCTCGACCGTGTCGCCGACGCCGAGAGGGATGTCGAGCGGGCGCAGCGTTCCGTCCGGGAAGCGCAGCAGGATCTCACCCAGGCCCGCGCTGACGCTGTCCGGCAGATCGACGACCTCAACGACGCCCTCAAGGGCTCCGGGCTGGCCGAGCGCGACGCAGCCCTCCGCTACGAAGACGCCCTCGCCGCGTTCAACAGTGGCGTCGAGTCCGGGTCGGACGCCACGTCCCGGCACATGCGCGGCCTCAAACTGGACCTCGACCAGGCCGCCTTCGGCCTCGAGGAGGCCAAGGAAGAAGCCGAACGCCTCCGGGCCGAGCAGGCCAAGGGCGCCGCCGATGGTGTCAAGGGCAGCAAGCGTGTCGTCGACGCCGAGCAGGCGCTCACGGACGCACGGCAAGCCGCCTCCGATGCGGTGCTGGCCCGTGCTGACGCTGTCGCTGAGGTGGCAAAGGTCGAGCGGGAAAACGCAGGCCGCGTCATCGAAGCGCAGGGCGCTATCGCCGATGCGACCCGTGAAGCCGCGGACGTGCAGATCGAGTCCGCGGCGAACATCGCCGATGCCGTCGAGGATGGGGCTGAGGCGCAGGCCGACGCGGCGGAGGCTGTCGCCGAAGCGGTTGCCGATGCTGCACGATCGCAGGTCGGCTCCGCCGAGTCCGTCGCCGACGCACACAGGAATCTCGAGCGGGTCCAACTCCAGCAGGCCGAAGCGGCCACGAAGGCCACGGAGAAGTCCGTCGAGGCTATGGGGAAACTCACCCCGGCCGCTCAGGTCGCAGCATCCGCCCTCCTGATCGCATACGGGCGACTGGGGGACGTGCAGGACATCGCGCAGGAGAACTTCTTCACCGGGTTCGCCGATCCCCTCCTGGAACTGGTGGACACGGTCATCCCGCAGATGGAGCGCGGGATCGGCCGCCTCGCCACAGCCTACGGGGTCGGCGCCCAGACGTGGCTCCGGGCCCTCAACCGTGAGCTCGGCAACGGGGTCCTCGAACGCATGTTCGACCGGTCCACGGAGGCCGCGTACATCCTGAACGACGCCATCGACCCGATCGTCGGCGCACTGGTCACCCTGACCGATGTGGGCATGGAGTACATGCCGCGCCTCGCCGGCGGCATCCGGGACGCCGCGACAGAGTTCGATACGTTCATCCAGCAGGCCGCCTCGGATGGTTCCCTGCGGGGCTGGATCGACGACGGCCTCCAGGGCACCAAGGATCTCTTCTCGATCCTCGGCTCCGTGGTCGGCATCCTCGACAAACTGGAGGACGCCGCCCGGGCCGGTGGGATCGCGACGACCCTCGGAAGTGTCGCTGACGGCCTCGACCGCATCGAGGGCACTGTCGGCGGTGAAGTCTTCCAGTCCACGATGGCGACGATCTTCGCTGGCGCCCGCGGCGGCGCTGAGGGGCTCCTCGCAGCCCTCGGCCCAATCGGTGAAGCGTTCCGGGTTGGGGGCCCCGCACTGGCGGAGTTCCTGCGCCTCGGCGGGGAAATCGCCGGCACGTTCGTGGGCTCCATGTTCACCGGGCTTAGCGACCCGAACTTCGGGTCCGGGCTCACCACGTTCCTGGAAGGCATACAGGACGGCGTCGAAACCCTCGGGCCGAAACTGCCGGGCCTGTTCGCAGCCCTCGGGGACATCCTCGAGACTGTCGCGCCCATCGTGGAAGCCTTCGGGCCCACCGCCGTTGAGGTCCTGACGGCGTTCGCTGAGGGGTTCGGGGCGATCCTCGGGTTCGCCGAACCTCTCCTGACCTCACTGGCGAGCAGCCCGACCGCTGTTGGCATCTTCCTCGGCGTCATCGGCGCTGCGGCGACCCTGAACACGATCGCAACGTTCGCCGGGGCGCTCGGCACCGTAACGGCAGGCTTCAAGGGGATGTGGGGCGCCGCGGCCGGGCCTATCGGCTGGGTCGTCGCCGGCCTCGCTGTGGTGATGGCTGCCGCGTCGTGGTTCTTCAACGAGACCGACATCGGCCAGGACATGATCCGCGACAGTGCGGTCGACCTGTACACCGCGTGGGACGGCATCAAAACGTGGTTCGTGCGGGACTTCTCGCCGACCATGGCAACAGCGGTCACGGCGTTCTCGACGAAGTTCACCGGGGCGAAGGTCAACACCGTATCGGCACTGTCCGGGTTGAAGCAGTCCGGCAATGACACGGCAGTGTCGTGGGCTTCCAGTTTCCTGGACATGAAGACGAACGCCACCAACAAGATGGCCGACATCGTCTCCGGGGTCAAGGGAGCCAAGAACGGCCTCGTCACGGCGTTCGAGGCTATCGGAACGGCGCTGGGCAAGGTGCCCGGCTACTTCCGGTCAGCCAAAACCGGGGCGATGACCGCATGGGATCTCCTCAAAGCGGAAGCCAAGAAGCCGATCTCATTCGTCATCAACGACGTCATCAACGGCGGGCTCATCAAAGCCTTCCGGCAGATCCCGGGCATCAACAAGAAGAACCTCCCCGACCTCAAGGTCCCGGGCTTCCGCGACGGTGGATACACCGGCGACGTGGGCGTGGATGAGGCCGCGGGCGTCGTGCACGGCAAGGAGTTCGTCTTCACCGCCGCGCAGACCAAGGCGATCGGCAAGGACAACCTCGCCGCCGCAGCGCACGCCGCCGTCCGTGGGGGTGCCGCTCAGGCCGGGCAGGGCAACATGGGCGGCTTCTTCGAGGGCAACGCTGCGGCTATCCGCCAGCATGGCGCCTACTATCTCGACGTCGCTGCAGGCATGGGCCCCTGGAACTTCAAGGGCGCCGCTGACCTGTGGGACGGCGCGGCCGGGGTGAAGGTGAAGATTGGGCGCGGCAAGCAGCAGGGCTACGCACGGCCGCTGGAGCGTGGCGGGAACATCCTCGGCTACGCAATGGGCAACAACATCGACATGTCCCCCTCATGGATGGGGCGGCTCGGCGCGACCCAGCGCCGAACCGTCGCAGCCCACGAAATGGGCCACGCGATGGGGCTCCCGCATAACAGCCAACACTCCATCATGCAGCCCAACCTCGGGCAGATGGCCTCCGTGCCAACCGCCTTGGACATCCGGAACCTGCAGCACCTCTTCCCTGGCGGGAGCGGTAAGGCAGGCCAAGGGGTGGACGCGTCGAACCCGCTAGTCGGCTTGCTCGGCGGATTCCTTTCCAGCCTGAAAGCCCAACACCCGAACGGTGGCATGTTCGTCGACGCTACCGGCGGGATCGTCAAGGAGGGCTACACGAAGGCGTTCTCGTTCGTCGATAGCTTCAAGAACGGGATCGGCGACCTTGCCGAGGGCATCGGCAACATCGCCGGCGACGTGGTCGGCAGCATCCGCGACTTCTTCGGCGGCGGCGCGGCCATGGCCACCCCGACGCTGATGGATGGCGGCGGGTGGCTCCGTGACACGGACGGCCCGCAGCTCGTGGACCACCGGAGGAAGAAGCCGGATGCGTTCACCCCGTTCGACGAGTGGCAGCAGATCAAGAAGGACTTCGCGAACACGCAAGGTCCTGTCGTCCACTCAACCATCCAGTACGTCGGGGAGAACCCGGAACAGTTCGCGGACCGGGAACGCCAGCGCATGCAGGACGCTCTCGCCGTATACGCCTAGGAGGCACCCATGGTAGAGATGCTTCTTTCGCAGGCGCAGGCCAACACCGTGTTCGAGGACACCCCGAAATGGTTGGGGCTCCCGATGCGGTGGGAGGGCGCCGACGGGTCCTCCTGGGAACTGACGGACCGCAGCCGGGGCGTGTACATGCGCCCCGGCGTGCGGGGCCTGAACATGCCCCAGTACGACCGGCAGTCCTCCAACGCGGCACGGGTCCCCGGGTCCCGGCACAAGGGATCCCGGGCCCTGGATCGGGAGGTGTTCTGGCCACTGAAACTGTGGACGGACAAGGGCTCCGAGGCGTTCATGGAGTTCGACCGTGCGTTCTGGGATTCCTTCGACCCTGACGTCGAGGGCAGGTGGGTGGTCACTCACCCGGGCGGGGCGACCCGTCACCTGCGCTGCAGGTTCATGGAGGTGGAGGACGACTTCAACCGGAACCCGATCCGCCGGGGGTGGGCGGACTACCGCATCCGCCTCCTCGCCGATTCAGTGTACTGGCGGGGCGAAGCCCACCGGGAGGCGTTCCGGCCACCGAATCCCCGTAACCACTATGTGACCGAAGCCGACCGCATCCAGTACGGGTACGCCGGCGATGTTATCGAGTACCTGTCCCCCGGCGGGTCCCTGGATTCGGCGACGTTCCGCAACGACGGCGACGTGCCCCTGTACCCGGTGTGGACGGCCCTCGGCGCCGTCGACAACGTCTCCTTCGGGCCAGAGGGCGGCAGCATCATCATTCCCTTCGAGATCCCGGAAGGGTACGCGGCGAGGATCGACACGAACCCCGCCGACCCGGCCGCACGGGTCCTCTGGTACGGCGCCTGGGACGCCAAGAATCGGGCGATCATCAACCCGGTGAACCGTTCCGGCGAGCTCGACCCCGCCACCCGGTACATGCCAATCCCCAAAGGCCAGTCGCAGAAGTTGAACATCCAGATGACCGGCGTCGGAACCGTCATCGTTGAGGGCGTCGCCCAGTACAGGAGGGCGTGGTGATCGACCACGAAATCCTCCTGTACAACAAGTTCGCCCCGGTCGGTCAGGTCAACGCCGCGGTGAGCCTGAACTGCACCACAAGGTATAACGCCCTGTCGGTGGCGACGATCGAAGTGGATGCCGATCACTTCTACTTCGACCAACTCAAGCAGCCGGGAGCCCGGGTGAAGGTCCGCGACGCCGGCAACCGGGTCATGGACGCCCGCATCGTGTCCTGGCGGGCCTCGGGTGTCGGGTCGCGGGACACTGTGACGTTCACCGCCCACTCCCCGTTTGAGATCTTCAAGCACATGGTCGGCTGGCCCGTCCCCGCGAACACGCTCGGCACCCAGAACGTCGAGAACTACGTCCGGACCGGGCCCGCCGAAACCATCCTCAAGGACCTCGTCCGGGTGAACGCGCAACGCCTCGGCATCCCCCTCACGATCCTCCCGGATCAGGGGCGGGGTGCTGTGATCACGGTCAGCATGCGCTTCCAGCCACTCGAGGAAAAACTGTTCCCCCTCTTCGACCAGGCTGGGATTGGCGTGGACGTGTGGATGGGCGACAGTACGTACGTCCTCGACTGCTACGTGCCCACCCGCTACCCGCACGAACTCTCCGAAGCTGACGGAACCATCATTGGCGGCTCCTACTCCTCCACCGCACCCACCATCACCCGCGTGGTCGTCGGAGGCCAGGGCGAAGGCGTGCAACGGCAGTTCCGCCAGTACATCGACGCCGTACGGGAAGCCGCCTGGGGCGTCGTGATCGAGCAGTTCGTCGACGCCCGCGACTCCGACGAAGGCAACATCTACGACGCCCGCGCCGCAGAAGCCCTCGCCGAAGGGGCCCCCAAGTCGGGGCTGTCCCTCGAACTGTCCGGGGCTGAGTCGTTGAAGCTCGGCACGGAACTGTCCCTCGGCAGGGTCGCGGTCGCTGAGATCCGCGGCCAACGCTACGAGGCCCCCGCCCGGGAACTCATCTACTCCTACGACAAGGACGGCCGCACCGTGCGGCCCGTCCTGGGTGAGCGGGCCGATGACCCGAACGTCACTCTTGCCAAGAAACTCCGCGCCCCCACCCGGGCCTTGAACGACAGGATCCGCTAATGGCCGCACCCACCCTCATCCCGAAGAGCAGCTACTACGACGGTGTCGTAACCGAGTCCGACCGGGCGAAGGGCAGGGCGGGCAGCCCTGACTTCACCGTGTACGGGGCGGAGGACCTGAAACTGTCGGCGCATCCGACGATTCCGTTCGCTCTTGTTGTGAAGAAGGGCAAGGCGGCAGCGTACGGGGTGACGGCGTTCGTGGAGGCCGCGAACGGCTCGGACCTCGTCGTCTATTGCGACTCCCAGACCTCGGGCACCCGGTGGGACATCATCACACTCCGCTACGACTGGCGGGCCGACTCCGGCGGGCCCACCGACATCCGGGCCATCAACGCCGGCGGGAAGCAGATTCCTACCACCCTCGAGAACACGCCGGGCACGCTCGTCGACCAGCCGGCTTGGTTGGTTCGGTGGACGGGCAGCGGCTCCACCCCCGCCGAGTACGTGGACCTGCGATGCTTCGCGGGCAACGGCGGGATGATGGCCAACGACACTCTCGCTCTCGGCTACCTGAAAAAGCCTGGGGCGTGCGTACGGATCGGCCCGAACCTGTGGAACTACCAGGATGTCGGGAACCAGCAATGGGACTGGCGCTCCTCCCCGCTGGGAGACACGGGGTGGGCGAACATTCCCGGCTTGACCCAAGGGTTCGTGCCCTACGGCTCGCCCACAACACCGAACAACGGGTGGACGGGCGTGCAGTTCCGCACCCTGAATGGGTGGGCGATGATCAACGGCGCCGTGTCGAAGGCTACGAGTTGGGGAACGAACGCGGTGGTTGCGACCATCCCGCTTAGTCAGGGCCCCTCGACTCAGATCCAGGGGCAAGGGTGCGTGATTCGGCGCTCTAGCAGCAGTTCGAATTGGGATGTGGCGATACCTGCCGGTACGGGCGCGTATTCGTTCTCTGCCATGTGGCCTGTTCTCTAAGCGTGGCCCGCCGTGTTGGAGCACGGCGGGCCACTTACCCGCACGGACACTCAACCTAGGAGTCATCATGCCCGGACGGGTCTCAGAAACATTACCTGCACAAACGCCGAAAGCAAGGGGGCAGGATGCTTGAGGCCCTGCCCTTCCCACTGATCGAGATGACCCCCTGGGGCCTGCTAGGGCTCGTCGTCTTCTACCTGATGACTGGCCGGCTGATCCCCCGGGCCACCCACCTCGACACCGTCGCCCAACGCGACCACTGGCAGGACGTGGCCTCAACAGCTCTCGACGTGAACACGAAGCACTCGACGATCATGGGCACCCAAGCCGAAGCGCTCCGCCTGAACATCGAGGGATCGGAGATGACAGCGAAGATCATGAAGGCCATCCAGGACGCAGCCGCGAAAACAACCGAGGAGGCCCCATGAGGTGGCGCCGGAAGCGTAAGGACCCGATCTCGGATGAGGCGAAACGCGCCGCTGAGCAAGCCGAGCAGCAGTCGCAGCACGCCGACGTGGTGAGCGCCGAAGCTGACAAGCAGTTGTGCCATGCCCGCACCGTCGCCGACCGGCTCATCGACATCAGGCGACGCAACCACTTCGCCGAAGCGTTCGGCATCGTCCTAGGGGGAAACCAGTGACCAACCAGATCCTTGTCTTCGTCCTGCTGGCCTTGTGCTTGTCCGGGATCGCCTCCTACGGGCTGCTAGCCCGCTGGTACAGGTCGTTCATCGGCTGGTCCGTGATGGGCCTCTTCGTGTCCCTCGCCGTCGCCACCGGGGCCCTGGCGTCCCTGTACGTGTTCGGGAAGTACCCGTACCGGGCCGAGGTGTTCACCTGCGTCTACGTCCTGCTGATTGCCGTCGTCGGATCCATCGTCGCCAACGTCATCCGATACCAGTTCAAGCGAAGGAAAACCTGATGCCAGCACTGCTCGCGGTGAGGCCGCTGCCGACGGCGCTCTCCCAGATGTACGCGGTGAACAGCACCCGCGACCCGGAGTACCAGAAGTCCGAGGCGTTCGCGATCTACGGCGACTACCAACCCGGCGGGCACATCGGTTGGGACTTCAAAGCCAACCTCGGGGACCCGATCGTAGCGGCTGGTCCTGGCACTCTCGACTACTCCGGGCCCGCCGTGGACATGCCCGAGTGGGTTGCCAATAAGTACATGCACGCCCACGGGAAGGATGCATCGCCCTCCGGCAACGTCGCCATGGTCGACCACGGCGACGGCAAGGGCACCACGTACAGCCACATGAGCGCGTGGGAGATGATCCTCGACGACTCCCCGGTCCACGGCGGGCAGGTCCTCGGCTACGCCGGGTCGACCGGCCGGTCGACGGGCGTGCATCTGCACTTCGAGGTCATCCTGTTCCCCGCATCCAACCAGCCCCCCTACTACGGGCGGGTAGACCCACTCCAATGGTTCCTCCCCGGCACCATTTTCCAGATCCGGCCCGGTGAGCAGGGCTCCGCAGAAGCAACAGAAGAGGACGACATGAGCGCAGCAGATGTGAAGAAGATCCTGGCGGACATCGCGACCGTGCATGAGACCGCGACGGCGGCCCGGAATGAGGCGACGAACGCGAAGAACAACGGGGCGAACGCGGCCCGGATTGCGCAGGTCGCGGCGAATGAGGCGACGAACGCGAAGGTCGCGGCCCGTGACGCACGAGACGCCACTTACCGTCTCGAGGCAGCGGTCGCGCAGATCGCCACGAACCCCGGCGTCACCCCCGAAGTCCTGCGCGAAGCCCTCGGGAAGATCACCATCACCCTGACCAGCGGGGAGGCTGCCTGATGTTCACGAAAGACTTCTGGCGGGGCGCCCTCGAGCGGGCCATCAAGTCGGGCGCCCAGTTCGCTCTCCTCACCCTCGGCGTGGGCGCGGTGGCCGGCGGCGTGGACGGCGCTACGGCGGATGTGATCAACGCGTTCGCCATCAACTACGCGACCCTCGGTGGGGCGTTCCTCGGCGGCGGCATCCTGTCCGTCCTGACGTCCCTCACCATCCCGGCCCCTGTCCCCCTCATCCCTGACGGCACGGGCGAACACCGCGCCTAGCACCACCCCCTTGGGCCCCTCGGCTCGCACCACAAGATTAGGAGCTCAAGAGCATGGCTGTAGGAGAAGCGTATTACCCGGGGATCACTGCTGGTGATGCGGCGGCGATCCAGCCGGACGGGTCCGCGGAAACGGTGATCGTCCCGCCCAACTCGTTCTTTCAGGTGTTCGAACTCTCGGACACGGCGAACACGACACCTCTCACGGTGCGGACGGAATCGGGGCTGACGGACACGAAGGTCCCGGTCGGCACCCTGCCGATCCTCCCCGACGTGTACGTGGTGTCCCCGAACTTCGCGCACCGTTGGAAGTCGGGGGACCTCGTGTTCCGGCGGGACTCAAACGACGCGAAAGACAAGGCCGTCGCCGAGGCCGTCGCCGCCTCGCAGGCAGCCGCCGCGAACGCTGCCGCCGAACTCGCGGAACGCATCGCCGCCGGCGAGTTCAAAGGTGAACCCGGCAAAGACGGCTCCGCCACCATCCCCACGGGACAGGCCATCGCCACCGAAATCTCGACCGCGGGGTCCCCAGCGAATATCGCCGTGCAGACTACGGTCACCACCGCAGTCGACCCGCTCCGCGCCGAGATCACCGCGGACATCCAATCCGCATCAGACACCCGATACCCGGCGAAGGTGCACACGCACACCTACGCGGACATCACGGGCACGGTGCCCACCTCAGCGCTGCCAGCGCTGGCGATCAACGAAACGTTCACGGCCGCATCTCAGACGGCGATGCTCGCACTCACCGCGCAGCGCGGCGACATGGCCATCCGGACCGACAACGGCAAGACGTACGTCCTGGCCTCCGACAGTCCCGCAACCCTGGCGGACTGGAAGGAAGTTCTCGCAGCCGGGCAGGTCCAGTCCGTCAACGGCAAAAGTGGCGCCGTCAGCCTCGCGAAAGCCGACCTTGGCCTCAGTGCGGTGGACAACACGGCAGACGCGGACAAGCCCGTCAGCAACCCACAGCAGGTGGCCCTCAACCTCAAAGCCGACACCGGGCACACGCACACCTCGGCGCAAATCTCCGACTTCGCCGCAGCCGTCCAAGCCGCCGCGAGCACGAACCCCAACGACGTCGGCTTCGACGTGTTCCTCATGGCCGGCCAGTCAAACATGTCCGGCTCGGGTGGCGCCCCCGACCCCGTCCTGGACGCCGGGGACCCCAGCCGGATCTTCATGCTCCCCGGCAAGGGCGCGAACATCAACCGAATCATCCCCGCCACGGAGCCGATGTTGAACCAGCCCTCGGACGCGTCCGTCGGTGTCGGCCCAGGGCTCGCATTCGCCCGCGAGTACCTGAACTACGTCCCGTCGAATCGGAAGGTGCTACTCGTCCCGACCGCTGTCGGTGGGTCGTCGCTCACTAACGGGCCGTGGGCGGTCGGCGGCGGGTACTACTCGGCCGCCCTGCAGTTGGCAAAGATCGCGATGAACCAAGCCGGCCCGGGCGCACGGTTTGCCGGGATCCTCTGGGGGCAAGGTGAAGGCGACGCGGTCGGCAACGTCACCCAAGCCGCGTACACGACCGCGTGGCAGGCCATGATCAACGGATTCCGCACCAACATCCCCGGCGCTTCCGCGGCACGCGTGGTCATCACGGGCATGGTCCCCGAGTGGCGGCAATCCGCGCTCACCTCCAGCGGCACAGCCAAGCAGATCCACGCCGCACACAAGGCCCT
This sequence comes from Arthrobacter sp. TJ-265, assembly GCF_058269135.1. NCBI lineage: Bacteria > Bacillati > Actinomycetota > Actinomycetes > Micrococcales > Micrococcaceae > Arthrobacter > Arthrobacter sp. TJ-265. The sequence continues at coordinate 1,571 of NZ_JBZCND010000008.1, read as the reverse complement.
CCCCGGGCTCGTATCCAACGTCGTATTCGTCGACGGCCCATCCGGGTGCGGGTACGAATCCGAGCCGGGTATCCACTACACCGCGGAAGGCGCCCGCATCCTCGGCTGTCGCGCCGCCCGCGCCATGGTGTCCGCACTGAAGGCGCCCGACGCGCCCACCAACCTGTCCGTCACGTCATGGAAGGCCGGCGAAGTCACCATCGGGTGGACGCAGAAGCAGGCGTTTCCCGCGATCACCGGCCACTCCGTCCAGTACAAGCTCACCAGCGCCGGAACGTGGACGACGCACACCCCTGCAGCAACTTCCGACAAGCCTGTGGCCACCATCACGGGGCTCGCGACCGGGTCGTCGTACGACTTCCGTGTCGCCGCCGTCAACACGGTCGGCACGGGCGCCTACGTCACTTCGACGTACACGCCGCCAGCCACGAGCCCACGGTTCAACCCTGCTGTCCGATTGGATGCCAGAACGCTCACCCTCGAGCACGGGGCGGAGGTCGCAACATGGGCGGACGCATCCGGCAATGGGCACGCCGTGTCCAACACCACTGTGTCCCAACAGCCCGTGTGGTCGATGGATGGGCAGGCGGGGCGACCCTGCGTGATATTCAAGGGCACCGAGCTCCTGCTGTCAACAGCGAAGACGATCAGCCAGTTCTCCACGAGTGGCCAGTACACGATCTTCTCCGTCGCCTCCTACCGGACACCCTCCGGCGTGGCGAGCATGCGTAGCAGCGGGTCTTTCAACCTGTTCAGCCTCAGCTTCTCATCCGAAGTCGTCCCCTATGACACCGCGTTCTTCGAGTCCTTCGATGGGACATACACGAACACCAACGACCGGGAGCCGGCCAGCAGGAACCTCGGACACATCCTCACGGCTGTCCGGGGGACCGACGCGAAAGTCCGTGTCAACGGTGTCACCTCAGCACCCGTCGGCGCGACGCTCACCCCGTACACGGGTGCGACGACGGTCGCCCTGGCTTTGGGGGCGCTGACCGCCTCGGGTGTCAGCCCACTAAACGGGACGATCGCGTTCTTCGCCATCTACAGAGGGGCCATGAGCGACGCGGACATCCTCACTGTGGAGAACGCGCTGCGAGATGACTTCAACATGCCGCTGTAAGTAGCGTTACGCCGAACGCAACGAAAGCCCCCACTCTCCTCGCGAGGAGAGTGGGGGCTTTCGTTGCGTCAGAGGCTATAGGTCAACTGCCACTCCTCGGCGTGCCTATCCGTACAGAACACCCCGTCGGCGGCAGGGCGGGCAGAGCAGAGCACACACAGTTTCGGGCGCTCGAGCCACATGGTGATGTGCTTGATGATTGGCATGCTTCCCCAGTTCGATTGAGACCTTCCCTAGAACCTTACCCCGGCCCGCGCCCCCACCTCTTCCGCCATCGCAACGGTGAAGTGTGGGGGTGTTTTCGTGCGTTCTGAGCCCAAAGCGGTCAGTAAGCGGTCACTAGGGCGGTTTTCGGGCAAAAGAAGAACGGCCCCTCACCTACGTTTCCGCAGGTCAGGGGCCGTTTTTGTTGCTCCTCCGACTGGACTTGAACCAGTAACCCTTCGAT
>NZ_JBZCND010000007.1:0-105670 GCF_058269135.1 Arthrobacter sp. TJ-265 | reverse complement strand
GGAGGCTAGGTTCAGGGAACTGGGCAAACGGATGCGCTTACTGCCCCCCGGGGAGCAGCAGATACTTATCGCCGAGCGGCGCGAGGTCCTTGACGCCCTCCAGGGGCGTGAACTCATCGATCCTGCTCTTGCCCGGCGCGCCGCCACCGCACGGATCGGGGACTGGTGGCTTCTGGACCAGGACCACGGAACATCAGGTAGTACCTGAGCCTCCGCAGGGACCATCAGCTGGAGTTACCCCGTCCTCGATCACCATGCGTGCCTCGTTGCCCGCGGACCCTCGTCGGTATTCCCTACCTCCGTGCCGTCTTGGCTCCTTCTCATAGTGTCCTACCGATCTTTCCCGCAGGAATTGACAGAGTGAGGCTACGACCACCAGCTCGGCTGCAAGCCCGTAAAGCTCAGCGGCGGGCAGCAGCGTCTCGTTGTTGCGTGTCCCCAAGGCGATCCGCGTACGGCCGTTTGGTCGGTGTCAGCTGATGGCTTGTTGAGTGAGGCGCAGGACCGTGTCGGTCATGTCTCGGTCCGCGGGTTCGGCGGTGGAGAGGATCACCGACGCCGCAAGGAGTCCGTTGACTGCTGTCACCCTCACATAGTGGGTGATGGAACCGTCCTGCGCGACCCTGTACTGGGCTAGGTTGGAATGAGGGGCAATGGGCGGTGCGTCGACGCGGGTGTAGGAAAAGCCCTGCGTGACTTCGCCGACCGTCGCGCTGAAATCGGTGCACCGTGCGGACGGGCCCGGGTCGTTGCCGACGAAGTAGTCGACCAGTTCTGCCTCGTCCGGGGCGGTGTAGATCTCCACCCGCAGGCTGGACTGGTCGTCGTTGAGGTTGCTGCGCCCGAGCACCCCCTCAAGCTCCGCTGGCGGCGGCGTGAACGCCGTGTCGGGTGCGCAGTTTGCGGGCGTATACACCCGTTCAAAGAGTGGCGGCTTCGCCAGCGCCTCCAGGTGACTGCGCGTCTGCGCTTCCGGCACGACATACAGCGGTCGCCCTCGCAGATCCGTGAGGCCGACCAGACGGTTGGTCAAACGGTCCGCGGACTCCGCGGCTGCCTCCGCGGCTGCGGGTGTCGATTCGCTGACGATACCCGGCGGCCTGTCGCGTTCGGTCTCCCCGGAGTCGCCAGTGCAGGCTGCCAGCGACAGGAGTGCGGCCACGATGACGGTCGTGCTCACGAGCGCCTTTCCTCTGTTCCCCATGATTCATCCAACCACGACCACAACAGCGAGCCTCGGACCACTGGCGTCCTGCCATGCCCGTCGCAGGAACCGGGTGTCGTTACGCTGGCTCCCATGGCTCACGTTCTGATCACCGGCATATCAGGGGCGGGAAAGTCGACCCTGCTGCACGAGCTGTTCGGGCGGGGCTACCGGACGATCGACACCGACTACGACGACTGGGTACTTCCCGACGGGACCTGGGATGAAGCGCGTATGTCGGCGCTTCTCGCGTCCGACCACTCCCTGGTTGTTTCGGGGACGGTGGAGAACCAGGGACGTTTCTACGACCGTTTCGCAGCCGTCGTACTCCTCAGTGCACCGGTGGATGTCCTCATCGAACGCGTGGCAGCTCGTACGAACAACCCCTACGGCAAGTCGACGGCGGATCAGTCCCTAATCCGTCGGCAAGTCCTCGACGTCGAACCGCTGCTACGCAGCAGCGCGACCCTCGAACTCGATGGTCGCCGACCGGTTTCAGAGCTCGCAGACGAGGTCGAATCGTTCATCGCGCCAGTAGGGTGAATCACTATGCCAATCGATCTTGTGTGTCTCGATCCCGTTGATGACGATCACGAGGCGCTGGTGGACTTCATGACGCGCAACGAGTTCACGTTCCACAGCAATCCGCGCCTTGCAGCTGAGGCCGTCGAAGCCGCAATTGCTGACGGCGCGTACCGGAGCGAGAACAACGCCTCCTTCTGGGTCGACCATGCCGAACACGGCCGCATCGGCTTTCTCCGCCTCGAGGATCTCGGTGATCCCACTCCGATGTTCGACCTGCGCCTCGATGAAAAGTACCGGGGCCGAGGTTTGGGAGTCGAAGCCCTGCAGGCGGCGACGCAGCATGTCTTCACAACATTGCCGCACGTGAACCGATTCGAAGGGCAAACCAGGGAAGACAACATCGCGATGCGCAAAACCTTTCTGCGCTGCGGCTGGGTGAAGGAAGCCCACTACCGCGAAGGATGGCCAGTCAAGGACGGCAAGCCAGTCGCTTCGGTCGCCTACTCCATCCTTCGCAGTGATTGGGAGACAGGGCGAACGACGACCTTCATCTGGGAGGACCTCAGCATTTGAGCACGGTCGTTCAAGGATCCATCGTTTCCGCTGTGAGACCGTCAGCTTGGATTCACTCACTCGAATGGTTCGAGCATGGGCATCGCGAATCGGCCGCAGTAACGTTCCGCCGCGGTCCTGACTCTGTTCAGCATGCGGATGCTGCGCGCAGATTCGTCCTAGGCAATTCGTTCAGCCGCAACATCACACAGGGGTATTCATGACCAGCAAGAAGACAGCTCGGCCAGGACTGGTGCTCAGCGTGGTCGGAGGAATCGTTCTCGTCGCCTCTGCCGTTCTTCTCGTCCTGGGCATCGACGCGCTCAACGCCGTCACCTACAGGGAATCCGGTGATTCTGGCTTTGGCGCGTACCTGCTGATCGGCTTCGGCGCTGTGGCCTTCCTCGCTGGTGGCGCCCTCCTTGCTGTCGGCCGCCGTCGCCATGCCGCGGACATGAACCGGCCTCGGACCTACGCAGACCAGCACGAAGATCACACCCTGACAGCAGAAGACCGTCCCACCAACCCCCACGACACCAAAGCACGCGAGAACCCCGTCGGCTACTGGGGCTAAAGCCTCGCCACGAGCCCTGGCGCCTCGCCTTCCGACGGATTCCGCGGCAGGAAGGGCTCTGCGGCACGCTGCGGCATGCCTTTCGTGTGGAGGGTCGTGCCGTCGCTCAGGCGCATCAGGGAAATGCCCGGGTTTCGTCTACTGGGGGCGGATGGAGATGAGTTCGGCCGGGGTGGTGTCGAGGGCGTCGCAGATCGTGGTGAGCGTGGTGAAACGGATGGCTTTGGCTTTGTTGGTCTTGAAGATGGACAGATTCGCGACAGTGATGCCGGTTCTGCGGGAGAGTTCCGTGAGGGTCATGCCGCGTTGGGTGAGCACACGGTCGAGCTGGCATTCGATGCGGCGCTTCACCGGTTCAACTCCACCGGATGCGCTTTCCTCGGTGGTGGTTTTCGGCTGGTTAGACAAGGCCGTCTGCCTCTTCCTCGAGTCGGGCTCCGGCCTTGAATGCGGCGGATAGGGCGAGGCTGACGACGCCGGTGATGATCATGAAGTAAGGCCAGCGAGGCAGTTCAGTGCTCACTACCGCGTAGTCGGCCCCGAGCGGAAACTGGACCCCCTGGGTGAGGCTGCCGGAGACCTCGAAGACCATCCGCCCGGCGATGGTGTCCAAGATGCCGTAGAGGACGCCTCCGACGATGAGGATCAGGCCGAGCGCTGTCAGGCTGATCCTCATCGTGGGCGAGAAGGGTCGGGCGGCAGCGATACTGCGGAGGGCTCGGGTGATGAGAACCGCGGCCGCGAGAGCGATAAGGATGTACAGCATGGCCGGTGTCGCGCAGAGCACCCGCAGCCAGGCAGGGGCATCGACAAGATACCCGGTGGCGCCTTCACGGAGCTCGGCCTGATTGATCTGAGGTAGTGCTGTCAGGGCCAGACGGGGTTCGGCCCCGTCGAGGGCGAAGACCACACGGCCGGCGATCGTCGTGGACACCTCGACGGCGCTCCCGATCACGGCCAGGATTGCGACGATCCAAACACTAATCACCGCAAGATTCGTGGATGTTCCTGCTGCCCGGTCGGATGTCGCGGTGTCGCTCATGATCCCCCATATCGTTTAGCAATCACCGTAGTACCGCGACGGGAGTGCAGCTCGGAAGAGGATCGGTCCTTCGTGCATACGAGACAGAAGGCAGGATTCGCTAGCGTGAAAACCTCGAGGATCGTTAGTCTCGGCCCATGACCGGCTTCCCTCAAATACTGCACACTGTTCTCGACACTACTGAGGTGAGAGGACTAGCGGAGTTCTACCGCCAACTACTCGGACTCCAGTACCGGCCAGGAGACGAGCCCGCGGATAAAAGCATGCCTGACGACGTCGACTGGCTCGTTCTCACAGACGGACAGGGCAACCGCAAGCTCGCCTTTCAGCACGTCGATCACCTGAAGCGGACGACCTGGCCCGCACCTGACGTGCCGATGCAGCTACACCTCGATCTGACCGTTCCCGACCGGGCAACACTCGAGCACCACCACTCCAGGGCGCTGGCATTAGGAGCAGAGCTCCGCTTCGATCGTACGAACGACCCGGACGAGCCCTTATACGTCTACGCCGATCCAGCCGGTCATCCGTTCTGTATCTTCGTAGCCTGAGCGACGAGGAACAGTCAGCGGGTCGATGAAGGATCCCTCAACGGGACGGTTATTGCAACCGACTGCGATAGCGCTCAAGCGTTTCGACAATAGGGCCTATGACGACGGGAAACTTGTCAACTTCCGCTGCTTCTATGGCACGAGGGTTAGGCGTGGCAAGTTGCTTGACCAAAGCCGACTTCACGTCGGGCCGTTTCACGCCATCGGGAAGCCCAAACGTAAGGATGTCGAAGGCTCGCTCTTAGTAGTGCGGAACCGACGCCCGCACTCGTCCGTGATCCGGGTTCTCACTCATCGGGTGTGGGTGTGCCCGGAGCTCAGGGCCGCTGGTAGCCATCAGGGAAGTGTGATCAAACAACTCCGAGTGCGAGCATGGCGTCCGCGACCTTCACGAAGCCGCTGATGTTGGCGCCTGCCACGTAGTCTCCCGGCAGTCCGTACTCCTCCGCGGTTGTTGCGCATCTGTCATGGATGCCCACCATGATTTCGGTGAGGCGTTGCTCGGTATGCTCGAAGGTCCAAGAATCGCGGCTGGCGTTCTGCTGCATCTCAAGCGCCGATGTTGCAACACCGCCGGCGTTGGCAGCCTTTCCGGGACCGAACAGGACACCCGCTTGCTGAAAAGCTTCCACAGCCTGGGGTGTGCACGGCATGTTCGCCCCCTCTGCCACCGCCAGCACCTCGGAGCGGATGAGCGAGCCTGCTGCTGCTTCGTCGAGTTCATTCTGCGTGGCACATGGCAGTGCGACGGTTGCTCCCACATCCCAGATAGAACCACCCTCTACGAAGTGAGCCCTGGAGCCTCGACGCTGCGCGTAGTCGGAGATCCGTCCGCGCTCGTTCTCTTTCACCTCTCGCAGCAGGTTTACGTCGATGCCGGTCTCGTCCACGACATAGCCGGAGGAGTCCGAGCATGCCACGACGGTCGCACCGAAGTGTTGTGCTTTCGCGATGGCGTGGACAGCGACATTGCCCGCACCGGACACGATGACCCGCTGTCCCTCGAGGTCCAGTCCTCGCGCTCGAAGCATCTCACGGGCGAACAGGACCGCCCCGTACCCTGTTGCTTCCGGGCGGACCAGCGACCCTCCCCAGCTGATCCCCTTGCCGGTCAGTACCCCGGATTCATACCGGTTCGTAATCCGCTTGTACTGCCCGAACAGGTAACCGATCTCCCGTCCGCCGACTCCAATATCACCCGCCGGCACGTCTGTGTACTCGCCGATATGCCGGTACAACTCCGTCATGAAAGACTGGCAGAACCGCATAACCTCCGCATCCGACTTACCCTTGGGATCGAAATCCGAGCCGCCCTTCCCGCCGCCAATCGGCATCCCGGTGAGCGCGTTCTTGAAAACCTGCTCGAAACCAAGGAACTTCACGATCCCCAGATACACCGATGGGTGAAACCGCAGCCCGCCCTTGAAGGGCCCCAACGCGGAATTGAACTCCACCCGGAACCCTCGGTTGATCTGCACGTTCCCAACGTCATCAACCCAGGGAACCCGGAAGATGATCTGCCGCTCGGGTTCGCACAATCGCTCCAATACCGCCGCATCGACGAACTCAGGATGCTTCTTCAACACCGGCCCCAGCGAGTCGAACACCTCGACCACAGCCTGATGGAACTCCGTCTCACCAGGGTTACGCCGAAACACCTGATCGCGCACAGCAGACAACGCCGAATCCATGACACCCACCGCTCTCGAGATTGGGATCCTCCGCGGGACGAAGTACAAGCACGTTCCTGGCACATCTGCAGCACTAGAGGCTGCAAATCAACAGGCCGTGAGTGCACCGTACATCGTGGAGTCCGCTCCGGCATCCACTGAGTTTTCCCTCCCGATCCGGCGCGGGTGGATCACCCGCCGAACCGTACGATCTATGGAGGTCATGCGAGACGTTTTGCGGTGCAGCGACGCTCCTTCGTCGAAGTGGCGTCTGACAAGTAGCGGCATGTGCCCCTGGTGTGTGCGTTCATCCGCCTGTCACCTGCCACTGGTACCGTCGGCCGATGGACGCCATCCTGCCCGAACCACATATCACCACCACTGCAACTTCCGGTGTAAGGATCGAGGACCTCTCGGACCGAGTGGGCTTCGATGAAGACTTCCTGGGCTTACCCGTGCCGATCCCGTCCTTGAAGGACGTCGACACGGCCCTGCTGCCCTACACGCATTTCTCCATCCTGATGCGCCCGGATAAACGCCTCGCCGCGGTCACGGCGCTCGGCATCGACGGTGCGAAGCTCATGGACCTCGACCGGTCAGGCATCGACTGGCGACTGGATCCGCGGTTGCCCGAGGACCAGCAGACCGGGGAGCGGGTCTACGCGCACAACGACATCGACCGTGGGCACCTCGTCCGCCGGGCCTCAGCTGTCTGGGGTGACACCCGCGCCGAAGCTGCCCAAGCCAACAAGGACACCTTCCACTACACGAACGCGGCTCCGCAGGCGGCGAAGTTCAACCAGGGCCTCGAGTTGTGGCTCGGGTTGGAGACGTACCTGCTGGAGAACGCCGCCGACAACGGTCGGCGCCTGATCGTGTTTACCGGCCCGATCTTCAGCGACGTCGATCCCGTGTACAGGGGGGTGGAAATCCCGTTGCGCTTCTTCAAAGTCGCAGTGTTCCTCGAAAGCGGGGCACTGGCCGCGACGGGCTACGTGGTGGACCAGACACCGCAACTGAAAGACCTGCCGGACGTGCCACGGCCGGGAGCCGTGGACGACGGGGACGCTTCCCCGCTGGGCCCGTTCCGCACCTTCCAGGCACCCATCCGGGACATCGCCGCGCTGACCGGACTCGACCTCACACAACTGATCGCCCTCGACCGCATGCCCATCGCCGCAGCCCTTTCCACCGCCAGGGTCACCTCGACCTGGCGGGAACTCACCAGCCCCGAATGCCTCGACCTCGACTTCGACCTCAAGAACTAGGCACACCACTCAACCATCCATGCGATGCGTGGTGTCCGGACTCCCGCGCACTTCTGCCGGAGGCCAACCGAAACCGACTTCAATCCCATACGCCGTAGACCAAAATCGACCTGTGGCGTGGAGGTGTACTCGACGCCACATTGCAGATCGAACTGTACGAGGGATCCGGATCCGAGCGGTGGCCTGTTGCCCGCCACTCCAAGAACGTATCCAACGGGTTTCCATAGGCATCGTGGACTGGAGACTGCACGCAAGCGGATCTTCTTGGTGCCCCTCCCCGGAACCTCTTGGCTGCGCGCTGGCAGTCGTTCCTGCCAGAGGCACTACACTCCACACACAACTGATTTGGAGGACAGCGTGCAGGTCATTGGGATGCTCGGTGGGATGAGCTGGGCGTCGTCGGCTGAGTACTACCGGTTGGCGAACGAGCTCGTGCGTGACCAGCTGGGCGGTGTGCACTCAGCGCGCGTTCTGCTTGACTCTGTGGACTTCGCCGACGTCAAGGAACTCCAGGCTGCCGGCCGGTGGCACCAAGCCGGCGAGCTTCTGGCCTCTCGGGCCCGCGCACTCGAAGGGGCCGGCGCGGAACTGCTGGTGCTCTGCACGAACACCATGCACATCGTCATCGACAGCATCGAGGAGGCCGTCTCGATTCCTGTGCTGCACATCGGCGATACGACATCAGCGGCCATCCGTGAGCAGGGGCTTCACCGGGTTGGCCTGTTAGGCACATCCTTCACGATGGAACAGCCCTTCCTCCGCGACCGCCTCGCCTCTGCCGGCATCGACACCATCATCCCGAATGACGCTGACCGAGCGATCGTGCACGCCGTCATCTTCGAGGAGCTGGTGCGGGGCATCGTCGTGGACGCATCCAGGGCCGAGTACCGCCGGATCATGGAGGACCTCGTTGAGCAAGGAGCCGAAGGCATCATCCTCGGGTGCACAGAGATCGAGCTCCTGATCACCGCGGACGACAGCCCTGTGCCCGTCTTCCCCACCACACGAATCCATATAGAAGCGGCCGTCCACCAAGCACTCGGCACGGGCCAGTACCCGCACCCGACGGCTTGAGCATCTCAAGAGGGCCCATACCAACCGCATCGGGTAACAGCAGGGACGCGCTGCCCTGCGCCGCGATCATCGAGACGTTGCGTGCCGACGTATCCCGCGCTCTACGCACGCTCGACGCCTTTCCCACTCCACGACCCGAGCCGCCTACCAAGTAGCAGCAGTTAACCTGCTGGCACACCAACTAGGCTGCGGTGACTGCGACGGCTACCTCCATGACGACCCCAACACCGACTATCGAATAAATAGAAGGTTGCGATTACCGTTCTTGTCCTGGAAACGCTGAACCGCAAACAAACACCGAGCGATCGCATAGCCACTGGACTGCTGACGGGGACCCTACCACCGTGCCACCCGGTACCGGCGCATCGCGAACTTCGATGCCCGGGAGTGGGTGGCTTTGCACGCAAGATGGGCGGCGTGATCGAGACCTGCAGGTCGTATAGTTCTTTGAAGCGAAGCGTTCGCACGTTTTCGTCTGCTTGGTTCTGAAGTGAGCCTACTTTCTTTGCACGCGCCGAAAGAACAGGTGATGATGTGACCCGTCTGACTCCCGCAGATCCGTTCCCTGAAGATCTCACCACGTTGGATCTGGAGCAGGTGGAGATCCTCAATAGCCGCGTGCACCGCGAGCTCGATCATGAATACATCCAGGACGGTGAACCCGCACTGGAGACGGAGATTCGCCTCGAGGAACTCAATGACGAACTCGACCACCGCGACGACACCGAAAACCGTCAAGCAGAATCAGAACCGAAGCGACACCTGATGACCGTCGTCGAACCGGCAGAGTTCCGGGACGCCATTTAGGGACAGAAACACGACCTCATCCTGGACGAGCTGCACGCTATTGCCTGCGACACCAGGCACAACCCGGAATCACACCACCTGCGCTGACAGCCCGCTGAGTGCGGAACCTTCCACCGAAAACTACGTTCGCACCTAAACCGTCCCAACGCTTCGGGCGGTTCAGGTGTCGCGCGATCTTCACCAGTGGGCGGGTATCTCAGCGTGATTCAGGACCATCGGCAGGGCTTGGTCTGGACGACCGTGCAGACGCTGGTGGCCGCAGCGGTGGGCGGGGGCCGCAGTCGCAGCTTGCGGTGAGTCGATGGTGTTTCCCTCGTGACGGATGTAGCGGGTGGGTCAGATGGTGAGTGTTCGGCGGAGTACGGCTTCTGCGGTGTCGTGCAGACTTGTGTTGTGGGATCGGGCGTGTGCGCGGAGCAGCTGGAAGGCTTCGGTCGTGTCGACGTTCGAGATGTGGGCGATCACGCCCTTGGCCTGCTCGATGAGGATCCGGCTGTTGAGGGCGCGCTGTAGCTGATCGTTGACGACAGCTGATTCGCGGAGGGTGCGCTCCTGCAGGATGCTGACCGTCGACACGTCCGCCAGGGCCTGCCCGATCGCCACATCTTCTTCGCTCAGCTCACCCGTCTCAGTGCGGAACAGGTTCATCGCGCCGATGGTCCTGCCGCGGACACGCATCGGAAAGGCATGCACGGATTGGAAGCCTTGGGCTGCGGCCGCGTTCTTGAACTGGGGCCAACGGTCCCCGGTTCCAGCGATGTCCCGGATCGTGACGGGGACACCGGTGACGTAACACTCGACGCAGGGACCCGCCCCGGTGTCCTGCTGCAGGACTTCGATCAGATGGCTTTCCTCACTGGTGGAGGCCAGCACCTGCAGGACGCCGTCGGGGCCGGCAAGCATCAGCCCGGCGGCGGTCGCGTCGAGCAGGTCGACGCATTCCTCCACGAGGGTGTGCAGCAGGTCCAGGACGTCATAGTCATCGATGAGCGTGTTCGCGATTCTCAGGAATGCTGCACTGACCCGACTTGCCCGGGTGATAGCTTCCATGGACCCAGTGTAGAGCCCACTATCACGATTCATCGGTGGGCTACGGGGTAAAATCCAGCCGCCGCTCCAGGACCTCGGTGGAGGTTTCGTGCACCGATTGCCCGCTGGCGAACGCATGACCCCGCAGCAACAACAAAGCATCCGCGGCCGTCCCCCCGGTCTGGGCGAGCACCATGCCTGTGGCCTGATGGATTTCTCGGCGGGACGGGGACAAGCCAGACCAGTGAGAATCCTGCTCGGATTCCGGGACGAGGATGCGCCGTAGCAAGCTCCACGCAGCCCCGTCCGCCAGTGCGCGGGCGGTCACCAGGTCGCCTTCGCCCAAGGTTCCCGGGGTGGAGCTGTACAGCTCCGCGACACCAATATCCATGGCACCGACGACCAGCGGGAACACGAAGAGGGCTTCCGCGTCCGTGTCGAGGAGGGCTTTCCCGAACACCGGCCACTTCTCGTGCTCCATCGATCGCACATACGGGAGAAGAACGGGACGGCGCGATCGGGAGGCTTCCCACCGGGGTCCTTCGCCGAGGTCGAACTGCAACTCATCCAACCTCGCCGCGAGCTCATCAGTGGTACCGAGAGTCGTTTCCTGCAGGGAGCCGCTGAACGCCGACAGCGCCGCACCCGTCACCGGCAGCGCGTCGATGAACGATGCGCAGAGGCTCGAGCACAACTCATCCACACCGGATAACTTGCCCTCCCTCATCTGGACACCACCCGAAGACGAGGAACAGGAAAGTCAGACCGGTGCAGCATCTCCCTCACCCTTCCCGCAGCAGCACGCTCATTCGTTTCATGAGCTACGCCAGCCCGACCCTGTTCTGGATCCGCCAACGAACTGCCCCAAGTTTAGGCGCCCATCAGCACCATGACAGGGCCAATAAATGCGGCGCTTCTCGCCGGTCCTTCGTCCGCTTACACGAGAACACCACGCCAGGCCCGGGCCATCTGGCCCTACTCACCACCGGCCCAGGCAGTTCCCCACTCTTGACACCCTTCCTGAATGACAGCAGGCTTAGGGTATTGCCCCGGACCCCGGCATTATGCATCCATCGCCATGCTTACCAGGGGTCACCATGACGCAGACATTCCATCACCTCATCCGCAGCACCCCTCAGAGTGACTCCCGTGGTGATCGTGCTGGGCAGACGACACCCCCTCATCCTGCTAGGGCCCGTGGACTCAGCGATCGCCAGGCTGTCATCGCGGTCATGACCTCAAACGGGGTCACCTGCCAGGACATCGCCTTTGAACTGATGCTCCCGCTGCGCACAGTGCAAGGTCACCTGCATCAGGCGCTGCGGGTCCTTGGCCTCTCACACGTTGAGGACCTCACCTACGAGGTCATCGCAGCGCACTACGAGAGGACCCTTCTAGCTGCACGGTCCGATCAGCGAAGAACTTCCGAGGCTACTGAACCCACCGGGTTCACTGAATCCACTGGGCCTCCTGAGCCCGTCAGGGGCAACAACCCGTCGAACTCGTTGGTGGCCCTCGATGCCTCCCAGGCTCGCGATGAGGAACTCACCCACGTCGCCGCGCTCACCCGTGAACTGACAGCCACACGCGCCCAACTAGAACAGGAACGCGACACCGTGCGGCAACTCCACCAAGCCGTTGGCAGTCGCGACACCATCGGACAAGCCAAGGGCATCCTCATGGAAAGGCACAAAATCAGCGCCGACGCCGCTTTCGTGATGCTGCGAGACGAAAGCAGTCTCAGCCACCGCAAGCTCGTCAACGTCGCCCACGACCTGATCTACTCGGGCGAAGAGACCGCCTGCGAGAAGCAACGCGAAACCGCCTGACACGGTCACCCTGAAGGAATCCGGGACGGGAAGCGGACGTACCCCACGGGATTGCCCCCACAGGTCGAGTGGTGCGCGTGCCTTCATGTTCGACGGTCCTCACGCGCTCAGACGCCCTGGGGCGACACCGTCCGCGCTGACCGAACCCACTCCCAATCCCGCATGGATGACGGCGCCGAGATCGGCGGCGACTATCCTGCGGCGGAGTAACCAATGTTGGTGAGCTCCCACATCCCGTCCTCCTGAATACGTGCCGATGCCGTTCGGCCGCGCTTCGCGCCTGGTGAGAGTTTGGCTCTGGACAGCAATGCATTAATGTAAGCGCTGTAATTTTGGTGCTCTCACCCGTTCCGTCGCATGTTCCGCGGGTCTTGGCGCGCAACGACGAGCACCACGCCGGGTGCGACGCGGCTCCATCAAACGGTGACCCACTTCTGAAAGGCGTGCATGATGAGCGAGGAGTCCGGCATGGATAGGGGTATGCCGTCGTCGCACCACGGCAACAATGATCGGGAGCGTGATCTCGCTACAGAACTCGCTGAGCTCGCCCGATCGCTGCAGCAGAAACCGGACTCAGACGCGGTCCTCGCCGGGTTCGTCCACGCGGCCGTCGACCTGATCCCCGGGGTCGACGAAGGCTCCGTCAGTGTCGTCCTGGGACGCAAGAACGTGGGGTCCCGTGCCCCGTCCGGGGATCTTCCGGCGCGGATCGATGCGCTGCAGATGGAGACCGGGGAGGGCCCGTGCCTGGAAGCAGCGTATGAGCACCGCACGGTCCGGGTCCCTGACATGGCGCATGAGGAGCGGTGGCCGCTCTTCGCGCAGCGCGCCACCGAGGCCGGCGCGAAGGGGATGCTCTCCATCCAGTTGTGGGTCGAAGGAGATAACCTCGGCGCGCTGAACCTCTACTCGTACAAGGCCAACGCCTTCACCGACGAGTCGGAGAACATCGGCCTGCTGGTCGCCTCCCACGCGTCTGTGGCGTTCGCCGAGGCCGAGAAGAGCCGCCAACTCCATGCAGCGGTGGACTCCAGGGACGTGATCGGTCAGGCCAAGGGCATCCTCATGGAACGCCACAAGATCACCGGCGAGCAAGCGTTCATCGTGCTCTCCATGGCCAGCCAGCACACCAATACGAAACTTCGGGACGTGGCTGACCACCTCATCAACAGCGGCGAACTCCCGGGGAAGAACACAGCACGCTAGGGACCGCTGTATCAGTTTCTATCGCGATGAGCACGTCTTCCTTGAAGTGGATCAACTAGCTAGCGGCAGCCGAGTACACCGCATACTGAGAACACCCCGAAAGAGGTCCCCCGGATTCGTCCGCAGGCCTCCGCCGGACTACACCGACGGGCCTCGTGCCCGAGCGTGGGAGTCCCTCCGGCCGTCAAGCAGTCGGCCACCGGAGGAACACCAGCACGGCAGTCCCTCGTGAGGCCTCCACGAATGGGCGGCACCCGTAGATCAGCCGCGGAGTCAGTAGTCAGCCCGCAGTGAGACAGTCAAGGATTAGCTGTCTCTTGGGAGTTTCCTCCTGAGGTTGACTCGCACTGTGGCTACAGAGCACCTGCGGGGTCGATCATTCTTGACATTTTTCCGGTGAACGAGCACGCTGAAGTTCTCGCCCCGGACCCTGGCAGAGAACCGCTTTTGCCGTTCCTCCAGGAAGTCCCATGCCACACGCACTGCATCCCACCGATCTTGGCGCGCCTCGCCGATTACCGCACATGTTCTTCAACCGGGCCTTGCCGCTGCGAACGGTTCATGAACACCTTGACGCCGTGACGAGCACTGCGGTGGGTGCGACGCGGCTCCATCATGCGGCGATCCCACTGCTAGAAGGTGTTCTTGGTGAGTGAGGAGTCCGGGGTGGACAGGGGTATGCCGTCGTCGCATCACGGCGGCAGTGCGCGTGTACGTGATCTCGCCACGGAACTGGCCGAACTGGCCCGGTCGCTGCAGCAGGAACCGGATGCGAATGCGGTCCTCGCCGGCTTCGTCCACGCGGCCCTCGACCTGATCCCAGGGGTTGACGAAGGCTCGGTGAGCGTCGTCCTGGGACGGAAAAACATCGGATCCCGGGCCACGTCCGGGGATCTTCCGGCGCGCATCGATGCGCTGCAGATGGAGACCGGGGAGGGGCCGTGCCTGGAAGCCGCCTACGAGCACCGGACCGTGCGGGTCCCCGACATGGCGCACGAGCAGCGGTGGCCCCTGTTCGCGCCGCGGGCCACCGAGGCCGGCGCCAAGGGGATGCTCTCGATCCAGCTGTGGGTCGAAGGCGACGATCTGGGGGCCCTGAACCTCTACTCGTACGAGGCCGACGCGTTCACGGACGAGTCCGAGAACGTGGGCCTGCTGGTCGCCTCCCACGCGTCGGTGGCGTTCGCCGAGGCCGAGAAGAGCCGGCAACTCCACCAGGCCATCGATTCCAGGGACGCCATCGGTCAGGCCAAGGGCATCCTCATGGAACGCCACAAGATCACCGGCGTCCAGGCGTTCATCGTGCTGTCCATAGCCAGCCAGCGCACCCACCTGAAACTCCGGGATGTCGCCGAGCAGCTCATCAGCAGCGGCGACCTCCCCAACAAAAACAGTTAGAGGCCCTCCATGAACACCACTCCCCCACCCCCCTCCTCACCGTCCCTGTTTCCGCCTGAACTGTTGGCGATCTTCGGGCGCACCAACGGTCACCTCCTCACGGAACAGACCGCCCACAACGCCGTCGACGGCCTGGCCGAGATCGCCCGCGACATCATCCGTGCCGCCGAGGGCGCCGGCGTCAGCCTGATCAACACCGACGGCACCCGTATGAGCGTGGGCGCGACCGACCCGCGCGTGCTCGAAGCCGATGACCAGCAGTACGAGCTCGGCCAAGGACCCTGCATCAGCGCCTGGCTTGAGGGTGAGCCCGTGTACATCGCCGACACCCACACCGATCAGCGGTGGCAGAAATGGACGACCGCGGTAGCACCGCTCGGTGTCCGCTCCTGCCTCAGCGTGCCCCTGCTGGACAAACCGACAGGCCTCGGGGCGATGAAGGTCTACTCGAACACCGTCGACGCGTTCTCGGACCAGGACCAGCGGCTACTGGCCAACCTCGCCCGCTCCGCCGCGACCCTCCTCGACCATATCCAGGCCAGCGACACCCCCCAGCGGATCAGCAACGACGTCAAAGCGTCCCTGGCCGAACGGGACACCATCGGAGTCGCCCGCGGCATCCTGATGGAACGCCTTGATCTGGACCGGCAGGCAGCCATGAACCACCTGATCGACCTCGCCACCGACGCGAACACCACCATCGGCTTCATGGCCACCATCATCAGTGAACGTCACGACGACACCGAGCCCACCCCTGATCCGTGATGACCAAAAACACCCCCGAGGACCAACGACAACGCACACTGCACGCCATCCACAGCAGTGGACTCAACGTACAGAGCGTATGGGTCCGCTACTTCTCCTTCACCGGGGACGTCGACGAGCTCGAGATCGACGCCTACCTCAACGGGCTGATCACCCTCACCCCCATGGATCGGGACCTCGTCTCCCTTGCAGTCAACGAACTCATCGCCGAAACACTCCCACCGACCGCCCCCTACAGCAACGACCCCGACGAACCGGACGAACCCGACGAACCCGATACATTGGTCGCCCTGGATGTCCTCAACCACCAGGATGACCGGGACGACCTCAACGAGGCATCCTAGGCGTGATGTTCATCGCCCTCGGGCTCATGGCCACCATCCCCGTCGTCACCGCCCTGCACTAGCCAATGACGATATTCACACCAAAGATCGGCACTCACCTCAAACGAGTCCACTCATGATGTCTCGGACGGTACGAGGGCAGCGGCACGTGAAGCTGCCTGCGGGGGCGGTTGGGGCGGCAGGTGTTCCTGGGGATGTGGCTGGGTCGATTATCGGCGTCCTTCAATCGGTGGTTTCACCCAAGAATGGGCAGGGCCTTGTGGATGCAGTCGATCGTGATGTCCGCCCCGGCCCCAACTTCTTTCACTTCGCCGTCGATCTGGTACGGCATGGGCTTCAGGGCTGAGAACCGGTACTGCTCGTAGCTCGGCTGATCGCCGAGACCTTTGGTCGAGGCTCGCAGGGCCGTGAGGAGGATCTTCCACTTGGCCATGTGAGGGAAGGTGATGACCTCGAACTTTCCATCGGCCGGGTGATCGTCGGCTTCGCTCAAGGTTGCGTACTTCGCCATCTGCGAGATATTAGCGAACACAAGGCTGTCGAACTTCCTTCGCTGGCCGTCGTTCTGCCGAATTTCGAACGGCTTGAACTTCGAGAAGGTCCGTACCACGGAGAACATCTCCTTGATCGCGCCCTTGCTGCCCTTTTCAAGGTCGATGGCCATGATCGGCGTCAGCCCGAATCCGATGTAGGAATGCGCATGCACCGGCCCCGTGTCCGCCTTCGCCTCGCGCTCCGTGTCCTGATTGGTGTCCTGGCTGGTGTCCGGCTCGTCGATGCTGATCCGCAGCAGGTCAATCCGCCGGACCCGACCCTCGACGATCGCCTCCGCCAAGGGCTGGCGTCCCGTGACGCGGCTGTGGTCATTCGCGTTGCCCGCGGCCAAGACCGCACACACAGCATCATCGCTGCCGCTGGCCATCACTCCGTTGACGACCTCGTTGTACCCGCCGTCCCCACTGACCGACACAACCAAGGCCTTCCTCGATGACGCGGCCTCATGGGCCAGGTCCACCGCGTGACCGGCGTGCTCTGTGGGAGTCAACCGGACATCGGTCCCGGGCAGCTTGATCATCAACTCGTCATGCAGTTCCTCGGCGAGCTTCGGAGCGTCCCCGGTACTGTTCGGGTTGAAGATGATCGTGATCACGTCGAACCTACGTGGTGACTCCAGCGGTGCCTTCATGAATGCGCCCTTCCTGATCGTTCATGCCAGTAACAGTGCAATCCCAGTGTTCCTACCCCGATAATAAGTATCCTTTCTATTCTCGGGGAGAGTAGAGGGCCTTCGAGGGCCGCCGAATCATTCCGGATCGTTGCGTTCACCACGGAGCGCGGGCTCCGTTCGAGGGCCTCTGAACCTAATCGCGTTCGAGGGCGAAGAAGATAGAAGCCGACAAAGGCAGTGCGGCCCTGAGCAAGCCCTGCCCGACCACCCTTGGCACCGCGTGTCGCTTCAATCCGCCCGGCTGGCAGCCAGTCCGAGATAGCGATAGACGGTAGCCCGGCTGGCCCCGATAATCTTCCCGATGTCCGCCGGGGCGAGCCCCTGGGCCTTCAACTCCAGTGCACGCCGGACCTTCGCGTGGTCCATGGTAATCTCACGCCGCCCGGCCTTTCGTCCGTGTTCGGCGGCCGCGGCCATACCCGCCCTGGTCCGCTCGGCGAGCTGGTCCCGCTCGAGCTGCGCGAACGCGGACATCACGGTCAGCATCGCCCGACCCATCGGACCGGTGGTGCTGATGCCCTCGGTGACGCTACGGAAATGCACGCCACGGTGTTCGAGGTCATCGATCAAAGCCAGCAGGTTGCGGGTGTTGCGCCCCAACCGATCCAGCTTCCACACCACCACCTCATCACCCTTCCGAAGATGATCGAAGAGCCTATCGAGCTCGGGCCGGCTGGCCATCGTCCCGCTCACGCCGTGGTCGGTGAAAATCCGATCGCAGCCGGCCGCTGTGAGCGCTGCATGCTGCAAATCAGCGTTCTGCTCCAGCGTGCTAACCCTCGCATACCCAACACTTCCCATCCCCACGCTCCCAGCGCTCATCAAAGGTCTGTTTGTCCCTTGTTGAGAATACCCTCACTGAGACACATTGCTGAGACGTAATGTGGCGACGGACTCCCGCGCCGATCCTGGAGTTCACCGACCCACCGTCGGACCCCGCTCTCCGTCCGGTCAAAGGATCCTTTGACTGGACGGCTGGTCGGTGGTCGGAAGCTTCCTCGGCATACGCACATGGCACCTTCCCGTACATTTTCAACGTCCGGGTAAGACGCCAACCGCCACTGTCGTGCTGACAGGTAAGAGGACTACAGCTGCAGGGTGCGCGTCAAAGGACCGGCTTGCGGGCGTCCGCGCCGGCTCTTCGTCATGGCGTTGTAGCCCGCTATTTCACGCGATCGCGCCAACCGACCACATGATCGTTAGTGAGGCGCCCACGAAGTGTGCTTCGCTGAACGAATTCCCGGGGGTTGAGAACGAAGCAGTAGCGGACGTCGGAGGCCAGTACGCGTTCGTAATCGTCGAGCCCTCTGACGAGGAAGGGAGTCAACCACAGCCGATCAGTTATTGGCCACACCGCTGTGTCGTCCGAGGATGTCCACCATTACAGGGATGATAATCACGTGCTATCCACGCTTGACGTCATCGACAACTACCTCACCGCGCGAGAGGACGCTGACTTCTCCACCGTCCCCGGACGCGACATCGAAGCGTTTGGTGAGCGGGTGCGAGAATTGTCCGCTAGCCACACCCCGACGATTCAGCAAGACGCACACCCCATCTACCTGGGGGGTTGGCCCTCAGCAAACTTCGCGTTACTCGGTGGCGACCTGATCCTTTCGAGCCTGCTTTACAGCGGACAGGTTCTCGTGCGTGATCCCATCGCTGATTGGTTCTCTGGGTGGCGATAGCCACGGCGAGCACATGATCGCTGCTCGCCGTGGCTATCGCCACCCAGACGACGACGCAGAAACCCGAACTCGACGAACCCGCGCGTTCCTGTGCACCGTGATACCGGCGCTGATTCGCATGCGCCCTCTCATCGAAGCAGGCATTGTCGTCCCCGTTGCGTCTGAACCGCTCTACTTCGAGCGGCAGGCCGCCATCGACCAACTGCGACGCGAAGTACGCGCGCGCGTCCTCCAAGACCCACTCCAGTATGCGAACAGATTCGGGGCCGCCGAGATTGCCGCTGAGGACAACGTTCGCGGATACTTTGCCATGGCCCCGGGCACAAACCCCGGCCCTCAAATCGAGAGAGCCATCGATCACGGCATCCGATATTTCTCCCGCGAGTACACACTGGCAAATGCCTACGACGTCACCTACAGCGCTCCGTTCGACCACGAGCGATTCCTTTGTCGCGAAGGAATCACTCCCATCGTCGGAAGCTCAACGAGGGTTGTCGAATCTGTCCTGCGGTCGGGTCTGCCGATCTTCCACGGTCTCAGCCCACGGTTAGTCCGAGACATTCACGACGACGATTCGTTCGCAGAGTTCCGAAGCACACTTCATGAGGTCTACCAGGCCACCCCAGTCGAAGATGCTATGCAGGCAGAGGCGTACCTCAGGGACCAGGAGAACGCACTA
Organism: Arthrobacter sp. TJ-265; assembly: GCF_058269135.1. Taxonomy (NCBI): domain Bacteria; kingdom Bacillati; phylum Actinomycetota; class Actinomycetes; order Micrococcales; family Micrococcaceae; genus Arthrobacter; species Arthrobacter sp. TJ-265. Next base: position 86,237 of record NZ_JBZCND010000007.1, on the reverse strand, counting down.
CTGCGCCCACTGATCGCGGAAGCAGAACGAGGCGCCTCCGAGGGACTGCTCACTCGCTTAGGGGCTTCGCTCACCGGAAACAAGTACGGCATCGCGGCCGCCCTTGCCGCCGACGTCACGTTCGGGACAGTCGGCGCGGCAACCGCCCTTACAGTTGCTGGTACGTTCCTCGACGATTTCTCACGCCGGCGCAAAGGACCTCAACGCATCTGGTCGTCCCTTGTCGCGCACAACCGCACCGCCGCCGACGAACTCGACCGCGTTACGCGAGTGCCCGCATCCAACGCAAGTCGCGACGAAACAGCGGCAGCAGAGAGCGATGCCGAGACGGCGTCGCCTTGGGATATACCGACCCAGCCAGCAATGACCGTCGCCGTCACAGCTGGTGAGTTGATCTGGGATGCCGACCCGCGCACACTCGTCGAGCCAGAGATCGACGAGCAGGCACGTTCTCGCCTCGGGGTCTACGGACCTTGCGGCTGCGGTAGCGGGAGAAAGAACCGCTTCTGCTGCGCCGGCCTGCAGTGAATCAAGATCCTTCCATGAGGGACCGGCTTGCGGGCAGCGGATGAGGGCGGCGCAGATACGGTCGTTTTGGAACCCTGCAGATCACACATAGATGTCGTAGGTGAAGTTTAGAATCTGTTCATGACTAACTACATCTATGCCACCTCGGGAAAAGCAGTCGGTTTCATACGAGGTCGATTCGTCCATTCACTCAACGGGAAGGCGATTGGCCAACTCAACGGAACCCACGTGCACCGCCTTAGTGGTCAGTACGTCGGAGAGCTTTACAAGGACCAAGTGGTGGACCAACACATGGGCAGCTTCGGGAACATAGGGAATCCGGGGAACCCAGGGAGTCCTGGAAACCCTGGGAATCCCGGAAACAGGGGTAACCAGGGCTGTCCCTACCGGGATGTATTCGACAAACTCCGTTAGCCGTTCAACAACGTGATATGCCGACCGCGCGTCCATTCGCCTTTGCAGCCACCGCCTCCGGCGGGCCAGGCTACAGATCCGGAGTGTCTGGACGGAGCCCGTTATGGCACATAAAATTCACGAGGCTCACTGGCTTGAACCGAGAGCGACCCGCCCGGTCCGTTGCCGCCGACCGTGTGCGCGTATGGCTCGCCCGATCCGTGATTCCTGCCCGCGCATGCGCATTCACATAGCCATGTATTCTCAGGCTTGCCGCGGTCCCAACACTGATCGACGCACTTGTCGACGCCACCGTGCTGGATGACCTTGACCCGCCCGTAGCGCTCAGCCAGTCCGAAGATGACCGCGTTCGTGTGGGGCCGCGACACGGACCAAACTCCACGGTTGTAAATCACCTGACCCCTGCGCGATGCGTTGAACATTTCACCCAGGATGGAATATCCAGCCCCCGCGCCCTCATACGGCAGATTCCGAATCTCGGTCCGTTTGGCAGGTTGGATGACCACCGTTAGATCGCTCATGAGTAGAAGGTAGAGCACCATCTTTTCAGGCAGCGAATCGACCGCGCGATGCGGTAGCTCACCCACAGGTGAACGGCTTTGAGCTCCACCCTTCGGGCTCCACCCGTCCACAGATGGATGACCAATCTTTCACCTCGCCATCCCTCCTGACAGATGAACAGCCGCTTGCGTCCGGTCAGTCCTCGAGGTCGAAGTCCAGGTCGAGGGACGCAGGGCTGGAAAGCTCCCGCCAGGCGGAAGTCACGCGCGCGCTGGGTAGGGCCCGGCGATCGGCATCCGATCAACCGCAACCAGCTGATCGAGGTCCAGCCCGGTGAGGGCTGCGATGTCGCGGATCGGCACCTGGAAAGTCCGGAACGGCCCCAACGGCGGTGCGTTATCCCCGACAGCATCACCAACGGCGCCGGGCTTCAGCACGTCATCGAGGTCGCTGAGCTGCGGGGTTTGGTCCACGACGTACCCGGTCGCCGCCAGTGCCCCTCCCTGCAAGAACACGGCGACCTTGAAGTACCGCAACGGGATCTCCACGCCCCGGTACACGGGGTCGACGTCGCTGAAGATCGGGCCCGTGAACACGATCAGGCGCCGCCCGTTGTCCGCGGCGTTCTCGAGCAGGTACGACTCAAGTCCCAGCCACAACTCGAGGCCCTGGTTGAACTTCGCGGCCTGCGGGGCAGCGTTCGTGTAGTGGAACGTGTCCTCGTTCGCGGTCGCCGCCTCAGCGCGATTATCGCCCTAGACCGCCGATGCCCGACGTACCAGGTGTCCACGGTCGATGTCGTTACGCGCGTAGACCCGCTCCCCCGTCTGCTGGTCCTCAGGCAACCGCGGATCCAACCGCCAGTCGATACCCGAGCGATCCAGGTCCATGAGCTTCGCCCCGTCGATACCGAGCGCCGTGACAGCAGCCAGACGCTTATCCGGCCGCATCAGCACCGAAAAGTGCGTGTACGGGAGCAGGACCGTCTCGACCCCGACCAGCGCGAGCACAGGCACTGGAACTCCGAGGAACTGCTCGTCGAACCCCTCACGACCGACAAGACTCCCGGCCGTGGCGTGGTGTGCGGTCTGAGGTGTGGGCAGAGTGGCGTCCATCCGGTGAAGCTATCAGCGACAGGTGACAGCACGATGAACAGTTCAACCAGAAGTGAGACGGCCGGCCTAGCGAATCACGAGCCAGCTCTCGGACGTTGCACGAGGCCTAGACCCTTGCTCGCTTCCGTTGCAAAAACCTATCCGGGACCCTAGAGCGACAGGATTTCAGAAGACCTGCGCTGTTGCGTTGAGGTGTACCCCAACGCAACGCTGAGGCCGTCCGCACCCAGTACGGATAGCATCTATTAAGTGACAGGACAGAGGCCTGAAGGCAGCTCCAGCATCGGCCGGCAGATTCTCATCGGGGTCTTGATCGCTGCGGGGGCCGCGGCTGTGACCGTAGTTCCTGCCGCTTTTGCATCGCACTACCTTGAGTACAACTTTTTCGCCACGGATGCTCCCACCAAGCTCACTCGTGAGCAACAAGACTCGATAGTTTTTCTGGGTGTCGGTGTCTGGGTGGCTTTAGCTCTCTTGGTCATCTCGCTCGTCATCAAACCGATACGCGATCGGGTGTGGATTGCGCTCCCGAGATGGATCTTTTCCGGCATCGGCAGAGTCCTTCGGGCAGTGAGAGTTTGGCTCGGTTTCTTACTGGTTGGCCGGAAAGCTCTCGACGAGCGATTGAGCCAGAAAATCAAAGCCAAGAACGAAGAAAAAGCTGAAGCAGGACCACCGAAGGGGACGGCTAGCGGCGTGGCCTTCCGCACGAATTATGGGGCGCTCCGCACTGACAAGGGCATGTACGACTCGATTCTCACCGTTTCCTGGAGGTCGAACGATCTCATCATCGGTCAACTGATTCCCGCACCTGGGAGTACGTGGGAGGTCAAGTATGGCTACTTAGACAGAAATCAGAACCTATTTTTTGAGGAAGCTGAGCACTTAGGCAGCGTCGACGAGGTTCGGTATGGCGTCGAACTGCTGAGGAAGCGGGATCTGAAGGAACGCGATAAGGCCTCTGACCTCCATCGCAGGTGAACTTGAGCAATCGGGTGAGTCGCATGAGGGCGACGTTGCTAGCATCTGACAATGGCCTTCAAGCGACGCAAGCTCGGACACATCACCCGTGCGGGTTCGTCCGGTAAGGCTTCATCGAAGATGTTGCGTGCATCCTCGGACGGCAAAGTGACGAAGGCCGCTGCGAAAGCACTACCTAAAACGACCGTCAAGCAGACAAGAAAGGCTTCGGGCTCTGCTCTCGCACGGAACACGAACAAGCCCGCTACACGCGCTACGAAAGCTCAACCGATACCGGAACCGTCCGTCACGGCGTTGCAAATCCCGCGTGGGTCCTGGGACAGCTCTGATGCAGCAGAACTAGATGCGCTCAACCTGCTGCACGACCCCGAACTTCTCAGCGAGCGAGCTGCTGCTACTCCCTCATGGGAGGACGTCTTGGTGGTTACCGACCAGGAGAAGCCGGTCCTCGCGGAGATCCTCAGGCACTACGCGAACGAGGCAAGACACAGAGGGTGGGATCACGACGCTATTGCCTCCGTGTACTTGAGCACAGACGATGCTCTTCAAGCGGTCGAGGTTGTAGCTGCAGTCCAAGCGGTCATGTGGGAACTGGGCTACAACAGTCGCGTTTCGGAGGTCGTACGAGGGTCGATTCGTATTGATTTCAAAGCCTGGTGGAGGGATGAAGGACCACTCTTCGTTCGTAAGCAAGCGGCTCGCATTGCCAGCGATTTAGAGCAGTTTGCGGAACTGGCGACGGTAGAGAAGCTTCAAGCATCCGTCGATGACTTACGGTCTCAGTCCACGGCGCGCCTGATCACTTCGCTCGGTGACATTGAGAAAGCGGCTTGTCTTCTTGGCGCAATCCTCGTTCTCAAGTACCCCGACACGGATGGTAAATCTACGATCGTCACCACCATCCTCACGTCGGAACAGGTCGCGACCTACAAGCGTCACCCTGGATTACAAGCAGACCCAGCGTCGATAATTTCTAACTTGGCACTCCTAGAAGCTGAACGCCCACTGCCCTCGAAAGCGATCAGCCCCTAATTACCGCCGGTATCAGTTCTATCGTTGATCGGCTGGATGAGTTGCGGTCCATTGTTGCGGATTGATCCGACCTCTTTGCCGCCGATCCGCGGGACAAGGTTGGGTTCGGGAATGGTGTCGATGAAGTGCTGCACCTGGTCGCGCTCGGTCATGGTCGGGTCCAACCACTGATCCTGCAGATCCTTAGGGATGATGACCGGCGTGCGGTCGTGGATGTGGCCGAGCGCATCATGCGCGGCACGGGTGAGTATCGTCGCTGTCACGAGCCACTTGTTCTCGGCGTCCTCGGGCTTGGTGGGGTCGGGCCAGAACTCGTACAGGCCCGCGAAACCCAGCAACTGCTCCTCGTCCTCGCCGTGGAGGTAGTACGGGGTCTTCGTCCCGTCCTGGTTCTTCTGCCACTCGTAGTACCCATTCGCGGGGATCAGTGCGCGGCGCTTGGCGGCGGCGGTGCGAAACGACGGCTTCTCCGCGACCGTTTCGCTGCGGGCGTTGATCATTCTCGCGCCGGCCTTGGGGTCCTTACTCCAGACAGGCACCAGTCCCCACCGGGCTATCTCGAGCCGGCGCACCAGCTCACCCTCGCGCAGCTGCTCGGACACGAACGGGATCCCCTGCATCGGGGCCACGTTCCACGAAGGCTTCAGTTCATCCTGGAAGGACTCGTCGACGCTGAACGCATCCCGGATAGCGGCCTTGTTCCCTGCTATTACGAAGCGTCCACACATGCTCGCCATTCCGCCCCGTGTAGGTGACGCATAGTGAAGGTCGGCAGGTGTCCCTGCCGACCTTCACTATGGTCTATCCCTTGCTCTTGCGCGGGTCGTTCCCGTTGGGAATGGTGTCCTTGGCGCGAATAGCGCCGTCTTTGCCGTGAATGTTGAGTTCGCCGCCACCTGCGTTGCGGATGGTGTCCCGTCCGCGGCTGATGGCGTCTGCCTGGGTGTCGTGGTGCGAGGAAGCCCGGCTTGCGTTGGGTTTCCTGACGTCCCATCCGCCCTTGTCCGAGGGAACAATGTGGCGGCTGTTGTCCTGCTTGGAAGTCATGCTGGTACTCCTATGGGTATGAGATGGGCGCCGGCCGCACCCCTCGAGCGTGGGGTGCGGTCGGCGGTGTCACTGACCGGGAGGGGTCAGTGACGGACGGGCTGGATCCGGATGGTCCGTTTGATGCGGATGCGGACTACGCGAGTAGCCATAAGGCATCGTTCCTCTCCCGCGACTGCCAGGTCCGTCATCGTGACGGGAGCCTTTGACTCTCGTACACGCCGCTCATACGCTTAGCTCGTTCCAACTCTCGCCAAAGATTGAGAACAAACCACACGATTGCGGGACCGTCGGGCGGTGACTTTCACCGCTGGGCAGGTGTCGCGATTTTTTATTGAAGAAGCGCATGGAGTGTCGACTCCGTGCGCTTCTTCGTGTCCATCGGCAACTGGGCCTTGGACGCTTTCGATACTACATCTAGTGCCAGTCCGTGATGCCAACCCCTAGATGATGTATTACAAGCATGTCATTCGGGGCGGTCGTCGTCCACACGATGTCCACAGACGGGGCCGATCGGAAAGCCCGGAAATCAGCCGATCGCGGCTCTCGCAGGGGCGTCGCCCACAGCCCTGTGGAGCGCTTCCTCACAGGCAGAAAAAGTTCGTGTCGCGTTCCTCACGGCGTGTCGCGAGCCACCGGCGGCGCATCTTCTTGTACGTTTTACTGCCGCATCTGCCTCCCTTCCGCGTAGCTTCCTTGGGCTGTGCGCCTTCGACCTCTAGATCTGTAGAGAGCGGGGACGTTGCACTTGGCAAAACTCCGAACGATCGCACCGAGCCGCGTGCATAGATGAGCCGCCCGGGTTGGCCGGGTCGAGTCCATAATCCTGGCGCGCCTCCTGCCCACCTGGGCACGGCCCAAGCTCCCCCTCGCTTCGCGGCTTGGCCCGCACACAGGGGGACAGCAGGAACCACGGACCCGCCTGCACACACCCACCTGCGTCACCGACACGGGCAGCTCACCTCGAGCGAGCGGTGGTTGTGCACAGCCTCCACGGGTGCGGGCCGGGACTAGAGGAGGGATCACGATCAGGGTCTGATTGTCGGCGGCCCCTCGTACTGTCCGCAGGGTGGGTCAGAACAAGCGCCTTGCCGCCAACCACGACGAGTTTGAATCGACGGCGGCTAACAGTGGCGCAAGGAATACCAGCCGGGCAGGGTCTGGTTGAGTTTTTGGAGGCGGTCGGGTCGTAGCCGGTCCTTGCGTTGCCAGGTGCGTTGCCGACCTATCCACACGGCGAGGACTTTCTCGTCCGGGTGCCGGTCCCGGTCGTAGATCGGGAACCGCCCAGCATCAGCCCGGAATTGGCGGACCTGCTCGAGGCGCCGCCCCCACAGCGCGTCAGCATTACCCCTCCGGGTACCCACCCACTCCCCCACCGCGTTCAGGGCTTCGGTCCGGTCGGGGGTGAGGGTGCCGGCGTCGTAGTTCCTGCGCTGGTTCTCCACCCACCGATACAGCACGCGACTGTCCTGAGTGTCGTTCTGCGCCGGGATGCCCCCGCGCTCGCGCACATGCCCTGCCAGGCGCGCGTAGTGCTCCCACCACGACTGCTCCCGGGTGCGCCGGCGGTGCTTCCTATTCGCAGGCCATGCGGGCTGGTCATGGATCAGCCAGCATCGGTCGAACCACGCCGGGTCGCGTTCGATCTTCCGGTCGACGGCGCGGATCACGCGCTTCACACTGACTCTGCACCAGGCGGCGATCACCGGGATAGGGACTCCCCGGGAGTACATCAGCAGCCACTCCTGCCTGCTCTCACACCCCGCCCACAGGTCCTCGTCCTCGGCCATGATCGGCTCATCCACGAACACGGGAGCCGTCATCAGGTCGTTTGGGCGTTCTGATGGCGTCTCCATCGGGTCAGCAGGGGCCTGGATGGGGGTCTTCATGGGCGTCAGGTTGCCCAGTCCGGGTTGTAGGCGGGGTGTGCGGCCCAGGGCAGGGCGAGCAACTCGAGGATCTTGCCTCTGTAGTCCTGATCCCCGGCCGGCTCATACGCCCCGTCGATGCTCTGGACGTGTCCGACCAGGCGGCGCTTGACCTCACACTCGACCAGCAACCGCTCCCCCACCTGTGCCGGCATCACGCCGGCCCCGGCGAGGACCTCCAGATCGTCGGCGACACGCGCCAGGATGAACGCAGCGAGCTCATCCATCGCGTCCCCCTGACCGCCGGATCCCGGCTCGTCCACCTGACTCATCCAGTCCGTCTGGCCTGTGTGATCCGTCCGGCCTGTCCGGTCCGTACTGTTCGTGCGGTTCATGGTGCCGAGGGCGACCAGAGGACCCGCGGAGCGGGGGGGGGTGCGGCGCCCCCCCCCCCGCTGTGGACGGCAGTGAACCCCTCACGGGCTCCACCCGACTCATGGGGATGCCCCACACCCCCATGTGTCAGCAACCGGGCCGAATCATCAGGTGCAGCTTTCCAAATAATCGAACTTGTGTTCTATTTTAAGGAGCCTGTCCAAAGGACGGCAAAACGGATCAGGAGAAGCAGACCATGGCGACCACGGCCACCCACCGCAGGAACACCACCCACCCACACACCCCCACACAGAACGGCAGGACAGGCAGCAGGACGGGCAGTGGGGCCAATGGTGGGGCCAACAGTGGAACCGATGGTGGGCTGGGTGCCGGTCTGGTGCTCGATGAGGCCGCGGCCGTCCGGTTCCTGCCCTCGGGACTCCCGCTGGCGCTGCGCTGGCGGGGTGGCCTCTGGCAGGTCATCGGATCCCCCGTCTCCGGGTTCAGCCCGGACAACCGACCAGGACCCGCCTCTACCCCTACTCCCCTGTACGAGGCTCGTGGCACGGCTGGCACCCGGTCCTGGCGGTTTCAGGCGCAGACCGGACCCGCATCCCCGGTGCTGGAGTTCGAAATGAGCGCGGACCCGCGCTCGACGGACTGGCAGCTGCGCCGCGTCATCGGCGTCGACGGGTTCTGAACCGGCGGCAGGCAACGATCGGGGCGTGACGCGGTTGTGAGCGGCTCGAAAGGTACGGCAAGCATTACGCCAGGCTGATGGACGAGCGAATCGAGGAGTTCGTCATGCGACTGCGTACACGCGCACCGCGGCCGAGCTCGACGTAGAGAACTGGGGGCCCAGCGACTTCCCCGAGCCACGCCGAGTGCATGCGTGGGTCCGCTACCCCTCGAAGGCCATCCGTAAGCAGGCACACGCAACTGCGTACACGCGTACGGCGGTCAGGATCCCGCGGGAAGGCTGGGCATAACCCTTGTGTGCCCACGTATGTCGCCTGTGCAGCCAGATCACGAGAACCTTTTCCTCCGAGTGGTATTGCCTCGAATAGATCGGGAAGCGTGGAACTGCCGCACCCTCGGGCCTCTGCTCGCCCTACTAGTCGATGGCCTCGCTGACCTCGGCGAGGAGCGATTCCATGCATGCCTCGGCGGCCGCCGCGTCGCCGTCCCTGATGGCGAACGCCACATGCTCGTGCGCCTGCAGCGCATGTTCCTTCGGATTGTGCGGCATGAGTCCCTGCTGCGTCCTGCCCGCGAGCACCTCGGCGATGACCTCGCGCAGGGCCAGGAACATCTCGTTGCCGCTCGCCTCGAGGACGAGCGTATGGAACTCGATGTCCACGTCCAGGAACTCCTCGAGCAGTCCGGCCTCGCCCAGCCGCCGCAGGTCCTCGCCGAGCGCCGCGATCCGCAGGCGCTGTGCCCCGGAGGCGTGCCGGGCCGCGAGCGCCGCCGCGACCGGTTCGACGGCGCGGCGCAGGTGCGTGAGGGAACGGAACTGGTCCGCCCGCCCCGGGCCGTGGAGCCGCCACCTGATCACGCGGGGATCGTAGACGTTCCACCGCTCGGGGCCCTGCACCACGAGCCCGATGCGGCGCTTGGGCACGATCAGGTTCATCGATTCCAGGACGCGCATGCAGTCCCGCACCACGGTGCGCGAGACCCCGAACTGCTGCTGCAGGCCTTCGATCGTCAGGCGTGCACCCTCGGGCAGCACGCCGTCCGCGATGTCCTGGCCCAGCGCGTCGATGATCCGCGTGGGGAACACCGCGGCTGCTCCCGGCGGTGATCCCGCGGGTACTGACTGCGACGTCATCGTCCTCCTCCAGGCGCCGGCGGCCACTTGACCGATTCCCTAACGATAGAGCGATCACTCACACCCGAAAAGGTACTACCTTTGATCTGAAAGGTGTTACCTTTACTCAGATCGCGAACCGTTCCACAGCACCGACAAGGGAGTCAGCATGGATGCACAGCCACACCATGTGGTCGTCATGGGTATCTCCGGATCCGGCAAGACCACCATCGCCACCCGACTCACGGAACGGCTCGGGTGGGTGTTCGCCGAGGCGGACGACTTCCACCCCGCCGCGAACATCGCGAAGATGACCGCCGGCACCGCGCTCACCGACGAGGACCGCTGGCCCTGGCTGGAGGCCATGCGTGACTGGATGACCCTCCAGGCGCGGGCGGGCCGCAGCACCGTCGTCACCTGCTCAGCGCTGAAGCGTTCCTACCGGGACCTCCTCACCGGAGCAGAGGGCCGGGTGCGGTTCGTGCACCTGCTCGGCGACACCGATCTCATCCTCGAGCGCATGAAGACCCGCAGCGGCCACTTCATGCCGGAATCGCTCCTGCCCTCGCAGATCAGCACGCTCGAACCCCTGGAACCCGACGAGCTGGGCATCCGGATCCAGAACACCGGCACGCCCGACGACGTCACGACCGACGTCATCGACCGGCTCGACCTGCCCAGCAACTGACCCCCCACCCCCGATCCGCACTACTTTCAACGGAGAAAACATGCCCATCGAAGGATGGACCCAGAGCCTCACCGCCGGTCCGCTCCTCCTGATCGCCGCAGCCGCCATCCTCGCGCTGCTGTTCCTGATCATCAAGCTCCGCGTCCACGCGTTCGTCTCGCTGATCCTCGTCAGCCTCGCCACCGCTTTCGCCACCGGGATCCCCACGTCGCAGATCGTCCCCGTGATGGTCAGCAGTTTCGGATCGACGCTCGGCGCCGTGGCGCTGCTGGTGGGCCTCGGCGCGATGCTCGGCCGCCTGGTCGAGACCAGCGGCGGCGCGAAGGTACTCGCGGACTACCTCATCCGGGTCTTCGGCGAGAACCGGGCGCCCTTCGCGCTCGGCGTCGCCTCGCTGATCTTCGGCTTCCCCATCTTCTTCGACGCCGGCCTCGTGGTCATGCTGCCGATCGTCTTCTCCGTCGCCCGCCGCCTCGGCGGCGGCGTGCTGCGCTACGGCCTCCCCGCCGCGGGTGCCTTCTCCGTCATGCACATCTTCGTGCCCCCGCACCCGGGCCCGGTCGCCGCCTCCGAGTTCTTCGGCGCGAACGTCGGCCTCGTCATCATGGTCGGCCTCCTCGCCGCGATCCCCACCTGGTACGTGACCTCCTACCTGTACGGGCTCTGGGCCGGCAGGAAGTACGTCCTGCCCGTCCCCGAACTGCTCGGCACGGCCGACGAGCACGCCGAGGCGAACCCGCCCAAGTTCGGCACCGTCGTCGGGATCCTGCTGCTGCCCCTCGCGCTGATCTTCCTCAACACGGGCCTGAACACCCTGGCCCGCTCGGGTGCCGTGGACGAGAGCGTGACCGAGCAGGGGTGGTTCCAGTTCCTGCGCATGCTCGGGGAGACCCCCGTGGCCCTGCTGATCACCCTCCTCGTGGCGTCCTATGTGCTCGGCCGCCGCCGCGGGATCGAGAAGACCGCACTGGAGAGCACGCTGGAATCGGCGCTCGGCCCGGTCTGCTCCGTCATCCTCATCACCGGCGCCGGCGGCATGTTCGGCGGCGTCCTCCGGGCGAGCGGCATCGGCGACGCACTCGCCGCGGTCCTCGGCGATCTCGGTATCCCCATCATCCTGGCCGGCTTCCTGATCGCCGCGATCCTGCGCATCGCCCAGGGCTCGGCGACCGTGGCACTGACCACCGCCGCCGGCCTCATCTCCCCCGCGATCCTGGCCGGTGACTACAACGGCCTGCAGCTGGCGGCCCTCGTGGTGGCCGTCGCCGGCGGTTCCGTGGTGGCGAGCCATGTCAACGACTCCGGGTTCTGGCTCGTGGGCCGCTTCTTCAACATGGACGTCAAGACCACCCTGAAGACGTGGACCGTCATGGAGACGACGATCGGCGTCATGGGCTTCGCCATCGCGACCGCCGTCTTCGCCCTCGCCTCCGCTGCCTGACAGCGCGGCAGCACCACCCAGAGGCCCGTCCCGCATCGTGCGGGACGGGCCTCTCCGTGTCCCGGGTAGCAGGTGGTGGGCCGGGCGGGGTACCGGATCCGGCCATTGCGGCCGGGGACGCCCGGTGACACGGTGGATCGGACGGCCCGGACGGCCCGGACGGATCGACGGGCCGCCCGGCTGACCAGGAGGAGCACGGCATGGAGCAGAGATTCGACGGCAAAGTCGTGATCGTGACGGGCGCCGGCTCGGGGATCGGCGAGGCGACGGCCCGGCGCTTCGTCGCCGAAGGGGCGAGGGTGGTCCTGACGGATTCCGTCGCGGACAAGATCGACGCCGTCGTCGCCTCCCTGCCCGGGGACCGCGCGACGGCGGTGACCGCGGACTCGTCCGACGCCGGGCAGGTGGCCCTCATGGTGCAGGAGACCGTGCGGCGGTACGGGCGCCTGGACGTCCTCGTCAACAACGCGGGCACCATCTCCAAGGGCACCGTCCGGGACACGAGCGTCGAGGAGTGGCACCGCGTCATCGAGACCGACCTGTCCGGGGTGTTCTACGGGACGAAGGCGGCCCTGGAGTACCTGCTGGAGAGCAGGGGGTGCATCGTCAACGTGTCCTCCGTCTCCGGTGTCGCGGCGGACTGGCGCATGAGCGCCTACAACGCGGCCAAGGGCGGGGTCAGCAACTTCACGCGTGCCGTCGCGCTGGACCACGGCAAGGACGGCGTGCGGGTAAACGCCGTCGCGCCCGGCTTCATCTGGACGGACCTCACGAGCGAGGACGGCGAGCCGCACGAACTCTCCGACGAGTTCGCGGCGCGTATCGCGCTCGGACGCGGAGGCCTGCCGGACGAGGTCGCGGCCGCGATCACCTTCCTCGCGAGCGACGACGCACGCTTCATCACCGGGGTGGTCCTCCCGGTCGACGGCGGCACCATGGCCAGCAACGGTCAGCCCGCACAGGCCTGAGCCGGCCCTGACGATGTCGGCGCCTCCCTCCCGGGCTTCGTTGCGTGGGTAGAGCGGGTCCTGCGCTCCGCACCCGCCGCAGCCGCGCACCGAGCAGGCCCGCACCGCGGGGAGGTCGGCTGCTACGGGGAGGTCAGCGCCGTCTCCCGCGGGACCCGGTGGGACGCGCCGGCTTCCCCGGCTGCGCCTTCCCGCCCCCCTTCTGCTCCCTGGTGTTCCCGCCGGCCGCTGCCTTCTTCGCGGCGGCCTTCTGGGACGCGGTCTTCTTCGGGGCCTCACGCTGCGAGGGTTGCCGTGAACTCCGGGCCGTGCGTCCGCGCACGATGCCGATGAACTCCTCGACGTCGTCGGACTCGTCCTCCACACGCCAAGCGATCCCGATGGTCGTCACGGGAAGCCCCGGGACGGGGCGGTGGACGGCGTCCTTGCGGGCGTACAGGCGGGCGAGGGACATCGGCAGGACGACGACGCCGGCGCCGGTCGCGGCGACCTCCACGGCCGTCTTCGGCCCCCCGCACTCCTCGATGTCGAGCAGGGGCTCGCCCTCGAGTTCCCCGAGCGGCACGTCGTCGTAGAGGGACAGTTCGTTGTCGCGTGACATGACCGCGACGGGCTGTTCCTCGTAGAGGGGGATCAGGTGGATCCCGGTGCGCTCCACCGGCAGACGGACGAAGACGACGTCGTCGGATCCGTCCAGCAGCGCCGTCAGGGCGTCGTCGTGCTGGTGGAGTGCGAGGTTCACGTCGGGGTGCCGTTCACGCCAGCGGGCCACCCACTTCCCCGGCGTCACGCCCGGCACGAAGCCGACGGACAGGGTTCTGGGCGGGTCTGCGGGCATCTGATCACAGTAGCGCCTACCGGCGACGGCGAGGCGGACGGTTAAGCTGGGATCATGACTCCCGCGAAAACCCCCCAGACCCTGAAGCCCGCCACGGCGGCCAAGAAACTGGGAATCTACCTGCCCGCCGCCCCCCAGGACTTCCAGGAGACCGAGCTGACGCGCGCGGAGTTCAACGAACTGCAGCAGACCCCGCCGGAGTGGCTCGCAGAGCTGCGCCGCACCGGCCCGCACCCGCGTCCCGTCGTCGCGCAGAAGCTCGGCATCTCCAACGGCGGGCTGGCCCGGGGCGGCCTCACGGATCCCCTGACGAGCGAGCAGATCACCGCCCTGCTGCAGGACCCGCCCGCATGGCTGGTCGCGGAGCGGGCCACGCAGGCGGCCGTCCGCGCGGAGGCGGCACGGGTGAAGGAACGCGATGCCGCACGCAAGGCGTCCGACGCCTGAACACTGCACGGAACAGAGTCCCATCCGTCACACAGGACCCAGGTCGGGGCTGAGACGCGACGATTGACTTATTCGAACGCCTGTTCGAATATTGACGAGTGACGCCTCCAGCTGCCGGCTCTGCCCCCGACAGGGAGGAGCCCTCCCCCGACGCCGGGACGACGCGTCCGGGGGCGGCAGGCGGTCGGGGAATCCCGGACACCACCCTCGACCTCCAGGCCCGTATCAACAGCATGCAGGCCGGCACGCTGGACTCCCGACGCCTGCCCACGGTTCCGGCCCTGGCGCACATCCTGCCGGGCGGCGGCCTCCAGTCGGGGGGCTCCTACACCGTCCGGAACTCCACCACCCTGGCCATGGCCCTGCTCGCCGGCCCCTCCTCGACCGGCGCGTGGTGCAGCGTCATCGGGATGCCGGACTTCAGCGTGGAGGCGGCCCAGGGCTTCGGCATCAACCTCGACCGCCTCATCCTGGTCCCCGATCCCGGCTCCCAGTGGCTCACGGTCACCGCGGCCCTCGTGGACGTCGTCTCCATCATCCTGACCCGGGCCCCGGACCACCTGGCACCCACGGAATGGGCCCGGCTCAAGGCACGCCTCCGGCAGCGCGGAACGGCGCTCATCACCCTCGGCAACTGGAAGCAGAGCGACTCCACGCTCGGTGTGGCGGAGAGCGCCTGGGAGGGCCTCGGTTCGGGATCGGGCCACCTGAGGGCCCGGCGCCTGAAGATCACCGCGACCCAGCCCTCCGGACGGCTCCGCCACGCCTACGTGGGACTGGCGGACCTGCAGGACGCCTCTCCGGAGGCATCGGCGTCCACCGCCCTCGCACAGACCTCCTTCGGCCCGGCGTCCACCCTGTTCGAACCACGGCTGATGAAGTCCTCATGACGACTCCGCCGCCGGCAGCGTCCCCGCCGACCGAAGCAGCTGCGGGGACCGTGCCCGCCACCCGGACCATGATGCTCTGGTGCCCCGACTGGCCCATCACGGCGGCCCTGCGCGAGCACGCGTTGCCCGCCGACACGGCACTCGTCCTCGTGGACCGGGGGGAGGTCTTCGCGTGCTCCCCCGCAGCACGGCAGGACGGCGTGAGGAGGGGGTTGCGCATCCGGGAGGCCCAGGCCCGCAGCACCGGACTCGTGTCACTCCCGTACGACCCGTCGCTGGACGAGCGCACGTTCGAACCGGTCACCGCGGCCGTGGAGACGATCATGCCCGGCGTCCAGGTCATCCGCCCCGGGCTGTGCGCCATCAGGATCAAGGGCCCCGCGCGCTACTACGGCGGCGAGCGCGGAGCCGCGGGCGTGGTCTTCCGGACCCTCGCGGCCATCGGCCTCACCGACCTGCGGATCGGCATCGCGGACGGCCCGTTCGCAGCCGAGCAGGCCGCCAGGGCCACCGACGAGCTGGAGGACGACGTCGAGCAGCTGGTCGTCATCCCGGAGGGCGGCTCGCCCTGGTTCCTCGGCAGCTACCCCCTGGAAGTCCTCGAACAGCCGAAGCTCACCGTGCTGCTCAAGCGTCTCGGCATCCGCTCCCTCGCCGACTTCGCGGCCCTCGATGCCTCCGACGTCCGCAACCGCTTCGGCGTCGAGGGCGCCCTCGCACACCGCCGGGCGAGCGGACTCGACCACCGGGACGTCGTCGCCCGGAGACCTCCGCCGCACCTCGACGCCACCGCAGATTTCGAGCCGTCCCTCGCGCGCATCGACCAGCTGGCCTTCGCGTTCCGCACCCGGGCCGGCGAGTTCGTCGACCAACTGCGGGAGGCCGGACTGGTGTGCACGGCGCTGCAGGTCCGTCTGCACACGGAGTCGGGAGAGGTGTCCGAGCGCCAGTGGCGGCATCCGCGCTGGTTCGACGCCGACGACGTCGTGGACCGCGTGCGCTGGCAGCTCCAGGGGACCAACGCCTCGGACCACGGCCTGACCTCCGGCATCACGCGGGTCCACCTCGTGCCCGAGATCGTCGAGGACCTCGCCGACCATGCGGACGGACTGTGGGGCACGGGACCGGACGAGGGGATCCACCACGGACTGGCCCGCGTGCAGAGCATGCTGGGCCACGGCGCCGTGCTGACCGGGATCATCGCCGGGGGCCGGCTCCTCGCGGACCGCCGGGTCCTCATCCCGTGGGGGGACACGCCGGCGCAGTCCCCGACAGCACGGGTCAGGGACCGCACGCAGCCCTGGCCCGGACGCCTGCCCGGCCCAGCACCGGCCACGGTGTTCGCCGCCCCCCTGCCCGCCGTCGTCGTCGATGCCCGGGGCAACCCGGTCGACGTCGATCCCCGGGGCCTCCTGACCGCCGATCCCTCCTTCTTCAGCGCCGGCCCCCACGACGACCGGCGGCCCGTGCACTCCTGGGCCGGCCCGTGGCCGATCAACGAACGCTGGTGGGACCCGGAGGGGCGCGTGCTCAGCCGCTTCCAGCTGGTGGACCACTCGGGATCGGCCTGGCTGCTGCTGCTCGAGGATCACGCGTGGTGGGTCGAGGCGAGCTACGACTGATGGGCTGGAACAATCCCCCCATCCCGTGGTCGGACTTCGAACGGAATCTCTCGGGCACCCGGCCCGGCGCGCCGCCCGTCGGCGCCGACGGCGGCGACAGCCCCGCCTGGTCCCGCAAGCGGCAGCCCTACACCGTCCCGGCCGAGGTCCCTGTCCCCGAAGGACCCGTGGTGCCGTATGCGGAGCTGCATGCCCACTCCAATTTCAGTTTCCTCGACGGCGCCTCCAGCCCCGAGCACCTCGCCGAGGAAGCCCAGCGGCTCGGGCTCACCGGCATGGCCCTCACCGACCATGACGGGCTGTACGGTGCGGTGCGCTTCGCGGAGGCCGCCGAGAAGTACCCGGGGATCTCGACCATGTACGGCACCGAACTCTCGCTCGGCCTGTCCAGGCCGCAGAACGGGGAGGCCGATCCGGAAGGGCAGCACCTGCTGGTCCTCGCCCGTGGATCGGCCGGCTACCACCGCCTGGCCACGGCCATCACCGAGGCCCAACTCGCCGCGGACGCCGAGAAGGGGAAGCCCCGCTACGACCTCGAACGCCTGGCGGGGCATGCCGCCGGTCAATGGATGATCCTCACGGGGTGCCGGAAGGGTTCGGTCCGCTCCGCGCTCGTCGCCACGGGCCAATCCGCGGCCGAGGCCGAACTCCGGAGGCTCGTCGACCTGTTCGGCCGGGAGTCGGTCGTCGTCGAACTCATCGACCAGGGCAACCCCCTGGACACGGCCCACAACGACGCCCTGAGCGCCGTCGCGGCCCGCGTGGGGCTGCCCACCGTGGCCACCAACAACGTGCACTACGCGACACCGAAGCAGCACCGGCTCGCCTCCGCCCTGGCCGCGGTCAGGGCCCGCCGGAGCCTGGACCAGATGGACGGCTGGCTTCCCGCGGCCGGCGCCGCCCACCTGCGCAGCGGTGCGGAGATGGCGCGGCGGTTCCTGGACTATCCCGGGGCGGTGGAGCGCACGGTGGATATCGCCGCGGATCTCTCCTTCACCCTGCGCAGCGTCAGGCCCGGGCTGCCAGCCATCGACCTGCCCGAGGGCCACACCCAGATGAGCTATCTCCGCGAGCTCGTCCGGCAGGGGGCGGACAAGCTCTACAGGGGCCGGACCGACGTCCACGACCGCATCGAACGCGAACTGGACGTCATCGAGAGCAAGAACTTCCCGGGCTACTTCCTGATCGTCCATGACCTCGTGCACTATGCGCGCCGGAACGGCATCCTGTGCCAGGGGCGGGGATCGGCCGCCAATTCGGCGGTGTGCTACCTGCTGGAGATCACCGCCGTCGATTCCATCAAGTACCGGCTTCCCTTCGAGCGCTTCCTCTCGAGCATGCGCGACGAGGAGCCCGACATCGACGTGGATTTCGATTCGGACCGCCGTGAGGAGGTCATCCAGTACGTCTACCGGAAGTACGGTCGCTTCAACGCTGCCCAGGTGGCCAATGTCATCACCTACCGTCCCAAGTTCGCCGTCCGGGACATGGCGAAGGCCCTCGGCCACAGTCCCGGCCAGCAGGACGCCTGGTCCCGACAGATCGAGCGGTGGGGCGGGCTCGTCTCCAGCAGTGACCACGACATCCCCGAGTCCGTGGTCGGCCTGGCGCAGGAGGTCCTGACGTTCCCCCGCCATATGGGGATCCACTCCGGCGGGATGGTGCTCACCGATCGCCCCGTGGGAGAAGTATGCCCGATCGAGCATGGAAGGATGGAGGGGCGGACGGTCCTGCAGTGGGACAAGGACGACTGCGCCTGGATGGGGCTGGTGAAGTTCGACCTGCTGGGCCTCGGCATCCTCGCAGCCATCCAGTACAACTTCGACCTCGTGGAACGGCATCTCGGGGAGAAGTGGGAACTGCACACCATCCCCAAGGAGGAGCAGGGCGTCTACGACATGCTGTGCTTCGCCGACTCGGTGGGTGTCTTCCAGGTGGAGAGCCGCGCCCAGATGGGCATGCTCCCCCGGCTGCAGCCCCGGCAGTTCTACGACCTCGTCATCGAGGTGGCCCTCGTACGGCCCGGACCGATCCAGGGCGGGGCCGTGCACCCCTACATCAAACGGAAGATGGGCGAGGAGGAAGTCCGGTACATCCACCCCGACCTCGAACCAGTCCTCGAGCGGACCCTCGGCGTCCCGCTCTTCCAGGAACAGCTCATGCAGATGGCGATGGTGGTGGGCGGGTGCTCGGGAGCGGACGCCGATCTCCTGCGCCGCGCCATGGGGTCCAAGCGGGGCGAGGAGCGGATCGACTCCCTCAAGGCCACGCTGTACGAGGGCATGGCCGCCAACGGGATCACCGGTGACGTCGCGGACACCATCTACGACAAGATCCACGCCTTCGCGAACTTCGGGTTCGCGGAGAGCCACTCGATCAGCTTCGCCCTGCTGGTCTACGTCAGCGCCTGGTTGCGCCTGCACTATCCCGGGGCGTTCCTCGCCGCGCTCCTGCGGGCACAGCCCATGGGGTTCTACTCACCGCAGACGCTGGTGGCCGACGCCCGGCGGCACGGAGCCGTGGTCCTGCGGCCCGACATCCTGCACTCCGGGGTGCACGCCGACCTCGAGCCGCTCGAGGGCTACGAGCCTGCCGACGATCCGGCGGAACGCACCACCGGCAGGGACTGCTGCACGGAGGACGAGCAGCCGCCGGTCGGTTACTTCGACCAGGGCACGCCGTTCGACTCCACACCCCACCGCCGCGACGGCAACTATGCCGTGCGGCTCGGGCTGGCCAGTGTCGAGTCCGTCGGGGTGGGACTCGCCGAGAGGATCGTCGCCGACCGGGATCGCAACGGGCCCTACGAGGACATGCCGGACCTCGCGCGCCGCACGGGGGCCAACGCGGGCCAGCTCGAGGCCCTCGCCGCCTCCGGCGCGTTCGACTCGATGGGTCTGAGCCGCCGCGAGGCACTCTGGAACGCCGGGCCGGCGTCCACCGAGCGCGAGGGCCAGATCAGGGGCACGGCCGTCTATATCCAGCCTCCCCTGATGCCCGAACTCTCGGACATCGACAAGGTGGGCTCCGACCTGTGGTCCACGGGCATCACCCCCGATGATCACCCCGTGCGCCACGCCCGGGCGAGGCTGAAGCGCCGCGGAGCCCTGACCGCGCAGGAGCTCAGGACGTCCGAGTCCGGCCGGCGGATCGAGGTGGCGGGAGTCGTGACACACCGGCAACGGCCGGCGACGGCGAGCGGGATCACCTTCATGAACCTGGAGGACGAGACAGGACTGGTGAACGTCATCTGCTCGGTGGGGGTGTGGCAGCGCTACCGCCGGGTCGCCCGGGAGGCCAGCAGCGTGATCGTCAGGGGCGTCCTCGAGCGGTCTGCGGAGGGGATCGTCAATGTCGTGGCGGACCGCATCGAGGTCCTGCAGCTCAGGGCGACCACGAAGTCCCGCGACTTCCGCTGACGGGTCGGGGAACGACGAAGGGCCCCCGCTGAGCGGAGGCCCTTCATGTCCTGCAGTCGTCCTTGTGCGCGAGGGGGGATTTGAACCCCCACACCCTTTCGGATACTGGCACCTGAAGCCAGCGCGTCTGCCGTTCCGCCACTCGCGCAATTTCGAGATTCCAACATCTGCACCCGGCAGGTGTTGTGAACAGCAGAGACAAGCATAACGGAGCCCGGCGGCAATTACCTAAACCGCCCCCGGTCGGGCCCGGCGGAGGGCCGATACGGGCCGCGACTGCGGATGATCGTTAGGACAAAGTAATCCTCGGCGCGACGGCTTGGAGCCCATTACCAGAGGCTCCCAGTAGTATCGGAGGGAACCTGCCCGGCTGGACCTTGCCATGACCAGAACCGGGCCATGCCCCTCAGCACCCTGCTGACCGGGCCCTGAACACCTGTGCGACAGGGGAGGAGGCGGACGATGGGCATTCTCGACAACGTGGAGCGGGGACTCGAAAAGCTGGTCCGTGGAGCCTTCACCACGGGGGCACGCTCCCAGGTGCAGCCCCTCGAGATCGCCAGCGCCCTCCGCAAGGAACTGGACAACCGTTCCCTCGTCCTGGCGCAGGGCCGCACCCTCGCCCCCAACGTGTTCACCGCCCGGCTGTCCGACTCCGATTTCGACCTCGCGCAGCAGTGGGGCTCGGCCCTCGCCGAAGAACTCTGCGACGTCGTCATCGCCCATGTGAACAGTCAGCAGTACAGCCTCCAGGGGCCCGTCCGCGTCTCCTTCGAACACGATCCGGAACTCAGGGCCGGGGTCTTCGAGATCGATTCCTCCATCGAGAAGCAGAGCGCCGCGCGGCGCTCCCCGGGCCCGCTGGCTCCCACGGCTCCCCGCCGCCAGCCCACACGCTTCCAGCCGATCCTCGAGATGGACGGACAGCGCTATTCGATCAATTCCGGTTCCATCGTCCTCGGTCGTTCCTCGGAGGCGGATATCCTCGTCGACGACACCGGGGTCTCCCGGCGCCATCTGGAGATCCGGGCGCAGGGCGGCCGGATCTACGCCGTCGATCTGGGATCCACCAACGGCAGCTACGTCAACGGGCAGCGGGTGGTCGGCCAGGCGGAACTCACCGACGGTTCCACGATCACCATGGGACGCTCACGCATGACGTTCCACCTCGTCCCGACCCAGGACGGGACCAGCCACCGATGAGCGAGGCCGGAGAACTCACCGTCACCCTGTTCCGCTTCGGGTTCCTGATCCTGTTGTGGGTCCTCGTCCTCAGCACGGTCGGTGCCCTGCGCCGCGACCTCGCGGTGGGACGTCGCAACAGGGTGGGCGCACCCAGCGCGCGCGAGATCCGCAGGAATCCCGAGCTCATGGAGGAGCCACCCCCCGCACGCGCAGCCGCCCGCCGGCTGGTCGTCACGGAGGGCCCTCTCACCGGCACCAGCCTCGACCTCGCAGCGAGCCCCATCCTCCTGGGCCGCGCCCAGGAGGCCACGCTGGTGCTCGAGGACGACTACGCCTCGGGCCGTCACGCCCGCCTCTTCCCGCAGGGCAGCCGTTGGTTCATCGAGGACCTCGGGTCCACCAACGGCACCTACCTGGCGGGAACCCAGCTGACGCGCGCGCTGCCCGTCGAACCGAATGTCCCCATCAGGATCGGTAAGACGGTCATCGAATTGAGGCCATAGGCGTGCGGCTCGCCCTGAGGTTCGCTGCCCGCTCCGACGTGGGCATGGTGCGGGCGAAGAACGACGACTCCGCGTACGTGGGCCGCTATCTCGCTGTCGTCGCCGACGGCATGGGCGGTCACGCCGGTGGCAACGTCGCCTCGGCCTCCACCGTCCTGGACCTGGTCCACCTCGATCACGGCGCGCACGACGGCGACGCCGGGACCCACCTCGCCGACGAGATCCAGACCGCGAACTCGCTCCTGTCCGAACTCGTCGCCACCAATCCCCAGCTCGCCGGCATGGGGACGACGGTCACGGCGCTCCTGCTCGAGGGCAGCACGCTGCACCTCGCCCATATCGGCGACTCACGCGCCTACCGCCTCAAGGACGGCGTCTTCGAGCAGATCACCACGGATCACACGTTCGTCCAGCGCCTCATCGAGGAAGGACGGCTCAGGCCCGAGGAAGCGGAGACCCACCCCCACAAGAACGTCCTCATGAGGGTCCTCGGTGACGTCGACGCGAGCCCGGAACTGGACCTCGCCCAGTTCGACGTCGAACCCGGCGAACGCTGGCTGCTCTGCTCGGACGGCCTGAACGCGGTCCTGCAGGACCGCGCGGTCGAGCGGGTGATGCGCGAGTCGAGGGGCGTCCGCGAATGCGTCGACACCCTCGTCGACCTGACCCTCGCGGGCGGCTCCCCGGACAACATCACCATCGCCGTCGTCGAGGTCATCGAAGCGGACGACGACGACGCATCTCCACCGGCCTTCATCCCCCCTGCCCGGCAGGCGGCCGGTGAACGCGACACGCCGGGCGAGCCCGATGCGGCCTCCCACGAGATCGACCGGAACGGCGACCTGCCCGGTGCGGCGATCCGCGCCGATGTCATCCGCCAGGACCTGCTCACGAGACCGCATGTGCTCGTGGGCTCCGCGGCCCTCGCGACCGAGACGGGCCAGATCCCGATCGTGACCCAGCGGTCCACCGAACGGCGCGCCGCGATGATGCTGACGCACAAGGCGGAGCCGGAGATCGCGGAGGACACGGAGGACGAGGCCTCGCCGAGGAAGAAGCGCTGGTTCCTCCCCGCCATCCTCGCCCTCATGGCCCTCATCCTCATCGCCGTCGTCGGTCTGGGCTACACGTGGACCCAGACGCGCTACTACGTGGCGGACTCCGAGAACCGCGTCGCGATCTACACCGGGGTTCCCCAGCGGATCGGGCCGATCAGCCTCAGCGAGCTGTACGAGATGACCGACATCCCCGTCTCCAACCTGCCCGAGTACCAGCGGTCCCAGCTCTCGAACACGCTTCCGGCGGCGAGCCTGGAGGAAGCAGAACGGATCGTCAAGGACCTGCGCAGTGAACTGCGGGCCGTCAGCTGCGACCCGGCGCCGTCCTCGACGGCGTCCGCATCACCGGGCCCGACCACCGGCACCGGCGGACCCGCGCCCTCGGGGACGGCCTCTCCCCGCCCGTCCGGGTCCCCGTCGCCCCCGACCGCCGCTCCCTCTTCATCCGCGTCCGCGTCCGCGTCGTCCTCGCCGGGTCCTGCCGCTGCGTCCGCATCACCGCAGGCGACGGCGTCCTCCCCCGCCGTGTCATCCCCAGCCGTCGAATGTGAAGGTGCAGCAGATGAGTGATGTCCTGACCGCGCCCCGGTCGCGGCGCAACGTCGAGCTGCTCCTGCTCCTCCTCGCGCTGGCCGTCGCCATCACCGCCAGCTACCTGGCGGGCGTCGATCGCGAGGAGGCGTTCAGTGAGTTCTTCTGGACCCAGGGACTGACGCTCACCTTCATGAGCCTCTTCCTGCATATCGTCCTGCGCCTCCGGGCAAAGTATGCCGATCCGCTTATTCTTCCGATCGTGGTGGCACTCAACGGGATCGGCCTGGCCATGATCCACCGGCTGGACCTCTCAGCGATGCAGTCCAATCCGGACATCGATCCCGTCGCGTCGCAGCAGGTGATGTGGACGGCGGTCGCGATGGGTGCCGCCGCCGCCCTCCTGATCCTGCTGAGGGACCACCGGCTGCTGCGCCGGTTCACGTACATCTCGCTGATCGTCAGCGCCGTCCTTCTCCTGCTGCCACTCGCGCCGGCGCCGATCGGCCTGGAGATCAACGGGGCGAGGATCTGGATCTCCGTAGGATTCGGGACCTTCCAGCCGGGTGAGATCGCGAAGATCACCCTCGCCATATTCTTCGCCGGGTATCTCTCGACGAACCGCGACCTCATCCTGCTGGCGGGCAAGAAGATCGGTCCGCTCCAGCTCCCCCGCTTCAGGGACCTCGCGCCCATGGCGGCCGCCTGGCTCGTGAGCATCGGTGTCCTGATCTTCCAGCGGGACCTCGGGTCCTCGATCCTCTTCTTCGGCCTGTTCATGGTCATGATCTACGTCGCGACGAGCCGTGTCAGCTGGGTGCTCATCGGGCTCGCCATGATCGGCGTGGGCGTCTTCGTGGCCCTGGAACTGTTCAGCCACGTCGCGCTGCGGTTCGATTCGTGGATCAACGCCTTCGCCCCGGAGGTCTACGACCGCGCGCCGGGCGGCAGCCACCAGGTGGTGCAGGGCCTGTTCGGTCTGGCCAACGGCGGACTGGCCGGCACCGGATTCGGGGCCGGGCGTCCCGATCTCGTCACGTACGCCAACAGCGACATGATCATCGCGGCGCTGGGAGAGGAGCTCGGGCTCATCGGCGTCGTCGCCATCGTGATGCTCTACGTGCTCCTGGTCTCCCGGGGGATCCGGGCGGCCCTCGGCACGAAGGACGGGTTCGGCAAGCTCCTCGCCTGCGGCCTCTCCTTCACGATCGCCCTCCAGTGCTTCGTGGTGATCGGCGGCATCACGCGCCTGATCCCCCTCACCGGACTCACCACGCCGTTCATGTCCGCCGGTGGCTCGTCCCTGCTGGCAAACTGGCTCATCGTGGCCCTGATCCTGCTCATCTCCGAGACCGCGCGCCGTCCTGTGCCGACGGCACCCATGAAGGACTCCTTCCCCGAAGCGCTCGGGGTCAGCGGCAAACCCGTGAAGAAGCGGACCGCGAAGGTGGCCACCCGATGAATCAGGCCATCCGCAGGGCATGGGTCGTGGCGATCAGCATGTTCGCCCTCGTCCTCGGCTCCCTCACCTACGTGCAGTTCTTCCAGGCGCAGGAGCTCAAGAACAACCCGTGGAACAGCCGCCAGCTGTACCAGGACTTCGGCCGGCAGCGTGGGGCGATCCTGGTCGACGGCCGTGCCATCGCCGAGTCCGTGCCCTCGAACGACCAGTTCAACTACCAGCGCGTGTACAACGAACCGGAGCTGTATGCGCACCTCACCGGGTACTACTCCTTGTCCCTCGGGTCGTCGCAGCTCGAGAAGACGGAGTCGGACATCCTCGCGGGCACCAGCAGTTCCCTGTTCTACGACCGCGTGGTCACCCTCTTCTCCGGCGTCGATCCGCAGGGCGCATCCGTGGAGCTCACGATCGACCCGCAGATCCAGCAGCTCGCCTCCGACCTCATCCCCGACGGTCAGCGCGGCTCGATCGTCGTGATGGAGCCCTCCACCGGCAACATCCTCGCGATGGTCTCGAAACCCTCCTACGATCCCAATCTCCTGTCGGGCCATGACACGGCGATCATCGAGCAGAACGCGGCGATGCTCTCCGAGCAGCCGGGACTCTCGATCTACTCGAACCCGGCCACGGAGTCCCTCGTCTCGCCGGGATCCGTCTTCAAACTCATCGACGCCGCCGCCGCCCTCGAGTCCGGGGAGTACGACGCCGAATCGCAGATCCCGAACCCTCCGGCACTGGAATTCCCCGGGATCGAGTACACCCTGCCGAACTTCGTCTCGGGCGGCTGCGCGAGCAGGACGACGGCGGACCTGGAGTTCGCGCTGGAACAGTCGTGCAACACGCCCTTCGCGCAGATCGCACTGGACCTCGGCGAGGAGGCCATCCAGGAGCAGGCCGCGAAATTCGGCTTCGGCGAGACGATGGACATCCCCACCGACGTCGTCGCGAGCATCTTCCCGTCGGACCTGACGGACCCCGAGTTGGCGCAGTCCGCCATCGGGCAGTTCGACACGCGGGTGACACCCCTCCAGATGGCGATGGTGTCCGCGGCTATCGCGAACGACGGCCAGCAGATGAAGCCACAGCTCGTGAAGTCGGTGCGGGCCGCGGATCTGGAGCTGATCGACTCGCCCCAGCCGGAGTCGTTGCGCCAGTCGGTCAGCGGGGACACCGCGGACCAGCTCACGGAGTGGATGGTCAACGTGGTGGACAACGGCACGGCGACAGGCGCACAGGTTCCGGGTGTCCGGGTGGCCGGCAAGACGGGGACCGCGGAGGTCTCCGCGACCGGTGACAACGCATGGTTCACGGGCTTCGCTCCCGCGGACGATCCCCAGGTGGCCCTTTCGATCGTGATGGAGAACGTGGACATCCCCACTGGTCAGCAATTGACCTCACCCAGTGCCAAGAGACTCATAGAGGCGGTGTTGAACAGATGAGGCCCACATCAGGCATCACCCTGGGCGGCAGGTTCGAACTGACCGAGCGGATCGCCATCGGCGGGATGGGCGAGGTGTGGAAGGCCCGGGACCAGATCCTCGGCCGCGTCGTTGCGATCAAGATCCTCAAGGAGGAGTACTCCGGCGATCCCGCGTTCCTCAACCGCTTCCGGGCCGAGGCCCGCCACACGGCGTTGCTGAACCACGAGGGCATCGCGAACGTCTTCGACTACGGCGAGGAAGGCGGATCCGCGTACCTCGTGATGGAGCTCGTTCCCGGGCAGCCGCTCTCGGCCGTCATCGAGAAGGAACAGGTGCTCTCCCCGGACCGCACGCTCTCGATCGTCGGACAGACCGCCACGGCTCTCGCCGTCGCGCACCGGCAGGGCCTGGTGCACCGTGATGTGAAGCCGGGCAACATCCTCGTGATGCCGGACAGCCGCGTCAAGATCACCGACTTCGGTATCGCCCGGCTGGCTGATCAGGTACCGCTGACCGCGACGGGGCAGGTCATGGGGACGGCGCAGTACCTGGCGCCCGAGCAGGCGACCGGCCAGCCGGCAACGGGCTCCTCCGACATCTACGCACTCGGCGTGATCGGGTACGAACTGCTGGCCGGACGACGCCCGTTCTCCGGCGAGTCGCAGATCGCGATCGCCCTCGCGCAGGTCAACGACGCCCCGCCGCCGCTCCCGCAATCCATCCCGCGTCCCGTCCGGGCGCTCATCGGGTCCATGCTGGCCAAGGACCCTGCCGATCGACCCCGCGACGCCGAATCCCTCGCGCGTGCCGTCGATGCCATCCGCACCGGTGACATCCGTGCGGCGGAGGCGGCCGTCCCGGGGCTGCTGTCCTTCGCGGCGGACTACGACAGCGCGACCGCGGCGATTCCCCGCCAGGACACGCAGGCGACCACGGCGGTACCGGCACCGACGACGTCGGCACTGCCCACGGTCGCCGCACCTGCCGCAGCCGGCGCGGCGGCCGGCCTCGCTGCCTCGCGCGGCTGGTCGGAGGACGATCTCGACGCGACGCCCGCACCGCCGGACCGCGACGAGGACGAGAACCGCCGGAGCCCGTGGCTGATCCCGCTGATCGTGCTTCTCCTGCTGGCCCTCGGCGCCATCGCCTTCCTGGTCCTGCAGCCCCTGCTGGCAGGGGGCGAGGATCCCGCGCCGGTGGAGACGAGCACCTCCGCGGCGCCGGCGACGTCCCGCACGCCCTCGTCAACACCGTCGCCCACCTCGGCGTCACCGTCCCCGTCTCCGAGCACCACGGAGGCCGACCAGGTGGTCATCACCCCGAGCCAGTACCTGGGCCGGCCCGAGGCAGAGGTCTCGGCGGAACTCGGAGGCCTCGGGTTCCGCGTGGAAGCGCAGCGGGAGTCGTCCGCCGAGTACGCCGAGGGGTTGGTGATCGGCGTCGCCCCCGTCGGAGCACTGAGCCCGGGGGAGACCGTCACCCTCACCGTGTCGACCGGACCGGAGCAGGCCACGGTCCCGGCGGGCCTTCAGGGACGGACCGTGGCGGAGGTCGAGGCCGCCCTCGTGGAACTCGGACTGCGGCCCGTGAATGCGGGCAGTGAGGAATCGACGCAGCCCGAGGGAACGGTCCTGCGGACGAACCCGGGGCCCGGCGCCGAGGTGCCGGTCGACAGCGAGGTGAGCTACGTCGTCTCGTCCGGCCCTCCACCGACCCAGGCGCCTGCGCCGACCCCGCCACCGGCGGCTCCGACGACGCCGTCGGCGACGGCCGCGGCCCAGCAGCCGGTGACCCCGTCGCCCACACCGACACCGACAGCCAGTTCCGGTCCGTGACCTGCGACCCGAGACGGCGCCGGAAGGAGGCGACGTGACAACCACCGAGCGCATCCTGAACGGGCGCTACGAGGTCCGTGAGCTGATCGGCCGCGGCGGCATGGCCGATGTGTACAGGGGCGTCGACCTGCGCCTCGGCCGGTCGGTCGCCATCAAGGTCCTGCGCGAGGACCTCGCGAGGGATCCGCTCTTCCAGGCGAGGTTCCGGCGGGAGGCCCAGGCTGTGGCCGGGCTGAACAATCCGAGCATCGTGGCGGTGTACGACACGGGTGAGGAGGAGATCCCCGATCGGCCGCAGCACGAGGTGCGGGTCCCGTTCATCGTCATGGAGTACGTGGAGGGGCTCACCCTGCGCGATCACGTCAAGGCCGGCGACCTCACCCCGGAGAACGCCGTCACCTATGTGGCGGGCGTCCTCCGCGCGCTCGAGTACAGCCACCGGGCGGGCATCGTCCACCGTGACATCAAGCCCGCCAACGTGATGATCACGCCCGCCGGCGCCGTCAAGGTCATGGATTTCGGGATCGCCCGCGCCATCGCTGATTCACAGGCCACCATGACCCAGACGCAGGCCGTGCTGGGGACGGCGCAGTACCTCTCGCCCGAACAGGCGCGCGGTGAGACCGTCGATGCGCGGAGCGACCTGTACTCGACCGGCTGCCTGCTGTTCGAGCTGCTCACCGGACGACCACCGTTCATCGGCGACAGTCCCGTCTCCGTCGCCTACCAGCACGTGCGGGAGGCACCACCTCTCGCGAGCAGCCTGAACCCCGAGGTGACCCCGGCGCTCGACTCCGTGCTCGCCAGGGCGCTCCAGAAGGACCGTGACCACCGGTTCCGGGACGCGGCCGCATTCCGGGGCGCACTGCTCGACGCCGGACGCGGCGTGGTCCTCGCTGCTGCTGCGACGGACGCAACGGAGATGATGGACGTCACGGCGTCGCGGACCTACCCTGCAACCCTGGGTGCGTCCGCATCCGGCGGACCGAGTACGCGCGCCATGGACAGGGTCCCGGGCGACCCGCCACCGGCGGCACTGGATCACCACCCGGACGAGGACCCCGACGACCGGCTCGATATCCTGCGGGACAGGGACGAGGCGGACGAGCGGAAGGATCGACGGCGCCGGGCCTCCCGAGCTGCCTGGAGCACCGTGTTCCTCGTGGCGGTGTTGCTCGTGCTGACAGCCGGCTTCTTCGTCATCACCTCCATGAACAACCGGCCCGTCGAGGACGCGGCGACGGTCAGTGTGCCCGAACTGATCGGTATGCCGGAGGGCGACGCCCGGGACGCCATCGTGGATGCGGGCCTTGTTCCGTCCTCGGACGAGGAGTTCAACGCCTCGGTCGACGCAGGGGACGTCGTCGCCTCCGACCCGGCGGCGGGGGCGTCGGTCGAGCCGGACTCCCGCGTGAACATCACGGTGTCCCTCGGCCCCGCGAATGTGGTGCTGCCCGATTCCCTCCCCGGCCTCACGGAGTCCTCGGCACGCGATGCGCTCGAAGGCCTGCGCCTGAAGGGTGGCAACGTCACCGAGGAGACCAGTGCCACCGTCGCGCAGGGGCGTGTCATCACCACGAATCCACAGCCCGGACAGTCCGTGCCGGTCGGCAGCGCGGTGGACCTCGTACTCTCCAGCGGCAGGGTGACGGTTCCCCTGCTCACCGATCTCTCGATCGCGCAGGCACAGGCCCTGCTCGAGGACCCGGCGGTACAGCTGCCCTTCAGCGTCCGTGAGGTCGAGAACAGCGTGGTACAGCCCGGTGTCATCACGGCACAGTCGGAGCCCGCACGGTCCCAGGTCCCGCAGGGCACGGAGATCGTCCTCACCGTCGCGAAAGCCCCGGCCGAACCCACTGAGGAACCCACGCAGGAACCCACGCCGGAACCCACGCCGGAACCGACCCAGGAACCCACCACGGTGCCCGCCGACCCGCCGACCGACCAGCCGCAGGGTCGGCCGACGGGAGAACAGTCGGAACCGCGGCCGACGGAGGACGGCGACTAGCGGGCGATCAGCGGGCTGAGTCCTGCCGACAGGGCGGCTGCACCCTCGAGGCCCAGGGATTCGAGCCAGTTGCCGAGCATTCGGTACCCGCCCTCGGTCAGGACCGATTCCGGATGGAACTGGACGCCGCACAGCGGCGCGCTGCGGTGTTCCAGGCCCATGATGATGCCACTGGCCGTGCGGGCCGTGACCGAGAGCTCGTCCGGGACGTCGTCACTGACGGCCGCGAGCGAGTGGTAACGCGTCGCCGTGACCGGTGAGGGGAGCCCTGCGAACACACTGGTGGCATCGTGTTCGACCAGGGAGGTCTTGCCGTGCATCAGCTCGGGCGCATGGGTGACCGTTCCGCCGTACGCCTCCGCGAGCGCCTGATGGCCGAGGCAGACCCCGAGCATGGGCTTGGCGTTCTCGCCGCACCAGCGGATGAGGTCGACGCACACCCCCGCATCGGCGGGTGTCCCCGGGCCGGGCGAGATCAGGACCCCATCGCGGGAGGCTGCCATCTCCTGCACTTCGGCGAGTGTGAGGTCGTCGTTGCGGACCACTGTCGTCTCCGCGCCGAGTTCCTGCAGATAGCCGACCAGCGTATAGACGAAGCTGTCGTAGTTGTCGACGACGAGGATTCGGGTGGTGTCGGCCATGAGCTAGGGGGAACCAATCGTTGAGTCTGTGAGCGGGGTGAACTGGGAGACCCAGGGGAACACGAAGAGCATCAGCATCGCGACGCCCACGAGGGCCAGGACCATGGAGAGGATGATGCGCAGCCATCGCGGTCCGGGAAGGGTCCGGAAGATCCATCCGTACATCGTGACTATCCCTGTCCTGCCGCGCGGGCTACCTGCTCAGTGATCTGGGGTGGGGGCCCGGCGTCCGAGGGACGCCAGGATTCCAGCACCGAGTAAGCAATAATACGCTCCTGCGCGCCGAACCTCGGATTGCAGCTCGTCAGGGTGAGGATCCGGTC
This sequence comes from Arthrobacter sp. TJ-265, assembly GCF_058269135.1. Lineage (NCBI taxonomy): Bacteria > Bacillati > Actinomycetota > Actinomycetes > Micrococcales > Micrococcaceae > Arthrobacter > Arthrobacter sp. TJ-265. The sequence goes on along the minus strand of NZ_JBZCND010000007.1, from coordinate 55,280 downwards.
CCCCGGCTCTGCTCCGGGCTCCGCTGGTACCGGCGCGATCACATCCGCGCGGTCCGGCAGCACGATCCCCGTGTTGCGGTAGACGTACGTGTAGTAGCCCTGGCGGGTCTGGACGTAGATCCTGTCACCCGGGACCAGCGTGTGGATCCGGTCGAGCACCTGCCCGTGTGTCTGGCGATGCCCGGCGAGGGCGAAGTTCCCCACGGCGCCCGGCGCGCCCGTCCCCGGATAGTGCCCCAGCCCGAGGTTGTCGAGGACGTCGGAACCGACCCCGGAGGTGACCGGTCGTGAGTAGTCCTCGCCGAAGCGGGGGATGTAGACGGCCCCGAACGTCCCGCTGAGGTCCGCCGCCGGAAGGACGGCGGGTTCGCCGAAATCCTCGGAGGCGGCCGCATCTCCGCCCTGCACCGGGGACAGGGGGGCCTCCTCGATGGACGGCACGTCCGAGAAGAACTCCTCGAGCGCCTGCTCCTGCCTGATCCCGGCGTCGATGTTGGTCCACCAGAGCTCCCACCCGACGAACAGGAGGAGGACCACACCCGCGGTGACCAGCAGCTCGCCGAGTACGTGGGCCGCCAACTGGAACCGGGTACGACGGCGGCGCTCCGGACGCTCCCTGGCCGCCGGGTTGCGCAACGCAGCATCGACGGCCGACCTGACCACTGCCGCTCCTGCCTCCGGTTGCACGGGTATCGGGCGGTTCTTGGCTAGAATCATGGGGATAACCGGGCCGCCCGACGTTGTTCTCCTTCAGGATAGCCTGCGGGTCCGGGCATGGAATGGCGGCCGGTACGACCACCGGCGCAGCTGACCGCAGCCGTGCCCTGCCGAGGAGAAACCGTGCCCGAGTCGAAGCCCCGTAAGAGAGCCAGGTCCGCCGCTCCCGCCGTGAAGTCCTCACAGCCGAAGCCGAACCCTGTCTGGTACAAGCCCGTCATGTTCGGTCTCATGATCATCGGCCTGCTCTGGATCATCACGTTCTACATCTCGGAAGCCCGCTTCCCGGTCGAGGCCTGGGGGTCATGGAACATCCTCGCCGGATTCGGCATCGCGATCGTCGGGTTCCTCATGACGACGCGCTGGCGGTAGACGCACGTCGGCGATGGGCGGCGGAACGCCCTCCACGCTCTGTACACATGGTGTGTAGAAAGTTATCCACAGATGTGCACAGAAATGTTGATGATCCGGGGAAGGGCCCGAAAATCCGGTCCAAGGCTTATCCACAGCTGTGGAATTACATGTGTGTAAGTTATCCCCCGTGTGGATAAAGGGTGTGGACAACTAGGGGAGGGCCGGCGCGATGTGCGCCGACCCTCCCCGAATTCGTTCCCCTGGATGTGCGTCCCTAGAACGGGAGGAGGGAGACTCCCAGCAGGGTCAGCAGGAGCAGGAGCACGACGACGCCTCCCAGCCCCAGCCACTGGAGCCGTGCCTGGCGGGGACCGCGTGGGACGTACGCGATCACCGCGGCACACGCAGCGCCGGCAACGAGCCCGCCCAGATGGGCCTGCCATGCGATCGATGGCACCAGGAATCCCAGCGCGGCGTTGATGGCGATCAGGACGACGATCTGCCGTACGTCGCCGCCCCGCTTCCGCTGGACGATGAAGAGCGCTCCGAACAGTCCGAACACCGCGCCGGAGGCGCCGACGACGCCCTGTCCGGGGTTCCCGGACAACAGCAGGACGCCGACAGATCCGCCCAGGGCGGAGATCAGGTACAGCGCGAGGAACCTCGCCCGTCCCAGCGCCGGCTCCAGGACCTTCCCCAGGATGTAGAGCGCGTACATGTTGAAGGCGATGTGGAGGAACGAGCCCGGTGAATGGAGGAACGCAGCCGTCAGCATGCGCCAGGGCTGGGCCGGCACGGCCCCCTCGACGCCGGCCGTGAAGAACGGCGCGTAGATGAAAGCGTTGGTCACCCCGGGCAGCACCAGCTGCAGCAGGAAGACCACCACGCAGATGCCGATCAGCGTGTAGGTCACGATGCTGGTGTCCCCGCGCACGACCCCACCGAAAGCATTGCGGTGGACCGGGGCGCCGGCGGCCTGCTCCCGTACGCACTCCACGCACTGGAAACCGACCGCCGCCGGCCTCTGGCACTCTGCGCACGCAGGCCGGTCGCACCTCTGGCATCTCACATAGCTGACGCGGTCAGGGTGGCGTGGACAGACCGGGGCCTGCCGGCTTCCGGCGTCGGGCGCGGGGACACCATAGGACATCTGGGTTAGAGCTGTTCCACGGTGATGCTCTTGATGACGACGTCCTCCAGGGGCTTGTCCCTCATGTCGGTGGCGATCGAGTTCAGCTTGTCGACCACCGCACGCGATCCCTCGTCGGTGACGTCGCCGAAGATGGTGTGCTTGCCCTGCAGCCATGTGGTGGGGACGGAGGTGATGAAGAACTGCGAGCCGTTGGTACCGCGCCCACCCTGGGTGCCGGCGTTCGCCATCGCCAGCTTGTAGGGCTCCTTGAAGGAGAGATCCGGGTTGATCTCGTCGTCGAACTTGTAGCCGGGGCCGCCTGTGCCCTGGCCCAGGGGATCCCCGCCCTGGATCATGAAGTCCCTGATGATGCGGTGGAAGATCGTCCCGTCGTAGAGGGGAGCAGTGCTCTCCTCGCCGGTCTGCGGGTGGGTCCAGGCGATCTCACCGGTCGCGAGGCCCACGAAGTTCTTGACCGTCTTCGGCGCGTGGTTGCCGAAGAGGTTCACCTCGATGTCGCCCTGGTTGGTGTGGATGGTCGCTTTTGCTGTCGGAATAGCAGTCATCAGGCCATTCTTCCACGCGGCATCTGACAATAAGCTGGAGCAGGGCCATTCCGCGCACAGTGAAACGGCACCGTCGCCGAGCACTGACCTACCGGCCGGATAGCACCGTCTGCCCATGCAACGTAGGCTGATCAAAACGAGTAACCACCCCCCTTGGAGGTTTTTGTGAAGAAGAACGTACGCGCTACCCACGAACTCGAAGAAGGCGTCGCACTCGGACTGGCAGCAGCTGCCGGACTGGCCGCCGCACGCGAATGGGCCACACCACGCGTCGACGCCGCGTACGAGTGGGCGAAGCCACGATGGGAGAAGGGCAGGGAGACCGCCGGACCCGCACTGCAGGTCACAGTCCGCAAGGCCACGGAGGGAATCTCCGGTGGTATCGCCGGTGGTATCGCTGTCGTCGCGCCGAAGATCCAGGACGGTATCGACAAGGTCGGTCCGCGCATCTCGCAGGTCATCGACGACACCACGCCGAAGATCCAGGGCACCCTCGACAAGGCGGCGCCGGCACTGAACTCGGCGAAGGTCAAGGTGGTCGACGACTACCTGCCGACGCTGTCCATCAGGTTGGGCGAGGCAGCGGACACCGCGTCCCGCTCGCTCGCCTCCGCACATGTGCCGCCCGCGGTCGAGAAAGCCGTCATTCGGATCACGGGTGACAAGAAGGCGGTCAAGAAGGCCCAGAAGCGACTGGTAGCTGCCACGCTGCAGGCCTCCAAGGACCTGAAGAAGAGCCAGCGACGCAGCAAGGGCAAGGGCTGGCTCATCGTCGGCATCGTCCTGAGCGCACTCGTGGCCGGTGTCGCCGTCTGGCGGGCATCGAAGCCCGTCGAGGACCCCTGGAAGACGCCGGCTCCGATCAAGGCAGCTCCTGCTCCGGCATCGAGCGCCAAGACCCAGGAGGCCAAGGACGTCGTCACGTCCGTCAAGGAAGCGGCTGATCGTGCCGCCGCCTCGGAAGGCACCACCAAGAGTACCCCCGTGAGCGGTGCCAAGGATGACAGCAAGAACACGGCGGCGGATGCGGCTCAGACCGTTGCCGACAAGGCGAAGGACGCCACGGAGGCAGCCAAGCACGCCAAGCCGTCGGACGGCGACTCGAAAGCCTGACAGCGCAGCACCACACGGAGGAAACCCCGGCCCATGGGCCGGGGTTTCCTCATTTAACGTCTATCACGAGCACCGCATATAACCACCACGGACTATTACCGGCCACCCAGTCCGGGCGGTGGCGCTGTCGCGGTCCCGGGGTCGACCGGGGAAAGGCGCGCCTTCCGCCGCTGCTGACCGCGGATGACGACGGCGAGGCCGACGAGGATGAGGATCAGCCCACCGTAGGTCCCGAGCGGGAGCTGCTCGCCGAGGAACACCGCCGCAAGGATCGCAGCCCCCGGGATCTCGAGCAGGATGATCATGGAGACAACAAGCGGGCTCATGACCGCCAGGAGGTGGTTGAAGACGGAGTGTCCCATGATCTGCGCCAGCAGTGTCACGGCGAGGATGCCCGCCCAGGCAGCAGGGCTGAAGCCGACGATCGGCTGCCCGGTAGCGGCACACAGGACCACCAGGATCAGTGCACAGGCGCCGTAGCAGAGCGTGGTGTAGGTCCCCGTGGACAGGGTCCGCCGGGCGGCAGCTCCGGCCATCTGGTAGACCGCGGCCAGGGCTCCGCCGGCCAGGGCCAGCAGGTCGCCGAGGAGCGCCTCCCGCGACAGCGAGAGATCGAACCCGGTGATGATGACGACTCCCACGAAGGCGACTCCGAGGCCCGCGACCACGGCCGCCTGCGGTCGCGATCCCAGCAGGGCGTTGAAGAGTGCGATCCATGCGACCTGGAGGCACACCAGAGCCGTGGCAGCCGCAACGGACGTCAGTTTCAACGCGGTGATGAAGCATGCGAAGTGGAGGGCGAGCGCCACGGCGGCAATACCGAGCCGCCGGTACTCTGCCCGCGTCAGGGCGGCGAACTCGGCCCTCTTGGACACGAGCGCGGGCCCTCCCATCAGGGCAGCCCCGAGCAGATTGCGCCAGAAAGCGATGGCCAGGACCGGCGCGGCGGTTGCCGCCATGATCGGTCCGGACGCCGATACCCCGATGACGCCGAGGATCGAGAGGAAGATAGTCACCCGGCAACTGTAGGGCACGGCACAGGCGGCCCATCATCCACTCCATGAACGCGAAAAGCCCCGGCCGGTGGCCGGGGCTTTCCTTCGGTGGAGGCACGGGGACTCGAACCCCGAACCCCCTGCTTGCAAAGCAGGTGCGCTACCAATTGCGCCATGCCCCCGAAAGGAACCTCGTCCGGTGAGTCCCGGACGCCGTTCCGTGAAGCTAGACTACTTCGTCCGTCGCACTGCTCCAGACGCTCTTGCTCTTCTCGGAATCCTTCCACCGCTTGTACACGAGGACACTTGCGGCAGCCGCTGCTGCGACGAGCAACTTCTTCACGACAGTCTCCTTGCAGTTCCCTGCGAGTGGTGGATCCGTGGGCGTACCAGGACTTGAACCTGGGACCTCTTCGTTATCAGCGAAGCGCTCTAACCGCCTGAGCTATACGCCCCGATACCTCTTCGGGCCGAGACACGACTTTACAGTAGTGTCTCGGCATTCTTCAAATCGCCCGGGGCGCCGAAGGGGCCGGTCTCCTAGTCGTCGGTCAGCGTGACGCCGATACCGCCGACGAGGGTGGACGAGATGTTGTACAGCACGGCCGAGAGCATGGCCAGGGCGGTCAGGAGCACCACGTTCACGACGGCGATGATCGTCGCGAAGGAGAGGACCTGCGGCAGGGAGGCGAACTGGCGAAGGTCGAACCCGCCGCTCTCGGACCCTGCGATCTCGCGGAGCAGTTCGTTCACCCCGTCGAAGATGCCCGTCAGGTCGAGGACGGTCCAGATGACGAAGGACGCGACGACGGTGACGATCCCGAGCGCGACGGACAGCAGGAACGACATCTTCAGGACCGACCAGGGATCCACCTTGCTGACGAGCAGCCGCGCCTTGCGGGCCTTGGCCTTCGGCGCCGGCTTCACGAGACCGGGGCGCTGCCCCGGCCGGGCGGCCTGCCCACCGGCCGCGGGCCGCTGCGGCGGCCGGGCAGGAGCATTCACGCGCGGCGCTGCCCCGGACGATCGCACTTGTCCGCTGGACGACCGCGGGTTGGTGTTGGCCGAGCTCACTCGTTACCTCCGTGTTCGGGCGACTCAGCGTCGGGCTCAGCCGTTTCCTCTGTCGACAACCGTACTTCATCGGCTGTGAACTCCGCAGGATCCTCCTGCGGGGTGATCGTACCGATCACGTCGACATCCGGGCTGGCTTCGGTCGGATCATCGATGAGGCCCTCCTCGACGGCGACGCTGCGCTCACTGTTCCGGGCGACGGCGATAATGCGGTCGGTCTTGTCGGGCTTCGCGAAGATGACGCCCATGGTGTCGCGACCCTTGGCGGGGACTCCCGCCACCGCCGAGCGCACCACTTTCCCGCCGCCCATGACCACGAGGACCTCGTCCTCCTCCTGGACCACGAGCGCTCCGACGAGGTCCCCGCGTTCCTCGGCCAGCTTCGCGACCTTGATGCCGAGCCCTCCGCGGCCCTGCACGCGGTAGTCGTCCACCTTGGTGCGCTTCGCGAAGCCGCCCTCGGTGACGATGAAGACGTAGGAGGCGTCCGTGACCACGTTGGCGGCCAGCAGCTCGTCGTCCGGGCGGAACTTCATGCCGGTCACACCCGAGGTGGCGCGCCCCATGGGCCGCAGGGCGTCGTCGTCGGCCGTGAACCGCAGCGACTGGCCCTTGCGGGAGACGAGCATGATGTCGTCGTCGCCGGACACCAGCTGCGCGGAGACGAGCTCGTCGGTGTCGCGCAGGTTGATCGCGATCACGCCGGCGGTGCGGTTGGTGTCGTAGTCCTCGAGGCGGGTCTTCTTCACCAGGCCGCGCTTGGTCGCGAGGACCAGGTAGGGCGACTGCTGGTAGTCACGCAGGTCGAGGACCTGGGCGATCGTCTCGTCGGGCTGGAAGGCCAGGAGATTCGCCACGTGCTGGCCCTTGGCGTCCCGCGCGGCCTCGACGAGTTCGTACGCCTTCGCGCGGTAGACCCGACCCAGGTTGGTGAAGAACAGGAGCCAGTGGTGGGTGGTGGTGACGAAGAAGTGCTCGACGACGTCGTCGCCGCGCAGCTGCGCACCCCGGATGCCCTTGCCGCCACGCGCCTGCTGACGGTAGTTGTCACTGCGCGTGCGCTTGACGTACCCGCCGCGGGTGATGGTGACGACCATCTCCTCCTCGGGGATCAGGTCCTCCATGCTCATGTCCCCGTCGTAGCCCATGAGGATCTCGGTGCGGCGGTCGTCGCCGAACTTGGCGACGATCTCCGCCAGTTCGGTGCTGACGATGCCGCGCTGCACGTCCTCGGAGGCGAGGATCCGGTTGAACTCCGTGATCATCGACTCGAGTTCGGCATGGCGGTCCTGGATCTTCTGCCGCTCGAGGGCCGCGAGGCGCCGGAGCTGCATGTTCAGGATGGCCGTGGCCTGCAGCTCGTCGATGGAGAGCAGCTCCATCAGACCGTCCCGGGCCTGCTCCGTCGTGGACGAGGCGCGGATCAGCGCGATGACCTCGTCCAGGGCGTCGAGGGCCTTCAGCAGTCCGCGGAGGATGTGGGCCTCCTCCTCCGCCTTGCGCAGCCGGTACCGCGTGCGGCGCACGATGACCTCGAGCTGGTGGGTCACCCAGTGGCGGATGAACGCATCGAGGCTGAGCGTGCGGGGCACGTCGTCGACGATGGCCAGCATGTTGGCACTGAAGTTGTCCTGCAGCTGCGTGTGCTTGTACAGGTTGTTGAGAACCACCTTCGCGACGGCGTCGCGCTTCAGCACGATCACCAGGCGCTGGCCGGTGCGGCCGGACGTCTCGTCGCGGAGGTCGGCGATGCCACTGACCTTGCCGTCCTTGACGAGTTCCGCGATCTTGATCGCGAGGTTGTCAGGGTTGGCCTGGTAGGGCAGTTCCGTGACGACGAGGCACGTGCGGTTCTGGATCTCCTCGACGTTGACGACGGCCCGCATCGTGACGGATCCGCGCCCCGTCCGGTAGGCGTCCTCGATCCCCTTGTGGCCGAGGATCTGGGCGCCGGTGGGGAAGTCGGGTCCCTTGATGCGCACGATCAGTGCCTCGAGGAGTTCCTCCTTCGTGGCGTCCGGGTTCTCGAGGTACCACTGGACCCCGTCGGCCACTTCGCGCAGGTTGTGCGGCGGGATGTTCGTGGCCATGCCGACGGCGATGCCGGAGGATCCGTTGACGAGCAGGTTCGGGAAGCGCGACGGGAGGATCGTCGGCTCCTGGTTCTTGCCGTCGTAGTTGTCCTGGAAGTCGACGGTCTCCTCGTCGATGTCCCGCACCATCTCCATGGCGAGCGGGGCCATCTTCGTCTCGGTGTATCGCGGGGCGGCGGCGCCGTCGTTGCCCGGTGATCCGAAGTTCCCCTGACCGAGCGCCAGCGGGTAGCGCATCGTCCAGTCCTGGATGAGGCGCACCAGGGCGTCGTAGATCGCCGAGTCGCCGTGCGGGTGGTACTGGCCCATGACTTCGCCGACCACGCGGGCGCACTTGTTGAACGACCGGTCGGGCCGGTAGCCGCCGTCGAACATCGCGTAGAGCACACGGCGGTGCACCGGCTTCAGTCCGTCGCGGACGTCGGGCAGCGCCCTGCCCACGATGACCGCCATCGCGTAGTCCAGGTAGGACCGCTGCATCTCCGTCTGCAGGTCGACCTGCTCGACGCGGTCCGTCAGGACCTCGCCCTCGATGGGCTCGTCGGGTCCGTTGCCGGTGATGTCGTCACTCATGAATCAGTTCCGTTCGTCAATTTTTGCCCCGCAGTACTGGCGAATCCGAGCAAGGGTGGTCCCTGCGTTCTGTACAGGCGCTCGACCGGACGTCGCCCTTTCCCTCACAAGCTCGGGCAGGGACCCTGAGTCCGCTCTTACTTTCGTTGCGCCGGCAGAATGCCGGGGCTACCCGTCAGATATCGAGGAACCGCACGTCCTTGGCGTTCTGCTGGATGAAGTTGCGGCGGGATTCGACGTCCTCGCCCATCAGGACGGAGAACACCTGGTCGGCGGCCGCGGCGTCGTCCATGGTCACCTGCAGCAGGGTGCGGTGGTCCGGATCCATGGTGGTGTCCCACAGTTCCGTGTAGTCCATCTCACCGAGGCCCTTGTAGCGCTGGATCCCGTTGTCCTTGGGCAGTCGCTGGTTGTTGGCCATACCCATCTTGATGACCTCGTCGCGCTCCCGGTCGCTGAACACGTAGTCGTGCTTCGCATTGGACCACTTGATCCGGTAGAGCGGCGGCTGCGCGAGATACACGAAGCCGTTCTCGATGAGCGGCCGCATGTAGCGGAACAGCAGGGTCAGCAGCAGCGTCGTGATGTGCTGGCCGTCCACGTCGGCATCGGCCATCAGCACGATCTTGTGGTACCTGGCCTTGTCCACGTTGAAGTCCTCGCCGATCCCCGCGCCGAAGGCGGTGATCATGGCCTGGACCTCGCTGTTGCCGAGGGCGCGGTCGAGGCGGGCACGCTCCACGTTCAGGATCTTGCCGCGCAGCGGCAGGATGGCCTGGGTCTCGGGATTCCGTCCGCGGACCGCGGAGCCGCCGGCGGAGTCGCCCTCGACGATGTAGATCTCGGACCGCGCGGGGTCCTTCGACTGACAGTCCTTAAGCTTGCCGGGCATGCCCCCGGATTCGAGCAGGCCCTTGCGGCGGGTGGATTCCCTCGCCTTGCGGGCTGCGAGGCGCGCCTGCGATGCCTGGATCGACTTGCGGATGACGTCGCGGGCCGGCCCGGGGTTGCGTTCCAGCCAATCGCCGAGCTGGTCGGTGACAACCCGCTGGACGAATCCCTTCGCCTCGGAGTTGCCGAGCTTGGTCTTCGTCTGGCCCTCGAACTGCGGCTCCGACAGTTTGACCGAGATGACGGCGGTCAGGCCCTCGCGGATGTCGTCGCCCGTGAGGTTGTCGTCCTTCTCCTTGATGATGTTCTTCTCGCGTGCGTACTTGTTGATCAGGGTGGTCATGGCCGCACGGAAACCTTCCTCGTGCGTCCCGCCCTCGTGCGTGTTGATCGTGTTCGCGTAGGTGTGCACGCTCTCCGAATACGCCGACGTCCACTGCAGGGCCACTTCGACGGCCATCCTGCGGTCGGTGTCCTCGGTCTCGAAGGCGATGACGTCGGGGTGGATCACATCCACGCGCTTGGACGAGTTGAGGTGGCGGACGTAGTCGAGCAGCCCGTTCTCGTAGAGGTACACCACGGACCGATGCTTCGGCTCCCCGTCGGCGTCCTGCGCGCTCTGGACCTCCGTGACCTCGTCCGTTTCGACGGCATCCGCGCGCTCGTCCGTCAGCGTGATACGCAGTCCCTTGTTGAGGAACGCCATCTGCTGGAAGCGTGCGCGGAGTGTCTCGAAGTCGAACTCGGTGCTCTCGAAGATCGAATCGTCGGGATAGAACGTCTGCGTGGTGCCCGTCTCGGACGTCTGCTCACCCTTCCGCAGCTCGCCGACGGGCTTGCCGCCGTCCGCGAAGGACTGCCGCCACACGTGGCCCTGGCGCCGCACCTCCGTCTCCACGCGCTGGGAGAGGGCGTTGACCACGGAGATACCGACGCCGTGCAGGCCACCGGATACGGCATAGCCGCCGCCGCCGAACTTGCCGCCGGCGTGGAGGATGGTCATGACCACTTCCACGGTCGGCCGGCCCTCGGTGGGGTGCATGTCCACGGGGATGCCGCGGCCGTTGTCGACCACCTTGACGCCGCCGTCGGACTGGAGCGAGATCTCGATGTGGTCGCAGTAGCCGGCCAGCGCTTCGTCGACCGAGTTGTCCACGACTTCGTAGACGAGGTGGTGCAGACCCCGGGGCCCTGTCGATCCGATGTACATGCCCGGGCGTTTCCGGACAGCTTCCAGGCCTTCGAGCACCGTGATCTCACTGGCGCCGTATGCGTGTTCGGTGGCCGCCTCCAGGATCGGGGACTCGCCGTCGCCTATCTTCACATCGCTTGCATTCAACTCGTTCTCGTGTGCCACAGGCGTAGACGGCTCCTCAGCTGGATCGACCAAAACAATCTCCCCTATTCTACCCTGCGGAGGGCCGACGTCCGGCGCGAACACCCCTTCACTGGCCAATAAACCCACATCAGACCGGACGGCAGTACCATCCGTGAGCCCGGATACGGCGGCCGGGACCCCGATTGCGCTACAGGCCGCTCAGCGGACGGCGTGACCGGGCTCCCGGATCACCCGTACGTGTCCCGCGGCCCGCGGCCCTTGACGGAGCGTCCGCCCTTGCGCCAGCTCGGAGCGGCGGGCCCGATGACCGACAGCCGTGTGACGACTCCCGGGCCGAGCTCGGCCTCGAACCGCTGGAGCACCTGTGGGGTGATGAGCCGCAGCTGCGTGGCCCAGGCCGTCGAATCACACCGGACCAGGACTGTGTCCGCGTCGAAGCTTTCCGGTACGCAGTGCGCTGCGATGTCGGTCCCGACGATCTCGCTCCAGCGCGACAGCACCGATCCGATCGCGACCGGTGACTTCCATCCCCGCTCGGCGAGCATCCGCGAGAAGACGTTGCCCACCCCCTCGGGATCCCTGCCGCCGTAGACCGGCTCGGGCGAGTACCGGCGGCGCGTCGTCTTCGCCGAGCGCTTCGATACCGCCTCCCGGGGCGTGCCCCTGGCCTGCGATGCGCTCCGCAGCCGGTTGAGGAGGGCCTGCGGGGCATCCTGCTCCGGGAACTCATCCTTCGGGGAGGGCGTGCGCGACGGCTCGTCGCCCTCCGCCGCGCGCCTGCCCGATCGATCGCCGGAACCCTGCGCATTTGGTCCGTCCGCGGGAGGAGTGTCCCCGGAAGCTCCGTCAGACATCTATTCCTCCCGAGGCATCTCTATCGGCGGCCGCGGGCTGGTCGGGAATCTCCAGTGGGACGCCGGCGGCTCCACCCGGGCCGCCGCTCGCGGCGACGGCGCCGGGCACCACCCGGAGCTGCCGTCCGTCGAGCGCCGTGGGGATGTCGTCACCCACGGCCGCGGTGACGAGGACCTGCTCGGCGGACCCCACGATGGCAGCGAGCCGGGTGCGCCGTTGCGCATCGAGTTCCGCGAAGACGTCGTCGAGGATGAGCACGGGGTCCCCTCCCGGCGTCCGGTCCTCCTCCAGCAGAAGGTAGTAGGACGCCAGTCGCAGCGCCAGGGCCATCGACCAGGTCTCACCGTGCGAGGCGTATCCCTTGACGGGCACCCCGCCGAGCAACAGCGCGAGCTCGTCGCGATGCGGGCCGACCAGGGAGATGCCGCGCTCGAGTTCCTTCCTGCGGTGTCGGAGGAGACCGGCGATGAACAGTTCGGTCAGTGCACCCTGGTCGAGGTCGCCCAGGGCGTCGTCCGCCTCACTGCGCCCCGGGTCCATGCCGTGGTCCTCCGTCAGGGGGTCGGACGACGGCGAGACGCTCGAGCTGTAGGTGATGTCCGCGCGCTTGGAACCGTCCGTCAGCTCCCGGTAGGCGCGCTGCACATGGGGACGGAGCTTGTCGACGAGGACCAGCCGGGCTGACAGCAGGCGGGCTCCGGACTCGGCCAGGTGCTGGTCCCACACATCGAGGGTGGCCTCGTGTGCCGTCGAGAACCTGCCCGCCGCGCGGGCCGATTTCAGCAGGGCGTTGCGTTGCTTGAGCACCCGCTCGTAGTCCGCCCGCAATGCGGACTGGTGTGGCAGCAGTGACACCATGACCTCGTCCAGATACCGGCGCCGCACGGACGGGTCGCCCTTGACGAGAGTGAGGTCCTCCGGTGCGAAGAGCACCGTCTTCAGGATCCCCGCGGCATCCCTGGCACGGACCGGGTTGGACCGGTTGATCCGTGCCCGGTTCGCGGTGTCGGCGTTGATCTCGACTTCCACGCTGGTGCGCTGCACTCCGCGGACCAGCCGGCCCCGGATGATGGCCCGGTCCTCGTCGAAAGCGATGAGCGGCCTGTCGGTGCTCACCCGGTGGGAGGACAGCGTTGCGAGGTATCCGATCGCCTCGACGATGTTCGTCTTCCCCACGCCGTTGGGCCCGACGAAGACGGTGATGCCCGGCTCGATGTCGATATCGAGCTGCCCATAGCTCCGGAACCCGGTGAGCGAGAGGTGCTCAACGTACACCGGAGCGCACTTACTCGGGCTTCGGCTGGGCAGGCCTGACGGCGTGGCCGCCGAACTGATTGCGCAGCGCTGCGACCATCTTCATGGACGGGGAGTCCTCCTGCCGCGAATTGAACCGGGCGAACAGCGCGGCGGTGATCGCGGGCGCCGGAATCGAGTTCGCGATGGCCTCCTCGACGGTCCATCGACCCTCGCCTGAATCCTCGACGTAACCGGCGATGGTCGCCAGGCCGGGGTCCTCCTGCAGGGCCTTGACCACCAGATCCAGCAACCAGGACCGGACGACGGTGCCCTTCTGCCATGCCGCGAAGGTGCCGTGGACGTCCTTCACGATGTCCTTGGCCTCGAGGAGTTCGTAACCTTCCGCATAGGACTGCATGAGCCCGTACTCGATGCCGTTGTGGACCATCTTGGCGTAGTGCCCGGCTCCGACGTCGCCGACGTGTACGAAGCTCTCCGCCCGATCGCCCTCGGGACGCAGTGCATCGAAGATCGGCAGGGCCAACGCGATGTCCTCGTCGCTGCCGCCGGCCATCAGGCCGTAGCCGTTCTCCAGGCCCCAGACGCCGCCCGAGACCCCACAGTCGAGGAATCGGATGCCCTTCTGGGCGAGCAGCGTCGCGTGGATCTGGTCATCGGTGAATCTGGAGTTGCCGCCGTCGATCACGAGGTCGCCCTCGGACAGGAGCTGTGACAGATCGGTGACCACGGCGTGCGTGATCTCGCCGGCCGGGACCATCACCCAGATGATCCGGGGGGCAGGCAGGGAGGACACGAGTTCTTCGAGGCTCGATACGTCCGTGCGATCGGGAGCGCGGTCGAAGCCGGTGACCTCGATCCCGTTCGCGCGGAGCCGCTCCCTCATGTTGAAACCCATTTTGCCGAGACCGATGAGACCGATGTGCATGAGCTCTCTTTCTGATGATGTGTTCATCCGGCCGCCGACCGGGCTTTGTACCAGCTGGCCGGGCTACAGATTGGGCAGCCGCACAGGCATCAGCAGGTACCTGTAGTCTTCCCTGTCCTCACCGGAAGCGTCCTCCTGGGCCGAGATCACCGCGGGTTTCGGCGGCGAGGTGAAGGAGAACCGCACGTACGGGCTGTTGAACGCTCCCAGACCCTCGCTGAGGTAGTGCGGGTTGAATGCGACGGTGATGTCGTCGCCGTCGAGCGTGGCCTCGATCGCCTCGGATGCCTGGGCATCCTCCCCCGTTCCGGCGTCCAGGGTCACCTGACCCTCCGAGAAAGCCAGGCGGACGGGTGTGTTGCGTTCGGCGACGAGCGAGACGCGGCGTACCGCTTCCACGAGCGCGCTGGTCTGCACGGTCGCGTGGATCGGAGTGGTGGCTGGAAACAGCGACCTGATCTTGGGGTAGTCCCCGTCCACGAGCAGCGAGGTGGTGCGACGCCCCCCGGATTCGAAGCCGATCAGTTCCGAGTTGTCCGACAACGCGATGTTCAGCTCGCCGGCCCCGCCGAGGGTCTTCGCTACTTCGCTGAGGGTCTTCGCCTTCACGAGGGCGCTGGTGGAGATGCCGGGGGTCGACGGTTTCCAGGCGACTTCGCGAAGGGCCAGGCGGTAGCGGTCCGTGGCGAGCAGCGTAATGAGGTCGTCCTCGATCTCCATCCGCACGCCGGTGAGGATCGGCAGGGTGTCGTCACGGCTTGCGGCGATGATGACCTGCGACACGGCCTGGGCGAAGGCGTCTCCATCGACGACGCCGCTCACGTCGGGAAGTTTCGGCAGCTCGGGATATTCCCCTTCGGGCATGGTGGCGAGGTTGAAGCGGCTGTTGCGGCAGGTCAGCGTCACCTTGGAACCGTCGGTGGCCACCTCGACCGGCGCGGAGGGCAGGCTCCGACAGATGTCGGCGAGGAGACGTCCCGAGACAAGGATGGTGCCTTCTTCGAGGACGTCGGCAGGGATCTCGAGGCGGGCCGAGATCTCGTAGTCGAAGCTCGCGAGGCTGAGCATGCCGCCTTCGGCTCTGATCAGGAGGCCGGCGAGAACGGGCACCGGTGGGCGCGGTGACAGGGAACGAGCGGTCCAGGACACTGCCTCCGCAAGTACATCCCGCTCAACTCTGAATTTCACGGAGCAGTGCCGCCTTTCGCCAGATCAAAAAAACAGCCACCGGCGAATCGCCGGCGGATGGTCGGGCCCGATGCCTGGACGGATGTCCCCACGGCACGGGAACTACAACCCTACTGGGTCAAAGCTTAGCCGGATAGCGAGCCGGCTAAGCGGGCTCCGGCGGGCAGGGGTGTGGGGCGTGCGGGACGTGGAATGTTATTTGACGAGCTTTTGAAGTTTAAGGTTCGTAGTGTTAATAACTGCTGTGGATTCTGTGGATAACCCCGCTGGGCGGGGCGGCGGCGCGGATTTTGCCTGTGGACAAGGTGTGTGTCGGGCCGACGGCCCACAGGGGACGGGTGTGGGAAAAATTCTTGTGATTTCGCGGATCCACAGGCGGGTGGGGGGTTATCCTCAGGTTGGACCGGGATGGCCCCCCGGTTATCCACAGCTGTGTCCACACCTGTTAATTACGGATGTCGCCCCCAGGAGGTCCCTCGGGGTCAGGCTTCCCGCTGCTTGTGCTTGATCCGGTTGGTGAGTTCGGTGACCTGGTTGAAGATCGCACGGCGTTCCGCCATGAGTTCCCGGATCTTGCGGTCGGCATGGATGACGGTCGTGTGGTCGCGTCCACCGAGCTCCTGCCCGATCTTCGGCAGGGACATGTCGGTCAGCTCACGGCAGAGGTACATCGCGATCTGCCGTGCCGTCACGAGGGTCCTGGTCCGCGACTTGCTGCACAGTTCCTCCATGCTGATCTGGAAGTAGTCGGCGGTCTGCGCCATGATCACCGTGGACGTGATCTCCTGGGCGCCGTCGGCGGAAATCAGGTCCTTCAGGACGATCTCCGCCAAGTTCACGTCCACGGGCTGGCGGTTCAGGCTGGCGAAGGCCGTCACCCTGATGAGTGCACCCTCGAGTTCACGGATGTTCGTGGCGATCTTGGAGGCGATGTACTCGAGCACGTCGTCGGGCGCGCTCAGGCTGTCGCTGATCGCCTTCTTCCGGAGGATGGCGATGCGCGTCTCAAGCTCGGGAGGCTGGATGTCGGTGAGGAGGCCCCACTCGAAGCGGGAACGCATGCGTTCCTCGAACCCGATGAGCTGCTTGGGTGGCAGGTCGGAGGTGATGACGACCTGCTTGCTGTGGTTGTGCAGGGCATTGAAGGTATGGAAGAACTCCTCCATGGTCCGGTCCTTGCCGGAGAGGAACTGGATGTCGTCGATCAGCAGGATGTCCACGTTGCGGTAGGTCTGCTTGAAGCTCGAGCCCTCGTCGTCGCGGATCGAATTGATGAAGTCGTTGGTGAACTCCTCGGAGTTCACGTAACGGACGCGGATGCCGGTGTAGAGGTGCCTCGCATAGTGGCCGATCGCGTGCAGGAGGTGGGTCTTGCCCAGTCCCGAGTCGCCGTAGATGAACAGCGGGTTGTAGGCCTTCGCCGGGGCTTCCGCCACTGCCACTGCGGCAGCGTGGGCGAAACGGTTGGAGGACCCGATCACGAAGGTGTCGAAGATGTACTTCGGATTGAGCCGGCCGAACTCGTGTGAGTTGCTGGGCGGCGTCGGGGACGGTTTCGCTTCACCCTTCGGCTCCGGGGACGGTTGCTCCGCCGGCTCCGGTTCCGGGACCTCCTCGGTGACAGGGGTCAGCTCGGGATCGATCACGAACGCGCACTGGATGTCCTCGCGGAACACATCGCGCAGCGCCTCGTCGAGGGCTCCCTTGAGCTGGGTCTGCAGCACCTCGCGTGTCAGTTCGTTCGGGACGGCGATGAGCATCGTCGTCCCGATGAGTCCCTGCGCCTGGGCGAGGACCATGAAGCCGCGCTGGCGGGGGGTGACGCGGTCGTCCTGTTCGAGGGTGCGGATGACCTTACGCCAGGAGCTCCCGACGTCGTTTACCTCATCTGTACCCACGAACACCCCTCTTGGCTGTGCTTCCAGTCGAAAATGTCCGTCATCCACAGACTTGTGCACATGTCGTGGATAAACGGACCAGAGCCAAGACTAGAGGATGAAAAGTGGAGAAGATAGCGGACTGACGCGGGGTCGGAGGTCCTGCAGGGGGTGTTGGACGGGCCCACCAGGGGTGCGTGTAGGGTGATTTCAGTACCAGTTGTCCACAGGGCGGTGGACAACTCGTCCACAGGCCGTCCCCCTCGCGGGTTTGACGCCCGTCGGCGCTGTCCCCTACCGTTGTGTAGTCCAACATGTCTGCATTTCGCATGCCATCACAGGTGTTCCCGGGTACTAAGAGGCCTCGGGATGTGACAGCTCTCGCGCGAATGTCGGATGTACACCTTCATCGCGTCAGTCTGTTCTTCCCCCTTGTTGCAATGGGCCGGACGCATCTCAAGATCGTTCTGGAGTAACTACAGTGAGCAAGCGGACTTTTCAGCCGAATAACCGCCGTCGTGCCAAGAAGCACGGTTTCCGTCTTCGCATGCGCACCCGCGCTGGTCGTGCCATCCTGTCGGCGCGCCGCGGCAAGGGCCGTACCGAACTCTCGGCATAAGCGGTCCCTCCCTCGCCATGCATCCTGCGGATGATCGCGTCGGCATGGGCTCCCCTCCCTCTGCGAGGAACAGGTTCCCCCCATGCTCCCGATGATCCACCGGGTGAGAACGGCAAAGGATTTTGCACGTACCGTACGTTCCGGTGCCCGGTCAGGGCGCCGGAACGTTGTGCTATACGGCGCAGTGACGGCGGAGTCCTCCCCCTCGCGGGTCGGGTTCATCGTCGGCAAGAACGTCGGGAACGCAGTCATGCGCAACCTCGTTAAACGGAGGCTGCGCCACCTGGCGGCGGAGTGGGTCAGCGCGAATCCCTGCGGGTTCGACGTCGTCGTCCGCGCTCTACCGGCGGCCGCCGAGAGCGACTGGCCCGCCCTCACCAAGGACTTCACGTCCTGTACGACTGCGGTCGCCCGGAAGCTGAGGGGCTCGGAACCACCCGGAAGGCAGGGCGGAGTATCGTGAGTAAAGTCGCTCGGAGAGTGCTCGCCTTCGTCATCGGGATCCCGCGTCTGACGGTGATCGGACTCCTGATCGCGTACCGGAAGGTCGTCTCTCCGTTGTACGGGCCGGTGTGCCGGTTCTACCCGAGTTGTTCGGCGTACGCCCTCGAAGCCGTAACCGTCCACGGGTTCCTGCGCGGCGGCTGGCTCGCTTCGAGGCGGCTGATGCGATGCCACCCCTGGAACCCGGGCGGTGTGGATCACGTCCCGCCGGGTGGCCGGCGTTTCCGCGAGGGGAACGAGCCAGCGATAGTTGTGTTGAACCACCCGGTGATTCCGGCCGATGACGAAAGCCGCCCCGCGGCCCGAGGAGCAGACTGATTATGGGTTTTTTTGAGACGATCCTGACACCGTTCAGGTGGCTCGTGTCGTGGATCATGTTCATGTTCCACGAGGGCTTCACGTTCCTCGGAATGAATCCCGCATCCGGATGGACCTGGGTGCTGTCGATCATCGGCCTCGTCGTCGTCATCCGTGCCGCACTCATCCCCGTCTTCGTGAAGCAGATCAAGGCGCAGCGCGGCATGCAGGCGCTCCAGCCCGACCTGCGCAAGCTGCAGCAGAAGTACAAGGGGAAGACGGACCAGCTCTCGCGTCAGGCGATGACGCAGGAACAGATGGCCCTGTACAAGAAGCACGGGACAAACCCGTTCGCCGCGTGCCTGCCAATCCTGATCCAGATGCCGTTCTTCTTCGCCCTCTTCACCGTGCTCAACGGGATCTCGCGGGCCAGCGAGGACAACGAGGGGATCGGGGCCCTGTCGCCGGAGTCCGTCCGGCAGTTCGACGATGCGACGATCTTCGGTGCTCCGCTCTCCTCGACGTTCCTCGGCAGCTTCGGCGCCGACGGGAACATCAGCGTCATCATCCTCTCCGTGGTCATGATCATCGCCATGACGGCGTCGCAGTTCATCACGCAGAAGCAGATCATGGCGAAGAACATGTCCGAAGAGGCCATGCAGAGCCCGTTCATGCGTCAGCAGAAGATCATGCTGTACATCCTTCCGCTCGTGTTCGGCATCGGCGGGATCAACTTCCCCATCGGTGTCCTGGTCTACTGGACCACCACCAACGTATGGACGATGGCGCAGCAGTTCTACGTCATCCGCAGGATGCCGACTCCGGGATCTCCCGCCGCCAAGGCTCTCGCGGACCGGCGGGCCAAGAAGGGCCTGCCCGTCGCGCCACTGCTCGGAGAGCGTAAGACCGAGCCGGCCGTGGAGACGGTGCCGGAGCCCCGAGGCCAGCGTGTTCAGCCCCAGCGCAAGAAGAGGAAGAGGCGATGACGGTAGACAACGAAGAGCAGATCGCCGGCCACGAGCCGGAGCCCGACGACGACGTCGAGACTCCTTCGGCGGGCAAGGCATCCCGGCTGGACGAAGAGGGGGACGTCGCGGCGGACTACCTGGAGGAACTGCTCGACATCGCGGACATCGACGGAGACATCGATATCGAGGTCCGCAGCGGTCGCACGTACATCTCGATCGTGTCCGAGGATGCATCCGACACCGGGCTCAGCTCGCTCGTGGGACGGGACGGCGAGGTGCTGGAGGCACTGCAGGAGCTGACCCGGCTCAGCGTCCTGACCGCCACCGACGCACGGTCGCGACTGGTCCTGGACGTCGACGGCTACCGTGACCGGCGCGGTCGCGAGCTGACGAAGATCGCGCAGGACGCCGTCGAGACGGTCAGGGAGACCGGGGAGGACATGGCACTGGCGCCCATGTCGGCGTACGAGCGGAAGATCGTGCACGACGTCGTCGCCGACCTCGGGTTCGTGAGTGAGTCCGAGGGCGAGGGACAGGCGCGGCACATCGTGATCTCCCCCAGTGATGACTGATTCTGCCCGCCTCGATCCCGGTACCCCTGAACCGACGGCCGAGGAACTGACGGCAGCTTCTGCCGTCTTCGGTGACCGGCTCGGACTGGCGCGCGGATTCGTGACCCATCTGGCCTCGTCGGGTATCGAACGAGGGTTGCTGGGGCCGCGAGAAGTGCCGCGCCTCTGGGGACGTCATGTGCTGAACTGCGCCGTCGTGGCAGAGCTCATGGACGCCGACGCGTCGGTCGTCGATGTCGGAAGCGGTGCAGGGCTGCCCGGCCTGGCGATCGCGATTGCGAGACCCGATCTCCACCTCGATCTCGTGGAGCCGCTCGAGCGGCGCGTCATCTGGCTGAAGGAGGTCGTCCACGATCTCGCGCTCGACAATGTGACCGTGCACCGGGCGCGTGCCGAGGAGATGGTAGGCACTCTTCACGGTGACTACGTCACGGCGCGTGCGGTGTCCGCCCTCTCCACGCTCGCCGGGTGGACCATCCCCCTGACCCGGGCGGGTGGACAGGTCCTCGCGATCAAGGGACGCAGCGCCGGCGAGGAGATCGACAAGGCCCGCAAGGTGATCCGGAAGCTCGGCGGGGGGACGGCCGAGATCGTCACGGTCGGCGCTGACGTCCTCGAGGAGCCCACCACGGTGGTCCGGATCCCGGTCCGGCCCGCCTGAGGCGGTGCCGAGCCCTGCGGTGTCACCGTCCCGTGCGGCACGGGTTATCCCGTTACCCTTGTAGATAACGACGTCTGGCATGTGAGAGTGAGCTACTGAGTGACCATCAAGGACGCCCCCGCGAAGAAGCCCGAGCCATTGATGGCTGCCGGGAACCCTCTTGCTGTTGGACTGCGTGAAATACAACCGGGAGTGTTTTCAGACCCGGGCAATACGGGGATCGTTTCACGTGAAACCGTCACTGCTGCTCCTGACTCCGTCAATGCCCCGGCGACGAGGAAGCCCGTCAAGGGGAAGAGCGTGATGGAGGCGATGGACGACTCCTCGCCTCTCGGACGGGAACTCGCGAGCGAGACCCGACGCCGCGAGAAGCTCCTCGGCAAGGATCTCCCCAAGCCGAAGAGCACGCGCATCATGACCATCAGCAACCAGAAGGGCGGGGTGGGCAAGACGACGACGACGGTCAATATCGCAGCCGCCCTCGCTACCGCCGGTCTGCAGGTGCTGGTCATCGACATCGATCCGCAGGGCAATGCGTCCACAGCCCTGAACATCGACCACCACGCCGATGTCGACTCCATCTACGACGTCCTCATCGATGATGTCCCGCTGGGAGACGTCGTCGCTGCCTGCCCGGATGTGCCGAACCTGATCTGCGCCCCGGCCACGATCCACCTGGCCGGTGCCGAGATCGAACTGGTGTCGCTCGTGGCACGCGAGCAGCGCCTGCGCCGTGCGATCGAGGTCTACGCCAAGCAGCGCGAGGAGAAAGGCGAGCCCCGCCTGGACTTCGTCTTCATCGACTGCCCGCCGAGCCTGGGTCTCCTGACGGTCAATGCGTTCGTTGCCGCAAAGGAGGTGCTCATCCCCATCCAGTGTGAGTACTACGCGCTCGAAGGACTCAGCCAGCTGCTGAAGAACATCGAGATGATCCAGAAGCATCTCAACGCCGATCTCTCGGTCTCCACGATCCTCCTGACCATGTACGACGGCCGCACGAACCTCGCGGCTCAGGTGGCGGCGGAAGTGCGGGAGCACTTCCCCCAGCAGGTACTGAAAGCAGTGGTTCCGCGCTCCGTCAGGATCTCCGAGGCACCGAGCTACCAGCAGACCGTCATGACGTACGATCCCTCATCCAGCGGAGCCCTGTCCTATCAGGAAGCTGCTGCTGAAATCGCGTCACGGTCCTGACGGCGGCCCACCCTCGGCCCGTGGGGTCCATAAGACGTAGAGCCGGAGCACAACTCCGAATCGTGGAAGGAATGACATGGCGGAAAAGCGGCGTGGCCTTGGCCGGGGACTAGGAGCTTTGATCCCCAGCGGCCCGGCCGAAGAGGCCCCTCGACTGAGCGAGCCCGAGCGGGAGCAAGAGAAGCGCGAGGTTCGTGAGTCGCCGAGCCCTTCCTCCCGGAAGCAAGGGGGACGCCCCGTGGACCTCTTCTTCGAGCGCGTCACCGAGGACGACGTGGCGGAGCAGCCGCGCTCGTACTCGTCGGCCCTGCGGAGCGGGATCAACAAGAACGTTCTTGATGCTCAAACGAAACGGGTTGCCAAGGGAGGATCGAAGAAGACAGCCGGAGGTTCAGAAGTCCGGAGCGCTGCGCGGTCCACCAGCAAGGAACCACCCGCCGCGGCCGGATCCGCGGACGATGCGGCCCTGGGCGTCGAGGAAGGTTCACCTGTCGCAGCGGCCGTCGATGAGGACTCGGCCGTAGAGCCTCCGTCTTCCGACGGAGCACGGACTGAGTCGTCAGTAGCAGGCGAGGCTGAGCAGCGCGTCGAGGTCTCGGAGGATCTTCCCGGAGTCACGGGCCAGGACCGAAGTGGTACTGCGGATTCTCCGGGCCCGTCGATTGCCGGTGTCAGTGATGGGACTGCACCCGATCCGTCGATGGAGACTTCGACGACGGCGGTTTCACGTGAAACGGTCGCGCCGGTCGCGCCCTCACTCGGGACTTCCGCGGGAGCGGAGGGTGTCCTCATCGATGTGCCGGGGGCTACCTTTGCTGACCTGTCACTGGACAGTATCCACCCGAACCGGAAGCAGCCTCGTGTCGAATTCAACGAGGACGAACTCGCTGAGCTGGTCCACTCGATCCGTGAGATCGGGGTGTTGCAGCCGGTGGTCGTGCGCCCGTCCAAGGAAGCCGGGGATGCTCCCTACGAGCTGGTCATGGGTGAGCGGCGCCTGCGGGCGTCGCGCGAGGCCGGCATGGAGACCATCCCCGCGATTATCCGGTCGACGCTCGACGACGATCTCCTCCGGGACGCTCTGCTGGAGAATCTTCACAGAAGCGCCCTAAATCCCCTGGAGGAGGCGGCCGCCTACCAGCAGCTGCTTGACGACTTCGGCTGCTCGCACGACGAGCTGGCCGGACGGCTCGGCCGTTCACGACCGCAGATATCCAACACGCTCCGGTTGATGAAGCTGCCCCCGCTCGTCCAGCGACGCGTCGCCGCGGGAATCCTCTCCGCTGGGCATGCGCGGGCCCTGCTCGGGCTCGCCGATCCCGCTGAGATGGAGAAGCTGGCGCAGAAGATCGTCGCAGAGGGACTGTCCGTCAGGTCCACGGAGGAGATCGTGGCACTCAGCGGGGGGCTGCGACGAGCCAGCAAGCCGGCCACGCCGAAGGACGGTGCACGGCATGAACGCTTGGACTATCTGGCGACGTCACTGTCGGACCGCCTGGACACCAATGTGAAGATCACGCTGGGGGCGAAGAAGGGTCGCGTCAGTATCGAGTTCGCTAGTGTCGACGATCTGAACAGGATCATCGGGGTCCTGTCTCCCACGAAGGACTAGCAGAACCGGAGGGGGCGTGTTTCACGTGAAACACGCCCCCTCCCGCCTTCCCTTCCAGCAGCTGCCATCCGGCTGCCTCTCACAAGATCCCCGGACGTTGCTTGGACCGGAACGAATCGGTACCGGATGTGGAGCGAGCGGCTGTCGCGTGATCAGAATCTGCGCGTTGCGTGATGTGTTCTGATGAATTGACCGCGTCATGCGGCTCGCTCACCGCCGGGCGCACGCTTTCGAGGTGCGGAAGCGCGTTGCTGGCCCTCGGTGTCCGCACGAGCTATCGCTCAGTGCGTGAAAGCGCGTACTGCTGTCCGGCTTCCGGCCACGTGGAGCGCGATCAGCGGCGCCTGAGCTGCTCTCCAGCAGTGTTTCACGTGAAACATTGCGCTCGGTCTCAGGTGGAACCCGACCCCCATCGGACTGGATCTCGTTCGGTCCGGGGGCTGTGCGGTGGCGCGTTCGGACGCCTGAATCGCTGGTGGCGCCGTATTGCGGCCAAAACGGTGGTGGTGCTGCTGGCCATGGGCGGCCTCCTTTGGAATCACATCGAGGTTCCACGTGAAACACTCTTCGGATGAGCGTCGCACGTTCTTTTGGCTAAGGTGATGGAGCGACGCGGGCGGGCGGGAAGCACGCGCGACCGGGCGTCGTGCCGAGGTAGTCGACGCTGATGTCTACTGAGGTCCACGCGTGGCCGGTGCCGGTCCGCGCGTGTGGTGCAGGGGTACGCGCTGACCCATCTGCCATGGGACGCGGGGTGGAACCGCGATCGGCAACGGGCCCACCTGCGCGACTTCGTCCTCCCGTGCCAGTGTCCAGTGCCGGAGGTCAAGACGTTGGAGGAGCGGCTGGGCATACGGAATCGCCACTGTGGATTGTGGGACGTCTTGGGCGATGGTGACTCGCCAGGCCGGGCGGTATAGCTAGCGGTCGTCGAGGTGATGGTGTCGGACCAATGTCGCATGTCGACCTATTCCGATGTACTGGGAGCTTTCGGGGTTCTGAATGGTAGGGCATGGTTCCACGTGAAACATGAGGCTGCAAACCGGCGCGGCATGGAGCGTGAACTGCTCGGAGGAGGATTTGGATAGTCCTCTCACGAGGTGGGTCGGAAGCCGGACTACTACGGCTTAGTCAATGCGCCTGTACGAGGACGAAGTCGATGCGCGCCGGGGCTCCCCTGCAACGTCGCGTTCTTGTCTTCCGTCGATCCGGCGGTATGGCGGACATCATGTCGCGGGGATGCACGGGTCCGCCTGGGACCTGCAGTAGGTCGTTGGGCCGAGCATCGGCGGACGGATCGCTCGACTGCCGGTACGCCGTCGTGTCGCCTCCGGGAGGTGTACATGGATTCGACGGTGCACGTTCCACTGAGCACCGATCATTAGACTGAGGACACGCGAAGCGAGCTCGTGCAGGCCTCGATCGCTGTTTCACGTGAAACGCAGCCGCCGCCCGGTAGCTGTGCCGCCCGGCCGCCAGCGGCTGGGCGGCACAGCCCGGATATCGGCCAGCGATCAGGAGGCGCCGCGGCCGGAGCCGGGCTCGAGTCGGAACCAGCAACCGAATAGCGCAGGAACAGCGTGCACGGGTGCGTCTCGAATGCCGGAGTCGGTAGGCAATTGCTGGTCCCGCAACGTACGGACGGTTGGGGGCAGCGTCCGACCGGAACTTTCGGACGGGCGTGGAGGGGCGGTCGAACAAGAAAACAAACGAGAAGGCTTGATTGCCGTCCGCTCCTGCAGCGTGGTGTGCGTTTCACGTGAAACCGCACTTTCGAAGGAAATGCGGCGGGAGGGGGCCAGCCCCAGGAGTCCACTTCGGTCGTCGGACGGATTCCGGGCCAGGCCGGATATCGACCCCTCGCCATTGCGCGGGCAGGGTGCTCATTGCAGCGATCCGGGAGAAGGGGCTCGCCTATCAGAAGTGCACAGGCTCCGGCCTCCGGACGACGATCGGCGTGGTGCGAAGGAAGATGCGACCTGTCGGGTCTGTGGCGATAGACAAGCCTCGCCCCCGCGATCAATCACATGGAAAGCAGAGCACAGAAAAGAAGGGCCCGCCGGATCAGTCCGACGAGCCCCTCTTCCAACAGTGCAATCAGTTGATGAATGCAGCGAACTCCTGCTCGAGGACCTGCTTCGGCTTGGCACCGATGGAGGTGGCCGCGACTTCTCCGCCCTTGAAGACGTACACGGCGGGAATCGACGTGATGCCGTACTTGGCAGCGATACCGGGATTGTCGTCGACGTTCACCTTCACGACGTCGACCTTCTCGCTGTGCTCGGCGGCGATGTCGTCGAGGATCGGCGACAGCATGCGGCAGGGACCACACCATTCGGCCCAGAAGTCCACGATGACGGGCTTGCTGGCCTGAAGGACGTCAGCGTCGAAAGACGCGTCCGTCACATCCTTTGCGTTGCTCATTGTGTTGCTCCTTGCGTAGGTGATCGATCAGAGGGTGGCTGATTCGGAAACTGCTTCGGCCGGCGGGGTGGGTACGCGGGCCGCGGTGAGGCTCGTACTGACCGTGTCGGCCAGATAGTGCTCCACATCGAGGGCAGCGACGCAGCCGCTGCCCGACGCGGTGATGGCCTGGCGATAGGTGGGATCGATGACGTCTCCTGCGGCGAACACACCCGGCAGCGACGTCTTGGACGTGCGTCCCTGGACGGCGATGGTGCCTTCGCTGGTCAGCTGGAGCTGGTCCTTGACGAGATCGACTCGCGGGTCATTGCCGATGGCAACGAAGATGCCGGTGACGTCCACGTCGGAGGTGGAGCCGTCGACCGTGCTCGCGATCTTCACTCCGGTGACCTTGTCGGCACCGTGGATCCCGACGACCTCCGAGTTCCAGAGGAAGCGGATCTTCTCGTGGGCGAAGGCGCGGTCCTGCATGATCTTCGACGCACGGAGGCTGTCGCGTCGGTGGATGACCGTCACGGAGCGCGCGAATTTCGTCAGGAACAGAGCCTCCTCCATGGCCGAGTCACCGCCGCCGACGACGGCGATGTCCTGGTCCCTGAAGAAGAATCCGTCGCAGGTGGCGCACCAGCTGACACCGTGCCCTGACAGCCGCTTCTCGTCGTCGAGGCCGATCTCCCGGTACTCGGAGCCGGTCGAGATAATGACCGCTCGTGTGAGGAATTCTTCGCCTGTGGCGATGGTGAGCTTCTTGATGTCCCCGGAAAGCTCTGCCGAGACCACATCCTCGTAGAGGATCTCGGTGCCGAACCGACGGGCCTGCTGCTCGAACTGCTCCATGAGCTCAGGGCCCATGACACCTTCGGGGAATCCGGGGAAGTTCTCGACGTCGGTGGTGTTCATGAGCTCACCGCCGGCCTTGACCGAACTCGCGATCATGAGGGGCTTGAGGTTCGCCCGCGCGGTGTAGACCGCCGCGGTGTAACCGGAGGGCCCGGAACCGACGATGATGACGTCGTGGACCTTTTGCTCACCACCGGCGGGATCTGCCGTGGGTGTTTCCAGTTGGACATCGGTGTGAATTGTCACGTTCTCGGAAGACCTTCCTGTTTTTCCTGCGCTGATTCGGCCGTACCGGGCGTTTCTCGCGGACACCTCCCACAACGGAGCCGCCGGTGCGGTTATTCCATCGAGGGAGCCGCGCCGGGCGCACCTGGACACACGATCGACAGGACCGCGCGCCACGTGCCGAAGGGTCAGCCGACCTCGATCTCGGCGATCCTGAGCCCGAACGGGAACTGGGCCTGGATGTTGGAGAGCCGGGGCAGCTGGGTGAAATTGATGATGACGTACCGGCCGGTGACGGGACCGTCCGCGCCGGAGGGGATGGGGAGGTTCGCCGTCGGCGCGGTGAAACCGCCCTGGGCAATCTGCTCGGCGCCCTCGAGAGTGGGCTGGTCGTTCACCAGCACGGAGAAGGTGCCGCCCGCCGCGTTCAACTGGTCGATGGTGACCTGGGTGATGGTGGACTCCTGCTCCAGTTCGACGACGAGCGCCAGGTTCGTGGCGAGTCCTCCGAAGGTGTCGCTGGCGTAGACCTGATTGCCCCAAAAGGTCGCGGGGTTCCCATCGATGATGAGCGGCAGCGTCCCGTCGTTGCCGGCGTCGAGCCCGGGGTTGTCCGGAACGAGGCGGGTGATGCCCGTGATCACGGGCGCTACCTCGACCGTCGCAGGTGTGGGCTCCGCCGAAGGCGTGGCCGGAACGGGTGCCGGGGTCTCGGCGGGTGCGGTCGTGGACTGGACCGGATCCTCCTCGGCGACGGGCCTGCTGCCGCTGAACACCGACCCCAGATGCGTCGTCGCCAGGACGACCGCGACCACCAGGACGACGGTGAGCACCGCTCCGACGAGGATCCGGGTGAATTTCCGGCCACCGCTGTCGCTGTCGTCGTCCCGGTCCGCCTGCTCCGTGTCGTAGTCGTCCGGATCATCGTCACTGGAGGTTCGGGTGTCTTCGTCGTCGCTGTAGGCGGACAACGGGAACGTCGAGGCAGCCCGTGCGGGTTTCTGGCCTCCCGTGGCTCCCACGACCGATGCCGCTCCTGCTGCGCCGGCTGCGACGGCGGCAGGGCTCAGGCGGCCCGGACCGTTCTCTGCGCGGGATCCACCATCGGGCTCCTCCCGGGCGCCTGCAGGCGAGGACCCGCCCGGCCGCCGGTTCGGCGGCGGTGGCACGCGATGGGAGGACGTCCGGTGCTCGGACAGGGGCTGCGCGGCGACCGGCTCGGCAGGAACGGGAGCAAGGTCCGAGGTGTCGTCCTCCCGTGGACCTCCGAAGCGCCGGCCGAAACGCTGCGTCAGGCCCGACAGCCGCGAGGGGCGCTGGGGGCGGTCGTCGTAATCCTCGTCGTCGTCGTCGTAGGTCTCGGGTTCCGTGGAGCGCGGCCGGCCGAAGATCTCGGAACCGAGCGTGTCGGTGAAGAACGGTTCGATGTACGGCGCCTCGTGGGCCGGTGCGTCCTGCTGGACGATGAGGTCGAGCATGTCGGCGGCGGGCGCACGGTTGGTCACCAGATAGGTACCGGAGTCCGTGATACCCAGATCGAGGACCTGGATGTTGCCGTCCCGGTCACCCGTGGCCAGTTCCCGGGCGCTCGTGGCCACCTGGGATGCGTTGCCGGCCGAGGCGACGAGGATGCTGACGGGCCGGTTGAGGACCTGGTCGACGCCGTCGAGCACGAGATCCTTCTCAGCAGAGGCCAGGACGTAGGCGGTTACCTTGTACCGGCCACCCAGCACTGAACCGACGTCTACTGCTTCTGGCACGTGTTCCTCCCCGGAAACCCTGGCTGATTTTTACCCATGCTACCGGTCGGTCGGTCCATTCCCGGGCTGGAGGGTCAGGCGCGGCTGCGGCGGAATCGTCCGAGGAGCGGGCCCACGAGCTCGGTGAGTTCGGTGACGCGCAGCACTTTCAGCATGACGACGTACACGGCGAACATGAGGACACCGCCGATCGCGAGCACGACGAGGGCGTTCACTTTCGACTGCCAGAGGAAGCCGTCCGCGCTGTACCCTCCGAACGCCCAGCACAGTGCGGTCCCTGCGATCGCCGCCATGATCCCGGCCAGGGTGAGGCGGACATGGACGTCGAAGACGTGTCCGGCGCCGTAGGACCCGATCTTGCGGGTCAGGAACAGGTGGCTGACGACGACGGCGATCGCGTTGCCGAGCGAGTAGGCGACGGCCAGCATCGGCACGATCAACTGGGGATCGAACGTGCCCGCGATGAGGGCGAGGCCGACCCCTACTGCGGACAGGACGATCTGGATCTTGAGCGGTGTCCTGACGTCCTCGCTGGCATAGAAGACACGGTTGAGGAAGAAGTTGGCGCTGAGGAACGGGGCGCCCACGGCGAGGATCGCGATGATCACACCGTTGATGGCAGCACTTTCGGGGGACTCGCTGAACAGGACGCCGAGGGGTCCGGCGAAGCTGAGCAGGGCCGCCGCGCCGAAGACCGTGGCCACGCC
Source organism: Arthrobacter sp. TJ-265 (assembly GCF_058269135.1). Taxonomy (NCBI): domain Bacteria; kingdom Bacillati; phylum Actinomycetota; class Actinomycetes; order Micrococcales; family Micrococcaceae; genus Arthrobacter; species Arthrobacter sp. TJ-265. The sequence continues at coordinate 25,951 of NZ_JBZCND010000007.1, read as the reverse complement.
GATCATGCGCAGGCCCCGCGAGAGGGTGGCCCGTACCGTCCGCATGTCGCCGTCCGCATGCGCGGACGAGAGCTGGTTGAACATGACCGTGGCCAATGACAGCGCGATGACGGAGTGCGGCAGCTGGTACACCATCGCGCCGAACTCGAGGTTGGTGGAGCCCGGGATCTGAACGGGAGGGTCCTGGGCGAGGAAGCCCTGCCGGGCGTCCGAGGCGATGGTGGCGACGCGCAGGTTCACGAGATAGAGGCCGTTGCCGATGAGCATCGTGAGGATCGTGACCGACGCGAGCTTGCCCGTCCTCCCGAGCCCCGTGCCGCGGATCCCGAACTTCGGCCGCAGGCCCAGGTTCAGGCGCTTCAGCGGGATGAACATCACGAGCGCCTGGATCACGATGCCGAGCGTGGTCCCCCCGGCCAGCAGTACCGTCTGCTCCATGGTCCAGGTATCCGGCTGGTGCCGTTCCGCCTGCTCGCCACCCATCAGCGCGATGAAGACGATCAGGAAGGCGATGGACACCACGTTGTTGACGACGGGCGCCCACATGTACGGACCGAACGAACCGTTGGCGTTGAGGATCTGACCGGTCACCGCGTAGATCCCGTAGAAGAAGATCTGCGGAAGGCACCAGAAGGCGAACGCCGTGGTGAGGGCGAGGTTCGCCCCCGTGAAGCTCGTGGTCACGCCGACGATGACCGGCGCGGCGAGGGTGACGAGCACGGTCAGGACGAGGAGCGCCGCGGCAGTGAGGGTCAGGAGCCGGCTGACGAAGTCCGCCCCCCGGTCCGGCTGCTTGCTGGCGCGGATGATCTGGGGCACCAGGACGGCGTTGAACACGCCTCCGGCCAGCATCAGGTAGAGGAAGTTGGGGAGGTTGTTGGCCGAGGTGAACAGGTCCGACACCTGACCCGTCGCGCCGATCGCCGTCGCCAGCAGGGCCACACGGACGAGGCCGAGGATCCGCGAGACGAGGGTGCCGGCGGCCATGATCGCACTCGCCCGGGCCATGGAGCCGCCGCGCGGCGCCGAGGGGTCATCGCGGACCGGGTGATCGGGGTCCTGCAGGGGTACCGAGGCTGTGTTCGTGTCAGACATCGCTCCCCATCGTCTCACCGATGGGACGACGGCGGCGCGCCGCCGCCCGGGTGCGGTGGTCGCGCGCCGGGCTCAGAGGTGCTCGGGCAGGACCTCACGGGCGAGATCGGCGATCCGCCGTTCGTTGGGGAAGGACAGCCGGCGCCCGAGGTCCTGCAGGGGCACCCACGCGACGTCGACGGCCTCATGATCGGGATCGTTCTCGATGGTGAGGTAACCGCCGGTACTGATCAGGAGATAGTGGTGGACGGTCTTGTGCACGCGGTGGCCGCTGACCGTGAACCAGTAGTCGATGCTGCCGAGCGCGGAGACGATCCTGCCCTCGATGCCCGTCTCCTCGGCGATCTCCCGGACGGCCGCTTCCTCGTTGTTCTCCGAGCCTTCCGGGTGGCCCTTGGGCAGGCACCACTCCAGGCGTCCGCCGCGGTTGAGTCGGGCGATGATGGCGACGTCGAGGGTGTCCTTCGACGCGTCGACGACGATGCCGCCCGCGGACACCTCCTCCACCGTGGGCAGCTGGTGCTGCACGGCAGGCATACCCGTGGTTCCCATTGACACTGTCAATGGGGTGCGCTTCGGAGCACTTGGAACGGGTCGGTCCATGCAGACCACTCTAACGATCTTTGGCCCGGGACGATGACGACCCGGGCCCCGGCCCGCCCGTTCCCACAGCAGCGTCACGGCATCATGCGGCCCGGTCCACGGTGTGGGAAACGGGGGCTGATCTGGCACCCTTAAGGGACTATGGCGCACCTGCTGGACACTTCCACCCTCACCGCACCCCTTCCTCCCGTTGTCCTCGAGGTCGGCGAACTCTTCGACGCCGCGGGCCATGAGCTCTCGCTCGTCGGGGGGCCGGTGCGCGATCTCTTCCTCGGCAGGGTGTCGCCCGATCTGGACTTCACCACGGACGCCGACCCCGACCAGACACTCGCGGTCGTCCGGCGCTGGGCGGACGCCTACTGGGAGATCGGCCGGGCCTTCGGCACGATCGGCCTCCGCAAGGACGGCTACCAGATCGAGATCACGACGTACCGCGCGGAGGCCTACGACCCGTCGTCCAGGAACCCGACGGTCGCCTTCGGCGCGAACCTCGAGGACGACCTCGAGCGCCGCGACTTCACGATCAACGCGATGGCGCTCCGGTTGCCGTCCCTCGAACTGGTCGACCCGTTCGGCGGTGTCAGGGACCTGCACGCGGGCGTCCTCCGCACTCCCGGCACGCCGTCGTCGTCGTTCTCCGACGACCCGCTGCGCATGATGCGTGCCGCCCGCTTCGTCTCCCAGCTGGGTGTGGCTCTCGCCCCGGAGGTGACGGAGGCGATGACGCACATGTCCGAGCGGATCTCCATCATCTCGGCCGAGCGCGTGCGGGACGAACTGGTCAAGCTCATCCAGGGCGCGGCGCCCGACGCCGGGATCGACCTGATGGTGGAGACCGGGCTCGCGGAGCACGTGATGCCGGAGGTGTCCGCCCTGCGGCTGGAGACGGACGAGCACCACCGTCATAAGGACGTCTACCAGCATTCCCTCACCGTCCTGCGCCAGGCGTGCTCCCTCGAGTCGGGCGGCGACGGTCCGGTCCCGGGGCCCGACGTCGTCCTGCGGCTCGCCGCCCTCCTGCACGACATCGGCAAGCCCGCGACCCGGAAGTTCGAGCCCGGAGGCGCCGTCAGCTTCCGGCACCACGACGCCGTCGGCGCGAAGCTCGCGGCGAAGAGGCTGCGGGCGCTGAGGTTCGACAACGACACCATCAAGGCCGTCGCGCGCCTGGTGGAACTGCACATGCGGTTCTACGGCTACGGGGAGGCCGGCTGGAGCGATTCGGCCGTCCGACGCTACGTGAGCGACGCCGGACCCCTCCTCGAGCGGCTCCACCGCCTCACGCGTTCCGACGTCACCACCCGGAACCGGCGCAAGGCCGAACGGCTGGCGTTCGCCTACGACGATCTCGAGGCGAGGATCGCCGCGCTCGCCGACCAGGAGGAGCTGGCCTCGATCCGCCCCGACCTCGACGGCGAGCAGATCATGGCGCTGCTCGGCGTCCGCCCCGGCCCCGTGGTGGGCCGCGCCTACCGGTTCCTCCTCGAGGAGCGGATGGAACACGGGCCGCAGGACCCCGTCGACGCACAGACCAAGCTCCGGCAGTGGTGGAGCGAGCAACCCGAATCTCAGGAGAGCACCCCATGAAGCCGTTGTCAGGCGCCGCAGCACCGGACCTCACCCCGTCCGGGACACCCCTGCCCCGCCTCTGGCTGCTCCGGCACGGCGAGACGGAGTGGTCGAGGGACGGCCGCTACACGGGTCTGACGGATCTCCCCCTGACCGGCTACGGGGAGGAGCAGGCGCTCGCCGCGCGCGAGCACCTCCAGGGCGTCGAGTTCGACCTCGTGGTGACCTCCCCCCTGCAGCGCGCCGTCCGCACGGCCGAACTCGCGGGTTTCCCCGACGCCGAGGTGCTGCCCTACGCCCACGAGTGGGACTACGGCGACAACGAGGGGCTCAACAGTGCCAGGGTCCGTGCAGAGAACCCCGACTACCTCATCTGGAACGACGGCGCGCCGCACGGGGAGACGCTGGACCAGGTGGCTGAGCGGGCGGACCGCGTCATCGCCCGTGTCCAGGCGGGGTGCGGTACTGCCGCCGACAACGACCCCGGGGCGACGCCCGTGCAGAATGCGCTGCTCGTCGCCCACGGCCACTTCCTGCGGATCGTCGCGGCCCGCTGGCTCCAGTTCGGCGGCATCGAGGGACGGCGCTTCGTCCTCGGCACCGCCGCGGTCTGCGCGCTGGGCTGGGACAAGCACACGCCTGCCATCGTGCACTGGAACCTCTAGGCGCCGTCGGACCCCGACGCCGGCTGCGCTGACCTGCGGACGAAGCGCCGGAGGGCCCACTCGAGCGGACCGGTCCGGTACCTCGCGAGGATGAGGTGACTGGCGGCGGCCTGTCCCGCGAAGAGCACGACGACGACCACGACCACGAGGGTGGGCGGGAGGCGGTCCATCAGACCGAACCCGTAGCCGGTGAAGACGAGGCACAGCACGGCGGACTGGGCGAGGTAGTTGCTCAGTGACAGGCGACCGGTCGGAGCGAGCACTGCCGTGACGACGCGTCCGGCGCGCGATTCCAGCACCAGCAGGAGGGACGCGGCATAGCCCACGGTCACGAGCGGAGACACCACGACCGAGATCCCGGTGGCCAGGAGCGGCACCGCACTGTCCCCACCCCACACGTCGAGGTAGGCCGAGTACCCCGAGCCGGCCAGACCGAGGGGGAGGGTCAGGACGACGACGCGCCACAGCACGGCGCGTGGCGGCACCGCCGGTCGGAGAACCCCCAGCATCGCCAGTGCGGAACCCGCGAGGAAGGCCGCGAGGGCGAGTGGCCCCTGGAAGGACACGACGGACGGAAGGACGACGCCGTAGGTCGCCGCGTTGGCGGCGAGTGCGGCGGCAGGGGACGCCGTCGGCGTGGTCTGCGCGGCGGAGACCTCGGTACCTGCCGCGCCACCGAGGAGCAGGAGCGCCGCGGCGACGAGGAGCAGGGCCATCCCCAGCGTGATACCGATCGCGAGGGCGAGGCGTGCACGCGGCGCCATGGACCCGGCGGCGAGCAGGACCGCGCCTGCGACCGCATAGGTCAGGAGGATGTCGCCGTAGAACAGGGTCAGCCCGTGAACGATGCCGACGACTCCGAGGAAGATCAGGCGCCGTGCCATGATGCGCGCCCCGTCCCTGCCGGCTGCCGCGGCGAGCACGACGGACCCGTAGCCGAACAGCAGCGAGAACAGCAGGTAGAACTTGCCCTCGAAGAACATCACCACGGCGAAGCGGATCCCGAGATCCGTCCGTGATGCGCTGGACGGAACCTGGCCTCCCGCCAGATGGGACGAGTCGGCGAAGAACCACACATTGACCATGAGGATCCCGAAGAGGGCGAAACCCCTCAGGGCGTCGACCTGCGCGATGCGCGAGTTCCCACCCACCGGTCCCGGCACCCGATCCCACCTCTCCCCGAAATTATCCCGATGAATTCACCAGAAGGGCTATGCCTGTGCATATTCCATACGGTAGCTTTATTCACGTGCCATTGGGTCTTCCCAACTCGGACCGTTCCAACTCGAACAGTTCCCGACCCGAACCGCGAGGGAAGCCGTGGCCGCATGACCGCAGGTCACTCGACGTATTGGAGGTGGAGATCGTGAATACCATGCTCGGCGGAGCCTTTGCCCGCCCGACCGATCCCGCCTTCGTCCTCCGTCTCCACTAGGAAGTCGGCGCACCGGCGGTAGCCGGCCGATCCAGCACCGTCCCCCGTGCCCCTGCGCGGCTTCCCCACCTCTCCTTTCCCGGCAATGCCATTCGTGGCTCGCCCCTGCCGAATTCCGTCCTGCCGAAAGTCCGTCATGCCCGATTCCAGGCCCATTCCTGCCCAATTCACCGACAATCCCTCCGCACCATTCCCTGCCTCCGGCGAATTCATCATGGGCGGATCGCTGACTCCGCTCCCGGACGCCCGGCCGGGGGTGGACCTCCCGGGTGTCCCAGCACACCCGATGCCCGGTTTCCACCGCAGGAAGGAGGTGCAACGCATGCTGAGGAGATGGAGGAACAGCCTGTCCCTGTGGGGACGGAACTGGGTGAGCCGGCCCCGTGACCCGTGGGAGGCATCGCAGCGGTTGACGCTGCCCCAGCACACCACGTTCATCAAGTGACCTGCGGGCCGGCCCCGCGGCGTCGACCGCAGCCGGCGATCAGATCAGCGATCCCGGGTGCGGTCGACGGTCACCGACGGGCAGGAGTGCGCTGCTTCACGGAATGAGGGGCGTGAACGAGGCGTTATAGGGTCGTGAGGTTACGCGACCGGCCTTCCCGCTCCGGTCGGAAGGGAGATGGTGTGTCCGGCGTCAGGCGCGTGGCCATGCTCTCCCTGCACACCTCCCCCCTCGAGCAGCCCGGTACGGGTGACGCCGGCGGCATGAACGTCTATGTCAGGAGCACCGCCCTCGAGCTCGCCGGCGTCGGGATCGACGTCGAGATCTTCACGCGCGAGGCCGGCGAGGGACGCCCGCGGCGTGAGGTGCTCGCCGACGGCGTCGTGGTCCACCACCTCGATGCGGGACCCCGCCACCGCATCCCGAAGGAAGACCTGCCGGGGTTGACGGACACCTTCGCCGACGCGATCACGGACGTGGCCGACCTCCTCGCGGACGGCCACTTCGACGTCCTGCATTCCCACTACTGGGTCTCCGGAATGGTGGGTCTCACGCTCAGCCGGGAGATGAACCTGCCCCTGGTCCACTCCATGCACACGATGGCGAAGGTCAAGAACCTGCGCATGAAGGCCCTCAGTGCTCCGGAACCGGCCGAGCGGATCGCCGGCGAGGAGGCCGTCGTCGAGGGGGCGGCGCGTCTGATCGCGAACACGAGCACCGAGGCGTCCGAGCTCATCTCGCTCTACGGCGCCGAGCCGGACCGCGTCGACGTGGTGGCTCCCGGCGTGGACCTGTCGACGTTCAACCCGGGTGATCACGCCGCTGCCCGGGCTGCGCTGGCCTTCCCTCCGGAGCAGTTCCACGTGGTGTTCGCCGGGAGGATCCAGAAGCTGAAAGGTCCGCAGGTCCTCGTGGCCGCGGCCGCGGACCTCCGGCGCCGGCGGCCGGACATCCCGCTCGCCGTCAGCATCCTCGGCGCGGGAAGCGGCTCCGAGGCGCTGGCCCTTCAGCCCCTCATCGACGACGCCGGCCTCACCCGGGACGTGCGCCTCTACCCGCCTGTCACGGCCTCCCACCTGGCCCAGTGGTTCCGGTCCGCGGATGCGGTGGTGATGCCGTCCTTCAGTGAATCCTTCGGCCTCGTGGCGCTGGAAGCACAGGCGTGCGGTACCCCTGTGATCGTCGCCAACGTCGGCGGGCTGCCGCAGGCCGTCAGCGACGGGCGCAGCGGCCTCCTCGTGGACGGTCACTCCGCGACCGCCTGGGCGGACGCGCTCGAACGGCTGCATGACGACGCGCGCCTGAAGGAGACGCTGGGCCGCGGGGCCGCCACCCATGCGCTGGCATTCGGCTGGCAGCGCACGGCCCTGCTGACGGCCCAGAGCTACCGCACCGCCGTCGAGCGTTTCTCCACGGCGCCCGCCCGCTGACGCCCCGTGCGCGCACCCTAGGATGGAAGCGTGAATCCCACCGAGCTCGCCACCTACCTCGATTCCGTCCGCATCACCGGGCTCGTGGCCACGTCGCGGCAGGACAACCTGAAGCACATGCGGCTCTTCCTCGAGCGCAACGAACACCTCGAGTTCGGGGTGGAACACACCAGGGAGTGGACCTACGACGACGTCTTCGACCTCATGCACGAACGCGTGGGGACGAGCCCCGACCGGAACCACACCGAGGGCCAGGACACCATCGACGCCGTGAAGTGCATCGCGGCCCTCGACCGGTTCGCCGACCGGCTGGGGGCGTCCGCCCGCCGGAAGGAGCGGATCCTCTTCGCGACGGGCCACCCGGCGGGCCTGCTCCCCGTCCATGCGGCCTTCGCGCAGGCGGTGACCGCCGCGGGTGCCACCGTGGTGCGGGTCCCCGAGGGGCGCCATTTCGGTGCCGGGGACATCCGCCAGGTCTTCGGGGTGCTCGTATGGCATCAGCACGGTGGACTCATGCACACGCACTTCCCGGAGCCCATGCGCCTGAGCCTCGAGACCCTCACCCGCGCCGGACACGACCTGCCGGACCTCGTCGTGGCCGACCACGGGTGGGCAGGCCATGCGGCGAATGCCGGGCTGCCGACCGTCGGCTTCGCGGACTGCAACGACCCCGGGCTGTTCGTCTCGGAGGCGCAGGGCCAGCTCGACGTCGCCGTCCCGCTCGACGACAACGTGACCCCGGGACTGTACGAACCCCTCATCGACTACGTCCTCGGGCGGGCAGGGCTCCCGCGGGCCTGATCCGGGGCGCTGGTAGGTTGGCTGCATGAGCGATCTTGAGATTGCCCGCGCCGCCGCGGTCAGGCCCATCGAGGACATCTCCGACGCGGCAGGGATCCCGCGGGAGGCCCTCGAGTTCCACGGCCGGTACAAGGCGAAGATCGACCCGCGGCTGCTGCCCGACGACGGCCGCACCCCCGGCAAGGTGGTCCTGGTCAGCGCCATGAGCCCGACCCCCGCGGGCGAGGGGAAGTCCACCTGCACGGTGGGGCTCGCGGACTCCCTCGCCCGGGCAGGGCAGCGCGTGATGATCGCCCTGCGTGAGCCCTCCCTCGGGCCCGTGCTGGGGATGAAGGGCGGCGCGACCGGTGGCGGCTACTCGCAGGTGCTGCCCATGGACGAGATCAACCTGCACTTCACCGGCGACTTCCATGCCATCACCTCCGCGAACAACGCGCTGGCCGCACTCATCGACAACCACATCCACCAGGGCAACGAGCTCGGTATCGATCCGCGGCGCATCACGTTCAAGCGGGTCCTGGACGTCAACGACCGCGCCCTGCGCGAGGTGGTCATCGGCCTCGGGGGGCCCATGCAGGGAACCCCCCGCCAGGACGGCTTCGACATCACCGTGGCCTCCGAGATCATGGCCGTCTTCTGCCTGGCCACCGATCCCGCGGATTTGAAGGAACGCCTGGCGGACATCACCTTCGGCTACACCTACGACCGCCGGCCGCTGACCGTCCGGGACCTGGGGGTGGAGGGGGCGTTGGCCTTGCTGCTCAGGGACGCCCTCAAGCCGAACCTCGTGCAGACCATCGCCGGCACACCGGCCCTCGTGCACGGTGGTCCGTTCGCGAACATCGCCCACGGCTGCAACTCCGTCATCGCCACCCGGACGGCCCGCCGCCTCGCGGACATCGTCGTCACGGAGGCCGGCTTCGGCGCGGACCTCGGGGCCGAGAAGTTCATGGACATCAAGGCGAGGGTCGCGGATCTGGCACCCGACGCCGTCGTGATCGTCGCGACCGTCCGTGCCCTGAAGATGCACGGCGGGGTCGCCAAGGCCGACCTCGCGCGGCCCGACGCCGAGGCGCTCCGGGGCGGGACGGCGAACCTCCTCCGCCACGTGCGGAACATCGAGAAGTTCGGGATCTCGCCCGTCGTCGCCATCAACAGGTTCGGTACCGACACGCAGGAGGAGCTCGACTGGCTGCTCTCCTGGTGCGCCGGCGAGGGGATCGCCGCCGCCGTCGCCGACGTGTGGGGCCAGGGCGGGGGTGGCCCGGGCGGGGACGAACTCGCGGCCGAGGTCCTCGCGGCCCTCGAGCGGCCCGTCGCCTTCTCCCACCTCTACCCGCTCGACCTCCCCGTGGAGGAGAAGATCCGCATCATCGTGCAGGAGATGTACGGAGCGGACGGCGTCGACTTCTCGGTCCCGGCCCTGCGTCGCCTGAAGGAGATCGAGGCGAACGGGTGGTCGGGACTGCCCGTGTGCATGGCGAAGACCCAGTACTCGTTCTCGGACGACCCGAGCCTGCTCGGCGCACCCAAGGGCTTCACCGTCCACGTCCGGGACCTCATCCCGAAGACCGGCGCCGGGTTCGTCGTCGCGCTCACGGGTTCCGTGATGACGATGCCCGGACTGCCGCAGGAGCCGGCCGCGCTCCGCATGGACGTGGATGCCGACGGCAACGCCGTCGGACTGTTCTAGTACCCGCCCTGCCCGGACCGGTCGGGACACACAGGAGGCCGGGACGGCGATCCGTCCCGGCCTCCTGTGATGCTGCCTAGCGCTCGATGTCGCCGCGGATGAAGGCCTCGACCTTCTCGTGGGCGATGTCGTCGGCGTACTGCTCCGGCGGCGACTTCATGAAGTAGCTCGAGGCCGAGAGGATCGGTCCGCCGATACCCCGGTCCAGGGCGATCTTCGCCGCCCGGATGGCGTCGATGATGACGCCGGCCGAGTTCGGCGAGTCCCAGACCTCGAGCTTGTACTCGAGTGACACGGGGGCGTCACCGAAATTGCGGCCCTCGAGGCGGACGAAGGCCCACTTGCGGTCGTCGAGCCAGGCGACGTAGTCCGAGGGGCCGATGTGGACGTCATCGGCCCGCAGTTCGGCCTTGACGTTGGAGGTGACGGCCTGGGTCTTGGAGATCTTCTTCGACTCGAGGCGGTCGCGCTCGAGCATGTTCTTGAAGTCCATGTTGCCGCCGACGTTCAGCTGGTAGGTGCGATCGAGCGTGACGCCGCGGTCCTCGAACAGCTTCGCCATGACACGGTGGGTGATCGTGGCGCCGATCTGGCTCTTGATGTCGTCACCGATGATCGGGACACCGGCCTCGGTGAACTTGTCCGCCCACTCCTTGGTGCCCGCGATGAAGACGGGGAGGGCGTTGACGAACGCGACGCCGGCGTCGATGGCGCACTGCGCGTAGTACTTCGCGGCGTGCTCCGAGCCGACGGGCAGGTAGCAGACCAGGACGTCGGCCTTGGAGGCCTTGAGCTGCGCCACGATGTCGACGGGCTCCTCGTCCGATTCGACGATCGTCTCCCGGTAGTACTTGCCGAGGCCGTCCAGGGTGTGTCCACGCTGGACGATGACGCCGGTCGGCGGCACGTCGGCGATCTTGATCGTGTTGTTCTCGCTCGCACCGATGGCCTCGGCGAGGTCGTGGCCGACCTTCTTGCCGTCGACGTCGAATGCCGCCACGAACTGCACGTCCCCCACGTGGTACTTGCCGAACTCGACGTGCATCAGGCCGGGAATGGCGCCCGCCGCATCCGCGTCGCGGTAGTAGTGCACGCCCTGGACCAGCGACGCGGCACAGTTGCCGACTCCAATAATTGCCACGCGAATGGGGTTCTGTCCCACAGTTCTCCTCGAAAGCCTGATGAATATGCCCCGGCCGTCATCGCCCCGGGCGCGGTTGGCAGGGAATGCCAGTGTACGTTCCCTTTCCAACGCGGGTGGAGGCCGCCTCATTCCTCGCGCGGGTCGGCCTCCCCGGTCACGGGCCCGGGAACGCTGCCCATCCGGGGACGCGAGGCGGTTAGGCTCGGGGAATGACCTCGGGCACGGGCAGGCGCGGCCCCTACCGCATCAGTGTTCCGAGCCGCTCCGACCCGGCGCTGCGGCCCCTGGTCGAGGGCGTCGGGGGCCCGCTCGGGCGCCGCGCCGATCCCGGCCGTGTCACACCGGGATGGTTCACGGTGGAGCGGGTGCTGATCCTCCTGACCGTCTGCTCGGCCGTCCTGGCCGTCGTCGTCAAGAACCCGTGCCGGATCGAGGGGTGGTCCTCACCGGACTACTTCTACCGGGCCTGCTACTCCGACTGGACCGAGCTCTACCAGAGCCGGGGTCTCGGGGAGGGCGTCCTGCCGTTCATCACACCCGGCGCACTCTTCGAGTACCCGGTGCTGCTCGGGCTGCTCGCCTCGGGAACCGCCGTGCTGGTGGAGGTGGTCGCGGGAGGGGTGGACGCGGCGGTGGCCTCCCGCCTCTACTTCGACGTCAACGCCGTGCTCCTGGCCGGGGTGTGGATCCTGACGGTCCTGGCGACGCTCCGCCTCGCCGGACGGCGTCCCTGGGATGCGGCCGTCGTGGCCACGGCACCGGTGATCATCCTGGCGGGCACCATCAACTGGGATCTCTGGGCCGTGCTGCTCGCGACCGCGGGCATGCTGGCGTTCGCACGCGACCGGCCGGTCCTGGCGGGGATCCTCTGGGGGCTCGGTGCCGCGGTGAAGCTCTACCCGGTCCTGATGCTCGGGGCGGTGCTGGTGCTGGCGATCCGGACGGGGCGCTACCGGCCCTTCGTCGGAGCCCTGGCGGGCACGCTCGCGGCCTGGCTCGCGGTGAACCTGCCGTTCCTGCTGCGTGATCCGGCGGGCTGGGGCTACTTCCTCACCTTCTCGGAGACGCGCGACGCCGGATTCTCCTCGGGCTGGTACGTCTACAACGCCCTGGCAGGCCAGGCAGGCGTCGCCACCCTCACCCCGGCTGCCATCAACGCGGGTGCGGCCGTCCTGTTCGTGCTCGCCTGCGCGGGCATCGCGGTCCTCGCGTTGCGCGCGGACCGCCGGCCCCGGCTGGCCCAGCTGGCACTGCTCATCGTCGGCGCGTTCGTCCTCTGCAACAAGGTGTACTCGCCGCAGTACGCCCTGTGGCTCGTGCCGCTCATGGCACTCGCGGTTCCCCGCTGGCGGGTGGTCTTCGTGTGGCAGCTCGTGGAGATCCTCCACTGGGCGGCGGTCTGGCTGTACCTGGGGGGTATGACGAGCGGGGGCCCAGCCGCGAACAATCTGGGGGTCGGCACCTACTCCTGGGCGGTCCTCGGTCACATGCTTGCTACGGCATATGTCATGGGGGTGGTCGTCGCGGACATCCTCGCGCCGTGCCGCGACGTGGTGCGGCGCATCGGCATCGACGACCCCCAGGGCGGCCCGTTCGACGGGGCGCGCGACCGCTTCACCCTGGGAGCCCTGGGACCTCGCGTCTTCCCGCCCCGGAGCCGGGCGGTCGCAGGGCTGCAGGCGGGCGGACCCGTGAGTGCCGCTCCGATAGGCTTGCAGGACCGCGCGGACCCGACCGTCACCCTGTCGGCCGCCGGTGACGGGCCGGGGCCGGCGAGCCCGCAGGCCCGCAGCGTGCCCGATCCTCGACCAGTGCAGGACCCCCAGTGAGAGACCCCCAGTGAACGCAGCACTCCTGACCTACAGCCCGCTCGACCGGCAGGCGTTCGACGCCCTCGCCGCCGCGCACCCTGCGGTGCTGATCCCGCTCGAGCAGACGCCCGACTGGGTGGACTTCGAGCGGGCCCTCGGGCGCACGCCGCTGGGCATCTGGGCCTACCGGGACGCCGCGGGCACGCTCGTCGCAACCGCCAGCTACGTGCACGTGGTGCGCCGCTTCCGGGAATCCGTCGTCGTGGTGAACGGACCGGTCTGGTTCGCGGAGCGGACGCCTGCGGCGGAACGCCTGCTGCTGGAGACGGTGCGCCGGCAGTTCAGCGACCATCCGACGGTGCACCCGCTCTACGTCCGCCTGCAGGTCGCCACCCTGCAGGCCCCCGCCACCGGCCCGATCGAGCACGGCTGGTACGAGCGCGAGATCGTCGTCGACCTCACGCCGTCCGAGGCGGACCTCCTGAAGAGCTTCCGGCCGAACGCCCGCAATAGCATCCGGCGGGCCCAGCGCAACGGCATCGAGATCAGGCATATTCCGCGGGAGGAATGGAAGCAGGTCTTCGCGAGCGAGCTGTACCCGATCATGCGGGAGACCGCGGAACGCGACGGCTTCCAGTCCTTCGACTCGTCCTACTACGAGACCCTGCTGACCGTCCTCGGTGACCATCTCCGCCTGCTCGTCGCCTATCGTGACGGGCAGCCGCTGAGCTGGCTCATCACCACCGAGTACCGCGGCCATGCCGTGTACTACTTCGCCGGCAGCACGCAGGCGGCACGCACCACCTTCGCCCCCTACCTGCTCCTGTGGGAGGCGTTCAAAACGCTCAGGGCTGCAGGGAACACGGCGTGCGGACTGACCGGTATCGAGAGCGAGAACTACCCCTCGCTGGTCAACGTCACGACGTTCAAGCGGAACTTCTCGAAGAACGTGGTGGTGGTGCCCACGACGTACGACGTCCCGCTCGATGCGGGCCGGTACACGGCGGTGGCGTTCCTGCTGGCCGCGCGGCGGAGCGGGCCGGCGGCAGCACGCAGGACGGTCGGCCGCCTCCGGGAGGCGGCCGGTCGGGTCGGCGCGCGCAGCCGGACGAGCACGGAGACCTGACCGGCGGGGATCGACCCCGCCCGGGAGAGAGGAAGCCATGGTAGATGTCGAGGTCGTCGGCGCCGGTCCCAACGGACTCGCGGCCGCCGTCGTCATGGCGCGCGCGGGCCTGTCCGTGCGGATCCACGAGGCAGCGCCGACCATCGGCGGCGGGTCCCGGTCCCTCGAGCTCATGCAGCAGGACCACCTCCACGACTTCTGTTCGGCCGTCCACCCGATGGCCCTCGCCTCGCCGTTCTTCCGGGCCTTCGAGCTGAGCCGCCGCATCGGCTTCGCCGTCCCCGAGGTCTCCTTCGCCCACCCGCTCGACGACGGACGGGCCGGCATCGCCTACCGCAGCCTCGACAGGACGGTCGAGGGCCTCGGGGCGGACGGGGAGGCGTACCGGAAGCTCCTGCAGCCGCTCAGCGACCGCGAACAGGACATCCTCGCGTTCACCCTCAACCACGTGGTGCGTGTCCCGAAGAGCCCGGAGGCCACCGTGCGCTTCGGCCTCGCGGTCCTCGACCAGGGACTGCCGTGGTGGAACCGCCGCTTCAGCACCGAGGAGGCGAAGGCCCTCGTCACGGGCGTCATGGCGCACCCCGTGGGCACCCTGCCCTCCCTGACCGGTGCCGGCGCAGGCCTGGTGCTGAACCTCCTGGCGCACACCGTGGGCTGGCCCATCCCGGTCGGGGGATCGCAGTCCATCGCCGACGCCCTGGCGCTCGACGTGCGGCAGCACGGTGGACAGATCGTCACGGACAGCAGGATCGAGACCCTCGCGGAGGTGTCCGACGCGCGGGTGGTGCTGCTCGACGTCGCTCCGACGACCTTCCGGGCCATGTCTCGGGGGCGCCTCCCGGCCGCGTACGAGACGGCGCTGAAGGCCTTCACCTACGGCAATGCCGCCTGCAAGGTGGACTTCATCCTGTCCGGTCCCGTGCCCTGGACCCATCCCGAGCTGCACCGCGCCGGGACCGCGCACCTGGGCGGGACGAGGGAGGAGATCGCCGCCGGCGAGAAGCAGGTCAACCGGGGCGACCACCCGGACAGCCCGTACGTGCTGCTCTCCCAGCCGTCGTCGTTCGATCCGACCCGCGCGCCCGAGGGCCGGCACACGCTCTGGACCTACTGCCACGTGCCTCGGGGTTCCACGCGGGACATGGCGGAGGCGGTGACCGCGCAGATCGAGCGGTTCGCGCCCGGCTTCCGTGACGTCGTCGTGCAGAGCCATACGACGACGGCGAGCGAGCTCGAGGTCTACAACGCCAACTACGTGGGCGGTGACTTCAGCAGCGGGGCGGTGAACCTCCGCCAGATCGTCGCCCGCCCGGTGCCGTCCCTGCAGCCCTGGGCCACGCCGATCAAGGGGGTCTACCTTTGCTCGCAGTCCACGCCGCCCGGCCCCGGGGTCCACGGGATGGCCGGGCTCAACGCGGCGAAGCTGGCGCTCAAACGTGAGTTCGGGCTGGCCGTTCCCACTCTCGGGCTCTGAGGCAGCCGGGTCGGCTCGGAATAAGGACCGCGCGATGTCTGTGGATCCGCGTATCCCCTCGGGCCGTTACCTGAGGTAACGGTGCCCGTCGCCGGCAGTTCACCCGCCATTGACGGGCAGGCCGGGTGGGGAGGGTTGGCTCGATGTGAGCGGTCATCGCTCGCGCATCCTCCACCCGAAGGGATCCACCCATGCCTCGTTTCGTCCGTTCCATCCGCTCGGCTGCCGCCGTCGCCGTCGGACTCTCGTTCCTCGCTGTTCCCGCTCACGCCGTACCGGTCGGTGCCGTCGCCGAGGCGTCCGAGGGCAAGAGCGATGCCAAGCGCCAGGTGGGCCCGATCCTCGTGGGGCACCGCGGTGCCGCGGGTACGGCACCCGAGAACACCGTGGCAGCCTTCAAGGACGGCCGGGCCTCCGGCGCGGACTTCATCGAGATCGATGTGCAGCTCAGTGCCGACGGTGTCCCGTTCCTCTTCCATGACGACACCCCCGCCCGCACCACCAATGTGGAGGACGTCTTCCCGGGCCGCGCCGGCGACCCGATCACGTCCTTCACGTGGGCCGAGCTGCAGCAGCTCGACGTCGGTTCGTACTTCGACGGGCGTTTCATCGGCGAGAAGATCCCGCACCTCGACGACGCCGCCACAGTGGCCACCCGCAACACCGGCGTGTACATCGAGATCAAGTCGCCCCGGAACTCGCCCGGCATCGAGGCACTGGTGGCCGGTGAACTGAGCACCGATCCCGCCTGGCAGAAGCTGGTCGACGCGGACAAGGTGCAGGTGCTCGGCTTCGACGAGTCCTCCAACCGCACCTTCGCCGCGCTGGCACCGGAGGTGGAGCTGCAGCAGCTCACCGGGGTGGTCCCGGGGTCCGAGGTACTGGCTGAATGGGCCACCTTCGTGGATTCCGTCGGCGCGAACTACCGCGGCCTCACCGCCGCCGACGTCGCCCGGGTCAAGGACGCCGGCCTCGTGATGGGCGTCTACACCGTGAACTCGCCGGAAGCCGTGCAGGCCGTGGTGGACCTCGGTGTCGACGTCGTGACCACCGACTTCCCGATCCAGAACAGCCGCTACCTGCGCGGGCTTCCCGTGTTCCCGGGTGCGGCCCTGGAGATCAGCGGGGCCGTGAACAACCCGGCGGGCGACGACGTCCTGCCGGACGCGGGCGAGTACGTGACGCTGCGGAACGTCTCGGGTTCCGCACTCGATGTCAGCGGCTACTTCGTCCGGGACGCCGCGAACAACATCCTGCGCGTGGGGGAGGGCTATGTCCTGCAGCCCGGCGGTGAGCTGCGCGTCCACACCGGCCCCGGCACGAACACGCCGACGGCCTATTTCAACGCGATCCCGGCGTCCGTGCTCAACAACACCGGCGACTCGCTGGGGCTGTGGACGCCGGACCTGCGCCTGGTGGACGTCTACGCGAACTAGCTGTTTCACCGGCGAACCCGCGGAGCCCGGTCGGGGTTGAACCAGCTCCCGACCGGGCCCCGCGGGGCCCTCGTCCGGGATCCTTTCAGGTCGGGGATTGTCCCGTAGGATCCGGGCGAGGAGATCACCGAGTGCCGCTCGTAGCGGAATCGATTCGTGTAGACCTCCGGCGGCAGCGCCCGTGCTGGTTGTCCCGCCGGCGCCTAGGTTTTCATGAACGAGACTTGGATAGGTACTCAGGTCGCTGCGGTCAGGGTCATACACGCGGGCGACCCGCGGGTAACCGAAGATGGGTCGGGCATCTCCCAGACGGTACTCCATATGGTGGAGACGTCATTCGGTTCGACGAGTAGCCCCGGCGAAGAATCCTTTGCTTGGACCGGTGGTGGGGCCCGATAGCAGTCCGGGAATGGGGTGGCCGCAGTCAGTGCTGTGGATTCCGCAGCGTGTATGGCCGACGGGTGTCGGCAGGCACATCTATCAGCGAGGGTCAGTTGGAGTGTGGCTGCTGGCGGGTGGTTGGAGTTCAGGAAGCCTCCTGAATGTGTCGCGGGTCGGGGGCATGGGTGGGGTTCGGTGGCGTGTTTCGGCTCTGAGTCCCAGGTAGGTGCCGGTGATGATGAGGGCGGCCCCGACGACGCCAAGGGGTGCGAGGGTGTCCTGGCCGATGGTGATTCCGATGAGCACAGCCCAGATGGGTTCGGTTCCCATGAGGAGGCTCGCCCTGGAGGCTGATGTCTGTTGGATGGCCCAGGTCTGGACGAGGAAAGCGAAGACACTGCACGCTAGTCCGAGGTAGAGCACGCCGATCCATTCACCGGTATCGAAGCTCCGCACTGCCTGAAGCACGCCGTGGTAATCGGAGAGGGTGTAGAAGAGAGCGCAGACCGCGCTTTGGATCAGGGTCAGAGTCAGCGCACTGTAACCGCGTCCCCGGGTAAGGGCGGAGACCGCGGTGACGTGGATGGAGCGGACGACCGCTGCGGCGAGCATGAGCATGTCCCCAAGGGTGGGTGTGGCGAAGCCGTCACCGGAGACGAGGAGGCAGACGCCTACGACCGCGATGACACCGGCGACGAACACTGTGCGCGGCAGTCTCACCCGGAGGGCGATGCTTTCGGTGACGGGGGTGAAGATGATGACGAGGCTGATGATCAGTCCGGCGTTCGTGGCGCTGGTCCCGGCGATCCCGTGTGTTTCGAGGATGAGTACCGCCGCCTGGGTGAGGCCCAGGATGACGCCGACCATGGTCTCGCGGCGTCCGGGCCGGCGGCGGTTCCAGATCAGCCAGATCACCGCCAGCGCCGGCGTGGTGATCAGAAAACGCAGCGAAAGAATGACGGTGACGCCGACCGTGTCGGTGAGGGTTTTCGCTGCCAGGTAGCTGCTGCCCCACACGATAGCGACCAGGAGCAGGAGCGCGTCCACCCTGCGCGCAGCAACAAAAGAGACGAACGGGCTTCGTCGTTCACCGCGCAGGTGCGCTGGGGGAGTCAGTATGGGGGAGGGCACCCCTAGAGTCTCATGGCAACGCACCGGTAAGACGAGGGGCCACTTGGTGAACTATTAGTTTAGTTTCTACTTATGGATCCTCATCAGTTGCGGTTGCTTCGGGAGTTGGGGGAGCGGGGCAGCCTCGCCGCCGTCGCTCGCGCGCTCCACGTCTCTGCGTCGGCGGTGTCGCAGCAACTCACGGCGTTGCAGCGTCGGGTCGACGTTCCCCTGACCGAACGACGCGGACGGAACCTTGTCCTCACCGGCGCCGGTCGGGCCCTGGCCAAAGCTGCAGTGGATATCAGTGTCGCGATGAGCTCCGCCGAGCAGGCGGTCAGCCACTACCTCCAGGACCCTTGTGCGACGGTGAGGATCGCCGCGTTCAACAGTGCCGGCCTGACCTACTTCGGCCCCCTGCTTCAAGCCCTATCCGGTGAGGGACGCCCGGGGCTGATCTGCCATGACCGGGATGTGGGACAGGAGCACTTCCCGGCCCTGACGGCTGACTACGATCTGGTCATCGCGCACCGTCTGGAGCACAGTGCGCCGTGGCCCGACACGATTACCACCCTGCCGCTGATGCGCGAGCCCCTGGACGTCGCCATGTCGGACCGCCACCGGCTCGCCGACGCACCAAGCGTCAGTGTCGCCGACCTGATCGATGAAGAATGGGTGTCTGTTCAGGACGGGTTCCCGCTCGTGCCGGCTTTGCAGGCGATCGCCGTTCATGCCGGCCAGCCTCTCAAGGTCACACACCGGATCAACGAGTTCTTCATCGCGGCCGCAATCGTAACTGCCGGCCCGGCCGTCGCGCTGATGCCCCGCCACACCGCCTCCCCACCACCCGGCAGCGGCATCGTCCTCAAACCCATCCACGATCTACTGCTGGCCAGGCGCGTCGACATCCTCTGCCGACCGGAAACCCTCCACCGGACCGCAGTCCAACAAGTCGTCACAACTCTCCGACGAGTTGTGATCCCGGTCTGAATACCGGGCGAAAGAAACGTTTCGCAAGTCGGTCGCTCACCGCGTTTAGAACACCTGACTGTCAGGAGTCTTAGGCACGACCGTCCACGGAACGCGTTGCGCGATGAGCGGCGAGAACGGTGCGTCGTGTTTCACGGGCCGTGTCCGAGAGCTGTGCCCAGTGAGGAACGTCGACGCGCGCTCAGTCCCGCAAGACGATCGTTTTAGCGTGCGCACTTGTCGTCGATAGAAAAGCCCTCTCTGCCTGTCCGTTGCTCGAGCGTTTCGAGTTCCTCGAAGAACGTGACTTGCAAGCCGGCGGGACCCTGAACCCTGGCGTTGATGGTTCGGAACGGGTCTCCGTCGGATGCGCCAGGACCTCGTTACAGGATTCTTGTGAGAGTGCGACAACCTAATCCGTAGCGGCCACTTCGAGGTCCTCGTCAACAACGACACGGTGGATGCCCAGCCCTGGCCCTAGCCGGTCGGTGCCTCTGACTCGAGGGCGGGCGGGGCTGCGGAGATGTTCGAGATGGCCTTCCACAGGAGGGCCAGGGTGATGGCGGAGCCCGAGAAGGCGAACCACCACGGCCCGGTCAGCCCCCACACCTGGGCGATCAGCCCCCCGAGCAGCTGCCCGATCACGAGCCCACCGAATACGCCCACCATGTTGACGGAAGCAATGCGCCCCTGCAGGGACAGGGGAACGAGGCGCTGCCGGACCGTCGTCGAGATGGTGCCCCAGATGAAGGCGTAGACACCGAACCCGAACATGATGACGAAGGCAAGCGCCGCCGACGTCGTGAGAGCGAAGCCCAGGTGCATCACCACCTCGAGGCTGAGGCAGACCCGCATCATGGTTGCCAGGCGGACCCGCCGTTCGAGCCAGCCGAAACAGCTGATTCCCACGAGTCCGCCGAGAGCCGCGGAGGTCGCGAGCAGGCCGTAGCCAACGGCGCTGAGGCCCAGGTACTCCGTGGCGTAGAGCACGAGGACGGACCAGGGGGCCGCCCACGTCACGTTGAAGATCAGGATGATGAGGATCAGCGTCCGGATGGGCGCGTTGCCACGCAGCCAGGAAAGACCCTCTCGGATGGGCCGAGGTTTGATGCCGTCGTCGAGGGTAGTCACGTCCTGCTGCGGAGGAGGCGTTTTCGCCATCCTCGAGACGAGGACGACGGCGAGACTCACGCAGAGAATCTGCACGGTGAACGGCCAGAACGAGCCGACAGCGAAGAGGAAAGCGCCCAGTGGCGGCCCGACGAGTTGGTTGGCCACGAGGTATCCGGCCTGCATGCGGGCGTTGCCGACCCCGAGATCGGCCGATGGCACCGTCATGGGAAGCAGCGTGCTGCCGGCCGTGTCCGCGAAGACTTCGGCCGTTCCGTAGAGGAAAGCCGAGACGAGCACCACCCAGATGCTCACTTGACCGGTCACGAGAACGGTCACGAGGCCGAGGACGATCACGGCCCGGATCCCGTTCGCCAGCATGACGAGGCGGCGCCGGTCATGATGGTCGGCGATCGAACCCGCCAGGAGTCCGAACAGGAGCCACGGCAGGATCTGCATCATGGCCCCGGACGCGACGAGAAGCGGCGACGACGTCACCGACGCGATGAGCAGCGGAGCGGCCGAGAGGGCGATCCCGTCACCGATGTTGCTCGTCCAGGTGGACGCGAGCAACCATCTGAAGCTGATGCCCAGCCGGCGCGGAGCGAGCACCTCACCGAACGAGGACATTACGTTCTCCTGACAAGGGGAAGGCGGCACGGGCGAACGGTGGTTGCACCGTTTGTCTTCGGATCGTATCGGGTAGGGCGAAGTCGCCTGTCCGTAAATCGGTCCTCGAGCGGGGCGTAGCTCTAGCTAGCTCGGGGCCGCTCGACAACCGGCCAGCGGGCACGCTCAATTGCATCAGTGCTGGTGTTGCCTGGTTTAGGAAGCGTGAAGTCCCGGGTCCCCTGTCCGAAGCTCCGCTTACGAATTGAGTTCGGGCGGCAGGCACTACCGTACGGAGCTGCGGCAGTTGGCGCGAGTCTGTCCGCTTCCGCCCCCACCTGCGCGTTCGACGTCACCTCCCGCCTTCTCGTACACAGGGGTCAAGGGAGCCGCTCAGATATGATCGCGTGATGAATTCCGCTGTCTCGTTCTTCTCGCGGCCGACACCGATCGATTCCGCACCTCGGCTCGCGCGGGCAATCGGGCTCGACGCGCACCGGCTGCTGATCAAGCGCGACGACCTCATCGGTCTCGGCGGTGGCGGCAACAAGGTCCGAAAGCTCGAGGTCACGATGAGTGCTGCATTGGCGGCCGGAGTGAGCACAGTCGTCACGACCGGCGCGCCTCAGAGCAACCACGCTCGCTTGACGGCTGCCGCTGCAGCGCGATGCGGACTTCGAAGCGTTCTCGTGCTGGAGGGTGAGGCGCCGTCCCGCCTGCAAGGAAACCTTCTGCTCGACGAGCTCTTTGGAGCCGAGATCGTGTTCGCCGGGAATCGCGAAACAGCAACGGTCGCTGCCGAACAGGCCTTTTTACGGGGGGCCTTCCTGATTCCCTTCGGCGGCACCAGTGCGGAGAGCGCGGTGGCCTACCAGCGGGCTGGAGAAGAGTTACTGAGCCAAGTTCCAGACCTCGGGGTTGTCGTAGTAGCGGTAGGATCCGGCGGAACAATGGCGGGCCTGGCTGCAGCCCTTGGTACATCTCGAGTGCTCGGGGTGGCCACCGGGGCGGTAGCGGATGCACATGCCACGGTGAGCTTGCTTGTGACCGAGATGGGAGTGTCAGCGGAAGGCCTGCGCATCGATGATTCGCAGATCGGTGACGGCTATCAATATCTGACTACGGCAGTCCGGCAGGCAATGACCTTAGCGGCTCGCACCGAGGGGATCGTTCTCGACCCCACCTATACCGGTCGCGCGATGGCTGGACTGATCGCAGCGGCAACGACCGATGTGACTCCTCCTGGCCGCGTGGTGTTCCTCCACACCGGTGGTCTCCCCGGGCTGTTCGGTCATCCTGACCTGCACGACGGAGGTAGCACGGCTAAGTGCGCTTGAAGCCTCGTGTAACGAGGGGCGCAGCTCCATCCCCATCTGGGACGCCATGCGGCTGCACATTGCCGGGCTTACTGTGCTCGACAACGAGTACCGAGCAACGACAACTGCCGACACGATGTGGAGCCTGCGCGGCGATGCTTCTGGAAGCCCTACTTTGATTGGATGGCCATGACAGAGCATCGTCGCCTGATTCCTACGGGCACCTGCTGGTGCGGCTGTGGAGAAGAGGTCGGCCTGGGCACGTTCTTCGCTCGGGGTCACGATAAAGTCGCCGAGGCGGCGCTCCTCGCGACCAGGTATGACGGCTCAATTGCTCCATGGCCATGGATACGCGTCAGGTGGGGCCGCTGGAGTGCACTTCAGCACGCAAAGCGGACTCCGGCACGCACGGCGGCGGCGTCGGAAAAATCTTGAAGGAAATCCAGGCCTAGCTGTCGATCCGGCGGCAGGATGTTCGTCGTCGTTAATGACGGAGCCGGACAGGCCGGCCCGCGACCCAGTGCAGGAGGCAGTTCCACCGCTGCTGATGTTGGTCGTCCTGATGGTGCGTTCGGGCCTGGGTCGTCGCCTGAAGTAGCACCGTTCCACCTGACGGCAGTTTGACTTCGGCCGTCTCCACGGCCGGGGCTTAGCTCAAGCCGAGGGCAGCACGCGTTGCCTCGTCGGGAGTCTCTCCGGCGGCTTCGGCGAACGCGGACATTGCTGTCGCGAGATTGTTCCGGTCCTCGTCGTTCATCCGCCTAGTCACTTCGTTGAGGGAGTGTCGGCGCTGTGCCATGACGCGGTTGACGAGGGCTTGGCCCTCATCGGTGAGCTGGAGGCGATGGAAGCGTCGATCTTGCGGGTCTTCCTCCCTCCGAACCAGCCCAGCTGCTTGAAGTTTGTCCACCGCTCGGGTCGCGTTGGACGGGTGAACTCCGAGATCCGCCGCGATGGCTCGATGTGTTTGGGGTCCGCGTGTGGCGATGATGATGAGAATTCGCCATTGGGGGTAGGTGACGAGGTCTTCTATGTCGGCGATGGATTTGGCGACGACGGCGATAAAGACGCGAGAGGCCCTGAGGATGGCGTCCATACCGGCATCCTCGTATGTGTGGTGTTCGTGTGGGTTGTCCATACGCTCCACTCTTTCGGTTTCCGTTGCCTTGGTGCAACGAACGGGAAGCCGAGAAGATGCCAGGTCCGGGCGCTTCTTTGTCAGTTCTTCACGTTCCGGCCGGCAGGTAGGACGTGTAGGGGTCCTTCGTACCGTCGACAACGGGGATGTCGATAGCCGCTGATACCGCAGGGGTCGTGACGGTCATGGTGATGGTGTGGCCTGGTTGGGCGTCGACGGTGTCGAAGATGGTTTCTCGAATAGTGAACGGGTAGTTCGCGTGCGCTGGTACGACGACTGTCACCGCGTCGTCGAGGTCGCTGATCATTACCTCGACGGGCGCAGTGGAGTCGTTGACGAGTGTTCCAAGAATTCTGCCTGCCCTGCCCTCACCCCCCGTGACGAGGAGCAGTTTCTGCAGTTCGACGACGCCTACCTTGCGACCGGCATCGGAAGCTGATGTTTCAGCGGTGGCTTCGGGTATCCCGCAGCTAGCGATAGTGAGCGTCCAGCACAGCAGAAGTGTCGGCAGGCCCAGGGAGTGACGTAGCCTGCACATCGTGTGGTCGTCCATGCTGCTTCCTCGTCTATGAGTCCGTGATGCATCGGGGTGGGACTGCGTTGATTCGCTGGCGGAGTAGTGTTCGCGTCAGGACCAGGGACTTCAGTGGCCTCAGGGACCTCAAGGTGTCTGGTCGCTGTAGCCGCCGATGCTGCCTTCGTACACTGGCACCGCAACGGATTCCTCGCTGGCGGTGACCGGGACGGTGATGAGCAGTGGTGCGGTGTCGCCGATGTCGGCGTCGGTGGTGCTGAAAATGGTCGTATGGTCAGCGAACCGGAACATGTCCTCGGCTCCGATGGTCAGCGTGGCTATGTCATCAGTGTCGCGGAGGATAACCTCGACAGGGGTTTCTCCTGTGTTGATCAGGGTACCTAGGATGCGAGCCGGTTCGTCGGGTGCTTCAGTCACTAGTTTCAGGTCGATGCCCTGCACCTGGCCCATCTCCATCTGGGTGCCGCGGCCGATACCGGGCTGGGAGGATGCGGTCGCGCATCCTCCCAGCAGCACCACTGTCACCGCCGCAATGGCGACGGTCAGACCGACCGTTGTTGCCCGCCTGAGGGCCTGTGCCGGACATGCCCCTGAGTCGACCGTGGACCGAGGCGTGAACATTGACGGGTGGGCTTGGTGCCACCGGAGTGTGCAAGGAGATGCTGGAGTCTGCTGACACGTCATGGCTCGTCCTCCTCGCACACGAGATTCCGGGGGGATTAGGGGGTGGGGGCTGTTCGGTTAGGGCGCCGGAGTCAGGTCTGGGTCAACGCAGCGGAGCGGTTTAGGAACACGCCCTCATCGGTGACTCGGTCGACGGCCTCTGCTGACTCGTACATGTGGTTCCCCGGCCCCGTACCGTTGATCTCGATGTAACCCAGGCGCAGGAGCCGTTCCCGGCGCTCCTCGGGGAGGTCGGGGCTGCCGTCGAAGGCGGAGGCAATCGCTCCTAGAATGCTGCCGCCCCGGTCCGGTTGCTGGCCTTCGGCGGTGACGGCGTCGGGATCGCCCATCTTTATGCTCGCGATGGTGCCGACTCGGTGACCAAAGGCGGTGAAGACGTCCATGCCTTCACGGACGGATCCGATGGTGTCCATGGATGTTCCTTCCCTTCACTGATGACGATGATGTCGATGGGGGCAAGGACCCGTGGAGGGGTCTTTGCGGCGTCAGGGGTTAGGAGTCGGAGGCGACGGAGTCGTCGATCTCGGTGGCGTGGACGTAGGGCTCGCCGTCCCAGTCCTCGTAGAGAGCGTCATCGAGGTCGACGCCGAGCTCCTCCTCGACCGTGACGAGGTCGAAGCCTTCCTTCACGGTCCCGGTGACCGCGACCGTCAGCTCGGGGCTGACCTCGGGGAGGTCCTCGGGGTGCACGATCAGCAGCTCCTCGACCGTGGTGTCATCGGTGCCGGCAATGGTGAACGCCGTGGGGTCGATAACCTCGTTCACGTCCGCGGAGAGGGTGACTTCTTCACCGATGTAGGACTCGTTGTCGTCGTACCAGGACTGGTCGTAGGAGCCGATGTAGGCGTCGTCCCCTTCGGCGACCTGCTCGTTGTCCTCCTCATCCGACTCCACGACGTCTTCGACGTCGGCGCCCTGTTCGGATCCGGAGGTGTCGCTGCAGGCGGCGACGGACAGGATCGCGGCCGGTGCGATCGCGAGGGCTGCTGCCTTCTTCATCCAGGTGCTCTTGGTCATTGTTCCCATGACTCCTCCTCAGGATAGGGGGGTCCGGCGGCGCCTTCCGGCCCTTCGTTGCGGTTGGGTTGTGTTCTACGCCAGACCCAACGGTAAGCATGCTGACGAGCCGGAATGGGGCGATCCAGGACCATCAGAGACATCCGTTGCGAACACGCAACCGCCCTGTGATCGGGCTGTGACCGTCTGACCGGAGTCTGGCAGCGAGCCGGGTAAGGCCCGGGAATCCGCGGACCATCAGCCGGGCCAGAGGATCCTTGGATGAAGTAGGGCTGCGGGGCGGGGCGGTCACGATCGGATTGCGCTGGTTGTCCAACCCACCAAACCCTGCGTACCGTCACCCAGAGGGCAC
>NZ_JBZCND010000006.1:0-133404 GCF_058269135.1 Arthrobacter sp. TJ-265 | reverse complement strand
TGATCGATGATCTCTCCCGTCACAGGATCGATCATCGTCTCTGTTGCTTCGGTCGTGAAGTCGTTCACGGCCATCTCCTCTCGGATCAGGCCGGACCCTCACACACCGTTTTTCTTACAGTCCCGACCGGACTGTCGTCAGGGTTAGGGAGGGACCGCAAAGTATCAGGCACAGCTGTTCGAGTGCACGGACAGCGCCTGGACCTGCATCGCTGGTCGGCTCCATGGCGATGATGGCCCCTGGGTGGGGGGTGCGGGATGTGCGTGCGGCGTCGCGGGGTCAGGCGGCGGGGTATTGCTCGCGGGTGAGGTAGGCAGCGAGGTGGGTGGCGTTGCGGGCGAGACCGGTGTTGGTGGATGCGACGGGATCGGGGACCTGGGCCAGGTCTTTGAAGTCGACGGTCTGCATGGCCTCGCCGACCCAGTAGGTGCCACCCTGCGCGGGGAGGGTGAAGCCGACGTCGTTGAGTCCCTGCATCATGTCGGCGATGGTTTTATGGGCGCCGTCCTCATTGCCGACGACGGCGACGGTCGCGACTTTCCCGTACATGCTGGGCCGGCCTTCATCATCGGTTTCGGACAGTTCGGCGTCCAAGCGTTCGAGCACCTGCTGGGCGACGCTGCAGGGGTGTCCCATCCAGATCGGGGTGGCCAGGACCAGGATGTCCGCGGCAAGGATTTGCTCCCGAATGATCGGCCACTGGTCTCCGTTGCTCATGTCGGTCTTGACACCGCGTTTGACGTCGTAGTCCACGACCCGCAGCGACGAGGTTCGCACCCCGTGGCCCTTGAACTCATCGAGGATGTGCTGGGCCATGAGTTCAGTGCTGGAGGGGTCCGGTGATGGGGTGAGGGTGCAGACAAGAGCGAGAGCGGACAGATCAGCCATGACAGGGTGTTCCTTTCGCCGGGACGATCAATCCCACACCGATGACACGGCGTGTTTTTCAGCTTATCGAATCTGCTGGTCGGGTGAGGAGCACCAGCAAGACGCTCACAAAGCTGAGTCCGAGGAGCTGGCTGAGACGTTGGCGGTATGCACCTGGGCGGGTCCGTTCATTTGTCAGCTTCCAGCGGCCATTGGTGCGGCCTCGGTGACTTCGATGTAGGCCTTTTCCTCACGTTCGGCAAAGTCGTCTTCATTCAGTTCGACTGCCAGATCCCCCTCGATCGCTTCGACACGGAACTCCTCGCGGACAACTCCGACGACCCCGACGGGTTGACCTGGGGTGAGCCCGGAAATCTCCTGCTCATGGACGATCAGCAGCGGCTCGATGACCACCTCGTCGATGTCGACTACGTCCGCGGCTTCCTGGTCGCTGTTGACTGCATCGACGATGGTGAAGACGTTCGGAGAGATGACTTCACCGACAATGGCGGCCACGGTGACTTCCTCACCCACGTAGAACTCCACGTCATCGTAGAACTCGCGGTCATACACTCCCGTGTAATCAGCGAACGAATCCTCGGACCCCGAGTCCTCACCCGCTACCCCGGCCTCCGGCGTCGTCTCGACGATAACAGGCAGTTCGTCCTCGGTAGTCGAGCATCCAGTGATGCCCCAGAGTGCGGCAGAGAGTACTACTCCGGTAGTGATCGTGCGAGTCAGCCTGCTGTCTTCGAAACGCATGATGTTCCTCGATCCTGAGGACCCGACTGCACCACTGTTCCTGCAGTCCCGTCCTCGATTGGTGTGAAGGTGTCCATCCACCTTGTCGACGACCGCACCCGCCGGTCAACCACATCCGACATGCGCTCCCCCGCGACGCTCGGCAGGACCACACGCTATAGGGCTGCCACAACCCCGGCCCACCCGGAATGCCTGAAGGTCGAGGGATTGGACCCGGAGATCGCGGACAGGTCACGATCCGTCGCGAACGTAACGCTGTCCCCGTGAGGAGGTCACAGCGCGATGTCGGTCATGTAACGGCGGTGGACCCGGAACGGTAAGGGTCCTTACGGTCGAAGAGACGTATACAGCCATACCCAACCACAGCGGGAAGGCGGCCACGTCACCGCTCGCCCGCTTGAAGGAGACACCATGACCACCCAGAAGCAGAACCTGTTCGCCCGGAAGTTCGCTCTCGCCGCGCTCCTGCCCTTCGCCGCCCTGAGTTTCGTCGGCTGCGCCGAGGAGACCGTCGTTCAGGAAGCCGAAGAGGCGGGACCCACCGCCGAAGCAGCCATCCTCGGCGAGACCGTCACCCTGCAGACCGAAGTTCAGGAAGTGGTCGGCCCCAATGTCTTCAGCGTCGGAGAAGACGAAACTCTCATCGTCGGCACCGGGCTGGGTGAAGAAGTCGAAGAAGGCGACAACGTCCAGGTGACGGGCACGGTAAGGAACTTCATCCTCACCGATCTGGAAGAAGAAGGATTCACCTTCGATGACGACGAGTCCACCTACGTCGTGGAATACGAGCAGGAACTCGTCGTCGTCGCCGACGACGTCGAGGACCTTCCCTAGTACCGCCCAACGACGTGCGGCCGACCTGAGGCCGGCCGCAATCTGACAGGGATGCGACGAAACGAGGCCTTGAGGCCCGAGTAGTTCACCGCCGTAGGCGTCGAAAGGCCCCGTTTCATGGTCCGATCTCTCTGCCCTCACAGGTTCTACGACACCGGCAGCCCTGCACGCCGACGGAACAACGTTGCACAGGAGGATGGGGTGGTGGCAGCACACCATCAAGCGGTATCCCCAGGATGCAGCCGACACCTGCTGTCTAGGAGGAGCTCCGCACCTTCAGCACCGAGGCGCGTAGCCAACCGCGCAACCTGATGGGTTGAGACTGGAAACCGTGCCGTCACTCTTGGAAGGGCCGACAGTCATGAACTTCCAGCACCTTATGGAAACCGTGGGTATAGCCGTCGACGCAGCCGGCGTCGCCGCAATCGTTATTGGCGCCATCGTGGCAACCCTCGTGGCCCTGAGCGGAGTGGTGCGACGGAACAACAGCAAGGACGGCGTCTACCATGCGTACCGCAGACGGCTCGGACGGTCCATCCTCCTCGGGCTTGAGCTACTCGTCGCAGCTGACATCATCCGAACGGTTGCTGTCACCCCGACCTTCACCTCGGTCGGCGTCCTGGCATTGCTTGTCCTCATCCGGACATTCCTCAGTTTCTCGCTCGAGCTCGAGATCACCGGACGGTGGCCATGGCAGAAGGAATCATCACCCGCACCCAACCGACCCGAGAGCGAGAACTCGGATCAGGGGCCCACAACGGAGCAGGAAAGGGGGACCGCGGTGACCAGGACGAACTGAGAGGGCAGTACAGCTCCGCCAGCACTACGATCCACGTCACCGTAAGACTTGAAAGCAATGCAGTGACGAGACCTGCGATGTGGTGCCCACAACCTCGGCAGCCAATAGACGTCGCTGCTGCGCATTGGAAGCACGGATCCCATAAACCCACGACACGGACCTGAAGGAGAAAAGCAATGGATGACACCCGCGCGATGCTCGACACGTACCCACAGGATCTCGGAGGTATTGACCGCGACAAGCTCGTTGAGTGTATCGAGGCCTGCTTCGCCTGCGCCCAGACCTGCACAGCCTGCGCGGACGCTTGTCTCGCCGAGAAGATGATCGCTGATCTGGCCAGCTGTATCCGGACAAATCTCGACTGTGCTGACATATGCGCCACAACGGGCAGGATCCTCTCCCGACGCACCGGATATGACGCGAACCTGACCCGCGCAGTACTCGAAGCATGCCACGCTGCATGCAAGGCCTGCGAGGAAACGTGCTCCGAGCATGCTTCCATGCACGAGCACTGCCGGATTTGCGCTGAAGCATGCCGGCGTTGCGAGCAAGCATGCGATGCGCTGCTGACGTCACTGGGCTAGGGGTCGTCAGTGTGGTTTGACTCGTGGGCGGACATTCTACGGGTGCTCATCGTAGGAGCGGTGTCCTATGCGACGCTCATAGGAGCTCTTCGTCTGTCCGGCAAGAGAACGCTGAGTCAGCTCAATGCCTTCGACTTCATTGTCACCGTGGCTCTTGGCTCGACCCTTGCGACAATCCTGCTTAGCTCCGATGTAGCTTACGCAGAGGGACTGACCGCCCTTGCCCTCCTGGCCGGGCTGCAGTTCGTCGTCGCATGGGTGTCCGCGCGCTGGCCGGGCGCCCGCAGCGCCATCACAGCTAAACCCACCGCCCTTGTGATCAACGGACGCCTAAAGTACGAGGAATTGCACCGTAATCGCTTGAGCGAATCAGAAGTCATGCAAGCGGTGCGGGGCACCGGTTCAGGCGATCTCTCGTCCATTGCCGCCGTCGTCCTGGAAACCAACGGAAAACTCAGCGTCATCCCCACCAGCAAACTCGGGAGCGGGTCCGCCATGAGTGGTATCACCGGTTACGCCGACACGGACCACTGATGGCCCCGCGCCGTCCGGAGTCACGACGGATGGATGACGCTCAAGGGACGACAACTAATGGATAAACCAACCGCGGTTCGGGAGGCCGGTCTTCGTCGCGCGGAAGTCATGGCGACACGCTTGGACAAGCCGATGGGCATCCTGGGCGTCATCTTCCTGTTCGTCGTGCTTGGGCAGATCCTCGCCACCAGTACAGGAACAGTCCTTACCTTCACCGTTCTGGGGTGGGTGTTCTGGGCAATTTTCGTCGCCGAATTCCTACTGCGGGCCTACATCGCCGGATTCAGCCCCGCGTTCTGGAAGAAGAACTGGTGGCAGGTCGTCTTCCTCCTGGTGCCCTTCCTTCGATTCTTCCGGGCACTACAGGCGTTGCGCTTTGTCCGGCTGGCCCGGTTCGCGCGGTTCGGGGGCATCGTCTCCGCAGGTGTGCGCGGATCGCGGTCCGCTAGCCGACTCTTGTCCAGTCGCATCGGGTGGCTGGTGGCCGTGACCGCGGTGGTCATTCTCGCCTCCAGTCAGCTGCTCTATGCCACCGGAACGCACGCTTCCTACGCTGACGCGCTCTTCGAATCAGCGATGGCGACAATTACCGGTAGCGGCCTGACACCAACAACACCCTTCGCACGCATCCTGCAGGTGCTGCTCGCCGTCTACTCGGTGGCGGTGTTCGCCACGCTCGCTGGATCACTCGGTGCCTTCTTCCTGCGCGACACCAACCAGGCCTCTGGGGAACCGCGTTAACGTCGAGGAGGTGCCACTCTGATCGGGTGGCACCTCCTTCAGGCGTCCGCCCCTGAGGCTCACCTGGTTGAGTTCAGCGTCCAAGCTGGTGATCAATCCCTGCCTGATCGACTTTGCGGTGGAAGCTCATGCCGGCCTTGCCGCCGAGGACCGCACCGATCAGTGGGATGAGGATTGCGATCGCGAGGGCGACCAGGCCGCTAGCCGTAAGTGCGCTGCCGTCCACGGGGATGCTCGGAGCGCCGTTGAGGTTGGACAGCACATTGAACTGGTCGCCAGCCACCGCAGCGAGGATCGCAAGGACGATCGCGATGATGATGCCCCACAGCCATACGGCCACGCCCTGCTTCACGCCGTCGAACCGCGCCATGCGGCCGGCGACATAGCCGCCACAGTAGTAGGCGACGAAGAGGATGATCGCCAGGACGATCCCGCTGACTACGCCGATGGTCTGTGCGTTCTGCTGTGCCTGGTTCGCGGCGTCATTCGCACTGCTCGTATTAGCTGCCCCGACGCCGACGCCGATCGCCGCGGCGAGAGCACTGAGGATCACGGTCAAACCGATTGCGGTCAGCCAGCCGAAGAACGCCGACCCGAACTTAATGCCACCGAAGCGATCCCTCTCGGCGGCTACGACGTCGTCACGCCGGCTTTTCGGGGTGCTCGCACCCGATGAGTCTCCTTGTGCCACGATGTGCTCCTTAAGGTGAGGTTTGATCCGTGCTCGAGCCGTTGTCGGCCCTCTCGTCATTCCGGCCGTCCTCAAAGCAGCGTTCGCATCTGATACTTGACGATTCGCAAATATCAGTATGCTTACAACTCTCGCAGGCACTGCTTGCAGCACGCAACTAACGTATGTTGATCGTTATCTCCAGAACCGCAACGGCGCCGACCAGTCGCACCTTCGCGGGCAGAACAGCCAGTAGCGAATGCGAACGTACCGCTACGCAACACCCGGAATCTGCTGGCCCTCATTGATGACCTGGAGCAACGGGGGGTGCACTTCCGCAGCGTCACCGAAGGCATCAGCAGAACCGGGCCGATGGGTCGGGCGATGCTGACTGTCATGTCCGCGTTCGCGCAGCTGGAGCGGGACCAGCTCGCTGAGCGGACTAGGGCCGGCATGGCGGTGGCCGAGTACGGGCGGAAAGCTGGCCGGCGGGAAGTAACTGCAGATCATGCAAAAGGTCAGGCGAGCGCGGGACCTCAAAGGGCACAGTCTTGCTCCAGCCGATATCGGGAAGATCATTGGCGCCAGTCGGGCGACGGTGTACCGCTATCTCAGCTTAGGAGTGAACGAGGTGTCCTGATTCGTGGACAGACCGGACCGAGCTTTTTCCTAGCCACTACTGCCGGGGCGGTGCGTTGACCGTCGGAGACAGTCGATCCTTCGTGGAGGTCCGCTGCTAGTGCAGGGCGTCATTGAGCTGGTGCAGCCAGGACTGGAAGTGTTCCGGTCCGTTGAAGTGGGCACCGGTGATGTTGTTGATTGACGGCGCCATGTCGGGGCCGTCGACGACAAGCGCGTACCCGCCTGCTGCGGTTGCTGTCTCGAAGGCTGGTAGGTCTCCTCGGTCATCGCCTGCGTACGCGACTGTCTGGAGGGCTTGGGTGCTGATGATTTTTTGAAGAGCGGTGCCCTTGTCCTGATCCAGGGGCATTCGGAGCTCCTCCACGAATTTGCCGGGCTCGTGGCGCAACCCGTATGTGTCGATCACACCCTGCATGAGTGGGGCGATGAGCTTCATAGCTCTGTCCTGGTCCGGCGCGAGCCGCCAGTGCACGGCCACTGCGAGGGACTTTTCTTCGACGGTTACACCTTCGACACCTTCCAGCTCCTGGTGCAGCACTCGGGTGGCTTCCTCAACAACGGTCATCCACGGCCGGGCTTCCGGTACGACCTGGATGCCGTTCTCGGTAACGCTCTCCAGCCCGTAGGAACCGTAAAGTTCCACCCCGGGGATGCTTGCTCGCTCAGTGAGGAACGCGGCAGGCCGCCCCGAGAGGAGGGCGACGACCGAGAGCTTAGTGGCCAGAGCAGCGAGTATCTTCTCGGTGCCTGGCAGGAGCTCGCTGGCACCCGGATTGTCGGTGATCCGCGAGAGAACCCCGTCGAAGTCCATGATCAACCCAGCTTGCTCGCTTGTGGTCAGGGCTTGCATCACTGCGGTCGCTGCGTCCATATCTTCACCCTAGACCGCGCGCACGACGGACCAACCGGCGACGAAACATTCGAACGACCAGTGATTGGTTCACCCACAGGTGGACGGCCTTGAGCTCCACCCCTCGGGCTCCACCCGCCCGCAGGTGGATGACCTCTACCAGCAGGAGCTGAAGTCGGGTGAGACCGCCCCGCCACTCGGGGAAACTGCGCCCGTCCACCGCTCACCCGAGGTGACCTCTCGCATTGGTGACGTGGTGGGGGTGTGCAGGCGGGCCACTGGCTCCTGCTGTCCACGTGTGTGCGGGACAAGCAGCGAAACGAGGGGAAGCTTGTGCCGTGCCCATGTGGTCAGGAGACCACGACTGCTGTGCCCGAAAAGGACGCGGCGAGACGAGTTCACAAGACATGGGCTACCCCATCAATACGCAGTGATAGATGCCGCTCGAGAAGTCACGACTGACCATGCCACGGTGAAGCGAGTACAGGATCTTAGCGCCTAGGGGCTTGCTCCGGCGGACATCGGGAAGCTCATCGGTGCCAGCCGGACGACGGTGTATCGCTACCTCAGTATCGGAATCACCGACGCATCCGGGTACGACACAGCCGGACCGGCGGCATCCTGCTCGTCGTCGCAGTCAGCATCGGTGCACGATCCGTGCAACGCGGATACCCTCACCCCGCGCTATGAAGCAACGAACTCGCCGAGTGCCGCCAGGAGGCGATCGACGTCGTCGTCGTTGTTGTACGGCGCCAAGCCGATCCGCAGGGCGGCGCTGTCCTCGAGATCGAGACGACGGAAGGCTTCGTACGCGTAGAACGAGCCGGCCGGCGCGAGAATGTTCCGTTCCACAAGGAACCGGTAGGCGTTCGCGGAGGACCGGCCCGGGAACGTCACCAGCAGTGTCGGTGTCCGATCCTGGGCTTTTGAGTGCAGCGTGACGGCGTCACCCAGTTCGGCCAGCCCCGCCTCGATCCGGGAGCGCAACGCGAGCTCGTATTCATCGACCATGTGAGCGGATGCGAGAAGGCGCGCACGGCGGCCGGTTGCGGCGCCGGGGGCGATCGCGGCGAGGAAATCCACGGCCGCCGTGGCTCCGGCCATGATCTCGTACGGGAGGGTACCGAACTCGAACCGCTCAGGAACCTCGTTCGTGGACGGCAGCAGCTTGTCCGGCTGCAGTGATTCCAGCAGATCCGGGTCGGCCACGAGAACACCGCAATGAGGCCCGAGGAATTTGTAGGGCGAACAGGCGAAGAAATCGGCTCCCAACGCCTTCACGTCGACCGCCGCATGAGCGGTGTAGTGCACCCCGTCCACATAGACCAGTGCGCCGACCGTGTGAGCGGCATCGGCGATGCGGCGCACCGGCGGTTTGGTGCCCAGCAGGTTCGACGCGGCGGTGATCGCTACCAGCTTCGTGCGCTCGGTGATCGCGGCTGCGACGGACGCTTCGTCGATCTCCGTGGTGTCCGGGTCGAAATCGATCCAGCGCACAGTGGCGCCGACCGCGGCTGCTGCTTGCAGCCAGGGGCGGATATTGGAGTCATGATCCAGGCGTGACACCACGACCTCGTCACCCGGCTGCCAGGTCTTGGCGAGGTGGCGGGAGAAGTCATAGGCGAGCTGCGTTGCGCTTCGCCCATAGACGACACCGCGAGGATGTGCCCCCAGCAGGTCAGCCATCGCCGCGCGGAATGCGCCGACCGCCGATTCGGCGTTGCTCTCCGAGCCCATACCGAATCCGCGGTTGGACAGCGGCCCGGTGATGGCGTCGGCTATCGCAGCTCCCACGACGGTGGGGGCCTGGGTTCCGCCGGGGCCGTCGAAATACGCGGTGCCGGTGAGCAGGGCGGGGAAGTGCGCGCGGAAGGCTGCGATGTCCAGGGTCATGTCGTTACTTTCTCAGGTGGGGGTCGATACGGACAACGGCGCGGGCGAGAGCCGTCGTGGATCAGCTCAAGAGGTTTGCCCTGATCGCGATGAGGGTCAGGTCGAGGAGCGGAGTGGGTTGCTGCAGCGCCTTGGCCCGGAGTGCGTAGTCGCCGAGGATGTGGTCGACCTCTGAAGGCAGTCCTGCGGTGAGGTCCCGGTACAGCGATGTGGTGAAGGACGATCCGGGTTCGGTCAGGAGCGCCACTGCCTGTCGGTGCGCCGGACCCGACACGGGGTGCCCGGCCCGTGTGGCGACGGCCTCGAGTTCCTCGATCGCCGCGCGTATCGCGCCTTCGCCGCCGGCATCAAGGATGCGGCCCACGGGAGCATGGAACAGGCAGTTGATGACGCTGGCAGCGGCGATGAACGCCCATTTGTCCCACAGCGCGCCCACCACGTCATCGGCGACCGAGAAGTCGATGCCCGGGACGTCAAGGGCGTTCCGGATATCGTCCGCGACCGGAGCGTCTGTCAGGGAGCCCACCGTGAGTGAGCTCATCGGCGTCTTCTGGTGGACGATGTCTCCGTCGAGGGTCACCACGATGCGGGCCAGACCGCCCAGTACCTGTCCCGGGTACGCCGCCCGGAGCTGGTCGATGTGCGCCATGCCGTTGAGGATCGGGAGGATGCGCGTGTTCGCGTCGATGAACGGGTGGACGTCGATGACTGCGGAGGAGAAGGCTGTCGCCTTGACCGTGATGAGCACGAGATCGAAGACGGGCGCCGTGTCGGCGGTCGTGATGACCTGCACCGGGTGAGTTCGGTCGGCATCAGGGGACACGAATCGCAATCCGTCGCGACGCAAGGCTTCTGCTTTTCGTTCACGGACGAGATAGGTGACGTCCCGCCCTGCTTCCTGCAGCAAGGTTCCGAAGGCGCCTCCTGTGGCTCCGGCCCCTACGACGAGTATCCGCACAACAACTCCTTCTCCTTGATGACGAACAACATGACGAACACCTCACCATGATCTGCACGGCGAGTGTCCGTCCTGACCGTTCGGTGTCGCTTATGTCCTATGAGGAGGAGAACAATCCGAGCCGAGCACGAGGCTCAGACCTGCCGTCGCATCGGGAACGAGCTGTGGGCGTGGTTCGGTAACCCGTACATCGGGCGAACGACCGTCAGTCCCTCTTCAGATCCTCAGCAAGCATCACCAGGATGCCGCTCGGGCCACGCACGTACGTGAGCTTGTAGACATCTCGATATGTCGCCACACCCCGAAGCGGATGGCAGCCGTGCCGCGCAGCTACCTCGAGCGCTGCGTCGATGTCATCCACGGAGAACGCGATGCGGTGCATGCCGATCTCGTTGGGAAGGGTTGGGTTCGTCTCGATCGCGTCGGGGTGAAGGTACTCGAAAAGCTCGAGCTGACCGTGACCATCCGGCGTTCTGAGTACGGCGATCTTGGCGTGGTTGCCGTCGAGGCCGACGGCGGTATCGGCCCAGTCGCCGCTGATCGTGTCGCGGCCAACGACTTCGAGGCCCAAATCGGTGAAGAACGCGATCGTCGCGTCGATGTCGCGGACGGCGATCCCGACGTTCTCCAATTTGATCGTCATGCTTCGCATGCTACCGACAGGCGCACTGGCCTGCAGGGCAGTTTCTCGCCCTGCCCGTCGGCCGATCGGCGACGAGGGGTTCAAGCACGGTCATCCAGGCCGGATGCTTCTCGGTGTTGCGGGCGCGCAGACTCGGCGTGCTGATCATCACGTCTGTGCACGAGTCCAGACATGACGCATCGGATCGATGAGCAGGGCCGTTGCTTCCTGGGGTGACCCGACATCTCGTGACGCGTTCCCCCTCGGCCTGTCGCTCACCGATCTTCACTAGGTCGCTCGACCGCGGTGCAGCGTCGTGCGCTTCACCGTTCCGTCCGGGTTGAAGTAGGTCCACTGGCCAGTCTTGCGGCCCAGGTCGAACTCACCCTCGTCGATGATCGCCCCTGCCGCGTTCCAACGCTGCCAGAAGCCGTGCTTCTCCCCGTCGAGGAACCCACCTCTTTGCAGCAGCCCGCCGGTCGCGCGGTACCAGGTCACCGGTCCGGTGAGGCTTCCCGCGACGTACTGGCTCACCGATCGCACCCGCCCGTCCGCGAAGTAGTGCGTCCACTCGCCGACTCGTTCACCCTCGACGTAGCTGCCGACGATCATGCCTCCGTGAGGATCACGCTCCTCCCAGCGGCCGGTGCTGCGCCCCGAGGCATCCTCTTCGTTCCGCGTCTCGCTGTCACTCATTCCTGCTCCTGATCGTCGATGTGGGTCGCGAGCCACGCAGCGACCTCGGTCAACCGCGCGGTGTCGAGGTGGTGGATATTGGTGCGCCCGATCCTGCGGACGCTGACCACGCCCGCCTCTTCCAGTACGGCGATGTGCTTGCTGACGGCCTGGCGGGTGACGACCGTGGCCCGACCGGACATCAGCCGTGTGCACAGTTCGAACAGGCTCTGGTCGTTGCGTTCGTGGAGGGCTTCGATCAGGGCGCGGCGGGTGGGATCTGCAATCGCCCGGAACGCATCACTCATATCGCGAACGTAGGTAACCATCAGGTTGCCTGTCAAGAACGAAGAGGAAGGTCCCTGATCATCCGGTTCGTGGGAGGACAGTAGTCGGTGAGGGGGCGTTGGATGGGCGGGTCCGGAACCGACGAACGTTGGAGAGAAGATGTCCCATCAGTTGAGAATCGGCACCCTCGACGGCGGCCGCACGCCTGCTGAACTCGATGCCCGGCGGTTCAACCGCCACACGTTCTGGTGCGGGCAGAGCGGGTCGGGGAAGACCTATGCGCTGGGTGTCGTCCTGGAACAGTTGCTGCTGGGCACCCGGCTGCCGCTCCTCGTCCTCGATCCGAACGCGGACTTCGTCCGCCTGGGAGAACTCAAGGCGCCGCTCAACGGGAGTTCGGACGCGTTCGATGATGTGCGCGTCCTCCGCGCCACGGGAAGCGGGTCCGACTACGTCCGGGTGCGGTTCCTGGACCAGTCGCTGGAGTCGCGCGCCGCCGTCCTGGGTCTCGATCCGGTCCTGGACCGCGAGGAGTACAACGTCCTCGTCCACCTCGAGAGTGAGGTGGACGTGAAGGACCGCACCGATCTGGTCGGTCAGCTGCGGGCGAAGGACTCCGCCTCGGGGCGGAATCTCGCGATGCGCATCGAGAATCTCGGCGTCCTCGAATGGGACCTCTGGGCGTGGGGCGGCCGGTCCGCTGAAGACGTCATCGACGAACGCCCACGCGCGACTGTCCTCGATCTGGGCGGCTTCCGGTTTCCGGCCGAACCGCAGGTCGCGGCACTCAGCGTGCTCGATCACCTGTGGAAGAACCGTGAGGAACGTCGCCCGATCCTCATCGTGATCGACGAGGCCCACAACCTCTGCAGCCCGGACCCGATCACGCCCGTCCAGCGCGCGCTCACCGAACGGATCACCCAGATCGCCGCGGAGGGGCGTAAGTTCGGGCTCTGGCTTCTTCTGTCGACCCAGCGACCGTCCAAACTCCCTGTCAACGTCCTGAGCCAGTGCGACAACCTCGTCCTCATGAAGATGTCATCGCCGCGGGATCTTGCCGAACTGGCCTCCGTCTTCGGTTACGTCTCGCCCGGGCACCTCGACGACGCCCTGCATTTCACGAAGGGCCAGGCCCTGGTCGCGGGGGGCTTCGTCACCGCTCCGTCGGTGGTGCAGGTGCGCACGCGGCTCACCCACGAAGGCGGGGCCGACATCGCCGTACCCCTCTGAGGCAACCCTCGAACAAACGCACGGGGCTCCTGCGCGGCATCAGCTCCACGGCGGCCCTGTGGCGGGTCAGGCGCTCGCCGGGTGCTCCTGCTCCCCCGCTCCGCTCTGCAGCCAGGCCACCGCCAGGTGGCGGGAGGTGAAGAACCGCGTGGGACAGGGCGGGGAGTTCACCCCGAGGAAAAAATTGGCGATCATCCTGTCGACGGGGGAGGAGCCCAAAAGGGCGATCCGCGACGCCGCGCAGGGGGTGGCGAAGACGGCCCGCGCGTCGCGCGTCACCGTTCGCGTGGTCTCCATGTCCACGAGCATCGGGTGGCCCTCCGCCTCGGCGAGGGAGTCGACCGCCCGCATGGCGGCCTCGGCGTCCGTGGCGGTGATGGTGCAGTCCCGATCCCACTCCAGGTGGAGGATGCCGTTCGGCAGGAGTTCCAGGCCGGCTTTGTCGCCGTCGATACGCTGTGCGGGCAAGGGGGCCTCCTGAGCAGACCGCTGATGCCTTCCGGGCCGGGCCGGCCCTGGGTTCACCCCGTGAGACCGAGGATCAGCGAGTCTTCATCGTAGCGAAGTATCCGGGGATGCCGGTGGTCCCGTCGCCGCCCATCGGCACCGCCTCGATGGTCACCGGTCCATCGATCACCACCTGCCAGGCTGCCTCGGGGAACGCTGCACGGCGTTCCTCCGGGCCGAAACGGCCCGGCACGGGAATGCCGCCGATGGCCTTGCGCAGCGGAAGCGGGATCCTGCCCGGCATCGCGCCGAGGCTCTGCATGTAGGAGAGCGGGCTGCCGCGATAGTTCGTCTCCGTGAGCAGGACGCGTCCGCGCCGGCCCACCAGCGCGTGCAGGTTCTGCGCCAGCTGGTCGCGCTGCGGGCCCCTCAGGACATGGAAGACACCTCGGACGAACACGTTCATGTCCCCGTATTCCTCATGGAGCATATGGCCGCTGCCGGGAACAGTGAGGTCGAGGGCTCGGAAGGTGATGGCATGCCCGTCCCCGGTCTCCTGCCGCGCCCGCTGCACGGCACTCTCCGCGATGTCCACGCCGACGGCGGCCGGGAAGCGGGGGGCGAGCCAGCGCGTCCAGCGTCCGTTCCCGCATCCGACGTCGAGGACCGGGAGCGCGCAGTCCATGGACGCCTCCATGGACTGCGCGTACTGCTCCGCCTCGGGGCCGATGTCCGTGTCCCAGAGCACCTCGCCCTGTGTGCCGGTTGCCCGGACTCCGTGCCAGTAGCCTTCCCACGCCCTCGCCGGGTCCCGGGGAGTGCGCCGCGCCAGGAGCGCGACCTCGGGGACCATCAGGAGTTGGCGGACGATTCGCAGCATAGGTCGAGGGTACAGACGGTCCCCGCACAACAGGGTCAACCAAGGATTTCCACAGGATGCGGCGAGGACGCACCGGATCGGGTCCGGCCGGGGTGGCGGCCTGCCTATGCTGGCCCTTGCCATGAACGCCATGGCCAGCGCAGAGGACGGGGACTTGATGCGGCGCGACACGCCCTTTGCCGCCGTCGTGCGCCGCCGCGAGCAGGGGGGTCACACCCGGGTCCTCACCGCCGTGATGGTGAGCCTGCTCGTCCTCTATACCGTGAGCCTCCTGCTGGGGGATCCGACGACGTTCGAGCCTCTCTCCGACGGCTGGCTGTGCATCCTCACCGAACTCTCCGCCGTAGGCCTGTGCATCAGTGCTGCGGTACGGACCCGATTCGCCGAACCGCAGGTCCTGCTCGGCGGCGGGGCGGTCCTCGCCTACACCGCCGGCGACGCCTATTACCTGGCATCGCTGGACGGAGGCGACTCGCTCGGCTTCACCTCCCTGGCGGACGTTCCGTACCTCGCCTTCTATCCGCTGATGCTCGGCGCTCTCGCGGTCGTGCTCGTGCGGAAGCTGCGCGGCCTGATGTGGCCCATCCTGCTGGACAGCCTGGTCGGAGCGCTCGCGGCAGCCTCGCTCGTGGCGCTGCTGCTGGCGCCGATCCTGCAGACCGGCACCGCCGGCGGCACGGCCTTCGAGGTGGCCATCACCGTCGCCTACCCGCTCCTCGATCTGCTGGTGATCACCGCCGTGGGAGGGGTCCTCGCGTCGAGGGGCCTCGACATCGGGCCGCGCTGGCCTGTCCTGATCGCCGGGATGATCCTCTTCTCCGCCGCCGACGTCGCCTATGCGCTGGGCATCGAGGACTACAGCGCCGGTTCGCTCATCGATGCCGGCTGGGTGACCGGGGTGGTGGCCGTGGCTGCCTGGGTCGACGGCGCAGCAGGAACCGGGCGGGCCCGCAGGAGCCGCGGCGTCCCAGAGCTCGCGGCACCCCTGGTGTCCACGGCGGCGGCGCTCGCCGTGCTCGTCATCGGTTCCCGGCTGGACATCCCGCTGCTCGCGGTGATCTTCGCGGCTGCCTCGCTGGGCCTGGCGTCCGTGCCCCTCGCCTTCCGGAACCGGATGCTCATGGCGCTGGCACGCACGGACGAGCTCACCAAGCTGCCGAACCGTCGCGCCCTGCTGACCGATGTGCCCGACCGGCTGGCCGACGGCCGCACCGGTGCGCTGTTCATCGTCGATCTCGACCGCTTCAAGCACGTGAACGACGCCCTCGGGCACGACGTCGGGGACGCGCTCCTCGTGCAGGTCAGCCGACGGTTCCGTCAGCAGCTGCGCCCCGGGGACCTGCTCGCGCGGCTCGGCGGCGACGAGTTCGCCGTGTTCCTCAGTGGTGCGACGGAGGACGACGCCGTGGCCGCGGCGAAGAGGCTGGGCGCCGAACTCTCCAGCCCTGTGGAGATCGGTACCACCGCCCTTCAGGTGAGCGCCAGCATCGGGATCGCCCTGACGCCCCGGCACGGCACCGACATCAGCCTGCTCATGCGGAAGGCCGATATCGCCATGTTCCGGGCGAAGGCGCAGCGCAGCGGCTGCCACGTGTACGACGCCACGGACGACGACGACGGCGAACTGCGGCTGCGGACCGTCCAGGAGATCCGGACGGCGCTCGCGGAGGATCAGTTGGAGCTGCACTATCAGCCGAAGGTCCGCCTGGCCGACCAGGAGGTGATCGGCGTGGAGG
This sequence comes from Arthrobacter sp. TJ-265, assembly GCF_058269135.1. Classification (NCBI taxonomy): domain Bacteria; kingdom Bacillati; phylum Actinomycetota; class Actinomycetes; order Micrococcales; family Micrococcaceae; genus Arthrobacter; species Arthrobacter sp. TJ-265. The sequence goes on along the minus strand of NZ_JBZCND010000006.1, from coordinate 117,392 downwards.
CCCTCGTCCGGTGGAACCACCCGACCCGCGGGCAGTTGCCACCGAGCGCGTTCCTGTCGCTCGCCGAGGATGCCGGCCTGATGCCGCAGCTGTCCTCGCTCGTCCTTCGGAGGGCCGTCCAGCGCGTCGCCCGCTGGCGCGCGGAAGGTCTGGACGTCGTCGTCGCCGTGAACATGTCCGGTTCCTGCATCCTGCCGTGCCTCCCGCACGAGATCCTTGACCTGCTCGAGGAGCACGGCGTGCCGGCGTCCTGTCTCATGCTCGAGATCACCGAGGACGTCCTGATGTCCACGCCCGCGGGGACCGCCGGGCTCCTCGCGGAGCTGCGGGCCGTGGGCGTCCAGATCTCGATCGACGACTTCGGCACCGGCTACAGCTCCCTGGCCTACCTGCGGGACCTTCCCGTCGACGAACTGAAACTCGACCGCTCGTTCGTCACCGCGATGGGGGGCGACGCGCGGGCAGGCGCGCTGGTCGGGTCGATCATCGACATGGCGCACAGCCTGGGCCTCCGCGTGGTCGCCGAGGGCGTCAACAGCGAGGAGACCCGGGAGGAGCTGCTGAACCGCGGATGCGATTCCGGGCAGGGCTTCCACCTCGCCATGCCCCTCCCGGGGTCCGACATCGGACCGTGGCTAGCGGCCCGCACAGTGGCGGCGGGCCGCTGATGGCTGCGGTCCTCGGGGGCCGGCGGACGCGCCCGGTAGAAACTGTGCAGAACGGTTCCGATGCACTCGGTCCGGGCGCCGACATCTGGCAATGTGTTAGCCATGACACCTGACCCCGACGCGCGTGTCGCGCTCATCATCGAAGACGACGCCGATGTGCGGCAGTTGCTGGTCATGACGCTCGGCATGAACGGCTTCACCACGATCGAGGCAGAGAACGGGCGCCAGGGCGTCGCGCTCGTCCGTGACCGTCAGCCGGACCTCGTGACGCTGGACCTGAATCTCCCCGACATCGACGGCGTCGAGGTGTGCCGGCAGATACGGCCGCTGACGGACGCCTACGTCATCATGATCACGGCGCGGCAGGATGAGATCGACCGCCTCATCGGGCTCGAGATCGGCGCGGACGACTTCGTGGTGAAGCCGTTCAGCCCCCGTGAGGTCGGGGCGCGGGTCAATGCGATGTTCCGGCGGCCGCGGAGCACGGTGCGGAATTCCGCCCAGCCGCTGCTGGGCACGGACGCGGAACCGCAGCCGACGGCGGCGGCGTTCCCGGTCCCAGCGGATCCGGTGGCGGGGATGCTGACCCACGGACCCCTCAGCATCGACACCGAGGGCCGGATCGCACTGCTCGACGGCGTCGAGGTCCCGCTCACGCGGATCGAGTTCGACCTGCTGGCCACGCTCATCTCCGGACCCCGCCGGGTCTGGCAGCGCGAGACCCTGCTGGCACGGATCTGGGGTGACGGGTGGGTCAACGACCAGCACCTCGTCGAAGTGCATATCCGGAACCTGCGGAAGAAGCTGGGCGAGGACACCAAGGCGCCCCGGTTCATCCGGACGGTACGCGGCGTCGGCTATCGGATGATGCCGCCCAGCGCGGACTGAAAGTCCGCCGCGAGGCTTCGCAGCCGCGCGACTGCCGCTTCGTGCCCGGAGGGCTCCCCGACGACCTCCAGGGCCGTGGATGATTCCTCCGCGAGCCGGCGCGCGCCCACCATGGACGCGCTCGCCTTGAGGCTGAGCAGGGCGACGACGGCCGCGTCCGTGGCGCGCGCGGAGAGGGCCGCCTCCACGGCGTCGATCCGCTGCGGGAGCATCTGCGTGAACAGCTGCGCGAATTCCATGGCGCCCGCCGGGTCGGAGAGTTCGTCCCCGAGGTTCTCGAGGGTCCGCCGATCGAGCGCGGGAGGCTGTGGCCCGTCGCTCGTGTCGGTGGCTGGGCGGGAGGTGGTGGCGTCACACGTCGTCCGGACCGCGGCCGGAAGGGACGGGAGGTGGATCGTGGTCACGCCTGCTCCTTCTCGCTGCTGCCGGGCCTGGTGGGGAACGGATCCCGATCGAGGCTGCCCGCCGGTTCCGGTGGACGGACCGGAACCGGCGGGAGGATCGTGGAGACCTGTGCTCCTGCGTTCCACTCTGGCCCTCGCCGCTCAAACACGCCGTGCCGGAAGTGCGAAAGAAGACCGAAGAAAGGGCGAAGGTCGGTCGGCTCCGACCGCGCCGTGCCTACGCCAGCATCTCCCGCACCATCGGGATCACCTTGGTGCCGTAGAGCTCGATGCTGTGCATGAGTTTCCCGTGGGGCAGTGGCCCGGCGCTGTACTTCATGTCGAAGCGGTCGATGCCGAGGGTCCGCGCGGTCGCGGCGATCTTCCGCGCGACGGTCTCCGGCGACCCGACGTACAGGGAACCGAAGTCCGCCTCGTGGTCGAACTCCTCGCGCGTCGTCGGACCCCAGCCGCGCTCCCGGCCGATGCGGTCACGCATGATCCGGTTGTCCGGCCAGAGCTCCTCGCGGGCCTGCTCGTCGGAGTCGGCGATGTAGCCGGGTGAGTGGACACCGATGGGGAGCGTAGGCCGGCCGAGCTGGTTCAGGGCGCGGTGGTACAGGTCCACGTAGGGGGCGAAGCGCGCGGGGTCGCCGCCGATGATCGCGAGCATCAGCGGCATGCCGTAGCGGGCCGCCCGCACCACGGACTCGGGACTCCCGCCGACGCCGATCCACGTCTTCAGGTGCCCACCCTCGGTCTTCGGGTAGACCTCGTGGTCCTTCAGGCCCGGGCGGGTGCTGCCGGACCACGTGACCGGCCCTTCCTTGATGAGCTCCGAGAACAGGTCGAGCTTCTCCTCGAACAATCGCTCGTAGTCGGAGAGTTCGTAGCCGAAGAGCGGGAAGGACTCGGTGAAGGAGCCCCGCCCGAGGATGACCTCCGCGCGGCCGTTCGAGGCGGCGTCGAGGGTGGCGAAGCGCTGGTAGACGCGCACGGGGTCGTCGGAGCTGAGCACCGTCACGGCCGAACCGAGGCGGATGCGCTCCGTCTGCCCGGCGATCGCCGCGAGGACGGTCTCGGGGGCGGAGATGGCGAAGTCGTCCCGGTGGTGCTCGCCGAGTCCGATGAAGTCGACGCCGACCTGATCGGCGAGGACGGCCTCCGCGATCACGTCGCGGATGACCTGCGGGTACGGGACGGGGGTGCCGTCCTCGCCGCGCGTGACGTCCCCGAAGGTGTCGAGTCCGAGTTCCAGTTCGCGTGCCATGGTGATGCTCCCGTGCTCAGCGTGCGGGCCCGCCCTGGGCCTGCTGGTAGAACAGGCTCCTCACCGGTGTTATTCCATGCATATGTATCTACTTAGACCCGCCGCGACCGGTCTGCAGGGCCTCTGCCGCGCGGTCCGCCCGGGCGATGCTCGCCGGATCCCCGAGGTCGACGCCGGCACGTGCCGCGGCAGCCCGCGCGGCCGGGGCCTTCAGATCGGGCAGGACGAAGCGCTCCGGGGTGATCCGGGCATCCTGCGCGGCATGCGTGCGCTGGTCCCGCGCCAGTGCGGGGGCTGACAGTTCGGCGGCCTGCAGCGTGGCCGCGGTGACGGCCACCGGGGCGCCCGTCAGCGCCGGGCCGATCAGGGGCGCGTAGCCGACGGCATGGCCGGAGCGGTTGGGATGGTAGGAGTCGGAGACGGGGTTCGCGAGACCGTTCAGCCACTCGACGTCGTCGCACACCGCGTGTCCCCCGAACACCGCGGACGGATCCCGGAAGGTGAAGCCGGCCGCGGCGGCCGCTGCCGCCGTCGTCCGGTTGAGCAGCTCCGCCGTCGCGTTGAGGCGTGCCTCCTCCGTGGGCGAGAACCAGGTGGCCGCGTTGCAGTCCTCGCCGTTGAAGATCCGCGGGTAGCCCGCCACGGTGACGGACGCCTGGGGTGCCCGGGCACGGATCTGGCCGTACAGCGACGCGAGGCGGCCGGGGAGCTGCCCGATGATGATGCCCTGGGCCCGGTCGATCGCCGCGGTGCAGTTGCTCATCCAGGCCGGCTTCGCACACTCCGTCAGGACGGCGACGAACGCGGCGTCGTTACCGCCGACGCTCACGGACACGTACGCCGTCGCAGGCGTCAGTGCGCCGAGCTGACCGGCCGCGACATCGGGGATGGTGGCGCCGGAGCACGCGCGGAAGTCCAGGGCGTACCCCCTGGCGCTCGCGATGAGGACGGGGAACGCGTGGACGGACCGTTGGCAGTTCGTCCCGTCCGCCAGGTAGCTGCGCGTCCCGGTGCCCGACGAGTACGAATCGCCGAGGGCGACATACGCGGCAGGTGCTGCGGCCGCGGGCGGCGCGGGCACCACGACGGCGGCGAGCAGGGCCAGGGAGGCGAGGGCGGAACGGAGGCGCGGGATCGTCATTGATGCTCCTGGTGCGGATGGGGCTGTTGTGGCCACGCTAGTCCCGCGTCGGCCACGGCGGGAGGCCCGGCGTGGTGCCCGAGGCACCACCCTTCCGCGGATCCGGTGCGGCGGGGTAGGGTTCCGCCGTCACTGCGGCCTTTGCCTCCGATCCGGGGCGCGCGGTACGCTGTGGGACGGCTCACATGCCGCACGACCCAACTGAATACGCCATCGATCTGCAGCGGGAGAGTTCTGCCGTTGACCCACACACCGGTAGGCGCCGTAGGAGCAAATCCTCCCCAGGAATCTCTCAGGCGAAAGTACCGCTGCGGCTAGGCAACTCTGGAAAGCAGCCCCGGACGGCGTCCGGCGCTCACCGACGGTGCAAGCAGGCGTAGAGCCCTGCGGAAACTCTCAGGTCCCCTACAGAGCGGGGAGGAACCCGACCAGGCCCGCGCGCCCGCGCCCCTCATCTGACGTACGGAGTTCCCATGACTGCCTCCCCCGACATCGCGTCGACCTTCGCCGACCGCCATATCGGCCCACGCACCTCGGACGCCGGGCACATGCTCGAGGTCCTCGGCTACCCGAGCCTCGACAAGCTCGTGGACCTGGCAGTCCCCGCCAGTATCCGCCTCGACAGGGCGCTGAGCCTCCCGGCTGCCCTCAGCGAGACCGAGGTCCTGGCGCAGCTCCGCCGGATCGCGGGCCGGAACAGGACCGCCGTGCAGATGATCGGGCAGGGCTACTTCGACACCGTCACGCCGCCGGTCATCCGCCGCAACGTCCTCGAATCGCCCGCCTGGTACACCGCCTACACGCCGTACCAGCCCGAGATCTCCCAGGGCCGCCTCGAGGCCCTCCTCAACTTCCAGACCATGGTCCAGGACCTCACGGCCCTCGACATCGCCAACGCCTCACTGCTCGACGAGGCGTCCGCCGTCGCGGAGGCCGTCCTGCTCATGCGCCGTTCCGGGAAGAACAAGGGCCGCACGGTGATCGACGCCGACGCCCTTCCGCAGACCGTCGCCGTGGTCCGGGGCCGCGCCGAGGCGCTCGGGTTCGACGTCGAGGTGGTGGACCTCTCGGCGGGCCTGCCCGACGGCGACATCAACGGCGTCGTCCTGCAGCAGCCCGGAGCCTCCGGCGCCCTGCGCGACCACGCGGCCCTCATCAGCGCGGCCAAGGAGCGGGGCGCCCTCGTCACGGTCGCCGCCGACCTCCTGGCCCTGACGCTCATCACCGCCCCGGGCGAGCAGGGCGCCGACATCGCCGTCGGGTCCGCGCAGCGCTTCGGCGTCCCCCTCTTCTTCGGCGGCCCGCATGCCGCGTACATGGCGGTCCGCAAGGGCCTCGAGCGTATGCTCCCCGGCCGCCTCGTCGGCGTCTCGAAGGATGCCGACGGCGCCCCCGCCTACCGCCTGGCCCTGCAGACCCGCGAGCAGCACATCCGCCGCGAGAAGGCCACGAGCAACATCTGCACGGCGCAGGCGCTGCTGGCGATCGTCGCCTCGATGTACGCCGTCTACCACGGCCCCGAAGGGCTCAGGGCCATCGCGCGCACCACGCACCGCCGCGCCGTCGCTCTCGCCGACGCCCTGAAGGGCTCCGAGGCCACCGTGGTGCACCACGCCTTCTTCGACACCCTCCTGATCCGGGTCCCGGGCAGGGCGGCGGAGTACGCGGACACGGCCGAGGCCGCCGGCTACAACCTCCGCCGCATCGACGCCGACCACCTCGGCATCTCCTGCGACGAGACGACGACGCCGGAGCACGCCGCCGCCGTCGCGGCCGTCTTCGGCGGAACGATGGCCGAGTCCGCCGCGGCGCACGACGGGCGGATCCCCGCGGACCTGCACCGCACGTCCGCGTTCATGACGCACCCGGTCTTCTCGCTGCACCGCTCGGAGACCGCGATGCTGCGCTACCTGCGCCGGCTCTCGGACCGGGACCTCGCCCTGGACCGCACCATGATCCCGCTGGGCTCCTGCACCATGAAGCTCAACGCGACGGTCGAGATGGAATCCATCTCCTGGCCCGAGTTCGCGTCCATCCACCCGTTCGCCCCGGAGAGCCAGACCGAGGGCTGGCGTGAGCTGATCACGGACCTCGAGGAGCGGCTCGCGGAGATCACCGGGTACGCGCAGGTCTCCCTCCAGCCCAACGCCGGCTCGCAGGGCGAGCTCGCGGGTCTCCTGGCCATCCGTGGTTACCACCGCTCGCGCGGCGACGAGAACCGCACCATCTGCCTCATCCCGTCCTCGGCCCACGGCACCAACGCGGCATCGGCCGTGCTGGCGGGCATGAAGGTCGTGGTGGTGGGCACGGCGGCGAACGGAAACATCGACCACGACGACCTCCTCGCGAAGATCGAGCAGCACGCCGAGAACCTCTCGGCCATCATGATCACCTACCCCTCCACCCACGGCGTGTTCGAGGAGGACGTGCGCTGGGTCTGCGAGAAGGTGCACGGGGCCGGCGGCCAGGTCTACATCGACGGCGCCAACCTCAACGCGCTCGTGGGGCTCGCACAGCCCGGTGAGTTCGGCGGCGACGTCTCCCACCTGAACCTGCACAAGACGTTCTGCATCCCGCACGGCGGCGGCGGGCCCGGCGTCGGTCCCGTGGCCGTCGCCGCGCACCTCGCGCCGTTCCTGCCCGGCGACGCGAACCGCGACATCGCCACGGACGGCGGGCCCGGCGCGGCGGGCGGCACACCGGTCTCCGGGTCGATGTACGGCTCCGCCGGCGTCCTGCCCATCTCCTGGGCGTACATCGCCCTCATGGGCTCCGAGGGACTCACCAGCGCCACCGCGCATGCCCTGCTCGCCGCCAACTACGTCGCGGCGCGCCTGACCGAGCACTTCCCCGTGCTCTACACCGGGGCGCAGGGGCTCGTGGCCCACGAGTGCATCCTGGACCTCCGCCCGCTGACGGCCGCCACCGGCGTCACCGCCGAGGACGTCGCCAAGCGCCTCATCGACTACGGGTTCCACGCACCCACGCTGTCCTTCCCCGTGGCCGGGACTCTGATGGTGGAGCCGACGGAATCCGAGGACCTCGCCGAACTGGACCGCTTCGTCGATGCCATGATCGCGATCAGGGGCGAGATCGACCGCGTGGCGGCCGGCGACTTCAGCATCGAGGAGAGCCCGCTCCGGCAGGCACCCCACACCGCGCGCGTCCTCGTCAGCGACGAGTGGACGCAGGCCTACCCGCGCGAACTCGCCGCGTACCCGCTGCGCTCGCTGCACCACGACAAGTACTTCCCGCCGGTGCGCAGGATCGACGGCGCTCACGGCGACCGCAACCTCGTCTGCTCCTGCCCGCCCATCGAAGCCTTCGAAGACTAGGAATCCCCATGAGCGAGCAGAGCAAACACACGGCCCTGTACACCCAGCACGAGGCGCACGGGGCGTCCTTCACCGACTTCGGCGGGTGGCAGATGCCCCTGAAGTACCGGAGCGAACTCGAGGAGCACCACACGGTCCGCCGGGCGGCCGGTCTCTTCGACCTGTCCCACATGGGCGAGGTCCTCGTCAGCGGACCCCAGGCCGCCGCGTTCCTCAACTACGCCCTCGTCAGCAACCTCGCGGTGATCGCCGTCGGGAAGGCCAAGTACTCCCTGATCTGCACCGCCGACGGCGGGGTGATCGACGACCTCATCACGTACCGGCTCGCCGAGGACTCCTTCCTCGTGGTGCCGAACGCCTCCAACGCGGGCGTCGTCGCCGAGGAGCTCCGGCACCGCGCCGCAGGCTTCGACGTGACCGTCGAGGACCAGTCCGACACCACGGCCCTCATCGCCGTGCAGGGTCCCACCGCCGAGGCCGTCCTCCTCGAGCTGGCACGCCCGGACGATGCGGCGACCATCCGCGAGCTGAAGTACTACGCGGCCGTCGAGGTGGAACTCGCGGATCTCCCGGTCCTGCTGGCCCGCACGGGCTACACCGGGGAGGACGGCTTCGAGATCTTCATCGGCACCAGCTTCGCGGTGCGCCTCTGGGACGCCGTCCTGCAGGCCGGGGGCGCCCACGGGCTCCTGCCGTGCGGCCTGGCGGCCCGGGACTCGCTCCGGCTGGAGGCCGGCATGCCGTTGTACGGCAACGAACTCGGCCTCGACATCAGCCCCTTCGAGGCCGGCCTCGGCCCCGTGGTCAGCACCAAGAAGGCCGACGACTTCGTGGGACGCGCCGTGCTCGAACCCCTCAAGGCCGCGGAGCCCGCCCGCCGCCTCGTGGGGCTGCGCGCCGTCGGGCGCCGTGCCGCCCGCGCCGGGTACGACGTCGTCGTCGACGGGACCGCCGTCGGCACCGTCACCTCCGGGCTGCCGAGCCCCACCCTCGGCTACCCGATCGCGCTCGCGTACGTGGACGCCGCGTTCGCCGCGATCGGCACGGAGGTGCAGGTGGACCTCCGGGGCCGCCCGGAACCGTTCACCGTGATCCCCACGCCGTTCTACCGGCGCGAGAAGCCTGCCGGTACACCGCAGTGACCATCAGCGCCTTCGACCTCTTCAAGATCGGCATCGGCCCCTCCAGCTCGCACACCGGTGGACCGATGACCGCCGCCTACCGCTTCACCGAGATGCTCCGCACCCAGGGACTGCTGACCGACGTGCAGCGCGTGCAGGTGGATCTCTTCGGTTCCCTCGGCGTGACGGGCCACGGCCACGGCACGGTGAAGGCCGTGCTGCTCGGCCTGGAGGGTGACCAGCCGCATCTCGTGGACCCGACCTCGGCGGACGCCCGGGTCGCCTACATCGGCGAGTGCCGGTCCCTCAACCTCGCGGGTGAGCGCCGGATCACCTTCGACCCCGAGACGGACGTGCTGCTGCACCGCGGACAGCGGCTCGACTACCACACCAATGGCATGCGTTTCTCGGCATATATCGTCGATGACGAGCCCATTCTGTCCAGGGAATACTTCTCGGTGGGAGGCGGATTCGTCCTGGATGAGGACGAGATCGGCTCGGAGACGGCGGCCGTGGAGCCCGTCCCGGTGTCCCACCCGTTCGACACGGCCGACCAGCTGGTGGAGCTCTGCCGGCGGACCGGCGGGTCCTTCTCGGACGTCGTCCTCGCGAACGAGCTGTCCTGGCGGTCCGAGGCCGAGGTCAGGGAGGGGCTGCTCGCGATCTGGGCGGTCATGCAGGACACCATCCGGCGCGGCACGACGACGGGCGGCATCCTGCCCGGCGGGCTGAGCGTCCGGCGCAGGGCGGAGCGGCAGCGGCAGCTGCTCGAGAAGGCCGACGATCCGACCGACCGCCTCGGCACGATGGAATGGGTCACGCTCTTCGCGCTGGCCGTCAATGAGGAGAACGCGGCCGGCGGGCGCGTGGTCACGGCACCGACCAACGGCGCGGCGGGCATCATCCCGGCCGTCCTGAAGTACTACACGGACTTCGTCCCGGGAGCCGACGACGACGGCGTGGTCCGCTTCCTGCTCGCGGCGACGGCCATCGGCTCCCTGTTCAAGAAGAACGCGTCGATCTCCGGCGCGGAGGTGGGTTGCCAGGGCGAGGTCGGCTCGGCGTGTGCCATGGCGGCCGGAGCGCTGGCCGAGGTGCTCGGTGGGACTCCGGAGCAGGTCGAGAACGCCGCCGAGATCGGGATCGAGCACAACCTCGGGCTGACCTGCGATCCCGTGGGCGGGCTCGTGCAGATCCCGTGCATCGAGCGGAACGCCGTCGGTGCGATGAAGGCCATCACCGCCGCGCGGATGGCCGTCCGGGGGGACGGGCAGCACCACGTCTCGCTCGACGTCGCCATCAAGACCATGCGCGACACCGGCGCCGACATGATGGACAAGTACAAGGAGACAGCGCGCGGCGGATTGGCCCTGAACGTCGTGGAGTGCTGAGCGCGCGTGCCTGAGCTCCCGGTCCGCATCGAGGTCATCCCCGGCGACGGCCTGGAGGAACGGCTCCGGGCGCACCTGCCCGCCCCCGCCGTCGTCACCGTGACCTGCCTGCCGCACCACGGTCCCGGCGAGGCCGTGGACACCGCCGTGGGGCTCGCGGCAGCCGGATACACCGCCGTCCCGCATCTCGCCGCGCGCTCCGTGGCGGGCCGATCGGAGCTGGCCGGGCACGTCCAGCGCTGCACGGACGCAGGGATCCGGGACGTCTTCGTGGTCGGCGGGGACGCCGCCCGTGCGGCAGGCCCGTACGCCTGGAGCGGCGCACTCATGGAGGACATCGCGGATCTCTCCGGCGGCGCCCTCCGCATGGGGATCGCGGTGTACCCCGAGGGCCACCCGGGAACGGCCGAGGACGAGCTGGCGAGGACGCTGCGCGCCAAGCAGGAGTTCGCGTCCTGGTGCGTCACCCAGCTCTGCTTCTCCCCGGACACCCTGCGCGCCTACCTGCCGCGGCTGCGGCGCGACGGAATCACGGTGCCGGTCTGGGCCGGCGTCCCCGGACCGGTCCGCATCAGCCGCCTGCTCCGGCTGGCCGGCACGATCGGGGTGGGATCGTCGATCGGGTTCCTCCGGCGCTCCGCCGGTGGGGCCGACACCGGGTCCGTGGTGCGGCAGCTGCTGTCCTCGGCGTCCTACGACCCGGCGCCCCTGGTGGCGGCGCTCGACGGCGCGGGCTACGAGGGGCTCCACGTGTACAGCTTCAACGACCTCGCGGGGCTCGAGCGGTCGGGCATGGCACGAGCGCCACTGGCGTGATGGTCAGGGCCGGCCGTGTTCGAGGGGGAAGTGGTCGGGCATGGAGGCGGCGGTGTCCGGGGTCCGGTACTCCTCGACCGTGAGGTCTGAGATGGCCAGGACGTCCTGCTGGGCTTGGCGGGCAGACCAGGGATGGCCGTCGAGCCGGTACTGGTGCGCCCGGTTCGGTGACTAGGGCTCGACGATGATGCCGGCGCTGTATCCATCGGTCGTGGGGTTGGCGCTCATCCCTGGCGCGTCGGGCGGACAGCCGGTGGCGCGTGCGCGCCTGCTGCGATCCAGGCGTCGAGGTCGCGTGGTCGCTGGAAGGACAGGACGGGAGGCATCGACGGGTCGGCCCTGATCTTCCCGATGGCGTCCCGTTTCCGGGTGAAGGTCCTGAAGTGCCAACCGATGATGGAGTCCTTCGCGAGGGCGCGGCGGAGGGTTTCGGTGTTGCCGTTGCACACCGGGTCTCTGCGGACGATGCGGCGGATGGTCCGGCGGATGAGGCGTCCGAGGGAGAGCCACCGGGGGTAGTCGAGGAACACGATGAGTTCGGTGCGGGCGAGGATGAGGTCCCGCCAAGACGAGTAGGCGCTGTCCAGGACCCATCGGTCCTGGGCGGCGATGCCGGCCGCGATCCGGTACTGGTCCTCGATGGGGCGGTTCTCCCAGCCGGGGAGCCATCCGAGGTCGTCGTCGGCCGAGAACTCAGGGATGCCGGTAACGGCGGAATAGGCGTGGGTGGCGGAGCTCTTCCCGCTGCCGGTCACACCATGGAACAGAACCCGTTGGGCCGGTACACCCGTCATGGGATCCACCGTAGTGCCCTCGGCAACTGGAACGAGGACGTCGTACCGACCTGAGCCCGGCTCCACCCCGTCGACAGCAACGAAGATCCTGCCGAGTCGGCAGCAGTCCCCGTGAGGCCGACCTGTCTCTCTCCGGTCACGCCGTCCCGGTCGGGAGGACGCGAACAGCGACCGCCCATTCAGGCGGTCGCTTCGAGTGCGTTTCCTGGCTGGGGCGTCAGACGGCGGCCGCGGCCGGCTTCTGACGCTGAGGAGCGAGTTCCCCGATGATGCCGCGCAGGAGCTTGCGGAGTTCGAAGGACTCGAGCCCCTCGCCGACCATCAGTGTGCGCTCGATGTCCTCGGCCTTGGCGAGTGCCTCGACGCCGGCCGGGGTGATCGTGATGCGCTGGCTGCGGCGGTCGATGCTGTCGCGGATACGGGAGATGAACCCCTGGCGCTCGAGCTTCTCGATGGTCTTGCCGATCGTCTGGGCCTGGACGTGGACCGCGAGCGCGAGCTTGGCGCCCGTCATGGTGCCCGTTCGGGACAGGACGCCGAGGGTGGTGTAGCCGGCATGGGTGATTCCGATGTCGAGCAGCCTCTCGTTCCACGCGTGATCCACGAGGCGGGCGGCGGTGGTGAGCAGGCGGCTGGTCGACCACTCTTCCAATTCAGACATGCGATCTCCTCCCGAAGATTTGGGGACGCCCCTCCGGTGCTGAGCAGTGCCGGCGGGCGCGGTGTCATCGCAACCGACCGGTGGAACGGGGAACGGGGTCGACTGCCTTAGGTCAACTATGCGCTTCGATCTTCAAGTTTTCCCGTCGGCCCGTCCGAAGCTTCGGGCAAGAAAGTCGAGGGGGCGAGGCTTGCGCCTGCTGAAAGCGGGGATCTCGGGGCGACCCGGCCCGCCCCTGGGCTCATCAGGGCGCAGGACGGGATCCCGGGCAGCCGGGAGGGTGACGTGTCCCACCTGAATGGTCCGGAGCGTGGTCGGTCGTATCCCGGCACGCTACTGCCGCGTCTCAACGTTTCCTCACGGTCTGTTCACGGGACGATCAATTCGTCCGCGCCGACGGGCGGAATTGTGTGAAAGTCTTGTCCCATGTCCGTTTCCACGTCGCAGCGCTCCGCGCTCATCGTCGAGGATGATCCGGATATCCGGGAACTGCTGGCGACGACCCTTCGCATGAACGGATTCAGGGTCATCGAAGCGTCCACGGGGCTCGAGGGCCTGGCCGCCCTGAAGGAGCACCGGCCGGACCTCATCACCCTCGACCTGAACCTGCCGGACCTCGACGGTGTCGAGGTCTGCCGCCAGAGCCGGTCCCTCAGCGACGCGTACATCGTGATGGTGACCGCCCGGCAGGACGAGATCGACCGGCTGATCGGCCTGGAGATCGGTGCGGACGACTTCATCGGGAAGCCCTTCAGCCCGCGGGAGTTCTCGGCGCGCGTCTCGGCGATGTTCCGCCGCCCCCGCACCGCGCTGCCGCAGCAACCCGAGGCGCCGGGCAACGACCTGCTGCAGCACGAGGAGCTCACCATGGACGTGGAGGGGCGCACGGTGACCCTGGCCGGCCGGGAGCTGGCATTGACCCGGATCGAATTCGACCTGCTCGAGACCCTCCTCAGCGGTGCGCAGCGCGTCTGGACGCGGGAGGCGCTCCTGAACCGCGTCTGGGGGGACGGCTGGAGCCAGGACCACCACCTCGTCGAGGTACATATCCGCAACCTGCGCAAGAAACTGGGCGAGGACATGAGCAACCCCCGCTTCATCCGCACCGTCCGGGGCGTCGGGTACCGGATGATGCCGGGGGACGCGCGACGTTGAGCGTTGCGAGGTTCGTCCTGGCCATGGATGGTACCGGGCGGGCCGGACGGTCCTCCATCGGCTGGTGCTAGGAACGCGCGGATACCAGTTCGGGGTCGCTGGGATAGTGCAGACCCATCTGACGGCGTGCCTCGTCCAGCAGTTCCATCATGGCCACCGACTCCGCGGGGGTCATGTGGGGGCTCTCGGTCATCCCGGCCTGCAGGCAACGGGTCACTTCCCGCAGCTCGTAGCCGAACCCGTTCCCGAATGTCTCGAAGTGCTCCGTCCGCAATGTGCCCTGCCGGGGTTGGATGATGAGCTCGGCGGGGTTGAACAGGGGCGCGGAGGATCGAAGCCACCCTTCCGTGCCTCCCACGGTGACGATACTTGGGCATTCGGCGCCGATGGACGTGATGAGTTGGGCCTGCGCACCGCCGTCGTAGGTGAGGGTGACGGCGTTCTGCAGGTCGATGCCGTCGGAGGTCAGGACGCCCGTGGCCCTCAGGCTGCGGGGTTCGCCGAGGGCTCCGAGTGCCCAGGTCAGCGGATACACCGCGAGGTCCAGGAGTGCACCACCGCCGGCGGCCGGGTCCCACGTCCGCGACGCCGGGTCGAAGGCGGGGGCGAAGCCGACGTCGGCCTGCAACCATCGGGGCTCGCCGATTTCACCCGACCGCAGGATCTTGACGGCCCGGCGGAAGCTCGGTAGGAACCGTGTCCAGACGGCTTCCATGAGGAAGAGTCCGCGGGCCCGGGCGAGGTCCGCGAGTTCGCGGGCCTGCGTGGCATCCATGGCGATGGGCTTCTCGCAGAGAACGTGCTTCCCGGCGGTTAGCGCGGCCAGGGCGATGCTGTGGTGCTGGGCGTGGGGCGTGGCGATGTAGACCACGTCGACGGCGGGGTCGGCGAGCAGGCGTTCGTAGCCCGAAGTGTCACCGGTGTCCGAGTAGGCCTTCGTGAACCCGAACCGGAGGGCGAAAGCACGGGCGGAAGCTTCGCTGCGAGAGCTGACCCCATGGAGGACCGCGTCGTCGAGGAGGGCGAGGTCCTGCACCACCCGGGCGGCGATGGAACCGGTGGCAATGACGCCCCAGCGGATGGGACGTCCTGTCGCGGTGGACGGGGCAATCGTGCTGACGGGAGCAGGAAGCATCGGAGTGCCTTTCAGGGCTTGATGGACGTGCTTGATGGGCGTGCTTGATGGATGTGGAGGTGATGGAGGCAGGAGCCCACGTGCGGCACGCGCGATGCACACGGTAGGACGGTGGAGGTGCTTCGGAAGGACTAGACGGACTCGCGGATCACGAGTGAGGTGGGCAACACTGTCACGCGGTCGGTGGGCCTGCCCTCGATGAGGCTCACCAGGGTCTCCGCCATCTTCTTGCCGAGTTCGACGATGGGGTGATGCACCGTCGTCAGGGCTGGGGTCACGGAGGTCGCGAAGGAATCATCGTCGAAGCCGACGACGGCGATGTCCTCCGGGATGCGCAGGCCCCTGCCCTGGATCGCGGTGTATGCGCCGGCCGCCATCTGATCGTTGCCCGCGAACACGGCATCGATGGGCATCCCGCGGTCCAGCAGCCGGTGCATCGCCCGGGCGCCGGAGGCGAGCGTGAAGTCCCCGACCTCCACGAGGCTGTCGTCGAGGCCGGCCTCCCGGACCGCGGTGCGCCAGCCGGCGAGCCGGTCCAGGCCCGGAGGCATGTCCTGTGGTCCTGCGACGGTGGCCACGTGCTTCCGGCCGCTGTCGGTCAGCTGCCGGGTGGCGCTGTACGCCGCCTGTTCGTTGTCGACTTCCACGTAGTAGCTCTCCATGCCGCCGATCAGGGGCCGTCCGGCGAACACCATGGGGAGCGAATCGGAGAGGTGCGTCCAGGAGTGGTCGCCGCTGTGGTGCGACACCACCAGGACACCGTCGACGTTGCCGCCGAGCAGGAAGCTGCGGGTCTTTCCCGGCTTGGATTCCGAGGAGATCACCATGTTCAGCGTGTAGTCGGTATCAGCCAGATACAGGGCGATCCCCTGGACCACCGACGCGAAGAAAGGATCGGCGAAGACCTTCGACGTCGACTCGGGGACGATCAGCGTGACGGCGTTCGCCCGGCGCTTGGCAAGTGAGCGCGCCGCACGGTTCGGCGTGTAGTCGAGTGCGAGGATGGCTCTCTTCACGGACTGCGCCAGCTCCGGATCCACGCTCGGGCTCTCATTGACGACACGGGATACGGTCGCCCGCGAGACCCCGGCCAGGGCAGCCACCATTTCGAGGGTGGCTGCCGGCCGGGTCCTTCCTGCGTCCTGCGTCATCGTCATCTCCGGAACGTCGAAAAGTATGCCGTGAGGGCTACTTTAGGCGTTCGCCGGTGCAAGGTCGGGGTACTTCGCCGCTGCGATGACTCGGGCGTACGCCAGTCCACTGTCCTTCACCGTCCGCTCGAAGGTGTCGTAGTCCACGCGGACCACCCCGAAGCGCTTGCCGTACCCCCAGGACCACTCGAAGTTGTCGAGGAGCGACCAGACGAAGTAGCCGCGCACGTCGGCGCCCTGGTCGATGGCCTCGCCGACGGCTGTGATGTGGTCGAGGACGAACTGCGTCCGCTCGGCGTCGTGGACCGCTCCGTCGGGGGTCACGACGTCGTCGTACGCTGCGCCGTTCTCCGTGATGTACAGCGGCGGGAGGGTCGGATACTCCTCGCCGAGGCGCACCAGGAGTGTGCGCAGCCCATCCGGGTTGACCTCCCAGTTCATGGCCGTGCGCGGCAGGCCACGGCTCGGGAACGTGATGTCCTCGGACCCGATCCAGCACGACGACGTCGGGCGGGTCGCACCGCCGGAGTGCCCGTCATCGTGCTCGGTCGCGGGGTGACCGCTGATGAGGTCGTCGTGATAGTGGTTGACGCCCAGGAAATCGATCGGAGCGCCGATGATGTCCAGATCACCGGGCCGGATGACGTCCCGGAGGCCGAACTGCTCGAGGTCGTCGAGGGTGTCCTCCGGGTAGGCGCCGCGGAGGATCGGATCGAGGAAGATCCTGTTCTGCAGCGAGTCGAACCGGCGCGCGGCATCGAGGTCGACGGGATCGGACGGGTCCCGGGGGATCGAATTGCTGAGATTGAGGGTGATCCCGAGCTGCTGGGCACCGCGCCCCCGCAGCTCGTTGACGGCGAGCCCGTGGGCGAGGTGCTGGTGGTGGATCGCGGCGACGGCCGCCCGGGGTTCCTGACGTCCCGGGGCGTGCACGCCGGCCGCGTAACCGAGCAGGGACGAGCAGAACGGTTCGTTGAACGTGGTCCAGTGCTGCACGCGGTCACCGAGTACCGAGTACACGTCGTTCGCGTACTCGACGAAACGGTAGGCGGTATCGCGATCGGCCCAGCCGCCCTTCTCCTCGAGCGCCTGGGGCAGGTCCCAGTGGTAGAGGGTCAACCAGGGAAGGATCCCGGCGGTGAGGAGTTCGTCGACCAACCGTGAGTAGAAGTCCAGGCCCTCGGTGTTCGGCCCGCGATCACCCGGCCGGACGCGGGACCAGCTCGTCGAGAACCGGTAGGAGCCCAAGCCCATCTCCTTCATGATCGCCACGTCTTCCGGCATGCGGTGATAGTGCTGCACGCCGTCCTTCAGGGTCTCGCCGTTGGCGATGGCGCCCGGGAGGCGAGCGAAGGCGTCCCAGACGGAATCCTCCTTGCCGCCCTCGTGGCTGGCGCCTTCGACCTGGGCCGCGGCGGTGGCCGAGCCCCAGAGGAAGCCCTCGGGCCAGGTCCTTGCGCTGGGTGGGACCGGCTGGTGGTGTGTTGCGTCGAGTGGCATTAGCCCTTCACTGCTCCTTGCATGATTCCGGAAATGAGTTGACGTCCCGCGATGACGAAGAGCACCAGGAGCGGGAGGGTGGCCATGACGGCGCCGGCGAGGACGATGGAGTAGTCCACGTAGCGGGCCGATTGCAGCTGGCTGAGCGCCGTCTGCAGGGTGGGGTTGCCAGGACCGAGCACCAGCAGCGGCCAGAGGAAGTCGGTCCAGGCCGTCATGAAGGTGAACAGGCCGAGGATCGCCATCGCCGGGCGTGCTGCAGGCAGTGCAACGTGCCAGAAGGTGGAGATCATGGACGCGCCGTCCATGCGGGCGGACTCGATGAGCTCGTCGGGGATGACGTCCACGAGGTACTGGCGCATGAAGAACACGCCGAACGCCGTGACGAGCGTGGGGATGACGACGGCGCCGATCTCACCGGTCCAGCCGAGCGTCCGCATCAGCATGAACAGCGGGATGATCCCGAGCTGGGTGGGGATCGCCATGGTCGCGATCACGGCGACCATGAGCCCGTTGCGGCCGCGGAAGCGGAGCTTGGCGAATGAATATCCGGCGAGGGTCGAGAACACGACCACCGACACCGTGATGATCCCCGAGATCAGCACACTGTTGCCGAGCGCGAGCCAGAACGGGACGGTGTCGAAGACCTCGCCGACGTTCGTCCAGAAATTACCGCCCGGGAGCAGGGGCGGCCACGTCTGGCCGAGCGCCTCGTTGGACCGGCTGCCGATGATCACGGACCACCAGAGGGGGTAGGCGGAGGCCAGGAAGAAGGCCATCAGCAGTCCATAGGTCAGGAACCCCGGCCTGCGGCCGTTGCCGAGCAGACCGCGCCGCAGGCCACGTCCCCGGCGCTGGGGTGCTGCCGTCGTCGTGCGCTGCCTGGTATCGATGGCCGTCATCGCGTGGTCCTCTCGTCCTTGCCTTGTGATGTACCGGCCGATGCAGTGGATTCCGGTGCAGACTCGGCAACGGGTGCCGGTGGCTGCGGACGGACGGCGGGTAGCACCAGCGCCGGAGGTGCGGAACGCCTACGGCGCCGGCGGGGTTTCCTGCCCGATCCACGGTCGTCGCCGGTGGTGGCGATCCTCCGTGAGATCAGGTAGTTCACGAGACCGAACAGGACGATGATCAGGAACAGGAGCCACGCGATGGTGGATGCCTTGCCGAAGTTCGACCTCTGGAAAGCCATCTCGTAGAGGTAGAGCACCGTTGTCTGGAACTGCGCCGACGTTCCCCCGTACGTCCGCGGATCGAAGAGGCGGGGCTCGGTGAAGATCTGCAGCCCGCCGATCGTGGCGGTGATCACCACGAAGATCATGGTGGGCCGGATGCTCGGCAGCGTGATGCTGAAGAAGCGGCGGAATGTTCCGGCTCCGTCGATCGCAGCGGATTCGTAGATGTCGCGGGGTACGGACTGCATGGCTGCCAGCAGGATCAGGGCGTTGTAGCCGGTCCAGCGCCAGTTCACCATGGTGGCGATCGCGATGTGGCTCGGCAACGTCTCGTTCAGCCAGAGGATCCGGTCGATCCCGAAGCTCTCCAGGATGTTGTTGATCAGCCCGTACTGCTCACCGAACAGATTCGAGAAGATCAGGGCGACGGCGAC
Source organism: Arthrobacter sp. TJ-265 (assembly GCF_058269135.1). NCBI lineage: Bacteria > Bacillati > Actinomycetota > Actinomycetes > Micrococcales > Micrococcaceae > Arthrobacter > Arthrobacter sp. TJ-265. The sequence goes on along the minus strand of NZ_JBZCND010000006.1, from coordinate 98,374 downwards.
GGGGGTCACGATGTAGGGAAGCAGGATGCTCATGCGCCAGAACGTCTTGGCGCGGATGTGCTGGTCCAGCACCGCCGCGATCGCAGTGGCGACGATCAGCTGCGGGATGGTCGAGAGCAGGAAGATGCTCATCGTGTTGAACAGCGAGTTCCAGAAGAAGCGGTCCTGGAGGACTTCCTGGAAGTTCCGCAGGCCCACGAATTCGCCCTGCCCCTTGAGCAGGTGCCAGTCGAAGAGCGAGACGAAGAAGGTGTAGCCGAGAGGGAACAGGCCTACCAGGGCGAAGAGGATGAAGAACGGGGAGATGTACAGGTAGGGCGAGGCCTTCATGTCGAAGACGTTCAGTCGCTGACGGAAGGTGAGGGCGGGTTTCGCAGGGGCAGGGCTGCCGGCTGCCGGGCGGTTCAGTGTCGTGGTCATGAGGTTCCAGACTCCAGGGGGGCCTCCGGTGCTGACGGAGGCCCCGCGGCCGGTGCTGCTAGTTGTTCACGACGCGGTCGTTGAGGAGGGAGACGGCTTCATCCCAGGCCTCGTCGGCTGTGCCTGCACCGGAGTCGAGGATCTTCAGGGCCGGAGCGAAGACGTTCTCCTGGATCTCCGAGTCCTGCGGGCCCTTGAACTGGGCCACGACGCCTTCGGCGCGCGATGCGAAGATCTCCCCGTACGGAGCGTCGTTGAAGAGCTCGTTGGGCACGGCGTCCTCGACGATCTTCTGCTGGGCCTCGAGCGTGCTCGGGAAGTTGTTCGCGGCCGCGGACTGCTTCACCTGCTGTTCCGGAGCTGTCAGCCAGGTGGCCAGCTTCGCGGCTTCAGCGGGGTGCTCGGAGCTCTCGGGGACGGAGAGGAAGGCGCCGCCCCAGTTGGACGCACCACCCGGGAAGACATCGGCGACGTCCCAGCCCGTCTCGGGGCCGCCACCGGCGGCTTCCAGCTGCTCCTTGATGGTTCCGAGCATCCAGGCCGGGCAGACGTGCACGGCGAAGGAACCATCCACGAAGGCCTTGCCCTTGCCCCAGTCGAACTGCTTCTGGTTCGCTGACAGGCCGTCGGCCGTGCCGGCGGCGAGGAGGTCGAACTGGGCGCGCATCGCCTCGTTGCCCTCGACGTTCAGCTCACCGTCAGCGGTGTAGTAGCCCTCCTCCATCTGGTTGACCATGGAGTTCCAGACGAACGCCGACTGGTCGTACCAGGCCTTGCCCGTCGTCTCGTTGTACTGGCGGCCCAGATCGAAATAGGTCTCCCACGTCGCGTCGTCGCCCCCGAAGAGTTCGGCGACCTCCTCGCGGTCCGTCGGGAAGCCTGCTGCCTCGAACAGCTCCCTGTTGAAGCACAGGGCCTGCGGGCCGATGTCCGTGCCGAGGCCGATCACGCGACCGTCGGGGTCGGTGCCCTGCTCGAACTTCCAGTCCACCCAGTTGTCCTTGACGTCCGCGACGCCGTACTCGTTGAGGTCCACGAACTGGTCCGAGACCTCCATGATCGAACCGAGCCAGCCCTCCTCGACGGCGACGACGTCGCTCAGACCCGAGCCGGCGGCGAGCTTGGTGAAGGCGTCGGTGCGGGCGTTGGCGCTGCCGTCGATGTTGTTGGCCTCGATGGTCACGCCGGGATTCTGCTCCTCGTACTCGGCGTACAGATCGTCGTAGCCGAACTGGCCGAAGGTCGTGACGGTCAGGGTAATGGGGTTGTCGGCACTGGCGGCCTCGTCACTGCCGCCGCTGCAGCCCGATGCCACGATGGCCAGGGATGCGACGCCGGCGAGGGCGGTGATTTTCCTGAGTCGCGAGAGTTCCACGATCACTCCTTTGTGTGTGTCGGAGCGACCGACGCCGGCGGCGTGAGAGCGCTCTCTGGGATGTCGCATCACTGTATGTGCTGTTTGTCACACTCGTCAAGAGAGCGCTCTCTCACACTTGGTGAGATAGCGGGATGGTGTCCGGAGGACGCCGGCGGTTGCTTCGCCGGGGCCGACCGGGTGGGCCACGGCTGCGCGTGTCCCGACAGCCGGCCTCCCGGTACCAGGGCGCCCGGAGCGATGTCGACTTGTCGCCGGATGGAACACTTGGAACGTGGCACATCTCGACGTATCCGGTATCGACTACTTCCTCTCCGACGGCAGGCAGCTGCTCAACGGCGTCGCCTTCAAGGTCGGCGACGGCCACAAGACGGCCCTGATCGGCCCGAACGGCACGGGCAAGACCACCCTCCTGCGCATCGTGTCCGGGGACCTGTCACCCGACGAGGGGGCGGTGAGCCGGTCGGGGACGATGGGCATCATGCGGCAGTTCGTCGGTCAGGTCCGTGACGACTCGACGGTCCGCGACCTCCTCGTCTCCGCCGCGCCGCCCCTGCTCGCGGCGGCCGCGCAGCGGATCGAGGACGCCGAACTCGCGATGATGGAGGCCGACGACGAGCCGACGCAGATGACGTACGCGCAGGCGATCGCCGACTGGGGTGACGCAGGCGGCTACGAGCTGGAGACCACCTGGGACGAGGTCACGATGGCCGCCCTCGGTGTGCCGTTCGACCGCGCCCAGTACCGTGCGGCGTCCTCCCTCTCGGGCGGAGAGCAGAAGCGGCTCGTGCTGGAGGCCCTGTTCTCGGGTCCCGACGAGCTCCTGCTCCTGGACGAGCCCGACAACTACCTGGACGTGCCCGGCAAGCGCTGGCTCGAGGGGAAGCTGCGGGAGTCGAAGAAGTCGGTGCTGTTCGTGAGCCACGACCGCGAGCTGCTCGCCAATGCGGCCACGCGCATCGTGACGCTGGAACCCGGGGTCCTCGGGGCCTCGTCGTGGACCCACGGCGGGGGGTTCGAGACCTACCTGAAGGCGCGGGAGGACCGCAACGCGCGGTTCGAGGAACTCCGCAAGCGCTGGGACGAGGAGCATCTCAAGCTCAAGGAACTCGTCAACATGTACAAGAACAAGGCTGCATTCCGCTCGGACATGGCGAACCGGTACCACGCGGCGCAGACACGGCTGGCGAAGTTCCTCGAAGCCGGCCCGCCCGAGGCCATCCCCCTCGAGCAGAACGTGTCGATGCGGCTGGCGGGAGGGCGGACCGCCAAGCGCGCCGTCGTCGCCCGGAAGCTCGAACTGACGGGACTCATGAAGCCCTTCAGCACCGAGATCTGGTTCGGGGACCGCGTGGGCGTGCTCGGCTCCAACGGCTCGGGCAAGTCCCATTTCCTGCGGTTGCTCGCCGCCGGCGGGTCCGACCCGGACAAGGAGCACCAGCCCGTGTCCGACGTCGACATCGCCGCCGTGCCGCACGAGGGCTCCGTGAAGCTGGGTGCGCGGATCCGCCCCGGGTTCTTCGCGCAGACGCACTCCCGCCCGGACCTCCTCGGCCGGACCCTCGTGGACATCCTGCACCGCGGCGACGAGCACCGGTCGGGGCTGGGTCGGGAGGCTGCGTCCGCCGTGCTGGACCGCTACGGGCTCGCCGCGCAGGCGGAGCAGCCGTACGACTCCCTGTCCGGCGGCCAGCAGGCGAGGTTGCAGATCCTGCTGCTGGAACTCTCCGGGGCCACCCTCCTGCTGCTCGACGAGCCGACGGACAACCTGGACCTTCATTCGGCGGAGGCCCTGGAGCGCGCCATCGACGCCTTCGAGGGGACCGTCATCGCCGTCACGCACGACCGCTGGTTCGCCAGGAGCTTCGACCGCTTCCTGGTCTTCGGATCCGACGGCAAGGTGTACGAGACGAAGGAGCCCGTGTGGGATGAGAGCAGGGTCGTCCGCGCCCGTTAGGATCCTTCGTCCACACGTCCTCCACACGCTTTCCACAGGGTTATCCCCAACCGGTGGATAAGTGGCGGCGCCGCCCGGGTGATCGGACGTGAAGTGCATCGGGGTGGCACGGGGCGAGGGGGAGGCGCGGACGGCGTGCGTTTGAAGTGCGCGGCAGCGCCCCCTACGGTTGCAAGATGAAGTCCTCCGTCCGAGCAGCCATGTTCGCCACCTATGCGATCTTCGGGCTCAACGGTCTCGTGTTCGCCAGCTGGGCCGCTCGGATCCCCGCCGCCTCGAGCACCCTGGGCCTGGGCGCCGGCCAGACGGGGACCCTGCTGCTCATCGGGGCCATCGGCTCGGTGCTGTCCCTGCCGCTGGCCGGCCTCGCCGCTGCCCGCTTCGGCACCGGCAACACCGTCCGCCTCGGGGGTACCGCGGCGGGCCTGGCGGCGGTCGCGGTCGCGCTCGGTCTCGTGACCGTCTCGGTGCCGGTGGTCGCCGTCGGGCTGTTCCTGTTCGGGAGCGGCATCGCACTCTGGGACGTGGGACAGAACATCGAGGGGGCCGACGTCGAACGCCGGGTCGGGCGGACCATCATGCCGCGCTTCCACGCCGCGTTCAGCGGCGGAGCCTTCGTGGGTGCCCTGATCGGTGCGGGACTGTCGGCGCTCGACGTACCGCTGTCCACGCACCTCGTCGCTGTCGCCGTCCTCAGCCTCGCCGTGTCGCTGTGGACGCCGCGATACTTCCTGCCGGACACCAAGAGCGGCGAGGCCGCCTCCGATGCGCCGCGGCGATCCCGGGGGAGTGGCCTCGGCGCGTGGGGCGAGCCCCGGACCCTGCTGATCGGTCTCGTGGTACTGGGCGCCGCGCTGACCGAGGGCGCCGCGAACGACTGGGTGGCGAAAGCCACGGTGGACGGACTGGGGACCGCGGAGAGCACCGGCGCCGTCATGTTCGCCGTCTTCGTCGCCGCCATGACGGCGCTGCGCTTCGTCGGCGGTCCCCTGATCGACCGGTTCGGCCGCGTGCGGGTCCTCCAGGCCGGCCTGGGCTCCTCCCTCGTGGGACTCGTGCTGTTCGTCGTCGCCCCTTCCGTACCGCTGGCCGCCGTCGGCGCCATCCTCTGGGGTGCGGGAGCGGCCCTGGGCTTCCCGATGGGCATGTCCGCCGCAGCGGACGAGCCCGAGCACGCCGCGGCGCGGGTCTCGGTGGTGTCCACCATCGGGTACACGGCGTTCCTCGCCGGCCCGCCGCTCCTCGGTTTCCTCGGCGACGTCGTCGGGATCCGCACGGCGCTGCTCGCCGTGGGGGTGGCCGTGCTGGCGTCCTTCCTCGTCGCGCCGGCCGCCCGTGAGCGGACCGCCGCCACCGAGGCATTGCGGACAAGTCCTGACCGAATTCCCTAGGTCACGCTGAAGGATAAGTTCTACCCTTTTCCTCATGGCGATTATCGAGGCAGAAGGTCTGAAGAAAACCTATTCATCGAAGAGCGGGCCCGTGCATGCGCTCGACGGCATGGATCTCTCCGTTCCTCAGGGAACAGTCAAGGCCCTGCTGGGGCCCAACGGTGCAGGGAAGACCACCGTGGTCAAGATCCTCACCACACTCATCCAACCGACGGCGGGCACGGCCCACATCGACGGCATCGACGTCCGCCGGAATCCGAAGGCAGCACGCCGCATCATCGGCGTCTCCGGCCAGTATGCAGCCGTGGACGAGAACCTGACCGGACTCGAGAACCTCGAGATGGTGGGCCGGCTGTACCATCTCGGTGGCCGTGAAGCGCGCCGCCGGGCGCAGGAGCTGATCGACCAGTTCGAGCTGACGGAGGCCGGCAACCGCCCCGTCAAGGGCTTCTCCGGCGGCATGCGGCGCCGGATCGACCTCGCCGGAGCGCTGGTCATCAACCCCAAGATCCTCTTCCTCGACGAACCGACCACGGGGCTCGATCCCCGCAGCCGGATCTCGCTGTGGGGCATCATCCAGAACCTCGTCAAGGACGGCACCACGCTGCTGCTGACCACGCAGTACCTCGAGGAGGCGGACCAGCTCTCGGACGACATCGCGGTGATCGACGGCGGCAGGACCATCGCCGAGGGCACCTCGGACCAGCTGAAGGCGCAGATCGGCGGGCATCGCGTGGTCGTGTCGCTCGTCGACGCAGCCGACGCCGGCGCCGCGGCGGGGATCCTCGCTCGCCACGGGGAGGGCGTGCCCGTGGTCGGTGCCGACGGCCGCAGTATCGAGGTGGCCGTGACCGAGGGCCCGCGGGCCCTCCAGTACATCCTGTCCGAACTCGGGGAGGGTGGTATCCAGCTGCACGACGCCGGCATGCGGCGTCCGAGCCTCGACGACGTGTTCCTGCAGCTGACGGGGCACCGCGCCGAGGACACCGACCAGCCAGCGCCCCAGAAGGAGGCGGCAGCATGAGCGTCCTTGCCCCCGAGGACCGGCAGCCCGAGAACCAGGGTCCATCCACGCCGCAGGGCACGCCCTCCGACCGGTCGTCCGAGCTGGCCATGTGGTTCTCCGACGGGTGGACCGTCACCAAGCGGAACCTCATCAAACTGAAGCGCTCGCCGGACATGCTGGTGTTCGCCGTCCTGCAGCCCATCATGTTCGTGCTGCTCTTCAGCCAGATCTACGGCGGCTCCATCCAGGTGGAGGGCAGCGACTACACGCAGTACCTGATGGCCGGCATCTTCGCCCAGACGGTGATCTTCGGGTCCACGTTCTCCGGCTCGGCGATGGCCCAGGACCTCAAGGACGGCATCATCGACCGCTTCCGCACCCTGCCCATGAGCTCGTCGGCCGTCCTCGTCGGACGGACCAACAGCGACCTCGTGCTCAACACGCTCTCCGTGTTGATCATGATGGGCACGGGCTTCCTGGTCGGCTGGCGCGTCAACACCCCGCTGACCAGCGTGCTCGCCGGCATCGGTCTGCTGCTGCTCTTCTCCTACGCCTTCAGCTGGGTCATGGCTCTGCTGGGCATGTCGGTGAAGAGCCCGGAGGTCATCAACAACGCCTCCTTCATGATCCTGTTCCCGCTCACGTTCATCTCGATCGCCTTCGTCCAGTCCCAGAACCTCCCGGGGCCTCTGGAGACCTTCGCCAACTGGAATCCGGTCTCAGCGCTGGTGCAGGCGGTCCGTGAACTCTTCGGCAACACGGGGACCGTCCCGACGCCCGACGTGTGGCCCATGCAGAACGCCCTTTTGACCGTGCTGATCGGGGCGGCTCTCATGCTCGTGGTCTTCGTGCCACTCAGCGTGCGGAAGTTCGCGTCCATCAGCAGCCGCTAGCGAACGCTGCGTCCGTCCGTCGCCGGCGTCGTCCGAAAGAGGTACTGCCGCACTCTCCGCGATCATCCCTGGGGCCGGTGACCCGCACCGGCCCCACGCCTACTGTTGGTAGGGGAGCCGCGCCCGCGGCATCCCGGACGTGGAACCATCACGAAGGACACTCTAATGATCGAGGCTCAGGCCCTCTCGAAGCGGTACGGCGCCAAGGTGGCGGTCGATGCTGTTTCCTTCACCGTGCAGCCCGGTAAGGTGACCGGTTTCCTCGGCCCGAACGGTGCCGGGAAGTCCACCACGATGCGCATGATCGTCGGGCTCGACAACCCCTCCGGCGGGCGCGTGACCGTCAATGGGCGGCCCTATGCCCAGCACAGGGCCCCGCTGCGGGAGGTGGGTGCGCTCCTGGACGCCAAAGCCGTCCATACCAAGCGTTCGGCCTACAACCACCTCCGGGCCATGGCGGCGACCCACGGCATCCCGAACAGCCGGGTCAGGGAGGTCATCGAGCTCACCGGACTCGGCCCGGTGGCGAAGAAGCGGGTCGGCGGGTTCTCCCTGGGCATGGGCCAGCGACTCGGGATCGCGGCCGCGCTGCTGGGGGACCCGCACACGGTCATCCTCGACGAGCCCGTGAACGGTCTGGACCCGGAGGGCGTGCAGTGGGTGCGTCACCTGGCGAAGGGGCTCGCGTCCGAGGGGCGCACGGTCTTCCTGTCCTCGCACCTGATGTCGGAGATGGCGTTGACGGCGGATCATCTGATCGTGATCGGCCGCGGCCGGATCATCGCCGACGCCCCCATCCAGTCCATCATCGACGGGCAGGGCAAGGCCCGGGTCAGGGTGCGGGCGGACCGCCCCCAGGACCTGCTCGGCGGCCTCGCCGGGGAGGGCGTCAGTTCCCAGGTGCTCGAGCCCGAACTGGTCGAGATCACCGGGGTCGAGCCCCGCCGTATCGCGGAGGTCGCCCTCCGGGAGCGCGTCCTGGTGTACGAGCTCACGCCGTTGCAGGTGTCCCTCGAGGACGCCTACATGCAGCTCACCCAGACCGAAGTCGAGTACCACTCGCATGCCCTGCCCGCCGCCGGCGAGGCCCCCGCGCTCGTGGAAGGACGCTGACCATGGCCACCTCGACACCCCCCGCTCCCGCCCGGCAGTCGCACAAGCAGGCCGAACCCGGTCCCGGCGTGAACTTCGGCCGCGTCCTGAAGTCCGAGTGGATCAAGGTCACCACCGTCCCCTCGACCGTCATCCTGATCGTCTCGACCGTCGTCGTGATGGTGGGGCTCGCTGCCCTCGCGGCCTGGGCCATCTCCATCACGCAGCAGGACCTCGGGTCCTCCGGTGCCCCCCAGGGCGGCCAGGGCGGGCCGCCCGCCGATTTCGACCCGGCCAGTCAGGCCTGGGAGATCCCGTCCTCCGGGCTCATCTTCGGGCAACTGCTGATCGCCTCCCTCGCCGTGGTCCTCATCGCCTCCGAGTGGGCCACCGGCATGATCCGGTCCACGATGGTCGCCGTCCCGAAGCGCGCCCCGGCCCTGCTGGCGAAGAACGCGATCATCGCGATCATCGCCTTCGTCGTCGGCGCCGTGTCCGCCTTCCTTTCCTATCTCGTGGCCCAGCCGATCCTCGCCGGGGAGGACCTGGACTTCGCCATCACGACCGAGGGCGTCCTGCCCAGCATCCTGAACTCCGGCAGCTACCTGGCGTTCATCGCCATCATCTCGATGGGCATCGGGACGCTGCTCCGCAACACAGCGGGCGGCGTGGTCACGGCGGTCGCCCTGTTCTTCGTGGTTCCCGTGATCATCGTGAACCTGCTGTCCGGCCTGGCCGACTGGATCCCCGATGCCGCCCGCTTCCTCCCCACGAACGCCGGTAACCAGCTGATCGCCATCTCGACCGAGAGCGACGCCCTGACCCAGTTCCAGGGTGGTCTCGTCATGGGGGCCTGGGCGCTCGTGCTCCTGGTTGCCTCCCTGCTGGTCACCAGGACGCGGGATGTCTAGGACGCCTTCCAGCCGGCGCCCGTGACGCGAAGCCATGACTGACCGACCCTTGGTGGGGGAGACCGCGGAACGAACGGCTGCGGTCTCCTTCACCGAGCTCAACGCCCGGCGGCTGGGGCCCTTCCGGCGGTTCTTCCGCAGCCATCCGCGGGCCATGGACGCCGTCGTCGTCCTGGTGTTCGTCCTGTTCGCCTTCCCGAACGCCGTTCTCGTCGTCCTCGACGACGACAACTGGCTCGGCGTGGCCGGTGTGGTGCTGGCCGCCACCGCGCTGGCGTTCCGCCGTGACCGGCCACTGCTCGTCCTTGCGCTCGTCGCGGTCCTCGACGTCCCGGTCAGCATCCTGACCGAGGGCGCCGGGAGCAGCGGGGTCGCCACCATGTTCGCCCTCTACACCGTGGCCGTGGCGTACCCGCTGCGGCAGGCGCTCGTTGCCGCCGCGGTGGCGACGGTCCTGTCGGTGAGCGCCCTGTTCCTCATCCCGGTCAGCACCTTCGGCGACGCGCCGGGCGTGATCTGGCTCCTCAGCGGATTCATCGTGATGTTCCTCGCCGTCGCCGTCGGCGTGGGGGTCACGGTGCGTAGGGATCGCCAGCACGAGAGCGTCCTGCGCGAGTGGGCCGCCCGGAACGCCGAGCTGGCGTCCGCGGGGGAGCGCAACCGGATCGCACGGGAGATGCACGACGTCGTCGCGCATTCGCTGACCGTCATGGTGGCATTGTCCGACGGCGCCGCCGTCGTCATGAAGCGCGATCCCGAGCGAGCGGCGGCGGTGCTCGGCGAGTTGTCGGGCACGGGCCGCACGGCCATCGCCGACATGCGTCGCGTCCTCGGGGTCCTGCGGACCGAGGCCGTGAGCGGGTCCCTCGAGCCGTTGCCGGCGTCGAGTTCGCTGGCGCAACTGCTGGACGGCTTCCGCGCCGCGGGCCTGCCGCTGAGGGTGACCACGACGGGGCCGATGCTGCCGGAGGATCCCGCGTTCCAGCTGACGGTGTACCGGATCCTGCAGGAGTCCCTGACCAACGTCCTGCGGTACGGCAAGGGCGTCACGCTGGTCGACGTCGTGATCGCCCGGACCGGGGACGCGGTGGAGCTCCGCGTGGCGGACGACGGACGGGGTGCCATGGGGCCCGTCGCCTCGCTCGGCTCCGGCCAGGGCATCGCCGGCATGCGGGAGCGTGCCGCCATCTATGCCGGCACCGTCGAGTGCGGCGGCCGTCCTTCGGGCGGCTGGCTCGTCGAGGTGTGGCTGACAGTTCCCGACGCCTCCGGCGGACCGGGCAATCAACGGGGGAAAGAGAAAGATGACCACGCAGCACGACACACCGACCACGCCCATCAGGGTTCTGCTCGCTGACGACCAGCCGCTCCTGCGGATGGGCTTCCGGCTCATCCTCGAGGGCGAACCCGACCTGGAGATCGTCGGGGAGGCGTCCACCGGGGCCGAGGCCGTCCGGCTCACCGCCGACCTGTCGCCCGACGTCGTGCTGATGGACGTGCGGATGCCGCAGGGGGACGGCATCGAGGCGACGCGCCGGATCGCATCGTCGGGATCGTCCGCGCGGATCATCATCCTGACGACCTTCGACCTGGACGAGTACGCCTTCGCCGGGCTGCAGGCCGGCGCCTCGGCGTTCCTGCTCAAGGACGTGGCGCCCGAGGGGCTGGTGCAGGCGGTGCGCGTCGTCGCGAGCGGGGACGCCGTCGTCGCGCCGCGCGTCACGCAGCGGCTCCTCGAGACCTACGTGCGGTCCCTCCCACCGGTGCAGAGGACGACGGCGGCACCGGACCGGCGCCTCGCCGAGCTGACGCCCCGCGAACGGGAGGTGCTGGAGGCGATCGCCGAGGGCCTGTCCAACGCCGAACTCGCGGCCCGGTTCTTCCTGTCGGAAGCGACCATCAAGACGCACGTGCGGCGGATCCTGACGAAGCTGGACCTCAGGGACCGCGTGCAGGCCGTGGTGTACGCGTACGAGAACGCCATCGTGGTGCCGGGTCCTGCGCATTGAGGGAGACCGTCCGAGCGGGTCCTGCTGCGCGCGGGTCCGGATCACGCCCTTCACGGCATCTGGTTGAATCGGGGGATGAGCCCAGCACCCGCGCACATCCAGGACCTCGGAGCCTATGTCTCGGCGTCGCCGTCGAGCTTCCACGCAGTGGCGGAGGCCGGCCGGCGACTGGTGGCCGCAGGATTCCGGCAGCTGGTGGAACAGGACCCCTGGGAGGGAGGGGCCGGGAGCTTCTTCGTCATCCGCGACGGCGCCCTGATCGCGTGGACCGTGCCGTCGGCGGCGGGTCCGACGACCGGGTTCCACATCCTCGGCGCGCACACCGATTCGCCGTCGTTCAAGCTCAAGCCCAGGCCCACCACCGGGAAGTACGGCTGGCTGCAGGCCGGCGTGGAAGTGTACGGCGGTCCCCTCCTGAACTCCTGGCTGGACCGCGAACTCGCATTCGCCGGCCGGCTCACCCTCCACGACGGCACTGAACACCTCGTGTCCACCGGGCCGATGCTGCGTTTCCCTCAACTCGCGATCCACCTCGACCGCGCCGTCAACGACGGCCTGGCCCTCGACAAGCAGCGCCACATGAACCCGGTCTGGGGTCTCGGAGAGCCCGCGGGTGCCGACCTCCTCGGACTCCTCGCCGCCGGCGCCGGCGTCGACCCGCGCGCAGTCGGCGGCTTCGACGTCGTCGTGGCCGACACGCAGGACCCGCGCGTCTTCGGCGCACACGGGGAGTTCTTCGCCTCCGGACGGCTCGACAACCTCTCCTCCGTCCATGCCGGGCTCACGGCGCTCATCGGGGCGTCGTCGGACGGGCCTGCGCACGGACCGATCGCCGTCCTCGCGGCGTTCGACCACGAGGAGGTGGGCAGCGGCTCCCGGTCCGGCGCCAGCGGGCCCTTCCTCGAGGACATGCTCCTGCGGATCTCGCTGGGGCTCGGCGCCGGGACGGAGGAGCGGCTGCGGGCCCTCGCGGTGTCCTTCTGCGTCTCCGCCGACGCCGGCCATGCCGTGCACCCCAACTACGCGGAGCGGCACGACCCCGCCAACCTGCCGGTCCTCAACGGTGGTCCGCTGCTGAAGATCAACGCCAACCAGCGGTACACCACCGACGCCCCCGGCGCCGCATACTGGGCGGCACTCTGCCGCGCCGCCGGCGTGCCGTACCAGGAGTTCGTGTCCAACAACGTGATGCCGTGCGGCTCGACGATCGGACCGCTCACCGCCACCCGGCTCGGCATCCGCACGGTCGACGTCGGGGTGCCGCTGCTGTCCATGCATTCGGCGCGTGAACTCTGCGGCGTCGACGATCCCGGGTACCTGGCACAGGTCAGCGGCACGTTCTTCCGCGGCGGGCAGTAGGGGACTCCCCCCGAGTTCGTCCCGGCCGGTCCGTCCGGTAGCATTGAGACGTCTGTGCCACAGCCGTTCGTCGGTCAGTACCGAGGACGGTGGCCGGACCAACGCAAAAGAACCTCCTGTTGCGGAAAGACCGCGACCGCTCAGCCCAGAGGAGGTGGGTTCACACATGCGTGCATATGAATTGATGGTAATCATCGACCCCGACGTCGAGGAACGCTCCATCGACCCAACACTCGAGAAGTTCCTGAATGTCGTCCGCAACGGCGGCGGCACCGTGGACAAAGTGGATATCTGGGGACGCCGGCGCCTTGCGTACGAGATCCAGAAGAAGACCGAAGGCATCTACGCCGTCGTCAACTTCACCGCGACCCCGGCCGTGGCTTCCGAGCTCGACCGCCAGCTGAGCCTCAACGAGACGATCATGCGCACCAAGATCATCCGCCCCGAGGAGCAGAAGGTTTCCGCCGAGTAATCTCGGTAGATCCCTCATCCATTCATCCCGCTCCGGCGGGAAGTGACTCAAGGAGGCACCATGGCAGGCGAAACAGTCATCACGGTGATCGGCAACCTCACCAACGACCCCGAGCTGCGGTTCACGCCGTCGGGATCAGCGGTGGCCAACTTCACCATCGCGTCCACTCCTCGCACGTTCGACCGCCAGACCAACGACTGGAAGGACGGCGAAACGCTGTTCCTCCGGGCATCGGTGTGGCGTGAGGCTGCGGAGAACGTCGCCGAGACCCTGACCAAGGGAACCCGTGTGGTTGCCCAGGGCCGACTCAAGTCACGTTCGTACGACACCAAAGAGGGCGAGAAGCGCACCGTCATGGAGCTGGAGGTGGACGAGATCGGTCCATCCCTGCGCTATGCGTCCGCGAAGGTCACCCGTACCCAGCGCTCCGGCGGCGGGAACAGCGGCGGCTTCGGGGGCAACTCCGGCGGCAATTCCGGGGGCAACTCCGGCGGTTCGAACTCAGGATCAGGTTGGGGCGGGGGCCAGCAGGCCCAGCAGCCCGCGGATGACCCCTGGGGTGCTCCTTCGGGCGCTCCCTCGGGTGGAAACTCGCAGGGCTGGGGTAACGGCCCCGACTCCGAGCCTCCCTTCTAGGCACCTCCAGGCAGCAGTTCCGTTCCCGGAACTGCTGCCGCGGTCACCGACAGGTGACTGGCACGTCCCATCCCGCAGAATCGTTCTGCGGGCTCCACCATCCAAAGGAGCACCACGATGGCTAAGGCTGAACTCCGTAAGCCCAAACCAAAGTCCAACCCCTTGAAGGCCGCTGACGTCACCGTCATCGACTACAAGGACGTAGCCCTGCTGCGTAAGTTCATTTCCGATCGCGGAAAGATCCGTGCCCGTCGCGTCACCGGTGTGACCGTCCAGGAGCAGCGCAAGATCGCCCAGGCAATCAAGAACGCCCGCGAAGTCGCCCTCCTGCCGTACTCCGGCGCCGGCCGCGGCTAGGGAAAGGGACACACTATGTCGAAGCTCATTCTGACCCAGGAAGTCACCGGACTCGGTGCCGCAGGCGACGTCGTCGAGGTGAAGAACGGTTACGCACGTAACTACCTTCTGCCCCGCGGCTTCGCCCTGATGTGGAGCAAGGGTGGCGAGAAGCAGGTCGAGTCGATCAAGGCTGCCCGCTCCGCCCGCGAGCACGCATCGCTCGAGGACGCCCAGCGTCAGGCCGCCGCACTGTCGGCGAAGCCCGTCACCCTGACCGTCAAGGCGGGTGGCTCCGGCCGCCTGTTCGGCACGGTCAAGGCCGACGACGTCGCGAAGGCCGTCGAGGCCGCAGGCCTCGGCAAGATCGACAAGCGCAAGGTCGAACTCCCGGCGCACATCAAGTCGGTCGGCTCGTACCAGGCCAATGTCCGTCTCCACGAGGACGTCGCAGCAGTCATCGACCTGGACGTCGTCGCAAGCTAGGCAGCCAGGGGTCCCCGGACGAGCGAAGCGAGTTCGGGGAAGGCCGCCTAGCGCTAGCAGCCAGGGGTCCCCGGACGAGCGAAGCGAGTTCGGGGAAGGCCGCCTAGCGCTAGGCGGCGCCGCACCAGCGTCACCGGATCCATCAGGGAGCCTCCGCCATCACGGCGGGGGCTCCCTGCCGTTTCGGGTCTCTTCCGGCCATTCGCACGAGAGCATGTTTCCCGTTCCGGCTCCGGATCCATGCCTGCCCGCGACTCCACCCACCCGGTCCGGACCGGCTCGGAAAGTACACTCCGGGGTATATGCCCTGCGCCGGCGCGGAACTTCCCGGATCTGTGAGTTTCCCGAGGGTTGCACTGCGGGTATATATGCGGCCACGCCACTGGAACAACGCCCGCGGCGGTCCTGTCAACAGCAGTCCTGTGGATGACCGATGTCTCACCACCAATCTCGGTCCACAGGCCGTGGACAACATCGTCGCAGGTCAGACGCTGATTCATGGTCGAGATGTTTTCTTGTCCACAGGGTTGTCCCCATCCTGTGCACAAGATATGCCGTGCAATCCACAGCTTATTCACACTTACCCACAGCCCCTGTTGGCACAGCGCTTGGCGGTGCCCCGGGAGGGGACTAGCGTTGCGGGGGATTCCCAAAAGTGAGGGTGTCGGGTGATAGGCCTGTTCCTGTCGGACCCGCCCCGGGTGTCCGGTTGACGCCTCGGCGCAACCGCTTCGACAGTAGGAGAAAGGCCCCTCAGTGTCCCTCGCACATGCAGACTCATCATCGGACACCCGGAGCCCCGAATTCTCGCGTACGCCGCCGCAGGACCTCGTGGCGGAGCAGTCCGTGCTCGGCGGCATGATGCTGTCCAAGGACGCGATCGCCGACTGCGTCGAGGTCCTTCGCGGCGTGGACTTCTACCGGCCCGCCCACGAGAGCATCTACGAGGCCATCATCGACCTCTACGGCCGTGGCGAGCCGGCCGACGCCGTCACGGTGTCCGACGAACTGACCAAGCGCGGCGAGATCTCCCGCATCGGCGGCCCTGCCTACCTCCATACGCTGATCCAGTCCGTGCCGACGGCGGCCAATGCGGGCTTCTACGCCGAGATCGTGCGGGAGCGGGCCGTCCTGCGCAGGCTGGTCGACGCGGGTACCAAGATCGTGCAGCTCGGCTACTCCAACGACGGCGAGGTGGACGACCTCGTGAATGCGGCCCAGGCCGAGGTGTATGCGGTGGCGGAACGCCGCACCGCCGAGGACTACGTGGCGCTCAAGGACATCATCGAGGGCACGGTCGACGAGATCGAGTCGGCCGGCCACAAGGGCGAGGGCATGACGGGCGTGCCCACCGGTTTCTACGAACTGGATGAGCTCACGCAGGGACTCCACGGCGGCCAGATGATCGTCGTCGCCGCCCGCCCCGCGATGGGCAAGTCGACCTTCGCCCTGGACTGGGCCCGGTCGGCAGCCATCAAGCACAACATGACCACGGTCTTCTTCTCCCTCGAGATGGGCCGCAACGAGATCGCCATGCGCCTCCTCTCCGCCGAGGCCACCATCGGGCTGCAGGATCTCCGCAAGGGCACGATCAAGGACGAGCAGTGGGGGAAGATCGCCACCACCATGGGGCGCATGAACGACGCCCCGCTGTTCATCGATGACAGCCCGAACATGTCGCTGATGGAGATCAGGGCCAAGTGCAGGCGGCTGAAGCAGCGTCACGACCTCAAGCTCGTGGTGCTGGACTACCTGCAGCTCATGTCCTCCGGGAAGCGGGTGGAATCCCGTCAGCAGGAGGTCTCGGAGTTCTCACGTGCCCTGAAGTTGCTGGCGAAGGAGCTCAATGTCCCGGTGGTGGCGCTGTCGCAGCTGAATCGTGGGTCCGAGCAGCGGACGGACAAGCGGCCGCAGGTCTCGGATCTGCGCGAGTCGGGGTCGATCGAGCAGGATGCCGACATGGTCATCCTGCTGCACCGCGACGACGTGTACGACAAGGAGTCGGCGCGCGCGGGTGAGGCCGACGTCATCGTCGCCAAACACCGTAACGGTCCCACCAAGACGCTCGTCGTCGGGTTCCAGGGCCACTACTCACGCTTCAACAACATGGCCGCGGACGGCGGAGGCTACTAGTCCTTCTTGGGTCCGAGCTCGAGGATGACCGTTTTGAGGCGATCGCGCAGGTCCTCGGAGGCGAGGCCGTCCTCGGCCATCAGTTCGTTCTCGATGTTCTTCGCCCGCTCCAGGGCCTTCAGCCCGGCCGACGTGATCGTGATGCGCTGGCTGCGCCGATCGGCGGAGTTACGGAGCCGGGTCACGAGGCCCCGCTTCTCGAGGCGATCGAGCGTACGCCCCACCGTCTGCGCCTGGACGTGGACCAGCTGGGCGAGTCGCACGCCGGTGAGGGTACCTTCACGTTCGAGCACTCCCAGCGTCGTGAGACCCGCGTGCGTGATGCCGATGCTCAGGAGCTTCTCGTTCCAGGAATGCTCGACAATGCGGGCTGCGGTCGTCAACAGGCGGCTGGTCGACCAATCGTTCAACTCAGGCACGATAGCGTGTCCTTCCCCTCGGTCGTCAGCGGGTAAATCCGCTCGTTCCTGCTACTTACTCTAGATAACAATACCCGAAATAGACAGCAGGCTTATTATAATTCCTGCACTACGGGCAAGAAGGTTGCTCACATCTTCCGGGGAGGCGGTAGGTGCTGCCCCTCCAACGGCAGGAGGACCCGGGGCGATGCCCCGGGTCCTCCTAAATCAGCACATGCTAGCGGTTGTTGCCCCGGCGCGTGCCTTCGTCGCCGTCGACGTCGATCTGCTCCTTGCGGACTTCTTCACTGACGGTCTCGTTGGTGGTGACGGTCTCCTTGTCGAGGCGCACGCGCTCGACGGGGACCGCTTCCTTCTCGACGACCGGGCGCTCGGCGTGGAGGGTCACTTCGTGCTCCTCCTCGCTGATGGCCGGGCCGTCGAGCGCGTCGCCACGGTTGGCGTCCGTGATGGGCTCGCGCTCCACGCGGACTTCCTCGCGGCTGACGGGGACGGTCTTCGTCACGTTCTCGGTGACGACGTACTTGCGCATGCGGGCACGGCCGGCCTCGCGGCTTTCCGTTCCGACGCGCAGCTGCTCCTCGGAGCGGGTCATCGCATCGTCCGTGGTGGGGCCGGAGGTGTCGTGGCCCACGGTCCCGCGGTCCGTGTCCGTCAGGTCCGCGCGGCGGCCGCTCGTGTCGAGGTCGACATCGCGGTCGTTCAGGCCGGCGGTGCCAGTCCCGGTCGTCGTGCGGGTCGTGTCCGTGTAGTTGCTGGTGCCGCCGCCGATCTCGTAGTGGCGGTAGAGGCGATCCTCTTCCTCCGGGCTGAGATTGCCGTCGGACTCGATGCGCGGGGCGTCCTTCACCTGGTGCTTGCTGTAGGGAACCCGGACGTCATGACCTTCGACGTCGGCGCCCTGGAGCGGGATGAAGGACTCGGAGGTGCCGAACAGGCCCGTCTTCGCCGTGACCCAGCTGGGCTCGCCGGTCTGGTCGTCGAGGTAGACCTGGCCGATCGAGCCGATCTTCTCTCCGTCCGAACCGAGCACGTTGCCGCCGTTGCCGAGCATGGTGTCGATGTTGTCCTGAGTAATCATTTCCTTCTCCTTCTGAGTAATCTCACTGTGAGGGTATGGATTTCTCGGCTGTGTTCCACCGGGAGGTTCCACCGGGGGCTAGAGCCCCCGAGACCACCGGCCTCTAGAGTAAGCATACTTAGTACCGGATGGGAAGCAGGCTTAGCGTTTTCTTCGGATCGAGCCGCACCGTGGCCGTTCATCCGCGGTGGTCGCGGCGCAGCAACTTTCGCGGCGCCGGTCGCGTCCGTATGATGGGCAGAAGGTCCAGCCACCGGCCTGAAACCCTTCGAATCGCCCCACGCGTGCGCTTGATGCGAAGGATCCGCTGCAGTCGTCAGCTTCGAGCGCCGGTAGGTCACTCGGGGACGCCGGACGACAGGGCGGAATCCGGAGCACCCATTGCCACGCGGCCGGCCGACTCGCCGAGCTCCCGTGAAAGGGTACTCATGTCAGCACCACGTCCCCCGTACATCCACGAGGTCATGATCGCCGCCGCGGATCTCGAGAACGCCGAGTTCGAGCGCGACCGCCTGGTGATCGCCTGCGGCGAGGCGATCCGGCAGGCTCTGGCCACCGGCCTCACGCACGCCGAGATAGGGCTGGCGGCCAATCTGCAGGAGGTGGAGGTCAGGCGCCTCGCGGAGGCTCCTGGCTACGGTCCTGACGTCCTCGGAGGCGTGGCCGGCTCGGCCCGGTCCGCCCAGGCCCAGGAAGCCTCGCTGATCAGCCTCGACCCGTCGCTCGTACGCGGGCTGCGCCACGACGGCGGGCGGGCGTTCATCGACCTGACGGCGGGCGCGGCCGGGGGGCCGGATGCCGCCAGCTGACGCGGGTCCCGGAGCCGGAAGAGGCGAGGGCAGGATCGCCCTGCTGGTCATCGACATGCAGAACGCCTTCTTCGAGGACGAGACCCTCGCCAGGCAGCAGGAGGGCCTTGTCGCGGCCTGCAACGGGCTGATCGGTGTCGCGCAGCGCGGAGGGGCCCCCGCGCTCGTGGTGCGCACCGAACACCTGCGGGACGGCTCGACGTGGACGCGGTCGATGCTCGACGACGGTCAGGGCTTTATCTTCCGCGGCAGTCATCAGGCGGACGTCGTTGCAGGGCTGCGCGTGGACGGCCTCGAGGTCGTGACGAAGTCCCGTGACAGCGCTTTCTTCGGCACCGATCTTGCGGTGCGGCTCCGCGCCCTGGGCGTGGACCACCTCGTCCTCGCCGGTGTCTCGACCCACAGTTGCATCGCGCAGACGGGGGCCGACGCCTTCGCACACGACTTCCAGGTCAGCTACGCCCTCGACGCAATCGGCAGCACGAACGAGCAGTACGCCGATGCGATGCTGGAGATCATCTCCGTGGGGTACCGCCAGTCCGTCCTCGGCCGGGTCGAGGCGGAGTCGCTGTTCGCGTGATGCGCGAGCTGCGACATCGGGGTGGAACGACGACGGCGGTCATCGGAGAAGCTCCGGTGACCGCCGTCAGTGCGTGGTGGATCAGCGCTGCTGGACGTTCGACTTGGCATCCTGCGCGCTGCCCTTGACGTCACTGGCGGCCCGCTGGCCCTCACCCTTGACGTCCTTGACGGCGTGCTGGCCCTCGTCCTTGACGGTCTGCACGGAATCGGCGGCCGATTCCTTCACGGACTGGACCGCTTCCTGTGCCGGCTCCCGGACCTCCTCGACGACCTGCTTGGCTGCCTCGGTGACCTTCTCCTTCAGGGGTGCAACCTGCTCCTTGAGTTGGGCGGCGGCCTGCTGCTCCTTCTGGCTGGCAGGGATGAGCGAGCCCACGAGGAGCCCGGCGCCGAAGGCGATCAGCCCCGCGGCGAGCGGGTTGCCCGCTGCCTTGTTCGAGATCTGGGCGGGTGCTCCCTGGACCGTGTGGCCGGCATGCTGGAGCTTGTCCCGGGCGGAACCGGCTGCTGAGTGAGCGCTGCCGAGGCCGCTGTCGAAGCCGCTGCCGGTCTTGTCCTTGGCGTGTCCGGCCTTGTCCTTGACCGCCCCCGTCACGTCCTCGGCCTTGCCGAGCACGGAATCCTTGACGTCTTCGGCCTTGCCCATGACGGTCTCCTTCACGTTGCTGAAGCTGTGCTTGACCTTGTCGGTCTGGCGCTGCGCGATGTTCGCGGGGTTCACCTTGTCGGCGATGGCGTCGACGTCCGTCCCCAATTCCTGGCGGGTGCGTTCGATATCTGCGCGGATCTCATCTGGCGTCTGGCTCATGGGGTGTGCTCACCTGGTTTCAGTGTCGGCGGAATCTCTTTGACGGTCTCCGCTGTCTGGGGGAGACCCTTGACCTGCTGCATTTCCTTCTTGCCCTTCATGGCGAGCACCGCGGCGACGATGCCCCAGAGGACGGCCACGATCACGGCGGCCCAGCCGAGCGGCATGAAGGCACCGAGGCCCCACATGAGGGCGAGGGACAGGAACAGGAGGACGAAGTGGCCTCCGACGGCTGCGCCGGCGAACATGCCTGCGCCCTTGCCGGCCTTCTTGGCCGACTCGGTGGCCTCGGCCTTGGCCAGGGCCACCTCCTGGCGCATGAGCTTGGAGAGATCCTTCGTCACCTCCCCGAGCAGCTCTCCTACCGACGCACTGGCGGAGCGCTGCTCGGCCTCTGTCGGCAGGGGTGCGGCGGCCTGATGGGCGCCACCGGTGTATGCCTCACTCATCAGCGCAGGCCCCCGTCATTCGGCCGGGTGCCCACGGGAGGGGTGCCGGGCGCGATGGTGGGGTAATCGTCCGTCGGGTCCACGAAGGCCGGGTTGGAGCCGGCGACGTGCTGTCCGCCCGTGGTCTCGCCGAAGCCCGCGGAGGCGGGGGTGCCGCTGTAGGCGTCGGAGCCGACCTGCGTGTACCCGGAGTACGTACCCGTCGTGGCGGTTCCGGCGGACGAGGAGTCCCGGCCGGAGGTGCCGGCCGAATCGCTGTTGCCCTTGGCGCCGCGGGTCAGACGGCCGACGACGAGGCCGGTGCCTGCCGCGATGGCGAGGAAGGTCCCCGGCTTGCGCCGTGCGAACGCCTTGACGTCCTCGAGGATGTCGGAGGCGTCGCGGTTCTCGAGCCAGCTCGCCGCCGATCCCGTGCGCTGCGATGCCTGCTTGACGAGGTCCGACACGAAGTGGTTGTCCGACTTGTCGGCCATGGACTGCAGTTCATCCGAGACGCCGCGAATGCCCTCGGTGATCTTCTGCTGCTGGGTCCCGGCCTGGGACTTGACCTCGGAGGTCACGGTACCGAGGAGGTTCTTTGCCTGCGAGCCGACCTCGGCCGCGACGTTCTTCGCTTCGGTGGCGGCGGTGCCGGCGACATCCTTGGCGTCGGCCGCGGCGGTGCCTGCGACGTTCTTCGCCGCTTCCTTGCCGTCCTGGCCTACCTTCTTGGCCTGGTCCTTGGCCGCAGACTTCTTGGAGTCGTCGGAACCGGTGGTGCCACCGGAGAATTCTGTGCTGCCGAGCTCATGGGTGCTGAGGTCCGCGGTGGACGACTCAGGCCCGGTGGTGGAGGGAACCAGGGGATCCTGCGGCCAATTCTGCGTAGTCATGGTTGTTCCTTACGTTGATATTGCCGTTAAAGCGGATGCTCCATCGTGTTCTCGATGCGATGGTCCGGCAGTTCGTGCTGGACTTGTTCCCAAAGCTAAGCATGCTTAGCTTCAATCTCGCAAGCTCTTTCTCCAGATACTGCAAGATAAAAACAAGTAGACTTAGCATCTTACGGAACGAGCAGGCCTGCCGCTAGCGTCGACACGACAGGATCTCCAGCGGCCGCTTCCAGAAGGAGCGGAATCCCCGGGGTCCCGACGCGGAGAGGAAAGCACCAGTGTTCTTCCACAAGCAAGAGCTCCAGTACAAAGCCACCCCCGACAAGCCCGACGCGGTCTACGCCCGCAAGCTCCAGGAGGTTCTCGGGGGCCAGTACGGCGAGATCACCGTGGCCCTGCAGTACAGCTTCCAGGCCTGGAACGCGCACATCCCCGGCAAGTACCGGGACCTCCTGTTCGGGATCGGCGCGGAGGAGTTCGGTCATGTCGAGATGCTCGCCACGATGATCGCCCAGCTCCTCGAGAAGGCGCCGCTCGGAATCACCGAGGACGCCGTTCAGTCCGACCCGGCCGTCGCGGCCGTACTCGGTGGCACGGACATGCAGCACGCCATCGTCGCAGGCGCCGGGGCACGGCCGGTGGACAGCATGGGCAATCCGTGGCAGGGGAGCTATGTGACCGCCAGCGGCAATCTGCTCGCCGACTTCACGGCCAACGCGAACGCCGAGATGCAGGGCCGGCTCCAGGTGGCGCGCCTCTATCACATGACCGACGACCACGGGATCCGGGACATGCTGTCCTTCCTGCTCGCCCGCGACACCATGCACCAGAACCAGTGGTTGGCTGCGGCCCGGGAACTGCAGGAGTCCAAGATGGAGGAGCTGCCCGTGCCGAGCAACTTCCCCCTCAAGAAGGAAGAGCGGAGCGTCGCCTACCAGTACCTCAATTTCTCCGACGGTAAGGCGGCATCCACGGGCAGCTGGGCCTCCGGCCCCACGCCGGACGGCAAAGGTGAGTTCACCTACCACGACGGCCCGACGACGAGTGCTCCCATGCCGCCGGCCACCCACCCCGATGCGCGGTTCTACGGGACCACCGAGATCCCGAACACCGTCGAGAAGATGGCGGGCACCCTGCAGGACAAACTGAACCGCGAATAGCCTTTCGCGGGCTACCGAGAGAGGGCAGTCTCATGACGAACACGAACAACCGCACGGTGGATGGTGGTCGTACCACCCTGCAGCGCGCCGCCCAGGCGGTGGGCGTCGTCTTCCTGTTGGTAGGAATCCTGGGCTTCATCCCGGGGATCACCTCCAATTACAGCAGCATGGCGTTCGCAGGACACCAGTCCGAGGCGCTGCTGCTCGGCATCTTCCAGGTGTCGATCCTCCACAACATCGTCCACCTGCTCTTCGGTGTCGCCGGCCTGGCGATGGCGAAGACCGTCTCGGGCGCCCGCGCCTACCTGCTGGGTGGTGGCGTGATCTACGCGATCCTGTGGATCTACGGACTGATCATCGACCAGCAGTCGGCAGCAAACTTCGTTCCGGTGAACGATGCCGACAACTGGCTCCACCTCGTGCTCGCGATCGGCATGATCGCCCTCGGGCTGATCCTCAGCCGCGACACCTCGAGGAGCACGAACCGCGCCTGACCCGGTTCCTCCACCGGGAGGAGCCCCACGCGCTGAATGAAAGAACGACGACACCGGATCTGCGGGTGCCCACGGGCGCCGGCCGACCCGGCGTCGTCGTGCGGTGGCACGTGCCGCGGGTGCCCCCGACCGCAGACGCGAAGTATGCTTAGTATCGCGGCCCGGATCAGTGGGCGCGTCCGCCCACAGAAGAGGTCCTTGATGAAGCAGCCCTCCCCGCGCGGAGAACTCAGCGCCCTCCTCCTGTCCGTCATCGCAGGATCCGTGGCGTCCGCACAGGATGCCCTTCCCCGACTCGACGCGCTCACCGGGGAGTCGATCTCCCGGACGCCGGACATCCTGCACGACGACGACCTCCAGCTCGCACTCTTCTGCCTGTACGAGCTGCACTACAGCGGCATCGACGGGGCGGGTGACGACTGGGAGTGGGACCCGGACCTCCTGCGGATCCGGCACCGCATCGAGGCCGCCTTCGAACAGAGGGTCCGCGACGAGACCGTCGTCCCCGCCTTGCCCGAGCCCACGAGCGAAGCGGTCTGCGCGGAGCTGTTCCGGCTGACCGGCGAGGACGGTGGGCCCAGCATGTCCCGTTTCGTCGCGAAGTCCGCGACGGACGACCAGCTGCGGGAGTTCCTCGTACACAAGTCCGTCAACCAGCTGAGGGAAGCAGATCCGCACACCTTCGCGATCCCGCGGCTGTCCGGACGTTCGAAGGCCGCGATGGTGGAGATCCAGGCGGACGAGTACGGCAACGGACTGCCGGCCCGGATGCACTCCGCGCTCTACGCCCGGACGATGCGCGAACTCGGCATGGACGACGCCTACGGTGGCTACCTCGACGCCGTCCCGGCGATCACGCTGGCCGTCAACAACCTGATGTCGCTGTTCGGCCTCCACCGCCGCCTCCGGGGTGCGATCGTGGGGCACCTCGCCGCCTACGAGATGACCTCGTCCCAGCCCAACCGCCTGTACTCACGGGGCTTCAAGCGCCACGGGTACGGCCCCGACGTCACGGAATACTTCGACGAGCACGTCGAGGCCGACGCCGTCCACGAGCAGATCGCCGGGCGGGACATGGCCGGCGGGCTCGTCGAGTCCGATCCGCGCCTGCTCGAGGACGTCCTCTTCGGGGCTGCCGCTGGTCTCGCGATCGACACCCTCATGACGGTGCACATCATGGAGTCCTGGGAAGCCGGGCGGTCCTCGCTGCGTGCCTCGGACGTGGCCGCCTGATGGGCGTGGACAGGGTCGCGGACCAGCAGGATACCGAGGGCACCCAGGAAGCACGCGCCGGCCACCCGCTGAACTCGGGGTCCGCCGCGCCCGTGTCCGTCGTGGCGTGTCCCGACGGACCGCTGCTCGTCCGCGGCGACTTCACGCTCCTCGGCGCCGACGGGGAGGAACTGCCCCGGACCCGGCGCACCGTGGCCCTCTGCCGGTGCGGTGCTTCCGTGCTCAAACCCTACTGCGACGGCTCCCACAAGCTGATCGGCTTCCGCTCCGAGCCCTGATGCGCGTCCGTTCCGCGCGCCGCCGCGGATGGACGATCCCGACATGTGCGGCATGCTGGTGGGAACACCGAGAGGGGCCAGGCATGGCGATCGACCTGAACAGCGACGTCGGAGAATCCTTCGGCAACTGGTCGTCGGGCGACGACGCGCGCATCATCGAGTCGGTCTCGAGCGTGAACGTTGCCTGCGGTTTCCACGCCGGGGACCCCATCGGGATCCGTGCCACCTGCGCGTCGGCGGCCGGGGCCGGGGTGACGGTGGGCGCGCACCCCGGCTACCGGGATCTCGCCGGCTTCGGCCGCCGCTTCATGGACGTCGACCCTCGTGAACTGACCGACGACGTCGTCTACCAGATCGGGGCCCTGCAGGCCCTCGCACGGGCCGCCGGGACGAGCGTGCGCTACGTCAAACCCCACGGTGCCCTCTACACCACGATCGCCGTCCACGAGCTCCAGGCCCGCGCCGTGGTCCGGGCCGTCCGTGACGTCGACGACACCCTGCCGCTGCTGGTCCTGCCGAACAGCGTGATCGAGGCCGAGGCACGCGCGGCAGGGCTCCGCACGGTCGCCGAGGCGTTCGCGGACCGCGCCTACACGCCCGACGGCAAGCTGGTGCCGCGGCGCGAACCGGGAGCGGTGCTGCACGAGGAGGCCGACGTCGTCGCGCATGTCCTGCGCCTGGCCACCGACGGCGAGGCCGTGGCCGTGGACGGCAGCCGGATCGCGATCACCGTGGAGAGCATCTGCGTGCACGGGGACACCCCGGGCGCCGCCAGTATGGCCGCAGCGGTCCGGCGAGCCCTTGATGCCGCCGGCGTGACGGTCGGTGCGTTCGCCTGACACCGCCGGCCCCGGATGGCCGGCCGACCTGACCCTGAGGCCCGTGGGCGACCGCGCCGTGCTCGCCGAACTGCCGGGCCTGCCGGAGGTCCTCAGCCTCCAGGCCCACCTGCGGGACCACCCGGTCGAGGGCCAGGTGGACGTGGTCGCCGCGGCGCGCACCGTCCTCGTCACCGTGCGCGAGGCCCGGCAGCTGGACGCCCTCACGACCCGGCTCCGCACGCCCGGCCCGGCCGTTCCGGCCACCCGGGAGGATGGGCTCGTCACCATCGAGGTCCAGTACGACGGCGCCGACCTCGCCGGCGTCGCTGCCCTGACGGGTTTGAGCGTCGACGCGCTGATCACCGCCCACACGGGGACGCCGTGGTTCGCGGCGTTCGGGGGCTTCGCACCGGGCTTCGCGTACCTCACCGGAGGCGACCCCCGGCTGGAGGTCCCGCGCCGGGACGTGCCGCGGACGGTGGTGCCGGCCGGCGCGGTCGCGCTCGCCGGAACGTTCTCGGCCGTGTACCCGCGGGAGTCCCCCGGCGGCTGGCAGCTGATCGGCCGCACGGACGCCGTGCTGTGGGACACTCATCGGGACCCTCCCGCACTCCTCAACCCGGGCACGCGGGTCCGCTTCACGGCGGTCCGGGAGGTGGTCGAGCTGGGCGCCGTGCGCAGGGCCGGCGGAGCCAGGAGTCAGGGGCGTCGGGTGCCGGCGGAGGAACGCACGCGTCCCCGCGCGGAGGCGCCCGCCGGGCTGACCGTCGTCGACCCCGGCCTCTCCAGCACGCTGCAGGACCTGGGACGGCCCGGGCTGATGGGCCTCGGGATCGCCGGGGCCGGAGCGCTGGACCGCGCCGCGCTCCGCCAGGCGAACAGGCTGGTGGGCAACCCGGCGGGAGCGGCCGGGGTCGAGACGCTCCATGGGGGACTCGCGGTCGAGGCGGGGGAGGACCACGTGCTCGCCGTCACGGGCGCCGACGTCGGCCTGCTCATCTCCTCGCCGGACGGACGGGAGCGCGAGCCGGCCCTGTGCGCGCCCTTCCTCCTGCGGGCGGGCGAGGTGCTCCGGCAGTCCGCGCCCGCGACCGGCCTGTACGCCTACACCGCCGTGCGGGGCGGGTTCGGGGCCGAGGCGGTCCTCGGCAGCCGGTCGACCGACTCGATGTCGGGCCTCGGGCCGCCCGCGCTCGCGCGGGGCACGCGGTTGCCGGTGGACACCCCCGTGCCGGGGTCGACGGTCGGGGATCCGGAGGTTCCCCGCCGATCGGTCACACCGGAGATCCTGCGGGTGGTGCCCGGCCCGCGGGACGGCTGGTTCGACGCCGGCCTCGCGGGCCTGTGCGCCCCGTCGTGGACGGTGACGGCCCGGTCCAACAGGATAGGCCTGCGCCTCGACGGGCCCGCGCTGACGCGGCGTCTCGGGGGGGAGCTGCCGAGCGAAGGCACCGTGCGGGGTGCGCTGCAGGTGCCGCCGTCGGGGCTGCCGGTGCTGTTCCTCGCCGACCACCCGGTCACGGGCGGCTACCCGGTGATCGCCGTCGTCGTCCCCGAGGACCTGGACCGGGCTGCGCAGCTCCCTCCGGGATCCCCGGTCCGCTTCCGGAGGTTCCACTGACGGAATCCCCTGCACATGGAGTTTCGCTGAACGAAATCCAGGTGAAACCCCCGGCCCGTAGCGTTGGACCGCACACCACTTCCACAGGAGGCCGCCGTGCAGACGCTGAGGATCAGACAGGTTCCCTGGAGCAATCCCGTCGGTCGGGGGCTGCGGGAGGCCTTACGCGCGGAGACCGACCGCGGGCGGGTGCCATCCACCTCCGCAGGGACGGAGGACGACGGCGCGGGTGTCGTCGTCTTCCTGATTGTCTACGAACGGGCCACCGGAGCGCCGGTCGGCTGCGGCGGCCTGCGGCGGGGCGCTGATGGAAGCACGGGCGTCGAGCACCTCTACGTGCTCCCGTACGCGCGTTGGTCAGGAGTGTCCTACGCCATCACCGAGGCACTGGCCTCCTGGGCGCTGGAGCACGGCGTCCGTCCCGAGGGCTCCCTCACACGGCCAGGAATTCTGCGCCCCTAGGGGGATCACCGAGCAGAGGGGGTGCGGCCATCGGGCGCACCCCCTCTGCTCGGTCCTGCGACGGCTACTTGCGCGGTGCGCCCAGATCCACGGGATCCTCATCCGTCAGGTAGGCGAACTCGGAGTGCGCGGTGAGGTCGATGCCGCGCAGTTCGTCGGCCTCCTCGATCCGCAGGCCGATGGTGCGCTGCAGGACCTGGGCGATCACCCACGTGACGGCGAAGGAGTAGGCCAACACCGCCACGGTCGCGAGCGCCTGGACGCCCAGCAGCTCGAAGCCACCGCCGTAGAACAGGCCCGAGACGCCGTTGGGGGCATCCGCCGTCGCGAACAGGCCGATCAGCAGCGTTCCCAGGACGCCACCCACCAGGTGCACACCGACGACGTCGAGCGAATCATCGAAGCCGAGGCGGAACTTCAGCTCGATCGCGAGGGAGCAGACCGCGCCGGCGATCGCACCGATGGCGAGGGCACCCATCGGGCTGACCGCACCGCACGCGGGGGTGATGGCGACCAGCGCGGAGACCAGGCCGGAGGCGGCCCCCATGCTGGTCGCCGCACCGTTGCGGACCCGCTCGACGGCGGCCCAGGCCAGCAGGCCGGCCGACGCCGCGACGGCGGTATTCAGGAAGACCACCGACGCGGACTGTCCGGCGGAGAGGGCGGAGCCCGCGTTGAAACCGAACCAGCCGACCCACAGCAGGCCCGCGCCCACGAGGACGAGCGGGCGGCTGTGCGGCCTGGCATGATCCACGGTCGGCCAGCCGTGGCTGCGGCCCAGCACCGTCGACAGGGCGAGGGCTGCGATCCCGGCGTTCATGTGCACGGCCAGGCCGCCGGCGAAGTCGATCGCGCCGAGGCCGTTCGCGATCCACCCGCCCACGACCGAGCCGTCCTCGGAGCTGAAGGCGAAGACCCAGTGGGCGATCGGGAAGTACACCAGCGTGGCCCACACGCCGGCGAAGATCATCCAGGCGCCGAATTTCATGCGGCCGGCGGCCGCACCGGCGACCAGCGCCGTCGTCACGCAGGCGAAGAAGAGCTGGAAGGCCGCGAACAGGATCGGGGGGATGGGCGCGGAGGGGTCCTCGGCGAGCAGCTGGCCCAGTCCGGCGTACTCCGTGACGTCCCCGATGAGCCCCAGTCCTCCGATCGAGTTGCCGAAGGCCATGGAGTAGCCGAACAGGGCCCACAACACGGCGACGAGGCTCGCCCCGCCGAAGCACATCATCATCATGTTGAGGATGCGGCGGGACCCCACCATTCCTCCGTAGAACAGGGCCAGGGCCGGGATCATCAGGCAGACGAGCGCGGTGCTGGCGAGAATCCAAGCGACGTTTCCAGAATCCATGGGGAGTCCTTTCCGTGACAGCGCCTGGGCGTACCGGACGGGACCGGGCCCGGATCGCACTGCTGGTGTGCGTCGACCCGGGATGGCACGCCGCGCTGAGTCATGGTAGGCAGTGCGAGGTTTCAGGTCCCGGCGGGTCCGATGAACTCTGGGTAACGCCGAGTCCCACCCCTAGCCACCGGCGACGGACTGCATGATCATGATCGTCGCACCCGCGGGAACAGCCGTGGCCAGGCCGTCCAGCCGGCGCACGTCCTCGCCGTCGACATAGATGTTCACGTACCGCCTCAGCACGCCGGTCTCCTCGCGGATCCGCTGGTCCAGCAGGGGGCGTCCCTCGCCCAGCCCGTCGAGCACCGACGCCACGTCGGCGTCGTCGGCGATGCTCAGGCGGATCGCGCTGCGTCCGTCCACGTACTGGCGCAGGAGCGTGGGGATCAGGACGATCACCGAGGGCAGCGGCGAGGTCTCGGGCACGGTGACCACCTGCTCAGCCGGGCACGACGGCGGCACGCACGGAGAGCACGTCCGGCAGGTGGCTTGCCACTTCCTGGAAGGTCCGCCCCTCGTCCGCGCTCGCATAGACGGACCCGCCGCGCGTCCCGAAGTAGACGCCCGGGACCTCCGCCGTGTCGACGCAGGCGGCGTCGCGCAGCACCGCGTTGTACTCCGCCTGCGGGAGTCCGGCGCCGCTGCCCTCCCAGGTGGCTCCGCCGTCGTCGGTCCGGTGCACCTGGAGGTGCCCGTCGGGCGGGATGCGCTCGCCGTCGGCCTTCAGGGGGATGACCCACGCCGTGCCGCTGCGGTGCGGGTGCGTGAGCATGACGAAGCCGAAGTCGGCCGGAAGGCCCTCGGCGATGGACTGCCAGGAATCACCGCGGTCGGTGCTCGCGTAGACGCCATGGTGGTTCTGGGCGAACAGGCGGTCGGGGTCCACGGCGTCGCGGGCCACCTTGTGCACGCACTGGCCGAACTCCGGGTCCGGATCCGGCATGAAATACGCGCTGATGCCCTTGTTGCGGGGTTCCCAGGACGCCCCGCCGTCGTCGGACCGGTAGACGCCCCCCGTGCTCATCGCCACGTGGACGGTGTCGTCGGCCGGGCTCGGCAGGACGGTGTGGGCGGCCGCACCACCGAAGCCCGCGCCCCATTCGCCGCGATGGGGATGGTCCCACAGGCCGCGGTTGAGGGTGAACGTCTCACCGTGGTCGGTGGACCTCCACACGGAGATCGGCTGGCATCCGGCCCAGACCACACCGGGGCGGTCCTCCGCGTCGGGCTGGATCTGCCAGATCCGCTCCAGCGCGGCGCCGTCGTCCGCGCCGAACCGGATCCCGCCCTCCCGGGGTTCCGCCCAGGTCTCACCCAGGTCGTCGGAGTGGGCGATGCAGGGACCGAAGTGCCACGACATCCGGCCCGCGAACAGGCGGGTACGCCCACCCCGGGTGTCGATCCCGACACTCGGGATCTCCTCCATGAGGAACTTCGGGCCGGAGAGGGTCCACTCCTGCCGATCGGTGCTCGACGCGAGCCACAGACCCTTCTTCGTGCCGATGGCGAGGAGTGTGGTTGCTGGAGTTGGCATGTCTTCCCCCGTGCATGGGAGCGGCCGAGAAGCCGCGCGTGTGATGCATATCACTTGGGACCCTGCCACCGGCCACTCGTTTTGTACAGGGCCCGCTACCCCCTTTTGTCCGCATCCCCGGAATGGGCCGGAGCGCTGTGCCAGAGTGGGACGGTGCGATCGCTGGGGAGCGGACATCACGTCCACCTGGAGGCATCGTTGCGTCAGACCGAACTCGGGAACACCGCGCCGTCGCGGTTGTGTCCCGGTCCCGGGCATGCACCCCGCGCACGGCGGCACTGCGTCGGCAAGCACTGCGTCGACGTACGCGACGGGTTGCTCGTTCTGTGGTGGGCACCCGGCTCGTGCCTGACCCTCGCGGACGTCCTGGCCGCCTATGAGGGGATCCGCAGTCTGTCCGACGGCTACGTCCTGCCACTGGTCGTGCATCTGCAGGGCCTGGGCGGGATCGCGCCCGCCGCCCGGATGGCCATCCTCGAGGGCTCCCTGACCTCACGCATCGCGTTCGTCGGCACCGGTCCGGTGGATCAGGTCATCGCCGCTTTCCTGGCATACGCGCGGTCGGAGACGCACTACTTCGAGAGCGCCTCCGACGCGGAAGCCTGGGCCCGTCGCATATCGCCCGCGACGGGGATGTCGCCTTAGTCGGCTTCTTTTCCTTGAATCAGGAGGAAGGACGGACATCCGCCGATAGCGTCCCGAGCGGGACGAATATATCCCGGGTCAGCCTGGCGGCATCACCCGGGTAACTACCTCAGCGGCTCTCGTTATAGGCGTCGATGATGGACTGCGTGATCCGCCCACGCGAGCTGGGATTGAACCCGTGCTCCTGGGCCCACTTGCGGATCTGCTGCGTGTCCTCGCGCTTCGAGCGGGAGGACGACGATTTCTGGCCGGCGGACTGTTGCCTGCCGGACGAAGCCTTGCGCCCCTTGTCCACATAGGCGGACAAAGTCGTACGCAATGACTCCGCATTCTGCGCCGTGAGATCTATCTCGTAATCGGTGCCGTCGAGGGCGAATCGCACGGTCTCCTGTGCTTCCTCGCCGCTGAGGTCGTCGACCAATTGAACCTGTACCCGCTGGGCCATCATTTTCTCCTGTAACGTCCGAAGTCCGAATAATCAGCCCCATTGATACGACTCTATCCCGGTGAGCAGTGCGGGCGGAAAAAATCTCCCCATTGTCCATTCCGGCGCGAATGCGGAATGCGAATTACGGCT
Organism: Arthrobacter sp. TJ-265; assembly: GCF_058269135.1. Lineage (NCBI taxonomy): Bacteria > Bacillati > Actinomycetota > Actinomycetes > Micrococcales > Micrococcaceae > Arthrobacter > Arthrobacter sp. TJ-265. The sequence continues at coordinate 66,651 of NZ_JBZCND010000006.1, read as the reverse complement.
CCCGGACGTCGGTGTGCTATTCACCCGGGCGGATCAGGTGGCTGCGGCGCCGTCGGCCTCGAACGCGCGGACCACCGCGTCATGCGGTACACGTTCGTGAAGCCGGGTCGCGCCACCCTCGTCCTGGATACGCTCGGCCAATCGGCGCGCCCAGCGGTGCTCGAGGACGAGCAGGAGGCCCACCTCCCCGTTGCCGACGGAGGCGGAGGCGAAGGCGACGTCCCGGTCGCTGAGCAGGGTCATCGGCGACGGGTGGGCCAGCAGGTTCTGCAGGGATGCAGGCAGGCCGTCGTCGACGTCGGCGAAGGACACGGTGCCGTCGGTCGCGCGGGCGATCAGCACGATGTCGATCAGGGCCACTGCGCCGCTGTCGAGGGCTTCATGCAGGGCGTCCACCACCCGGGAGCCGCCGTCGAGGGTGGGTGTCGAGAAGACCAGGACGTCCACGGGGCCAACCCTCATGACTCCCCTCCCGCCCGGCCGTTTCCTGCTCGTCGCTGCTGCAGACGGTGCAATCGTCCGCCGGGGCGGGTGGCGGATCGTCACCCGCGTGGGGTGACCGTCCGGCCAGACGGGGGACTTTGGACTCAGGCCGGAATCAATCCCGGGGTGAACTCTTGGAGGAAGGCGCCATCAGGTCGACGATGCCTCACCTCCTGCACGGGTGGGTGCGCGGCAGGAGAGCAACGCCGGACAGGTGGTAGGCATGAACAGCATCATCAGGGCGAAGACGACCGTTCCGGGGATCGGTGCGCACGAACTCGACCGGCCCCGGCTGATGGCGCGCCTCGACGCGCTCAAGCAGGCCGGGTGCCGCGCCGTCACCATCGGCGCTGCTGCCGGCTCGGGGAAGACGACGCTCGCCGCCCAGTGGGCACGGAGACGGCGGGCGTCCGGGGACCACGTCGCGTGGGTCTCCCTGGATCCCTCGGACAACGCCCCGGGGCGTTTCTGGGGCCTCGTGACGGAAGCGCTGGAGCCGTCGGACGGCATGCCATCGGACCGGTGGACCTCACCCTCGCCGGCGGCGGCGGCGGCGCGGATCGGGTGGCTCGATGCCCTTCTGGATCATGCGGGCAGGGGAACCGTGAACTCCGTGCTGGTCCTCGACAACTGCGAGCACCTGCGTGACGCCGGATTGCTCCTCGAGGTGGACTACGCGGTGCAGCGTGCGCCGCAGGGGTTCACTGTGGTCTTCTGCGGCAGGCAGCTGCCGGAGCTGCCCTCGTTCTACCGGCTGGACCTCGACGGCGCCCTGGGGCGGGTAGGGCAGGAGGAGTTGATGCTGCGGCGGCGGGAGATCGCACGACTGTTCGCTCCTGTGCGCTCCGACATGGACCTGCTTCTCGAGGTGACCGAAGGGTGGCCCGCCGCCGTCGTCCTCGCGCACGCGATGGGGGAGGGGGACGCTCCGGCCGCCGCGGTGACGGGGGGGACGGCCTACCTCGACCGGCTGTGCGGGCAGCTCTTCCCGTCCTTCCCCGAGGAGGTCCGCACCGCCCTCGGCGTCATGGCCTTGATCGAACCCTTCACGGTGGATGATCTGTGCACGGCGCTCGCCAGCACGGACGCGCCGCGCGTGTTCGACGCTGCGGTCCGGGCCTCGGGCCTCGTCCTCCCCACGGACACCCCCGGGTCCTTCCGGCTGCATCGCCTGCTGTCCCGGTGGCTTCTGGGCGGGGGATCGGGCGCCGCCGCGATCGACCGTCCTGTGGTGCACGCCCGGATGGCACGCCGTCGCCTCCGCCAGGCGCGGCACGCGGAGGCGCTCGCCCATGCCGGGAGGGCCGGCGACGCCGGCCTGCTGCGTGACGTCGCCGCCGTCTCGGGACTGCACCTGCTGTGGAGCAACGACCTCGCCGCCCTGGACTGGATCCTGCGCGACCTCGCATCCGTCGAGTCGGCGGAGCTCGGGCTGCTCGACAGCCTCCTCTCCCTCGCCAACGGTGACCCGGGTGGCGCCCGACTCAGGCTCGAGCACGTCGACCACGGAGAGGACCAGGGCGGCCTCGACATGCCCTTCAGCGCTCTGCGGAGCGGGCTCGAGGCGCATCTCATGCTCGGCCGGGGCCGCCCGGAGGAAGCGCTGGAGCATCTCCGGGGCGTGCGCGTCGCGGAACTGCCGCCCGACGTCGGACTCTTCGTGTCCAATGTCCTCTCGGCTGCGCTGATCGCAGCCGCGCGCCTCGACGAGGCCGTCGACGCCGCGAGGGCCTGCGTCGCGACCGCCGACGAGCGGGACAACCCCGGTGCCCGGGTCGACGCCCACACCACCCGTGCTGTGCTCGCCGCGGCGATGGAGGACTTCGCGCCCGCGGCACGCGATGCCTGGGCCGCCATCCGGGTAGGGGAGCAGCAACGGCTGCGTTACAGCCCGCGGCTCCGGCCTGCCCACCTCGTCATCGCCTGGGGCGCGTACCACCAGCTCGACGACGCCGCCGCGCGGTTCCACAACGCGTTCGTGTTCAGGGCGACGTCGACCCCGCCCATGGTGGCGCACTCCGCGTCGAAGCTCCGGCTCATGCTGTCCTTCGCCTCCTCGGAACGACCGGTCGAGGTGGCCGAGGCGCTCCTGGACAGGATCCGCTTCGATCTCGCGCACGGCGCGCAGCCGCGGGATATCGCCGTGTGCTCGCTGCAGGTGGCCGAGATGATGCTGTCCCTCCGCCGGGTGGACGACCTGACGATGCTGAAGGTGGACCTGCGCAGGTACCAGGGCATCAGCGGGGAGCTGCAGGTGATCTCGGTCTGGGAGCACCTGCTGGCCGGCCAGCTGAACCGCTCACGGCAGCTGCTGACCCAGGTGACCTCCGAGTACGTGAAGTGCCAGAGCAAGGTCGGGATGACGACGGCCCTTGCGATGCTCGCGCGCCTCGAGCTGCTCGAGAACCGCCCGTTCAAGGCCAGGGAAGCGCTGGACCGCGCCCTCGCCCTGGCTGCCGAGCGGGGGTCGGTGCGGGGGATCGGATTCGCCGGCGAGACCGTGAGGAACGCGCTCGAGAGGGACCGGCACCACTACCCGCGCTTCACCCGGGAGGTGGACCTGCTCGTGAACCAGCGGCGCCGGCCGGTCCGGGAGATCGCCGGCCCCCCGCTCACGCCGCGGGAGATCGAACTGGTGGCACTCCTCCCCACCTTCGCGACCGTCGACGAACTGGCCCTGGATCTGCAGATCTCCACGAACACGGTCAAGACACACCTGCGCGGCATCTATCGCAAGCTGGGGGTCGGGACGCGGAGGGAGGCCATCGCGGCGGCCGACAGGCTCGGACTCCTCGCGCCCACCCCTGCGCCGCTGCGCGTCCTGCGGAGCGCGTCGGCGCGTGGAACCGCCGGCCTCACCCCTGCGGGGTGAGCCCGTCGGGAGACCCGGTACGCCGGGTGAGACCCTGCATACCATGCTGGGACATCGGGGGCCGAGGACAGGACGTGCCGTGGACATCAACCTCTGGGAGATCGTGTGGGTGGTGTTCGCCGCCGCCCTGTTCGCCGCCTATCTGGCCTTCCTGTTCATCGTCCTCATCGACATCTTCAGGAACGAGTCCTTCTCCGGCTGGTCGCGCGCCCTCTGGGTGGTCCTGCTGGTACTGCTCCCCTTCCTGGCCTCCCTCGCCTACCTGTTCGCCCACGGGCAGACCATGGCATTGCGTACGGCCCGGGGATCCGGACCCGATGCCGGAGCCGCAGCGGTTCCCGCACCCCGCGATCCGACGGCGCAGGTCGCCTCCGCGAACGAACTCCTGCGACAGGGCGCCATCACCCAGGAGGAATACGAGCGGCTCAAGCGGCACTCGCTCCAGCAGGCATCCGGGACCCTCTCGACCGGTACCACGCCCCGCACGCCGACCGGCTGATCACCCGCTGGAATAGGAGATGGTGTGGAGTCCGACGGCGCTCCGCCTGATCCAGGATGCCGTGATCGTCCTCCGGTGCCCGGCTACTGCTCCGCAGCCGGGCGCTCGTCGATGACCGCCGGCAGTCCGAAGGCTTCGAACAGCTCCGGGTAGAGGAAGTTGTGGTGGCCGACGATGCGCCCGCCGTCGGTCTCGATGACCTGGATGGCCCACGGCTTCCACAGGCCGGGTTCCACGACGTGGTAGTTGGCGAATCCGCCGGCGCCGTTGACATCGACGGGGATCAGGCGACCGCCCTCGCAGACGCTGCCCTTTCCGACGAACCAGGCGCGGACGTCCGCCGGTCCGGAGAGCCACAGGTCGAACGGCGGCATGGAGAGGACCACGTCCTCCCGCAGCAGTGAGACGAGCAGGTCCATGTCGTATGCCTCGAAGGCCCGCAGGTACCGGGCGAGCAGCACCTTGTGATCCGGATTCTCCAGGGGCATGTGCGGGGCGGGCGCCTGGGCCGCCATCGTCCTGCGCGCACGCTGCAGGGCGCTGTTGACGGACGCGGGGGTGACCTCGAGCAGAGCCGCGACCTCGGCCGCCGACCACCGCAGCACCTCGCACAGGATCAGGGCGCTGCGCTGGAGGGGTGGAAGGTGCTGCAGGGCCGCCACGAAGGCCAGGCGCACGGTGTCGCGGAGCTCGGCGACGGCGGCGGGATCACCCGAGGTGTCGATCACCCGTTCGTCGGGGATCGGCTGCACGAACACGCCCTCCGTGAGGGGAGCACCGAGGACGGCGTCTGCCGTGCGCGTGGATGGGCCGAGGTCCATGGGGCGGGCTCGGCGCTGCGGGCTGCGCAGCATGTCGACGCAGACGTTGTGCGCGATCCGGAAGAGCCATGTGCGCAGGGCCGACTGCCCGGCGAAGGAATCCTTCTTCGACCAGGCCTTGAGCATCGTCTCCTGCACGGCGTCCTCGGCCTCGGACGCCGCCCCGAGCATCCGGTAGCAGTATCCGGTCAGGTCGCGTCGCGAGGATTCCAGGAGCTCCTCGAACGAGGCCGTTCCGGGGGCGGCATCCTGCAAGGCAGGAGAAGTGGGTTGCTGCATCCCCCGAGCCTAGTCACGCTGGTCCACGGGCGGGAGGGAGCGGCCCCGGATTCTTCCGCGGACCGATGAGTCCGGACCGGTCGCAGCGTCTACTCTGTGGAAACGTCACCGTGAACCTCAGATCGGGAGCACCCATGCGCAGACTCACAGCAGGCCTTTTCTCCTCCGTCGACGGCGTCGTCGAATCCCCCCACCTGTGGCAGTTCGACAGCTTCGACCCGGAACTCGGCGCCGGCATGAACGCGATGATCGAGCGGGTGGACACCGTGCTGCTGGGACGGCGGGGCTACGAGGAGTGGGCGGCCTACTGGCCGCAGGCCGAGGCGACCGACCCGTTCGGCAGCTTCATCACCCCGGTGCAGAAGTTCGTGGCGTCGCGCACCCTCAGCGGCGAGCTGGGATGGACCAATGCCTCCCTCATGACCGCGCCCCTCGAGGAGTTCGTTGCCGACCTGAAGGAGACCGACGGCGCGGATATCGCTGTCTGCGCCAGCATCTCCCTGGTCCGGCAGCTCCTGTTCGCGGGGCTGCTGGACTCGCTGATGCTCATGACCCACCCTGTGGTCGCCGGTGCCGGTCGCCGCCTGTTCGAACCGTCGGACCCCGTCACGCGGCTGGAGCTGCAGGACACCACGATCACCAGCAAGGGCAATGTCCTCGCGTCCTACGGCCTCCGCAACGACTAGGAAGGGATAGTCATGTCGTTTCAGGCATATCTCGATGCCATCGAAGCCACGACCGGTCTGACGCCCAGGCAACTGGTCGATCAGGCGAAAGAGCGCGGTCTCGACGGGCCCGGGACGAAGGCCGGGCAGGTCGTGGCCTGGCTCAAGGAGGACTACGGCCTCGGCCGCGGCCACGCGATGGCGCTGGTCCACGTCCTGAAGAACGGGCCCACCATCAGCGACAGGCACGTGGCGACCGGTGGATCCCACAGCGACGAATCCACCGAACTGTGGCTGGACGGGAAGGCGACGAAACCGGAGGCGGCCTCCCCCTGACGACGTCCGGACGCGCCTAGACTGCTGGCCATGGCCGTCCTGATCGATCCACCGACCTGGCCCGCGCACGGCACCGTGTTCTCCCATCTGGTCTCGACGTCGTCCCTCGAGGAACTCCATGCCTTCGCGGCGGCCGCGGGCATCCCGCGACGCGCCTTCGACGAGGACCACTATGACGTCCCGGAACGGCGGTACCGCGACCTCGTGGCGCAGGGTGCGCAGGAGGTGGCCGGGGCGGAGCTGGTGCGTGCCCTGATCGCCAGCGGCCTCAGGGTCCCGGCCCGACGTCGGGCGCCGAAGCTCCGTGCCGCGCTGTTGACCCGCTGGGAGGCTCTCCTGCCGGCAGTCCCCGGCCTCGGCCGGGAACTGCTCGACCGCTGGGCCGAGGGGCACCGCGAGTACCACAATCCTGCCCATCTGCTGGCGGTCCTCGAGGCGCTGGACGTGCTGCTGGAACCGGCCGATGAACCCGTGCGGGGCGCCGTGCTCCTGGCGGCCTGGTTCCACGACGCCGTGTACGAGGGCGTTGCCGGCCAGGACGAGCGCGCGTCCGCGTCGCTCGCCGTGCAGCGCCTTCACGGCATCGTGCCCGACGCCGTCGTCCGGGACGTCGAGCGCCTGGTCCTTCTCACGGCGACGCACGAGCCGGCACCCGAGGACCGGGCCGGCCACCTCCTGTGCGACGCGGACCTCGCGGTGCTCGCCGGCGCCCCGGAGGACTATGCCCGCTACGTGGCAGCGATCCGCGCGGAGTACCGGCATGTTCCCCGGCGGGCATTCACCGACGGGAGGCGTGCCGTCCTGCAGCGCCTCCTCGGACTCGACCCGCTGTATCGGACGACCACGGCGCAGGCCGAATGGGCGGGACGGGCGCGCAGCAACCTGGCCCAGGAACTCGAGTCGTTGTGACCCGGTCCATGGGCCCTGTCCGGCGCCCGGCGTGACCCCTACGATCGCCCTATGGGATCCGTGGAGGACGCACTCGCCGCGCTGGAGGAACCTGACCAGGCGTGCCTGCGTGCCGTGGTCGCCACGGCCCGGGGCGCCCGGCCCGACGCCGTCGACGGCGTGAGCTACGGCATGCCGGCACTTGTCCTCGCCGGGAAGCCCCTGCTTGCCGTGGCCGCCACCGCGGGGCATCTGTCGCTGTATCCATTCTCCTCGGGGGTGATCGACGCCGTGGCGCCGCGGCTCGAGGGCTTCTCCCGGTCGAAGGGGACCATCCGCTTCACGGCCGACCATCCGCTCCCGGAGGACCTGGTCCGGGAGATCGTCCGCCTCCGGAGCCTCGAGATCGCCGGCTCGTAGCAGGGCTCCGATCCGTCACGCAACCCCGCCCCGACGGGAGGAAACTGCTTCCCCGGGCCGCACGGCCGATGCCACCATGAGGAGATCGAGGATGGCCGGCATCGCACGTCGGCACCTTCCCGGGCAGTCAGGAAGCCGGCCGTCGGGGAGCCTCGTCGCATCGCCGTCCCGGCGGTGGCGGTCGACCGGCTTCCAGCCCCCGTCCGGGCCACCCGAAGGAATCTGCCAATGCAAGGTCTGCACACCCATACTGCGATGAGACACGCGGATCTCCCCCTGCCTCTGGTCTGGGACCACCTCCAGAACCTGGGAGGCGGCATCGATCGTCTCGAGGTCGACGCCTACCTCCACGGCCTGATGGCCCTGCCGCTCGCTGATCGCAACGACGTGACGCAGGCCGTGAACGAGCTGCTCGACGACCTGGAGGCGACGGGCCACCACGCCTGCTGCCGAGCGCCCTACAGCGCCGTCGACCCCGACACGACGGCGCGGGGCGCCTTGGCCTACCCGTCGTGCACGGTCACGGGACGCGGTCGATGGGGACGGCCGATCATCACGCCGGGCCGACCCGCCGCGCCCGCCGGGCGTCGGCCCCAGGGGCTGTCGCCGCTACCGCCCCTCCGTCGGGACCGCTGACGGCGCCTGCCCACCACGACGGTCGCGACGATCCCATGGACGCGGCGGGGCCGGACCCGGAAGCCCGCCCTCTCGAGGAGCCGGGGGCACTGCAGCTCCTGGTCCTCGGCCACGCCGGTCAGGGAACCTTGTTGCCGCCCCGGTCCTGCATGCACCTGTATTCGACGTCCGCTGCGTAGCTCCGGAGCGCCCGCGCTCCTCGGGGTCCGCGTCGACCGGGATCGCCCCTCCCGTACCTCGACATCGCCCACGGTTGCGGCAGGCGCCCGGCCCCGATTTCTGTGGGTACTATTCTCTTGGTCGTTTAGCAGCAGGCGGCCCCTCACCTCCCCCCTGCCCGCAGCACGGCGACCGGCAGGGGGTTGATGCAAAGGTCTGCCTGTTGGTTGGTTACCAGAAAGAGAACGGTCCGGGAGTATCGGGCATGCTGCAGGACATGGTCCTGGACAGCGACGACGTCGAGGAGTTCCTGACGAAGCTCGTCACCGTCGCCGGGCGCAGCCTGTCGGCCGACGACGAGGTCCTGTGCGGCGTCACCCTGCTGCGGGCCCGGACCAAGACCACGGTCGCGAGCAACGGTCCGGACGCCCAGAAACTGGACGAGGTCCAGTACGAGTACGACGACGGTCCGTGCCTGCGCGCCGCACGAGAGGGCTCCGTCCAGTACGTCTGCGACTTCGACGCCGAGGAACGCTTCCCCGAGTACAGCCGGGCGATCGCCGGGCACGGGATCAGGTCCGCGCTGGGCGTGCCCATCCCGCTCGAGGGCGAGGCGACGGCGGCGCTCAACTTCTATTCGCCTCTGGTGGACGCCTTCGATGAGGACTCCGTGGCGGCGGCGCGCCACTTCGCCGAGGAGGTCTCGACGTCGCTCCGCCTCGCGGTGCGCATCGCGGAACTGACCGAGTCCAGCGCCGACATGCGGGCCGCGATGCAGAGCCGGACCACGATCGACCTCGCCGTCGGCGTGATCATGGGGCAGAACCGGTGCTCCCAGGATGCCGCGATGTCCATCCTCAAGGCTGCGTCCAGCGCCAGGAACATCAAGCTGCGCGACGTCGCCGCGTCCGTCCTGGAGTCCCTGGGTCAGGGGCCGGTGAAGTTGCACTTCCAGTAGGCGGTACCGCCAACGGTAGGGGAGGAAGAACGTGAACGAGCGGAACCAGCGGGAACCCGTCGTCGACGCCGTGCGTCGATCGGGTCTGTCCGGCCCCGAGGCGGCGCGGGAGGCCGTGGACCTCGACCCGCCCCTGGCCGATCACCGGGCCGGCGGCGTGACCCCGGACTTCATCCGGCTCCTGGGCGCGGCGGGCTCCGCCTTCCTCGACGCGGAGGCGGCAGAACGCGGTCGCCTCGATTCGCTGGAGCAGCTGCACCTCCTCGACACGCCCCCCGAGGAGCGGTTCGATGCGATCACCCGCCGGGCGGCGGAGCGGTTCGGTTGCGAGATCGCGACGCTGGCCCTGATCGCCCGGAACCGGCAGTTCATCAAGTCCGCGGTGGGCGAGGCGCACCAGGACCTCGATCGGACGCGGGTGTTCTGCAACGCGACCATCCGGTCCTCCGGTCCACTGGTCCTGCCCGACACCCTCGAGGACGGGCGTTTCCGGGACCACCCCTTCGTGGCCGGCGCACCGCACATCCGCTTCTATGCCGGCGCTCCGCTGCGCGGTCCCGGCGGCTGGCTGGTCGGCACGATCTGCGTCATGTCCCTCTCGCCCCGCCCGTTCACCCCTTCGGATCACCAGGACCTAGAGGCTCTCGCGCAGGAGATGCAGCACGAGGTCTATCCGGACTGGAAAGCCTGGAGCCTCTACTGAGCCGCGCGGACGAGGCCCTCAGCGCTCCACCGGACGGTCCGCGAGCGTCACGTCCGCCGTCCGTGTCTCCGAGCCCCGTCGGATCCCGACCGGGACCGTCTCGCCCGGATCGTACCGGCGCAGTGCTGACAGGAGATCCTCCGGGGTAACGATCTCCTGGTCCCCGATGCTGGTGATGATGTCCCCGGGGCGGATGCCGGCGTCGTCCGCCGGCCCGCCCTGCGATACGGACAGGACCACCACTCCCGTGGCGTCCTCGAGGTTCAGCTGCTCGGCGATCTGGGGGGTGATCGGACCGGGAGCCAGTCCCATGAACGCGTGGTCCGCGGTGCCGTCCTCCCGGAGCTCCTCGGCCACTTCCGTGGCGATGGAGGCGGGGATGGCGAAACCGAGGGCGACGGCGCCCTGCGAGGGCGGGATGTAGGCCTCGCTGATGCCCATGATCTCGCCCTGACCGTTCACGACGGCGCCGCCGGAGTTGCCGGGGCTGATGGCCGCATCCGTCTGGATGAGGTCCACCAGGGACTGGCTCGTGGCCGCCGAGCCGGGGATCTCCCGGTGCAGGCCCGAGACGATGCCCGAGGTCGCGGTGCTCTCGAAGCCGAGCGGGGACCCGATGACGACGGCGAGCTCGCCGATGCGGGGCAGGTCCGGCTGGAACGTCGCGGCCGGGAGGTCACGCCGGTCCGCCTGTACGAGGGCGAGGTCGGACACGGTGTCCGCGGCCTGGACCGTCCCGGACACCCGCCGGCCGTCCGCGAAGGCCACTTCGACGTCATCGTTGCCGCGGATCACGTGCTCGTTGGTGAGGATCAGCCCGTCCTCCGTGTAGATCACGCCGCTGCCGAGTCCCTCCTCGGTGAAGATGGTGACAACGGAGGGCTGCACGGCCTCGACGATGTCCGGGATGCCCATGTCCTCTTCGGCGCCCGATGCGGCCGCACCGGTGCCGACGCCGGCGCTGGGGGAGGGAGAGCCGGTGCCGCCCGGCACCTGCGGCGGCGCGGCGGCGTCCTCTCCCGTATCCGTGCAGCCGGTGACGGCCGGCAGGAGGGCGCACATCAGGGCGATCAGCGGTGCGCGGGTCCCGGTGTTCCGCGTCATGAGGAGGTCCTCTCTACACCCTGCCGCGTCAGAAGCGGCCGTCGGTGCCCTGGTCGCGTCGGCGGAGCGGGTTCTCACGCCAGTCCTGACGGTCGGAGGTGTCCGGGCCGTAGCCGGGGCGCAGCAGCGGCTCGTCGGGATCGTCCTCGGGGTGCGGCCCGCGGGGTGCGCCCGTGCGGTGGGTGAGCCAGTACCCCCAGCCGATGCAGGCCGCGGCGGTGAGGATGATCAGCAACCCGATGGCAAGGAGGAGCGGTGCCTCCGCGGGCGCCTGCGTGCCCGTGGACTCGGCCCGCGCGAAGTCCGACACCGCCTGCGGAACGAAGAGGGTGCTGATGAACAGCAGGGCGAGACCTGCCAGGTACTGCTTGACGCCGAGTTTCATGACTTCCCTGGGTGTCCTTGCGGTCGGTTCGGGGTTCATCCCAGCTTAGGCCCTGGCGCCGCACCTCTACGCTGGACTGGTGCGTGAATCACTGCCCAGCAACCGCCGGCTCAGCCGCAGTATCCTCCGGCTCGCCGTCCCGGCCCTGGGCGCCCTGATCGCGGAGCCGCTCTTCCTGCTCGCCGACTCGGCGATCGTGGGACATCTCGGTGTCGAGGAGCTCGCCGGGGTGGGGCTCGCGTCCACGGTGCTGCAGACCGCCGTCGGGCTCATGGTCTTCCTCGCCTACTCCACGACGCCGGCCGTCGCGCGCCTCCTCGGTGCGGGTCGCCTGCCCGAGGCGCTCGCGGCAGGGCGCGACGGCGTGGGCCTCGCCGTCGTGCTCGGGGTCCTCCTGTCCGTCCTGGGGTGGGCCACCGCTCCGCAGCTGGCGTCGCTGATGGGTGCCGACGGGGCGGTGCACGCCTTCGCGGTGGACTACCTCCGCTGGTCGATGCCGGGGCTGACCGCGATGCTGGTGGTGCTCGCGGCGACCGGCGTGCTGCGCGGGCTGCAGGACACGCGTACGCCGCTGATCGTCGCGGGTGCGGGGTTCGGTGTCAACATCGTGCTCAACTACCTGCTTGTCTACGGCGCCGGGATGTCCGTGGCCGGATCCGCGCTCGGGACGAGCCTCGCCCAGTGCGGCATGGCGGCCGTCTACCTCGTGATGATCGTCCGCGCGTCCAGGGGCCAGCGGGTTCCCCTGAGGCCGTCCCTGCGCGGCATCCGGCGCACGGCCGGCGTCGGCTCCTGGCTCATGCTGCGCACGCTGTCGCTGCGTGTGGCGATCCTCGCGACCGTCTTCGTCGCGACCGCGCAGGGCCCCCTCAGCCTCGCTTCGCACCAGCTCGTCATGACGGTCTTCACGTTCCTCGCCTTCGCCCTCGACGCCCTCGCCATCGCCGCGCAGGCCCTGATCGGCAAGGAACTCGGGTCCGGGAACCGGCCGCTCGCGGCGGCGCTCACACGGCGCATGATCACCTGGGGCGTGGCGTTCGGTGTAGTCACCGGCTGCGTGCTGGCCGCGGTGGCGCCCTTCGTCGGGTGGATCTTCACCCCGGATCCGACGGTCCAGGCGGCGTTCGCGGCCGGCCTGTGGGTCCTGGCCGCGTTCCAGCCGATCTGCGGTCTCGTCTTCGTGCTCGACGGCGTGCTGATCGGGGCGGGCGATGCGCGCTACCTGGCGATCGCCGGCGTGGTGAACCTGGCTGTGTATCTCCCGCTGCTGGGCCTTGTCGGGATGGCTGACCTGACGGGCGGCGAGGGGATCGTCTGGCTGTGGCTGGCTTTCGGCGGCGGTTACATGCTGGCGCGCGCGGCAACTCTGGGGTGGCGGATCCGGGATGATCGGTGGATGGTGACCGGGGCGACGCGCAACGCGGTGGTGCGGGAGGCAGAGCGGTGAGGCTGGATCAGCGCAGCCGCTACAGGGCCGCCGTGGTGCCCGTGGTGCCCGTGGTTCTGGGACTCCGATTCCCGTGGCTGAGGGGTTGACCGAGGGATTCTCCGTCTGCCCATCCCCGACTCTCCCCATTTGTCCATCCCGGGCTGGAGGACGAGCGTTACACGCGGGGGTTGGTTGCACGAGGTAACGTGATTGGTGGGCTGACATCCGTCGGCCGATTCAGGCATCACACGGGTTTCCAGGAAGCGGCATCATGATCAGTCAGGACGTGCAGCAGTGGATGGCCGTCCAGACTCTTCGGATCACGAACTTCGATGCGTCGTCGGTGTGGGCCACGTATGCGAGTCTCGGTGGCTCGTGCGACGACCGCGAGGTCATCACCTACCTCGAGGGTCGGGGCACTCTGCCTGCCCTGGATCGGGATCTGGTCGCGCACGCGCTGAACGAGATGATCGAGGACAGCGGGCTCCCGGTGGACGGCGCCCACTACAGCACCGATGACGTCGCGGACGGATCCGGTTTCGGGGACAACCTCCGCGTCCTGGTCCTGGACCCCGACGGGCACCGCTTCGACCGGCCCGCCGCGACGGCGCCCTACGGGATCGCCGCTGACGGCCAGGAGATCGATGGTGCCACGGAGCAGGAGGAGGACGCCGAGTACAGGCGCTGCCACGCCCTCTACGAGACCGGACTGCTGGACACGGGAGCGGAGGACCGCTTCGACCGCTACACGAAGCGGGCCCGCGAGCGTTTCGGGGTGAGCTCGTCCTCGATCGCCCTGATCACCGAGGACCGGCAGGTCATCAAGTCGGTGGTGGGCCCGATCGGGCAGGACCTCCCCCGTGACACGGCCCTCTGTTCACGCACGATCGAAGCCTCCCGGGTGCTGGTCATCACGGACGCCAGGACCGACCCCGAGTACAGCGACCACCCCCTCGTCGTCGGTGGCCCTCACATCCGTTTCTATGCCGGCTACCCGATCACGACCGCCGACGGATGGCGGATTGGGACGCTGTGCATCATCGATGACCGTCCGCGTTCCTTCAGTGACGCCGACGCGCTGGACCTCCAGCGCATGGCGCTGGATCTCGAAGTCGAGATCTGGGTCGGCGACACCGACTAGGACCACCCGCCTCCCGGCGTACGCGCCACTGTGAGACAGCAAGGGCGCCCGCAGCAGCGGGCGCCCTTGCTGTGCATCCCGGGTGGGGACGCTACTTCCCGACCGGACCGAACATGGCGTCGATATCCGCCATCTCCATGTCAGCGGTCGCCTGGATCAGTTCGAGCAACTCGGGATCCAGTCCGGGCGCGAACTCCTCCAGGCGTTCCGGCGCGATCACCGACGGCACGCCCTCGGGGGCCTGCTCACTGGCGTCGAGCGTGGTGCCGTCCTTCGACGGCGACAGCCCCTGGTAGATCTTGCCGGCCTCCGACTGGCCCTTGAGGTCGAAGGTGTACTGCTTGCTCTGCAGCCCGAGGTCGAGGAGCTTCTTGACCTCCGGGAACTGCTCGGCATTGGTCTTCGGGATGGGCAGGAGTGACTTCCAGTTCACCCCGAGGGTCTCGAGGGCCTTGGCGTATCCGTTCTCGTGGGCCTGGTCGCGGACGATCAGGTAGGAGATGGTGGAGCGCGCGGTCTTGTTGTCCGTCATCTCGTACATGCGACACTTCTGCAGGCGGCCCGTGGCTTCGAGCATGAGGTTGTACAGCAGGTCCAGTGGGAGGTTGCCGGAGTTGTAGACATAGCTGCCGCTCCACGGGTTGCCGGCCGAATCGACCGGCATGGCTCCTTGCGCGCCCACGAGGTAGTGGTGGATGTTGCCCTCGGACAGGGCGAGATTGAGGGGGATCGAACCACCGGCGCCGGGGGTGTCCAGCGGATCGTCGACCTTGCCCTGGTAGCGGGGCGAGCCGTCGAGGAGCCGGGAGATGGTGGTGCCGATCAGCTCGACGTGGCTGATCTCCTCGGTGCCGATGCCCTGGATCAGGTCACGGTAGGGCTTGGCGGCCGCGCCTCGGAAGTTCATGCTCTGGAACAGGTACTGCATCATGGTGCGCATCTCGCCGAACTGCCCGCCGAGGCCTTCCTGCAGGGCATTGGCCGCAGCCGGATCCGGCTCGTCGGGAATGATCTCGTTGATGAGTTGCTGGACATGGAAGAACATAAAGCCTCCTAAAGGGGCGGCGACAGGCCACCGCCTCTCACACTTCTCCGGAAAAGCCGTCCGTACAACCCTGCTCGCTCTCCGACGGCAGGAGTTGCCAGAAGCGGATGACTGGGTCTAGGGGACTGACGGGCTCCATCGGCTCGGGCGATGAGCGCCGGAGGCGGGTGGGCCGTGACGTGAGCGGGTCAGAGTCCCCGGAAGAGTTCCTGCAGAGCCCGATCGCGGGTCAGGTCCTGATCGTGTTGGTGGTCCTGGCGGGTGGGTGTCAGGGCCCGGTCGATGATCTCCTGGGAGATGACGACGACCTTGCGGTTGACCCGCTGGCTGTGGGAGCTGAGCTGGGCGAAGGCTTCCGTCGCGGTGAGGCCGGCGCGGCCCATGAGGATCCCTTTGGCCTGCTCGATGACGGCCCGGCGGAGGGCGGATGCGGCGACCGCCTCGTTGGCGAGCTGGTGTCGGTCGATGTGGATGGAGCGGGTGAGGTCCACGACCAGCGCCCACACTCCGACGGGCTCGGTGTCCTCGACGATCAGGTCCGCGGAGATGAGGAGTTTGCGGGTGGTGCCGTGGAGGTTGCGCAGGGACGCGTACACCGAGGACGGTCCACCGGTCGTGGTGACTTTCGTCCAGAACGCCTGGACAGCGGCCCGGTCCGCGGGGTCGAAGTGGGACATCCCGAGTTCCAGGGTGGGGACCACGTCGCCGCGTTCGTAGCCGTGGATCCGGTACACCTCGTCCGACCAGTTGTAGGTGTCGTCGGCGAAGTAGTGCTCCACAGTGCCGGTGGGGCAGTCGATGAAGTACTCGACACTGGACACGGCTTCGGGCAAGGGAACAGCGGGATCAAGGGCGGAGGTCATGGAAGAGCCGTTCGACGCGCTCTGATCCGGGCTGGCGTCTTAACCCGGACCTCAAAGGAGCAGAATAACAAGAGGCGCCGAATCGTCGATCACCACGCGGTCTGCCCCCGGGATCGGGTTCGGGACTGGACTGCCGGTGTCCCTCCGGTGGCCGGCTGCTTGACCGCCGGAGGGACTCCCACGTTCGTGCACGAGGCTCGTCGGTGTATCCGGCTGAGTCCGCGGACGAATCCGGGACATCTTCTGGGGTGGTCTCAGTATGGGCCCCCGACGAGCGGCATGGCCCCGTACACCCCGGAAGATCAGCTGTGTCCATCGCCCGGGGAAACTGGTACGGGCGCCGCCCGGGAGCCCGTGCCGGGGCCCGGCCCCCGTGTGGGACGAGGGCCGGCACCGTGCCGGACTAAACTGGACCTGCCGGAGATCGCCCGGCCGCGCACCCTTCCAGAGAGGCCCTTGATGGCTGCCGCATCGTCTGACCCCGGCGCCGGGCCCGACCTCGCCGAGTTCACGGTGTGGAAGCCGTTCCTGCTCCGCGCCGTCGTCAGCGGCGTCTTCGGCCTCGTCACGATCTTCTGGCGCGAGCCCTCCACCCTCGTGCTGTCCATCGTCGGGGGGCTGTACCTCCTGCTGGTCGGTGCCACGTATCTCTGGACGCACCGCATGACGCACTGGAGCGCCGGGGCGAGGGTGGTCACGGATATCGGTGGTGGCCTGCTGCTCGGGGCCGGCGTCGCAGGCCTCGCCGTCGGGACCGATGCCGCGTTCGCGTTCGCCGGTGCCGTCGCGCTCGTCGTCGCGGGAGCCGCCGAACTGATCCGTGGGTTCGCGGCGCGAGGGCACGTGGCGGCGCGGGACCTCGGCGTCGTCGGCGTCGTCGGCATCGCCACGGGGGCCATCCTGCCGTTCGTCGAGCCGCTCGGCGCCCACGCGCTGCTCGGCGTGACGGGCGGCGGCGCGCTGCTCACCGCCGTCGTGCTCGGCATCGCAGCCCTGAGCTATCGGCATGATTCAGCGCTCAGCGCACCCTGGGGGTCCGGCGCTGCGGGCGATCCGGACCCCGTAAACTAGAGGCTCTACGCCTCGTAGAAGATTCGCATCACCGGAAGGAGTGCCCGTGGCCAAGCGCCAGCCGGGGAAACCCACCCAGGGACGGTTCCGCTACGGCATCAAGGCGCCCCTCGTCTTCTCGGCGGTCCTGGCCGTGGTGGCCGGGGTCGCGACGTCGATCTTCGCGACGGGCGGCGGATCCAGGGTGCTGCGCATCGATCTGGGCCTGACCGCGGCGGGGATCGCCTTCATCGTCTCCCTCGTGATCTGCGCGATGCTCATGATGGCGGAGACGCCGAACGCCGAGCACCTCAGCAAGGGATCCGGCATCAACCGGTCCTCGGCGAAGCCGGACCCGAAGGGACCGGCCGCGCAGGGTTCCACCGCATCGGGTCCGACCGCGCAGGGTCCGTCCGCGCCGTCGCCGACCGCTTCCGAGCACGGCGACCAGCCCCGCTACGGGGAGCGACTCCCGGAGCAGGATTCCTGACGGGTATGCGCCCCTCGCCTCCTTGACGGCGCTGTTAGCCTGCCCCCATGGGCGACGAGCTACGGGCATTCATCAGGGACTTCGGCACGATGGTGCGCCTCGCGCAGGAAGCGCAGCCGCACTCCGCCCGCGGCAGGGAACTCGTCGAGACCCTTGCAGCGCACCTCGGTGTGGACCCGGGCAGCCTCCCGGTGGTGGTCGAGGACGTCCCGGCCCACCGCTTCGTGGACGCCGACATCCTCCTCGCATCGCTGACCCGGGAGGGACGGTGCGTGGGGGTCGGCGGTGGCGACCAGCGACACCACATGTCCCTCGGCGACATGATCCAGCAGTCGGAGCTGTACCCGAACTTCCCCCTGTCGCAGCCGGACTACGCGAACCTGCCCGTCGGCCCGGACGAGCAGCGGCAGGCGGTCGCGCTCGGCCTCCACCTGTTCCACCGGGACGGCGTCCCCGTCGCCCTCCTGCAGCGCAGGGCCGAGCCGCGCTACGGACGGCAGGTCGCATCCCTCGAGGTCCTGTGCGCGGATGCCGACGCCGTCGCCGGTCTCCTGGCGGAGTTCCGACGGCGGATGCAGCGCGAGAGCGTGATGAAGGGGCAGGTCCTCTCGCTGACCACCGAGGATTTCGGGCCGAGCGCCGCGGGCGTCACCTTCCATCGGCGGCCCATGCTGGAGGCTGCCGACGTCATCCTCCCCGACGGCCTGCTGGAGCGCGTCAGCGAGCACGCGCTCGGCATCGCATCGCACCGGGAGGCGCTCCAGCGGGCCGGCCAGCACCTCAAGCGCGGCATCCTGCTGTACGGCCCGCCGGGTACCGGCAAGACCCACACGGTCCGATACCTGCTGAGTGCGAGCGAGGGCACCACGGCGATCATCCTGTCCGGCGGCACCCTCGCCCACATCGCGGAGGCGGCTCGGATGGCCCGCGCCCTTCAGCCGTCGATCGTCGTCCTCGAGGACTGCGACCTCATCGCCGAGGACCGCAGCTTCGGCCACGGGCCGCAGCCCCTGCTGTTCGAGGTGCTCGATGCGATGGACGGGCTCGACGACGACGCCGACGTCACGTTCGTCCTGACCACCAACCGCGTGGACATGCTGGAACGGGCTCTCGCGCAGCGTCCCGGTCGCGTGGATCTGGCCGTCGAGGTGCCCCTGCCGGCCGAGCACGAACGCGCCGAACTGCTGCGGCTGTACGCGCGGGGCCTGCCGTTCGGCGCGGACGCCCTCGGGACCGCCGCGGGCAGCACCGCCGGCACCACGGCGTCCTTCACGCGGGAGCTGGTCCGGCGGGCCGTCCTCGCCGCCGCGCTGGAGGGCGTCCCGGTGGCGGACGCCCATCTGCTCAGCGCCGCGGACGAGCTGATGGCCGACGACGCGTCCCTGACCCGGAGCCTGCTCGGCAGCAACGGTCCCGAGCCCGCCGACCTCCCGGCGGTACCCGCGGCATCGTTCGGGTGGGGCCCCGGAGCGGTGGCGTACTCCGCCGGCTACTCACCCGCGCAGGGCCCGGGCCCCGGTTTCGCCGACGGTGGCTACTCGGAGGACGGCTTCCCGGAGGACGGCGTGGAGGGAATCGGCGGCGTCGGGGGCCGGCCGTAGCGACGGGAGGCAACACACCGGGTGCCGGTCAGGCGCTCCGGGCCTTCCGGGCACGGTACGCCTTCACGTGCGTCCGGTTCGCGCAGTTGCCGGTATCGCAGAAGCGCTTCGAGCGGTTGCGGGTGAGGTCGAGCACCACCCCGTCGCAGTCGTCGGCCGCGCAGGAGCGGAGGCGGTCCAGCTCATGTCCACGGATGACGTCGGCGAGGGCCATGGCCGCCTCCGTGGCCATCCGTTCCCCGAGCGGAGCCTCGGGTGCGGTGGCGTGGAAGTGCCAGTCCCACTCGTCATGGCGGACCAGTTGTGGGAGTGCGTTCGCGCGGCGGAGGATCGCATTGACGAGCCCGACGGCGGTGTCCTCCTCCGCGAACCAGATGCACTCCAGTTCGGTGCGTAACGCGCGCACGGATCGTAGCTCGGCGTCGGTGCGGGTGCGGGAGCCGCTGAACCGCTGCTCCTCGAGGAAGCGGTCGAGCCCCTCCGGCGTCGTCAGGGGGTCCAGGTCATCCTTCGCGGTGTTGATCAGCGCTGCCACGGTCGAGAGTGCCACCTCTGTGTCATAGGTGAAAGACATGTTGACTCCTGACATCGCGCCGGTCTAGTGTCACGACCATAACCATTTGTCACCCCTGACACCAAGCATCGATCCGAAGGGAGAGGTCGTGTCCCTGCGCCCCACCGCCGGCCTCTGGATAGCGCTCGTCTCCGCCGCGACGTTCGGCGTCTCCGGCCCGTTCGCGAAGTCCCTGCTCGAGATCGGCTGGAGCCCCGGCGCCGCCGTGGGGCTGCGGATCGGGGGCGCCGCCGTCGTCCTGCTCGTCCCGGCGCTGATCGCCCTCCGCGGCCGCTGGTCCACCCTGCGCGGCAACGCGCTGACCATCGTGATCTACGGGACGACGGCGATCGCGCTCTGCCAGCTCTTCTACTTCAACGCTGTGCAGCGCATGTCCGTGGGGGTGTCGTTGCTGCTCGAATACCTGGCGCCCGTGCTGCTCGTGGGATTCCTCTGGCTGCGCTCGCGCACTGCCCCGCACACGCTGACGATCATCGGGTCCGTCACGGCGATCCTCGGGCTCCTGCTGGTCCTGGACCTGACGGGTGACGCCCGGCTCGATCCCGTCGGCGTGCTGTTCGGTCTCGCGGCCGCCGTCTGCCTCGTGGTCTTCTTCCTCATGTCCGCGCGGGTGGACGAGACCCTGCCGCCGATCGTCATGGCCGGCGGGGGCATGGTGGTGGCGGCGGTGACCATCTCGGTCCTCGGTCTGACGAACATCATGCCGTTCCGGTTCGTGTTCTCGGACGTCCGCCTGGCCGGGGGCACCTACAGCTGGATCGTCCCGGTGGCCGTCCTCGTGCTGGTCGCGACGGTCGCCGCCTACGTGACGGGCATCCTCGCCGCGCAGCGCCTCGGCTCGAAGGTGGCGAGTTTCGTGGCCCTCACCGAGGTGATGTTCGCCGTGCTCGCGGCGTGGCTGATCCTCGGCGAGTTGCCAGGTCCCGTGCAGCTGCTCGGCGGGCTGCTGATCGTGGCCGGCGTGGTGTGCGTCCGGGTGGACGAACTGCGGTCCACGCCCGACGGCGACCTCGAGGCGGCGCTCGACCAGCCCAACCCCGTGGAGCCGCTGCCACGTCCCTGAGGTCGGCGACGGGAACTCCCACCCCGCCGTGATCGGTTGAACCTTCAGCAGCGTCGTCTCTTCCGGGCCCTGCCACCCCGACAGGAAGGCACGCGAACCATGGACAGCATCACCGGGCACTTGCGAGGACGCCCGGGCCGGCGTCGTCGTCTGCTCCTGGGTCTGCTCGTGATCGGCATGCTCGCGTCCGTGCTCGTGCTCCTCGGAGCCGGCCTGCTGAGTAGCTTGCGGACCGCAGGTGGTCCGGTGCTCGGGGGTGCGGAGTGCACCGTCCGGACCTCCGAGGGGGAGATCGGACTCACCCGGAGCGAGGCGAAGCAGGCCACGACGGCGGTGGCGCTCACGGCCCGCGGGGTACCGGCTCCGGACACCGCCGGGATCGACGACGCGGTCCTGCAGCGGCTCGCGGAGGGACCGGCCGATGATGCCGGTCCCGGCCTGGCCTGCCGTGGTTCTGCGGCCGACGGCCTCCCGGTGGAGGACCTGACGGCCACCGGCCTGACCCCGCGCGCCGAGCAGGTCCGCCTGGCGATGGCAGAGGTGTTCGGCGACCAGAGCCTGGGCGGGTTCGCTCCGGGCGGAGTAGGGCAGGGACACGGTGCGGAGTCCACGCACTACGACGGTCGGGGCATCGATGTCTTCTTCCGCCCCGTGACGGAGGAGAACCGACGCGCCGGGTGGCTGGTGGCCCACTGGCTCGTCGCGCACGCCGAGGACCTCGACGTCCAGTACGTCATCTTCGACGACCGTTTCTGGAGCGCCCACTCCTCTAGGGCGCAGTGGGGCGACTACGAGGCGCCCGAGCCGGCCAACGAGATCCTGCGCCACCTCGATCACGTGCACGTCGACGTGCTGCGCGGAGGCACCTGACGGAGTGCGCGGGCGCCCTGCAGTGGTCTGTCAACCCCGTCACGAAGGGTCAGGCAGTCCCGCGGGACGCGGGCCGGCCACCCCTTCAGGCGGGCGCCGACCCCCATTACACTGGTGCGCATGACCGGGCAGGATCCGGCCCCACCCGGGGCCGTCACGGCTCCCCAGGGCGGCGCACTTCCCTCCGGGGACCCGGCCGGCCGCTCGCCGCAGGCAACCTCCTTCCGCACCCCGGCCGAGCGGAACCGCACCTTCCTCGGCATCCTCGTGAACACCGGGCTTGCGAACATCACCACCAGCTACCTCTGGTTCGCCCTGACCTTCTGGGCCTACCTGCAGACGCGCAACGTGATCGCCACCGGCGTGATCGGGGGCGCGTACATGCTGTTGATCGCCCTCTCCAGCATCAGCTTCGGCACGTTCGTGGACCGTTACCGCAAGCTCTCCGTCATGCGCTTCGCGGCCGGTTTCACGCTGGTGATGTTCGTGCTGGCCGGGGTCATGTTCCTGGTGACGCCCGCCGCCGGTCTCCTCGATCTGCAGCAGCCGTGGTTCTGGGTCTTCACCCTGATCATCCTGATCGGTGCCGTCGTGGAGAACATGCGGAACATCGCGCTGTCCACCACCGTGACCATCCTCATCGAGCCGGACCGGAGAGCCAATGCCAACGGGCTGGTCGGCATGGTGCAGGGACTGATGTTCATCATCACGTCGGTGCTCTCCGGGCTGTCGATCGGGTTGATCGGCATGGGCTGGACGATCGTCGTCGCCCTGGTGCTGACGGCGCTCGCCTTCGCGCACCTGCTGACGCTGCGCATGCCCGAGGAGGTGCGCGCAGCGGCAACCGATGCGCAGGGCGGGTTCGACCTGCGCGGTTCCGTCGCCGCGGTCCTCGCGATCTCCGGGCTGTTCGCGCTCATCCTGTTCTCCACGTTCAACAACTTCGTGGGCGGCGTCTACATGGCGCTGATGGACCCCTACGGCCTCGAGCTGTTCCCGGTGGAACTGTGGGGGACCTACTTCGCCCTCGGCGCCAGCGGGTTCATCGTCGGCGGCGCCCTGATCGGCAAATTCGGCCTCGGCCCGAATCCCCTCCGTACCATGCTCATCGCGGTGATCATGATGGGGGTCGTCGGCGCGGCATTCACCCTCCGGGAATGGGGGTGGCTGTACGTCCTCGGTATCTGGCTCTACCTGGTCCTGGTGCCGTTCGTCGAGGCCGCCGAGCAGACCGTCATCCAGCGGGTGGTCCCCTTGCCCCGGCAGGGGCGTGTCTTCGGCTTCGCCATGGCGTTCGAGTCCGCGGCCGCGCCGATCACCGCGTTCCTCATCGCGCCGATCGCGCAGTTCTGGATCATCCCGTACGCGCGCTCGGTGGAGGGCGCGGCCCAGCTGGCCCCGCTGCTGGGGGAGGGCACCTCCCGTGGCATCGCCCTCGTGTTCCTGGTGGCGGGCATCGTCATCATCGTGGCCGCCGTCCTGGCCTTCCTGACGCCCGTCTATCGCCGGGTCTCGGCGTCCTATGCCCGCGCGGCTGCGGAGGAAGCGCCGGCGGCCGAAGCACCGTGACCGGCAGTCCCTGCCGAGCCGCGACCGGCCCGGAGGGTCACCGCCCGAAGCGCCGCAGGCGCAGCGAGTTCGCGACGACGAGCACCGAGCTCGCGGCCATCGCCGCCCCCGCCAGCATCGGGTTGAGCAGGCCCAGCGCGGCGACGGGGATGCCGACGGCGTTGTAGAAGAACGCCCAGAACAGGTTCCCCTTGATGGTGCCGAGCGTGCGGCGGGACAGCTCGATGGCCTGCGCCACCTGCTCCAGGCTGTTGCCCATCACGGTGAGGTCCGCTGCCTCGATGGCGACGTCAGTGCCGGAACCCATGGCGATCCCGAGGTCCGCCTGCGCGAGCGCCGCGGCGTCGTTGACGCCGTCGCCCGCCATGGCGACGGTCGCCCCGGCGGCCTGCAGCTCCCGGATGGCATCCACCTTGCCCTCGGGTGTGACCCCGGCGCGCACATCGGCGGCGTCGATCCCGACGACGGCGGCCACCTGCAGGGCGACGGCCCGGTTGTCGCCGGTGAGCAGGACGGGCCGCAGCCCGAGGCCGCGCAGCCGCCGGACGGCGGCCGCCGAGCCGTCCTTGACGGTGTCGGAGAGCGTGACGAGGCCTGCGACGTCGTCCCCGATCGCCACCCAGATGGCCGTCCGCCCGGCGTCCTCGGCCGCCGTGAACGTGGCCGCCTGTCCGTCGGTCGGCCGGATCCCGTGGCGCTCGAGCCAACCGGCCCGCCCCACGGTGACCACGACGCCGTCGACCTCCCCGCGTACGCCGCCCCCGGGCGCGCTCGAGAAGGCGTGCGCCCCGGGCAGCCGGCCGGCAGCGGCGGCGTGCTGCGCGATGGCCTGCGCTATGGGGTGCTCGCTCGCGGCCTCCACGGCTCCGGCGAGGCGCAGCAGGTCGGGTGCCGGAACGGCGGCGAGCGCGACGACGTCGTCCACGGCCATGGTGCCCGTGGTGACGGTGCCGGTCTTGTCCAGCACGATGGTGTCCACGGTGCGGGTGTCCTCGAGGACCTGGGGGCCGCGGATGAGGATGCCCAGCTGGGCGCCGCGGCCGGTGCCGGTCAGGAGTGCGGTGGGCGTGGCGAGGCCGAGCGCGCACGGGCAGGCGATCACCAGCACCGTCACGGATGCCGTGAAGGCCGCGTCGAGGTCGCCCGTCAGCACGAGCCACAGCACGAACGTCAGGATCGCGAGCACGAGGACCACCGGGACGAAGACGGCGCTGATGCGGTCGGCGAGCCGAGCGATGCGCGCCTTCCCGCTCTGCGCCTGGCTGACGAGGCGGCCCATCTGGGACAGTACGGTGTCCGACCCGACGCGGGTGGCCTGCACCACGAGGCGGCCCGACGTGTTGATGGTCGCACCCGTCACGGTGTCGCCGGGGCCCACCTCGACGGGGATGCTCTCGCCCGTGAGCAGGGCGGTGTCCACGGCACTGTGCCCTTCGGTGACCGTGCCGTCGGTCGCGATCTTCTCGCCCGGACGGACGACGAACGCGTCCCCGGGGATCAGCGCATCGGCGGGCAGCGTGACCTCGGTGCGCTCGCCGTCGACGGTGCGCAGCACACGCGCCTCCTTCGCGCCGAGGCTCAGGAGGGACTTCAGGGCGTCGCCGGCGCGCTGTTTCGCGGACGCCTCGAGGAAGCGGCCGAGCAGGAGGAAGGTGACGACGACGGCGGCCACCTCGAAGTAGAGGGAGTGCTCCGTCATGTCCATGCCGGCCATCCCGGCGTGCTGGGTCAGGGCGGGATCGGCGAGGAGCTGCCCGGCCGAGAACAGGAAGGCGGCCGTGACGCCGATGGAGACGAGCGTGTCCATGGTGGAGGACAGGTGGCGTGCATTGATGGCCGCCGCGCGGTGGAACGGCCACGCGGACCATGTCACCACCGGGACGGACAGCGCGAAGACCACCCAGCCCCAGTTCGCGAACTGGAGGCCGGGCACCATCGAGATCAGCAGCACCGGCACGGACAGGACGGCCGCGAGGATGAGGCGCGCCCGGAGGAGCGACGGCGCGTGGTCGTGCCCGCCGTCCTCGGGGTGCTCGGGGTGCACCACATGGGCGCCGTAGCCGGTGGCCACCACGGTGTCGATCAGGTCCTGGTCGCTGACGGTGGCCGGCACCCGGACGACGGCGCTCTCCAGCGGCAGGTTGACGCTCGCCTCGACGCCGTCGAGCTTGCCGAGCTTCCGCTCGACCCGCCCGACGCACGACGCGCAGGTCATGCCCTGGATCGAGAGTTGGACGACGCGGTGCTCCTGCTCGGTCCTCCGGACCGGGACCTGCTGGGTGGCCACGTCAGGACCCGGCGGGCACCACGGTGTAGCCGGCCTCGGCGACGGCGCCGTCGATCGAGGCGGCGTCCAGTGGCGTGGAGGAGGAGATGGTGGCGGTGGAGGTGCCGCCGTTCACGAGTTCGACGTCGACGGTCTCGACGCCGGGAAGTTCCGACAGTTCACTCTTGACCGCGCTGACGCAGTGGCCGCAGGTCATGCCGGTGATGTTGACGGTGGTGGTGCTCATGGTGGTCTCCTCGGTGGATGGATCAGTACGGGGATGGGGGACGGGCTGGGTGCTGACGGGGTCTGCTGCTAGCGCAGGAGGCGGCCGATCGCGGCGGTGGCTTCCTGGACCTTCTCCTGCACGGCATCGCTGTCGCCGGAGGTCTGTGCGTCCTGTGCGGCTCCGACGACGCAGTGCGCGATGTGCTCCTCGAGCAATCCCATCGAGACGGCGTGCAGTGCCTTGTTGACGGCCGCGACCTGCGTCAGGATGTCGATGCAGTACTTGTCCTCCTCGACCATCCGCGCAATGCCGCGGACCTGGCCCTCGACCCGCCGCAGCCGTTTGAGATAGGCGTCCTTGTCCGCCGTGTAGCCGTGCTGCACGGTGGTCTCCGCATTGGTCCCGGTGGTCATGACTTGGCTCCTCGCATACGGTCCACGATACCCTTGGGGGGTATAACCGCCAAGCCCTACGGTTATTCCTGCGTGGAGGGAACACCCAGCGGAATGCCGTACGTTGGCTAACCGGCACACTCTCGACCCAAGGACGTCCATGACCCTCTCGCTGTCGGGCTGGCAGAAGCGAGTCCTCCTGATCCTCGCCGCAATCGCCGTCGTCGCGTTGTTCGCTCTCGCCTTCACCGCCGGCCGAGTCTCCGCCGGTCCCTCCTACCCCGACGCCGGCAGCGCTGATGCGGGGTTCGCCCGGGACATGCAGGTGCACCACAACCAGGCCGTGGAGATGTCCATGATCGTGCGCGACAACGTGGACGACGAGACCCTCCGTACCATCGCGTACGACATCGCACTGACCCAGCAGCAGCAGGCGGGGCAGATGTACGCCTGGCTCGAGGAGTGGGGGCTGCCGCAGAGCGACGCGCAGCCACGCATGGAATGGATGGCGGGCTCGGGTGACCACGCAGGGATGGACATGGGGGCGGGGGCCGATGCCGGGTCCATGCTCATGCCGGACGGGCTCATGCCCGGCATGGCGACCGCAGCGCAGCTCGACGAGCTGCGCGCTGCGCGCGGCGAGGACGCCGAGCGGCTGTACCTGACGCTCATGATCGACCATCATGAGGCGGGCGTGGACATGGCCGCGGCCGGGGCCGAGCTCGCCGAGACGGAGCAGGTCCGCACGCTGTCCACGAAGATCCAGTCCGGCCAGCAGGCCGAGATCACCCTCATGCAGACCATGCTCGACGCCCTGTAGCGCCGCCCTGCCCTGCCGCCGCCCCGCGGGGCGGTTCAGGGACGGACGGCTCCCGCCGGTACATTGGGTTCCGGCGCTAACCGAACCGCGGCGACCGCCGCAGCCACCCCAGCACCGAAGGACACCTCGTTGAACAAGAAACGGTCTCAGGAGAACCAGGACCGCCAAGCGCGCCTGGCCGCCATCCAAGCCCAGCAGCGGGCGGGTGAACGCAAGCGCAACGCCCTCATCTTCGGCGGGATCGGCGCCGTCATCCTGGCGATCATCATCGCGGTGACCCTGGTCATCGTCAGCCAGGTGCAGGACAACCGGGAGCGCGAGGCCCAGGCGTCCCAGCCCATCGAGGGTGTCCAGGAATACCCCGACGTGACGTTCGAGCACGTGGACGGCCCCGTGGAGTACGAGCAGTCGCCGCCCGTCGGGGGCGATCACAACCCCGTCTGGACCAACTGCGGCGTCTACACCGAACCCATCCCGAACGAGAACTCCGTCCACTCGCTGGAGCACGGTGCCGTCTGGATCGCGTACAACCCGGACATCGGCCAGGCGGAGATCGACACGCTGACCGAGCTCGTGGGTGAGCGCTCCTACGTGCTGCTCAGCCCCTACCCGGACCTCGAGTCACCCGTCGCCGCCAGCGCCTGGGGCATCCAGCTCACGGTGGACTCCGCCGACGACCCCCGCCTCGCCACCTTCCTCACCAAGTACATCCAGGGAGAGCAGACCCGCGAACCGGGTGCGGCCTGTTCCGGCGGCATCACGCCCGCGGGCCTCGCCTCCTAGGCGATCCCGACGACGGCGCGGCGGACCCACCCCGGGCTGCCGCGCCGCCGTAATCCACCCGCCGTGGCGCCGTCCCCGGCGCCTCCGTTGTCTCCCCGGATGAACACTTCGGTACCGTGGCTAGTCAGGGCTGCACATTGGCGGCCCCTGATGATCGGAAGGTGCCCGTCGTGACCGACGACCGGATTCTCGGAGAACTGTCCCTTCCCGGGATGCTGCAGGACCTGGTCCTGGACAGCACGGACATCAACGAGTTCCTCGACGGGCTCGCGAGACTGGCCGCGGACACCCTCTCGACCCCGGCCCGGGAAGTGATGTCCGGAGTCACGCTCCTGCGGCGCCGGTCCACGGGGACGGTGGCCAGCAGCAGCGAGCAGGCGAAACTCATGGACGAGGTCCAGTACGCGTTCGACGACGGACCGTGCATCCGGGCTGCCCGGGACGGTCAGGTCTACCACGTGGAGGACTTCCTCGAGGAGAAGCGCTTCGGCGACTACACGGCAGCCATCGTGGAGCACGGGATGCGCTCCGCCGTCGGCGTGCCCATCCCGTTGGACGGCCTCGCGGCGGCCGGCCTGAACCTGTACTCGCCGCAGCCCCGCGCCTTCGACGACGAGTCCATCGCCGAGGCCGTGCAACTGGCCACCGAGGCCTCGAAGTTCCTCCGCCTGGCGGTCCGGGTGGCCCATCTCACCGACACGGGCGAGCACCTGCGGGCCGCGATGAACTCGCGGACCACGATCGACGTGGCGGCGGGCATCATCATGGGTCAGAACCGGTGCAGCCACGAGGCGGCCATCACCATCCTCAAGGCCGCGTCCAGCGGACGGAACATGAAGCTGGCGGACGTCGCCGCCGCCGTGGTCACCTCGATCGGCCAGCAGCTCCCCGAGACGCACTTCGTCCCCTGACCGCGCGGACCCCCATCGTCGCGCTTCCGGGCACCCCGGGCCGATCGGGTGGTTGCTCCCGGCCCGGGGCGCGAGGTCACCCCGCGCGGGTGACGTGTCGCGTATCGCCGGTGCGCAGGATGAGTACGGACGTCTTCAGCATGGCTGAGACGGCCAGGAGGGCCGGCGGACTGGCTCCGGCCCGGTGTGCAGATCCGGCCCGACCCGAAGGAGACGACATGTGTCGTTGGCTAGCGTACTCAGGTTCCCCCGTGCGATTGGACGACCTCCTCTACAGACCCGTCAACTCCCTCGTCATGCAGAGCAAGCACTCACGGATGGGCGTCGAGACCACCAACGGGGACGGGTTCGGCGTCGGGTGGTACGGGACCGGGCCGACCCCCGGGGTCTACCACAGCACGGAGCCTGCCTGGCACGACCGCAACCTGCGCGAGCTCGCAGGGCACGCCTCGGCAGGCCGCGTCTTCGCCCACATCCGTGCCACGACCGGCACAGCCGTCCAGCAGACGAACTGCCACCCGTTCCGTCACGGCCGGTGGCTCTGGATGCACAACGGGGTGCTCCTGGACTTCCCGAAGGTGAAGCGCGATCTGGCCATGGCGGTCGAGCCCAGCCTCTACCCCGAGATCGAAGGGTCGACGGACTCGGAGCTGTTCTTCTACCTCGCCCTGACCTTCGGGCTTGAGCGGAACCCCCGTGCAGCGGTCGCGGAGGCCGTGGGGCTGATCGAGGACACCGGACGGCGCCACGGCATCGACTACCCCATCCAGATGACGGTCGCCACCACCGACGGCGACACCACCTGGGCCTTCCGGTACTCGAGCGAGGGCAACTCGCGATCACTGTTCCACAGCAACGACATCGCGACCCTCCGCGCCCAGTACCCGGACAACCCCCTGATCCACGAACTCTCGGACGATGCGCGGCTGGTGGTCTCCGAGCCATTGGGCGATCTCCGTGGCGCATGGCGGGAAGTGCCGGACGCCACCTGCGTCGTCGTTCACGGAGGCGAGCAGGAACTGTACCCGTTCGCCCCTGCGCTTCCGGTCGCCGCAGCTGTCTGACACATCTCCGGCATCCGTCCGCCGGACGTGATGGCGCCCGCCGGGAGGTCACCCCGGGCGGGTGACGCGCCGCCTGTGACCGGCGCACAGGATGAGACTGCGGTGGCCCGTCGGACCGCCCGTGACACTGAGAAACGGAGGTCTTCAGCATGGCTGAGACATTGGATGAACTAGGGCCGGTGGATTGGCTCGTCGTGGAGTTCCCCGGACCGGACTTCGGTAGAGGCCAGATCGCCCCGTTCCTGGACGACCTGGTCAACCGTGAACTCGTCAGGGTCCTCGACATGGCGTTCCTGCGGAAGAACGCGGATGGCGCCCTCGAGACGGCGGAGATCTCCGACCTCGACGAGACCGAGCTCGGCGGGGTGCGCATGGCCGAGGCAGAGCTCGCCATGGTGCTCTCCGAGCAGGACATCCTGGACCTGGCCGAGACGATCGAGCCCGGCCATTCCGCCGCTGTACTCGTCTGGGAGAACCAGTGGGCGGCCCCGTTCGGTGCGGCCGTCCGGAAGGCCGGCGGCCAGCTCGTGGCCAGCGGCCGGATCCCGACCCAGGCCGTCATCGCCGCCTTCCAGGCCGATGAGGCCGAATCCCGGTCAGCCGAAGGAATGAAGGAAGGAGTCTGACATGCCACTCGCAGCACGACGCAGGCGCAGGACCGCCGCCGCCGTCGGCGGCGCCATCGTCGTCGCCCACGGGATCAACCGTCGCGGAGACCGCAGGGAGGATCGACGGGACGACCGCGGGGACCGGCGCGAGGATCGCCGCGACCGCCGCGACTGACGTCACCGCAGGCGCGTCACAAGTGCATCCCTGACAGGTTCGGGTCTTGTGGCGCGTGCGGAGGCGCCGTACTCTGCGGTCCATGGCGCTGGACGGCTCCCTGATCGATTGGCTCCTGACCTCGGATCCCGCGCTCCGATGGCAGGTGGAGCGGGACCTCGCCGGTGCGCCGGAGGAGGCCTGGATGCACACGCGGGACCTTGTCGCCACGGAGGGTTTCGGCGCACGGCTCCTGGCCCATCAGGACGCCGATGGGCAGTGGGCCGGTGGCGCGTTCTTCCCCGCCGGGTTCGACCTGGAGGGTCTCGAAGCCGCCGCGTCGGACGGCCAGCCCTGGACGGCGACCACCTGGTCCCTGACGAGCTTGCGGCAATGGGGTCTGGACGCCGACGCCCTGAGGGACACCGCGGAGCGGCTCCGGGTCAACAGCCGCTGGGAATACGACGACCTGCCCTACTGGGGTGGCGAGGTGGACGCCTGCATCAACGGTATGACGCTCGCCAACGGAGCGTGGCTCGGCCTGGACATGGGTGCGCTGGCGGAGTGGTTCGTGGAGCACCAGGTCGACGAGGGCGGCTGGAACTGCGCGTGGGTGGAGGGCTCACGGAGGGCGTCCTTCCCGTCCACCCTCAGTGCTCTGGATGGAGTGCTCGATTACGAGATCCTCACCGGCGGGAGCCGACGGCTCACCACCGCCCGGCATGCGGCCGAGGAGTACCTGCTGCGCCGGCGGCTGCTGTACCGGCTGGGCACGGGCGAACCCGTGGCGGCCTGGGTCGGCGCATTCGCTTACCCGTTCCGGTCCTACTACAGCGCACTGCGCGCCCTGGACTACTTCCGTCGTGCAGCGGAGCATGACGGCGCGGCGCCGGATCACCGGCTCGAGGACGCCGTCGAGCTCGTCCGCACGGCCCGGCAGCCGGACGGCACCTGGCTGCAGCAGCGCCGCCACCCCGGCGAGGCCTGGTTCGACGTGGACGTGCCGGCGGGGGTACCGTCCCCCTGGGTGACGTTCCACGCGGCGCGGGTGCTCCACTGGTGGGATTCCGCCCGCGGCCCCGCGGAGAGCGCCGCACCGTCGAGACAGGGGGGAGGATCATGACGAATCGTCGACCGGGCGTCATTGCGGCGACGGCGTCCCTGGTGCTCCTCGTCCTCACGGGCTGCGACGGGACCGGACCCGCCGCCGCGCCGGAACCGCCGGCGGAGGGCAACGTGCTCGACGCCGCCGATGTCCTGACGTCCGCCGAGGAGCAGGAGCTCGACGCGCTCATCGACGGGCACAACGGCCGGACCGACGCCGCGCGCGTGGCCGTCCTGACGGTGGAGGACGCCGGCGGGTCCATCGAGGACTACGCCCGCTCCGTCGCGACCGCCTGGGGCGTGGGGGACGCCGGCGCCGACAACGGCGTGCTCGTCGTCGCGGACACCGGGGAGCGGGAACTGCGTATCGAGACCGCCGACGGCGTACGCGAGGCGTTCTCCGACGACGACGCCGCGCAGGTCATCGGGGACGTCCTCGAACCGGCATTCGCCGACGAGGAGTACGCTGCGGGGCTGACGGAGGCCGTCGGCCGGATCTACACCTACGCGCAGGGCCAGGAGCCGGTGAAGGAGCCGTTCGACTGGGTGCTCCTCGGCTGGGTCGCGGGCGGCCTCGCCGTCCTCCTCGGCGGCATCGTGTGGCTGTTCGCCGCGGACTCCCGCCGCCGTCGTTCCATCGCGAACGAGGAGCTGCGGGCAGCGGAGGACGCCGACCCGGACCTCCGCCTCACCGAGCAGCAGCGCGACGCCTACCGGAAATACCGGTACGGCCACCGGAACGACGACGCCGTGAGCAACCCGGCCGTCTGGCTCCCCCTCTATCTCGCCAACCCTGCGCTCTACTCCGGGGGCAGCGGGGGCGACACCTCGGGGTCCTCCTTCAACGGAGGCGGCGGGTTCAGCGGCGGCGGGGCGTCGGGCAGCTACTGACCGCAGGGGGACGCGCCGGCCCTACTGATCGACGGCTGCGCCGATCGGTTCGAGCACGACATCGGGGAAGTCCTTCCGGAAGTGCCCCACCTTCCACTTGTCCCCGAACACCGCCACGATCTCGCCGTCGGACCGGAAGAGGATCTCGCCGCCGCGGAAGGTCCCCGGGACGCCCTCGCTCTCCGGCGCCACCCGCATCGCGAGCGTGTAGGAGAGATTGTCCAGCGACGTCGGCGCGTTGAACTCGGTGCCGAGCCGCTCGGCGGCGACCTCGAACTGCAGTGCCCCGACGGCGGCGAGCACGGGCGCCTGGTCGCCGCGGAGGTCCGAGCGCAGCACCTGCACCACGCCCTCGTGCTCGAGCTGTTCGATCCCGCGGCGGAACTGCTTGTACCGTCCAGGATCCTTGGCGCGGGCGACGGCGAACAGCTCGGGGGAGAAGCGCGGGATGTCGGGGAACTGCACGGGCTCCTCGGCGAACAGGCTGTCGCCGACGCGGAGGCTCGTCGCGTTCACGAGCCCGACGACGTCGCCCGGCCACGCCGTGTCCACCACCTCGCGGCTGCGTCCGAGGACGCGGTGCGCGTACTTGGTGGCGAAGGGCTTCCCGGTGCGCTGGTTGGTGATGACCATGCCGCGCTCGAACGTGCCGGAGCAGATACGCAGGTAGGCGATGTGGTCGCGGTGGGCGCTGTCCTGGCCGGCCTGCACCTTGAACACGAAGCCGGACATCGGCGCGTCGATGGGGCGCGGCTCGTCCTCCTTGGAGGGCCGCGGGGAGGGGGAGGGGGCCACGTCCACCAGGATGTCGAGGAGCTGGGAGACGCCGAAGTTCTTGGCCGCGGCCGCGAAGAGGACGGGCGTCTGCCGGGCCGCCTCGAACTCCTCGCGGTCGAAGGAGCCGTTCGAGGATTCGACGAGACCCGACTCCTCGCGCGCATCGAGCCAGGCGCCGGCGTCACGCGGATCGAGCGCGTCGATGTCCACCTCGGTCTCCGTGGCGGCCTGGGCGCCGGCCTCCACGGCCGTCAGTGCGATCGCGCGCTCGGCCCGGAGGTCGATGAGTCCCTTGAACTCCCCGGCGATCCCGGCCGGCCAGGTGAGCGGGACCGGGGTCATCCCGGTGCGCTCCCCGACGTCGTCGATCAGGCCGAGGGCGTCGAGGCCCGGCCGGTCCCACTTGTTGATGACGGTGATGATCGGGATGTTCCGGGCCTTGCACACGGCGAGCAGCTTGACGGTCTGCGGTTCGAAGCCCTTGGCGGCGTCGATCAGCATCACCGCGGAGTCGACGGCGGCGAGGACGCGGTAGGTGTCCTCCGAGAAGTCCGCGTGGCCCGGGGTGTCGACGACGTTGAGGATGGTGTCACGGTAGGTCAGCTGGAGGGCCGCGGAGCTGATCGAGATGCCGCGCTCCTGCTCGATGCCCATCCAGTCCGAGACGGTGGCGTGACGGCTCGACTTGCCGTGCGTGACGCCGGCGTCCTGGATGGCCCGGGCGAGGAGCGCCAGCGCCTCCGTGAGGGTCGACTTCCCGGCGTCGGGGTGCGAGATGACGGCGAAGGTACGACGGCGGCCGGCCTCGCGGCGGACGGCGTCGGCGTCGAGGACGGGGGATTCGGTTAGCAGGGCCACCCTTTCATTGTCCCCGATGCCGGCGGGAAGCCCGTCGGAGGAGGCACCTGTTCGCTGTCCGCATGGGTGCGGGCGCCCTGGACGGCCTGTGGCGGCGGATCCCGACGGAGTTCCCGGCGTCAGGGCAGCTCGAGCCGCATGAGGATCCGCGGGAACCCGTTCACCACCGACGCGGTGTCCGCCGCCTTCCTGAAGCCCGCGGCCTCGAAGAGCCGACGCGTGCCCACATAGGCCATGGTGGTGTCCACCTTCCCGCCGGCGTTGTCCACGGGATACCCTTCGACGGCCGGCGCTCCGTGACTGCCCGCGAAGTCCACCGCGCCGGCAAGGAGCCGATGCGAGATCCCCTGGCCGCGATGGCCCGGCCGCACCCGGATGCACCACACCGACCACACGTCGGCGTCGTCGACGCGGGGAATCGTGCGGCTGCGGGCGAATGCCGTGTCGGCGCGCGGGTGGACCGCGGCCCACCCGACGACGTCGTCGCCGTCGTAGGCGAGCACCCCGGGCGGCGGATCCTGATGGCACAGGCGCTGCACGAGGCCGCCGCGATCCTGCCCTGTCAGTGCGGCATTCTGCTTGGCCGGGAGCCGGTAGCTGAGGCACCAGCAGACATTCGCGTCCACGCGTCGGGGTCCCACCATCGTCGCCACATCCTCGAACGTCGTCGCCGGGCGCACCTCGATCACCATGACCCCACTGTTCCACCTGCGCCCCGGCCGGACAACGGCCACGGTGCCGCGGGAGGGTGCCCGCGTACCTCGTGGGTCCCGCGCCTGGCAAGCCCTTTCGAGACTCATTCCAAGGCCACGGGTCGGCAAATGCTAAGTAGGCTGATGAAAGGAGTCCCAAGCAGGGTCCCTTCCCAACCTAAGGAGCGCCATGATTCGCAAGACCGCAGCTACCGCAGCCCTCTCCCTCGCCATCCTGACGGGAATGGCAGCCCCTTCCATCGCCTCTGAAGAGCCGGCGCCCACCACCCAGACCCAGGAGAGCGACGACAGCGGCGACAACGGCCTGTGGGGCCTCCTCGGCCTCCTCGGCCTGGCCGGCCTGCTGAAGAAGAACAAGAAGGAGCACGTCGACCACCGTGCCAACGGCGCCTCGAGCGTCAACGACC
Source organism: Arthrobacter sp. TJ-265 (assembly GCF_058269135.1). Taxonomy (NCBI): domain Bacteria; kingdom Bacillati; phylum Actinomycetota; class Actinomycetes; order Micrococcales; family Micrococcaceae; genus Arthrobacter; species Arthrobacter sp. TJ-265. The sequence goes on along the minus strand of NZ_JBZCND010000006.1, from coordinate 31,771 downwards.
CGAACCGCACCGGACACTAGGTTCCGGCACCCGGCCGGCCCGCAGCGTAGGGCCGCCCGATGACATGAGGGCCCATTCCTTCCGGAATGGGCCCTCATGGTGTTCCCGGGGGCGCCTAGTGGTCGACGCGCTCCGCCGTGGTGTTCCGCAGACTCCACGCGGCCAGGACGGACGCCCCGACCATGAGCAGCGCCGCGATGCCGGCTGTCAGGGTGACGCCGCTGTCGAAGGCGTGGAACGCCGAGTCCCGGAGCAGGGCCGCGCTGGTCGGACCGAGCTGGGTCGCCACCTCGACCGCGCCGCCGAGGGTCTCGGTGGACGTCCCCGCCTGGCCGCTGCTGAGTCCCGTGGGGAGCAGCAGGTTCCGCTGGTAGGACGCCAGCAGGATGCTGCCGAGGACGGCGGTCCCCAGGACGGAGCCGACCTCGTAGGCGGTCTCGGACACGGCGGATGCCGCGCCCGCCTTGGCTGCGGGGACGGAGGACAGGATGAGGTCGTTGGAGACGGTCTCGGATGCGCCCACGCCGATCCCGAGGATCACGAAGGCGGCCATGAGGAAGCCCGCGGACCCGCCTTCGCCGAGCAGGGCGATCATCGCGTAGGCGACGGCCGAGAACATCAGGGCGACCGAGACGACGAGGTGCGGCCGACCCCGGCGGGCCAGCGGCACGACGGCGAGGCCGGCGATGATCGTCACGAGGAGGCCCGGCAGCAGGACCAGTCCGGCGTCGAGCGGGCTGAGCCCGAGCACCAGCTGGAGGTGCTGCGAGACGAAGAACAGGAAACCCACGAGCGAGAAGATCGCGAAGAGGTTCACCAGGACGGCGCCGCTGAACGCACGCACCGTGAAGAGGCGGACATCGAGCATGGGGTTGCGGCGTTGCAGCTGGCGGGCGACGAAGACGGTGCCGGCCGCGATGCCGATGAAGGCTGCCGTCACGGAAATGAGCAACGGGCCTCCCTTTGCGAGGTTCTTGATGGCGTAGACCACCGGCAGCATGGTGCCGATCGACAGCACGATGCTCGCGTAGTCCACGAGCCCCGGATGGGAGTCCTTCGATTCGGGCACCAGGACGGGGGTCAGCGCGAGCATGAGCACCAGCACGGGAACCGCCAGGAGGAAGACCGAGCCCCACCAGAAGTGCTCGAGCAGGGCGCCGCCGAGCAGGGGGCCGAGCGCTGCGCCGGCCGAGAAGCCCGCGGCCCAGACCGCGATGGCGATCCGACGCTGGTTCCGGTCAAGGAAGATGTTGCGGATGAGCGAGAGGGTCGAGGGCATGAGCATGGCGCCGAAGACGCCGAGACCCACGCGTGCGGCGACGAGGAACGCCGCCGTCGGGGCGAACGCCGCGACCACCGAGAAGACGGCGAACCCCACCGCGCCGATGATGAGCAGGCGGCGGCGGCCGAAGCGATCGCCGAAGCTGCCCATTGCCACCAGCAGGCCGGCGAGCACCAGGGGATAGCTGTCGACGATCCAGAGCAGTGTGGTCCCGCTCGTCGCGAAGTGGCGGGAGATCTCGGGCAGGGCGAAGCTCAGCACGGTGTTGTCCACCGAGACCAGCAGCACCGGCAGCATCAGCACGGCGAGGGCGAACCATTCGCGGCGGCCGGCCAGGGGATCGGGGGAGTGAACGGCACGCGGGTTCACCCCGAATGCACGTGCGGAGGAGGAAGGTGTCATGGTCATCCACCTAAGCTATACCGTCCAGCCGGTACAGTACAACAATCGTGACCGGTATCATCAGTAGGTGTCCAGTTCCCGCGAGCGCATCCTCGACAGCTTCGAGAACGCCCTGATCCGCGACGGCGAGAGGGCCGCCACCATGGAAGCGGTAGCCGCGGCCGCCGACGTCTCCAAGGGCGGACTGCTCTATCACTTCCCCTCCAAGGAGGCGCTCGTCGACGGCCTGGCCCACCGCCTCCGCGGCCTCGCCGACAAGGACCGCGAGATGATGACGGCGGCACCGGACGGGGCGGCCCGCTACTACGTCCGGACGTCCGTCTTCGAGGACAGCCCGCTCGACCGCGCGCTCGTGTCCATGGCGCGCCTCGCCCAGCAGGGGCACCCGACGGCGAAGGCCTCCCTCGCCGACATCCAGGAACAATGGCTCGACGCGCTCGATGCTCAACTCGGCGACCGCACCACGGCGCACGCCGTCAAGCTCCTCGGCGACGGCCTCTACTACGACGCGGCCTTCTTCGCCTCGGCCGGGACCGGCAGCACCAGTGGCGCGGAGATCGACGAGCTCCTCGGCGTCGTGGATCTCATCGTCAGTCGGAGCGGACGCGGCGCCACCGCGCCCTGACGAGCCCCGTCCCGTCCTCCGGCGCCGGGACGGTTCCGAGGGAGGAAGGCCTCACTGGAGTGAGGCCTGCAGACAGGACCGACCGGGCCGAGCGGCCCGGGCACTCAGCGAGGGGACAGTGGATGATCAAGGGTTTCAGGGACTTCGTTCTGCGCGGCAACGTGATCGAACTGGCGATCGCCGTCGTCATCGGCAGCGCGTTCACCGCCCTCGTCAGCGCCTTCACGGCGAACATCATCAATCCGGTCATCGCCTCCGCCGGCGGGATCGACGCGGCCGGCCTCGGCTTCCGGATCCGGCCGGGCAATGACGCCACCTTCGTCGACGTGGGCGCCGTACTCACGGCCGTCATCACGTTCCTCATCACGGCGGCCGTGGTCTACTTCCTGTTCGTCGTACCCATGAACCGCGCCCGTGAGCGGCTGCGTGCGCTCGCCGCGCCTGAGGACCCCGAAGAGGCGCCGATCCCGGTCGACACCGCACTCCTCACGGAGATGCGCGACCTGCTGAAGGATCTGGCCTCCAGGGAGACCCGGCGGTGACCGGGGCGCCTGCGGGTCTTCGCACTCTCCGCCCGCAGGCCCCGCCGCTCTGCGCGGCCGTCCGGGTGGTGGCGCGCTAGCGCCTCGTCGTGGCGAGGTCCGACGTCGACGGCCCCTCGAGCAGCTTCCCGTCCGCCGTGAAGCGAGACCCGTGGAGCGGGCAGTCCCAGGACCGCTCGGCGTCGTTCCAGGAGAGGATCCCCTTCAGATGCGGGCAGACGGCCGACACGCGGTGCTGCACGCCGTCGACCGTGCACACCCCGATGGGGCGCGCACCCTCGCGGATCACCCGGCCCTCCCCTTCGCCGGGCGTGGAGGACGAGGATCGCGCGAGGCCGCCCAGCCACCCGGTGACCATCTCCATGCCGACGACGGCGTTCGCCTGAGCCGTCTGGAGTGCGTCCGCCGGGCTGACCCGCGTGCGGTACAGCGTCTCGGCCCACGGCATGTTGCCGCCGAGGATCTCGCCCGCGAGGGCCAGTGACGCCGTCACCGCGTTGGTCATGCCCCACTTGTTGTAGCCGGTGGCCGCGTAGAGGTGGCCGCCTCCGGCGGGCACCTTGCCCACGTAGGGGACCGCCGCGGCCGGCGTGTAGTCCTGGGCCGACCAGGCGTAGGCGGGGCGTGCCGTCGGGAAGTACTCCCGTGCCCACCGCGTGAGGCCGTCCACCCTGGCCCGGGTGTTGGAGCTGTGGCCCACCTTGTGGCCGTTGCCCCCGACGATCAGGTACGTGGTGCCCTCGACGACGGCGGTGCGCAGGGACCGGGTGGGGGAGTCCGCGCTGAGGTACATGTCCTCCGGGACGTCGCCGTCCACGGTCAGGGCCACGCAGTACGAGCGCATGGGCTGCAGCACGGCGAAGTAGCCCCCGCGGTCGAGGATGGGGATGCCCGTGGCGAGGACGACGGTCGACGCCGCCACCGGGCCCGCGCTGGTCCTCAGCTCCACGCCGTCCGCCCCCTCGCGAGCCTTCGCGACGCCCTGCACGCGGACGCCCTCGACCAGCGTGCCGCCGTGCCGCCTGAACTCGGCGGCCAGCCCGGCCAGCACCTCCAGCGGATGGAACTGGGCCTGGCCCTCCAGACGCAGCGTCCTCCGCACGGGGAAGGGCAGGGCGGCCGCGCTGCCGAGCTCGGTGGCGAGGCCGGCCGCGACGCACGCCTCGTGCTCGTCCGTCAGCTTCCGTGCTCCGGTGTCCGTGGTGGCGTACTGGACGGCGTCCCGGGTCTGATAGTCGATGCCGTGCTCGTCGCAGAAGCGCAGCAGCCAGCTCTGCCCCTCGCGGTTCCCGAGGACGTAGGCCCGGGCGAGCCCGACGTCGTGGTGCTTCAGGATCGCCGAGATGCTCGTCCCCTGCAGGAGCGAGAGCTTCGCGGTGGTGTTGCCCGTGGTCACTGCTCCGGTGGTCCGGGCCTCCAGGACCGCCACCCGGTGCCCCGCCCGGGACAGCAGGAGCGCCGTCGTCAGCCCTGTCAGTCCTGCCCCGACGACGACGGAGTCGTAGGCGGCGCCGGCCGGCAGGGTGTCCGCCGGGATGTGCGGAGCGGTATCGAGCCAGAGCGATCTCATGGTGGTCCCTTCCGGATCCGGTCGGTGGTCCCCACCGAACCACTAAGCCTGCTTACAGTCAAGGGTCCGGGCCCGTCGGTGGCGGGCGCTAGGGTTGCCCGACGACCGTCCCCTGCAGGAAGGCACCTCCGTGCACGTCCAGCTCGTCCTTCCGCACCAGCTCTTCGAGGAGCATCTCGAGGCATCCCCGGACACGCACTTCGTCCTCCTCGAGGACGACCTGATGTTCCGCAGCCTGCGGTTCCACCAGCAGAAGCTCGTCCTGCACCGTGCGGCCATGACCATCCTGGCGCGGCGGCTCCGGGACGCGGGCTACGGTGTCGACTACGTCGAGACCTCCGCGGAGGCCACCAGCCAGGAGCGGCTGGCGGCCGCGCTCGCGGACCGCGACGCCACGCACGTGACCTACTACGACGTCGTCGACGACTGGCTGGACCGGCGACTCACGCGGACCCTCGCGGATGCCGGCGTGGCGGCGCGGGTCCTCGAGACCCCGCAGTTCCTCACGTCGCGCGACGTCCTCGGGACCTACTTCTCCTCGCACAACTGGCGCATGCAGACCTTCTACGAGTGGCAGCGCAAGCGGCTCGGCATCATGGTGGAGGCCGGCGGCTCCCCGACGGGCGGGAAGTGGAGTTTTGACGCGGACAACCGCAAGAAGCTGCCGAAGAAGATCGACCTGCCGGACCTGCCCCGGTTCGAGCGGCCGCCGGAGGTCGAGGACGCCATCCGCTGGGTGCAGGGCGCGTTCCCGGACAACCCCGGCACCGCGGAGTCCTTCAACTGGCCCGTCACGCACCGGCAGGCCTCCGATGCCCTCGAGGCGTTCCTCACCGAGCGCTTCGAGCTGTTCGGGCCGTACGAGGACTCGATCGCGGAGGGCCAGACCTACCTCTTCCACTCGGCGCTGAGCTCCAGCATGAACACCGGCCTCCTCAGCCCTGCCGAGGTGGTGGACCTCGCCCTGGACTTCGCCGACCGCCACGACACGCCGATCGCCAGCGTCGAGGGCTTCGTTCGCCAGGTCATCGGATGGCGGGAGTACATCCGGGCGTCCTACGTACTCCGCGGGCGGGAGATGCGTACCGGCAACACGCTCGGGTTCACGGCGGACCTCCACGAGGGCTGGTGGACCGGGGACACGGGCCTCGCGCCGGTGGACTCCGTCATCACCCGCGTCCTCGACACCGCCTACGCGCACCACATCGAGCGGCTCATGGTGCTGGGCAACGCGGCCCTGCTGATGCGGGCCAAGCCGGACGCCGTCTACGAGTGGTTCATGGAGATGTTCATCGACGCCTACGACTGGGTGATGGTGCCCAACGTCTACGCGATGAGCCAGTTCGCGGCCGGGACCATGATCACCACCAAGCCGTACGTCAGCGGCAGCAACTACATCAAGAAGATGAGCGACTTCAAGGACGGCCCCTGGCGGTTCAGCTGGGACGCGCTCTACTGGGAGTTCGTCGGCGACCACCGGGAGCTGTTCGCCCGCAACCCGCGGTCCAACATGGTGGTGGTGCTCCTCGACCGCATGGATCCCGAGCGGCGGGCGTCCCTGCGGGAGGAGGCGGCGCGGTGGCTCCCGGGCGACGGGGCGACGACGGCCGTGCCGCCCGCGGACGTGTCACCGGCCGGTGGGGCGACGGCGGCCACGCTTCCCGGCCTATAGTCGGAATCATGGAACAGAGAACCCTTGGAAGAACCGGCCGTCCCGTCTCCGTCGTCGGCCTCGGCACCTGGCAGCTCGGCGCGGACTGGGGCGAGGTGGAGGACAAGGACGCCGTCGCCGTCCTCGAGGCGGCCGTCGACGCCGGCGTGACCTTCTTCGACACCGCGGACGTCTACGGCGACGGGCGCAGCGAATCGACCATCGGGGCCTTCCTCAAGGACAACCCGGGCCTGGACCTCCTCGTCGGCACAAAGATGGGCCGCCGTGTCGATCAGACCCCCGAGAACTACACGCTCGCCAACTTCCGCCAGTGGATCGACAGGTCGCGGACCAACCTCGGCGTCGACGCCCTGGACCTCGTCCAGCTCCACTGCCCGCCGACCGCCGTCTACAGCTCCGACGAGGTCTACGACGCGCTCGACACCCTCGTCAGTGACGGCGTCATCAGGAACTACGGCGTCAGCGTGGAACGCACCGACGAGGCGCTCGAGGCCATCGCGCGAGGCAACACCGCCAGCGTGCAGATCATCCTGAACGCGTTCCGCCTCAAACCGCTCGACGACGTCCTGCCCGCGGCGCAGGCCGCGGGCGTCGGGATCATCGCGCGGGTCCCCCTGGCCTCCGGACTCCTGTCCGGCAAGTACACGAAGGACACCGCCTTCGCCGAGGACGACCACCGCACCTACAACCGGAACGGCGCCGCGTTCGATGTCGGGGAGACCTTCTCGGGCGTCGACTACGCGACCGGCGTCGAGGCCGCCCGCGAGTTCGCGGGGCTGGTGCCCGACGGCGTCACGACCGCCCAGGCGGCCCTCGCCTGGATCATCGCCCAGGAGGGCGTGAGCACCGTCATCCCGGGTGCCCGCAACCCCGAGCAGGCCAGGACCAACGCGGCGGCGGCCGGGTACACGGGCCTCGGCGCGCAGTTGAACACCGCCGTCGTCGACATCTACGACCGCCGTTTCAGGGACGCCGTGCACCCGCGATGGTGATCCGCCGGCCGGGAACCCGCCCGTACCACGGGCGGGTTCCGCGCGGCCGGACGCTCGGCTATGGTGGGCAGTATCACGTCAGGCGGAGTTAGAGGACGTCTGTCATTGTTGAATCACCGACGAAGGAATCGACATGACTGAAAACACCTCAGGCGCCAGCGCGGGCGAGTCGCACACCATCCGTGACTGGACGGACCTCGCGGAAGAGATGTGGTCCTATCTGACGGGCCGCGGTGCCGCGATCAACTACACGCTGCAGGACATGACCATCGAGGTCCCGCGCGATATCGGCCCCGACGCCCCGCGCGCCACCTGGAAGTTCGACGGCACCCTGCGGATCACGACCAGCGACAACGCAGCCGGCGGCTCCGACCCGCACACCACCTGATCCGCCGCACGCATCATGGCGTCATCACTCAGGTTCGACATCGACATCGATTTCTCGCTGGGGGAGCCGGCCCTCGACGGCAAGCCGGAAGCACGGCTGTCCGGCACCGTGAAGGCGGCCGGCTCCGACGTTGAGATCTTCGTCGACGACCCCGGCTCCTTCCGCGGGAACAACCTCCCCGGCCTCGGGCAGGTGCGGAGCGTCGCCCGGCAGCTGGCGGAGCGCGGACTGTCGGTCTCGGTCTCCGGGCCCAAGGGCCTGCTGGTGAGCATCGGCGCCGTGGAGTCCTCCCTGGCGCAGAGGCTCATCACGCGCTCTCCCCATATCCGCCTCGGCTCGCCGGGTACCCTCGCGCCCCTCCTCGGGATCGGCCGGCGCGCACTCGAGACGGGCGATGCGCCGTCGCTCATCCCACCCTCCACGCCGTTCCCGCTCGTCCCGACGGTCAACCGCCGGATCCGACGGACCATCACGACGACGCACTACCTGCGGGGAGGGGGGCGTCCCCGCCTCATCTTCGTGCAGAACTCCGCTACATGGAACGGCCAGGTGCCGCGCGAGTTCGAGTTGGTCGCCGAGCGCACCACGATCGGCAGCGGCGAGGACACGATGCTCACCCTCACCGGCCTCGACGACCTGCATGCGGAGGTGCTCCACACGGAGGACGACGAGTACGTGCTGGTGCCGCATGGCGTCATCACGGGCAGTGTCAACGGCAGGGAACCGTCCGCGCTCCGCACCGGGGCGCGCATCCAGTTCGGGGAGTGGGCGCTCGCGTTCTTCCGCGAGGAGTACGCGGACCACGGGCGGCCGTTCGGCGGCCGCAGCGGTGGCGAACTCGCCTACCAGCGCCCGCAGCGCAATCCGCGGACCGGTGTCACCGAGGTGGACGGCTCCGCCGGCGTCGGCGACTTCCGACGGCGGCCGCGCTGACCCGGCTACCAGCAGGAAGGCGCGTGCGGCGTGGCCGATGACGTCGAACTCCTGTTGGCACCGGCGTCGGAGGCGTTCCTGCTCGAGGACTGGGCTGCGCTGGAGGCTGCAGGCCTGCCCAACCAGTCGCAGCACCAGTCCTTCAGCAACGCCCCGCACATCACGCTCGCGGCTGCGGCGCGCATCGACGACCGCTACGACGTCGACCTCGCGTCCGCCGTGCAGGGGGACGCGCTGGAGCTGGTGACGGCGGGCTTCCTCGTATTCCCGACGCGGCGGAAGTTCGTGCTCGCCCGCCAGGTGGTGGCCGACGCCGCCCTGACGGACCTTCACCTCCGCATCTGGCATGCCCTCGACGGCGTACCGGACGCCGTGCCCACCACCGTGCCCGGTGCGTGGACGCCGCACATCACGCTCGGCCACGGCCTCACCGCGGACCAGCTGGCGTCCGCGCTCGACCTCCTGCGGCACCGACCGCCGGAGCGGCTCGATGCGGGGATCGTCCGGCGCTGGGACGCGAAGGAAAAGCGCCTCGTGCTGCTCGGCGGCGGATAGTCCGGGATTCAGCGGGTCTCGATCGGCCCGTCGCGTCCTACCGCCGCGCGGAGGGCAGCTGAGGTTGTTTATCGGGGGCTGAATGCTCACCCGCAGGCGGACGGCTTGAGCTCTACCCGTCGACAGGTGGATGCCCCTACGAACTCATGTGTGTCCAAGGCCCAACTAGTCCCAGCTATATGCACGCGTTCGGTTCCGTCAGGACCTGGTGGTCGTGGTACTGGTGCACCGCACGAAGCCGAGTTGCCCTCACGGGGGCGTGAGACGTTCTCTCGGTGAGACTCGTAGGTGAGAAATTGATGTCTTTATCGCGACGCAGAACCGGGGCGATTACCTGGAGGGCGTCGTGGCATCTCAGGAACCGTAAGGTTCTTGAGACGCACTGAGATGGGCCCGAGTCGGGGTCGAGGTACGTAGGTGGCACCTGTGCGTGCAACTTCATCGCGGGGGAGACGTACACTGCCCGACGAGGAGCGACCGTTGCGACGTAGGCTTAGGTGCGGCTCATGGTTCCTTTTTCGGGTGAACGCTTAGACGTACTCATCGCAGTAGGGCTGCGAGCCCTTTGCGCCCCGCGGTACAAGCCGCTTCCCCACGAAATGCGAAGAGCCCCATTGACAATCGAATCACGCGAACAAGCCCTCTCTGTCAAAGCAGGCTCAATTCATCCGTTCAGCTTGCCGGTAACACCAGAAGACGTCCTCACCCTTCTCAAGAGGCTCGAAGAGGCGCGACTCCCTGAACCATCTCCGACCGAACGCGCTGGGTCGGACGTCTGGGGGCAAGGCGTCCCAGTCAATGTGATGCAGGACCTTATCCATTATTGGCGCACCGACTACGACTGGTCCCGCCTCGAGCGTGAGCTGGGGGGCCTCGGCCAATATACGGCGGTCGTGGACGGAGTAACCCTCCACTTCCTGCACGTGCGCTCCCCACGGCCTGATGCAAAGCCCTTGCTGCTGTGCCATGGCTGGCCCGGAAGTATCGTGGAGTTCTTGGACGTAGCTCGGGACCTTGCCGAACCGGCTGACGACCAGCAGCCCGCTTTCCACCTCGTAATACCATCGCTGCCAGGCTACGGCTTCAGCAGCAAACCCACCGAGGAGGGCATAGGAGTCGAGCGAATCGCGGATCTCCTGGCAGCGCTGATGAGTGGCCTCGGATACGAACGCTACTTCGCCCAAGGCGGAGATTGGGGTGGGGTGATCCTCACCGAACTCGCAGTTCAGCACCCCACACAGCTGGTCGCTCTCCACACGACGCTTCCGCAAGCTTCCGAACCACAGTGGTGGAACACTGAGGAGGAGCAAAAACTCTCACCCCGAGAGAGGCAATGGCTTATGGACTCAAGGCAGTTCGCCGGCGCCGCCTCTGCCTATGCTCATCAACAAGCCACCCGCCCGCAAACAATCGGCTATGCGTTGGTCGACTCACCTATCGGTCTCGCAGCGTGGATCTTGGACAAGTTCGAGTCATGGCGGGACCCAGCGCTTGCTCCGATGTCCCGCGACCGATTGCTCGATAACATTTGTCTGTACTGGTTCAGTGGCTCTGGAGCCTCTGCTGCCCGACTCTACTGGGAGTCGTATCAGCGATCCCGGGAACTTCGACCGGTTCTGGTACCCACGGCTGTCTCCGTCTACCCGAAGGACATTGAGAAGCTTCCTGCCTCCTGGGTCCGGGAACGATACCGGGATCTGTATCGCTGGGAGACCCGCGAAGCAGGGGGCCATTTCCCCACCCTCGAGGTCAAGAACGACTATGTAGATATGGTTCGTACCGCATTCATCACCTTCTAAGCCTCCACCGAGGCGAGGATGCAAGGGTGTCCGTCTCGTAAGGGGTTTGTCCCCGCCGACCTGAAGGTGCACCGGTGATGTGATCGTGGGGGGACGCGACCAGGGGTGAGCCTTGTAACTTGAGAAGCCATCCAAGCGCAGCTCCATCACCACTTCAATGACAGTGCTACGAGACCGGTGCCAACTATCTATTCCAGACGGAGGGGCCTAGGCTTCGAGAGACTCAGGGTTCAGAAAGCGGCCTCGGGTAGCGCTCATGTTAGGCCCCCATGAAAACTTCCGATCTTCACCCCGTCGCGTCCAGTGCCGGTCTCACCGCAGAGCCCCCTGAGATGCATGCCGGTCCGCAGCGTCAACTCCCCGACCCAAGCCGCGCGGTTGCGGTGGTGGTCTCCGATCGTAGGCTCGAAGCGCTCGAGCAGGTATGGGAGTTGGAGGAGCCGAGGTTCACCGCGGCTGAGTGTTCCACCATGTCCACCCAGCGGTTGCGCCGATTGTGTGATGAGGTGTTCACCGCGCTCGACTCTGCTTCCCCGGCATGGGGTGCCCGAGACGAGTATGAGATTCTGTGCGCGGAACTCACGGCTCGCGCACAGGCTCACCAGAACCGGTCGATGTCCGCCCACGACTGAGGGCTCATCGGCTGTGATTGGGCCCGATCATGGGCGCCTGCTCGAGAGCCGGGGTGATCAGGGGGCCCGGAGGAGTTCCTGCAGAGCCCGATCGCGGGCCAGGTCCTGATTCTGTTGGTGGTCCTGGCTGGTGGGCGTCAGGGCCCGGTCGATGTGGATGGAGCGGGTGAGGTCCACGACCAGCGCCCAGACCCCGACGGGCTCGGTGTCCTCGACGATCAGGTCCGCGGAGATGAGGAGTTTGCGGGTGGTGCCGTGGAGGTCGCGGAGGGACGCGTACACCGAGGATGGTCCGCCGGTCGTGGTGACATTCGTCCAGAACGCCTGGACGGCGTCCCGGTCCGCGGGGTCGACGTGGGACATGCCGAGTTCCAGGGTGGGGACCACGTCGCCGCGTTCGTAGCCGTGGATCCGGTACACCTCGTCCAACCAGATGTAAGGGGGTGGATCGAGCTGCAGCGGAGGCACATAGCGGTCCGCGCTCGGCGGTATGCCATGCCAACCAGGGCGAGGAGCGGGAGTTACCGGCACACCGTACCGACCTCCCCCCACATCAAAGACTTACGAGGCCCGGTCCGTGTGAATCGCGATCAGGGAAACTCTTCGGGCGCCCTCGAAAGCATCTGAGCTTTCGCGTCCTCATAGGTCACGCCCTCGGCGCTCACCTTGTCCAGCGCCGCGCCTCGAATGACTTCCGTAAGAACCGTCAGGCCAGCCTATCGGCGGCACCGTCCGCGGCTTCCTCGGCGCCGACCTCAACCGGATGACTACCGACGTCACCAAGCCTGCCTGGGGTCCCAGCAGCAGCCAGTGATCGCCGCCGTGATGACGATTCTCACCGCGGGAGCACCCCGCTCAACTGTCACCGGCGACGAATAGCCTATGGACGGAATCATCACCAGCAAGAGAAGCCAGCCATGATCACCCACCCCGGCGAATACCACGACGCAGACTCGAAGACACCCGTCCCGCAGTGCCGGCGGACCCTCGAGCTCATTGAGCGGGGCCGGCTGATGCCGCCCCTGCCGATCCAGGTAGCCCTGCGTGAGCGCCGTTCCGCCCCGGTCCTGATGCTGCCCTCACTGCCGCCGGGCATCGACGTCGAGGGGGCCCGGGAGCTCAGGAGCATCCCCGTTCGGGCGGCATAGTCGCACGTGTGTAAGGCGTGGACTGGGCATATGGGCTTGCAGGAGACCATGCCTACATGTGCCCAGTCAGGGATCCTTTACCGAACAAGCGACGTCGGACGCTGTTCCTGTCGGGTCTTCAAGAAAGCGATGAGCCCAACGAGAAGAAAAGTGGGGATGCCGATCGCGCTGACCAGAAGAAGCGCATTGACCAGCCAGGACGACTGTCCTGCATCTGCCAGTGCAATTCCTCGAGCGAATGCTCCCATGAGCATCATGCTCAGCAGGCCCACAAGCCCGAGCGACGCTACGGTGACCCAGGCCGCTATCGGGTGGTCGCTTCCTCGACTCCACGCCTGACCGAAGAGGACGACGGTCCCCGCGTAGGCGATGAACCCCAGGAGCAGGAGAGCGGAGACGATCACTTGGGGAGCCATGAAGATGCTCGCGCCAACCGCTGCTGCAAGGAAACCGATTGAGAGGCCAGCGATCATCCATGCGCGGGAGAAGCTGGGGTGCGTGGTTCTCAGTCGTGCTGCCAGAACCCAGGAACCAGCGATCACCGCAGGTATGACCAGGAAAGGGACCACCGCGACAGCGAGCAGTCCCACTCCTACGAACACGACGGCGGTCGTGCGATTTCCGACACTTGTCATCGCAGTCCCCCAACGTCAACGTCCGACCGACTGTACCCGCGGTATGTTCGCCTATGAATGGGCCACGCGCACAGCCCGTACCGGGATCGGGTATCGCACCTATGTCTAAGGGCCCGCCGTTGTCGGGTCTGCGAGTTCGACGGTTTGGCCCATGGGGTCCCTGACCACGTAGCTCCAGTAGCCGACCCAGAAGGGTTCAGCTCGCAAGGCGTCCACTCCTGCGTCTTGCAGCCGCGCTACGGTGCTTCGGAACGCCCCGGGGGACAGCGGGATACTCCATGAAGCGCGTGCGCTGCGAGGTCTGGGTTCAATGCCGAGCCCGAACGCCCAACCCGGCTGGAAGGCCCATTCGTCACTGATGGCTGCGTTGGAGTCGTAGCTGATGGAGAACTGGATCCCGCCGTCGATCCTGTAAGCAATTTCATCGGCCTCATCCCAGATCTGATCGAGACCGATCAAATCTGAGTAGAACTGGCGTGACGCAGCAACGTTGTTACTGCCTGTGTACAGGAAGAACGTGCTGCACGACATCCAGCGAGTCTAGATGCCTTGGACGGCCAGTAAAGGATCGGCTAGAGGGCTTTACGCGAGGCTCTCGAACACCATCGTTGCCTGGATGCGGTCACCGCCGCCGATTCCTTTGCTCCCGCTGCTCGAGGTGGTGATGGTGTGGAGGCGATAGCCCTTCGAAGCCTGATCGTTAATGGCCTTCTCCAGCGAGGTCAGGTTGCCCGAACCAGTTTCCAGCAATTTTTCTTTAAGGATCACCTGTACGACGACGTAGTGCGGCATTGACTAAATCCTTCCGTTGCTGGTCAATAGGGGCCATGGTACGCGATGCGGCGGCCTTTCCCTTGGTGCAGAGTGATAGCACGACGAGGTTTTAGTCCGTCCGCAAGTCGATCGGTCTAGGGGCACTTAGTTCACCTTGTTCTGGGTTGGCCTACTCTGATTTCAGCCGATCTCCTGCCCCATTTGAAAGGATTCGATCTTTTGACTGTCTCCAGAACCTTTGCAGCTTTCGCCTGCTTTGGGCTGCTCCTTTCGCAGACTGCCTGTTCCGAGAATAATCTCAAGCGGAACGGTCCCCTCGTAGCTGCTGGGGATGCGTCCGAGGTGTGCATGGTGCAACCGGCTCGAGGAGCGGCCGCTACCGGCGGTGTCGTCTCTAACGAGGGGAATGGGCCGGTCATCCTCGAGGACATCGCCCTCGTCGAGGCCAACGACCTGGAGTTGCTGGGTCGCTACATCTTCCCTATGGACGGGAAGGATGACTTCGTCCTCGGGGCGGGTTCAACGGAACCTGACGACCCGCAACAGAACGCGATATGGACGACTGCGCAACGGCCCGGCGCGTACCAGCTGCCATCCGGCGCTACAGCGAATGTAGTAGTTGCCGTTGACAACACGACCGCCGGACACGGAACAGCGGAAGCTATTCGAGTGACCTACTCGGTTGACGGCAAGCAGTACACAGTTGACACGACCACAACCATCGAGCTTGCTGAGACTTCCTGCTTCTAGGAAAGTCCGATTCAGACGAAACGCGCGTGACTCGGCGCGACCGAGGATCCTTCAGCGGGCGAGCGAAAACGCAAGGGTCAGGATCGCAAGATCTTCTCAATGGTCTTGCCTCGGGCCAGTTCATCGACCAGCTTGTCGAGAAAGCGGACCTTCTGCATCACAGGGTCTTCGATGTCTTCGACCCGCACTCCGCACACGACGCCGGTAATCAGTGGGGCGTTAGAGTTCAGGCGTGCGTCGGCGAAAAATGCCTCGAACGAGGTCTCCTGCGTTAAGTGACGCTCGAGGTCGGTGTCACTGAAGCCGGTCAGCCACGTGATGACCTGGTGCAGCTCGGCTTTCGTACGGCCCTTTCTCTCCACTTTCGTGACGTAGTGGGGATACACCGCAGAGAACGGCATGCGGTAGACCCGGGCCAGGGTCTTCTCGTCCGTCTTCATGCCGCAACCTTACCGTTGGATGGCGAATCAGGTCCGGCATGCTCATACAGCGCGGCCTTGAAGACACGGATCGTGTTCGCGATCTCAGGTTCGCACGAGCATCTGACTGAACAGCCATTCCTCTCGCGTCCTGCTGGCATGACAGACGCCCGCAAGCCGGTGGCACACCGGCCCACAGCAGGAGGCCGCAGCGTGCCGCAGAGCCCTTCCTCCCGCGGAATCCATCGGAAGTCGAGGCACCAGGGCTCGTGACGAGGCTTTAGCCCCAGTAGCCGATGGGGTTCTCGCGTGCTTTGGTGTCGTGGGGGTTGGTGGGACGGTCTTCTGCTGTCAGGGTGTGATCTTCGTGCTGGTCTGCGTAGGTCCGAGGCCGGTTCATGTCCGCGGCATGGCGACGGCGGCCGACAGCAAGGAGGGCGCCACCAGCGAGGAAGGCCACAGCGCCGAAGCCGATCAGCAGGTACGCGCCAAAGCCAGAATCACCGGATTCCCTGTAGGTGACGGCGTTGAGCGCGTCGATGCCGACGACGAGAAGAACGGCAGAGGCGACGAGAACGATTCCTCCGACCACGCTGAGCACCAGTCCTGGCCGAGCTGTCTTCTTGCTGGTCATGAATACCCCTGTGTGATGTTGCGGCTGAACGGATCGCTTAGGTCGAACCTACGCGCAGCATCCGCATGCTGAACAGAGTCAGGGCCGCGGCGGAACGTTACTGCGGCCGATTCGCGATGCCCATGCTCGAACCATTCGAGTGAGTGAATCCAAGCTGACGGTCTCACAGGGAAAAGGATCCTTTTGCAAGCAGCCCCGCAGGTATCTAGCTCACCACGGCTTTAGCTCACGATCGCGCGGCTGGTCTTGATCCGTAGGTCCTCCTGTAGTTGATGATCAGAAGCGCTGCCACGATGCTGCAGACTATTCCGGTGATCATGGCACCCCATTCGGACCGCTGACGGAGGGAAAAAAGAAGGAAGCCGAGACCGCCGACGGCGTTAATGAGAAGAAGAGCGATGGCCGCTAACCACGTGTTTTTCGGCATGCAGACCACCGTAGTACTGCAGCACGGTCACGCCGGGTAACCCATCGGCATCAGGGCATGTGTGCGTCTCTTATGGGGGCGGGGTCCCTAAATGACGCAGTCTAGGGTAGGACTTTCGTAGCACTGGGTATGAGAGAGAAGAGATGATTCGAGCCTCGCACGGACGAGCTCCTGAAGGTGAGTTAGTGACCCTTCACCCGTTACTGGTCACCCGTATCGCCGCGTTGCTCACCGTCGGATTCTCTTCGGGCCTGTTCCTGTATGGATTCCTCGAAGTAACCGCTGGAAATGAAACCATCCCAGCGGTCTCAACCCTCACCCCGATGTGGAGTGCTCTGACTCTCCCACTCATCGCAGTTCTCCTGTACCTGACCTGGCGAGCCTGGCGGCACGGTGTCAGGCTCACCGCCACGTCTGTGATCATCCGGGGCTTGCTCTATGACCGGAAGATCCCGCTCACCTCCATCAGCGACGTCTCCTCCGGGTTCGTCATGTGGGACGACGCCAAAGGACGGATGCGTTCAAGCGTCACCATCGCCTTCGCCGAGCTTGGGCCCACCCTCGACTTCATCAGCGCCCACAATCAACGCAGCCTCGAACGCATCTGCCGGCACGCCTTTGGAACCTCGGACAGCCCCGACAACCAATGGAACGATGCCTCAACAGAACTGCTGGAAGACCGGGCATATGACCGGCCCGAGGTGCGCCGGCCACGACGCAGCGACAGCGGGAAACGCGCGGGCCAAAGGAACCGGGTATCGGACGCTTGGTTGTCACTGGTTCTTTTGGCTGCCCTGATTCTTGGAAGCGTGTTGGGGATTTGTCTCACGGTCGGCCCAACCCTATGGCTGTACGACTTCGCGGCCACCCCGGGATCTATACGCCTGGCCTACAGCAGCGATCCCTACAACTTCGATGAAACGTGGGACCTTGTCGCACTACTCGGCCCCCTGACGATCATCCTCACCGGGTCAGCCGCACGTCTGGCGTACCTCATGTTCCGCCCGCCATCGCGAACATGACGCACACCTATCAAACATTGTCCCGCTGAGGGATCCGCTTGCGCGCCTCAGTAGTCTGACTAGATGGAGGACATCCGAAGGGTGCCGCGTGTGGGGTGGGAGAAGGCTGGCTTTTGGCTGCTGGCGTTTCCCATCTTCCCTGCGCTGATCCTCAACGAGATTTTTCGCGCCCTCGGACTTTCCTTCTGGGGAAGCATGATCATCATCCTTGCGTTGTTGGGCGTCGTGACTTACCTGCTTTCACTGCCGATCAGAGCCGAGCGGTCCCGTCGGCTCGCGAGAGATTCGGCACGTGGCATCTTTGACTGTGCCATCCGTTTTCCACATTCGACGCCAGGGTCGCTCCGCGATCTGTGGGAGTTCGGAGCCGGCCAGTTACAAGGCACGACTCTCCGCTTCCAAACCCGTGTGGAGGATGAGCAAGGATCCCCAGCGGGTCGCGTCAAGACCTTTTCGAACGCCGTCATAGCTTCTGCAGCTGAACCACCGCCGCGCAGACCGCAGGGCTGGGTCCGCGACTGGAGATACGTGCACCTCCAAACCGACGGGGGCCTCCTTCAGATAGCTGGATCAGCGCTGACCTGCGCATTTATCAAAGGAGCTCTCCCTACTAGCCGCGGAGCGAACAGTGCGACCGGAAACGGCGAGGATGCTGGCCAAAGCCCGCTTTGAATATTACCGAACTGCTAGATCAACGAACTTTCCACTGAGGGATCGGGTTACGCACTCCGACAGTTCGCAAGGTGTGGCATGCCGAGCTCTAAGCGCAGGCACGTCTGATCCGCCATAGTCGGGCTCATCGGTAATATCCGAAGAATGATGATCTCGTATGGGCACTGGATCCGGTTTAGCAGCCGGACACTGGGCCTCGTGTGGCAGACCGACGACGGAACCGGCGAACTCGACGAGGACACCGACTGCGTCCTTACCGACGGTGACAGGGTAGTGACTGTGTCCCCGGCGGACGGGTTCAAAGCGGTGGCAGACCGGTATGGTCTGGCCTTGGAGAAGGGCGATGAGGAGCCGCAAAACCTGGATGGACTGGACCAGCTGCTCGAACTACCGGCCTCGGAGGCCGTCTGCGCGCAGATCCTCAACGCGTGGAACCTGTTCAACGACATAGCCCGTAGCCTCGGAGCGTCCCTGGATGACCGGGGGCCGAAAGTCTCTGCCTGCTATGACAAGCTTTTCTACGGCAACAATCTCGAAAGCATCACCCCGGCCGGGGAACACTACAGCCCAGACTTCACCCGCCAGGAACGGCTGACCATCATGGAAGTCCTCAATCGCGGACGCACCATTCTCACGGCTCACCTCTAAACCAGCACACCACCGCCGCACGAGACCCGCCCACTGGAGGATCCTTCTCCGGGAACGACCGGTGGCCGCTAGCCAGACCTTCACCACCTATATGCGATTTGGCTACACGGTCGGTGCTGGAGGTCAAGGACGGCCATCAGTCAGGGTTAGTGCGTCCGGTAGGGCAGGAACTCCACGGTCTGAGTGTGACGCGTCCGCACTCCCCACCGATGGGGTCCACTGACACTGGTGCCGTCTGAGTCGAGGAGTTCGGAGCTGCGTCGCGTGCGATGGACAGTCCCTCCGCGAAGGACCAAATGTTCGACCACCCTGAAGGCTTCGTTAGCGCCGTCGTCGTCGTACTCCCCTCCAAAGGTCCACCACCCGAGGTCAGGAGACTCGAGGACGACCACGAAGCTGGTGGTCACGTTAAGGTTGAACGGCACCGCGCCTTCCCGGTGGGGTCGGACGGAGATGATGTGGGAGAACTCCGCCTGGACCATCGATACGGTGACCTTGCCGGCATCACCCACCAGTGCGATGACCCGGGCGGTGAGGACATCTCCGGGAGTTGGGGCGAGCAGCTGTCGGGCCTGGTATGCCTTGAGTACCGCGATCGCTTCCGCAACACCGGTCTCCCAATCGAGCTCCAGCCGGCGAGGGTACAGCCGGTTGTTGTGCTTATGGGTGTCGACCACGATCCATTGCTCACCAATGACGGACAGGGCGCCTACACGGAGGACAGGTAGGCGGCCGGTGCCCACCACGATGGAGTCGGTTTCGACAGCGGTGCCGAAGAGTTGCCGCGCACAGTCCACAATCTGGCTGAACGCCGCATGATGAGACTCCGGTATCCCGGGCCCACGAAAAGGTTCAGCGACAACTTCGTTCGACTGCTGGCGCCGAAAGAACTTGAACTTCACCTCGCCCCCCTCATGGCTAGCCTCCAACTTACCGCCGGGCTGACGCAGTTCAGGACTGCCAACGTCCCGGCGAGCGATCGTTGAGCGGGGCACCGCTGGTGCATCCTGTGGAGATGCGATCGGGCACGCGAAAATGGAAAGATGCGGTCACGTCAGTGCTGGCGTTGCTCAATGACGTGGATCCCTATGGGCTGCAACCCGGCACAGCGGAGGGTGCACCCCAGGATGAGCATGAGCTCGAGGCAGCCCCCATCGTGAGTCTGCTGCTCAAGAACGGGTCAGTCCGTAGCAGCGAAGTGGACGCTATCTGGGTGACATGGTTCCAAGAACCCTTGAGCGAGGTCATCGGTGCTGAGGAGATGAGCAGCTTCTGCGCGAGCTTGAACTCTCTGAACATCGAGGCGTGACGCCTGGACAATGTCCTCATACCGATCTCCCTCCGGACACCGTTGGATCGTGCTGCGGTCGTTATTCCGTGGACGGGGCTCGGCGCGTAGGTTGGTGGGATGCGCGCGATTGACGTGGACGAGCGAGATTCGACCTGGGAGCGGGATGATGCTCGCTATCGCGTGTACGTATTCGAGGGAGCCGGTAACGCAGTCACTACTGTCGACATTTTAGACGCGACGGTTGAACAGGCGTTGGAGACCGCCACCGCTATGTCGAATGATGATGAACAGTTGTGGGCGCTGGCGCTGGTCGAAGACAATTCCCGTGGGATGCGTGGTCTGATCTGGCTGTCGGGCATGGACTACAACGACACCCCCCGCTCGCCCCGCGAGTGGATGCGGCGCGGGCAGATGCAGGACCGGTACTTGAGGTCGAGACACAATCATGGATTGCCGGCGCTGCTGCCGAGCGGACTCAGAGTCATTCGCGTGTTTCCGGAGTGGGTATCCGGATGGCCGCTCTGGGAGAACTTTTCGGAAGAGTACCGCTTAACCGGTTCTGATCTCGGACTCTCATCCACGCTCAGCCGTGCACTCTACGAATGGAACCAGATGTGGATGGACCGGGACGTGGATGGTCCGTTGCCCACCGGTTGGGTTACGGCCGGTAAAACGCTCACTCAGCAGCTCCAGGTTGAACTAAGTGATGTCGCCGAGGTCAGGCCCGAGTTTCTGACCTGACAATGACCCACCTCGGCCCCATGCGCAGTCTCACTGCGGGATCCTCGATCCGGCACTGCGGTGCTACTCGCTAAGCCAAGATCCGAGCAACCTACCCTGGTCCTCGGTCAGCCAGAAGGCGATCTGCTGCTCACCCTCCGGTGTGTTGATGACTAGGCTCACGGAGAAACCAACCTCACTGCCAATGGTCGGACTCAGACCAAGGTCCGTCACCCGTAGCTCGTCCGGGAGGTCCTGTCCCACAAGAATCGTGATGTCAACGGAACCAGTCGTATCGCTCAACGCTCCCGTGGCCGTGCCGGGGTTGGCCACCCAGGGGGCGCCGCCGTCCAAGCTCGTCTTATGCTCAGCGCAGACAGGCACCTCGCGGCCCGGGTAGGGCGCCAAAATCACCAAAGCCGACGCTGACTTCAGACAACGCAATACGGAGCAAGCAGTCATACTCGAGAGCGTACTGACCGACGAGGACAGAGGCACCCTCCCGTCCTCGTACCCCGTATCGCAGGACTCGAACAGTTAGCCATCCTCCTGAGGTCTGACTTCAAGGTGTTGCGTCAGCGGCCAATCCCTCGTGCGTTTGCGCAGAATCCGGTTTGCGGGCGCTCAGATCGGCTACCTCATGTGTCGAATCGTGCGCCTGCGGGTTGGGGCCGGCGGATGGCGAGCAGGAGCAGGATGAAGGGACCGGGCGGGATCAGCGCGAGCAGAACCCACCGGCCTGAGAGGTTCGAGTCGTGGAGACGGCGGACTGCAACGGTGAAGCCGGGGACGATCGTGCCGATCAGCCAGAGAGCGGCGATTATGAGAAAGAACGCCGCAACAGGCGAACTGGGCGCGTCGGTCGGGGAGACGCTGATCAACTCGATGTTCGCGAAGAGTGCGGACCCAAACGGACCGACAGACAAGGTCGGTTGCGGTGTCCGATCCGAAACGAGTGCAGGAACGAGTAGCTGCGTCGTAGCTAGGACGAGGGCATTGATGAGCATCCACCACCAGTACTCGCTCCGGCTTGCCCGCCCTCGGAGCTGAAAAGCCCTGCCTGCGAATCTGCCCATCGCCTGTGGAAGTGAACTCCCCGGCAGGGGAGCAGCGTCCACTGCTGTTCCCTGGGTATGCGTCACGGGTGATCCCCTTGCGACCGTCGAGCGTGCTTATCCGCCGGTTACCGAGTACTCCCCGTTCAGTTGTTCCGCGAGTCCTTTGATGTCCCAGGTCGTCGGTTCGCCGGTGGCTACGTCGGTCACGTCGGTTGCATCGACCACCATCCAGTTCCTGCCTCGGGCGAGGCGCACCTCGCCTTGATTCGAGCTAGTCCAAATCTCGAGGGCCTTCTGGAGAGCGTCCTCGTCGGGGTACAGGTCGATCTGCACGTTCTCCGAGCACAGCTTCTGTTCCAATGTTAGCGCGCCTCCGTCGGCTGGCACGATCGGCTCACCTGCCGGCTCGGCGTCGCACCCCAACACCTCGTCCACGGCGGCGTAAGCCTCGTCCATCGAGGTGAACGCCGGTAGGGCTTCGGTGTCCGCGTGCCCTGGGGTAGCGCAGCCGGCGAGTGACCCAACTGTGAGGGCGGTGGCTATTGCAGTACACAGGACACGTCGTTGTTCCATACTTGTTTCCCCCAAGTGACTAGTGAACGCACTCTTCCAGAATCCGGCCGATAGGTGAAGCATCAGGTCGAATTCGGCACGCAAGCCGCGGCATCCCCCGCAGAGTTGTCCTCCACATGGACGTTCAGTGTCACTATTCTGAGCAGGTGAATGAACGCATCATGTACGTCCAACTGAAAACGGGCTACGGAACGGACAGGGGGCCGTCATGGATCTCACGCGTGCGTTTCAGTAAGACCTGGCGTACCGCGTATTTCCATGGACGCACGCTGCACCGTGTCACGGGTACCTCCCGCGCGAACTTCGACTCAAACTTCTACGACGTCGAGTCGGGCGATGAGTACTGGGTGTCCGGACCCAAGCGTGATCGAACTGACGGCCGGTACAGCTCCCAACAGCCCACGGTGGAAGAGGATGCTCGTGAGGCCTATGAGGCATTTTTGGAAGGAGCTTCGCTCCCTGGACGTGAGAACGGGTAGGGCCGAACCAAACCCCCCTTCTGCTTTGCGGGATCCCCTACCGGACAGGTTGGTCGAAGTTAGGCTTCGGATGTGTCGTTGCTGAAAGGGGAGCACTTGTCTGAGTGGGTTCGCATACAGGCCAGATCGAGACGCAATGATGTGTGGCTCACTGTCTGCGGACAAGGTAAGCCGAAGGTGACCGGAGAACCCTGGTACATGCCAGACGGTGTCACCAGTGTCTACCCGTTCATCGTGGACTGGCGTCCTGAAGAACTTCCTTTCCCGGTATGGCTTGCTCCCTGCAACGGAGGCATGACGTTCGGTGACGTGTTGTGGACCGGTGGGGCAGCGTTAAAGATTGCCTCCACTCGTTTCATCGAGGCACTTCGCGCAGCTGAGGTCACCGGTTACCGAACCTTTGACGTCGAGGTTCGAGACCACGCCGGCTCGCCTGTCGAGGGATACGCCGGCTTCGCGACCGATCCGTCCCCGGGGTCTGACATCCAGAACATCTATGGCCAGACGTGTCAGAACTATGTTTTCATCGCCAACCAGCGTGTCTTTGAGGCATTGCGCGATCACGGAGTTGACCAGTTGGACATCAGCCCCTACATCCCCGACTGACTCAGCATTCGGCTCGAAAGCCGATCCGCTTGCGGGCGTTTTCACAACGCACTGGTGCCTGTCGACCAGTTACAGGGGCCAGCGCACGCCGCCGTCCGCACAAAACGTAGTGCTCCTCGCTTTCCCATGGAGACAGGCAGCGTCAACTATTTCCCGATCACCAACTGGTTCTGCCAACGTCACCTCGAACGGCACCGCGTCATTGCCAAGGCAGCTGTAGGCGCCGTCCGGCAGTGCGGCGACGTCGGTCTGGATGACAATCCGATTCGCTTCCAATTGCACCTGCGGATCCAGCACCTCGCCCGTCACGCCGCCCGAGCATTCCAAGCGTGTGACTCCCAACTGCAGCACCGTGGATTGCTGCGTTACCGCGCCCGCTTCGAGAAAAACCCAGGTTGCGGTGGACGACGCGTCCTGATTCGATGCTGCACACCCTCCAAGCATCAGTACGCATACCAGCGCCCCGATGGGTAGAAAGCTCCATCGCGTCGGGTACCTTCGCTGGCCGAACATAGTGGACATTGAAACACGAAGCGAAGCGCACCGCTGGAGATCCGTTTGCGGACCCCGGCGATCAATCGAACTGCACGAAGGCTCTGATGGATCATCTACCGGACGCTTTGTCCAGTACGACAGAGAATTCCTCTACGACTTCGTGGCAGCTATGCGTCCGGTGAGCATGATGATCCCTGCTTGTGAAAGCAACGCTTCCGTATCGTTTCCACATTTGACCATCGATACCAAATGCACTCATGGGCGCTCCTGCTAAATTACGCAAATGACGCTACGACTTTCCCCGATTACAGCAACTGCGGCTCTGCTCACAGTGCTCCTACTCACGGGGTGCACTGCAGCGGATGAGTCGGAAGCTGACAACCAGCCACTGCCCAGCTCCACAGGTGATGTGGCCACAGCAGTCGCGGACCCGGTTTCAGGTATGTACACCGGCACACAGACCATCGAACTCGGCGCTCCGCCCGAGGACGCAACTCACGTTCGCGTCGACATCAAATGCCTTACCACCGGCACTCTCGTTCTGGAGGGCGGCGAGGAAGCGGTCTGTGAGCTCGGTGATGGCGCAAGCGCCATTGTGTTCTCAGGCCCGCTGTCGCCAGAACAAGATTCCTTCACGGTGACAGCCAACGATCCAGAGATCAATTACGAGGCTAAAGCGGTGTACATGAACGGCATGTCTACCCAATAGCGTCAACGCTCCTACTCTCGTGTGGATCGCATCCGGGCGCTTCCTCGGACCACTCATGTCACAGAAGCAGCGCGGTCCGTCCCACTGTCCGTAAGCAGATCCTCTAGCGAGAATCCCCATCGTTGCGGAGGCGCGCCTCACGTTCGTCTTCCCGCACTTTCCGGTTGATGGGGATCGATGCGGCTCCACCTAAAGCCCCTGCCCCAATAAACACTAGGACACCGATCCAACCGAAAAGCTGGTAGGCGAAAAAGCACATGGCGACAAAAAGAGAGTCCAGAAACCGCGCCTTATAAGCTTGCCCATGCTTCATCCTAGGAGCCAGCCCTAGTGACAGCATCGCTGGCCAACCCTAGTACGCGCTGAGCGATCCCCCTGTGGAGTGCAAATGGATCCCCTTCAGAAGCCATGCATCATCTTTTTCCAGCCCAGCAACAGCTAGCTGAGCTGCGTCCGGTAGATGAGGGAAGGATCGACCCGGCTTTCGATGAGTGCGAACGCCTCATGCCCCTTCGCGAACCAGGATGGTTGAAGTTCTACCGACGCGGCATCGACGCCGTGCAGTGCGATTCCGTAGGGCGTGTATTCGAGTCCGCAAACGTCTTCCCACCGAATAGTGGTTACCGCCTGGTCTACGAGACTTACGCCATCGTCACCGACCACGAGGCGAGCTCTCGAAGGGACTCCTTGGAAGGAACCACGCAAGCTGCGCTTGAAGGCGCGTCCGGACACCGGTTCGTGGTCCTCGCTACCGAAACTATTCAGGGTGGGATCCGGCGTACTTGTTCCTTCGGGCATACCCACGATGAGTGTCGAATCGAGCAGAGACAGTGCATCCGTCACCGACTGCGGAGTTACTGCAGCGGTTTCCGTCACCATCTGTTCGGGGCTGATGATCTGCTCGCCCACCAGGCGACGTCGGGCGGCATCAGCGGCGGCAACGACTGCTGAGCGGGGATCTGCGACGAAGTCTGTGATGTCGTCCGTCAGCTGCTGCAACTCCAGCTCCTCAGGCCCATGCAACGCCAGGTCTTGGAGCATCCGTCGCAGCTCACTGCACACCAGTTCAGCATTCTCCTTCCGCGGATCGGCGGTAAAGCACACAAGGCCCCGGCCATCACCACCCTCAAAAAGGTCGAACTCGATGTCATAGATCAACCCGCGCTGCTTTCTCAGATCAGCCAAGGCACGCTGACAGACGATCTGCGCGATCGCGGAGGCGCTCGTTCTCGCCAACTCGGACCCGGACTCGTACTCGAAGGATAGGGCGAGGGGCGGCCCGCCCATCTCGAACCAGAGTGGCAACGGGAGGCTTCTGATCGGCACCGCAGCGGAAGGACGCTGCGCTTCGCCGGGAGGCAGAACGAGGGACAGGCCCGGGGGAGGAGGGCCTGTTAGTGCCAGTGCCGCATTGCCTTTCGTGAGGGAGGTCCTAATGACTTCTTCAACAGCTTCCTGATCAATGCTGGTGAGTGCCGGCTGATCTACCCCTGCGAGCCCGAAAGAGGAAAGGCCGTACCTGCGAAGTAGGTGCTCTGCGACTGCTGGTCCTACGACAAATGACGCTTCCGCAGCCAAGACCTTCTTCTCGACGTCCAAGGAACTGAAATCGGGAGCGCAGATACTTGCACAAACGTCCTTGAGGAACGCGACCACCTGCTCGGGACGACCGGTAGCTTCAAACGACGTGAAACTCAGTTCGACCGCCGCGTTGTGATCGTGCCGAGGCGACGGTACGCCGCTCATCACAACGTGTTCGGCAAGGTGGGTGATGCCCGATGTCACCAAGGACTCGTCTCGAACACCAACACGGAATATGAGCTCGGCACTCAGCGGAGGGGGACCATCGACCCAGAAGACAGGCACCCCGTCGATTTCAACCCTGTTCAGTGTCATTCCTCGATCCTAGGTCGCCACAACGAACTCATTGGGGCGACTCGACGCTGGACGCAATCCACAAGCTTGACACCGACGCTGTCCGCAACACGATCCCCTTTCGGTTGAGCAATGCGCGAGATGGCGCGGGGCGAGGCGACGGGCATAACGGCCAATCGGGATTACCGGTCTCCGCTAAGACTCTGAAGGAGGTCGAGTTGGGTTAGATGGAGACTCGGTCTGCGCGCTGGATCCTTCATCGTCATCCATCCACTCGTCGGCGTCGAATGCCCACAGTTCACTCGGGCCCCAATCGCACTCACATCCGAACAGCTGACCGTTCTCCCTTGGACACTGCTCAACACAACAGCCCGGGCCGTGATACTCGCCAAGAGCTGCGCCGCAGTCACGGCAGAAGGGCAGGGGCGCATAGCCCTGCATGTGCTCCTCGCTCCAGTAGGGCTCGCTGCCCCACTTGATGCGAGCGAAATGAACGCCCTCAAGCTCGAGAAAGGTGGCATTCTGCGCAGCAACCAACTTTCGCGGCCAGCTCCGATGAATCTGCCGACCTCGGAATTCGATAAACTCGCGCTCGAAAGACTCCGCGAGGTCCATGGCCGTCTGAACATGCTGATTCGGGACGTGATCAGACAACGAACCTGAAAAGTTCGCGTCATGAAACTTGTCGAGAAACTCGAAGATTAGAAGATAGTTCTCTCGAACCTCTTCCACGATCAGGTCCACCTCGTAGTGAGTGATGTTGTTCCGCCACTTGATCGCGGTCTGAATGGCCTGCACATCTCCGTCGTGCATCGGTACCTTGGCGGTGATAAGGCGTTGAATCGCTTTCTCCAGCCCGACAGTCAGCTTGCCTGGTCGGTCGACGTCCTGCCAAATCAGCAAGTCATGCTCCAGTACAAGACGCTGTTTCAGGACCAACTCGACCGCGTGGATCAAGTTGAGCACTGCGAATTTCCAGCGTGTTGGGTCAGGGCCAGCCCGCTCCACATACGCCAGCGACTCGGCGAATGAGTCGTAGGCATTCTCGAGCAGCGAGAGTCGAAGAGGTGTGCGCTGAACTTCCAACATTTAATGACCCTACGCTAGGCATGCTTCTCCACCGCCGTCGCTAGCAACTTACGCCGATCGACCGCGTCGAATAAACGATTCCGCTTGCCCGGTGGCGGGTAGTAGCTGCCTCATAATCTAGGCATGGACGACAAGCAACTCAATGCAACCCTAAAAGCCTTCGCTGAAGCTCGGCAACAGTCCTATCGCGGTCTGCGGAGTCACTGAAGGAAGCGGTCCTCTTAGCGGAAGCGCAGGCCGCCATCAAGGTATTGCAGGCCGAAGCTAACCGCGTGCCTGACCCCGGCGGGCCGATTGGTAACTACGGTGGTGCTTTAGATAGTTGGGCAAGCGCCAACCACCCCGACATCGCGCCGATGATCATGGTTCTCTTCGTCACGAACGAACTGCTGTTCAATGCTCGGTAGCCGCTGACCCTCGTGGCTCCGTGTGGGGTCCTTCACCGGGACGCATATAACTCACCCTGCGCCAATCGCCTTGCGCTACGCCGCGCTGGCCCGCGCCATTCCCGTATGACCCGCCCGAGATAATGCCCGGAGAACGCCCCCTATACGGACGCGAGTTGGGAGCGTGAACGCCCGCGGCAGGTCGTATCAAAGGATCCTTTGACTGGACCGGCGGCGAGGCCTGCCACCGGGTTGGCGAACTCCAGCTGTGAGTCGCAGCGGTAAGTGGCGCGAAGGTCGCAATGCTTTATGGCCGATCGCTTGATTCCGCAGAACCGTCCGACACGGTTACGAGCGGGGAACTGGGATGTGGCGGCCGCGTGCCGGGGTGTTTCATACGGTTTGCGCGTTATGGAGTGAGCGTTTGCGTGTGTAGGCGCGTGCGGCGCGGACCCGGTCGCCGCAGCGGGTGGAGCACCATTGCCGTCGTGCGTGGGTGCGGACGAAGAACCGCTGGCAGGGGTCCGCTTCGCAGGGTGCGAGCTGCGGGGCCTGGTCGCCGGTGAGCAGCGAGGCGGCGTCGTCGGCAATCACGGCCATGACGTGTTCCACGACCTGGGTCACGGGATGTTCGGCGCGACGGCTGAAGCCGGACTGTATGTCGAACCGCAGCAGCAGAGCGCCGGGGGCGCAGGTCAGGGCGGCGTTCAGGGCGTGCACTGCGGACGTTGCGGGGGCGGAGCCGGTGGTGTGGGCATCGAAGAGGACGCGCAGATTCGCGCGCAGCGCCAGGAGCCGGCCCTGGCACTGCTCGAGCAGCTCGGCTTCCGGTCCCACGAGATCCCGTGCCATCAGCCACGCCGTCGCGGCCGCCGGAGTGCTCAGCTCGTCGTAGCCCCTGCCGCCTACCAGGTAACCCGCGCTGTTAACCAGAGCGAGACTCGGATGATCCTGAGCGCCCGGCGCGGCGGCCAGTTGTGTTTCAAACATAGTTCTCATGCTATCAGCGTTCTTTATCCATGAGACTGGTGTTAGGCTCGCATCATGTCAAAAATCCTGTTTTCCCATGAGGAGCTGAGTCGACCATCCGGAACGGCGCCATTTGCCTTGTCCGTGCTGTCCGCCGGCGGCACCGGTGTCGGGATGACCGCCGGTGAAGGGTTGGAGAGCACCATCTCGCTCGCGCGGACCGCTGATCAGGGCGGCTTTCACAGGTTCTGGATGTCCGAGCATCACGGCATGGGAGCAACCTCCGTGTCCTCACCGCCACTGATGATCGCCCGCCTGATCGCAGAGACGGTGCGCATCCGTCTCGGGGCTGGTGGGGTGATGCTGCCCAACCATTCCCCTTTGCTGATCGCCGAGCAGTTCGGGATGCTGGAGGCACTCGCCCCGGGCCGGATCGATCTTGGGCTGGGTCGCGCGCCGGGCACCGACGGGGCCACTGCCGCTGCGTTGCGTCGGGGAGCGGACGCCAATGACGGATTCCCGCAGCAGGTCCTGGAACTGCTCGGCTTCCTGGGTGACAAGTTCCCGCCCGGGCATGTTTATCAGCGGGTCCACGCGGTACCGGGGCCTTGGCAGGCGAAGGAGAACCGCGTGAGCGCGCCGTCGACCGCTCCGGAGATCTGGGTGCTGGGCTCCTCGCCGTACTCGGCTCAATTGGCTGGGCAGCTCGGCCGGCCGTACGCGTTCGCGCTGCAGTTCGGCGATGCCGACGTCGACACTGCCGTGCGGCTTTACCGTAAGAGCTTCCAACCCTCCGACGTGCTTGCCGAGCCCCACAGCCTGGTCAGTGTGCCCGTGGCGATCGGCGACGACCCGGTAGAGGTCAGGCGGCAGGCGGCGACGTCGGCCATGGCGATGCTGCGCATGTTCAAGGGCGAGGGATACCTGCTGCTGCCCGCGGACGAGGTGGCGGCCTACCGCCCCACCGTGCAGGAGCGCCACATCATCGACGCCTATACCGACCGCAGTTTTCATGGCACGCCCGAGACGGTCGCCGACCGCCTCGAAGCCCTTAAGGAGCGCACCGGCGTCGACGAGGTGATGCTCGTCATCGGCGGGCACTCCACTTCCCTGGATCTGCAGGGGATCCGGCTGATCGCCGATCACTACACGATGCCCGGTTTCGAGACATCGCTCCCGGCCATGGCGCACTAGACCCCCCATTCCGAATTCACTCCGCTCTACCCACAACCCTCTCTGAAGGAGAAACCCATGTCAGCACCACGCAGAGCCCTCATCGTCATCGACGCCCAGAACGAATACTTCGACGGACTGCTCCCCATTCAGTTCCCGGCACGCGAGGACTCCGTCGCCAACATCCGGACAGCGATCGACGCGGCCCAGCAGGCCGAGATGCCCGTGGTGCTCGTCCAGCACGAACTCCCGGCAGAGGCCCCCGTGTTCGGCGCCGGATCGTCGACCTTCCAGAATCACCCCGAGGTAGCCGTCTACGAGGACGCCGCAGCCAAGCGCGTCAGCAAGCAGTTCGGCAGCGTCTTCGCGAACACGGACCTCGAGGCCTGGTTGCGTGAGCAGAACATCGACACGATCACCCTCGTTGGCTACATGACCAACAACTGCGTGATCGCCTCCGCTGCAGCCGCCGAGCCCCTCGGCTTCGCCGTCGAGGTCCTCTCCGACGCGACCGGGGCAATCGACCTGGCGAACGAGGCAGGTACCGTACCCGCACGCCAGGTCCATGAAACGCTAATGACCCTGCTGCACTCGAACTGGGCGGCCGTCACCGACACCGCGGCCTGGGCAACAGCAGTGCGCACGAGCGCGACGCTGACCAAGAGCGACCTCGTCACCTCCGCCACCCAGGGCCGCGGTACACGCTAGAAACACGCAGCGGTTCTTCCTGTCCCACCCGGGATATTCGGACCATCCACGAGCCCGCTACCAGCCGCGCACAGCACGCCGCGCTGGTAGCGGGCTCGTCGACGGATTGTCGCCGACCCACCCGCGGACCGTGCGGATACGTCCCGACGGTGGCTATCCGCTCGGGTGGGACCCAGGCCATCCATCTACAAGGGATCCATTCATGACCAACCCCAGAGCATGGCTACTCCTGATCCCCGCCGTCCTCGTCGAAGTGACAGCCTCCCTCGCTCTCAAAGGCGCACTCGAGTAC
This sequence comes from Arthrobacter sp. TJ-265, assembly GCF_058269135.1. NCBI lineage: Bacteria > Bacillati > Actinomycetota > Actinomycetes > Micrococcales > Micrococcaceae > Arthrobacter > Arthrobacter sp. TJ-265. The sequence goes on along the minus strand of NZ_JBZCND010000006.1, from coordinate 827 downwards.
CCCGCCCTCTTCGTCGTCGTCGTCATCGGCTACCTCAGCGGGTTCGTCCTGCTCTCCGCGATCCTGCGCACGGGCATGGCCCTCGGCGTCGCCTACGGTATCTGGGGAGCGACCGGCGTCGCCCTCACCGCCGTCGGCTCTCACCTGATCTTCGGAGAGCCGATTACCACCCTCATGGGCATCGGCATCATCGTCATCATCGCCGGCGTGCTCTGCGTGGAACTCGGCGCCCAAGCCGCCCACAAAAAGGCAGCAACCGTCTGATGGCCTACCTCCTCCTCATGGGCGCGATCCTGTTTGAGGTCTCCGGCACCATCAGCCTCCGCCTCGCCCTCGACAACAAGCATTGGTACACGGCAGTCGCAATCGGATACCTGGTGTCCTTCACCCTGCTCGGACTCTCCCTCGCCCAAGGAATGCCCATCGGCATCGCCTGCGGCATCTGGGCCGCAGCAGGCGTCGCACTCACCGCCGTCATCTCAAAATTCATGTTCAAGGATCCCCTCACCTGGCTCATGAGCCTCGACATCACCCTCATCATCGGCGGCGTCCTTCTCATCGAACTCGGCACACCCCACTAACCACACCCACAACCAACCCCCTCGCGAGTGATGAGAGCTGCGGTGGCCTAATCCACAACCTGTGACAAGGCCTCGGTAGCTCTCTTCAGTGACTGCCCTACTCAGCACGCTCCGGATCCGTGGGACTGTCCGATAAACGGTGTGTGGGGTCCGGCGGTTCATCAGTAAGTGGTCTTCTCGAAGCGTCCTGCGAAGGTAATCGCGAACGCGTTGAGCGCTGGCTTCCACCTGATTACCCAGCGTGCT
>NZ_JBZCND010000005.1:0-146551 GCF_058269135.1 Arthrobacter sp. TJ-265 | reverse complement strand
ACCAGCCAAAAAAACCAGCCACCACACACGGGGTGCGCAGCAACCAGCAAATTCAACCAATCAAAAAACAATCGGTATCAACAAACTTGGCACACTATTGAGTTCTCAAACAACAGGAACAACCGATTACTCACGGAACCCGACGCTCACACGCCCACTCGGCTCCGCTTTCCCTCGCCGTTATGTTCACAGCTTATTTCACTTTCTTTTCCCCTGTCAAATCCCCCGCCGTGACCTAAACCACCAGCAAAAAGAAATACGACAAAAGAACAAACCCACCACAAAAAGAAGCCGAATTCGACCACGCCTCACAGCGCACGAACCGACCACAGAATTTGAAGGGGATGGCCACCCACACCGGGGCAACTCCATAACTATACGGCTGCTCGGCCCCCGCACCAAATCCACCTGGCGTCCACCTGCACGAGGTGCGCCCGGTCATGGAAGGAGCCGGCACACCCCGCGGGGTGTGCCGGCTCTCCGGGTCGTCGCGGGGCCGGTCAGGCCACGTCGATCATGGCCAGGTTGCGCTTGCCGCGGCGCACGAGGAGGTAGCGGCCGTGCAGCAGGTCGTCCTCGCCGATAACGTGGTCGGCGTCGGTGATCTTCGCGTTGTTCACGTAGGCGCCCCCCTCCCCGATGGTGCGACGGGCCGCGGAATTGCTCGCGGACAGGCCGGAGGCGACCAGCAGGTCGACGATGCCCAGTCCGTCCCGGGAGACCGCGACGGAGTCGAGTTCGGCCGTCGCCGCCTCGAGGGTCGCGAGGTCGAGGGACCCGAGGTCGCCCTGCCCGAAGAGGGCCGCCGATGCGGCGATGACCTTCTCGGTCGCGTCGACGCCGTGCACCAGGGCGGTGACGTCATAGGCGAGGGCTCGCTGCGCCGCCCGCTCGTGCGGCCTCTCCGCCATCGCCTGCTCGAGCGCTTCGATCTCCTCACGGCTGCGGAAGGTGAAGATCCGCAGGCGCTCGGCGACGTCGGCGTCGGAGGTGTTCAGCCAGAACTGGAACATCGCGTAGGGGCTGGTCATGGCGGCGTCGAGCCAGATGGCGTTGCCCTCGCTCTTGCCGAACTTGGTGCCGTCCGAGTTGGTGATCAGGGGCGTGCCGATGGCGTGCACGCTCCTGCCCTCGACCTTGCGGACGAGGTCGGTGCCGCTGGTGAGGTTGCCCCACTGGTCGGACCCGCCGGTCTGCAGCACGCAGTCGTAGTCGCGGAACAGCTGCAGGAAATCCATGCCCTGCAGGATCTGGTAGCTGAACTCGGTGTAGCTGATGCCCTCGTCGGAATTGAGCCGCTTGGCGACCGTCTCCTTCCTGATCATGGTGCCGACACGGAAGTACTTGCCCACATCGCGCAGGAAATCGATGACGCTCATCGGGCCGGTCCAGTCGAGGTTGTTCACGATCCGCGCCTTGTTGCCCCCCTCGAAGTCGAGGAAGCGGCGCACCTGGGCCTCGAGGGAACCGACCCACTCGGCGACGGTCTCCTTCGTGTTCATGGTGCGCTCCGCCGTCGGCCGCGGGTCGCCGACGAGGCCGGTGGAGCCGCCGACCAGGCCGAGGGGACGGTGGCCGGCGAGCTGGAGGCGGCGCATCGTCAGCAGCTGCACCAGGTTGCCGAGGTGGAGGCTCGGGGCCGTGGGGTCGAACCCGCAGTAGAAGGTGATGGACGGACCCGCCAGCAGTTCCTTCAGCTCGCCCTCATCGGTGGAGACATGGATCAGACCGCGCCACACGAGCTCGTCGTGGATGCCGTCGAAGGAGGGATCGTTGCGCTGGCCTCGGAGGCCACTGACCGGGATATCTGTTTGCTGGGACACGAGTCCAAATTATCAGTCGGCAATACCAGCAGGAATCCGGCCGCTCGAGATGACGCGGAGGCGCTGCGTGGGGCGGGTCATCGCCACGTAGAGGTCGCCGACCCTGGCCGTCGCGGAATCGAGCATCTCCTGCGGTTCGAGGATCACGACGCCGTCGAATTCCAGCCCCTTCGACCCGCGCGGACTGATCACCACGATGTCCTGGCCCGGCCCGCCCGCACCGGAACCGACGCGCTCCCCGTACGCGGGCGCCAGGGCATCGCGGACGGCAGGCAGCAGGTGGTCCGGCGCGATGACGGCGAGCAGGCCGCCGTCGATGGCCGCCAGTTCCTCGGGCATGGCCTGTGCCAGGGCCGCCACGGCGTCGTCCACCGTGTCCAGGAGCGGCGGGAAGCGTCCCTCGCGCACCGCCTTCGGCGCGGACACGACGAGCCCCGCCGCATTCGCCATGCGCACCGCCGCCTCGGCGATCTGCGCGGGCGTGCGGTAGTTGACGGTGAGCTCCTCGAGCTGCCAGCGGTCACGCACGAAGGGTTCGAGGGCCTGCTGCCAGGACCGCGATCCCGCGGCCGAGCTGGTCTGCGCGATGTCCCCCACGATGGTGAAGGACTTCAGCGGACAGCGCCGCATCAGCAGGCGCCACTGCATCGGGGAGAGTTCCTGGGCCTCGTCGACCACGATGTGCCCGTAGGCCCAGGTGCGGTCCCCTGAGGCACGCTCGGCGGCCGAGAGCCGGGTGGCGGTCACGGCGTTGTGCTGCGCGAGATCCTCGGCGGTCAGCACCCCGTCCACCCCGGCGTCCTCGAGGGTGGCGTTGACGTTCTCGAGGGCCCGCTCGGCGTTGGCGAGATCGCGTTTCTGCTCCTGCTCGCGGGCGGCGGTGTCGCGTCCGGCCGACGGGTCGAGGTCCCCGAGCAGTTCCGCCGCCTCGTCGAGCAGGGGCACATCCGCTTCGGTCCAGGGGGCGTCCGCGGGCCGGGCGAGGACCGCCAGTTCGTCCTCGTTCAGGTGGGGGGCCGCCGCACGCAGCAGCTCCGGGCGTGCGAACAGTTCGGACACCAGCTTCTGCGGGGTCAGGGGCATCCAGGCGAGATTGAGGGCGATGCGCACGTCGCGGGAGCTGCGGACGTCCTCGGCGAGATAGGAGCGGTCGGCGTTGTTGCCGCCGCCGGAGGATTCCTCGAGTTTGTCCAGCAGCTGCTCGGTGAGCTCGCGGAGGAGGATCTTGACGAAGGTGACGCGCGCTTCGTTGTGGGGTTTCCCGGTCGCCCGGGCACGCTCACGGGCGCGGGCCACCTGCCGCGGGGTGAGGGTGAGCAGGGTGCCTTCGACGTTGAGACGCTTGTTCTCGGACGGGACACGCTCGCGGTTCGCGACGGCGTTGCGGATGACCCCGGCCATCTCCAGCCGGCCCTTGAGGGCTGCCGCGGTCTCGTCCGCTTCCTGAACGGTCCTGACGCCGGGCATCAGGGTGCCGATACCCGCCATGACGACGCCGGTCTCGCCCAGGGACGGCAGGACGCGCTCGATGTACTTCATGAAGGCGTCGGTGGGTCCGACCAGCAGCACGCCGGCGGACTTCAGCCGGTCACGGTGCGTGTACAGGAGGTACGCGGCGCGGTGGAGAGCGACGGCCGTCTTGCCCGTGCCCGGACCGCCCTGGACCACGGTCACCCCCGGCAGCGGCGCCCGGATGATGCGGTCCTGCTCCGCCTGGATGGTGCCCACGATGTCGGACATCTGGCCGGTGCGCCGCGTGTTCAGCGCGGCGAGGAGGGCGCCCTCGCCCTGCAGCGAGTCGTCGTCGCCGAGGAGGTCCGCGTCGAGGACGTCGTCCTCGATCGCGACGACGTCGCGCCGCGAGAGGATCAGGTGGCGGCGGCGGCGTACGCCCATGCGCTCGAAGGCCGTCGCCTGGTAGAACGTGCCGGCCTCGGGGGCCCGCCAGTCGACCATGAGCTGCCGGAGGTCCTCGTCGGAGAGGCCGATGCGGCCGATGTAGCGCTTGTCGCCGTCGTCGAGGTCGAGGCGGCCGAAGACGAGGCGGTCGTCGACGGCGTTGAGCTGCGCGAGGCGGTCCTCGTACATCGTCGCGAAGGCGTCCCGCTCCGACCTGTTCTGGTGGGATCCGGCCGCCTGCGTGCGCCGGACCTCGGCGAGCTGGAGGGCCTTCTCCGCACGGAGTTCATCGAGACGCTGGTACAGGCCATCGACGTAGCCGCGCTCGTGCTCCAGCTCGGCCTTGGCCTGGGACGTCTCGTGCATCGGACATTTCCTTCCATCAAAGGCAGACCGTCAATTCTAGCGTGGTGGACGCTACACGGTTTCGAGCGCGTGCACCCGCCGGCCCGCCAGGGCGTCGCGTCCGGGGAGGTCCGCGAGCTCCAGGACCACACCGCACCCGACGACGACGGCGCCGGCCTGTTCGAGCAACGCTCCCGCGGCGACGAGTGTTCCCCCCGTGGCGAGGACGTCGTCGAGCAGGAGCACGCGCGTCCCGGCGGGCAGGTCCGACTGGTGGATCTCGAGGGACGCCTGACCGTATTCGAGGTCGTAGGACTCCCGGTACACGGCGCGGGGCAGCTTGCCCGCCTTGCGGATGGTGACGACGCCGGTGCCGGTCGCGTAGCCGACGGCGGCGGCGAGGAGGAAACCGCGGGCTTCTACCCCGGCGACGGCGTCGAACTGGCCCGCGAAGGCCTCGACGAGCGCGTCGACGACCGCGCGGAAGCCCTGCGCGTCGGAGAAGACCGGCGTCAGGTCCCTGAACATGATGCCGGGTGACGGGAAGTCGGGGACCACCGCGCAGAGGCGGTCCACGGCCTCCCGCGCCTGCGCTGCCAGTCGGGACGCGCCTGCGGCCTGCACCGGGGGGAGGTCCGTATCGCTGATATTCACGGATCAACCTTACGGGCTACGCGGGGCTTTCCCGGACGGTACCGGGAGACCGTGGGCTCCTCCGGCAGCCAGAAGCGCCACGGATACTCCTCCGTCCCGGCAACGCCGCTGACCCCCACGCGCGGGCCGCTGAGGACCGCCGTCGCGGGCACCTCCGGCAGGACCAGCAGGAAGGGGTGCGCGAGCACGTCCGCGCCGTCGTTCCGGCGATCGAGGCCGAGCGCCTGTGCAAGGCGTGCGGGTCCCCGGGCGAGGTCGAGGTCCGTCGACGGATGCGAGCGCCGATCGCGGGCGAGGCCCGTGCCGTCGACGATCTCCCCCGCCCGGAGGAGCAGTCCCGTGGCCCACCCCTCGTTCCCGCACACGATGTTGGCGCAGTAGTGCATGCCGTAGGTGAAGTAGACGTAGAGGTGCCCGGCGGGTCCGAACATCGTCGCGTTCCGCGCGGTCCTGCCCCGGAACGCGTGGGAGCCCGGATCGTCCGGGCCGAGGTAGGCCTCGACCTCCGTGATGCGGACGGTGACCTCGCCGTCGTCGGTGCTGTGTGTCAGGTGCGCGCCGAGGAGCGACGGCGCGACCTCGAGGGCACTGCCCCCCAGTCGTGCGCGGGTGTCCGGGTGCGTCCTGCTCTCATCGATCACGCTTCGACCGTAGCAAAGGCGTCACCCGCCCCGCCGTCCGCCGTGTCCGAATCCCGCTAGTACGGGGCCCGGCCGGGTGGCAGGATGACGGCATGGACTTCTGGCAGCAGTACAGGGCGATCGACGCCCGGGACGCCCGCTTCGACGGACAGTTCGTCACCGCTGTCTCGAGCACGGGCATCTACTGCCGGCCCTCCTGCCCCGCTCGGACGCCGAAACCCGCCAACGTCACGTTCTTCCGCACCTCCGCGGCCGCTCACGAAGCCGGGTATCGCGCCTGCAAGCGGTGCCTGCCCGAGGCCGTTCCGGGGGATCCCGAGTGGAATCTCCGCAGCGACGCGGCGGCCCGCGCCATGCGGCTCATCGCCGACGGCGAGGTGGACCGCGCGGGCGTGCCCGGCCTGGCGGCGCGGCTCGGCTACTCCCCCCGGCAGCTCAACCGCATCCTCACGGACGAGCTCGGCGCCGGAGCGCTCGCGCTGGCCCGCGCACACCGCGCCCAGACGGCCCGCACCCTCCTCACCGCCACGACGCTCCGCTTCGCGGACGTGGCGTTCGCCGCGGGCTTCGGGAGCATCCGGCAGTTCAACGACACCGTCCAGCAGGTCTTCGACCTCACCCCGGGCCGGCTGCGCGAGGCCTCACCCCACCGGCCCGGGACGTGCCGCCCGCCGGCGCCGGAACCCGGTGGGCCGCTCCGCCTCTCCCTGAACCTGCCCGTGCGGCTGCCGTACGACAACGGCATCTTTCGCTTCCTCGCCGCCCGCGCGGTCGCCGGTCCGGAGATCGGTACTGCGACGAGCTACGAACGCCTGCTCCGCCTGCCGGCCGGGCCCGCGTGGTTCAGGGCCGACCCCGTCGAACCGCGCGGGAACGGGCGGGCAGCGCTGCCCGTCACGGTCTCGGTGGCGGGGCTGGCGGACCTCCCGCCCCTGCTCGGCCGTATCCGGCGGCTGTTCGACCTCGACGCCGACCCCGTGGCGGTCGATGCCGCGCTGTCCCGTGACGCCCGGTTCGCGACGCTGGTCGCGGACCGGCCGGGCCTGCGCCTGCCCGGGTCGCTGGATCCCCACGAGATGCTGATCCGCGCGATCGCAGGCCAGCAGGTCACGGTGGCTGCGGCGACGACGGCCCTCGCCCGGCTCACTGCGGCGGGGCCGGCGGTCAGTGTGCCGGGCACCGGCCTGGACCGCTTCTTCCCCTCCGCCGAGGACCTCGCCGCCTTGCCCGGGCCACTCCTGCGGGGGCCGCGTCGGCGGGACGCTGCGCTGCGCGCCGCGGCCGAGAAGCTCGCCTCCGGGACCCTCGCGCTCGGGATCGGCTCCGATGCCGCCCCGCTGCGCGAGGATCTGCTGCGGCTGGACGGCGTGGGACCCTGGACGGCCGACTACGTCCTGATGCGCGTGCTCGGCCACCCGGACATCCACCTCCCGGGCGACGCCGCCGTCCGGGCAGGCTGGGCCCGGGTCACGGAGGGCTCGACCCCAGGAGGTTCCGCTGTCGAGGCCGCGATGGCCGACGTCCGGCCCTGGCGCTCCTACGCGACCCTGCACCTGTGGCGGACCGCCCCGGCACCGACCGCCCTCCCGTCCGCCGGGAGAACCGTCGATGACGCCGCCTGACCACCTCGCCACGTACCCTGGACCGACCCACCGAACGGATGCCCCCGCCATGAGCGCAACCCTCGCCCCACCCGCCGCCCTCCGCGGCGCCACCACCGAGACCGTCGACACGCCCGACGGCCCCTTCACCGTCATCGAGGCGGAGGGCGCGGTCCTCTCGTCCGGCTGGACCTCCCTCCGGGAAGACCTGGTCGGGCAGATCCACCCGAGCCTCCTGGCCGCCCGCTTCGACCCTGCCGCGTCCGCCATGCGACCCATCCTCGACACCGTGGCCCGCTACTACGACGGGGACGTCGACGCCATCACGGCGGTGCGGGTGCGACAGGCGTCCGGTCCGTTCCGTACCCATGCCTGGGACGTCCTGCGCACGATCGCCCCCGGCGCACCGGTCACCTACCTCGAGTACGCCGCCCGGGCGGGCAACCCGACCGCGGTCCGCGCCGCGGCGGGAGCGTGTGCGAAGAACGCCGCCGCGCTCTTCGTCCCCTGCCACAGGGTCATCAGGACGGACGGCTCGCTGGGCGGCTTCCGCTGGGGGCTGCCGGTCAAGCAGCGGCTCCTCGACCGGGAGGCCCGTTCAGCGCCGGCCACCTGACCCGCCGGGCGCATCAGGCGTGGGCCACCAGGCGCTGCCGGGCCGCCATGTCACGGTAGAGGTCGCTGCTCTCGAGGAGTTCATCGTGGGTGCCGACCGCGGCGACCCGCCCCTGGTCCAGCACCACGATCTGGTCGAAGTCCGCCACCGTGGACAGGCGGTGGGCGACGACGACCACGGTGCGATCCCGTGCGGCCTCTCCCAGCGTCTGCTGGAGCAGCTGCTCGGTCCGCGAATCGACGGCGGACGTCGGCTCGTCCATCAGCAGGACGGGACGGTCGGCGAGGATCACGCGGGCCCACGCGAGGCGTTGCCGTTGGCCGCCCGAGAGCCGGATCCCGTCCTCGCCCAGATTCAGGTCCAGGCCGTCGTCCGACCGATCCCCCAGCGCGTCGAGGCCGACCGCCGCGAGGACGCGGCGGAGCTGGTCGTCCGTGGCGTGCGGGGCTGCCAGCCGGAGATTGTCCGCCAGAGTACCGCTGAGGACGGGGGCCTCCTGCTCCACGAGGCCGATGCGCGCGCGCAGCTCCGAGCGCGGGATCGCCGGCAGCGCGACGCCGTCCACCACGATGCTGCCTGCTGTCGGTTCGTAGAACCGCTCCAGCAGGGCCAGCACCGTGGACTTGCCGGCACCCGAGGGCCCCACGAGGGCCGTCCTGCTGCCCGCGGGGACGGTGAAGCTGACGCCGTCGAGGACCGGCCGGCCGGCATCGCCGTCCCGTCCGCGCCCCTCCGGGGTGCCGGGCACCACCGGGGAGACGGGTGACACCGGCGAGGCCGGCCCGCTCGCTGCCACCTGTCGCTCGTTCGCGGCACCCACGGCGGGGTCGAGGTCATCCGCGTCGTCGTCGCCGTAGCGGAAGCTGACCTCGCGCAGTTCGATGGTGCTGCCGTGGACGGGGGGCGACGGTTTCGGTGCGCGTGCGACGAGGCGCTCCTCGTCCGCCCGTTCCGGCTCCAGCCGGGCGATCTCCTGGATGCGGTCCAGCGCCGCGAGGCCGGACTGGATCTGTACGAACGCGCTCATGGCGGACCCGATGGGCATCACGAGCAGGAACAGGTACAGGATGAAGGCGATCAGGTCGCCGAGCAGCAGTTCACCGGCGGCCACCCGGATCCCGCCGACGGCCAGGACCACGATGAATGCGCCCTGGACGCAGATGGACATGATGGGCTGGACGGCGGCCTGGAGGCGGGCCATGGCGATGCCGGCGTTATAGGCCGTGGTCGCCTCGACGTCGATCACCGCGGCCTCGCGGTCCTCGGCGACCGACGCCTTGATGGTGCGGATGCCGGAGAGCCCCCGCTCGACGGCGGCGGTCATCGAGCCGACGGCGTCCTGGACGTCGCGGCTGCGCTTGCGGATGAGGCGCCCGAGGAACACGACGCCTCCCGCTCCGAGCAGGACGGCCGACAGCGTGATGCCGAACAGCAGGGGGTCGATGAGGACCATGAGGACGACGGCCGCGCAGAACATCAGGATGGAGGAGACGATCTCGAACAGGCCGGAGGTGATGACGCTGCGCATGAGGGTGGTGTCCGAACCGACCCTCGACATGAGGTCGCCGACGCGGCGGCGGTCGAACTCGCGGATGGGCAGCGCGAGCAGTTGTCCCACCAGGGACCGGCGCACCCCGAGGACCACGGACTCCGCGGTGCGCTGCAGGAGGTAGGACTGGGCCGCCCCGAAGACGGCTCCACCCAGGGTGATGGCGACGAGGAACCACACGAAGACGGTGGCGGGGCGGTTCGCTGACACGGCGTTGACGAGCTGCTGGACCATGAGGGGTTGGGCGATCGAGAGGCCCGTCGAGACGAGGGAGACGACGGCGACCAGCACGAGGACGCGCACGTGCCCCCGCAGGTAGGGGAAGAATTCCCGGAGCGTGGCGCGCGGGGCGGTGGGCTGCATGCTCACACGATGCGCCGGGCGGTGCGCGGTGTCAAAGCACTTCGCGGCGGGCGTAGCGGGGCCGGCGGGGTCCGCCCGGGAAGGATCCCACTACACATCGGATCGTGGCCGGGCGTGATCGCCGGGTGTCGTCGGGATCGTCTGCCCCGGCGCGCAATGGATGAGGGTGTGGACGGCGAGGGATGCGGCCGCGGTCAGTTGGGTGACCCGGCGCCGGGACCTGTCGTAGGCGGCCAGTGCGCGGTCCACGCGGTCGTGCGCCTCGAGGTTGCCGACCAGGGACAGGGCGTCGAGGATCGCCTCGTTCGCGCCGCGCCCGAGGTCCGGCGTCATGGCATGGGCTGCGTCACCGATCAGGGCCACATTCCCCAGCTGGTACCGCGGCAACCGGCGTGCCAGGTGATGGATGTCGTGTCGCAGGACACTCCCCTCACCGATGCTCGCGACGGTCGCGGCCACCGCCCCGTCCCAATGCCCGAACAGCCTCCGAAGCTCCTCGGACTCCTCTTGCCCTGACACGCGCCGGGCCGGTGGCACCGTCGCCGTCGCATACCAGTTCGTTCCCCCGCTCGGCCTGCCACTGATCCCGAAGCGACGTCGCTGGCCCCAGTACTCGGTCAGACCGGCGGTCGTGACCTCGGCTGTCCCCCGCCACACCGCGGTGCCGGTCGCGGTCGCGCGGTACGCACGGCCGAAGAGTGCGCCGCGCAGGGTGCTGTGGACGCCATCTGCTCCGACGACCAGCGCGGCGTCCGCGCACGCACTGGCAAGGTCGCCTGCCACCAGGGGGTGACCGAGGACGAGCGCCGGCTCCGGCAGGGAGTCCCGGAGAAGGCCGGCGAGGTCCGCCCGCTCGATCAGGACGGCCCCGGACGGGGGCCGGGACGGTGAGATCGGCAGACCTCCGCGCGTGCGGAGCTGCAGGCCGGTGAGGAGGATCGCCCGAGCCTCGATCCCGGGGCCGAGCCCGAGGGATTCGAGTCCGTTCACTGCAGTCCGCTGCAGCAGGACCGCCGTGCCGGAGGCGCGCACCGTCGGTTCCTGCTCCAGCACCTGAACCGACCACCCCGCACGGTGCAGACCGACGGCGACGGTGAGTCCAGCAATGCCCGCGCCCACAACTGTCGCTGTCGTCATACCGCGAACGTACTACGTTTGTAGTTCCTGCACAACAGGTGTAGTTTCATCGGGTGGAACGTCGAGAAGTACTGTGCACCGCTGCCGTGTCCCTGCTCGCCGCAGGGGGGCCGCGCGCGCTCACACACCGCGCCGTGGACCGCACGGCGGGCGTGCCGCTCGGCTCGACGTCGAACCTGTTCAGGACACAGGAGGCTCTCGTGAGCGCCGTCGTCGACTTCCTGGTGCTGGCGGATCACCGGGAGCTGGGGCGGCTCCGGAGTGGGAGTCCCGGGACAGCGGACGACGTGGCGGCACCTTTGGCCCGCTTCGCGTCGGCAGCCGGGACCACCGGCCGTGACCATGCACGGGCCAGGCAGGCACTCCTGGTCCACGCCTCTGACACGCCGTCGTCCGCAGCAGCCCTCGCGGAGGGCCGCCAGCGACTCATCGCCTGGGGTACGGACGCTCTGCGATCCATCGGCGTCACCCGACCGGAGGAGAAGTCCGCCCTGATCGTCGGGATGGTGGACGGGATGATCAGCGCCACGGTATTCATGGGTCTTCCGGTCGAGGAATCGGCGTTGGCCTCCGCGATCCGTGCCATCATCACCGATCCGTGAGGCCGGAGGCCCGGTCTGCAGGCGGGGCTGCGGAGGGTTTCCAGAGTCCCGCGACCGCCTGCGCGGTGAACCGCCACTCGTTAGCGATCCTCGTGCGCGCGATCATTGGGGACTGCTCGATCGGGTTCGTCCTCAGGGCGACCGGCATACCACTCATGGAACTCGGTACACCGCCCCGAGTCGTCGAACCGGAGGAACCAGATGTTGTCGTATGCCGTGACCACCCGGTCACTCTCCGGCTGGTAGAAGACGGTCCTGCCATGGGCGACGACCCGGTCGCCCTCAATGGCGACCGGATGGTACTTGGCGTCGAAGGACTCGCCTACGAAGTCGTCACGCTCGCTCATCCACTCAGCGACGATCCGGTCGCGTCCTGATGCTCGCGTCTGGAAGGGGTAATGCCAGACAGCACCCTCCGACCATAGATCTGAGATGGCTCCTTCGTCGTAGCTCTTCCACGCCGCCACATACGCATCGAGCCACTTCTGCGCGGCGGGCCTGGTGATCGGCACCGGTTGCATTGGAGCGTTGTGCCACTCCGGTTGCTCCAAGAAGTCCGTCATCCTCGCATCGTAGCCAGGGAACCGCCCGTGGAGTTCGCCCATCGCCCGATCGCCGAACGTTCGGGGCGGGCGTTGTCGTGCAACAGGTCGGCGGTGGGTGAGGTTGCCCCGCTCAGAACCGTGTGCACGATGTGGATGGTGATGGGAGGGAGCATGATCTCGCCACGGAGGTTTCCCGGTTCGGGCACGGAGGAACCGTCGGGTTCAGCGGACGATCTTGAAGTTGAAGGCAGGTGTGCCGAGAGCACTGTAGAGGCGGAGCCAGACGGGCAGGAGCATCTCGGTGCCTCGGGCGGTGGTGATATCGCCGAGATCGATGATGTCCTGGTGGCCGAACTCTTCCAGCAGGGCCGTCACGGTGTGCTTGGCGTCGGCGTCGTTCCCGGAGACGAAGACGGTGCCGGCCTCGGGCAGGTTCCCCGGATGGGCCATGAGGTCTGCCGTGACGGCGTTGAGCGACTTGACGACGCGGGCGGTGGGGAAGGCGCGCTGAATCTGCTCGCCGAGAGAGTCTGTGTCCTTGACGAGCAGGGTCGGTGGCATGCCGCGGCTGAAGTCGAGGGGGTTGGCGAGGTCGAGGACGACCTTGCGGTCGAGGCCCTCCATCCCGACCCGAGCCAGCGCGTCCATGGACGCACTGCCGTTCGTGGCGTTGATGACGATCTCCGCCCCCGAGGCAGCATCAGCGAAGCCGCGCACAGTGACGTCGGGGTTCGCGGCCGCCCAGTCGGCGAAGGGGGCGTTGCCCAGGGCGTCGGCCTCCTTGCGGGCAAGCGTGGCCTGGGCGTCGCGGGTGCCGAGAGTGACATCGTGCCCCAGGTCGATGAGCCGCGCGGAAAGCGTGCGCCCGACGGAGCCGGTTCCGAGGATAGCGATTCTCATGGCGTGATCTCTCCTCCGGGGGTTCTCCGAGTCGTGCACCGACCCCGATGTGACGGATCGTCCTCGAAATTCTGTGACGGATCGATCCGTCTGTCCAGCTGGAGGCAGCAGGCTCGGTGAGGGAATTGGGAGGAGCGGGGGTGCTGGTGGCGCGTAGGACGGGCCGTCACCGGCATGAGCGACGGCGGCGCGGCCCCAGGAGGAGCCGCGCCGCCGTCGGTGGCCAGGAGTGGACCGTCAGCCGGCGGCGTACGCCTCGACGCCGTCGAGCTCGGCATGCAGCGCGGTGAGCTGGCGTCGGACGGCGGCCGGAGCCGTACCGCCCTGCGCGTCGCGGCTGGCCAGCGATCCTTCGACCGTGAGCACCTCGCGCACCGCGGGCGTCAGGTGCGCGGAGATCCCGGCGAACTCCTCATCGGTCAGGTCCCACAGCTCCACACCGCGCTGCTCGGCGATCCTGACGGCGGCGCCCGAGAGCTCGTGTGCCTCACGGAACGGCACGCCCTGACGGACGAGCCACTCGGCGATGTCCGTCGCGAGGGCGAAGCCCTGAGGGGCGAGGGAGGCCAGGCGCTCCGTGTCGAACACGAGGGTCGCGATCATGCCCGAGACCGCGGGCAGCAGGACCTCGAGGGTGTCGACGGCGTCGAACACCGGCTCCTTGTCCTCCTGCAGGTCCCGGTTGTAGGCGAGGGGCAGTCCCTTCAGTGTGGCGAGCAGTCCCGTCAGGTCGCCGATCAGCCGCCCCGCCTTGCCGCGCGCGAGCTCGGCGACGTCGGGGTTCTTCTTCTGCGGCATGATCGACGAGCCGGTCGAGAAGGCGTCGTCGAGCGTGACGAAGGAGAACTCCTTCGTGGCCCAGATGATGATCTCCTCGCTCACGCGGGAGAGATCCACCCCGATCATCGCGGCGACCCAGGCGAACTCCGCGTAGACGTCCCGCGACGCCGTCCCGTCGATCGAGTTGTGCGTCGCGGAGAAGAATCCGAGGTCAGCGGCGACGGATTCGGGGTCCAGGCCCAGCGAGGACCCGGCGAGGGCGCCCGAACCGTAGGGTGAGACCCCGGCACGCCGATCCCAGTCCTGTAGCCGCTGCACGTCCCGCAGCAGGGCCCAGGCATGGGCCAGCAAGTGGTGGCTCAGCAGCACCGGTTGGGCGTGCTGCAGGTGCGTGCGTCCCGGCATCGGCACCTCGAGGTGGGCCTCGGCCTGGTCGACCAGGGCACCGATCGTCGCGAGGACGCCGCGGGCGATGATCCGCGCGTGGTCCCGGAGGTACATGCGTCCGAGCGTCGCCACCTGGTCGTTGCGGGAACGGCCCGCACGCAGCTTGCCGCCGAGCGCCGGGCCGGCACGCTCGATGAGGCCGCGCTCGAGCGACCCGTGGACGTCCTCGTCGCTCGGCGCCGGCGCGTACGCGCCGGACCGCACGTCGGCGTCGAGACGGTCGAGGGCGTCGATCATCCCGGCGAGTTCGCCGTCGTCGAGCAGGCCGGCGCGGTGGAGCACGCGGGCGTGGGCGCGGGAGCCCTCGATGTCGTAGACCGCCAGCCGCCAGTCGAAGTGCGTGGACTTGCTGAGCGCGGCGAGGGCGTCGGCGGGGCCGCCGGCGAACCGGCCGCCCCACAGCGAACCCTCGTTCGTCCCCGGGCGCCCCCCACCCTCGCTTCGCTCGGCCGGGGACCCCTGCGCTCGTGGGCCCACCACGTGCTCTTGAGCCATCAGGCGCCCGCCCGCTGGTCCCGGCTCGAGGCCACCTTGGAGGACAGGCCGAAGATCTCGATGAAGCCGCGGGCCATCGACTGGTCGAAGGTGTCGCCGGAATCGTAGGTCGCGAGGTTGAAGTCGTAGAGCGCGACGTCGGAGCGGCGGCCGGTGACGGTCGCGCGGCCGCCGTGGAGGTCCATGCGGATGTCGCCGGTGACGTACTTCTGCGTGTCGTCGACGAAGGTGTCCAGCGAGCGCTTCAGCGGCGAGAACCACTGGCCGTCGTACACCAGTTCGGTCCAGCGCTGGTCGACGGTCTTCTTGAAGCGGGCCTGCTCGCGCTCGATGGTGACGTTCTCGAGTTCGCGGTGCGCGGCGATGAGGGCCATCGCGCCGGGGGCCTCGTAGATCTCGCGGCTCTTGATGCCTACGAGGCGGTCCTCGACGATGTCGATGCGGCCGATCCCCTGGGCACCGGCCCGGCGGTTGAGCTCCTCGATGGCCTGCAGCGGCGTGACGGTGTTGCCGTCGATGGCTACGGGGATGCCCTCCTTGAAGGAGATGATCACCTCGTCGGCGGCGGGTGGGAACTCGGGCGACTCGGTGTAGTCGTAGACGTCCTTGGTGGGTCCGTTCCAGATGTCCTCGAGGAACCCGGTCTCGACGGCGCGGCCCCAGACGTTCTGGTCGATGGAGAACGGGTTCTTCTTGGTGGTCTCGATGGGCAGGCCCTTCTCCTCGGCGAAGGCGATGGCCTTGTCGCGCGTGAGGGCGAGGTCGCGGACGGGGGCGATGCACTTCAGGTCGGGGCCGAAGGTCTGGATGCCGACCTCGAAGCGCACCTGGTCGTTGCCCTTGCCGGTGCAGCCGTGGGACACGGTCGTGGCGCCGAACTGACGCGCGGCGGCGACGAGGTGCTTGACGATCACGGGCCGGGACAGCGCGGAGACGAGGGGGTAGGCGTCCATGTAGAGCGCGTTCGTCTTCAGGGCGGGCATGCAGTAGTCGGTGGCGAACTCCTCACGGGCGTCGGCCACGTAGGCTTCGACGGCGCCGCAGCCGAGCGCGCGCTGGCGGATGGTCTCGAGGGATTCGCCGCCCTGTCCGACGTCGACGGCCACGGCGATCACCTCGGCCCCGGTGGCTTCGGCGATCCAGCCGATGGCTACGGAGGTGTCGAGTCCGCCGGAGTAGGCGAGGACGATGCGTTCGGTCACGGGAGGTGCTCCTTCGATTGTCCGGGCGGTGCGCCCGTGGGTGTGTTGATGTTCAGGGTGTCATGCCGCGGCCGGCGCAGGGCCGGGCGTCATGA
This sequence comes from Arthrobacter sp. TJ-265, assembly GCF_058269135.1. Taxonomy (NCBI): domain Bacteria; kingdom Bacillati; phylum Actinomycetota; class Actinomycetes; order Micrococcales; family Micrococcaceae; genus Arthrobacter; species Arthrobacter sp. TJ-265. The sequence goes on along the minus strand of NZ_JBZCND010000005.1, from coordinate 130,857 downwards.
CGGGTCGGCGGGCCCTTGCGGTTCCTGCGCGAGTCCGAGGAAGCGGTCGGCGACGGCGGCGCCGCCGTCGGGGTCGCGGCTGACGAGCATCACGGTGTCGTCGCCGGCGATGGTGCCGAGGATCGTGGGCATCACCGAGTGGTCGATGGCCAGGGCGAGGAAGTTCGCGGCTCCCGGCGGCGTCCGCAGGATGACGATGTTTCCCGAGGCCTCCGCCGTCACGAGCAGTTCGTTGCACAGCTTCGCGAGCCGCGCGTCGAGGATCTCCTGGGACACGCCGCTGCGGGCGTGCCGGCCGCCGCCCTCCACGGGCACCGCGTAGATCAGCGCGCCCTCGGCTCCGCGGACGCGCACGACGCCGAGCTCCACGAGGTCCCGCGACAGCGTCCCCTGGTTGACCTGCACGCCGTCGGCGGCGAGCAGGGTGGCCAGCTCCACCTGCGAGCGCACGGACCGGGCGGTGAGGAGGTCCGTGATGAGGGCGTGCCGGGCGGTCTTCGTGGTGAGGCGGGCGGAATCGCGCTGCACGGTCATGAGCCGCTCCCCTGCCCGTCGGATCGGGCGGACCGCTGCACGAGCCAAGTCATGAGCGCCTTCTGCGCGTGCAGCCGGTTCTCGGCCTCGTCCCAGACGAGCGACTGCGGGCCGTCGATGACGTCGCCGGCGATCTCGTAGCCGCGGTAGGCGGGGAGGCAGTGGAGCACGACGGCGTCGGGCGCGGCCAGCGCCATGGCGGCGGCGTCGACGGCGTAGGAGCGGAACAGCTCCTGCCGTGCCGCCTTCTCCTCCTCCTGGCCCATCGACACCCAGGTGTCGGTGGCGACGACGTCGGCCCCTGCGAGCGCGGCGGCGGCGTCCACGGTGACGAGGACGGACCCGCCGGTCTCGGCCGCCCTATCCTCGGCCGCGGCCACGACCGCCGGGTCGGGGAGGTAGCCCTCGGGCCCGGCGATCCGGACGTGCATCCCGGCCGTGGCCCCGGCGAGGAGGTAGGAGTTGGCCATGTTGTTGGCGCTGTCCCCCAGGTACGTCAGGGTGAGCCCGGCGAGCGTGCCCTTGTGCTCCCGGATGGTGAGCAGGTCCGCGAGCAGCTGGCACGGGTGGTAGTCGTCCGAGAGGGCGTTGATGACGGGGACGCTCGACGCCGCGGCCATCTCCTCGAGTCCGGCCTGGGCGTAGGTGCGCCACACGATCGTTGCGACCATCCGGTCGAGGACCCTGGCTGTGTCGGTGATGGATTCCTTGTGCCCGAGCTGGGAGTCCCCCGCCCCGATGATCAGCGGCACTCCGCCGAGGTCCGCGACGCCGGCGGCGAAGGACACCCGGGTCCGGGTGGAGGTCTTGTCGAAGATGACGGCGACCGTCCTGCGGCCCGCGCCCTCCCCAGCGAACGGCGCATGGGCGTAGGGCTTCGCCTTGAGTTCGACGGCGAGGTCGAGGACCTCGGTCTGCTCGGCGGGTGAGAGATCCGTGTCGACGAGGAAGTGGCGCGTCATGGGGTTGCCTTCCGGGTGTCGGAGTGTGCGGTGCGGGCGGTGGTGAGGATGGCGGGCAGGGCGTCCAGGAACGTCGCTGCCTGCTCGGCGGTGAGGATGAGCGGAGGTGCGAGTCGAAGGGTCGAGAGCCCCGTCGCGTTGATGATGAATCCTGCGGCGAGCGCCGCCTGGACCGCCTCCGGTGCATACTCGCCGTCGACGTCGAACCCGATGAGCAGGCCCTGGCCGCGCACCGCGGTGACCCCGTGGGTGGCTGCGAGCCGCGAGGCGAGGAGGGCGCCGACGTCGGACGCGTGCTGCAGGGCGCCCGTCGTCTCGAGGACGTGCAGCGTGGCGAGGCCTGCCGCGGTGGCCACGGGGTTCCCCCCGAAGGTGCTGCCGTGCTGGCCCGCGCCGATCAGCGAGGAGGCGTCCTCGCCGAACGTGACGAGCGCGCCGATCGGGAAGCCGCCGCCGAGGCCCTTGGCGAGCGTCATGGCATCGGGGACCACGCCGTCGACCCACTGGTGGGCGAACCAGCGGCCCGTCCGCGCGACGCCGGACTGGACCTCGTCGAGGATGAGCAGCGCCCCGTGTTCGCGGGTCAGCTCCCGCGCTGCACGCAGGTACTCGGGTGAGAGGGGCCGGACGCCGGCCTCGCCCTGGATGGGTTCGATGACGAGCGCTGCCACGGAGGAGTCCATGGCGGACCTGAGTGCCTCGATGTCGTCGAAGGGGATGTGCTCCACGCCGCCGGGCAGGGGCTCGAAGGGTTCGCGGTAGGCCTTCTTGGACGTGAGGGCGAGGGCCCCCATGGTGCGGCCGTGGAAGGCGCCGTCAAGGGCGAGGATGCGCTGCCGCCCCGGTGTGCTGTTGCGTCGTGCGAGCTTGACCGCGGCCTCGAGGGCCTCCGCACCGGAGTTGGTGAAGAACACGCGGGACCCGGTGGGCGCCTCGGCGAGGGCCAGGAGCTTCTCGGCGAGCGCCACCTGCGTGGGGCTCGTGAAGAAGTTGGAGATGTGGCCGAGGGTCGCGAGCTGGCTGGAGACGACGGAGGTGACGAAGGGGTGCGCGTGCCCGAGGGCGTTGACCGCGATGCCGCCGAGGAGGTCGAGGTACTGCCCGCCGTCGGCGTCCCACACGAAGCAGCCGGATCCGCGCACCAGCACGCGCTGCGGCGTCCCGAAGACGCCCATCAGCGAGGAGCCGTAGCGGGCCAGCCAGTCCGCGCCGGACGTCCCGCCGGTGAGCAGGTCCGCGATCTCGTGGACGGCTGTGGTGTTCACGGTGGTGTTGTTCATGCTGCCCCTTCGGGAGCCGTGGGCTGCGGGGTGACGGTCGCGTCGTCGGGGACCACCTGCGTGCCGATGCCCGCCGTGGTGAAGGTCTCGAGCAGCATCGAGTGGGCCAGCCGCCCGTCGACGATGTGCGCGCGCTCCACCCCGGCCTCGACGGCCTGCAGGCATGCCGTCATCTTCGGGATCATGCCGGATTCGAGGCTGGGCAGGAGCTCGCGGAGTTCGCTCGCGGTCAGGGAGGAGATGAGGGAGCTGCGGTCCGGCCAGGCCGCGTAGAGCCCCTCCACGTCGGTGAGGATCACGAGCTTCGAGGCCCCGAGGGCGGCGGCCAGCGCCGCGGCGGCGGAATCGGCGTTCACGTTGAGGACCTGCTGCACGGCCTCTCCGTCGGCGTCGTACTCCGGGGCGACGGTGGAGATCACGGGGATGCGCCCGGCCTGGAGGATGTCGAGGATGGCGCCGGGATGGACGGCGGTCACGTCACCGACGAGCCCCAGATCCACGGTCTCGCCGTCGACGACGGTCCCGGTGCGGACCGCGCGCAGCAGCCCGCCGTCCTCGCCGGACAGGCCGACGGCATAGGGGCCGTGGGAGTTGATGAGGCCTACGAGTTCGCGGCCCACCTGGCCGGTGAGGACCATCCGGACCACGTCCATGGCTTCGGGGGTCGTCACGCGCAGGCCGCCCTTGAACTCGGACTCGATGCCGAGTTTCTGGAGCATCGCGTTGATCTGGGGGCCGCCGCCGTGCACCACGACGGGCCGGATGCCCACATGGTGGAGGAAGACGACGTCCTCGGCGAAGGCCCGGCGCATCTCCTCGTTCACCATGGCGTTGCCGCCGTACTTGATGACCATCGTGGTGCCGGCGAACCGCTGGATCCAGGGCAGCGCCTCCACCAGTGTGGCGGCCTTGTCCTGCGCCTTCAGGGTCGAGGCCGACGGCGTCGCCGTCGGGTGCGTGTCGGTGCTCGTGTCACTGCTCGTCATGGCGTCTCCCGTCAGCTCGAGTAGGCGGAGTTCTCGTGCACGTACTCGTGCGTGAGGTCGTTGGTCCAGATCGTGGCGCTCGCCGTCCCGGCGGCGAGGTCGATCTCGACGGACACGTCCCGACCGGTGAGGTCCACGAGATCGCGCGAATCCCCGATCCCGCCCTTCCGGCAGATCTGCACGCCGTTCATCGAGACGTTCAGGGCGTCCGGCTCGAAGACGGCGTCGGTGGTGCCGACGGCCGCGAGGACGCGGCCCCAGTTGGGATCGTTGCCGAAGATGGCGGTCTTGAACAGGTTGGAGCGGGCGACGGCGCGGCTGACCACCTCGGCGTCGCGCTCGTACGCGGCGTTCATGGTGGTGACGGCGATGGTATGGCTCGCGCCCTCGGCGTCGTGGATGAGCTGCGCCGCGAGGTCGAGGCAGACCTGCGTGAGGGCCCTGGTGAACTGCGCCGGGTCCGGTGTGACACCCGCGGCGCCGGAGGCGAGCAGCACCACGGTGTCGTTGGTGGACATGCAACCGTCCGCGTCGGTGCGGTCGAAGCTCACGCGGGTCGCCTCCCGCAGGGCGGCGTCGAGGGTCGCGGCATCGAGGGCGGCGTCCGTGGTGAGGACCACGAGCATGGTGGCCAGGCCCGGCGCCAGCATGCCGGCTCCCTTGGCCATCCCGCCGATCGCGTAGCCCTCGCTCGCGGCGTCGGCCGTCGCCGGGTACCGGGCCTCCTTGGCCACCGTGTCCGTGGTCATGATCGCCTCGGCGGCGGTGGGTCCACCGCCCCTGCCCAGGGATCCGGCCGCATGGGTGACGCCGTCGAGCAGCCGGTCCATCGGGAGCTGTTCACCGATCAGGCCCGTGGAGCACACGAAGACGTCGGTCGCGGAGATCCCGAGGAGCTCGGCGGTGACCTCCGCGGTCCGGTGGGTGTTCTGGAAGCCCTCGGGTCCGGTGCAGGCGTTGGCGCCGCCGGAGTTGAGGACGACGGCGTCGACGCGTCCGTCCGAGACGACCTGCCGGGACCACAGCACGGGTGCCGCCGCCACGCGGTTGGAGGTGAACACGGCGGCCGCGTTGTGCAGCGGTCCGTCGTTGGCGACGAGGGCGACGTCGGGCTTGCCGGTGCTCTTCAGGCCGGCGGCGACGCCCGCAGCGCGGAACCCGCCCGGATAGGTGATGCTCACGGTGCGATCCCCTGGATGGTCAGGCCCGCGGTCTCGTCGAGTCCGAGGGCGATGTTCATGGACTGCACCGCGCCACCGGCGGTCCCCTTGGTGAGATTGTCGATGACGCAGCTCACGATCACGCGACCCGCGTGGTCGTCGAAGGCCAGCTGGAGGTTCGCGTAATTGGAGCCGAGGACCGCCTTGGTGGTGGGCCACTGGCCCTCGGGCAGCACCCGCACGAAGGACTCGGCCGCGTAGGCGTCCTCCCACGCCTGCCGCAGCTGCGTGTACCCGACGCCGGGCTTCACGCGGGCGGTCGCCGTGGTCAGGATGCCGCGGGCCATGGGCGCCAGTGTGGGCGTGAAGGAGAGGGACACGCGCTCGCCGGCGGCGCGGCTCAGGCCCTGCTCCATCTCGGGGGTGTGGCGGTGCCCGCCGCCGACGCCGTAGGGGCTCATACCGCCCATCACCTCGGATCCGAGAAGGTGGGGCTTGACGGCCTTGCCCGCCCCGGAGGTACCGGACGCGGAGACGACGACGACGTCGTCGGGCTCGAGGAGGCCCGCGGCGAAGCCCGGGGTGAGGGCGAGGAGGACGCTCGTGGGGTAGCAGCCCGGGACGGCGATCCGGCGGGCTCCGGCGAGACCGGCCCGGTGGCCCGGCAGTTCGGGCAGTCCGTAGGGCCAGGTGCCCGCGTGGGCCGAGCCGTAGAACTTCGTCCACGCGGCGGGGTCCTGCAGGCGGTGGTCGGCGCCGGCGTCGATCACGAGCGTGTCCGCCGGAAGCCGGGCGGCGACCTCGGCGCTCGCACCGTGGGGCAGGGCGAGGAAGACGACGTCGTGTCCGGTGAGGACCTCGGGGGTCGTCTCCTGCAGCACCCGGTCGGCGAGGGAGTGCAGGTGGGGCTGGACGTCGCCGAGGCGCGCACCGGCGTTGCTGTGGGCCGTGATCGCCCCGATCTCGATGTCCGGGTGGTTGGCGAGGAGCCGCAGGATCTCTCCTCCGGCATACCCACTGGCGCCTGACACGGCTGCGGTGAACGTCATGGCTTCAGCCTACAACAACATCATGCATAGCCATACATAGTTATGCACTCAGGCTTCGTCCGGCGGTCGTGACGCCCGCACGGAGGCTCAGGTTGTGACCCCTGCTGTCGTGACGCCCCGCTACGGACGGGGCAGACCTCGACACGGCCCGTGCTGGTGCGGGCCGCCGGGTTCCGGCTGTCCCGGGCATGCCGGTCGTTCTCCTCGAGGTCGACCGCTGCCGCGTGCACGGCGTGAAGGGACTCGTCCGCGTCGATGAGGATGGCGAACTGCGCCATGGGTCGTCCTTCCGCGGTCGTGCGCGGTCACGCGTGGGGCTCGTACCCGATCAGCCAGCGAAGGCCGTGGCGATCGGTGACCTGGCCGTCCGAGGCACCCCACGGCTTCGGAGTCAGCGGGGCGATGCTCGACCCGCCGACCGACAGCTTGTCGAACCATGCGTGGAGGACCGTCGGCTCGGCGGTCCCCAGCAGCGACAGCATGAGGCCCTCGCACCGCACGGTCTGCTCTCCTGCTGCCGCATCCGATCCTGCGAGGGCGACGACGCCGTCGAGCACACCATGGGCCACGGCATCGGGCGGGCCGTCCGTCCTGCCGAACTCTGCATAGGAGTGCAGGGTCAGCTCACCGCCGAACACGTCGGCGTAGAAACCCAGCGCCTCCCGTGCGGTTCCGGGAAAGCTGAGGTAGACGAGGGGTGCGGGTGTGGTGGGCATCACGTCAGCCTGCCACACCCCGGCCCGGGTACACAGGAACCACCGCGGGAATAGCATGAGGGAACGCCACCGAAAGGAAGCACCATGCCCTCAGCCATCGTCGTCACCGCACCGGGCGGTCCGGACGTCCTCAGCCTCGCGACCGTCGACCGCCCCGCCCCGGGCCCGGGCCAACTGCTGGTGAGGGTCGCCGCCGCAGGGGTGAACTTCATCGAGACGTATCAGCGCAGCGGCGCCTACGCCGTCGACCACCCCTTCACCCCGGGGGCCGAGGCGGCCGGGACGGTGGAATCATCCGGCGAGGACGTCTCGGGCTTCTCCGCCGGCGACCGCGTCGCGTTCGCCGAGGGGACGGGCACCTATGCGGAGTACGCCCTCGTGGACGCGGACCGGGCGCTTCCGGTGCCGGAGGGCGTGGATCTGGAGACCGCGGCCGCCCTCCCCCTGCAGGGCATGACCGCCCACTACCTCATCAACTCCACCTTTCCCGTCCAGCCCGACCACACGGTGCTCGTCCATGCGGGCGCGGGCGGCGTCGGCCTGCTGCTGATCCAGCTCCTCAAGGCGAAGGGTGCCCGCGTGATCACCACGGTCTCGACGCCGGAGAAGGAGGACCTCGCGCGCACCGCCGGCGCCGATGAGGTGCTGCGCTACGAGGGATTCGCCGATGCCGTGAAGACCCTGACGGACGGCGTCGGGGTGGATGTCGTGTACGACGGCGTGGGCCGGGCGACGTTCGACGACTCGCTGCGCTCACTGCGGATCCGCGGCACCCTCGTGCTCTTCGGGGCGGCCTCCGGCGCGGTGCCCCCGTTGGAGCTGCAACGCCTCAACAGCGGCGGCTCACTCTTCGTCACCCGGCCCACCCTCGCGCACCACCTGCTCTCCCCCGAGGAGCGCCGCTGGCGTTCGGAGGAACTCTTCGGCGCCGTCGCAGCAGGCCAGCTCGATGTGCGCATCGGTGCCCGGTACCCGCTCGCGGACGCGGCCCGCGCACACGAGGACCTCCAGGCCCGTCGAACCACGGGCAAGGTGCTGCTCATCCCCTGAGCCTGGGCTGCGCTTCAGCAGGCTGACGGCAACTGAAGAGATGATTGCGGACGCGCACCTCGCGGACCCTGCGCCCCCGTCGTGGGCAGGTTGGTGACGACGACCTCCACGACAGGTCAGGCGAAGAGCAGCGGTGCCCGCCTGGACTGTCGCGTGTAGGGGTATGCCGGAGTGCTGTGATTGTCCTGCGCGTTCTCCCACTCCTGCTCGCGTTCACGCTCCCGCTTGTGCTCGCGTTCGTCCGGGCTGCTGCCGGGCAGGGGTGGTGCGGTGGAGTGGTAGGTGTGGCCGGTGGGCGTGCTGATCTCGAGGGCATGCCGGGCGTGCCTGGCTCCGGGATCGGGGTGCGCTTTCGCATTCCAGCCGGGGAGTTCCTTGGTGTGGTTGCACGCCTCACACAGCCCGGCCCCGTTGGACAGGGTGGTGGGCCCGTCGTCATGCCAGGGGATGATGTGGTCGTAGTGGCGGATTGGCGCATCACAGTACGGGGTCCGGCACAGATGGTCGCGGGCCTCGATGAAGCGGCGCTGCCCGGCCGTGAAAAGCCTGGTCCGGGACTCGACGGCCACCAGCTCCCCGCTACCGGGGGTGGTATACAGGCGCCGCAGCCAGACCTCGAATGCCCGCCGGTGATCTGCTGACGGGCCGGAGGCCCGCTCGGAGGCCGGCCCGGTGGTGAGGAGGTCCCGGGCCCAGCCGGCGGGGACGATCCCGTAGCCCGGCAGCCTCGCGGGTTCGCTGTCGCCCTGGAACAGGGTCCGGTCCGTCATGACCAGCTGCACCTCGACCCGGGAGAACCCGCCCGGGGTGCCCGTGGTCCGCTCCACCAGGGCATCGGCCATCAGCTGGCCCCGACTCCGGGGATCCCCGGCGGCCCGGCGGGTGTCGGCGTGCCGGGTCAGTTCCGCGTGCACCGCGACCCCCTGCGCGACCGGCAGCAGGGCGGTCAGATACGTCATGGTGTCCGGCGCCGGCCGCAGACTCACCCGCCGGTCCGCCGCCGCGTGGCTCGCCCGCTGGGTCACCGAGCGCGGGTCCCGCCGGTACGCCGCCGCCCGGGCCGCGGCCAGGATCTGCCGGTCCCCGGCCCCGTCGAAGGCACCCGTGTCCGCGGCCAGGTCCTCATCGACCGCGCACCGGTCCGCGGCGGAGAGGCACGCCGTCTCCCGCACCAGCAGCGTCGCCCGCCACTCATTCAACAACCCGGTTTCGAGGGCGGCCATCGTGTGCGGCATCTCCGTCACCAGAGCCCGCGCGAACCCGAGCAGCCGGCCACCCCGGGCCGGGACTCACGCCGGGCCAGGGCCACCTGCGCCGCCACCCCCTTGCCCTGCTCCGCCACCGGCACACCAGCTGCCGCCTGGGACCGGCGCTGGTCCAGGTCGAACGCGACCGCGATCCGGGCCTGCCGGGCGGCGATCAGGCACTTCAACTCCTCCGAATCGCTCACCTCATCGATCAACTCCGGACCATCCGTCGGCACGGGAAGGGACGCGAGCGCGTCGATCAGATCCCGCACAGAGCCAATCCGCACAAACCCGGACGGGATGACGACCGGCTGAATCGGATCCGACGGGTTACCGTGCCGCCGCGAACCACCACCGATATCCGTGGTGTTGAGCGAAGCAATCCGGCTGCTGTCCATACTGAATTCTCCCCGCTGGCACCGACATTATGCGGTCGCTACGAACGCCGCCGGAGGGGAGGAATCGGCAATGATCAGGGGTGTTTCCGGTCGGAATTGCCGATGCTAGAAGGGCAGACCACGCATCAGGGATGGAGCTATGCCAAAGGGCGCAGCACGCCGCGATCCCTGAGCGGGCAGCACGAAGATCTCCTCGCGCTCTTCGCTGCGGCCGGTCCGGAGCCTCGCATCCTTCGGCTGCGATGGACCCCTCACCCACACGGAAGGCCCGCCCCCACACCGGGAACGGGCCTTCATGGTGCTGGAGGACTCAGCGCTGCACGGCGCCATGCCGCTCGGCCGCGAGGGCCACGGCGGCGTCACGCGCCGCGCTGGCCTCGTCCGCCGTCAGGGTACGATCCGGCGCGCGGAACCGCAGGGCGAAAGCTAGGGACTTCTGCCCCTCGGGGATGCCCTGTCCCGTGTAGACGTCGAACAGGCTGACGTCCTCGAGGAGCACACCCGCACCCTCCCGCAGGGTCTCGAGCACATCGCCCGCGACCACCGAGGCTTCGACGACGAGCGCGACGTCCTGCGTGGCCGGCGGATAGGTGGACAGCGACCGCGCGACGATCACGTCGGCAGCGGCCTCGAAGAGGAGGTCCGCGGTGATCTCCAGGGCGACCGTGCGCGCGGGGAGGTCCTGCGCGGCGATCAGCTTCGGATGCAGCTCGCCCGCGTAGCCCAGCACTTCGCCGCTGCGCAGCGAGAATTCCGCCGTGCGGCCGGGGTGGAACGCCTGGTGGCTGCCCTGCCGGACCACGACGTCGACGCCGGTGACCTGCGCCATGAGCTGCACGGCGTCGACGGCGTCCGCCCAGTCCCAGGCGCGCGGAGCGACGCCGGCCGACGGCGCCGTCTCATGGCCCGTGAACAGCGCGGCCACCACCAGCGGCTGGTTCGGGATCCCCGCGTGCAATCCGTCGAGGACGTCGTCGTCGGGCCTGATGCCCAGCGGCGGGATGGACTCGGAGCCCAGGACGCCGTCGGGCAGGAAGACCGACCCCGCCTCGAACAGGGCCAGGTCGCGGAAGCCGCGCGAGTGGTTCCGCTTCGCCAGCTCCACGAGGCCGGGCAGGATCGAGCGGCGGAGGAAGCCGAGTTCGGCACTGAGCGGGTTCGCGAGCTTCACCGAGGCAGGCGCCGCGCCCTCGTCCGGGGTGCCGAACACGGCGTTCGATGCCTCGCTGACGAATGGGTAGGCGAGCACCTCCGTGAGCCCTGCTGCCGCGAGGGCGTTCAGGAGCCGGCGGCGCTGCTGCTGCACGCGCGTCAGGCCGCGCCCGGGCGGGGCGACGGGCAGCGAGGAGGGGATCGTGTCGTAGCCGACGAGCCGGATGATCTCCTCGGTCAGGTCCTCGCGGGTCTCGAGGTCGCTGCGCCAGCTCGGGGCGGTGACGCGGTAGCCGCCCTCGGTCTCCTGGACCGTCGCCCCGAGGTCCGTGAGCGTGCCCCGGATCTGCTCGTCGCTGAACTCGCGTCCGATCAGGCGGGCCGGGAAGTCGGCGGGCAGATCGATGACCCGCGGTTCCGGTGCCTCGCCGACGTCGGTGGCGGCGTCGTCGACGGTCCCGCCGGCGAGCTCGAGGATGAGTTCGACGGCGCGCTGCGCGGCGATATCGGCCACGTTCCAGTCCACGCCGCGCTCGAAGCGCTTGGACGCCTCCGACGGCAACCGGTGGCGACGACGGGACCGGCCGATGCTGACGGCGTCGAAGTGGGCGGACTCGATGAGCACGTTGTCGGTGCTCGCCGAGACCTCGGTGGAGGCGCCACCCATGACGCCGGCGATACCGATGGGACCGGACGCGTCGGTGATGAGGAGGTCCTCGGCGTCGAGCGTGCGGTCCTTGTCGTCGAGGGTCCGCAGCGTCTCGCCCGCAGCGGCCCGTCGGACCACGATGTCGCCCGAGAGCTTGTCGAGGTCGTAGAAGTGCAGGGGCTGGCCGAGCTCGAGCATCACGTAGTTGGAGATGTCGACGACGAGCGAGATGGAGCGGATGCCGGCGAGGCGCAGTCGCGCGGACATCCACGGCGGCGTGGGGCGTGTGGGGTCGACGCCGCGGACCGTCCGAGCCACGAACCGGTCGCAGCCGGGCGTGCCGTAGACGGGAGCGGTGTCCTCGAGCCGCACCGGGTATCCCCCGGGCGCGGCCGGCGGGACGACGACGGCGGCAGCCGGGTCGGTGAAGGCCGTCCCGGTGGCGTGCGCGTACTCCCGGGCGGCGCCGCGGATGGAGAAGCAGTACCCGCGGTCGGGCGTCACGTTGATCTCCGCGGCCTGGTCGTACAGGCCGAGCAGTTCCATGGCGTCGGCGCCCACCTCGGGGTCGAGCCCGAGGGTGGAGAGCACGAGGATGCCGTCGTGGTCGTCGCCGATGCCGAGTTCACGCACGGACGCGATCATGCCGGCGGACACGTGCCCGTAGGTCTTGCGGGGGCTGATGCGGAAGTCACCCGGCAGCACCGAGCCGGGCAGGGTGACGACCACCTTGTCGCCCTCGACGAAGTTGTGGGCGCCGCACACGATGCCCTGCACGCCGGACGGGTCGATGCCGTCCCCTGTGAGGGTCTGCTGGGCACCCTCGGGCACCACGCGGACCTCGCACCAGTTGATGGTCTTGCCGTTGGACTGCGGTTCCTTGACGATGCTGAGCACCTGGCCCACCACGATCGGGCCGGTCAGCTCGTCGGTGGGACGGTGGACGTCCTCTTCTTCGAGGCCTACCTTGACCAGCTCGGCCATCACGTCTTCCGCGGTCGCATCCGCAGGCACGGCTGCGTATTCGCGCAGCCAGGACAGTGGGATTCTCACCTAGATCTCCATCCCGAAGTGTTCGCTGAAACGTACGTCGCCCTCGATCATGTCCCGCATGTCGATGACCTCGTTGCGGAACATGAGTGCCCGCTCGATCCCCATGCCGAAGGCGAACCCGGAGTAGACCTCCGGGTCGATGCCGGTGGCGCGCAGCACGTTGGGGTTGACCATGCCGCAGCCGCCCCACTCGATCCAGCGGGGGCCGCCCTTGGCGCCCGGGTGCCAGATGTCGAGCTCGGCGCTCGGCTCCGTGAAGGGGAAGAAGTTGGGGCGCAGGCGCACCTTGGCGTCGTCGCCGAAGAGCTGCTGCGTGAAGTGCTCGAGCGTGCCCACGAGATCCGCCATGGTGAGTCCCTTGTCGATGGCGAGGCCCTCGAACTGGTGGAAGACCGGCGTGTGGGTGGCGTCGAGCTCGTCCGTGCGGAACACCTTGCCCGGGCACAGGACGTAGATCGGCAGGTCGCGCTCGAGCATGGAGCGGGCCTGGACCGGCGAGGTATGGGTGCGCAGCACGAGGTGGGCCTCGGGCGGCTCGACGAAGAACGTGTCCTGCATCTCGCGCGCCGGGTGGTCGGGCTTGAAGTTCAGGGCGTCGAAGTTGAACCACTCGGACTCGAGCTCGGGTCCTTCCGCGATCTCCCAGCCCATGCCCACGAAGACGTCGCTGACCCGCTCCTGCAGCGTGGATAGCGGGTGCCGGGCGCCGGTCCGACGACGGCGCGGGGCTGCGGTGACGTCCACGGCCTCCTCGACGAGGATCCGTGCGTCACGCTCGGCCTCGAGCTCGACCGTGCGGGCGGCGAGCGCCTGGTTGATCTGCCCGCGGGCGGGCCCGATGTTCTTGCCCGCCGCCGACTTCTGCTCCTTCGGCAGGGCGCCGATGCCCCGGTTGGCGAGGCTCAGCGCGGACTTCTCACCGGTGTGTGCGATCCGGACCGCTTTCAGCCCGTCGAGGTCGGCAGCAGCAGCGATGTCGGCGAGCGCGGCGTCGACGGCGGAGGCGACCGACGCGGCGTCCAGCGGATCGGGGACCTGGGCATCGCGGCCGGCAGGCCCGGCGTGCTCTGGGGTTTCGGCCATGGGGTTGCGTACCTTGCACTCTCGGAACGTGCGGCGGGCCATTCGCCGGAGCGGGCCACGCCGTGGACAGGAAAACGCCGGGACGCAGCGGGGCGTACCGGCGTCCCAAGTCTAGGCGACGGGTTCGGCCGTGGGACAACCGCCCGCTACTGACCGGGTGGTGCGGCGCCGCCGTACGATGGCGGCATGAACCGGAGGCTCGTGCCATTCCTCAACTGGATCAACCTGTCGACGCCGTGCGGCCTCGCCGTCGCCGCCCTGTCCGGCTGCCGCGTCTCACCCGGACCGTACGGCATCCTGCTCGCGGAGGGCTACCGCCGTCGGCTGCCCAAGGCCCGTGCCTTCACGGTGGGCAGCGTGGTCCTGCTGCGGGGCAGCGCCCCGCGCAGCGCCCCGCCCGCGTTCCTCCGGCTCCTCGAGCACGAGGCGCACCATGCCCGCCAGTACGCAGCGTGCCTCGGCCTGCCCTTCCTCCCGGCGTACCTGGTGGCGGCGGGCTACTCGCTCCTGCGCACCGGGGACCCGGCGTCGCGCAACCTCTTCGAGCGCGGAGCAGGGCTCGCCACCGGCGGCTACCGTGAGCGGCCGGTGCGTCCGCTCACGACGGCGATCGGGGCTGCGGTCACGTCGATCGGTTCCCGCTCCGGCCGAGGGTGACGCTCGTCAGTGCTCCGCCCCTGCGGTGATGCGCACGTCGAGGATGGTCTCCGCCGTCGTCGTCGCGATCGCGGCCAGGGCCGTGGCCATCGCCTCGACGGCGATGCCCGGCTGCCCGTGGGCGGCACCCTGCTCCGAGGAGAAGGGCACGTGGACGAACCCGCCCCGGGTCCCCTGCCGACCCTCCAGCAGGTCCATGAGCCCGTAGAAGAGGTGGTTGCAGACATAGGTGCCGGCGGTCTGCGACACCTCGACCGGGATTCCCAGCCCGGCTACGGTCTCCCGGCACGCCTTGATGGGCAGGGTACTGAAGTACGCTGCGGGGCCGGCGGCCACCACGGGTTCGTCGATGGGCCTGCGGCCGGCGTTGTCGGGGATGCGGGCGTCGTCGACGTTGATGGCCACGCGTTCCAGCGAGATCCGCTCGCGCCCGCCGGCCTGCCCGATGCACAGGACGATCTCCGGTTCGACCTGACCGAGGGCGGCCTCCAGCACCTCGATGCTCCGGCCGAAGACGCACGGCACCTCCACGGCGACCGCCTCCCGTCCCTGTGCGCGCAGCAGTTCCGCCGCACGCTGTGCGGCCTGCCAGGACGGATTGGTCGATTCTCCCCCGAAGGGTTCGAAGCCGGTCAGCAGGATCATGCCCCCAGCCTAGTGGCCCGGCCGGGCGACGGTGACGAGATATTAGTACGCGTGTTCTAATGGGTTCATGCGATGGGAAGGGCAGAGGATCACGGACGACGACGCGCCGGCTGCTCCGGCCCTGTTGCCGCTTGCCGGGCTCGTCAGGACGGTGCGGACGCCGGACTTCGCCGGCATCACCTTCCACGAGGTCGCGGCGAAGTCGGTCCTCAACAGGGTCCCGCCCACGTCGTCGATGCCCTTCTCCTGGACCATCAACCCGTTCCGCGGCTGCTCCCATGCCTGCGTGTACTGCTTCGCCCGGAAGACCCACAGCTATCTGAACCTCGACACGGGGCTCGACTTCGACGCGCAGCTCGTCGTCAAGATCAATGCCGCCGAGGTGCTGGCCCGTGAACTGGGCCGACCCTCCTGGACCCGCGAGCACGTTGCGCTGGGCACCAACACGGATCCGTATCAGCGGGCCGAGGGGCGCTACCGGCTCATGCCGGGCATCATCTCCGCCCTCGCGGACTCGGGGACCCCCTTCTCCATCCTGACCAAGGGCACCCTCCTGGCCCGCGACATCCCGCTCCTGAGGGCGGCCTCGCGATCGATCGGCGTGGGCATGGGGATCTCCCTCGCGCTGGTGGATCCGGTCCTCGCCGAGGCGATCGAACCCGGCACCCCCGCCCCGAAGGCACGGCTCGCACTCATCTCCCGGCTCCGCGAGGCCGGGCTGCCGTGCGGGGTCATGGCCATGCCGATCCTGCCCTGGCTCACCGACGGCGACGCATCGCTCGACCAGCTGTTCGGCGCCCTGGCCGACGCCGGGGCCACGGGCGTGACAGCCGGCCCCCTGCACCTGCGACCCGGTTCCCGCGAGTGGTTCATGCAGTGGCTCGCCGCGCACCACCCGCAACTCGTCCCGCGGTACGAGGAGCTCTACCGGGGCGGGAGCTACGCGTCGAAGGAATACCGGGACTGGCTCTCCGGGAGGATCCGCATCTTCCGTCGCAAACACGGCCTCGTGGCGGGCGCCGGCTTCTTCCGCAACCTGTCGGCCGACCGGCAGCCCGGGGCCACCGCGACCGTGCCACCCCCCGCCCCGACCCCGGATCCCGTCCAGGCCTCTCTGTTCTGAAGGCCTGCCCCCAGGGCACCCTCGTGGGCGGAGTCGTCCGAGGGCCCAGCCGTCAGCGGGCGGTGCGGGGCGCCGTCGCTGAGCGCAGCGCGGAGAGGATGGGCCGGTCGGCGGGGATCCACGGCAGCGCGTCGAGCTCCTCGTCCGGATGGAGCGGCAGCCAGCGCAGCTCGTCGTGGTCCTGCAGCGGCATCGCCTCCCCCGCCGTGACCTCGGCCACCCATACGCGCATGGCGGCCCGGTCGTTGAGCGGCCACCCCTGCGGCCCGGGCCCGGTGATCTCCCTGCCGAGCTCTGCAGTGACGCCGAGCTCCTCCTCGAGCTCGCGCAGCAGGGCGGCCTCGCAGCGCTCTCCCGCCTCCACCTTCCCTCCGGGGAACTCCCACATGCCGGCGAACTGCGGCGGCGCCGACCGCCGGGCGACGAGCAGGCGGGTGGGCCGCGCGAGGGAGTCGACGACGGCCGCCCCCACGATCTGGAGGAGCTGGTCCGAGGGTGGTTGCGTCACCTGCCGAGTCTATCGACGACTCCCTGCATCCCCGATCGTGGTGATCGTCCGGCCTCGGCCCGGCCCGACGATCACCGCATCACCATGAACCCCGAACCCCGAACCTTGCAGCACGAATTCCGTCTGCCGGGTGCCGCGGTCGTATTTCGGGGCGGCACGGCGTTGTCGCCTAGGCTTGAAGGGACGACGGTGTCCGTGTCGCCGTCCGCCCCCAGTTCCCGGAGGAGTCCGGCGGCCGATCCCCCCGCCCCCGAGATCCAGCCGCAAGGACATCCATGACCGCCTCCGCTCCCCCGTCGACGTCGAACCGGCTGACCGGCCGTCCACTCCTGTTCGCCATCGGCGCCCTCGCGGTGGGTGGTTTCGCGATCGGCACCACCGAGTTCACCATCATGGGCCTGCTCGAGGAGATGCGGGCGGATCTCGGCGTGGACTACGCGCAGGGCGGGCATGTCATCTCCGCCTACGCCCTCGGTGTCGTGGTGGGCGCGCCCGTCCTCGCCACCCTCGGCGCGAAGAAGCCACAGCGCGCCGTCGCCCTGGCGCTCATGGTCCTGATCACGGTGGCCAACCTGTCGTCCTACTTCGCGTCGGATTTCGGCTGGATGCTGGCGTCGCGGTTCCTGTCGGGCCTTCCCCACGGAGCCTACTTCGGTGTCGCCGCCGTCATCGCGGCATCGCTCGCCGATCCCGCGCGGCGGGGGCGCGCCATCGCCATGGTGATGCTGGGACTGAGCATCGCCAACGTGGTGGGTGTCCCGTTCGCCACGTGGCTCGGCCAGGAGTTCGGCTGGCGCTCCATGTTCCTGCTCGTGGGAGTGATCGGGGCGACGACGCTGGTGCTGATCCGCGCCTTCGTCCCGGACGTCCCCGTGCGGCCGGGCGCGAGCATCCGCAAGGAGCTGGGAGCCCTGCGCCGTCCGCAGCTGTGGATGACCCTGCTCATCGGCATCGTCGGTTTCGGCGGGTTCTTCGCCGTCTATTCGTACATCGCGCCGACCATGACGGAGGTGGCCGGCCTCAGCGCGTCGCTGCTGCCCCTCGTCGTCGCGCTGTACGGCGTGGGCATGGTGGTCGGCAACATCCTGGGCGGGCGCCTCGCGGACAGATCCATCATGGGAAGCATCTACGGGGTCATGGTGGCCATCGCGGCGGTCCTGCTGCTGTTCCCCCTCGCGGCGACGATCCCGTGGACGGCCTGCCTCTTCGTCTTCCTGGTCGGCACGAGCGGATCGGCGCTCATCCCGCCGCTGCAGGCGCGCCTGCTGGACGTCTCGCCGGGAGCGCCGTCGCTCGCGTCCTCGATGAACCACTCGTCGCTGAACACGGCCAACGCGCTCGGCGCAGCGCTGGGCGGCGCCGTCATCACGGCCGGATGGGGGTTCACCGCACCCGCCATGGTCGGCGCGGTGCTCGCGGTCCTGGGGCTCGGCGTCGCCCTGCTCAGCGGCAGGATGGACAGGCGCGGCCACGCCGACCGCCGACCAACGCACGGCGACGCCGCAACGGCAGGGCCGACGGACTCAGCGGATGCGCTGCGCGCGGGCTGAGGCGTACAGGCAAACGGTGGCGGCGGTCCCGACGTTGAGGGACTCCGCGCTGCCGTAGATGGGCACCGCGACGCGCGCGTCCGCGGCGGCGGTGACGTCGGCCGGCAGGCCCTGCGCCTCGTTGCCGAACAGCCAGGCGCCGGCGTCCTCCAGGCGCACCGTGCCGGCGCCGCCGCTGCTGCCGATGTCGCCGCCCGGCTCGCCGTCCGGCCGGTCCTGCGGGGGGTGCACCGTGGCGAACCTGCGCTGCGCGCTGGCGTCCTGGAGGTCGTCGAGGCTGGTGCTGCCATAGCCGTCGGCCGCGAGGACGGTCATGCCCGCGTCCCGCAGGCGGTCCAGCAGCCCCTCGGGTTCGACGCCGAGGACCAGCGGGAGGTGGAAGAGCGACCCGACGGTGGACCGTACGGTCTTGGGGTTGTAGGGATCCACGCTCGCGCCGGTCAGGATGACGGCGTCGGCCCCCGCCGAATCCGCCGCCCGGATGATGGTGCCCGCGTTACCCGGGTCCCGCACCTCGACGAGGACTGCCACGAGGCGCGGCGCGGTAGAGAGCACGTCGTCGAGCGGGACGTCGACGAACCGGCACACCGCGACGAAGCCCTGGGGCGTGACGGTGGAGGACATGGCGGCGAGGACGTCGGCGGTGACGAGACGCACGGTCGGGGCGCCGTCCTGCCCGGAGAGGTCCGCGATGTCGGTGTGGCGCTCGAGCGCGTCTGCCGTGGCGTACACGTCGACGACGACGCCGCCCTCCCCCGCCGCATGGCGGGTGAGGTGCAGGCGGAGGGCCTCCCGGACCGCCTGGGGACCTTCGGCCAGGAACTCCCGCCGCCTTAAACGCGACGGACGCCCGGCCAGGCGTGCCACCTCCTTCACCCGGTCAGCGTGGGTGTTGGTCATCAGTGGCGCCTGGGGGCGTCCGTTCACAGTCATCGTGTTCCGGTGTGCAGGCCGCATGGCCCGCAGCAGCCGATGCGCCTAGGCCGAGGCCTTGAGCGGTGCCGAGGTGTCCGCCGGCAGGGCGTTCTTGGCGATCTGCACGAGGGCCGCGAAGGCTGCGCCGTCGGTGACGGCGAGATCGGCGAGCATACGGCGGTCGACCTGGATGTCGGCGGCCTTGAGGCCCTGGATCAGGCGGTTGTAGGTCAGGCCGTTGGCGCGGGACGCAGCATTGATGCGCTGGATCCACAGGCGACGGAAGTCGCCCTTGCGCTTGCGGCGGTCACCGTAGCTGTAGACGAACGAGTGGAGCAGCTGCTCCTTCGCCTTGCGGTACAGGCGCGAACGCTGGCCGCGGTAACCCTTGGCGCGCTCGAGGATGACCCGACGCTTCTTGTGGGCATTGACTGCCCGCTTCACACGTGCCACGTGCGTACTCCTTCAGTTCTTCTCCGGTCACGGCTTCGGCCGTGAGCGCCGCACCGTGGGTGCGTGCGCTTTCCCGGGAGGGGGTGGATTGGTGGTTAGACGCCGAGCATCTTCTTGATGACCTTGCTGTCGGCCTTCGAGACGATCTTGTC
This sequence comes from Arthrobacter sp. TJ-265, assembly GCF_058269135.1. NCBI lineage: Bacteria > Bacillati > Actinomycetota > Actinomycetes > Micrococcales > Micrococcaceae > Arthrobacter > Arthrobacter sp. TJ-265. The sequence continues at coordinate 111,535 of NZ_JBZCND010000005.1, read as the reverse complement.
GCCGGCGAGACGGCGCGTCACGGTCGAGGACTTGTGCTCGAGGTAGTGGCGGCGGTTGGCCTGCTGGCGCTTGAGCTTGCCGCTACCGGTGAGCTTGAAGCGCTTCTTGGCGCCACTGTGGGTCTTCATCTTCGGCATGGGAACCGATCTCCTTTGGATAGCCGGGGCGGGTGCACCCGGAGTTCGGCACCCGAGGGTGCCTGCTGGTTTCGATCGTGCCCGGTGGTAGGACGGGGCCGGGGCCCTAGTCTGTGCTTCCGGGCTTGGGGCGGCTGGTCGGGCTCTTGGTCGGAGCCGTTCGTCCCGCGGGCTTGGGGGGTGCCGGCGGCCTGGGCGCTCCGGGCTTCGGCATGGCCATGGGCTTGGCTGCCACGGCCGGCTTCGGCGCCGGCGCAGCATCCGGCGTCGATGCCGGGGCTGCGGCCTCCGTCTTCGCCGCCGGGGCGGAGGAACGGGAGGGTGCGGGCCGCTCGGCCGCAGGCCTCGACGACGTCGACCGCGGGGCCGACGACGTCCGGGCTGGAGCCTGACGAGCCGGTGCGGCCTGTCGGGCAGGAGCGGCCTGGGCAGGTGCCGCCGCGGCCGGAGCCTCGGTGGCCGCCGCAGCATCGGGTGCCTGCTGCACGGTCGCCTCCGGAGTCTCCTGTACGGGAGCTTCCTCGACGGGAGCCTTCGGAGCCTCGGGCTCGCTCCTGATCTCGTAGCCCTCGGGCAGCAGGTCCGCGAGGGACTGCGTCAGCGGTGCACCGCTGGACCCGGAGGTATCGACCCGCTTGGGCTCGCCCCCCGACTTCGCGACCTCGTTGGCAGCCTTCGCCTCGGCACGCTGGGTCTCCCGGCGGGCCTCCGCCTTGGCCTCGGCCTTGTTCTTCGTGGGACCGATCACCATGACCATGTTGCGTCCGTCGATGCGCGGCGTCGACTCGACGACACCGACCTCGGCGACGTCGTCCGCGAACTTCTGCAGCAGGCGGATACCCATCTCGGGTCGCTGCTGCTCACGTCCGCGGAACTGGATCATGGCCTTGACCTTGTCGCCGGCGCCGAGGAAGCGCATGGCGTGCCCACGCTTGGTTTCGTAGTCGTGCGTATCGATCTTGAGGCGGAAGCGGATCTCCTTCAGGACCGTGTTGGTCTGGTTCTTCCGCGCCTCGCGCGCCTTGACGGCCGCTTCGTACTTGTACTTACCAAAATCCATGAGCTTGGCCACCGGAGGCTTCGCCTGCGGTGCTACCTCGACAAGATCCAGGTCGGACTCGGCGGCAAGTCGGAGTGCGTCCTCGATACGGACGATTCCTACCTGTTCGCCGGCAGGTCCGACCAACCGCACCTCGGGAACGCGGATACGATCATTGATTCTTGGCTCGCTAATGTGTGACTCCTGTGGATTCTCGAGCTGAAAACCGCCTGCAGACGAAAGAAGGCCTCCCATTGCATGCGCAATCGGAGGCCTCGTCGACCGGTCGTCCGCCGTCGGGGAAGCCTGGGCTTCCTGCGCGATCAGCGGCAGCACCGACCAGGAACCCGGCTACCTGCAATGCGACCTGAGGTCGCACCAGGCAAACGCGGGTGGGAGAGGACTCCGCTTGCAGACCGGCGCGTGAGCCTGCTCGAAGAGCACAGCGGCTAACAGCGACCGGTTGGTCTATGCCAAGCTTACCAGTATGAACACGCCACACGACAACCCGCAGCACGCCCCCTCCGAGGAGCCGGCCGGCTCCTCCCGCCGCAGCTTCGCCGAGGAGCAGGACCACGGCCACGCTGCCTCGGACGAGGCCGAGCAGGGCGTCCGGCAGCAGATGCGGGACATCTCCGAGGTGGCCGCCGTGGAGGTCATCGTGACGTCGGCGGTGCACCTCATGAGCGCCGCGGCCGTGAAGTGCGGCCTCGGCCACGAGGAGAACGCCGAGCAGCTCAAGGACCTCGACGAGGCCAGGAAGCTGATCACCGCGCTGGCCGGATTCGTGACGGCGGCCGCCCCCGAGATCGGGTCCCAGCACGCAGGGCCGTTGCGCGACGGGCTCCGCTCGCTGCAGCTCGCGTTCCGTGAGGCCTCGATCATCCCGGATGCGCCCGGCCAGGGCCCCGGAGAGAAGTACACGGGTCCCGTCAACTGATCCCGTCGTCCCGCGGCCGCCAGGCTTCGAACGGCCCGTGCCCCACCGGGCACGGGCCGTTCGCGTTCGAGGGAGGCGGTGTGCGGGTGGACGCGCCCGCCTAGCGGGAGGCGCCGGCGGTATCCACCGCGGGCGTCCGGCTGCCGAGGTCCCGTGCCAGGAACCCGGCGACGCCGATGAGCGCGGCGACGACGCCCACCGCGGTGAAACCGCCCCACGGACCGACGGCATCGATGAGGAGCCCGGCCACCGGCGCTCCGAGCGCGACGCCGGAGGTCAGCGCGGAGCCGTACCAGCCCATCGCCTCGCCCCGCCGGTCCTCGGCCACGAGGTCCGCGACCTTCTCGGAGGCGGCGGAGAGGACGGGCGCGCAGAGCAGGCCCGCCGGGATTGACAGCAGGGCCAGGGACAGCGTGGTCTCGGCGAACCCCATGGGGAGTGTCAGCAGGGCCATGCCGAGCAGGAGGAGCGACGGCGGGATCGGCCGGTGCAGGGCGCCGTAGACGAGTCCGCCGACCACCGACGCGGCACACCACGCCACGAAGACGAGGCCGAGCTGGCTCTCGTTCCCCGTCTGCTCGAGCGCGGCGACGATGCCCACCTCGGTACCCGAGAGGAGCAGCCCGGCACCGGCGGCCGTGATCATGACCATGACCAGCGGCACGGTGATCCAGGGCAGCACCCTCCGCACTCCGCGGCGCAGCACCGAGGCAGGGCGCCGCTCCTGCGTGCCGGAGTTCCGGGCGCCGATGAGGTCCGCCGCGGCCTCGTTCATGCCGGCGGGCGCGGAGGCCGCGACCGTGACGGCGTCGGGCAGCTGGTCCGACCGCGTGGGCGGGTTGAACCACATGAGGAACAGGCCCGCCGAGGCGGTGGCGATCCCGACCAGCGTCAGGCCGAGCACCGTGGACACCTGGGTGGCCAGGACGACGCCCACCGCAGGGCCGGCCATGAAGATGACCTCGGTGGAGATGGCGTCGAGCGTGAAGGCCGTGCGCCGCCGGTCGCCGTCCACGAGGACCCCGAGCGCCTGGCGGATCACGGAGAAGGCGGGCAGGGTGAAGAGTCCGCCGACGAGCGCCGCGACGAGCAGCCACTGGTAGGACAGGTGCGGTGCCACGGACCAGATGACGGCTTCCGCGACGACGGACGGGATGAGCGCGCGCCGCAGTCCCGCGCTGTCGATCCGCCGGCCGCGCCACGGCGCGCCGACCGCGATGCCGATCGTGACGACGGCGGCGACGGCGCCCGCTTCCGCGTAGCCGCGGTCGAGGGTCTGGACGACGTGGAGCGTGAGCAGCACCCCGGCGGCGGAGTGCGGGAAGCGAGCGATCATCCCGACGAGGAGCAGCCTCCGGACGGAGCGGATGCGCAGCAGGTCCCGGTATACGGCGAAGTTCACTGTTCGTCTTTCTGGCCGACGACCCGTCAGCGGGTGAGTTTGATGTCGAGCGAGTCGACGCGTTCCACGAAGCCGGTGAGGCCGAGGAGCTTCCCGCGGAAGGAGGCGACGGCGTCGCGCACCCCGTCGGGAGACAGGCCCGGGCGGAGCCGGAGATCCATGCGCAGTTCGGGGCCCGGTCCCCCACCCGAGGCAATGCTACCGCCGGCCGTGCGTGTCAGCACTCCGCCCGCCGGCCGCAGGCCCACCCCGAGGACGTCCTCCTCCAGCCCGGCCGCTTCCTCGACGAGCGACGCCAGTGCCGGGTCCTCGTACGACGGCGTCCACGGGACCTGCTGGGCCAGGGCCCAGAGGGCAGGGCGCCGCAGCACGAACGTGAGATCGGCCCCCGGATCGAGCACCATCAGCTGCGCATCCTCGGCGGCGGCCGCGAGGGCTGCCCGGGACGCGTAGGCCGCGACGGGTCGCGCGTCACGGTGCCAGCGGCCCAGCGCCTCGGTCGAGGAGAAGACCGGGAGGGCCTTGCGGCCGTCGGGCGCCGTCAGCGTGACGAGCGCCATCTCGGCCTCCTTGTCGGAGTGCAGCCCGGTGGCGGCCTCCGCCTGGTCGCTGAGCCGTGCGACGATCGGGATGAACACCCGGGCCGTGGTGAGGGCCCCGAACACGGCCCGCTCGGCATCGCCGGGCCGGCCCGCGGGTCCCAGGAGCCCGGCAAGTGCTGCGAGGAGCCCCGGGTCCGCCGCACCGTCGTCGTCGTCGAAGGCGTGCAGCGGGTTCTCCGGACCGGACAGGTCGCGGCCCGCCCACGGCTGCCCGGCGGAATCCGCCGTGTTACCGGCGAGAGCGGCGGCGATGTGCGCGGGGAGCTGCCGGCCGCTCACGTGTCCGAGGCGGGCAGCCCTGCGACGTCCAGGGCCTGCGGCAGGGTGAAGGCCCCGGCGTAGAGGGCCTTGCCGACGATCGCGCCTTCGAGCCCGAGGGGCACGAGTTCGCGGAGGGCCGCGATGTCGTCGAGGCTGGAGATACCGCCCGAGGCGACGACGGGGCGCGTGGTCTTCGCGAGGACGTCCTTCAGGAGGGCGAGGTTCGGGCCCTTGAGGGTGCCGTCCTTCGTCACGTCGGTCACGACGTAGCGGGCGCAGCCGGCGTCCTCCAGGCGCTGGAGGACCTCCCACAGGTCCCCGCCCTCCTCGGTCCAGCCGCGCGCCGCGAGCGTGGTCCCGCGGACATCGAGCCCGACGGCGACGGCATCCCCGTACCGGGCGATCGCCCGCTCGGTCCACTCGGGGTCCTCGAGCGCCGCGGTGCCGAGGTTGACGCGTGTCGCTCCCAGCTCCAGCGCCGCCTCGAGCGATGCGTCGTCGCGGATGCCCCCGGAGAGTTCCACCTTGATGTCGAGGTTCCTGACGACGCGCTCGAGGAGGTCCTTGTTGGACCCCCGGCCGAAGGCTGCGTCGAGGTCCACGAGGTGCACCCACTCGGCGCCGGCGTCCTGCCAGGCGCGGGCCGCGTCCACCGGATCCCCGTAGCTGGTCTCGCTGCCCGCCTCGCCCTGCACCAGGCGCACGGCCTGGCCGTCGGCGACGTCGACGGCGGGGAGGAGCTCGAGGGTGGGCGATTCGGTGAAGGGGCTCATGGTCTGCTTTCGTACGGGCGGCGGCGCCGCGGTGGAGGGGCGGGGTGTGGCGGTGCGGGGCGGGGTCAGTCGCCGGGCAGCGTGAACAGGTAGGCGGCCAGGAGCGCCAGGCCGGCGAGGGCGAGGAAGGCGATCCACACCCAGCGCGGGAACTCCTGGCCGCGCAGGGAGAAGGCGCCGCCGATGAGGAGACCGGCGACTCCCATGAGCACGAGGCTCAGCATCGGGTCACCACCGGATCAGCGCAGCCCGTCGATCCAGTTGCGCAGGAGCCGGGCCCCCGCGTCACCGGACTTCTCGGGGTGGAACTGGGTGGCGCTGAGCGGACCGTTCTCGACGGCGGCGATGAACCGGCCACCGTGGTCGGACCAGGTGACCTGCGGCGGTTTCATGGCGGGCTGGGTGACGTCGAAGGACCAGTCCTGCACGCCGTAGGAGTGCACGAAGTAGAACCGTTCGTCGCGGAGTCCGTCGAACAGGACGGTGTCCTCCGGCGGTTCCACGGTGTTCCAGCCCATGTGGGGCACGACGTCGGCCTTGAGGCGTTCGACGGTGCCGGGCCACTCGCCTATGCCGGGCGTGCGCACGCCGTGCTCCACGCCCTCGTCGAACAGGACCTGCAGGCCCACGCAGATCCCCAGCACGGGCCGACCGCCCGCGACCCGGCGCCCGATCATGCGCAGGGCGTCGACGTCCTTGAGGCCCTTCATGACGGCTGCGAACGCGCCGACCCCGGGGACGAGCAGACCGTCGGCGTTCAGGACGTCGTCGGGCTTGGCACTGAGGACGACGTCGGCGCCCACGTGTTCGAGGGCGCGCACCACGGACCGGACGTTGCCCGACCCGTAGTCCAGGACGGTGACGGTGCGCGCGCTCATAGCGCTCCCTTCGTGGAGGGGATTCCCTCGACCCGCGGGTCCGGTTCGACCGCCGCACGGAGCGCCCGGGCGAGGGCCTTGAACTGGGCCTCGACGATGTGGTGCGGGTCGCGGCCGCCGAGGACGGTGACGTGCAGGCAGATCTGGGCGTGCAGGGCGAGCGCCTCGAACACGTGGCGCGTCAGGGACCCCGTGAAGTGCCCGCCGATGAGGTGGTACTCCTGGCCGGCCGGCTCCCCGCCGTGCACGAGGAACGGACGCCCGGAGATGTCGACGACGGCGCTGGCGAGTGCCTCGTCGAGGGGGACGGTGGCCTCGCCGAAGCGTCGGATGCCGGCCTTCGTGCCGAGGGCGATCCGCAGGGCCTCGCCGATCGCGATGGCCGTGTCCTCCACCGTGTGGTGGACGTCGATGTGGGTGTCCCCGGAGGACCTGATGGTCATGTCGATGAGCGAGTGCTTCGACAGCGCGGTGAGCATGTGGTCGTAGAACGGCACCGTGGTGTCGATCGACGACGCCCCGGTGCCGTCGAGGTCGATCTCGACGAGGACATTGGACTCGCTCGTGACGCGCTCGATACGGGCCGTACGGCCGCGGGCGGCATCAACTGTCATGGCATCTTCCTTCTGTGCGCGTCGTTCACGCGCGGATCGACGTGGGAACAGGACGGACGGCGCGAGCCGCCGGGCGGTCCTGCCCTTCAATTCTAGGTGTACCCGCCCTGCACGCCGATCACGGGGCCGCGGTCCGGCGGCGCGGGCCGAACCGCTGCTCCGCGGTGAGTGCCGATGCTCCCACGTAGCGGGCGAGCCACTCGTGCAGCGCGGCGGGTTCGCGCAGCAGCTCGTCGATGCCCGACGACGCGGAGGCGACGTCCGTCCACGCGGGCCGGCGCACGCGGTGGTTGACCTCGATGCCCTTCCACCGCAGCAGATCCGCCCGGGGATGGTCCGCCGGGTAGCCGCGGGGCACACGCTTCAGCGGTTGCGCCCGTCCGGGACGGACCATCATCCCCCGCGCGGTGATCGTCCCGATCGCGGCCACCAGGGCCGGGCCCGCGACGTCGTCCGCCACCGCGGCACGGAAAGCGGCGAGCTGGTCCGGTGCGGGAAGCGGCAGGCCGGTTGCCACGAGGAGGCCGATGCTGCTCACGCGGAGGAAAGCGCCCACACCGTCGGGCCGCTCGGCGACCGCTCCGATGAAGGTCTTGTACGGCGGACTGTCCGGCCGGAACCTGACGTCGTTGTGCGGGCGGTAGATCCGCCAGTCCGAGAAGACCGTCAGGGCCGCGCACACCGCGGCGAAGACCGGCCGGATGCCGACGTCGTACAGCCTGCGCTGGCGGGCCCAGAACTCGCGGGTGTTGTCCGCCTCCAGCCGCGCGAAGAACGATTGAGCCTCATCGAAGATCGGCCGATCCATGCGACACATGATCGGCGATGCGCCCGGGCGGCGCAAGGCCCGCATCGAGTGGCCCCGACACCCCCGGACCGACCCGGGATCGACGGTCAGAGCAGCGTCGCCAGGGCCGTCAGGAACGCCGTCGTCTCCTCCTCCGTACCCGCGGTGACCCGCAGGGATCCCGGGATGCCGACGTCACGGATGAGGACACCCGCGTCCAGGAGACCCTGCCAGACACGGTGCGGATCCTCGAGGCCCGAGAAGAACACGAAGTTCGCATCCGACGGCGCAGGCGAGAGTCCGAGGGCCTCGAGCTCCCGGACGATGCGGTCGCGCTGCACCTTGATCGCCTCGACGTTCGCCAGGAGCGTGTCCGCGTGGGTGAGGGCCGCGTTCGCGGTCGCCTGGGTGATGGCGGAGAGGTGGTAGGGCAGTCGGACGAGCCGCAGGGCGTCGGCGACCTCCGGCGCCGCCGCGAGGTAGCCGATGCGCGCCCCGGCGAGGGCGAAGGCCTTGCTCATGGTCCGCGACACGAGCAACCGCGGACGTCCGGGAAGCAGGGTGAGGGCGCTCGCGGTGCCCTCCTGTGCGAACTCGCCGTAGGCCTCGTCCACGATGATGATGGCACGCGCGTCCTCGCCGGCCTCGTAGGCCGCCTCCACGACGTCGAGGCCGAGCGCCGTGCCGGTCGGATTGTTCGGCGAGCACAGGAACACGATGTTCGCGCCCGATGCGCGGACGGCGTGGGCGGTGTCCTCCGGCGTCATGGAGTAGGCGGCGCCGCGGGCGGCGGTGACGTAGCGCGTGCCGGTCCCGCTCGCGAGCAGGGGGTACATCGAGTAGGTGGGCGGGAAACCGATGGCGGTGCGCCCGGGTCCGCCGAAGGCCTGGAGGACCTGCTGGAGCACCTCGTTGGACCCGTTGGCAGCCCACAACTGATCGGGCGTCAGGCCGTGCCCCAGATAGTCGGCGAGGTTCTTCCGCAGGTCGGAGAATTCGCGGTCGGGGTACCGGTTGAGGCCTGTGGTGGCCTTCGCGACCGCCTCCACGATGGCCGCGTACACATCTGCCGGCACGCCGTACGTGTTCTCGTTGACGTTGAGCAGGATCGGGACATCCAACTGCGGCGCACCGTACGGGTGCAGCCCGACGAGGTCGTCGCGCAGGGGGAGATTGGCTAGGGCTTCAACGGAGGAGGGCACTGCTTCAGTTTAAGGGACGCGGCAGTTCCTGCAGGAACGGCCCATGGTCCGGCGCTGGCGGGAAGCGGGAGCCGCTCACCCCGCGGCCGGTACCGCGATGCTCTGCCCTGCCTGCACCACGGAGCTGGGCAGGTCGTTGAGTTCGACGATCTCGGCGACGACGTCCCGGGGATCACGCTCCGGCGCGTGGCGCACGGCGAGATCCCACAGGGTCTCCCCGGTGACGACACTCACCTCGACCGTGGCCGTGGCCGTGGGTGCCGACTCCCCCGCCTGGGCGTGGGAGGTCAGGAACGCCGCGAGGAGGATCAGGGCCGCGACGCCCAGGGCGATGGGCAGGCCGACCAGGAGCAGGCGCCCTCGCCGCGTGAGCGTCAGGGGGCGGTCCGCACTCCGCTGCGTGGAGGGACGGGACGGCGCCATGAAGCTCGAGGTCGGGGAGGCGGCGGGGGACGCGGGCGATTCAGGCGTGGGGACGAGCCTGAGGTGGCTGTCGGGGCGAGCGGGCGTCCACAGCGAGCTGCCATGCAGTACGGGTGTAACCATTGCCGTTCCTCTTTCCTTCGAATGCCCTGACCGGGCGAAGCACCGGGTTCGAACACACGTTCTAATAAGCATCTGCCTATTTCTAGCATCTACGATCGACCCGTGTCGAGACTCGGTCGAACATATGTTTGAAAACTGCCCTCGACTGTCCTAGCGTGAAGAGATCAGGACATCGTCGACGGATGCTGCTCTCCGAGGGCCGTTCCGTGGTCGATGCATCTCACACAACCAGCCGCCTCTGACAAAACGGTTTCCGGACCACGGAAGCCGACCGGCGGCGACGACGGGATCAGCGATCCCAGGCGAAAGGCGCAACAGTGGCGGAATCACCAGCGGCAGCCCGGCAGGAATCGAACACTGCCGACGTTCCGGCAGACGCCGTGCCCATCTCCGCGGGCCGGGGCAGGCCGCGCGGCCGCTCCGTGTCCAAGGGGCTGACCGCCCGGCAGCTGACGATCCTCGAGACGATCCAGCGGTCGATCGCCGACAAGGGGTACCCGCCGTCCATGCGGGAGATCGGCGACACCGTGGGCCTCGCGAGCCTGTCCAGCGTGACCCACCAGCTGTCGCAGCTCGAGCGGCTGGGCTACGTGCGCAGGGACCCGAAGCGCCCGCGCGCCATGGAGGTCCTGCTCCCCCTGACCCTGGCCCCGGACACGTCCGGCGCTCAGGCCGGTCCGTCCCCGGACGGGAAGCCCACCGCCGAGCACCGGATCGCCGTCGACACCGCCCTCGTGCCGCTCGTGGGGCGCATCGCCGCCGGCGGACCGATCCTCGCGGACCAGGTGGTGGAGGACGTCATGCCCCTGCCCCGCCAGCTCGTCGGCCACGGTGATCTCTTCATGCTCAGGGTCTCGGGCGACTCCATGGTGGACGCCGCCATCTGCGACGGCGACTGGGTCGTGGTGCGCCGGCAGCAGAGCGCGCAGAACGGCGACATCGTCGCGGCGCTGCTCGACGAGGAGGCCACCGTGAAGACCTTCCGGCAGCGGGACGGCCATACGTGGCTCCTGCCGCAGAACACCCGCTACGAGCCCATCCTGGGTGACCATGCCAGCATCATGGGCAAGGTCGTCTCGGTGATGCGCGCGCTGTAGCGTTCGCGGCGACCGTCGTGTCGCAGCTGTCGTGTCGCGGCCGGAGGGACGCCTCAGCGCCCTGAGAGCCGCTCCAGGATCCCGGTGACGGTCGCGCGGTCCGTCGTCGCCCAGAAGGGCGGGAGGGCTGCCCGGAGGAAGCCGCCGTACCGGGCGTTGGCGAGTCGGCTGTCGAGGACGGCGACCACGCCCCTGTCCTCCGCCGCCCTGATCAGGCGTCCCGCGCCCTGCGCGAGCCGGACGGCCGCGTGCGTGGCGGACACGCTCATGAAGCCGTTGCCCCCGTTCCGGGCCACCGCCCGCGTGCGGGCGGTCATCAGGGGATCGTCCGGCCGCGGGAACGGAATGCGGTCGATCACGACCAGCCGGCACGAGGACCCCGGCACGTCGACGCCCTGCCAGAGGGACATGGTGCCGAACAGGCAGGTGTCCGGCTCGTCCGCGAACTGCGTGACCAGCGCGTTGAGCGAGGACTCCCCCTGGCACAGGATCTCGAAGTCGACCTTCGGACGCAATGCCTCCGCCGCCTCCTCGGCGGCACGCTTGGACGAGAACAGTCCCAGCGCACCCCCTCGGGACGCGGTGAGGAGTCCCAGGAGCTCTTCCAGTTGCGCACCGGAGGTTCCGCGCTCGGGCTTCGGCAGGTCCTTCGCCACGTAGAGCACGCCCTGGCGTGGATAGTCGAAGGGGCTCCCGACGTCGACGCCGGTCCAGGCGGGCGCACCGGGACCGCTGAGTCCCAGCGACCCCGCGACGGGACCGAACTCGGAACCGATCGCGAGGGTCGCGGAGGTCAGGATCACGGTGTGGTCCTCGAACAGTCCCTCCCGCAGCCGTCCGGCGACGGACAGCGGCGCGACGTTCAGCGTCGCGGGCGCGGTCTCGTCGGGTTGCGTGTAGCCGGAGCCCGGCGTGAAGCTGCTGGGACGCGACGCCCACACGACCTCGTTGAGGTCCGACGCCGCGAGGATCCGCTCGGCGAGCTCGAAGACCAGCGTGGTGCGTGAGCGGGCGACCTGCCGGCCGCCGTCGACGTCGGCTTCGGACTTGCCGTCCGTCTTCGTGTCCGACAGCGCCGCGCGGGACGCGTCCCGGACCTGGGCGAGGGCCTGCTCGAGATCCTCCGGGAGGCCTCCCGGCAGCAGGCCCGAGGGGACGAGTTCGGCGGCCGCCTCGAAGGCGTCGGCGGCCGTGTCGAGGGCGGCCGTACTGATGGAGGCGTGGCGGCGGAGCGCCGTGGCCGCCGCGCTCACCATCGGGGCGGAGAGCTGGCCGGAGACGGCTCCGGTCACCCGGTCGTGGAGTTCGTGCGCCTCGTCGATGACGACGACGTCGTACTCCGGCAGGACGGCGAGCCCCTCGAACGCGCTGATCGCGAGCATCGCGTGGTTGGTGATGACGATATCGGCGTCCGCTGCTGCGGCGCGCGCCTTCTCGCTGAAACACTCCCGGGCCATCGGACAGCGGGCGGCACCGATGCACTCCATGCTGGAGACGGACACCTGGCGCCACGCGCGATCGCTCACGCCGGGCACGAGGTCGTCGCGGTCGCCCGTCGCGGTCTCCTCTGCCCATTCACGCAGTCGCACGACGTCCCTGCCGAGTGCCGAGGACGGACCGTCGGCCGCGGGGGACGGGTGTGGCGTGGCGTCCTCGCCGAGGCTGAAGAGGGTGCCGGGCGCGTCCTCCTCCGGGAATCCGCCCCCGGTCTTGTGGAGGCAGACGTAGTTCGACCGGCCCTTGAGCAGGGCGACGTCGACGGGGCGCGTGAGCGCGGGCCGCACGGCGTCCAGGAGGCGCGGGAGGTCCCTTCCCACGATCTGGGCCTGGAGGGCGAGCGTGGCCGTGGAGACGATCGAGGGCCGGTCGCTGTCCATGGCGTGGGCGATCAGCGGGACCAGGTACGCGAGCGACTTCCCGGTCCCGGTGCCGGCCTGGACGAGCAGGTGCTCGCCCGAGCGGATGGACTCACTGACCTGCCGGACCATCTCGTGCTGGCCGGAGCGCATCTCCCCGCCCATGGCCGCCACCGCGGTGTCGAGCAGTTCGAGGGCCTGCCGTGCTTCGTCCGAGCGGGGAGCCGGGTCCGGCGCCACGGCGCCGGACCGCGTGCTCTCACTCATGCCGGACGTACGCCTCCAGCTCGGCGGCCAGGCCCTCCCGGACCATCACTTCGAGGCGGGTCCCCTCGCCGACGTGCTCGAGGCCGAGGATCTCGACGTCCTCCTCGTGGAGGCGGCTGAGGATCTCCCCGCGCTCGTAGGGCACCATCAGGTCCAGCTTCACGCCCGGGCGGGGAATGCTCGTGCTGATCAGCTGGCGCAGCTCGGTGAGCCCTGCGCCCGTCCGTGCGGAGACGACGACGGAGCGTGGTTCGCGCTGCCGCAGCCGTTCGATGACGAACGGATCGGCGGCGTCGGCCTTGTTCAGCACGATGATCTCGGGCACCTTGCGGGCGTCGACCTCCGTCAGCACGGCACGGACCGCGGCGATCTGGCCCTCGGGGTCGGGGTGGGACGCGTCGACGACGTGCAGGATGAGATCGGAGTCGGCGACCTCCTCCAGGGTGGAGCGGAACGCCTCGATGAGCTGGGTGGGCAGCGACCGCACGAAGCCGACCGTGTCCGCGAGGGTGTAGCCGATGCCGTCGGGTGTCTCCGCCTTGCGGACCGTCGGATCCAACGTGGCGAACAGCGCGTTCTCGACGAGGACGCCGGCGTCGGTGAGCCGGTTCAGCAGGGACGACTTGCCGGCGTTCGTGTAGCCGGCGATGGCGACGGACGGTACCTGGTTCCGGCGGCGGTTGGAGCGTTTTGTCTCCCGCGCGGGTTTCATCCCCGCGATCTCGCGGCGGAGCTTCGCCATCCGTGTACGGATCTTGCGCCGATCGAGTTCGATCTTCGTCTCGCCCGGGCCACGCGAGCCCATGCCGGCGCCTGCGCTGCCGACCTGGCCACCGGCCTGGCGGGACATGGATTCGCCCCAGCCGCGGAGGCGCGGGAGCAGGTACTCGAGCTGGGCGAGTTCGACCTGCGCCTTGCCCTCGCGGCTCTTGGCGTGCTGGGCGAAGATGTCGAGGATCAGCGCGGTCCGGTCGATCACCTTGACCTTCACGATGTCCTCCAGTCCGCGGCGCTGCGACGGCGACAGCTCACTGTCGACGATCACGGTGTCCGCTCCGGTCGCCTGGACGATCCCCTTGAGCTCCTGGGCCTTGCCCGAGCCGAGGAACGTCCCGGGGTCCGGCTTGAGGCGTCGCTGCACGATGCCGTCGAGGACCTCCGAACCGGCCGTCTCCGCCAGTGCCGCGAGCTCCTGGAGTGAGTTCTCGGCGTCCTGCGCCGTTCCCTCGCTCCAGAGGCCGGCGAGGACGACGCGTTCCAGCCGGAGCTGCCGGTACTCGACCTCGGTGACGTCCTCGAGTTCGGTGGACAGTCCTGCGACACGTCGGAGCGCCCGGCGCTCGGCCAGGTCCTGCTGGTCTCCGTCGGCGTCCGACGGCTCTTCGTCCTGGGACAGGGCCTGTGCCCGTGATCGCCAGGTCTTCTCGATCGGCGCGGAAGTGTCCGGCGCTGGTGTCCCCTTCTTCGCCTTGGCCACGGCAGCTTCGTCGCTGGCGAGGATCCGGTCGATGACGGCTTGGATCTCCTCCGGGCCCATGTCGGCGCCGGTGGAATGTCCGTGGTTCTCGGTCATAGTCTCCCTAGATGGATGTCCCTCAATCCTACGGCTGACGGCCCGGCCTGCTCCAGCGTATTCTCCCAGCGCGAAACCTGCCCGCGCCGGGTGCCTCCGGTGTGCCACTAGGCTTCTGTCCATGGAGTCTCAGCACTATTTCAGCGCCCAGCCGGCGGGACCGGACACGCGCCGACCGCTCTCCGTCGTCCTGGCCGGCGCACGCAGGGACCTCGTGACGTCGTCGGGCCTGTTCAGCCCGGACGGCGTGGACAAGGGCACGGCGATCCTGCTCGACGCCGTCCCGGACCCGCAGGGACGGCGGATGCTGGATCTCGGCTGCGGGTGGGGGCCGCTCGCCCTCACCATGGCCCTGAAGGCGCCCGACGCCGAGGTCCACGCGGTCGACGTCAACGAGCGGTGCGTCGCACTGACCGCGGAGAACGCCGCGCGCCTCGGACTGGGCCACGTGGCGGCGAGCACCCCCGACGCCGTGGACGACGCACTCGAGTACGACACCATCTGGTCCAATCCGCCCATCCGCATCGGCAAGCAGGAACTGCATGCGCTGCTCCTGCGCTGGCTCCCGCGCCTCGCCCCGGGCGGCCGGGCCTGGCTCGTGGTGCAGAAGAACCTGGGCGCGGACTCCCTGCAGCGCTGGCTGTCCGAGGAGCTGCCCGAAGGCTTCACGGTGCGGCGCGCCGAGACGTCCAAGTCCTTCCGCATCCTCGAGGTGCACCGGGCGGAGTGACCGCCCCGGCGGGCTCATCCCGTTCGACCGGCTCAGCCGGCGGGGAGGAGTACGCCCTCCGCCACCAGGGCGGCCGGGCCGCTGAGCAGCACGTGTTCACGGCCGTCGGGGCCGTCGAAGAAGGTGACCCCGACGACGCCGCCCGGGACGGTCACCTGCCACCGCGCGGGGGCTCCCGCGCCCGCCCAGAAGCGTGTGGCCGCGGCGGCGGCACAGGCGCCGGTGCCGCACGACTGCGTCTCGCCGACGCCCCGCTCATGGACGCGCATACTGAGCCGGCCGACGCCGTCGTCCCCCACGAGCGGATCGGAGGGCACCACGAGTTCCACGTTGGTCCCCTCCGGCGGCACCGGCTGGACACCCGGAGCCCGGTGCAGTTCGGTCCTCTGCAGTTCGGCGGCCTCGGCCAGCGCGACGACGGTGTGCGGATTGCCCATGCTGATCGACAGCGCCGGGCGGTCGACATCGAGTCCGCCGATCTCCACGAGCGAGTCCATGCCCCGGGCCACGGCCGCCTCGGGGTGGATGAACTCCCAGGGCCCCATGTCCACCGCGTACCCGTCGTACGAGCGGGTCACGCGCTTGACACCCGCGCGGGTGGCGATGGCGAGCTCGCCGCCCTCGGGCAGGTCGGCCACCGAGGAGGCGAGGAGGAAGTGCGCGAAGACGCGGACGCCGTTGCCGCACATCTCGGACACCGAGCCGTCGGCGTTGCGGTAGTCCATGAACCAATCCGCGGCGGGCTCCGTCTGCAGGAGCGCCCGCCCTTCGGGAAGGGCGGACGACCGCACGGCGCGGATGTATCCGTCGGCGCCGATCCCCCGGTGGCGGTCGCAGAGCGAGGCGACGAAGGCGGCGTCGTCCGGGGCTGCCGCGTCCGGGTCGAGCGTCAGGACGAAGTCGTTGCCGGTGCCGTGGCCCTTGGTGAAGGAGAGGCCGGCGGACGGCCGGGAATCGGTGGCATGGGCGCGGTAGTCGGTCACCGTCCTAGGATATGTCCCCACGCTGCCGCACGATCCCGACGGCCCGGTCGACGAGACCGGGTGCCTGCCAGTCCGTCCAGGCCACGCGCGGATCGCCCCGGAACCAGGTCAGCTGGCGCCGGGCGAACCGGCGGGTCGCGGCGATCGTGTCCTCGACGGCGTCCTGCTCCGTCATGGAGCCGTCGAGCACCCGGAGGAACTGCCCGTACCCGAGGGCGCGGGACGCCGTCCGCCCGTCCCGGAGCCCGCTGGCGGCGAGGCGTCCGACCTCGTGGGCCAGCCCGCCGGCCACCATCGCGTGCACCCGCTCGGCGAGCCGTGCGCGCAGGACGTCCCGGTCGACGGCGAGGCCGATCTGCACGGCGGGCTGGTGGTACTCGCGCCGCGGCATGAAGGCGCTGAAGGGCCGTCCGCTGATCTCGTACACCTCGAGGGCGCGGACGAGGCGGCGGTCGTCGTCGATCCGTTCCGCGGAGGCGGGGTCGACCTCCCGGAGCCGTCGGCGGAACGCCGCGCTCCCGGTGGTGGCGAGTTCCGCCTCGAGCCGGCTGCGGACGCCGGCGTCGGTCGGCGGGAACTCGAGCCGATCGAGGGCCGCACGGATGTACAGGCCGGACCCGCCGACGAGGATGGGCACCCGCCCGCGGGCGCGGATGTCCTCGACGATCCGGCGGGCGTCCTCCTGGTAGGCGGCGACGCTCGCCTCCTGCGTGACGTCGAGGACATCGAGCAGATGATGCCGGATGCCCTGCCGCTCCGTCGGGGCCAGCTTGGCCGTCCCGATGTCCATGCCGCGGTAGAACTGGAGGGCGTCGGCGTTGACGATCTCGCCGTCGAGGCGCTGGGCCAGGGCGATACCGAGCTCGGACTTGCCGGACCCCGTGGGACCGACGACCGCGACCACGGGAAGGGTCAAGAACGCGCTCCGCGGACCGGCAGGGACGGCATGCCCAGCGACACGGGGCGGGGAGCACCGTTAGGACCGGCCGTGCCGTCGGACGGCGCCGGGACGCCGCAGGAGTCGGCCTGGCTCCTGTCCCACGCGTCGCCGGCGCGGGAGCGGCGGACGGCGTACTGCTCGGGCGCGGGATCCGACAGCAGGTGGAAGGAGGCCGCCTCGGTGACGGGAAGGGTCACGACGTCGCCCGGTCGGGGCACGGCCGCACCCTCGGGGACGGAGAAGTGGACGAGCCGCTGGTCCCGCGCACGCCCGGTGAGCCGATGCGTCTCGCCGCCCTTGCGGCCCTGCTGGTCGGTCACGAGCACCTCGACGACCGTCCCGACCTGCTTCGCGTTCTCCTCACGGGCGATGCGGTCCTGGAGCGCCGTCAGCCGCTCGAACCGCTCCTGCACCACGGCCTTGGGCAGCTGGTCGGGCAGGTCCGCCGCCGGGGTACCGGGGCGTTTCGAGTACTGGAAGGTGAAGGCCGTGGCGAAGCGGGACTGCTCGACGACGTCGAGGGTGGCCTGGAAGTCCTCCTCCGTCTCGCCGGGGAAGCCCACGATGATGTCGGTGGAGATGGCGGCGTGGGGCATCCGATCGCGGACCCTCTCGAGGATGCCGAGGAAGCGGCTGGACCGGTAGGACCGCCGCATCGCCTTCAGGACACGGTCCGAGCCCGACTGCAGGGGCATGTGCAGCTGCGGCATCACGTTGGGCGTCTCGGCCATCGCGTCGATCACGTCGTCGGTGAACGCTGCGGGGTGCGGGCTCGTGAACCGGACCCGTTCGAGGCCCTCGATCGACCCGCAGGCGCGCAGCAGCTTCGCGAAGGCACCGCGGTCGCCGAACTCGATGCCGTAGGAGTTCACGTTCTGGCCGAGGAGCGTGACCTCGACGGCGCCGTCGGCGACGAGGGCTTCGATCTCGGCGAGGATCTCCCCGGGCCGGCGGTCGCGCTCCTTGCCTCGCAGGGACGGCACGATGCAGAAGGTGCAGGTGTTGTTGCAGCCGACGGAGATCGAGACCCAGCCGGCGTAGACCGACTCGCGCCGTGTCGGCAGGGTGGAGGGGAACACGTCGAGGGATTCCAGGATCTCCAGCTGCGCGTCCTGGTTGTGGCGTGCACGCTCGAGCAGGGCGGGCAGCGCGCCGATGTTGTGCGTCCCGAAGACCGCGTCCACCCAGGGTGCCTTCTTGAGGATGGTCTCCCTGTCCTTCTGGGCGAGGCACCCACCCACGGCGATCTGCAGATCCGGCCGGGCCTCCTTGACCGCCTTGAGGATCCCGAGGTTGCCGTACAGCTTGTTGTCCGCGTTCTCGCGGACGGCGCAGGTGTTGAAGACGACGACGTCCGCCTGGCCGCCCTCGACGCGCGCGAGTCCGGCACCCTCGAGCAGCCCGGAGATCCGCTCGGAATCGTGCACGTTCATCTGGCAGCCGAACGTCCGCACCTCGTAGGTGCGCTGTCCGGCTGCGCCGGCCGGGGTACTGCGGGGCGTCTCGTCGAGGGATACAGGAAGTGTCATGCTCACGCCCTCAAGCGTACGACCGGCACGCTGGGCGCCCACAATCGCCGGGTCGACCGGCGCGGTCACTCCCCCTCGGCGAGAACGTCCTTCACGATCGAGAACGCGGTCCCGGGGCTGTACCCCTTGCGGGCGAGCACCCCGACGAGGCGCCGCATCTCCTTGTCCCGCACGGCACGATCGGACAGATCGGCACCGCGGCGGAGCTTCCGGCGCACCACCTCCCGGGCCTGTTCGTCCTCCTCCTCGTCGGAGAGCTGCAGCAGGGCGTCCTCCGCCAGCGACGCGTCGATGCCCTTGTCCGCGAGCTCGCGCCGCAGCGAGGACCGGGAGAGCGACCTGGCGGCGGTGCGGGTGCGCACCCACATCCGGGCGAACTCGGCGTCATCGATCAGCTGCACTTCCTCGAACCGATCGAGGAGTGCCGCGGCGATCGGCCGCGGTACCTCACGCTCGGCGAGCTTGCGATCGAGCTGGTGGCGGCTCCGGGCGCCCATGGCCAGTTGGCGGAGCAGCACGGAGCGGGCCAGCGACGTCCACTCCTCGTCGCTCCGGACGGGGGTGTCCTCCCCCGTCGTCCCGTCACCCTCGGGGACGTCGTCGCTCGGACCTGCGGCGGCATCACGCCGCCCGCGCCGCGCACCTCGGGGTGAGGATTGGCCTCCTCCGTCGCGTGCCCGCCGCCGACCGGTGCCGTCCCCCGTCGTGGGAGCATCGGGTGCCTCGGCGGCGTCGGCCGAGGCACCGACGACCGGTGCAAACGGATCGTCGAAGGATGCCCGGCCTGGCGAGCCGCTTCGACGCCGGGCCTGTGGCGCTCCGCGCCCCTTCGCCGACGTCGTCCTGCCGAAGGAGGAGGACGCCGACCGCGACGGCTTCTGGCGCGTGGATCGGGACCGGGCAGGCGGCTCTGACCCGTCCGGGTCGGCTGAACTGTCCGAACCGAACAGACCGTAGGAGATCCCCCATCCTGCCGCTTCCGGCCCGATCTCCGATGCCACGGCGCCTACTCGCTGCTGACGGCCTTGAGCTTCGGTACGTCCGGCTCCTCCGGCTGCACCCCGATGCCCAGCTTGACCCTGATCTTCTGCTCGAGCTCGTCGGCCAGGCCCGGATTGTCCTTCAGGAACTTCCGGGCGTTCTCCTTGCCCTGCCCCAGCTGGTCGCCGTCATAGGTGAACCAGGCGCCGGACTTCTTGACCAGTCCGTTCTCGACACCGACATCGATGAGTCCGCCCTCACGGGAGATTCCGTAGCCGTACAGGATGTCGAACTCGGCCTGCTTGAAGGGCGGGGCCATCTTGTTCTTGACGATCTTGGCGCGCGTCCTGTTGCCGACCGGGTTGACGCCTTCCTTCAGGGTCTCGATGCGTCGGACGTCGATGCGGACGGACGCATAGAACTTCAGCGCCTTGCCGCCCGTGGTGGTCTCGGGGCTGCCGAAGAACACACCGATCTTCTCGCGGAGCTGGTTGATGAAGATGGCCGTGGTCTTGGTCTGGGCGAGCCGGCCGGTGATCTTCCTGAGGGCCTGGCTCATGAGCCGGGCCTGCAGGCCGACGTGGCTGTCACCCATCTCTCCCTCGATCTCGGCGCGGGGCACGAGGGCGGCGACGGAGTCGATGACGACGATGTCGATCGATCCGGAACCGATGAGCATGTCCATGATCTCCAGCGCCTGCTCACCGGTGTCCGGCTGCGAGACGAGGAGTGCGTCGGTGTCGACGCCCAGCCTCTTCGCGTACTCGGGATCCAGGGCGTGCTCGGCATCGATGAAGGCGGCGATCCCGCCGTTGCGCTGGGCACTGGCCACCGCATGGAGGGCGACGGTGGTCTTGCCCGACGACTCGGGACCGTAGATCTCCACGACCCTGCCGCGGGGCAGGCCGCCGATGCCGAGAGCCGCATCCAGCGCGATGGAGCTCGTGGAGATGGTCTCGATGGGCGCCCTGGTCTCGTCGCCGAGGCGCATGATCGAACCCTTGCCGTACTGCTTGTCGATCTGGGCGAGAGCAGCTTCTAGGGCTTTCTCGCGGTCTGGAGCGGCCATTCTTCACCTCGGTTGTTCATGGCCAACTGGCCTGTGTGTACGTGTTCGATTCGACTGTAGGGGCCCGCACCGACACTTTGGGGCGGGGCCGCCACCATGTGCGTAACAGCGCTCGGGCCGTGTCCCATTGTATCCCCGTCCGAACAGGTATTCGAATATTCGCGGTTCCTCTGTGTGTCCCGTGCAGCCCGGCCGTGGGCGTGCCGACGCATCGGGTCAGCGCGGTTTGACGTCGCGGCCGAGCCAGCGGCTCGTCGGTACATCCTGCGCCCGGCACACCGCTTCCCAGACCGTCTTCGGATCGGCACCTGCGCCCAGCGCCTCGGACGCCGTCCTGTCACCCAGCTGGTCCACGACGAGGTCCCGCGCGAGGGTCCGCGAGTACCGCTCCCCGAACTCGTCGTCCATCAATCGCCAGAAGTCGCTCAACCGCATGCACTGTCCTTCGCTCTCGTCGTGGGCCGATCATCCGTCACACCTCTCCTACCATTCTGGGTCCTCGACACGGAGGCCGGCACCGAGGGCCGCGGTGGAATCACCCGGGAGGACGACCCGCGAGCGGAATTCGCGGCCGGGCGGAGGAAACAGGCTGTGGGGCATGGTGATTCCGCCGGTGCGCCCTAGAATGGCCCCATGAACGCGAAGCCGAGCATCACCGACCCCGGCGCGGGCCGTACCGGCTACCCCGGGGAGGATGCCGACACCGATGCGGCCATCGAGGCCCTGGAACAGCAGCTGAGCATGCTGTGGCGGCGCGCCCGTTCGAACTCCTACAAGGTGGCGCGTCGGGTGCATCCCGACATGGAACCCGCGGCGTACGGGCTGCTGGTGATCCTGCAGCGTGAGGGCTCCATGCGTCTCACCGACATTGCTGCAAGCGTGGGAGTGGGCAAGCCCTCCGTCAGCCGGCAGATCGCGATGCTGGAGCAGCTGGGCCTGGTCCGGAAGGAAGCCGACCCGCTCGACGGCCGGGCGCAGTCGATCTCGCTGACGGACGCCGGCACCCGGCAGCTCGTGGCTGCGCAGACGGCCCGCAAGCAGGCCTTCCACCAGCTCATGGAGGACTGGGACGTGGAGGACCTCACGCGCCTGGGCACGCTCATCGCCCAGCTCAACAACACCTACACCCGGGACAACTGGTAGCAAACAGCAGGAAGGCCCGCCCCCTCGGTCGTGTCGGGGACGGGCCTTCCTTGACGTGGGGTGACTAGCGGTTCGTGGCCGCGAGCCCCCGACGGAAGTCGTCGTTCAGTTCGTCCGTGAGGTCGTCCCCGAATTCGCGGGAGAACTCCTGGGGGATGGTGTCCGGGATGGATACGCCTTCTGCTTCTGCCAGGCGGTCACTGACTTCCCGCAGCATCGAGGAGAGCGGCACCTCGAGTGCACTGCAGATTGATGAGAGGAGTTCGGACGATGCTTCCTTCTGTCCACGCTCGACCTCGCTGAGGTATCCGAGGGAAACCCTCGCACTGTGCGACACCTCGCGCAGGGTACGGCCTTGGCGCTGGCGGACGTCGCGCAGGACGTCGCCGATCTCGTGGCGGAGAACCACCAGCTTGCGCTCCTTGGGCCTGCGTTGTGCATCATCCGCCAACCCCACATCACGCCAACGGACCACGCCGTTTACGGATACGGGCTGCTTTACCATCTGTATCGCCTTGCTCCCTCATAATGCGGCGGCGCCCGATGGACGTCCGCCCCGTGATGATGACCTGCCCGTTCTGCTAGAGCTTGAGTCGCCAACCCTATCAATGGCCGGCAGTGTTTATAACTACCCCCGGCGATTGTTTGTTCCCCCGAGGAGCGCCTCGCGGAGCTCGACGAGCACCGCGTCACGGGAAGCGGTCCTGATCGTGTCGCGGTCCCCGACGAAGTGGTGCTCGAACGTCTCCGTGCCCGAGGAGGTGGAAATCGCCGTGAATACGGTCCCCACCGGCTTCCCCTCGTGCGGGGAGGGCCCCGCGACGCCGGTCGTTGCGACGCCGATGTCCGAGCAGAACGCCGCCCTGGCGCCGTCGGCCATCGCCGCGGCGACGCGCGGATCCACGGCGCCGGCGCTCGAAAGAAGTTCGGCGTCGACGTTCAACAGGTTCTGCTTGACAGAGATCTGGTAGGCAATTACTCCGCCCTGCAGGACCGCGGAGGCGCCCGGGACGTCGGCCAGCGTGGCGGCGACCAGGCCGGCCGTCAGGGATTCGGCCGTGGCCACCGTGAGACCCCGCCGCGTGGCGAGGTCGACGACGTCGGCGGCCGGTCCCGCGCCGGTCACGAGCGGGCTGCGGCCCGGAGCCGGATGGCCTGGACCACGTAGTCGACGCCGGTCACCACCGTGATCACGACGGCGGCCGCCATGACCGCGGCAGCGGGCCACCAGGCCCAGTCGCCGGCGATGGACTGCAGCGGGATGAGGAACAGCAGGATGGCGACGGTCTGGACGACCGTCTTCAGCTTTCCCCCGCGCGAGGCCGGCATGACCCCGTACCGGATCACGGCGAACCGCAGGAGCGTGATCCCGATCTCGCGGACCAGGATCACGATCGTGACCCACCACCAGAGCTCGCCCAGGACGGACAGCATCACGAGGGCGGAGCCGATGAGCAGCTTGTCCGCGATCGGGTCCGCGATCTTGCCGAAGTCCGTGATGAGGCCCCGGCTGCGGGCCAGGTCGCCGTCGAGCTTGTCGGTGTAGATCGCGACCGCGAAGACGAGGACGGCGAGCCAGCGGAACAGCCCGTCGCGGCCGTCGTCGAGCAGGAGGAACCAGACGAAGAACGGCACCATCAGGATGCGCACGACGGTGAGGACGTTCGCGATGTTCAGGACCGGCACGGCCGGGCTCGGGGAGCTAGTCACTCTCTCAGGCTACCTGCCGGTGAGGCTCCAGGCGTCGGAGTTCTCGCCGTCGTCGCCGTCGTCGGAGCCCCCCGACGCGTCGGCGCCGTCGTAGTAGTCGACCGCCTGCGCCCGCGAGGCGAGATCGTCCGCGACGAGGTCGATCGGCGCCTGGGGCTGCGGCTGGGACGGCGCCGGCGCGGACGGCTCGTCACCGCGCATGGCGGCGAGCACGGGGGCGAGATCGTCGGGCTTGACCAGCACGTCACGGGCCTTCGACCCCTCGGACGGTCCGACCACCCCGCGCGATTCGAGCAGGTCCATGAGGCGTCCGGCCTTCGCGAACCCGACGCGGAGCTTGCGCTGCAGCATCGAGGTGGACCCGAACTGGGTCGTGACCACGAGTTCTGTCGCCTGGAGCAGGACCTCGAGGTCGTCCCCGATGTCGTCGTCGATCTGCTTCTTCGGCGCGTCGACCGCGACGTCCTCGCGATAGACGGCCTGCAGCTGCCCCTTCACGTGCTCCACGACGCGGTGGATCTCCGACTCGGTGACCCAGGCACCCTGCACGCGCATGGGCTTGGACGCACCCATGGGCAGGAACAGCGCGTCGCCCTGCCCGATGAGCTTCTCGGCGCCCGGCTGGTCCAGCACCACGCGGGAATCGGTGACCGAGGATGTCGCGAAGGCCATGCGGGACGGCACGTTGGCCTTGATCAGGCCGGTGACGACGTCGACCGACGGCCGCTGCGTGGCGAGGACGAGGTGGATACCGGCGGCGCGCGCCAGCTGGGTGATGCGGACGATCGAGTCCTCGACGTCGCGCGGGGCGACCATCATCAGGTCGGCGAGCTCGTCCACGATGACCAGCAGGTACGGGTAGGGGCGGACGACGCGCTTGGAGCCCTCGGGCGGGACGACCTTCCCGTTCCGGACGGCCTTGTTGAAGTCGTCGATGTGCTTGTAGCCGTAGTTCGCCAGGTCGTCATAGCGGGTGTCCATCTCGCGCACCACCCACTGCAGCGCCTCGGCGGCCTTCTTGGGGCTCGTGATGATGGGTGTGATGAGGTGGGGTACGCCCTCGTACGCGGTGAGCTCCACGCGCTTGGGGTCCACCATGACCATGCGCACCTCGTCCGGCGTGGAGCGCATGAGGATCGAGGTGATCATGGAGTTCACGAACGAGGACTTGCCCGCACCCGTGGCACCGGCCACCAGCAGGTGGGGCATCTTCGCGAGGTTGGCGACGACGAACCCGCCCTCGACGTCCTTGCCCACACCCATCACCATGGGATGGTCCGTCTTGCGGGCGTTGCCGGAGCGCAGCACGTCGCCGAGGGAGACCGTCTCGCGGTCCGTGTTCGGGATCTCGATACCGATGGCCGACTTGCCGGGGATGGGCGAGAGGATGCGCACGTCCGAGCTGGCGACGGCGTAGGAGATGTTCTTCGAGAGCGCGGTCACCCGCTCCACCTTGGTGCCCGGGGCCAGTTCGATCTCGTAGCGCGTGACGGTCGGGCCGCGCGAGAACCCGGTCACCTTCGCGTCCACGTTGAACTGGTCCATGGTGTGGGTCAGGGCGGCGACGACGGCGTCGTTGGCTTCCGAGCGCTCCTTGGGCGGGGTACCGGCGGGCAGGTAGTCCGACGGCGGCAGGGTGTACGCGACGTCGCCGGCGAGCTGCAGCTGCTCGGTGCGCTGCGGGATGGGCGTGGGCGGGACCTGCGGCTGCACCGGCGTCGACGGGACGATCAGCGCCTTCGCGGCGGGGACGACGTCGATGGCCTCGGTCGCACCCTCCGGCTCACGCCCGGGCGCAGGCTCCGGCGTGCCGATCCCCTGCGACCGCTTGAGTTCCTCGGCGGCCAGTTCCTGCCGTGTGGGTCGCCGGACGCCGGGCGGGACGGCGGCCTCGGCCTCGCGGGCGCGGCGCTCCTCGTCCTCGATGACGGCGCGCTCGAACGCCTCGTCGCCGACGTAGCCGTCACCGTCGTCGTGCTGGTCGTGGTCGTTGCCGGACGCCTCGGGCTTGTCCTTGCCGAACAGGCGCTTGCGGCGCTTCGGCTCGGGCTTCGCCGTGGCGCCGTGGGTCTCGTAGAGGTAGCTCTGGTCGTGGCCGTCGTCGCGCCGCGCCTCGGCGCCGTTCGGGTCCTGGCCCATCAGGTGCTCGTACAGGGTGCGCAGGCGGTCGGGGATGTGGCGGAAGGGCGTGGCCGTGACGATCAGCAGGCCGAGGAAGATCGCCGCCGCGAGCAGGATGCCCACGGGCCAGGCCGTGAGGACGCTGCTGAGCGGGCCCGCGACGAGGAACCCGGCGACGCCGCCCGCGCGCCAGAGGGCGTCGAGCCCGTCGGAGAGGCCGGGCCTGCCGCCGACGAGGTGGGCGATGCCGGAGCCGGCGAAGAGGAGGACGAGCTGGCCGATGGCGATGCGGTTGTTGGCCCGGTGCCGCTCCGGGTAGCGGAACAGACGGATGGCGCCGATGCCGAGCATAAAGGGGACGAGCAGGGCCATCCAGCCGAAGGTGCCGCCGGCGGCCGCGTGCACGATGTCGGCGGCGATGCCGTGGAGGGCCCACCACTCGACGGCGGCGACGGCCAGGGCCAGCAGGAGGAGGAAGAAGCCGGAACCGTCCCGGCGGAGCTCACGGTCCGGGTTGACGTCGTGGCCGAAGGTGCGGACACCGGAACCGACGACGCGCGCGGTACCCATCCACACCGCCCGGACGGCCCTCAGCGGCAGGGCGAGGTGGTCCTCGTCCCGCGGCTCGGGTGTCACCGGGACCTGGCGGGTCCTGGCCGGAGCGCGGCCTGCCCCCTTGGCCGGCGGCTTGGCGGGCCCCTTGGTCCGGGAGGGTGCCGTGACGGCGGACGCTCCCTTGCTGCGGGTCTGGTGCTGGCCCCGCGGGGCAGGGGACGTTCGAGTGGCCATGGTCCTCACGGTACCGGACCACTGCCCCCATCCGTCGAATTCCCGCGCGCCGACGAGGCCTTCGGGGACCGCTGCGCTCAGGCTTCCAGGACCACCGGGATGATCATCGGGCGCCGTCGGTACCCCCGGTTGACCCAGGTTCCGACGATGCGCCGGACGACCTGCTGCAACTGGTAGGTGGTGTGGTCCGGCGTGTTCGTCACGGCCTCTTCGAGGGCCCGTGCGATCTTCGGCTTGATCTCGTCGAACACGGCGTCGTCCTCGGCGAACCCGCGGGCATGGATGTCCGGGCCGGACACGATCGTCCCGGTGGTGCGGTTGACCACGGTGATGATCGAGATGAAGCCCTCCTCGCCGAGGGTCCGCCGGTCCTTGAGGTCGGCGTCGGTGATCTCCCCGACGCTGGAGCCGTCCACGTAGACGTAGCCGCACTCGACGGCTCCCACCACGCGTGCCCTGCCGTCCACGAGGTCGACGACCGAGCCGTCCTCGGTGAGCAGGACGTTCGACGCGGGGACGCCCGTCTGTTGCGCGAGCTTCCCGTTGGCGATGAGGTGCCGGATCTCGCCGTGCACCGGCATGACGTTCCTGGGTCTCAGGATGTTGTAGCAGTAGAGGAGCTCCCCGGCCGCGGCGTGACCGGACACGTGCACCTTGGCGTTGCCCTTGTGGATCACGTCGGCGCCGAGCTTCAGGAGCCCGTTGATCACGCGGTACACGGCGTTCTCGTTGCCGGGGATGAGCGAGGACGCCAGGATCACGGTGTCGCCCTTGCCCACGGTGATGCGGTGGTCGCCGCTGGCCATGCGGGACAGCGCCGCCATGGGTTCGCCCTGGGAGCCGGTGGACATGAGAACCACGCGGTCGTCCGGGAGGTCGTCGACGTTCTTGATGTCCACGAGGATGCCGTCCGGCACCTTCAGGTACCCGAGTCTCGCGGCGATCGCCATGTTGCGCACCATCGAGCGGCCCGCGAAGCACACGAAGCGGCCATGGGCGTGGGCGGCGTCGAGCACCTGCTGGACGCGGTGCACGTGGGAGGAGAAGGAGGCGACGATGATGCGCTTCCGGACCTGTCCGAAGAGGTTCTCGAGGACCGGACCGATCTCCCGTTCGGCCGTCGTGAAGCCCGGGACGTCGGCGTTCGTGGAGTCGACCATGAGGAGGTCCACGCCCTCCTCGCCGAGGCGCGCGAAGGCCCGCAGGTCGGTGATGCGCCCGTCGAGCGGCAACTGGTCCATCTTGAAGTCGCCCGTGTGCAGGACGTTGCCGGCCTCGGTCCGGATGAACACCGCGAGGGCATCCGGGATCGAGTGGTTGACGGCGACGAACTCGCACTCGAACGGCCCGAGCTGCTCGATCTGCCCCTCGGACACGGTGAGGGTGTAGGGGCGGATCCGGTGTTCCTGCAGCTTCGCCTCGACGAGAGCGAGGGTCAGCTGCGAGCCGACGAGGGGGATGTCGGCCTTGAGGCGCAGGAGGTAGGGCACCGCCCCGATGTGGTCCTCGTGGCCGTGCGTGAGCACCAGGCCGACGACGTCGTCGAGCCGGTCCTCGATGGAGGAGAAGTCGGGGAGGATCAGGTCCACGCCGGGCTGGGTCTCCTCGGGGAAGAGCACGCCGCAGTCGACGATCAGCAGCTTGCCGCTGATCTCGAACACCGCCATGTTGCGCCCGATCTCGCCCAGCCCGCCGAGCGGCACGATCCTCAGCGTGCCCGGTTCCAGCGCCGGGGGCAGGCTTCGCTGGGCAGGGACGACGCCGGCCGCGTCGCTCATGCCCGGGCGACCCGGCGCGTCCCCGGGGACCCGATGTCCCATCCGGCCTCGGCCAGGTCGGCGAGGACCGGCTCCAGCTCGGCACCGTCCGGTTCGACGAGGGGCAGGCGGACGACGGCGTTCGTGAGCACCCCCTGCAGGCGCAGGATCTGCTTCGCGGAGACCGCGCCCGGGATGTGGGTCATCACGGCGCGCACCACGGGGTCGAGGCCGAAGTGGATGCGGCGGGCCTCGTCGAGATCGCCCGCCGCCGCGGCGTCGACCAGCGCACGGAAGGCGACGGTGGCGACCTGCGCGCTGACGCTGACGACCCCGACGGCGCCCGCGGCCATCCACGGCAGGGTGAGGCCGTCGTCGCCCGCGTACACGTCCAGGTCGGTGGCGGCGAGCACCCGCGTCACGGCGGCGAAGTCCGCCTTCGCGTCCTTCAGGGCGCCGATCTTCGGGTTTTCCGCCAGCCGGAGCATCGTCTCGGTGGTGATGGGGATGGCGGACCGGCCCGGGATGTCGTAGATCATGATCGGCAGGTCGCTCGCCTCGGACACCGCCGTGAAGTGGGCGAGCACGCCGGACTGGGTGGGCTTGTTGTAGTAGGGCGTCACGACGAGCTGCGCGTGGGCCCCGGCGCGCTCGGCACGGCGTGCCATCTCCACCGAGTGCGAGGTGTGGTTGGTGCCCGTGCCGGCGATGACCCGGGCGCGGTCCCCCACGGTCTCGACGACGACGCGGTAGAGGTCCTCCTTCTCGGAGTCCTCGAGCGTCGAGGTCTCCCCCGTCGTGCCCGAGACGACGAGGCCGTCACAGCCGTCGTCGACGAGCTTCGCGGCGAGGGCGGCGGTGGCATCGAAGTCGACGCCGCCGTCGTCGGTGAACGGCGTGACCATCGCGGCCACGAGCGAACCGAACGGGAGGATGCGGGAGGGGGTTTCAGCCATGGGTAAAACGTTACCCGGTCGGGCGGGACCCGGTGGGACCGGGCACGCAGTCCCGGGCCGCCGCGCCGGGGACGCGGGAGGTGCCTGTGGGACCATGGCTGGATGCACACGACGTCCGCGCCCCGCCGCCTGACCGGGATCGACGCGGCGCGCGGCGTGGCCCTCTTCGGCATGATGAGCACGCACATCCTGCCCCTCTACGCCCCGGGCACCACGGACGCCACGTGGACGGCCCTGGTGTTCTCCGGCCGTGCGTCCGGCCTGTTCGCCGTCGTCGCCGGCATCGGCCTGGCCCTCCTGACGGGGGGGCGCTCCCCCCACCGCGACCGGGCGCTCTCCGCCGACCGCACGGGCATCGCGGTCCGCGCCCTCGTGATCGCCCTGATCGGGCTCGTCCTCGGCGGCGTCGAGACGAACATCGCCATCATCCTCGTCCACTACGGGCTGCTGTTCCTCCTCGCCCTGCCGTTCGTGGGGCTGCGGCTGAGGGCGCTGGCGGCGTGGACGGCCGGCTGGCTGCTGCTCGCCCCCGTGGCCGCCTACCTGCTGCGACCCCTGGTCACCGCGGCCGTGGACCCGCCCTCCGTCGGGGGCAACCCCGTCTTCGAGCACTTCCTCGCACCGGCGACGCTCGCCGCGGACCTCTTCCTGACCGGCTACTACCCGGTGCTGCAATGGCTCGGCTTCATCCTCGTGGGCCTCGTGATCGGACGACTGGACCTGTCGCGGTTCGGCGTGCAGCTGGGACTCCTCGGCGCGGGCGTGCTCGCCGCGGTCGGGGCCCGGCTGCTGAGCACCCAGCTCCTCGGGCCCGGCGGCGGTCTCGCCGCCCTCCTGGCGACCCCGGACGGCAGCCGCTACCCGCTGGAGGCGATGCTCGACGTCGGGCTCGCGAGCATCGACCAGTCGGGCTCGTGGTGGTGGCTCGCGGTCAGCGCACCCCACTCGGGGACCACGCTCGACCTCGTGCACGTGGCGGGATCCGCTGCCGCGGTCGTCGCGGCCTGCCTCCTGCTCACGCGCCGGTTCCCGCAGGCGCTCCTGCCGCTCTCGGCGCCGGGGGCGATGACCCTGACCCTGTACGCCCTCCACATCTGCGTCATGAGCTGGGCGGACAAGCTGACCCCGCTGCCGGAACCCCTGCTGCTGTTCTGGCTGCAGGTCGCCGCCGCGGTCGCGATCGGCATCCTGTTCCAGCGCCTGCGCTCCCGCGGACCCCTGGAACTGCTCGCCTCCGGTGCGGCGAACGCGGCGCGGGACGGACGTGCCGACGCCCGGCACTGACGCCCTCGGCGCGTGCGCCGGTCCCCTGCTAGAGCGCGGCGCCGGCCCCGTGCTGCCGGTACAGCTTGGCGGCGTCGCGCATCGCGCGGCGGGCGCGCTTGCGGTCGCCCGCGGCGTCATAGGCGCAGGAGAGCCTGAACCAGCTCCGCCAGTTCCCGGGATCCGCTTCCACCTCGGCCTGGAAGGCGGGGAAGGCGGCGTCGGCTGCGGACCGCACGATCCGCCCGGCGGGTGTCCTCGGGAGGTCGTCGACGGGCAGGCCACCCTCGGCGTCGAGCCGGCGCGCCATCTGCTCCGTCCGGGCGCCGAAGAGCAGTTCCCGGATCAGGGCCCACGCGCCGATGCACGGCAGCAGGAGGTACCCGACGCCCAGGGCTTTCGCCACGGGCTCGGGGTCGCCGAGGAGCAGGAAGCTGCGCTGGAAGGCGACCACGAGCCAGAACACGAGGAGCGCCGTGACGAGCAGCACGCCGACCTTGACCTTGTGCTGCCGGTAGAACCCGAGCACCGGGTTCGGGGGCGGGGTCATGACCCCGCCCCCCCGGTCTGCAGGTCCAGATAGCCGTCCAGTCCCACGGTCAACCCGGGGTACCGGGCCACCGAGCGGATCCCGAGGAGGACGCCGGGCATGAACGAGGCGCGGTCGAAGGAGTCATGGCGGATGGTCAGCTGCTCTCCCGCGCTCCCGAACAGGACCTCCTGGTGGGCCGTCAGTCCGCGGAGCCGCACGGAGTGCACGGGGACGCCGTCCACGCTCGCGCCGCGCGCGCCGTCGAGCTGGTCCCGCGTGGCGTCCGGGGCGGCGGGCACGCCCGCGCCGGCCCGCGCCGCGGCCACGAGCTGGGCGGTGCGCACGGCCGTGCCGGAGGGGGCGTCGACCTTGTCCGGATGGTGGAGCTCCACGATCTCGACGGAGTCGAAGTAGCGGGCCGCGGCGGCGGCGAACGCCGTGGCGAGCACGGACCCGAGCGCGAAGTTCGGTGCGATCAGGACGCCCGTGGACGGGGTGGCGGCCAGGAGGGCCTTCAGGCCGTCCAGGCGGTCCGCGGTCCAGCCCGTGGTCCCGACGACGGCGTGCATGCCGTGTTCGACGGCGAAGCCGACATTCCTGGCGGTCGCGTCGGGGACGGTGAGGTCGACGACGACGCGGGCACCGGCGGAGACGAGCGAGTCGAGCGGGTCGCTGCTGCCGAGGGCGGCGACGAGCTCGAGGTCGTCCGCCGCCTCGACCGCGCGGACTGCCTCGGACCCCATGCGTCCCCTGGCACCCAGTACGGCCACCGGCAGTAGTTCAGTCATGCCCTCAAGCCTACTGTTCCGCGCCTGCCCCGACCCATTCCACGCTGCCGTCCGCGAAGAACTGTTCCTTCCAGATGGGGACACGCTCCTTCACGAGGTCCACGAGATCCGAGCAGGCCCGGAACGCCTCGCCGCGGTGCGCGGCCCCGACCGCGGCGACGAGCGCCTGGTCCCCGATCGCGAGGGGTCCCACGCGGTGCGCCACCCAGATCCGGATGCCGTCGTGCCGTGCGGCGATCTCCTCGGCGACCTCCCGGATGACGCGGTCGGCGCTCGGGTGCGCCGAGTAGCTCAGCGAGCTCACCTCGCGGCCGCCGTCGTGGTCCCTCACCACGCCGCTGAAACCGACCACGGCCCCGCAGTACGGGGAGTCGACGCCGGCGTGCGCCTCCTCGGGAGTGATGGGGGTGTCGGCGACGGCGGCGTGCACGACTTCACCGGTGGTCATTGTGGCCCTCCTGCTGGGAGCAGATGTGGTCGATGAGCGGGGAGAGGACGGCGAGGCCGTCGCGGACTCCCCCGGGCGATCCGGGAAGGTTGATGACGAAGGTGGAGCCCGCGGTGCCCGCCAGCCCGCGGCTGAGGACCGCCGTGGGGACGGCGTCCGCGCCGGCGCGGCGGATGGCCTCCATGATGCCGGGCAGGCTGCGCGTCAGGTACGGCGCGGTCTGTTCGGGCGTGACGTCGTCGGGACTGAGCCCCGTCCCCCCGCTCGTGATGAGCACCGACGGGCGGGCCTCGAGGGCGGCACCGATCGCGGCGCCGACGGCGTCACCGTCGGGAACCACGACGGCGTCGGCGACGGCGTAGCCGTGGTCGTAGAGCCAGTGGGCGATGGCAGGGCCGCACTCGTCCTCGTAGGTGCCGGCGGCGGCGCGGGTGGAGGCGATGACGACGGCGGCGGTGCGCAGGGGTGTCATACGGCCCAGTTACCGCTCTTGCCGCCGGACTTCGAGAGCACGCGCATGCCGGTGATCACCGCGTGCTTGTCCACGGCCTTGATCATGTCGTAGAGGGTCAGGGCGGCGACGGACGCGCCCGTCAGGGCCTCCATCTCCACGCCGGTGAGCGAGGTGGTCTTCGCGAGGACCACGACCCGCACGCGGCCGCCGTCGGGCTCGAAGTCGACGGTCACCTTCGACAGCGGCAGCGGGTGGCACAGGGGGATCAGCGTGGAGGTCTGCTTGGTCGCCATGATGCCGGCGACGCGGGCGACGGCGAGGGCGTCGCCCTTCGGCAGGCCGCCGTCGGTGATGAGCGCGACGACGTCGGGCGTCGTCTCGAGGGTCGCCTCGGCGACCGCCTGGCGGACGGTCGCCTGCTTGCCGGAGACGTCGACCATGTGGGCGGTGCCGTCGGAGCGGACGTGGGAGAGCCCCTCGGTGGGGGGTGGAGTGCTCATGATGGGGTCCTTTCTGCGGAGTCCATTCCACCAGATCCGGCCCGATCCTCCGCCACCGGGTCCCCGGTTGCCAGGGGGGCCGCCGGTATGGGACCGATGAGGGTGACGTCGACGCGGTCCCCCCGGGCGAGCGAGGCGACGCCCTCGGGCAGGTGGACGAGGCAGTTGGCGGCGGCCAGGGCGTGCAGCAGATGGGACTCGGGGCCGCCCACGAGCGTCACCCTCCCGTCCCGGTACACGCCACGGCGTACCTGGTGCTTGGCGGGAGGACTGTCGACGCCCTCGGCGAGGACCGCCCCCAGCACGGGGCGGGGCGCCGGGACCCCGGTCAGCCGGTGGAGGGCCGGCCGCAGGAACATCTCGAAGGAGACGATCGCGCTCACGGGATTGCCGGGGAAGCCGAGGAACGGGACGCCGGAGAGGGTCCCGTGCGCCTGGGGTCCGCCCGGCTGCAGGGCCACCGAGGAGAACTCGACGCTGCTGTCCGCTAGCGCCTGCTTCACCACCTCGTAGGCGCCCTGGCTGATGCCTCCGCTGCTGAGGACGAGGTCGGTGCTGTCCGCCGTGATACCCGCGAGGGCCTCGCGGAGCACGGCCGGATCGTCCCCGAGCAGGCGGTGGCGGGTGACCTCGGCGCCCGCCTCCCGCAGCGCCGCCTCGAGGAGGGTCGTGTTGGCGTCGTAGATCCGTCCCGGGGCGAGGTCCGAGCCGGGCTCGGCCACCTCGTCGCCGGTGGACAGGAGCAGCACGCGGAAGCGCGGGGCCACGCGGACCTCGCCGACCCCGCAGGCGGCGAGGAGCCCGAGCTGGGCGGCGCCGAGCAGCGTGCCCGCCGGCAGTGCGAGCCCGCCCTCCGCGATGTCGCTGCCGGCCCGCCGCACGAACAGTCCGGCGTCGATGCCGCCGGGGAGTCGCACGGCCGCGGTCCCGTCCGCCCGCTCCGCGGCCGAGTGGAACCGGGCGGGCTCTGCCCGTTCGATGGGCACGACGGCGGCGGCGCCCGCCGGCAGCATGGCGCCGGTCATGATCGGGGCCGCCGTTCCCGGCTCGAGCGGCGGCGGCGCGATGCCCGCCGGGATGGGCTCCGCCACCGTCAGCGTGGCCGTGCCCGCGAGGTCGGCGGCGTGGACGGCGTACCCGTCCATCTGCGAGTTGTCGAACGGCGGGAGGCTCACCGGCGCGGGCACGTCCTCCACCAGTGCCCGGCCGAGGGCGTCGCGGAGCGCGAGCACCTCCGCGGCCGCTCGGGAGTACCCGCTGCCTGCGTGCAGGAGTCCGGCCACGGCGGCCTGGTGTTCGGCGACGGTTCGTCTCATGGCTGCCTTCCGCGCGCTGGTGCCGGGACCGCCCGGCGGGCGTGGCCTAGGTCACGGAGAACGTTACCGTGTGCAGCCCTTCGGCGCCGTCGGGGGCCGGGGGCACCGTGTCCACGGACTGCGCCGCGCCCTCCCGGTCCACCGCGCGCGCCTGGAGGGTGTGCGATCCGGCCTGCAGCCGCAGGGTGGCGCCGTACTGGCACCACGTGTCGTCGGAGATCGGCGTCGCGAGCGTGGCACGCTGCCAGGGCCCGCCGTCGACCCTCACCTCGACGGCCCCGACTCCCCTGTGCTGCGCCCAGGCCACCCCGCCGACGACGACGTCCCCGGCGGGGACGCTCGCGTTCGGGCGCGGGACGTCGATCCGGGAGGACGTCTTGACGGGGCCGCGCTCGGACCAGCCTCGGGTGGACCAGTACGCGGTGTCGTCGGCGAAGCGGGTCACCTTGAGCTCGGTCACCCACTTCGTGGCGGACACGAAGCCGTACAGACCCGGGACCACGAGCCGGACCGGGAAGCCGTGTTCCACGGGCAGCGGCTCCCCGTTCATGCCGACGGCGAGCAGCGAGTCCCGGGCGTCGGTCAGCGCTTCGAGGGGCGTGCCGGCCGTGAAGCCGTCCACGCTCCGCGACAGCACCATGTCGGCCTCGGGCCGCACGCCGGCTCGGGCGAGGAGCGCGCGCACGGGCCAGCCGAGCCAGCGGGCGTTGCCCGTCAGGTCCCCGCCGACGGTGTTGGACACGCAGGCCAGGGTCACGTGGCGTTCGATCAGGGGCAGGGCGAGCAGTTCGTCGAACGTGATCTCGAGCTCGCGGTCCACGAGTCCCGTGACCTTCAGGGACCATCCGGCGGCGTCGACGACGGGCACCACGAGTGCGGTGTCGATCCGGTAGAAGTCAGCGGTCGGCGTCACGAGCTCGCTGATGCCCTCGATGCCGAGGTCCGCACCCTCGGGGACGAAGGAGCCCTCCGGCGGCGGCGCCGCCCCGGTGGGCGCGGGCAGCGTGATGGACGAGCGCTGCTGCGTCACGGCGGTCTGGGAGGAGCGCACCCCGGTGGCTGCCGCGCCGGTGGCGGCGGCGACGACGGCGGTGCCGCCGGCCCCCTGGAGGAACCGGCGGCGCGCCGGGAGCGAGACCTCCCCGCCGTCGTCGGCCGCCCTGGACCACGTGCCCAACGCCCGGATGAGCGCGGCCAGGACGAGGATCGCGACGAGTGCCGCCACCGCGGGAGCCACGAGGGAGACGGTGGAGGACTGCGGCCGTGAGGCCACGGCGAGCGCGCCCGCTATCCCGAAGCAGACGACGACGGCCCGGCCCGCGAAGGCCCGCCGGTACTCGAGCGTGCCGGCGGCGAGGGCGATCCCGACGATGACCGCGGCGATCGTCGCCAGGAGGACGGCCTTGTCCGCCGTGCCGAACCAGGCGATCGCCCAGTCCTTGACGGCCGGGGGGACGACGTCGATGACGGCGGACCCCACGGCGCTGACCGGGGTGACGGAGGGGCTCAGTGCGGCTGCCGCCAGCTCACCGGCGATCACCCCCAGCCCCACCGCCAGCGCGCCCGAGACGGCGGCCCACGCCGGGCGTCGTATGCTCACGGGGCAATTCCTGCCTTTCCGTCATGTCCCGACCGCTCCGCCGTCCGGCCGGTCGGGTCCGTTCCTTACACGACCACGGGGGGAGGGAGGTTCCCCGCGTTCTACAGGGTCGTGACGCCGGGTGGAAGCCTCGCCCGTCCGGGCGCCCCCGGGTAGGGTCCGGGCCGATGGAGGGCGTAACCTCGAGTGCATGGGAATCCAACTAGGAATGCCCCGCGTCGCCCGCGGGGGCACGATCGAAGGCCTCCTGGACACCCACGGGAGGCAGGCGACGGACATGCGCCTGTCGCTGACGGACAAGTGCAACCTGCGGTGTACCTACTGCATGCCCGCCGAGGGACTGAACTGGCTGCAGAAGGACCAGGTGCTGTCCCGCCAGGAAATCGTCCGGCTGGTGCGCATCGGCGTGGACCTGCTCGGCATCCGTGAGCTGCGACTGACGGGCGGGGAACCGCTGGTCCGGGCCGACCTGCTCGACATCATCCGGGACATCCGCGCGCATCACGCCGACCTGCCGATCTCGATGACGACCAACGCCCTGGGCCTGGAGCGCCGTGCCGTGCAGCTGAAGGACGCCGGGCTCACGCGGATCAACGTGTCCATGGACTCCCTGCACCCGGAGACCTTCGCCCAGCTGACCCGCCGGCCCTTCCTGGACCGCGTGCTCCGGGGCATCGAAGCGGCCGCCGACGCCGGACTCGGCCTCGTGAAGATCAACGCCGTGCTGATGCGCGGCATCAACGACCACGAGGCGCCCGATCTCGTGGAGTGGGCGGTGTCCCGCGGGTTCGAACTGCGCTTCATCGAGCAGATGCCCCTCGACGCCGACCACGGCTGGACGAAGGAGGGCATGGTGACCGCCGCGGAGATGCGCGCGCTGGTCGAGACCCGCTTCGTCCTCACCCCGGACCCCCGGAGACGCGACGGCGCGCCCGCCGAGCGGTGGGAGGTCCGGGCGAGGACCGCCCCCGACGTCGTCCTCGGGACCGTCGGCATCATCGCGTCGGTCACCGAACCGTTCTGCGCCGATTGCCGACGGACGCGCGTGACGGCCGAGGGCAAGATCATGAGTTGCCTCTTCTCCCGCGAGGAGACGGACCTGCGCGGCCTCCTGCGCTCGGACGCTGACGACGAGGCCGTGGCCCAGCGCTGGCGCGACGCCATGTGGCTCAAGCCGCGGGCGCACGGCATGAGCCACACGGGGCTCGGTGCCGAGGACTTCGTCCAGCCCGACCGGTCGATGAGCGCCATCGGTGGCTGAGGTGCTGGTGAGGTATTTCGGGGCGGCGAAGGCCGCCACCGGTGTCGGTGAGGAACGGCTGCCCGGCGGACGCACGCTGGCAGCCGTGCTCGACGAGTTGCGCGCACGCCCGGCCTCCCCGGGCGCCCCGTCCCTGGTGACGGTCCTCGGGCGCAGCAGCTTCCTGCTGAACGAGGTCGCGCTGCGGGACACCTCGACCGTCCTCGCGGACGACGACGTGCTGGACGTCCTGCCGCCCTTCGCCGGCGGCTAGGAGGCAGCGGAGCCCTCGACCTGCACCCGGTCGACGCCGTCGGCCGCGGCGCCTGCCGGGACTGCCGCCTCCGGCAGCAGGCGTCGATCCTCGTGCTGCCGGTCGATGGTGACGCGGTACCAGTAGATGGCCTTGTGACCGACGGTCAGGTCCACCGGATGCCCCTGGTGGTGGCTCATGCCGCAGGTCTCCTCGCCCCAGACCTCGACGTGGACGACCCGCTCGTGACAAGGGAGACCGCGGTCCTCGACCGCCTTCCGCGCGT
This sequence comes from Arthrobacter sp. TJ-265, assembly GCF_058269135.1. Classification (NCBI taxonomy): domain Bacteria; kingdom Bacillati; phylum Actinomycetota; class Actinomycetes; order Micrococcales; family Micrococcaceae; genus Arthrobacter; species Arthrobacter sp. TJ-265. Next base: position 74,172 of record NZ_JBZCND010000005.1, on the reverse strand, counting down.
AGCGCATCAGCACCAGACCTTCGAGGTAGCCGGCACCCGCGGCTCGCAGGAAGCTGACGGTCTCGTACCGCGGGTAGGTCCTCATAGCGGGGGCCGTTCCTACTTCGCGCGAAGGTCCGAGGGGAAGTGCTTCCATTCCCGGCGGAAGCGGGATTCCGCACGAAGGGCTGCGACCTGTTCCAGGGCATGCAGCCGACCGTAGGTGAATCCGTTCTCACCCTGCTTGAACGCAGCGGCACCGAGGCGGCGCAGCAGGTCCCGGGTCACGACGCTGTCCTGATGCTCGCCGAGGATCTTCTGGATCCCCACGGCCGCCTCCCCGATGCGGGCGACCTTCTTCCGGCCGAGCGGGGCCGCGGCCTCGGTCGCGTACCGTAGCCGCTTGCCCTCCTTGCGCGCCTCATGGAGGGCTGGGTGGTCTCCGACGCCCGCGGGGTGCTGCCTGGCCTCGTCGACTGCCGAGCGCAGGCGCCGGATGTCCCGGTTCAGGAGATCCGGGATCACCTGAGCGGCCGGCTCGGCGGCCCGGGCCGTCAGTGCCGGGGCTGCCAGCACGGATTCGAGGGTGTCGAGCAGCAGGAAGTAGCGGCGCCCGCGCAGCGCCTTGAGGGCCCGGGCGTGGGCCTTTCTGTAACCGTCCCCGAGCTCCAGGTCGACCCTGCGCCGGACCGGGCCCAGCACCAGTTCCGGCGGTTCGTCGGCCAGCATCTCCCTGAGCCGTGCGTGCATGACCTCGGCGTCCCGCGCCTTGCCGAGCACGCCTGCGAGCCACTTCAGTTCCTCACGCAGGAGCCGTACGGCGTCGGCGTCCTCCAGCAGGGAGCGGTACGTGCCCAGGACCGACCGCACGCGCCGGGTGGCGACCCGCATCCGGTGGACCGCGTCGGGTGCGTCCTGCCGCACCTGGGGGTCCTGCTCCTCGAGCGCGGCCATCTGCTCGTGGAGGTAGGCGAGCAGGATGTCCCCGGCCGGACCGCCCGGTGTCGGTGTGGGTCGCGTGTCGGCGACGGTGCGGAGCAGGGAGCCGAGGGTCCGCTCCAGTTTGGAGCTGTGGGCGGCGGGGCGCGCACCGGCGTCCGCGACCCGGGTCTGCACGGCATCGAGCAGGTCGATCGACCCGTCGACGAGCTCGATCTCCCATTCACGCCAGTGCAGGCCGGTGGGTTCGGGCCGCAGCGCCTCGGCCTGCACACGGTCGTCCATGAGGTCGACCAGGATCCTGCCTCCCTCGTCGCGGAGGTGGTGCACGATGCGCCGCGTCGTCAGCCGGGCGACCGGCACCAGCGCCCCGCTCCTGACGTGCACCCGGATCAGGTCCAGCAGTGCCTCGGGGACGCCGTCGGCCTTCCTGCCCAACGGCTCATGGTGTTCGTGCCGTTCGTCGGGACCCGCCGGGATCTTGAGGTGCCACCCGGCGTCCTCACCCCCGGATCGTCGTCGCAGCGTGATGCGCCGGGAGGCCAGCCTGAAGTCCTCGGTATCGAAGTACTCGGCCTCGAGCCGATGCTCGACCGGCTGGTCCACCGTCCCGATCCCGGGAAGGTCGTGCAGCGAAGGAACCCCGGCGTCGTCGTCGACGTCGAATTTCCGCTCAATCTCAACCACGGCATCAGGACGCATAGGGCACTGTATATCGGGACACCGGCCCGCGTCAGCAACCCGCGGGCGGCCCCGTCACCGCGACGCCGTCAGGGTGCGTGGGGGCAACCGGTGAGCCAGGGCAGGGCCTTAGCCCGGTGCCGGAAGTACCGGGTCGGATAGGGCGGATCATGGACCTCGGCGAAGAACGCCGCGAGGGCCCTGTCCACCGCCGTCGGTCCTACGATCGCCATCGCCGCGATGTTGAGCTCCCCGGCGAACCGGCGGAGGGCGGTCCGGCTGAGGGTCACCATGCCGTTGAGCTCGACCAGCATCGGCGGACACACGTTCCTGCTGATCACATCGGCCCGCTCGACGAGGGCGATCGCATCCGCCTCGCCGACACTCATGCCGGCAAGCCATTCGACCCACAGGACCCCGTCACGCATCGTCGCCGTGAAGGCCTCGGCCGCCAGCTGTTCCTCGTCGATCATCGCTCCCTCTCCATCAGATTGCTCGGCATCCGGTCGCAGACCACGCCCGGGCCGCTACACGAGGCGGGACGACGGATCGGGAAGATGACTCGTCAGCCATGCCAGCGCCGCGTCCTCGTCGGTGAAGAACCGGACCTCGTGCACCGATTGCTGCACGGATGCGGCGTTGACCCGGTCCACGGGGGTGACCCCCAGCATCGCAGCAGCCAGGACCATGATCTCGGAACCGTAGGCTGCCCTCGCACCGGCGTTGATGATCTTGATGTGGCGCATGTCCACCAGGATCGCGTACGGGACATGACCCACCAGCTCCAGGCTCTGCTTGAGGACGTCCCTGGCGTCGGCTTCCTGGACCTCGGTTCCCGGCACCCAGGTCAGGCGGAGCAGGGCAGGACGGAGCAGGCTGAGGGTCGCCCTGCCCTCGGCCGCGGAAACCCTGACCGCCCGGCCATAACCGGACGCCGGCACCGTGTCCGCACCCGGCAGCACCGCCTGCTCGGTCCGTCGATCGTCGATACCCACCAGCTCCCAGCCACAATGGTCGTCAGCTCCCCATCCTACGAACCAGCGGGTCCCATGACGTACCGGGCACCCGCAACTTATCCGCAGATTGTCCGCATGGGAGCGAGAGCTGCACAACGGGGAGCCCCTCCGGGGCCGACCCGGCGCGGGGAACGGCCGGCAGCCCGTCGTCGTGCTCCGTAGCGTTCCACCCTCTTGCCGGCTCGGGCGAGGGCGAAGACGAGCGAGCTCGGCCTCGGCGGTCCTTCTCGCCGTGCTTCGGGACACATGTCCTACCGGACGACGATGACGTTGCCTCGGGCGTGGTGGAGGACGGCGTGGACCGTGGACCCGAGGCGGGCACCGAGCGTGTTGGTGCCCTTCGCGCCCAGGACGACGCAGACGGCCCGATGCGCCTGGTGGATGATGACCCCGGGGACGGACGGTTCCGCGAAGGAGTCCTCGATGACGGTGAGGTCCGTATCCGCAGGCAGGAGGTTCAGGGCCTGCTGGATGACGGGGTCGTGCTCCGGGTCGGGCTGCCGCGTCCGGGCGTGCCGCGTGTAGGGCCGGACGTGGAGGACGCGGAGCGGCGCGTGCAGGGTCGTCGCGAGGACCGCTGCCTCGGTGACGGCGCGATCGCTCTCCGGTGATCCGTCGACCGCGACCAGGACGTCGCCCTTGCCGGGCTGATCCTCGCGGATGACCGCGATGGGGCAGGAGGAGGACGCGGCGAGGTGGAGGCTGACCGAGCCGATGACCAAGCCTGCGAACCCGCCGAGCCCGCGAGTGCCGGTGACGAGGAGGGCAGCGTCGGCGGAGAGCCGGGTGAGTACTTCTGAGGGAAAGCCGGTGATGAGCCGCACGCTGACCTCGAGGTCCGGTTCCGCCTGCTTCGCGAGATCGAGGCCTTCGGCGCTGGTGCGCTCGGCGGCCCGCTGGAGGCCGCTGTCCTTGATGTCGCCGACCGGGCCGAGGTCCTGGGTGAAGAACGGCCAGACCCAGCAGTGCACGACGACGAGAGGCAGTCCGGAGACAGCCGCGTGGTGGGCCGCCCACAGCACCGCCCGGCGGGAGCCGTCCGAGCCGTCATACCCGACAAGGACAGGCTTGACCGGCGCTTCAGCCGGGCTCACGCTGATGCACCGACGATTAGCAGTGACTGAAGGGGGCGATAGGGCGGCAGTGTTGCATGCATGGTGAGTCCTTGTCCGAGCAGAGGTCCTGCCTGAGCATGACCCACTCCGGCCCAGATCGGTAGGACTGTCCGCCTCCCGGACCGATGACAGGCCCCACCCTTCGCAGGGTAGGGCCTGTCGGGTCCGGGTTTCAGCTGGTTACGGCCGTCCGCTCAGCGGGTGACCACCACGTGCTCGTTGGGCACGCAGTGCGTCATGGTCAGTCCCTCGACGTCGCGGGGGCCGTTGCTGCCGAGGTTCTTCAATCGCATCAGCTCGTCCTCGGACAGGGTCTGGCTCGCGAGGGGCGGCAGGTCCTTGACCTCGTCGACGCCGATGCCCAGGCCCTCACCGACACGTGCTCCGAGCTCGTCATCGACGAGGTAGAAGTGCCAGACCATGCGCTCCTGCACCGCGCGTGCCGCCTGCCCGATGAGCGTGACGAAGTTGCCGACGAGGTCGTCCTTCTCCCACTGCTCGAGCAGCTGGTACCGCTGGCCCGCCTGCAGGTAGTCGTTGGTGAGCGGGATGCGCTTGCGCGTCAGTCGCCCCTGGATCTCCGGGCCCTGGTCGTCGTGCGTGGGGTACTGCCCCTCACGCAGGCCACCGGTGATGGAGGGCTCGTAGTTGACGTGGGGGTTCTGCCCGGGCGCCCGGTCCGTCCCGTAGGACATCTGGCCACCGCCCTGGTTGGTGTGGACCGAGGCGTTCTTCGCCGAGTTGACGGGGAGCTGGAGGTAGTTCGGGCCGACGCGGTAGCGCTGGGCGTCGCTGTAGCTGAAGGTGCGCCCCACGAGCATCTTGTCGTCCGAGAAGTCGAGGCCGTCCACCAGGACGCCGGTCCCGAAGGAGAGCTGCTCGTTCTCGTTGTGGTGGTCCGTGACGTTCCGGTTCAGCGTCATGGTGCCGATGAGTTTCGGCTCGAAGTCCTGTTCCGGCCAGGTCTTCGTGTCGTCGAGGGGATCGAAATCGAGCTCCGGGTGGTCGCCGTCGTCCATCAGCTGCACGTACAGGTCCCACTTCGGGTAGTCGCCGCGCTCGATCGCCTCGTACAGGTCCTTCGACGCGTGGCCGAGGTCCGTCGCCTGGATGTTGGCGGCGTCCTCCTCGGTCAGGCTCTTCACGCCCTGGCGCGGCTGCCAGATGTACTTCACGAGCTTGGTGGCACCATCGGCATCGACCCACTTGTAGGTGTTGACGCCGAATCCCTGCATGTGGCGGTAATCAGCCGGTATGCCGCGCGGGCTGAAGAGGTTCACGAGCATGTGCATGGCCTCGGGGGTCTGCGACATGAAGTCGAAGATGCGGGCCGGTTCCTGCCTGAACGTGATGGGGTCCGGCTTCAGGGAATGGATGACGTCGGGGAACTTGATGGCATCGCGGATGAAGAACACCGCGAGGTTGTTGCCCACGAGGTCCCAGTTGCCGTCCTCCGTGTAGAACTTCACCGCGAAGCCGCGGGGATCCCGGGCCGCCTCGGACGAATCCCGGCCGCCGATGACGGAGGAGAAGCGGATGGCGACATCGGTCTTCTTGCCCGGTTCCGAGAACAGCTTCGCACGGGTGTAGGTGGCGATCGGCTCGTCACCGCATTTCCCGGTGGCCTCGAAATCGCCGTACGCCACGAACCCGCGGGCGTGGACCACGCGCTCGGGGATGCGCTCGCGGTCGAAGTGGCTGATCTTCTCGAGGAACTGGTAGTTCTCCAGGGTGGCCGGGCCGCGGGCACCGACGGTCCGGGAATTCTGGTTGTCGTACACCTGGTGGCCCTGGCGGTTGGTCAGGACGGGCCGGTCGTCCCCTTCGGCGGGCGGCTGGCTGGCGACATCAGTCATGCGGTGCTCCTCACGGTGGACTCTCAACAACGGTTGTTTTGAGTAGTTCAAAACAAACGGTACAGTGGTAACCATGCCGACTGCATCCACTTCCGTCCCCGACATCGATGTGCTAAAGCACACGATCCGGGCGTCGGGGCTGAAGGTGACGGCGCCCCGGGTCGCGGTGCTGCGCACCCTGCAGCACCTCCCGCACTCGAGCGCCGAACGCGTGTTTGACCGCGTGAAGGACGAGTTGTCCGGGACGTCCCCGCAGGCGGTATATGGAATCCTGGCGGCCTTCACGGGAGCCGGCATCGTCCGTCGATTCGATCCTCCGGGTTCCCCCGCCCTGTTCGAATGCAGGGTCGGGGACAACCATCACCACCTCGTCTGCGTGGCGTGCGGGACCATCAGGGACGTGGATTGCGTGATCGGGGAAGCGCCCTGCCTGGAGCCGTCCGACGATTCCGGGTTCACCGTCTTCGCCGCCGAAGTGACGTTCAACGGCTTGTGTGAGCAATGCCGCGCCGCCGCCTCGGCCACCGACGACCCGTAGCCGGGAAACACCCACCAACCACCGGCCGATCATCGGTCCGGTGACCCACCGTACGGGCACCCACCCACCAGCCTGGTGCGGTCATGCCCGAAATCGACCGAGAAGGAAGAACCCTTGACCCTCATCGCCCCCACCACCCGCCCCGATGTCCGCCCCGCCTCCCCCGGCAGGCTGCCGGCGTCCCCGCTCGGCGGGAGCTACATCACGACGAGCCGCACGACACCCAGGAGCTTCCGGGCGCCCGGCACCTACGTCACGTCGAACGGGCCCGCACCCGCCACCTTCGGCAGCTATGTCACCACCGAGGTCCGACGCCCGGTGTCCGGCGGCTCGTACACCTACGTCGGCTAGCAGGGCCGCGGCATCGACCGGCAGTACGACGTCGGTGAGGGCCGGTGCCGGAGCGTCCGCTCCGGCACCGGCCCTCGGAGTCTCAGGTGAAGACGTGGAGGAAGCGGAGGAACACGGAGGCGGCGACGGCGATCCAGGTCAGGACGATGATCGGTGCCACCCAGGCCGCCAGGCTGCGCGTCAGGCCGGCGGGGGCGGGAATGATGCCGTGGACCAGGTTGCGGACGGTGGTGAGGATGACCAGGGGAACCATCGCCGACCACACGACCATGCAGTAGAGGCAGAGGATGTAGATGTCGAACAGGGCCTGGCTCCACAGCCAGGCCGCGAACACCGCACCGAGGGTGACGCCCACCTGCAGGCCCGCCCAGTACCAGCGGCTGAACCGCGCCCCGGCGAGCAGGGCCATGCCGGTCGTGATGACGACGGTGAAGCCCACGAGCCCGATGAACGGGTTGGGGAAGCCGAAGAGCTCGGACTGCCAGGTCTCCATGACCTGCCCGCAGGACACCCACGGGTTGATGTCGCAGCTGGTGACGTGGTCGGGGTTCCGGTAGAGCTCGAGCTTCTCGAGGATCAGGATCCCGGCGGCGGCCCACCCGATGACACCGGTGGCGACGAGCATGGCCCCGAACGGGACCCTGCGCGCGAACCCGGGCACGGACACGTCATCCTGCCCACTTCCCGGGGATGATGTGACGTCGCTGGTGGTGTGAGCCATGATGCTCAGTCCGCGATGGCGGTCTCGATGAGGCTGCGGAATTCCTCGAGCGTGGCCGGCTGGATCTTCCGTCCCTCGAGGAAGAACGTCGGGGTCCCCTCGACGTTCAGCGCCATGCCGTCGTTCTTGTCGGCGTTCACGCGCTCCATGGTCGCCGGGTCGGCGATCGCTGCGTCGTAGGCCGCCATGTCCAGGCCGAGATCCTCCGCGAAGCCCCGGAACACCGGCGACCTGTCCTCGGAGGTATGGCTCCACTCGGGCTGTGTCTCGTACATGCGCGCGTGCATCTCCTTGAACCTGCCCTGCTGCGCGGCGGCCTCGACGGCCGCGGCCGCGGTCTCGGAGTTCGGGTGGCCGGGCAGTGGGAAGTATCGGGAGACCACCGTCAGGTTCTCCCCGTACTCCTCGGAGAGGTCCTCCACCACGGGGTATGCGGCCAGGCAGGATTCGCATTCGAAGTCGAGGAACTCGACCAGCACGGCCTTCTCGTCCGGCGCCTGGGACACGCGGTGGCTGTCCTCACGCACGACCTCCGCAGCGGTCGTACCGGCCGTCGGGCTGTCGTCCGCGCCCAGCGCGTTGAAGAGGAGCACCAGGCCGACGACGACGGCGGCGGCTGCCAACAGGCCGATCGCGATCCGGTTCGGCAGGCTCAGGCCCTTCGTCGTGTCGGGCGTCGCGCTGGGAGCGGGGGCGGGGGTCGGCACGGTGGGTGTCTCCTGGTCATGGAACGGCGTCGTCGCGCAGGTGCTTCGGACGGTTCGGCGGTCATTGCTCCTGAGCATCTTCAACAGTACCCGGCATCATGTACTGACCCGGGGCGCCGGGAAGAGCCGGCTACTCCCTCACGGAGGACGGGCCCAGGCGGTGAAGGACCCCCTGCTGACCTAGCGGAAGGACAGCGCGAGGCCGAGCATGGCCAGGGCGAGGAGGGGGAACAGCCAGTCGGTCACCTGGACCATGAGCCGCGCCCCCGTCCCGGTGCCGTCCGCCGTCCCGGAGAGCGGATCGGTGACGTCGTCGGCGCTCCCCGGGCGAGATGACCGGACGGTGTTCGTGATCGACAGGGCCACCATGACCAGGGCGCTGCCGACCACCCAGGGCAGCGGATCCATGGACAGCCAGGCCTCGGCCTGGTTCGTGGGGGTCACGACCGCCGAGAGGATCCCCGCCACAGCACAGGCAGCGGCAAGGGCCACGCAGACCCAGATGCGACGGACGACGGCGTCGAGGTAGAACGGCAGGAGAGCGACAAGCACGACCGGCGTGGCGAGGAAGGCCGTCTGCGCCGGGGACACCAGCAGCAGCTCCGACCGCGTCCAGGACACGACCGCCTGGTTGAAGAGCAGGAAGGCCAGGAGCCCCAGGAGCGACGGCCACAGTGCGGTGCGGATCCAGTCGTGCTTCGGTGCGGCCGGGAGCTCGAGCGCGGCTGCGTAGTCCCGGGCGGGCCCGAACGCCTCCTCGGCCCGCTGGCCGGTGTCGCCGAGGAGTTCCCGGGCGCTTGCGACGGTGTCACCGATGGCGCTCCCGTGCACCTGGCGCAGGCGGAGTTCCATGACGAGCTGATCGAACCACTTCTTGTCGCTGGTCTCCTGCGTCATGCCGGGGTCTCCTTCGTGAGCCGCTCGGGGTCGAGGTAACCGGTACTGGTATCGGCGAAACGCCGCCAGTCAGCACACAGACGGGTGAGTTCGGTGCGTCCCTGATCCGTCAGTGCGAAGTACTTGCGGCCGGGACCTCCGTCGCCGGCGCGCCATTCCGTGGTCACCAGCCCGGCGGTCTCGTAGCGGGACAGGAGCGGGTACAGCGTCCCGCCCTTGATGGTGCCGAACCCGTGACGCTCGAGCTCGCTGATGATGGCGTAGCCGTAGGACGGTCCCGCGGACAGGGCGCGAAGGACCAGGAGACCCAGCGTGGCTCGCAGCCAGTCGCTCGGCCAGTCCACGCTGCCCGGGGTCGGGCGATCGGCACTCGGGACATCCATGACTAGATTGTCTATCTAAGTAGTTAGCCTGTAAAGAGCGCATCGTGCGGTCCGTGATCGTGGACCGCACCTCCAGGAAGGGAAGCAGCATGCCCGGCCTGCGCTGATCCGTTCTGCGGCGGGGCCCCGGCATCTACCCGGCGAGGTCGGCTTCCGAGTCGAAAGGCCCGACGACGACCGTGGTGCGCGGCGCCGCGGCGAGTTCCCGGGCCAGCGCCTGGACGTCCTCGGCGGTGACGGACCGGATGCGCTGGAGGGAGGTGTCCATGTCGACGAACTCGCCCGAGACGAGCTCGGACCGGCCGAGCCGCGACATGCGGGAGCTGCTGTCCTCGAGGGCCATGACCAGTCCGCCGGAGAGCTGCCCGACGGCCTTGCGGAGCTCCTCGGCGTCGATGCCGTCGGCGGCGAGCCGGTCCAGTTCGGCGCCGAGCAGATCGATGACCTGGGCGGTCTTGGCCGGCGAGCACCCCGCGTACATGCCGAAGTAGCCCGCGTCCGCGTAGGCCGCCGAGAACGAGTAGGTGGAGTAGACGAGGCCGCGCTTCTCGCGGATCTCCTGGAACAGCCGCGAGGACATGCCGCCCCCGAGGACGGCATTCAGGACGCTCATCGCGAACCTGCGCTCGTCGGTCGCCGTGAGGGAAGGACATCCGATCAGGATGTTCGACTGTTCGACGGCGCGCCGGATCACGTGGACGCCCGTCGCCCCCCTGACCGGCACTTCGGTGGTCCGGCGGCGCGGGACGGGCAGGGCACCCTCGTCGAGGGTCCACCCGGCGGACACGAGCGCTTCCTGCACGAGACGGCAGACGACGTCGTGGTCCAACCCGCCCGCGGCGGTGACGACGAGCTCGGCGGGCGTGTAGTAGCGGCGGTAGTGGGCGAGGACGGACTCGCGCGGCACCGCGCGGATCGCCTCGGGGGTTCCGCCGATCGGCCGGCCGAGGGGGTGCTCCCCCAGCACCAGCTCGACGAACCGCTCGTGCGCCACGTCCGCGGGATCGTCGCTGTCCATCGCGATCTCCTCGAGGATGACGTCGCGCTCCTGCTCGAGTTCCTCGGGGTCGAGCACGGCGGAGGTGACCATGTCCGCGATGACGTCGATGGCCATCGGCAGGTCCGAGTCGAGGACCCGCGCGTAGTAGCAGGTGTTCTCCTTCGCGGTGGCGGCATTGGATTCGCCGCCCACCTCGTCGAAGGCGGACGCGATGTCCATGGCGCTGCGACGCGTGGTCCCCTTGAACAGCAGGTGCTCCAGGAAGTGGGTGGAGCCGTGCTGGCCGTCGGCCTCGTCGCGGGACCCGACGCCCACCCAGAAGCCGATGGTCGCGGAGCGCTGGCCCGGCATCGCCTCGGTGAGCACGCGCACGCCGCCGGCCAGCACGCTGCGCCGCACCACGTTGCCGCCGGGATCACCGGCCACGAACGTGGGATCGGCACCCTCCGCACCGGTGTGGGTGGTGGGCAGCAGGGGAAGGGACACTACGGAGGACAGGGACATCCTGGTCTTTCTGGTCTGTCGACTGGGCAGGGAACGGCAGACGGCCCCGGCGCTGATCGAATCGATCGGCGTCGGGGCCGTACGGTGCTCAGGACGAGCGGGGCAACAGGTCAGTCGTCGCCCTCGGTGGCCTCGGGCAGCTCGATGCCGGCGTCCTCGGAGAGATCCTCCGCGACGACGGGCGAGAGCGAGAGCTTTCCGCGGTCGTCGACCTTGGTGATCTCGACCTGGATCTTCTGGCCCACGGAGACGATCTCGTCGACGTTGTCGACGCGCTTCCCACCGGCGAGCTTGCGGAGCTCGGAGATGTGCAGCAGGCCGTCCTTGCCGGGGGTGAGGGAGACGAAGGCGCCGAAGGTCGTGGTCTTGACCACCGTGCCCAGGTAGCGCTCACCGATCTCGGGGACCTGCGGGTTGGCGATGGCGTTGACGGCGGCGCGGGCGGCTTCCGCCGACTCGCCGTTCGTCGCGCCGATCAGCACGGTGCCGTCGTCCTCGATCGAGATGTCCGCTCCGGTGTCCTCCTGGATCTGGTTGATCATCTTGCCCTTGGGGCCGATGACCTCGCCGATCTTGTCCACGGGGATCTTCACCGAGATGATCCGGGGTGCGAACTCGGAGAGCTCGTCCGGGGTGTCGATCGCGGCCTGCAGCACGCCCAGGATGTGCAGGCGCGCCTCGCGGGCCTGCTTCAGGGCGGCGGCGAGCACGGACGCGGGGATGCCGTCGAGCTTCGTGTCCAGCTGGATGGCCGTGACGAACTCCGACGTTCCGGCGACCTTGAAGTCCATGTCGCCGAAGGCGTCCTCGGCACCGAGGATGTCCGTCAGCGCCGCGTAGCGGGTCTGGCCGTCGACGACGTCGGACACGAGGCCCATGGCGATGCCGGCGACCGGCGCGCGGAGGGGGACACCGGCGTTGAGCAGCGACAGCGTGGAGGCGCAGACCGAGCCCATCGACGTCGAGCCGTTGGAGCTCAGCGCCTCGGAGACCTGGCGGATCGCGTACGGGAACTCCTCGCGGGTGGGCAGGACGGGCACGAGGGCGCGCTCCGCCAGTGCTCCGTGGCCGATCTCGCGGCGCTTCGGCGAACCGACGCGGCCGGTCTCACCGGTGGAGTAGGGCGGGAAGTTGTAGTTGTGCATGTAGCGCTTGCGCGTGACGGGCGACAGCGAGTCGATCTGCTGCTCCATCTTGAGCATGTTCAGCGTGGTGACACCCAGGATCTGGGTCTCGCCGCGCTCGAAGATGGCGGAGCCGTGCACGCGCGGCAGGACCTCGACCTCGGCGGTGAGCTTGCGGATGTCGCTCAGGCCACGGCCGTCGATGCGGACCTGGTCCTTGAGGATGCGCTGGCGGACGACGGCCTTGGTCAGCGAGCGGAAGGCTGCGGAGAGCTCCTTCTCGCGTCCCTCGAACTGCGCGCCGAGGGCGTCCATGAGCTCGCCCTTGAGGGCGTCGGAGGCGCTTTCGCGCTCCTGCTTGTCGGCGATCTGGAAGACCTGCCCGAGCTTCTCGGCTCCGGCGGACTCGACGGCGGCGTAGACGTCGTCCTGGTAGTCGAGGAACACGGGGAACTCGACGGTCGGCTTCGCGGCGCGGGCCGCGAGGTCGGCCTGCGCCTCGCACAGCGCGCGGATGAACGGCTTGGCGGCCTCGAGGCCGTCAGCGACGATCTCCTCGGTGGGGGCGGTGGCGCCGTTCTCCTTGATGAGGGTCCACGAGTTGTCGGTGGCCTCAGCCTCGACCATCATGATGGCGACGTCGTCACCGGCGATGCGCCCGGCGACCACCATGTCGAAGACCGAGTTCTCGAGCTCGGAGTGCTTCGGGAAGGCGATCCACTGGTCGGAGCCGCTGCCGTCGGAGACGAGGGCGACGCGGACGCCACCGATCGGTCCCGAGAAGGGCAGGCCGGAGAGCTGCGTGGACATCGACGCCGCGTTGATGGCGACGACGTCGTAGCGGACGTCCGGGTTGATCGCGAGGATGGTCACGACGACCTGGACCTCGTTGCGCAGTCCCTTGACGAAGGCGGGACGCAGCGGGCGGTCCATGAGGCGGCAGGCCAGGATGGCTTCGGTCGACGGGCGGCCTTCGCGACGGAAGAACGAGCCCGGGATGCGGCCCGCGGCGTACATGCGCTCTTCGACGTCGACGGTCAGCGGGAAGAAGTCGAAGCCTTCGCGCGGGTGCTTCCCGGCTGTCGTGGCCGAGAGCAGCGCGGTGTCCTCGTCGATGTAGACCATGGCGGAGCCGGCGGCCTGCTGGGCGACACGCCCGGTCTCGAACCGGACGGTGCGTGTTCCGAAGCGACCGTTGTCGATCACTGCTTCGGCGAACTGAATTTCGGGACCCTCCAAGAGAGTCACCTCCGTTTCCTGGTAGGCGGAGGCAATCGGCACCCGACGTGGCCCGTCCCTCATGGACGGCCCACAGCACCCGGTCTTCGATCGAGATCCACGGAACTGCCGGTCCGGCGTTCCGGAGACCACTACCGAGGACCGCGAATGCGTGGTGCCGGTTGACTCCTGTTATGCGTGGGGTACTTCGATGCTGTTTCCAGCAAGAAGGCGGCTCCCCCTCCCGGGGAGAGGGTGCCGCCTTCCGATGCTACTTATCGACGCAGACCCAGGCGCTCGATGAGCGACCGGTAGCGCGTGATGTCGGTGTCCCGCAGGTAGTCCAGCAGGCGACGGCGACGACCGACGAGAAGAAGCAGGCCACGACGCGTGTGGTGGTCGTGCTTGTGCATCTTCAGGTGCTCGGTCAGGTCGAGGATACGGCGGGAAAGCATCGCGATCTGCACCTCGGGTGAACCGGTGTCACCTTCGGCCAGAGCGTATTCCTTGATGATTTCCTGCTTGATGGCGGCGTCAAGGGCCACGAGTAACTCCTAGAGTTGTACCGTGAACATGTGCTGAGCATCGCTTGCACGACGACACAGAAAAATCCAGCCACCACGGACTGCAGCCGGATCTTCCCCAAGTCTAGCGTCTGGGCTGATGTTCTGTCGAAAGCAGGCCGCGCGCGCGGTCGACGTCGAGCCTCATCTGCTCGATCAGCGCCTCGGGCCCCGTGTAGGTCACCTGCCCGCGCAGCCGCTCGACGAATTCGACGACCACGGACTGCCCGTACAGGTCGAAATCCTGCACACGTTCCGGCGGACGGTTGATGACGTGCGCCTCGACCTGGCGGTCCACGCCGTCGAACGTGGGATTGGATCCGACGGAGATGGCGGCGGGCCAGCACGTCCCGGCCTGGTCGATGAGCCAGCCTGCGTAGATGCCGTCGGCGGGGATGAACCCCTGCGCGGACGGGGCCAGGTTCGCCGTCGGGTAACCGAGTTCCCTGCCCCGGGCCGCCCCGTGCACCACTTCGCCGCGCATGCGGTGGAGCCGTCCGAGGACGCGCGCCGCGGTCCCCACGTCACCGGCCACCAGCGCCTCACGGACCCAGGTCGACGAGCAGCGACGGTCGCCGTCGGCGTCCGTGGCATCCGCCGGATAGCTGGCACCGAAGTCGTCGATGGTGATGACCTCGAAGCCGAGGGTGCGGCCGAGCTCGCGCATCGTGTCGAGATCCCCGCTGTTGCCCCTGCCGAACCGGACATCGTGGCCGATGACCACGGCCTTGGCCCTGAGCGCCCGCACGAACACGCGCTCCACGAATTCCTCCGGCGAATTGGAGGCGAGGTCGAGCGTGTAGTGCATCATCAGCAGGGCGTCGATGCCGGTCTCGGCGAGGGTCTCGACGCGGTCGTCGAGCCCCATGATCAGTTCGGGCGCGGAGTCGGGACGGTGGACCTGTGCGGGATGCGGGTCGAAGGACACGACGACGGCCGCAGCGGATCGTTGCCGCGCCGCTTCGACGACCTGCTGCAGGACGCGCTGATGCCCCCGGTGCACGCCGTCGAAGTTGCCGAGCGTCAGGACGGAGGGCCCGAAGTCCTCGGGCACGCTGTCCAGGTCTCTCCAGTAGTACACGCATCTCCTTCGCGATTCGGCCGGACCCCGGGACCGCGGTGTGGTCCGGCGGGTCGATCGCCGATCCCATTATGGCCGACGGCCCCGTCCCGGACGGCATCGCGCACCCGCTCCCGGGGTGCGGTCCCCGCTAGGTGCGCTGGGAGAACTCCTTGCGGAGCTCGCTGGTCTTCGCGATGTACTTGTGCCAGACGAGCAGGGCCGCCGGGAAGGCCAGTTCGATGACCATGAGGATGATCAGGAGGTAGTTGGGGGTGCCGGAGAACGCCCACGACAGGACGCGTCCGATACCGCCGACGAACACCATGAGGCACACCAGCCAGAGCATGTTGGCCCACTGGAACTTGATGGCGATGGTGATGAAGGCCGCGCCGACACCCACCATCATGGCCGAGTAGAACCGGAACTGGCTTTCGAGGGTGGGGTTGACGGGGGTGCCCTCGGTGTCCGGCAGGCCGGCCGTGCCGAGGATCAGGTAGTAGACGCCGAAGGCGGCGAGGGCCAGTCCCACCAGGACGACGACGGTGCGGAACACGTTCCAGTCACCACCCGTGGACGCTGCCTTGCCTGCCTTCTTCCCCTTGGCCGGGGCCCCGGACGTGGACGTGCCCGCCGCCGGCCCGGAGGCCGATGTCCCGGTGCGCGACGTCCCGGTGCCCAAGGTCCCGCTACCGGTCGCGGGGGTCGCGGCGCGCGACGAGGAGGGGGCCGATCCGGCGCCGTCGCGCCCGTTGGCGTCGGACCCCGCGGGCCGCCCGCCGGGCGCGGAGGAGTTGTCGTGCTCGGGGGTGTTGCTGGTCATGTCGGCTCCCTGGAGGCAGGCTGGATGGTGCTCTTCCGCCATACTCTCACGGTGCGGCGTGCGCCCAGGGGCGGATGCGACGGAATCCCCCGGACCACGTGTTCGGCTACGATCTGCCGTCGCGCGGGGTCCGGCCCGGCTGGTTCCTGCGCAGCCAGAGAAGGCCCAGGACCGGCAGGATGAGCGGGACGAACCCGTAACCGCGGCCGAAGGCCGACCACACCGTCTCGCTCGGGAACGCCTGTGCGTCGAAGACGCTGAGGAGCCCCACCGCGACGACGCCCACGAGTTCCGTGGTCACGGCGATGACGGATATCCGATACGCCCGGGCGCCGGGCCGTGCGAGGGAAACGGTGGCGACGATGTACACCACGGCTGCGACCGCCGAGAGCAGGTACGCGAGCGGGGCTTCACCGAACTTCGTCGCGATCTGGAACCCGGCCCTGGCGGTCGCCGCGAGGGCGAACACGCCGTACACGGCGATCAGGAGCCGCCCGGGCCCGCTCGCGCGGCCGGCGCCGTCCGGAGCGGTCGCGGCGGATGCTGCCCCGTTCCCCTGCCTGCTCCTCTGCCTGGTCACAGTCCAGCCACCCCGTCCCAGATCTGCTCCATGCGGAAGAGCATGACGAAGACCGTCAGCCCCGCCGCGGCCAGCACGAAATTGCTCCAGCGGGTCTTCTCGAGGATGGCCCACCAGAACGCCCCGACGGGCACGAGGAGCGCGGTGAGGAGGTAGCCCCAGAACTCCCAGGCTTCCCCGAGGACCGGCTCCCCCGCGAGCTGCCGGATCACGGCTCCGACGGCGTAGGCGAGGAGGAAGAGTTCTACGGCGGCGATCGAGAGGATCGTGATGTCGTTGGGCGGCCGGCGCAGCACACCGGCCCCGAGGCAGAGTGCCGCGGAGACGGCGCACACGATCACGCCGACGAGGAGGAAGGGATCCACGCCTACTCCTTGCCGCCCGGAGCGAAGACCAGGACGGTCCGGGCCGCTCCCCCGCGGTTCTCGAGCAACGCAACGAGCGTGCCGTCCGGCGCGAAAGCAGCGACCGGTTCGTCCGGGTCCGTGTTCGGAGCCACCTTCCGGCCGTGGGACACGTCGGCGGTCTCGGTGTCCGAGAGTTCCCTGACCGGGAACAGGGCCCGCCCGGCGTCGTCGAGCGGGAGGACTTCCAGCTCCTCGGCCAGCTGCTCCAGGGTGCGTGCCTGCCCGATGGTGTACGGGCCCACCTGGGTCCGTCGGAGGGCCGTGAGGTGGCCGCCCACCCCGAGCGCCGCACCCAGGTCCCGGGCGAGGGCACGGATGTAGGTCCCGGAGCTGCACTCGACGGTGACGTCGACGTCCTGGAGGCGGCCGTTGCTCACGCGGCGGATCGCGTGGATGTCGAAGCGGTGGATGGTCACCGGACGCGCGGGGAGGTCGACCTGCTCGCCGGAGCGGACCCGTGCGTACGATCGCTCGCCCTTGACCTTGATGGCGCTCACGCTGCTCGGGACCTGCTGGATCTCGCCCGTGAGCGCGGCGACGGCGGTGCGGATCTCCTCCTCCGTCACCGCTGCGGCGATACTCCCGCCGGTGACCTCGCCCTCGGCGTCGTCGGTGAGGGTGGACTGTCCCAGCCGGATGGTGGCGGTATACGTCTTGGTGGTGCCCACGATGAAGGTCAGGAGCCGGGTGGCGCGGTTGATCCCGACGACGAGGACCCCGGTGGCCATCGGATCGAGGGTGCCGGCATGGCCGACCTTCCGCGTCCCGGCGAGTCGGCGCAGGCGCCCGACGACGTCATGACTGGTCCAGCCCTGCGGCTTGTCCACGATAATCAGCCCTGAGTGGACCTGCCCGGCATTCACGCCTCCCAGTATATGGTCCGTATCGGGACCCCCTGTGCGCGATAGCATCCTCCGTATGCCCTCCCCTCCAGCCCACGTGGTGAACGTCCCGGTCAACCAGATCCGCGAGATCACGCAGGCGGCCTGGGCCACACCCGACGCCATCGTGCTCAGCATCGGCGAGCCGGCCTTCCCGGTGGCACGGCACGTCCTCGAGGCGGGGATGGCCGCGCTGGACAGGGACGACACCAACTACACCCCCAACGCCGGGATCGCGCCGGCCAGGGCTGCCTTCGCCGGACGGTTCGCGCGATCGTCGGGGGTCGACGACGATCCGTCGCGCGTCTTCGTCGTCGCCGGCGCGCAGCAGGGACTGCACCTGGCGCTGAGCACGCTGATCGGGGCAGGGGACGAGGTGCTCCTCCCGGATCCGGGGTATCCCACGTTCACCATGACCGTCGGCCTGCTCGGCGGCGTGCCGGTGCCCTACCCCCTGGTGCCCGAGCACGATTTCCAGCCGCGGATCGAGGACCTGCGGGGACTCGTCACCGGACGGACGAAGGTCCTCCTGCTGAATTCCCCCTCGAATCCGCTGGGCTCGGTGTTCGACCACGAACTCACGCGCGAGCTCGTGCGGTTCGCGCACGAACAGGATCTGTGGGTCGTGTCCGACGAATGCTACGAGGCCTTCACCTACGACGTCCCCCACGTCAGCCCGGCACGCTTCGACGCCGGCGGGCCGGAGGCGGTACCGGAGGCCCGAGAGCCACGCGTCATCACGTCGCTGACGCTGTCCAAGACCTACGGCCTCACGGGCCTGCGGATCGGGGCGCTCGTCACTCCGCCGGGCATGGAGCCGCTGCTCAGCAACATCATGGAGGCCACGGTGTCCTGCGTCTCCGCGGCGTCGCAGTATGCCGCCGTGGCCGCCCTCACCGGGCCCCAGGACTACGTGTCCACGGCGCTGCGGCACTACCGTGCCAACCGGGACGCGGCAACCGCGGTCCTCGACGGTCTGGGCATCGGCTATCTGGACGCCCGCGGCGCCTTCTACCTGTGGGCCGACCTCTCGCACGCGACCGGCGGCGACGTCCGTGCCTGGACGCGCTCGTTCCTCGCGGACCACGGGGTGGCGTTCGCCCCCGGCACGGCCTTCGGCGCCCGCGGCGAGGGATGGGTGAGGATCGCCCTCTGCGGCCGGACGGAGGAGCTCGTGGAAGGACTCTCCCGGCTCCCCTCCCCGCCGCGGACCTGACCGGCTCCGAGGACGCGAAAGGCAGCCGCCCCGTGGGGTCGGCTGCCTTGTGCGTCGTCATCCCGGACGGGTCAGGGACTAGCGCGCTGCCTCGTCGTCCTCCGACGTGCGGTACGGATCGGCGTCACCCGCGAAGTTGGCGCCCTGCGCGATCGCCGCCACTTCGGCGTCGCGCTCGCGCGCCTTCTGCAGGAGTTCCTCGAGGTGGCTGGCGTTGACCGGCACCTCGTCGGGGACGAACTCGAGGGTCGGCGTGAGGCGCGCCGTGATGTTCTTGCCGACCTCGGACCGGAGGACGCCGCGGGCGGACTCGAGCGCCATCCGCGTGGCCTGCTGCTCCTCCGCGTCGCCGAGCACGGTGTAGTACAGGGTCGCGTGCTGGAGGTCGTTCGTGACGCGGGAGTCCGTGATGGTCACGGCTTCCAGCCGGGGGTCCTTCACGCGGCGCCGCAGCGCCTCGGCGACGATGACTTTGATGCGCTGCGCGAGCCGCGCGGCGCGGGCCGGATCTGCCATTGCTGTTACTCCTACTGAAGCTGGTCTGAAGAGGAATCCGCGAGGGGTTCCGGCGGTCCGACGGGTCGGGCGCCCTGGAGGACCAGGGCGCCCGACCTGCCTACCTGCTAGGCGCGGGGCTTCTCCCGCATCTCGAAGGTCTCGATGGTGTCGCCTTCCTTGACATCGTTGAACGAACCGAGGCCGATACCGCACTCGAAGTCCGTACGGACCTCCGTGGCGTCGTCCTTGAAGCGCTTGAGCGAATCCACGGAGAGGTTGTCTCCGATGACCTTGCCGTCGCGCAGGACACGGGCCCTGGTGTTGCGTCGGATGATGCCCGAACGGACGATCGAACCGGCGATGTTGCCGAACTTCGAGGAGCGGAACACCTCGCGGACCTCTGCGGTACCGAGCTGCACCTCCTCGTACTCCGGCTTGAGCATGCCCTTGAGGGCCAGCTCGATGTCGTCGATCGCGGCGTAGATGACCGAGTAGAAGCGCATGTCGACGCCTTCACGCTCGGCGAGGTCCGCCACGCGCTCCGCCGGCTTCACGTTGAAGCCGATGATGATCGCGTTGTCGACAGTGGCCAGGTTGACGTCGTTCTGCGTGATGGCACCGACGCCACGGTGGATGACGCGCAGCTGCACGCCTTCTCCTACGTCGATCTTGAGCAGCGAGTCCTCCAGGGCCTCG
The DNA here is from genome assembly GCF_058269135.1 of Arthrobacter sp. TJ-265. Classification (NCBI taxonomy): domain Bacteria; kingdom Bacillati; phylum Actinomycetota; class Actinomycetes; order Micrococcales; family Micrococcaceae; genus Arthrobacter; species Arthrobacter sp. TJ-265. The sequence goes on along the minus strand of NZ_JBZCND010000005.1, from coordinate 54,419 downwards.
ACGGCACCCGACACGTCACCCTTGAGGATGAGGTTGAGGGTGTCGACCTTGCCCTCGGCGACCGCCTGGTCGAAGTCCTCGAGGCTGATGCGCTTGCGGCGCTTCGCGAGGGCCGCGTTCCGGTCCGCCGCTTCACGCTTCTCGGCGATCTGGCGGCCGGTGCGCTCGTCGTCGGTGACGAAGAACGTGTCACCTGCACGGGGCACGTTGGACAGGCCCAGGACCTGGACCGGACGCGAGGGTCCCGCCGTCGTGACGACGTCGCCGTTCTCGTCGAACATCGCCCGCACACGGCCGTGGGCCGTGCCGGCGACGATGGTGTCACCGACGTGCAGCGTTCCGGACTGGACGAGGACGGTGGCAACCGCACCGCGGCCCTTGTCCAGGTTCGCCTCGATCGCGATACCGCGGGCGTCCTTGTTCGGGTTGGCCCGCATGTCCAGCGCGGCGTCGGCGGTGAGCAGGACGGCCTCGAGGAGTTCGTCGATACCCATGCCCTGCAGCGCCGAGACGTGCACGAACATGGTGTCGCCGCCGTACTCCTCGGGAACGAGGCCGTACTCGGTGAGTTGGCCCTTCACCTTGTCCGGGTTCGCGCCTTCCTTGTCCATCTTGTTCACGGCCACGACGATCGGCACGTTGGCCGCCTGTGCGTGGTTCAGCGCCTCGACCGTCTGCGGCATGACGCCGTCGTCGGCCGCGACGACGAGCACCGCGATGTCCGTGACCTTCGCACCACGGGCACGCATGGCGGTGAACGCCTCGTGGCCGGGGGTGTCGATGAAGGTGATGGCGCGGGTCGCGTCCTCGTGGACGTGCTGGATCTGGTAGGCACCGATGTGCTGGGTGATGCCACCGTGCTCGCCCTCGACGACCTTGGTGTTGCGGACGGCGTCGAGCAGTCGCGTCTTACCGTGGTCGACGTGGCCCATGACCGTGACGACCGGCGGACGTGCCTCGAGCTGCTCGTCGCCCTCGGCTTCCAGCTCCGCATCGAAGTTAATGTCGAAGCTGCTGAGGAGCTCGCGCTCCTCGTCCTCGGGCGAGACGACCTGGATCAGGTAGCCCAGCTCGGTGCCGAGCACCTGGAAGGTGTCCTCGTCGAGGGACTGCGTCGCCGTCGCCATCTCACCGAGGTGGAACAGCACGGTGACCAGTGCGGCGGGGTTCGCCTCGATCTTGTCGGCGAAGTCCGTGATGGACGAACCGCGGCGCAGGCGGACGATGGTGTTGCCGTCTCCACGGGGTACGCTCACGCCACCCAGCGAAGGAGCCGACATCTGCTCCAGTTCCTGCCGCTTGGCACGCTTCGACTTGCGCTGCTTGCCGCGACCGGCGCCACCCTTGCCGAAGGCGCCGGCCGTGCCGCCGCGTCCGCGGCCGCCCTTGCCGAAGCCGCCGCCGGCGGGTGCCCCACTCGGGCTGTTGGGTGCTCCACCGGGTCCGCGGCGCGGACCGGCTCCGGCACCGGGGGCTCCACGGCCGGGGGCGGCGGGACGCTCGGTGCGGTTCGGCATCATGCCGGGAGTGGGACGCGAGCCCGGGGCTCCTGCGGGTCGGGGTGCACCCGGACGCGGAGCGCCGGGACGCGGTCCACCGGCACCGGCGGCCGGACGGGGTCCACCCGCACCGGCTGCCGGACGGGGTCCACCGGCGCCGGCGGCGGGACGCTGCTGTGCATCGTCACGACGACCGGGGCGGGGCATGCCCTGCGACGGGGCGAACGGGTTGTTGCCCGGACGCGGGGGACGATCCGACCCGCGCTCGGCACCACGATCGGTGTCGCCGCGGCGCGAGCCCATGCCCTGCGAGGGCGCGAACGGGTTGTTGCCGGGACGGGGTGCGCCGCCGGGACGGGCACCCGACGGGCGCGTCGTCCCCGCCGACGGTGCGGCGGGAGGGGTTGCCGGACGGGGCGCGGGACGGGTGCCCTCGCTCGAGTCCTCGGCCCGGGGGGTCTGCTGCGCCGACGCGGGTGCGTCCTGCGCTGCCGGTGCAGGGGTGCTCGGTGCGGCCGGAGCCGGGGCTTCCGGTGCTGCCGGAGCGGGAACGGAGCCGTTGGAGAACGGCGACGCCTGGGGTGCAGCCGGCGCGGCCGGGGCCGGGGCGGGCGGTGCTGCGGGCTCAGCCGGTGCGGGCGTCTCGGGAGCCGCCTGCGCGGCACCGGGCTTCGGACCCGGCGAAGGCGCCGAGGGTCGCGTCGGTGCGGGGGCTGCCGCGGCCTGGGAGGCGCCGGCATTCGGGAAGGCGCCGCGAAGCTTCTTCACGACGGGGGCTTCGATGGTGGATGACGCGGAACGGACGAATTCGCCCAGTTCCTGCAGTTTTGCAACTGCGTCCTTCGAGGTTATACCGAGCTCTTTCGCGAGCTCGTGTACGCGGACCTTGGCCACATTTCTCCTGTCTCGGTCCGCACCGAGTCAGGCACGAACCGTCTATTTCCTACTGCTGATCCCAGTCGCAAGCGCGTCTGGCAGATCGAATGCCGAGCGCAACGGATTGATCATCGTTGCGCACTCATCGCTGGGTGCTCATCGGGTTTCCATGAGGGTACTGACCCGCTTTCAGGGAGGACGGTGGGTACGGGGCGTCCGTCTCGACGCTCCAGGTATGCGTGGAAGGACGCTGCGAACTGGGCAGTGTCCACCGGCCCGCGGAAGGCCCTGTTGAAGGCTTTCCGCTTGACCGCTGTTTCCATGCATGCCGGGTCGGGGTGCAGCCAAGCACCCCGTCCGGATAGCCGGCGCCGCTCATCGATGACGGCAGTAATCTGGCCGTCGATCGGTCGTGCAACAACCCGCATCACGTGTGACTGGCGGTCCCGCCGGCGGCATCCCACGCAGGTGCGTATCGGATGTGCGTCCATCGGTCGGTGCCCGGAATCGTTGCGGCGTACAGCCACTTCCGGGCGCGACTGGGCAGCAGTCCCTTCCATTCTACCCCTTCCGATGCCGCTGCCCGACCCGCCGGCCTAGGCCTTCGCCGACGCGGCCTGCTGCGCGGCGTCGGACACGATGTCGATCCGCCAGCCCGTGAGCTTGGCGGCGAGGCGGGCGTTCTGGCCTTCCTTGCCGATCGCCAGGGAGAGCTGGTAGTCCGGGACGACGACGCGCGCCGAGCGGGTGGCTTCGTCGGTGATCGTCACGGAGGTCACGCGCGACGGCGAGAGTGAACTCGCGATGAAGGCGGCGGCGTCGTCGTTGTAGTCCACGATGTCGATCTTCTCGTCGTTCAGCTCGTTCATGACCGCACGGACGCGGCTGCCCATCTCGCCGATGCAGGCCCCCTTGGCGTTGACGCCCGGGATGTTCGCCTTCACCGCGATCTTGGTGCGGTGCCCGGCTTCGCGGGCGAGGGCGACGATCTCGACCGTCCTGTCGGCGATCTCGGGCACCTCCAGCTCGAAGAGCTTGCGCACGAGGCCGGGGTGCGAGCGTGACAGGGTGATGGAGGGTCCCTTCATGCCGCGGTGCACGTCGACCACGAACGCGCGCAACCGGGTGCCGTGCAGGTACTTCTCCCCCGGTACCTGCTCCGGCGGAGGCAGGACCGCCTCCACCGAGCCGAGGTTGACCTGGATCATGTGCGGGTTGGTGCCCTGCTGGATCATCCCGGCGACGAGTTCGCCTTCCTTGCCGCGGAATTCCCCGAGGATGTTGTCGTCCTCGGCGTCCCGCAGGCGCTGGAGGATGACCTGGCGTGCGGTGCTCGCCGCGATGCGTCCGAAGCCGGTGGGCGTGTCGTCGAATTCGCCGACGGGGGCGCCGTCCTCGTCCTTCTCCGTCGCCCAGATGGTGACGTGCCCGGTCCGGCGGTCGAGCTCGGCGCGGGCGGTCTCGTGGGAGCCGGGCGAGCGGTGGTACGCGATGAGCAGTGCCTGCTCGATCGTGGGAACCAGCTTGTCGAGGGGGATCTCGCGCTCGTGCTCGAGGAGTCTCAGCGCGCTCATATCAATATCCATGTGGGTCTCCTTACGCGTGGTGCACGGCGCCGGAGATCTCCGGATCGGCCCCATCGCTGTCATCGTGGTGTTCATCCTCGAGATGCGCGAATTCGACCTGCACGGTCCCCTTGCGGATCTTGGAAAACTCGAGGGCGAGCGGCTCGCCCTGCTTGGGCTTCATGCCCTTCTTGACCGGCAGTTGCGGGGTCAGCCGGATCCCGGTGTCGGACACCTCCTGCAGGCGGCCGAGGATCACGTCGCCGGTCACGGGCTTCACCTCGACCATGCGCCCCACGTTGCGGCGCCAGTGCCGCGGTTCGGTGAGGGGACGGGAGACCCCGGGGGACGACACTTCGAGGTTGTACGGACGATCGTCGTCCTCCAGGCTGTCCATCGCCGTGGAGAGGTCCGTGGAGATGGCGGAGATCACATCGAAACCGACGCTCCCCGTGCTCTCCTCGGGCAGGTCCACGACGACGTGGACCGTGCGATGGGACCCTGCGACCTTGACCTCGACGTCCTCCAGGTACAGGTTGTGCTGGTCGACCACCGGCTTCAGTCTGGTCCTGAGGCGCTGCGCTTCGGCCTGCAGTTCGACCTCTGAGGCCGACCTGCTGGTCGAGGCATGATTTTCGTTCCCGGACCGGACCGCCATGGCTGCCTCCCACTCGATGATGTTGTGCTCCAAGAGTACCGACATTCCGCGGCACCGGCGGTATCGGCGGCCGAAACGGGGAGCGCCATGACATCATCGGGAACTGTGATGAAGCGGGCGGAGACGGACAGGCAGCAGGGCGGCGGAGGACGCCGCGGATCCCGCGCCGGACGCCTGGCGCGGCGCTCCCTGGGCCTCGTCGGTCTCTTCGCCGTGATGCTCCTCGTGGTCGGCGTCGGGCTGGGCGTCCGGTCCCCGGAGCCGCAGGAGCGCGTCCACTCCGTCCCCGAACAGGCGCAGCTCGACGCCGAGTACCGCTACCGTGCCGCCGCCGACCGGGCGCGCAGGGCGGCTGCGGACCCCGGACTGCCCCCGGAGACCACGGCGGAACTGGCCGCGGTCGCCGTCGACCTCGACGAGCAGGCGGACGCCGTCGCCCTCCCGCGCTCCTCCGGTCCGACGACGGAGGACGGGTCCTCGCCCCACGCCACCCCGCATCCGGACGGTCAGTCGGACCGCCCGGGTCCCGCGACGGCCCCGGCAGCGGGCACCGATGGCTCGGCCGACGCCGCGCCTGCCGATGCGCCCGCCGTGCTGACGGCCCTGCGCGACAGCGCACTCCGGAGCCTCCGGGATGCAGCCCTCGCCGACCCCGGTCCCGGCCGCGTGCTCGCGGCCGCCGGCGTGAACCAATGGCGGCACGCCCTGCAGCTCGGCCACACCCTGGGGATGGACCCCGGACTGCCCGCGGCCGGCTCGCTGTCCCCCGTCGACCTCACCGCCGGCACCGGCCCGTTCGCGGCCCTGGCCGCACCGGTAGGACAGGCCGGCGCCGCACCCACCGGGTCCGCCGTCCCCACGGCTCCTGTTCCCACCGCTCCTGTTCCCACCGCTCCTGTTCCCACGGCTCCTGTTTCCACGGCTCCCGCCGAGTGCGCCGGGACCCCGCTCGGCCCCGACGCCGACCGCCAGGCCCTCCTCAATGCCAGGACCGCGGAGGATCAGGCGCGGTACGCGTACGAGGTCGCTGCAGCACTGATCCCGGAGCCCGCGCGGGCCCTGGACGCGGCGTCCACCCACCGGGAGGCAGCGGATGCCGCGGCCGACCGCCTCGCCGCCCTGTGCGTGCCCACGGGCCCGACGCCGGCCGGCTATGCGATCGGGCCGGACTTCCGCGACGATCCCGTCGCCGCGATGCAGGCGATCGAGCAGGACCACACCGAGCTGTACGCGGGCCTCATCGCGACGGTCGGTCCGGAAGCCCGGGCCTGGGCCGTCACCTCGTTCAGCGCTGCCGCCCAGCGCAGCCTCGACGCCGGCGCGCCGCTGGAAACCCTCCCCGGCCTGGCCGGCAGCGCTCCGGCACCGGACGCCGCCCCCGCGCAGACTCCCGAGAAGGTCCCCGCGCGGGCGACGGAGCAGCCCGGTGGGTAGCGACGCCGGGGCCGGGACGAGCGGGCGGTCGTCGGCCGCCGGCCGGCTCGCGGACCTCCCGGACCTCCCGCCGGCCCTGGTCCACTCCGCGAGGACGATCGAGGGCGGTGCCCGATGGACGCGCACGTGGCACGGTCTCCTCGCGGAGAGACTCGACGCCTGGAACCTGGACCTCGACCTCCGTCCGGGACAGGCCGCCTGGGCGGGCCGGTGCGCCGTCGTCGTGCCGGTGCTGCAACGCACCGGTGGTGCGCCCGACGCCGTGCTCAAACTGAGCATCCCCCACGACGAGGCCCTGCCCGAGCCCGATGCGCTGACGCTGTGGGACGGGACGGGCGCGGTCCGCCTGCTGGCGTCGTCGCGCCCCGACTACGCGCTGCTGCTGCAGCGCCTCGACGGGGACCACTCGCTGCGGGACGTGCCGCTCGACGAGACCCCCGCGCCGTGGGGGGCGGTGCTGCGGCAGCTGTGCGTCCGGCCCGACGTCGGTGCGTCCTGGGCGGTCTTCCCCCACCTGGCGTCGGAGGCCGAGCAGTGGACGGACACGCTGCCCGCGCAGTGGGACGACCTCGGCGAGCCGTTCCCCCGCTGGCTCATGGAGGCCGCGCTGGAGGTCTGCCAGTCGCGCGGAGTCCTCGGCCGGCGGTCGGAGCGCGACGTCCTCGTGCACTCGGACCTGCACTACGACAATCTCCTGCCGTCCTCGCCGGACCGCCTCGGGGACTTCGTCGCGATCGATCCGAAGCCCGTGCTGGGTGACGCGGAGTACGCGGTGGCCCCCATGCTGTGGAACAGGCTCACCGAACTCGATCCTGCCGACCCCGCCGGCCACCTGCAGGCGCACTGCCGGGCGCTGGCGGCGGCCGCGGGCCTCGATGCCGAGCTGGCCCGGGGGTGGACCGTGGTCCGCGAGGTCCGCAACGCCCTGTCCTACCTGGCGCACGGACACGAAGGCGACGCCGACCGGTCGCTGTGGGTGGCGAGCTCTGTGCTCGGCCGGACGCTGGACGGACTGCCGCCCGTCGGAGCGCTGCCGTCCCTCTGACGGGCCCGGCCGGGCGTCAGCCTCCGGCGACCAGCGGGCGGAGGTTCTCGACCCAGACGTCGTAGCCGAGCTTGACGATCAAGGCACCGACGACCAGGAGGAACACGATCCTGATGAACCGGCTGCCCTGGCTGATCGCCATGCGGGACCCGGTGTAGCCGCCGGCCATGTTGGCGACGCCGAGCAGCAGCCCGAGGCCCCACAGGAGGGACCCGTTGGGCAGGAAGAACAGAAGGGCTCCGAAGTTGGTCGCCATGTTCACGATCTTGGCCTTGGCGCTGGCACCGAGGAAGTTGTAGCCCAGCAGCGTGACCATCGCGATGATCAGGAAGGACCCGGTGCCGGGGCCGATCAGCCCGTCGTAGAAGCCGATGACGAGGCCGATGGCGCACGCCGTCCCGTAGTGCCGGGCGCCCTCGTACCGCAGCCTGGTGAGCGTCCCGACGGAGGGCTTCAGGGCGGTGAACACCGCGACGCCGATGAGCGCCACCACGATGATCGGCTTGAAGACCGACGAGGGCAGCGACGACGCGAGGACGGCCCCGCCGAAGCTGCCGAGCAGCGCGACCCCCGCCATCGGCAGCGCCGTCCGCAGGTCCGGGTGGGCGCGCCGGTAGTAGGTGACGGCGCTCGTCGTCGTCCCGAAGATGGACCCCATCTTGTTGGTGGCCAGGGCCTCCACGGGCGCGATGCCGGGCACGAGGAGCAGCGCCGGCAGCTGCAGCAGGCCGCCCCCGCCGACGACGGCGTCCACCCAGCCGGCGGCGAACCCGGCGACGAGCACCAGCAGGATCGTGGCGAGGTGCAGCTCCTCGAGTCCCGAACCCCCCAAGGTCAGTGCGCGGTGAGTTCGCGCAGCAGCGCGGCGGCCTCGTCGACGGCCACGTTCTGCGCCTCGCCCGTGCGCCGGTCCTTGACCTCGAGCACGCCGTCGGCGAGCCCGCGCCCGACGACCACGATGGTGGGCACGCCGATGAGCTCGGCGTCGCCGAACTTCACCCCCGGGGAAACCTTGGGACGGTCGTCGTACAGCACGGTCAGGCCGGAGGACTCGAGCTCGGCCGCGAGCTTCTCGGCCGCCTCGAACACCTCGGACCCCTTGCCCGTGGCGAGGATATGCACGTCAGCGGGCGCGACGTTGCGGGGCCAGATGATGCCGCGGTCGTCATGGTTCGCTTCGGCGAGGGCGGCGAGGGCGCGTGTCACGCCGACGCCGTAGGAGCCCATGGTGACCGTGGCGAGCTTGCCGTTGCGGTCGAGGACCTTCAGGCCCAGCGCGTCGGCGTACTTCCGCCCGAGCTGGAAGATGTGGCCCATCTCGATGCCGCGGGCCGCGACCAGGGGCCCGGAGCCGTCGGGTGCCTCGTCGCCCTCGCGCACCTCGACGGCCTCGACGACGCCGTCCCAGGTGAAGTCGCGGCCGGCGACCAGGCCGAACACGTGCTTCCCGTGCTCGTTGGCGCCGGTGATCCACGGGGTGCCGCTGACCACGCGGGGGTCCACGAGGTACCGCAGGCCCGTGGTGGACCCGGCACCGAGGACGGCGGCGTCCGGCGTCAGGCCCGGGCCGATGTAGCCCTTCACGAGGCCCGGGTGCTTCCTGAGGTCCTCGTCGGTGGCGGCCTCGACGGCCACCTCCCCGCCGGTCTCCAGGTGGCCCGCGATGTTCGCCTCGATGCGCTTGAGGTCCACGGTGCGGTCGCCGGGCACGCCGACGACGACGATCTCGCGCTCCCCGGTGGGAAGGACGGCGGCGAGCACGACGTTCTTCAGGGTGTCGGCGGCCGTCCAGGGACGGTCCCCGCGGGGGGCCATGGTGTTGGCGCCGGCCACCAGCGTGTCGATGGTCGGCGTGTCCGGGGTGTCCCGCACCTCGGCCGCAGGAGCGTCGGAGTAGTCGACGGCGTCCGGGACCACGGTCGTGACGGCCTCCACGTTCGCGGTGTAGCCTCCCGCGGAGCGGACGAAGGTGTCCTCGCCGATGGGCGTCGGGTGCAGGAACTCCTCGCTCTTCGATCCGCCCATCGCTCCGGCGGTCGCCGTCACGGGGATCACCTCGAGGCCCAGCCGCTCGAAGATGCGCAGGTAGGCCGCCCGGTGCAGGTGGTAGCTGGCCTCGAGGCCCTCGTCGTCGATGTCGAAGGAGTAGGAGTCCTTCATGATGAACTCGCGGCCCCGGAGGAGCCCGGCCCGTGGGCGTGCCTCGTCGCGGTACTTGGTCTGGATCTGGAACAGGTTCAGCGGCAGGTCCTTGTACGAGCTGTACAGGTCCTTCACGAGCAGCGTGAACATCTCCTCGTGCGTCGGCGCCAGGAGGTAGTCCGCGCCCTTGCGGTCCTGGAGCCGGAACAGGCCCTCGCCGTACTCCGTCCAGCGGTTCGTCGCCTCGTAGGGCTCCTTGGGCAGCAGCGCCGGGAAGTGGACCTCCTGGGCGCCCATGGCCTCCATCTCCTCACGGATGATGCCCTCCACGCGTGCGAGGACCTTCAGGCCCAGGGGCAGCCAGCTGTAGATGCCCGGGGCAGCGCGCCGGATGTAGCCGGCCCGGACCAGCAGGCGGTGGCTGGCGACTTCGGCGTCGGCTGGATCTTCACGCAGGGTGCGCAGGAAAAGGGTGGAGAGTCGTAAGACCACGCGGGTGTCCGTTCGTATTCATCGAGCACTGCTGAATCGAGCACTGCCATTCACTCCCCCGCCGTCCGGCGGGAAACAACAGGTACCAATCTAGCCGGTCCGCCTGCCCCGCCGCCGTCACCTGCGCGGAGGACCCGCCCTCAGAAGAGGATCGTCGCGAAGGTGTCCACCTGCTCGAATCCCACGCGCTTGTACGCCGCGATGGCGCGCGCGTTGTAGGAGTTCACGTAGAGGCTCACGGTGGGTGCCAGGGAGCGGGCGGCGACGACGACGCCGGCCATGTAGGCGGCGCTGAGTCCCCTGCCCCGGTGATCGGGGTTCACCCAGACTCCCTGCACCTGGACCGCCTGCGAGGACACGGTGCCGAGCTCGGCCTTGAAGATCACGGTGCCGTCGTCGTCGAACGCCGCGAGCGAATGCCGGCGGCCGATCAGCGAGGCGACCCGCCGGCGGTAGTGGTCGGACCCTCCGATGAACGGCGAGTAGCCCACTTCCTCCTCGAACATCGCGGCGCAGGCGGGCAGGAGGCGGTCGAGCTCATCAGGGCGCGTGAAGCGCAGATCGGGAGCGGGGCTGATGAGGGGGTCCGTGTCGATGGCCATGAGGGGCTGGGTGGGCCGGACGTCGAACGGCTCGGCGCTGTAGTCCTCGAGGGTGGACCACAGGTCCATGACACCCTCGGACAGGCCGAAGATCGAGGAGAAGGTGCGCCCCGACCGGCCGAGGTGGTCACCGAAGATGGCACCGGTCTCGTCCGTCACGCCCACCGGGACGAGGTTGACGCCGGCCCAGCAGGCGGCGCGGAGCTCGTGGTGGCGGAACATACCGATGACCTCGCCGCCGGCGAACGACGGCGCGGCGCTGCCTGTGACTTCGAGGTGCGAGGCGACGAAGACGTTGGCCACGGGATCCGCGTTGACGAGGGTCCAGAGGTCCGGGGTGTCCGCCTCGCCGAGCACCCGGAAGGACCACGGCCCTTCCGGGTCTGGCTGGGGCCTAGCTAACGGTAACCATGGGGCCACCCTGGCCAGCAGTTTCGCCATCAGCCTCCCCCATCTCCTCCGCGAGCCGCATGGCTTCCTCGATCAGCGTCTCTACGATCTGGTCCTCGGGCACGGTCTTGATGACCTCGCCCCGGACGAAGATCTGTCCCTTGCCGTTACCGGAGGCGACACCGAGATCGGCCTCGCGGGCTTCACCGGGTCCGTTGACGACACAGCCCATCACGGCCACGCGCAGCGGGACCTCCATGCCTTCGAGGCCGGCGGTCACTTCCTCGGCGAGGGTGTAGACGTCGACCTGCGCCCGGCCGCACGAGGGGCATGACACGATCTCGAGCTTGCGGGGGCGCAGGTTGAGGGACTGCAGGATCTGGTTGCCCACCTTGATCTCCTCGACCGGCGGCGCGGAGAGGGACACGCGGATGGTGTCGCCGATGCCCTTGGACAGGAGCGCGCCGAACGCGGTGGCGGACTTGATGGTGCCCTGGAAGGCGGGCCCGGCCTCGGTCACGCCGAGGTGCAGGGGCCAGTCGCCGCGCTCGGCCAGGAGCTCGTAGGCCCGGACCATGATCACGGGGTCGTTGTGCTTCACGGAGATCTTGAAGTCGTGGAAGTCGTGCTCCTCGAACAGGGACGCCTCCCAGACGGCGGATTCGACGAGCGCTTCCGGGGTGGCCTTCCCGTACTTCTCCATGAGGCGCGGATCGAGCGACCCGGCGTTCACGCCGATGCGGATCGAGGTCCCGGCGGCCTTCGCGGCGTCGGCGATCTGCTTGACCTGGTCGTCGAACTTGCGGATGTTGCCCGGGTTGACGCGGACGGCCGCGCAGCCGGCGTCGATCGCGGCGAACACGTACTTCGGCTGGAAGTGGATGTCCGCGATCACCGGGATCTGCGACTTCTTCGCGATGATCGGCAGCGCCGCGGCGTCGTCCGCCGAGGGGCAGGCGACCCGGACGATGTCGCAGCCGGTGGCCGTCAGTTCGGCGATCTGCTGGAGCGTCGCGTTGATGTCGGTGGTCGGCGTCGTCGTCATCGACTGGATGCTGATCGGGGAATCGGATCCCACGCCCACCGAGCCGACCTTGATCTGGCGGGTCTTGCGCCGGGGAGCGAGGACGGGCGGCGGTGCTGCTGGCATTCCTAGGTTGACCGAGGTCAAAACATCCTCCATGCTGGCGGCCCTGGCCGCACGTGTGACGACATACTTGATTTCATTATCCACCCGGCGTGGCGCTGCGTCGTCCTGCCGGGACACAGGTCACACGAGGTCCCGGAAGGCTCCGATCACGGGGTTCCAGGCGGTGGTCTTGACGGCGGAGATCGCCCCGGCCTGCGCGAACGGGTCCTCGCTCACGAGCTGGTTGAGGTCCGCCTCGGTCTCGGAGGCGAAGAGCAGGAGCGCCCCGGTGCCGTCGGCGAAGGGACCCGAGGCGAGGACGCGGCCGTCGCCGACGAGTCCTTCGAGCCACTGGCGGTGTGCCGGCCGGTGCTCGGCACGGAGGTGGTCATGGTCGGGGTTGTACACGTACTCGACGGCGTAGATACTCATGGGTTTCACCCTACGTGACTCCCAGCAGGTAGACCTTGACGATCGTCGCGACGCCGGCGGCCCACAGCAGGGAGGTCAGCGTGCCGATGATGAACCGTTCCGCCGCGGCAGGGGTTTCCTTCAGCTCGGCGTAGCGTCCGAGGGCCTTGACCGCCACGACATAGGCGATGGCGACGGGCTCGCCGCCGAGGATCGCGAGGGTGACGGAGAGTCGCTCGAGCACGCCGATGACCAGTCCGCCGCGGAGCACGCCCGGGGGCAGCGCGTCGATCGGAGCCTGGGGCGGGTGGGCCGGGGGCTCCGGGAGTTCGAGCTGCGGCTGGTCCGCGGGCTCGGGGAGTTCCCGGCGCCGTTCCGCGGTGTCCACCGATCGCGCCAGGCGCAGCACGAGCATGGTGACGGGCGAGCCCAGGCCTCCCGCTGCGACGAGGGCCACCGCGATCCACAGTGCGTCCACCGATACCTCCCGAACCGTCGTCGACCGTGTCGCTCACCGTCGTCCGTCATGTCTATCGCACGCCACCCCCTGCGGGAGCGAGGACTCAACCGGGCCGGTCGGTCCAGGCCAGGAGGCGTGCGGCCGCGTGGCGGACCGCGCGCTCCTCGTGCCAGGCCGCACGGGCGGCCGCCTTGCTCACGGCCTGCGGGCTGATGCCGAGGCTCCGCGCGACGACGGTCTGGGTGCCGCGTTCGCCGGGCTGCAGGAGATCGAGGATGCGCCACTCTGCCTCGGACCGCGCCATGACGTGCCGGCCGAGCAGCGCGAGCACGCCCTCGGCCTCCGCTGCCACGTCAGTGCGGCCGTCCGGCCCCTCGACGGCCAGCGGCGCGCGGTCACCGGTCTTCTTGGCGCGGTCCACGGCCTTCCGGGCGGCGACGAACGCAGAGCCGCGGCCCTCCCGTGGAGAGGACGGGAACGGCTCCTCGACCCCGCCGACGCCGATCCCCACGTACCAGCCCCCCGCGCGCAGGCAGAGCAGCACGGCGTCGACGACGTCGGCCGGATCGGCCAGGACGCCCTGCGCCTCGTCCCCCACCGAGCGCTCCCAGGGGAGCACGGCCCGGAAGGGCTGCAGGAGGTCCAGCAACTCGGGGATCCGGTCCGGGGAGGTGCGGCTTGCGGCCTGATCGATCGTGAGGACGAACATTCTTCAACCGTATGGGGTTGAATTTCGATTTACAACCGATCAGCCGAAGAGATCGACCGGCTTCACGATGTCGGCGTAGATCAGCAGGACGCCCATGCCCATGAGCAGGATCGCGACGGCGTAGGTGAGGGGTAGCAGCTTCGCCATGTCGAACGGTCCCGGATCCGGGCGCTTGAACAGGCGGGCGATGCCGCGGCGGAGCCCCTCCCACAGGGCCCCTGCCACGTGGCCGCCGTCGAGCGGCAGGAGCGGGATCAGGTTGAACACGAACAGGGCGAGGTTCACGCCCGCGACGAGTCCGATGAGGGTCGCGGCGCGGGAGGCCACGGGGACCTCCTCCATCGCGGAGATCTCCCCTGCGATCCGGCCGACGCCGACCACGCTGATGGGCCCCTCGGGGTCGCGGGGGGCGTCCGAGAACGCCGCCTGGCCCACCTCGACCACGCGCTGCGGCAGGTTCAGCACCACGCCGGCCACGCGCGCCAGGGAGTCGCCGACGGCGGGCAGCACCTCGGTGGCCGGCTGGGGCACGAGCTCCTGCGTGGAGCCGACGCCGATGAAGCCGACCTCCTGGGTCAGCGCGGTGCCGTCGTCGTCGACCGCCGGCGTGCCGTCCTCCGCCGCGACGGGCCGTTCCGTCAGCAGCGGCGTGATCCTGGAGTCGATGGTCTCGCCGTCGCGGACGTAGGAGATGGCGACCTCGCGCCCGGCGGCGTCCCTGATCCAGCCCGACAGCTCGTCCCAGTCGGTGACCTCCCGGCCGTCGAAGGCGACGACGCGGTCGCCGGGTTCCAGGCCCGCCTCGAACGCCGGTGCGGCAGGGTCGTCCGGTCCGCAGTCGGTCTGGCCCGTGGCTGCCTGCTGGCTGGCGGGCACGACGCAGCGGTACACCTCGGAGACCGTGGTGGTGGCCTGGGCGGCGCCGAAGCCCATGATGAGGACCGCGAAGAGCACGGTCCCGATCAGGAGGTTCATGAGCGGCCCGCCGAGCATGATGATGATGCGCTTCCAGATGGGCAGCTTGTAGAACACGCGGTCCTCGTCGCCGGGCTGGAGCTGCTCGGCAGCGGCGCGCCGCGCGTCGTCGGACAGTTGCTGGAAGACGCCGGTGCTGGACTGGCGGACGGCGCCGGCCTCCGTCGTCGCGGGCGGGAACATGCCCACCATGGCGACGTAGCCACCGGCCGGGATCGCCTTGAGCCCGTACTCGGTCTCGCCGCGGCGCCTCGACCAGAGGGTGGGGCCGAACCCGACCATGTACTGGGTGACGCGGACCCGGAAGAGTTTCGCGGGCACCAGGTGGCCCACCTCGTGCAGCGCGATCGACGCGGCGATGCCGACGACGACGACGAGCACTCCGATGATGAACAGCAGAACAGTCACAGCGTTTCCTTCTGGCCTTGCATATCCCCTGCACCGTCCGGCAGGGACGACTCCTCGAGCCCACAACGGGCGCGGGCGCTCCGGCGTGCCCAGCGCTCCGCCGTCAGCACGGCGTCCAGGGTGAGCTCGCCACCGGCAGTGCCCGGGTCGTGGGCACGCTGCTCGTCGACGACCGCGGAGACCGTGTCCACGATGTCAGTGAAACCTATGACCCCCCTGTGAAAGGCATCCACGGCCTCCTCGTTCGCGGCGTTGAAGACGGCCATGCGGGTGCCGCCCTCGGCTGCTGCCCGCTTGGCCAGGGCGACGGCCGGGAAGGCGTCGTCGTCGAGCGGCTCGAAGGTCCACTCCTCGGGGCGGCTCCAGTCGCAGGCCCTCGCGGCCCCGGGTACGCGGAACGGCCAGCCCATGCCCAGGGCGATCGGGAGGCGCATGTCGGGCGGCGAAGCCTGCGCCAGGGTGGACCCGTCGACGAACTGGACCATCGAGTGGATCACGGACTGCGGGTGCACGACGACGTCGATGTGCTCCAGCGGGATGTCGAAGAGGAGATGAGCCTCCACCAGCTCGAGGGCCTTGTTGACCATGGACGCCGAGTTGGTGCTGACCACGCGCCCCATGTCCCAGGTGGGGTGGGCGAGGGCCTGGCTGGGGGTCACGTGCTGCAGCTGCGCGCGGGTCATGCCGCGGAACGGTCCGCCCGACGCCGTGAGGATGAGCCGGTCCACCTCGTCCGCCGTCCCCCCGCGGAGCGCCTGCGCGATCGCCGAGTGTTCGGAGTCGACCGGGACGAGCTGCCCCGGGGCGGCCGCCGCCCGCACCAGGGCTCCCCCGGCGATCAGCGACTCCTTGTTCGCGAGCGCGAGGAGGTGCCCCGCGCCGAGCGCGGCGAGGGTGGGCTCAAGCCCGATCGACCCGGTGATCCCGTTGAGCACGACGTCGGCGTCAGGCCAGGCGGCGACATCCGCTGCGGCGCGGTCGCCGGCGAACAGGTGCGGTGCGTAGCCGGTGACACCGGCGTCGTCGGCAGCGCGGGCGATGGCATGCTCGAGGTCTGCTTCGGTTCCGGACGCGACGCCGACGGCGGCGGCACGGACGGCGACGGCCTGGCGCGCGAGGAGTCCGAGGTTCCGTCCACCCGCCGTGAGACCCGCAACGCTGAAGCGGTCCGGGGCGGCGGCGATGACGTCGAGCGCCTGGGTGCCGATCGAGCCGGTCGAACCGAGGATGGTGACGCGCCGGTGCCCGCGGGTGGGGTTGCTGAAATCCATGGCCCCAGTATCCCGCAGACTGCCGACGCTGACCGTCCAGGCTGCGCGGTGGTGGTCGTTCGGGGTGTACGGCAGTCGACCTCTTCACTCCGCGGTCAGGCATTCAAGTCCAAGAATCAGCGCTTTTCCGGGCCCGCGATGGCCCCTTATTTTGTCCGTGCGAGGTGATTGGCTGGAGCCATGACCACCGAGGCGGTGCTGCTGACCCTCGAGGACGCGTACAGCGAGGCGCTCGAGGGCTGGCCCGTGGATGCGTTCGAGGAGTTCCTCGGTTCTGACGGGGAGTTCAACGACGACGGGGTCGACGAGCATGCCCGCGCGCGCATTGAGAATGCATCGCCGTACGGCCTCGTCGGCCACCTGGATGGCGCGGCGCGCGGTGCGCTCGATCCCTCCAGTCTCGCCGCCATCCTCGATCTGGTGCGGGCTGCGGACCGGCTCACGTCATGGGCCGCCGCGCAGCGGGCCCGCCTGGTCGCCCGGGTCCACACCTTCAGCAATCCCTACCATCATTCCTGGTCGGGCTCTGCCTCGTCCCTGGCCTTCACCGAGACGGTCGCCGAGACCGCAGCGCTGCTCACGATGTCCGAAGGGTCCGCCGCACGGCTCGTCTCGGAGTCGCTGGCGTTGACCGGTGACCTGACGACCACATTGGCGGCCCTGGAGAAGGGCACGATCTGCCCCGCGCGCGCGTCGGTCATCGTGGAGCAGTCCCGCACCCTCCCCGACGAGGCCGTGCCCGCGTTCGAGACCGAGATCCTGAAGGTCGCAGGCAGCCTGAACCGGCCGAAACTCACCGCACGGTGCCGTCGGCTGCGGGAGAAGCTCCACCCCGAGACGCTGACCGCACGCCGGATGAGGGCGGCGGCGGACCGGTGCGTCGCGTTCGAGCCGGACCGCGACGGCATGGCGTGGTTCAGTGCCTATCTGCCGGCCGAACAGGCCCTGGCGCTCCACACGTCGGTGGACGCGGTTGCCCGGACGCTCCGCAGTGGCGATGATCCGCGGACGTTGCCGCAGCTGCGGGCCGATGTCCTGGCCGACATGCTGCTCGGCGCCGGCCGGCCCGCCGGGATGCCGTCCACCAACGGCAGCTGCCGTTGCGGAGGCAGCGAAGGGCGCGGCGCCGCGGGTAGCAATGTCGGCCAGCGTGGCGCCGCGGGCAGCAATGTCGGCCAACGTGGCGCCGCGGGCAGCAGCGCCGGCCAGGGCGTGCGTCCTTCCACGGCGAAGATCGTGGTCACCGTCCCGGTGTTCTCGCTGATGGGGCTCACCGAGGAACCGGCCGAGCTCGAGGGCTACGGCCCGATCCCGGCCGACGCGGCCCGCCATCTGGCTGCCGACGCCACGTCGTGGATGCGCCTGCTCACCCATCCGTACACGGGTGCCGTGCTCGGTCTGGACCGGACCCGGTACCGCCCGAGCGAGGACCTGCGGACCTGGGTGCAGCTCCGGGAGAAGACCTGCAGCTTCTACGGGTGTCCCCGTCCCGCGAGCCGGTGCGATCTCGATCATCTGGTGTCCTGGGCCGACGACGGATCCACCAGTGCGGACAATCTCTACCCCGCCTGCAAGCGGCACCACATGATGAAGCACCGGACGGACTGGACGCCGATGCCCAATCCCGGCGGCGGCCTGAGCTGGTTGTCACCTGGCGGTCGGACCTATACGACGCCGCCCGAACCGCCGCCGGGCGACCCGCACTCGTCGGCGACCGCCCGGATACTGCACGAGCTCGAGACAGCGATGCGCACTGGGCGGGTGCCAGACGCGGAAGCCCTGCCACCCTTCTGACAGTCGGGCGGACGGCGGCACCACGGCAGGTCTGGCGAGCGCAGCGCCGTCCGATCACCTGTCGCCGCATCGATGATGCGGGCGATGGGCTCGGTCCACGCGGGCCCCGGACCGTCCGGCCCCGGCGGACGACGATCACCGCGGAGCACGACCCGCGCCGCAGCATGTGCGGCAAGGACTGTCAGCTGCCCGATGCCCTGCCCAGGACACTCCGGGCGTGGCGAAGGATGGGTTCGTCCACCATGCGCCCCCCGAAGGTGAAGACCCCTCGCTCGTTCTCGGCCGCAGCGAGCAGCTCGCGGGCCCAGGCCACGTCGGCCTCGGCAGGGGCGAAGGCTGCCCGGACCACCGCGACCTGGCCGGGGTGGATGCAGGCCTTCGCCGCGAAACCCGAGGCGACGGCGTCGTCGGTCTCGGCCGCGAGGCCCTCGAGATCGGCGATGTCCACGTACACGGCATCGATAGCTTTCCGGTTCGCGGCCCCGGCGGCGAGCAGCACCTGCGAGCGCGCGTGGAGGGCCACTGCACGGTAGGCACCGTCCGGATACCGGCTCGATGTCCCGCCGAGCGAGGCCACGAGATCCTCGGCGCCCCACATGAGAGCGACGACGCCCTCGGCGCGGGCGATCTCCACCGCGTTCACGACTCCGCGCGCGGTCTCGCACAGTGCGATGACGTCCATGGCGCCGAGCGCCCCTCGGACGGCGGCGACGTCGTCGGGCGATTCCGTCTTCGCGAGCATGACCGTGCGGTAGGGCGTGCGGCGGACGGCGTCGCAGTCGAGTGCGAAATCAGGTGTGCCGACGGCGTTCACACGCACCACGGTGCGTTCGGGGTCGAGGGCGGACGCGACGAGCGCCTCCCGAGCGGCGTCCTTCGCCGTCGGCGCGACAGCGTCCTCGAGGTCGAGGATGACGGTGTCGGAGCGGTCTGCTGCCTTCCCGTAGCGTTCCGGGCGGTCCGCCGGGCAGAACAGCAGGGCCGGGCCCAGTGCAATGGGGATAACGGTGGCGCTCATGCCAGGCCGTCCCGGGGCGCCGTCGAGGACCACATGAGCACGCTGCGGGTCGCCGTCGCCACGACGTCCGCGTGCTGGTTCCGCCCGGTGTGGGCCATGGTGACGATGCCCTGCCCCGGTCGGGACGACGACGGACGCACGCCGGTGATCTCGGTCTCGGTGTACAGGGTGTCCCCGTGGAAGAGCGGCTTCGGGAAGGCGACGTCGGTGAGCCCGAGTTGCGCCACGATGGTGCCCTGCGTCAGCTGGGACACCGACTGCCCGACGAGCGTCGCCAGGGTCAGCATCGAGTTCACGAGCCGCTGCCCGAACGGCTGCCCCGCCGACCACGCCGCGTCCAGGTGCAGCGCCTGCGTGTTCATGGTGAGCGTGGTGAACAGGACGTTGTCGGCCTCGGTGAGCGTGCGGCCCGGCCGGTGCGCATACACGGACCCGACCTCGAGCTCGTCGAAGTACAGGCCGCGCTGCTCGATCACAGTGTGCCTGAACGGCGCGGGATCCCGAGCACCGCTCTCCTGATCGTTCACGCCGCGGCTCCCCCGAGCTCCACGCGCAGCGGCGCGCCGGTGGCCGCGAGGACGTCGTCGGTGCTGACGCCGGGCGCCGTCTCGCGCAGCACGAGGCCGTCGGCCTCGACGTCGATCACGGCGAGGTCGGTGATGATCCTGTCGACGCAGCCCTTGCCGGTGAGCGGCAGGGAGCAGGACTCGACGATCTTCGGCCGCCCGGCACGGTCCACGTGCTCCATCATGACGATCACGCGCTTGGCCCCGAACACCAGGTCCATGGCGCCGCCCATGCCCTTGACCATCTTGCCGGGCACCATCCAGTTCGCGAGGTCGCCGTTCCGTGCCACCTCCATGGCGCCGAGCACTGCGACATCCACGTGCCCGCCGCGGATCATGCCGAAGGAGGACGCGGAGTCGAAGAACGCGGCCCCGGCGTTGGCGGTCACGGTCTCCTTGCCGGCGTTGATGAGGTCGGGATCGACGGCGTCCTCCGCCGGGTACGGCCCGACGCCGAGGATGCCGTTCTCGGAGTGCAGCACCACTTCGACGCCGTCCGGGATGTAGTTGGGGATGAGGGTCGGCATGCCGATCCCGAGATTCACGTACTGGCCGTTCTCGAGCTCCTGCGCGACCCTGGCCGCGAGTTCGTTGCGTGTCAGTGCCATGGTCATGCTCCTTCGGAGGCGGCGGGTGCAGCGGATCCGGCGGGTACGGCCAGCGAGACCGTCCGCTTCTCGACGCGCTTCTCGGGGTCCGGCGCGACGACGACGCGCTGGACGAAGATGCCGGGCGTGTGGACCTCGCCGGGGTCGAGCTCGCCCGGTTCGACGAGCTCCTCCACCTCCGCGATGGTGATGCGCCCGGCCTGGGCGCACAGCGGGTTGAAGTTCGTGGCGGTCGCGTGGAAGACGAGGTTGCCGTGGCGGTCGCCCTTCCACGCGTGGACCAGCGCGTAGTCCGGACGCAGGGACTCCTCGAGCACGTAGTCGACGCCGTCGAAGGACCGCACCTCCTTGGGTTCCGAAGCGAGGGCGACGTTCCCCTCGGCGTCGTAGCGCTGCGGCAGGCCGCCCTCGCTGACCTGGGTGCCGACGCCAGCCGTCGTATAGAACGCCGGGATGCCCGCGCCCCCCGCGCGCAGCTTCTCGGCGAGGGTGCCCTGCGGTGTGAGCTCCACCTCGAGCTCGCCGGCGAGGTACTGGCGGGCGAACTCCTTGTTCTCCCCGACGTAGGAGCTGATGGTCCGGCGGATGCGGTGGTCGGAGAGGAGGATCCCGAGCCCCCAGTCGTCCACGCCGCAGTTGTTGCTCACCGTCTCCAGCTCCGCCGTCCCCTGCGCGTGCAGGGCACCGATCAGGGTCGCCGGGATGCCGCAGAGGCCGAACCCGCCGACCGCGAGCGACGCGCCGTCGGGAATGTCCGCCACGGCCTCCGCCGCGCTGCCAACCACCTTGTTGATCACTGCTTCTCCTTCGTGTCGCCGCCGTCGTCGGCTGGATGGACCTAGAGGCCGAGTTCCCTCGCGATGAGCATGAGCTGGACCTCGGTGGTCCCCTCACCGATCTCGAGGATCTTCGAGTCACGGTAGTGCCTGGACACCACGAACTCGTTGATGAAGCCGTAACCACCGAAGATCTGTGTCGCATCGCGGGCGTTGTCCATGGCGGCCTCGCCGGCCACGAGCTTCGCGATGGACGCCTGCGTCTTGAACGGCTTGCCCGCGAGCATGCGGGACGCGGCGTCGTAGTAGGCGAGGCGCGCGGTGTGGGCGCGGACCTGCATGCGGGCGATCTTGAACTGGATGGACTGGTAGGCGCCGATGTTGCTGCCGAAGGCCATGCGCTCCCCGGCGTACCGGATGGACTGCTCCACGCACCCCTGGGCCGCGCCGGTGGCGAGTGCCGCGATGGCGATGCGGCCCTCGTCGAGGATCTGCAGGAAGTTGGCGTAGCCGCGGCCGCGGGTGCCGAGCAGGTTCGCCTCCGGGACGCGGACGTCCTTCAGGGTCAGCGGGTGCGTGTCGGAGGCGTTCCAGCCCACCTTGTTGTAGGCCTTCTCCGCGGTGAACCCGGGCGTGTCCGTGGGCACGAGGATGGTGGAGATCTCCTTCTTCACCGTGCCGTCGGGCCGGTCGGAGGTGCCCGTGACGGCCGTGACGGTCACCAGGGAGGTGATGTCGGTGCCGGAGTTGGTGATGAATTCTTTCGTGCCGTTGACCACCCACTCGGAACCGTCGACCCCCTCCTCGAGCTTCGCGGTCGTCTTCGTGCCGGACGCGTCCGAGCCTGCCTCTGACTCCGTGAGGCCGAAGCCGCCCAGGGCCGAACCCGACGCGAGGGACGGCAGCCACTGCTGCTTCTGCTCCTCGGTGCCGAACCGGTACACGGGCATGGCCCCGAGGGAGACACCGGCTTCGAGCGTGATGGCGACCGACTGGTCCACGCGGGCCAGCTGCTCGAGGGCCAGGCACAGCGCGAAGTAGTCGCCGCCCATGCCGCCGTACTGCTCGGGGAACGGGAGCCCGAAGAGGCCCATGTCGCCCATCTGCTTGACGACCTCGTACGGGAAGCTGTGTTCGGCGTCGTGCTTGGCGGAGACCGGTGCCACCACCTCGTCGGCGAACTCGCGGACGGTATCCACGAGGCTCTGGTATTCCTCGCTCAGTTCGAAGTTCATGCTGCGTTCCCTTCCGTGGAACCGGGTGCGGTGCTGGATTTGGAGGTGGTGGCGGCCTCGATGGTCGCGACGATCTGTTGTGCCTTCACGAGGTCCCCGGGCTTGAGGGACAGGCGGACGACGCCGGACAGGCCGGCGGTGAGCTGGTGTTCCATCTTCATGGCCTCGACGGCGACGAGGACGTCGCCGGCCTCGACCGTGGCTCCGTCCGCGACCGCGACGGACACGACCGTCCCGGGCATGGGGCTGCGGACCAACGGATCAGCGGCGCCCTCCTCCCGCGTGATGCGGGACCGTGCGGCATCGACGAGTTCGCGGCGGCCGGGACGGCGGAGGCGTGTGGACCACCCGGCGTCGCCGATCCAGACGGTGTCCCCCTCGACCGCGTACGGGCGGAGCGACCGGACGCCGTCGATCGTCGCGCCGGGGGCGCCCTCGCCGGTCGGGACGGCGACGGCGACGGTGACTTCGTCGACCGTCGCGGTCCATCCGGCGCCGTGGCGCAGCAACGAGACGGTCGCCGTCCCGCCGTCGTACTCGAGGGGCACGGAGCGCGGGCGCGCCGGGCCGAGGCGGAAGCCGTCCCCGCGGCTCCACGGGGACCCGCTGCCCAGTCCGGACCCGGCCTCGCCCTCGCCCTCGCCCTCGACGAGGAGGACGGCTGCGAGCGCCAGGTCCTGCGCGGAGACGTGCCGGAAGGCCAGCGCGGGGAGCTTCCGCTCGATCAGCGTCGTGTCCAGGTGTCCGGCCCGGACGTCGTCGTCCCCGATCAGCAGGCGCAGGTACTCGATGTTGGTGTCCACACCGAGCACCACGGTGCCGGCGAGCGCCGCGTCGAGACGGTCCAGCGCCTGTGCACGGTCGGTTCCCCAGGCGATCACCTTGGCGAGCATCGGATCGTACGACGACGAGACGGTCCCGCTGGGCAGCAGCGAGCTGTCCACACGGATCCCGTCCCCCGCCGGTTCGGCGAGTGCCAGGATACTGCCCGTGGACGGCAGGAAGCCCGCCTCCGGGTTCTCCGCATAGACGCGCGCTTCGACCGCGTGGCCGGTGAGGACGACGTCGTCCTGCGCGAGCGGTAGGCGCTCCCCCGCGGCGACGCGGATCTGCCACTCGACCAGGTCCACCCCGGTGACGAGCTCCGTGACGGGATGCTCGACCTGCAGGCGCGTGTTCATCTCCATGAAGAAGAACTCGTCCGGTGCGGCATCGGAGACGAGGAATTCGACCGTCCCTGCTCCCGTGTAGTCCACGCTGCGGGCGGCGTTGCACGCGGCCTCGCCGATCCTCCGGCGCGTGGCCTCGTCGAGCAGGGCCGACGGCGCCTCCTCGATCACCTTCTGGTGACGGCGCTGCAGCGAGCACTCGCGCTCGCCGAGGTGGATCACGGTGCCGTGGGTGTCGGCGAGGACCTGCACCTCGATATGGCGGGGCCTCTCGATGAGGCGTTCCAGGAACAGGGTGTCGTCGCCGAAGGCGCGGGCGGCGACGCGGCGGGCGGTCGTGAGCACTTCCGGCAGGTCCTCGGCGCGGTGGACGGCGTGCATGCCCTTGCCCCCGCCTCCCGCGGACGGCTTGATGAGGAGGGGGAACCCGACGTCGTCGGCCGCGCGGAGGAGGTCCGGATCCGTCAGTCCCGGCTCGGCGATGCCCGGGACCACCGGCACCCCGAACCCGGCCACGTGGTTCTTGGACCGGATCTTGTCCCCCATGACGTCGAGGGAGTGGACGCTGGGGCCGATGAAGACGATCCCGGCCTCCTGCAGCGCGTCCGCGAAGGCGGCGTTCTCGCTGAGGAACCCGTACCCGGGGTGCACCGCCCCGGCTCCCGTGCGGCGGCAGGCGTCGACGACGGCGGGGATGGAGAGGTAGCTCTCCGACGGTGCTGCGGCACCGAGACGGACGGCGACGTCCGCCTCGAGGACGTGCCGGGCACCGGCGTCGGCGTCGCTGTACACGGCGACCGAGCGCAGGCCCAGCGCACGGACGGAGCGGATGACACGGCAGGCGATCTCCCCCCGGTTGGCCACGAGGACGGTGTCGAAGGGCCACGCGGCCGTGGTGGGGATGGCGCTGGAGATCGGGCTGGAGGTCGGGCTGGAGATCATCGGGTCACATCCGGAAGAGGCCGAAGGAGGTATCGGGCAGGGGCGCATTGGCGCAGACCTCGAGGGCGAGGCCGAGGACGGTGCGGGTGTCGGCGGGATCGATGACGCCGTCGTCCCAGAGCCGCGCCGTCGAGTAGTAGGGGTTGCCCTGCGCCTCGTACTGGTCGCGGATGGGCGCACGGAACGCCTCCTCGTCCTCGAGCGCCCATTCCTCGCCGCGGGCCTCGAGCTGGTCGCGGCGGACGGTGGCGAGGACCGAGGACGCCTGGTTGCCTCCCATGACGGAGATGCGGCTGGCGGGCCACATCCACAGGAACCGCGGCGAGAACGCCCTGCCGCACATGGAGTAGTTGCCGGCACCGAAGGACCCGCCGACCACGACCGTCAGTTTCGGCACCCGCGCGGTGGCCACGGCGGTGACCATCTTGGCGCCGTTCTTCGCGATGCCGCCGGCTTCGTAGTCCTTGCCGACCATGAAGCCGGAGAGGTTCTGCAGGAAGACCAGGGGGACGCCGCGCTGGTCGCAGAGCTCGATGAAGTGGGCTCCCTTGAGCGCGGACTCGCTGAACAGGACGCCGTTGTTCGCAACGATGCCCACCCGGTGGCCGTGGATGGTCGCGAAGCCCGTAACGAGCGTGGTGCCGTACTCGCGCTTGAACTCGTGGAAGAGCGACCCGTCCACGATGCGCGCGATGATCTCGCGGGCGTCGTAGGAGGCGTTGACGTCCGTCGGCACGGCCCCGTACAGCTCGTCCTCCACGACGGCCGGCTCGGGGGCCGGCGCGGTCGGCACGGTGGTGGCGGGCGGCAAAGTGGCGATGATGTCGCGGACGATCTCGAGCGCGTGCTGGTCGTTATCCGCCAGGTGGTCCGTGACGCCCGAGATCCGGGAGTGCACCTCGCCACCGCCGAGCTCCTCGGCCGTCACCACCTCGCCGATCGCGGCCTTCACCAGCGGTGGTCCGCCCAGGAAGATGGTGCCCTGGTTGCGGACGATCACGGTCTCGTCGCTCATGGCGGGGACGTAGGCGCCGCCGGCGGTGCAGCTCCCCAGCACTGCGGCGATCTGCGGGATCTTGCGCGCGGACATGGTGGCCTGGTTGTAGAAGATGCGGCCGAAGTGGTTGCGGTCGGGGAACACGTCGTCCTGGCGGGGCAGGAACGCTCCGCCGGAGTCCACGAGGTAGACGCACGGCAGGTTGTTCTCGAGGGCGATCTCCTGTGCGCGGAGATGCTTCTTCACCGTCATCGGGTAGTAGGTGCCGCCCTTGACGGTCGCGTCGTTCGAGATCACGAGGACGTGGCGACCGTGCACGAGGCCGATCCCGGCGATCACGCCCGCCCCCGGGCACTCGTCGTCGTACATGCCGTTCGCGGCCAGCGGCGCGATCTCGAGGAACGGGCTGCCGTCGTCGAGGAGCCGGTCGATGCGCTCACGCGGCAGGAGCTTGCCGCGGGCGACGTGCCGCTCGCGCGACCGTTCGGGCCCGCCGAGGGCGGCGGTGGCGAGGCGCGAGCGGAGGTCCTCGACGAGCGCGGTCTGGGCGGCATGGTTCGCGGTGAACGCCGGTGAGAGCGGATCCACCTTCGACGTGAGGGTCTCCATCGACAACTTCCTCGAGCACGGTTCAGTTAGCACGCGCTAACCGGTTTCAGGTTAGTGGTCATTAACCCGGAAGTCCATCAGAATGAGGGAGACGTTCCCCTGGACAAGACCGGAACCACAGCAGACGAGGACCCGCATGGAGGCATCGCCCATCGAAGAGCGCGTGACCGGCCGGAGCATCGCGAAGGCCACGCGGCGTGCCGCGCTGCTGGAGGCCGCCGCCCAGCTGTTCGCGGAACGGGGCTACAACGGTGTGTCCATCGAGGACCTCGGCGCCGCAGCGGGCGTGAGCGGGCCCGCCGTCTACCGGCACTTCGCGGGCAAGCCCTCCGTGCTCTCCGCCCTGCTCACCGGGGTCAGCGAGGACCTGCTCGACGGCGGACGGGAGGTCGCCGGGGCGGCCGCGTCACCCGAGGAGGCCCTGAAGGGCCTCATCCGGTTCCAGGTGGAGTTCGCCGTGAGCCACGCCGACGTCATCCGCGTCCAGGACCGCGACCTCGGCGCGCTGGCGGCCGACGACCAGCGCGCCGTGCGGTCCCTGCAGCGCACCTACGTGCAGGTGTGGGTCGACGAGCTCGCCGCCTATCGGCCGGACGCCGACCTCTCGCTGCTGCGCCGCAAGGTGCACGCCGTCTTCGGGCTGATCAACTCGACCCCGCACACCACCCACCGACCCAGCTCCGCGCGTGAACTGGCCCTGTTCCGGGACCTGCTGGAGCAGATGGCGTGGGCGGCGCTGACGGTATGAGGGACCGCGTCCCACCCGCTCCGCGGGCCGCGCCGCCTAGTACGCTGAAGCACGAGAAGTTCCCGCCGCGCCGACCGCCCGGCCACTCCACCGACTGAAGGTACCGCCGTGATCACGCTACGTCCCGTTGAAGCCACCGACCTCGACGAGTTCTTCTCGCACCAGCTGGACCCGAGCGCCAACCACATGGCCGCCTTCGGCGCCAAGAACCCCTCCGACCGCGGGGTGTTCGACAACCACTGGCAGGACATCCTCAACGACAGCCGGATCACGGTGCGGACCATCCTCTCCGACGGCGACGTCGTGGGCAGCATCCTCGCCTATCACGACGACGAGACACCCGAGATCAGCTACTGGATCGACCGTTCCCGCTGGGGGCAGGGCATCACCACCGCCGCCGTCGGCCAGTTCCTGAGCGAGGTGACGCAGCGGCCCATCCGGGCCCGTGCGGTCGCCGACAACGTGAGCTCCATCCGCATCCTCGAGCGCTGGGGATTCCGGCAGGTCGGCGAGACGCAGGGCTTCGCTCCCGCCCGCGGCGCCGTGGTCAGGGAGCTCATCCTCGAACTGCCGTAGCCCCACCGATTCCCAGGAGGACACCGCATGGACACCACACCGCTCGGCCGCCGCGCGACACGCGACGGCGAGGAGCAGCTCGTCCTCACCCGCTCGTTCGCCGCGCCGATCGCCGACGTCTGGGCCACCTGCACCGAGCCGCGGCGGATGGAGCGCTGGATCGGCACCTGGAGCGGGGACCCGGCCGCCGGCGAGGTCGTGTTCCGGATGACCGCCGAAGGTGACGACGTCCCCGAGGAGGTCTACCTCGTGGAGGCCTGCGAGCCGCCGCGCCGGCTCGTGGTGCGCAGCCGTGACAGTGCTCCGTTCTCGGCCGACGGATCCGGCCCGCGCGTGACCTGGCAGCACACCCTGGAGCTCACCGAGGCAGCGGGCTCGACCACCCTCACCTTCACCCAGGCCGTCCCCGACGGGCCGGTAGGAGCGGCGCTGGCCGGCAGCGTAGGACCGGGCTGGGACTACTACCTGGACCGGCTCGCTGCCGCGATCGGCGGCGCCGACCCCGACGCGATCCTGTGGGAGCCCTACCTCGAGCGCTCCGACGGGTACCGCGACCTCTTCTCCTAGCGCCCGGCCCACTCGTCGGACCGCGTCACACCATCGTCAGGACCATCGCCGGATTCCTGAGGATGGTGCCGACGTCCGCCAGGAAGCGCGAACCCTGCTCGCCGTCCACGAGCCGGTGGTCGAAGGACAGGCTGAGCGTCATCACGGAGCGCAGGGCGATCTCGCCCCGGTACTCCCAGGGCGTGCTGCGGACGGCGCCCATCGCGAGGATCGCCGCCTCCCCGGGATTGAGGATCGGCGTGCCGGCGTCGATGCCGAAGACACCGATGTTCGTGATCGAGATCGTGCCGCCCGCGAGATCTGCCGGCGGCGTCCGGCCGGCACGTGCGGTCTCGGTCAGCGCACCGAGGGCCTGCGCGAGGTCCTTCAGGGTCAGCGACTGCGCGGCCTTGATGTTCGGCACGAGCAGCCCTCGCGGCGTCGCGGCGGCGATCCCCAGGTTCACGTCCGCGTACTGCACGATCTCCTGCGCCTGCTCGTCCCACGACGAGTTGAGGGTCGGATTGCGCGCGATCGCGATGCACACCGCCTTCGACACGACGGTCAGCGGCGTCACCCGGGTGCCCTCGAAGGCGCGGCCCGCCTTCAGCTCCGCGAGCAGCTCCATGGTCGGCGTGACGTCGATGGTGAGGAACTCGGTTGCATGCGGGGCCGAGAACGCACTGGCCACCATGGCGGCGGCCGTGTGCTTCCGCATGCCACGGATCGGCGTCCGGATCTCTCCGGTGCTCGAGCGGACCGCCCGAGGGTGGGGCCCCGGGGAGGCGGGCTCCGCCGCGGACGAAGGGGTTCCCGCGAGTGCGGCCAGGACGTCCGCCCGGGTGATGAGCGCGCCGGGACCGGTTCCCGTCAGGGTGTCGAGGGTGAGGCCGAGGTCACGCGCCAGCTTGCGGACGGGCGGCGTCGACCGCGGCCGCTCGCGTGGCTGCGGGGCCGCTGCCGGTTGGAGGACTGCAGGGGGCTGCGGGGCGTTCGCCGCCGGGAGCGAACGACCACGCCGCTGCGGGCGCCCGCCCTTCTCCACCGCGGCTCCGTACCCGACGAGGTTCGGCTCACGCCGGGCGGGCGCCGGCTCGTCGGGCACCGGTTCGTCGGGGGACGACGCCGGGACCGGGACGGCGTCGTCGGGCCCGGCCGCCACCTCGAACGAGACGATGGGGGCTCCGACGTCGACCACGGTTCCCGCCGCCTCGTGCAGCCGCACCACCACGCCGGCGTAGGGCGACGGCAGTTCGACGACGGCCTTCGCGGTCTCGACGTCGGCGATGATCTGGTTGAGCTCCACGGTGTCGCCTTCGGCGACGTGCCACTGGACGATCTCCGACTCCGTCAGCCCCTCCCCCAGGTCGGGCAGGCGGAACTCGCGGATCCTGGTGTTCGTCCTCGACGCGGTCACGGTCACTGTCCTGCTCCCTGGCTGCTGTCCGGGCGGTCGAGTCCGCTGAGGGAGTTCGGCCGGCGCAGGGCACGGTCCACTCCGTCGAGGATCCTGTCGAGGTCCGGGAGGTGGTGGAATTCGAGTTTCGAGTACGGGTAGGGGATGTCGAAGCCCGTGACGCGCACGGGCGCGTGCTCCAGGTAGTCGAAGCACCGCTCGGTGATGCTCGCGGCGATCTCCGCCCCGAGCCCGCCGGACTGCGCGGCCTCGTGCGTGACGACGAGCCGGCCCGTCTTCCGCACCGAGGCCTCGACCGTCGCGAAGTCGATCGGTGCGAGCGAGCGCAGGTCGATCACCTCGATCGAGATGCCGTCGTCGGACGCCGCGACGGCGGCGTCGCGGGCCGTCGGGACCAGCGGGCCGTAGGTCACGAGCGTGACGTCGGTGCCACGAGCGACCACGCGCGCGGCTCCCATGTCCGACGACGCCGGATCCACGCCCTCGTCCACCTCGCCCTTGACGTGGTAGCGCCGTTTGGGCTCGAAGTAGAGGACGGGATCGTCGCTCGCGATGGCCTGCTGGATCATCGTGTAGGCGTCCTGCGGGTCGGAGACGCTGACCACCCGCAGGCCTGAGGTGTGCGTGAAGTAGGCCTCGGGCGACTCGGAGTGGTGCTCCGGGGATCCGATGCCGCCGCCGAAGGGCACGCGGACGGTGATCGGCATCTTCACGGCGCCCTGCGTGCGGTAGTGCAGCTTGGCCACCTGGCAGACGATCTGGTCGAAGGCGGGGTAGATGAAACCGTCGAACTGGATCTCGACGACGGGCCGGTACCCGCGGTACGCCATGCCGACGGCGGTGCCCATGATGCCGGCCTCGGCGAGCGGGCTGTCCATGACGCGGTGCGGCCCGAAGTCCTTCTGCAGTCCGTCGGTGATGCGGAAGACGCCCCCGAGCTTGCCGATGTCCTCTCCCATGAGGATCACCTTGGGGTCCTCGTCCATGGCGCGGCGGAGACCGGCGGTGATCGCGCGGCCGAAGGTCATGGTGGACATCAGCGGGGTCCTTCCTGGGGCGCCTGGGCGAAGGAGGCGAGGTAGCGCTCGTAGTGGTCCTGCTGGCGGTCCAGCCAGGAGTTCGGCGTGCTGTACACGTGCTTGAACACGTCCGACGGCGCGGGTTCGGGCATCGACAGGCAGCCCTCCCGCAGTTCGGCGGCCACGGCGTCGGCCCTGGCCTTCACGGAGTCCGTGTACCCGGCGTCCAGCAGGCCGAGGGAGTCGAGCAGGGTCGCGAGGCGGGCCAGCGGGTCGCGCGCCGCCCAGTCCTCGAGTTCGTTGGCGTCCCGGTAGCGCGTGGGATCGTCCGCCGTCGTGTGCGGACCCATGCGGTAGGTGACGGCCTCGATGAAAGTGGGTCCGCCGCCGGAGCGGGCGCGGGCGAGGGCTTCCCGGGTCACGGCGAGGCACGCGAGGACGTCGTTGCCGTCCACGCGCACCGACGGGATGCCGAAGCCCGGCGCCCTGCGCGCGATCGGCACGTGCGCCTGCAGCCCTACCGGTTCGGAGATGGCCCAGTGGTTGTTCTGGCAGAAGAAGATCACCGGCGCCTGATAGCTCGCGGCGAAGACCATGGCCTCGTTGACGTCGCCCTGGCTCGTGGCGCCGTCGCCGAAGTAGGCGACGGCCACGGAGTCGGCGCCGTCGTTGACGATGCCCATCGCGTACCCGGTGGCGTGGAGGGTCTGCGCCCCGATGATCACCTGGGGGGTGGCCATGTTGATCGTGTAGGGGTCCCAGCCGGAGGACGCGTTGCCGCGCCAGACCCGCAGGATGTCGGCGAGGTCCACGCCGCGGCAGTACGCGACGGCGTTCTCCCGGTAGCTGGAGAACACGAAGTCGTCGGAGCGCAGGGCGCGTCCGGACCCGATCTGCGCCGCCTCCTGTCCCAGCAGCGGCGGCCAGAGGGCGAGCTCGCCCTGGCGCTGGAGCGCGGTGGCCTCGGCGTCGATGCGCCGCACCACCACCATGTCCTCGTAGAGCCTCTGCAGCGCGGCGCCGTCGACGTCGGCCACGAGCGCGTCGTAGTGTCCGTGCGGGTGCCGGACGCCGTGGTGGTCGATGAGCTGGACGAGGTCGTCCGCCCCGGCATGGGCGGGGCCCGGGAGCACGGTCCCGCTCGCGGGCCCGGCGTCGTCGTTCCCGCCGGTGGATCCCGGTCCTGGCCGGGTGCCGTCCTGAGCCATTGCACGCAACCTTCGCATTTGCAGAGGACCCTTCCGCCGGCGGTCCGCACGGCTGGAAGGGCCCCGGGCGCCGTTGCCCGGAGTGGTTGTGACCCTACTCACACCGCACAGGCGGCACAACCGTAGCGCTTCCGACTGAGCAGAGTGCCCTGTAGGAGCCTCGACGACCGTGTTAGCGTTGCGCACTATGCACCCCCTCGACCTCACCGACACACGCCTGCTGCAGGCCCTGGCGAAGGACCCCCGACGCACCGTCGTCGCCCTCGCCCAGAAGCTCGGCCTCTCCCGGAACACGGTCCAGGCGAGGATGGCGCAGCTCGAGAAGAAGGGGGTCTTCCTCTCCTTCGAGCGGCGCATCAGCACCGTGGCCCTGGGCTACCCCCTGACGGCGTTCATCCACGTCCATGTGCAGCAGCAGAAGCTCGCGGCCGTCACCCGCAGCATCGCCGCGGTGCCCGAGGTCATCGAGGCCTTCGGCCTGACCGGGCAGGCGGACATCCTGGTCCGCGTGGTCGC
Source organism: Arthrobacter sp. TJ-265 (assembly GCF_058269135.1). NCBI lineage: Bacteria > Bacillati > Actinomycetota > Actinomycetes > Micrococcales > Micrococcaceae > Arthrobacter > Arthrobacter sp. TJ-265. The sequence goes on along the minus strand of NZ_JBZCND010000005.1, from coordinate 22,609 downwards.
CGTGGACGCCGAGGACCTCTTCCGGATCAACGGCAAGATCCTCGCCTGCGACGGCGTGGAGCGCTGCGACACCTCCCTGGCCATGGGTGAACTCATCCCGTTCCGGGTCGAGCCGCTGCTCGCCCGCGGACCCCGACCGCCTTCCTGATCAACGGTCCTGACCGCCCGCCCGGAACGGACGAGGCCGCCCCACCGTGCGGTGGGGCGGCCTCGATCGTGCGTGGGTCGACCGATCAGTGGTCGGTGGCCTTCTCGGCTCCGACGCCGGTCAGCGAGCGCACCTCCATCTCGGCCTGCTTCATCGGGTCCTCCGGGGTCCGGGAGAGCGTGGTGCCCAGCCAGCCGAGGAAGAACGCCAGCGGGATCGAGACGATGCCCGGGTTGCTGAGCGGGAAGAGGGAGAAGTCGGCGCCCTGGATCATGGACTTCTCGCCGCCGGAGACGACGGGCGAGAGGGCGATCAGCAGGATCGCCGAGCCGAGGCCGCCGTACATGCTCCAGACCGCGCCCTGGGTGTTGAACTTCTTCCAGAACAGCGAGTAGAGGATGGTCGGCAGGTTGGCGCTGGCCGCCACGGCGAAGGCGAGCGCCACGAGGAACGCGACGTTCTGGCCCTGCGCGCCGATGCCGCCTGCGATCGAGAGCAGGCCGATCACGATGACGGTGCGGCGGGCCACCTTGACCTCGCCGTCCGGGTTGACCTTGCCCTTGCGGATGACGCTCGCGTAGATGTCGTGGGCGAAGGAGGCCGCGGCCGTGATGGTCAGGCCCGCGACGACCGCGAGGATCGTGGCGAAGGCGACGGCCGAGATGAGGCCGAGGAGGATCGACCCGCCGAGCTCGTAGGCGAGCAGCGGGGCCGCCGAGTTCACGCCGCCCGGAGCGCCCAGGATGCGCTCCGAACCGATCAGTGCGCTGGCACCGTAGCCGAGCACGAGCGTGAAGAGGTAGAACGCACCGATGAGCCAGATGGCCCAGACCACGGACCGGCGGGCCTCCTTCGCGGTCGGGACGGTGTAGAAGCGCATGAGCACGTGCGGCAGGGCCGCGGTACCGAGGACGAGCGCGAGCGCCAGCGACAGGAAGTCGAGGCGCGTGATGGCGCTGAGGCCGTACTGCAGGCCGGGGCTCGTGATGGCCGCGTTGCCCGAGGTTTCGATCGCCGCGCCGAGCAGCGTGGAGAAGTTGAAGTTGTGCAGGGCGAGGACCCAGACGGTCATGATGAACGCGCCGGAGATCAGCAGGCAGGCCTTGATGATCTGCACCCAGGTGGTGCCCTTCATGCCGCCGATCAGGACGTACATGATCATGAGCACGCCGACGACGGTGATGACGAGGGACTGGCCGAGGCGGTCGTCGATGCCGAGCAGGAGCGAGACGAGCCCGCCGGCGCCCGCCATCTGCGCGAGGAGGTAGAAGAAGCAGACGGCCAGCGTGGTGATGGCCGCCGCGATGCGGACGGGACGCTGCTTCAGGCGGAAGGACAGCACGTCCGCCATGGTGAACTTGCCGGTGTTGCGGAGGAGTTCCGCGACCAGCAGCAGCGCCACGAGCCACGCGACGAGGAACCCGATCGAGTACAGGAACCCGTCATAACCGTTGATGGCGATCGCGCCGACGATGCCGAGGAACGACGCCGCCGAGAGGTAGTCCCCCGCGATGGCGGTGCCGTTCTGCCCGCCGGTGAAGGAGCGGCCGGCGGCGTAGTAGTCGGCCGCGGTCTTGTTGTTGCGGCTCGCCCTGAGCACGATCACCAGGGTGACGGCGACGAACAGTCCGAAGATGGTGATGTTGAGCAGCGGCGAGCCGACCGTCGTCGTCTCGGTGGTCTGGAGCGGCACGCGGACGCCCGCACTCATGAGAGGGATCATTTCTTTCCGCCTGACGGGTCGATGAACGCTTCGGGTGCCGCTTCCTCGAGCTCGTGCCGGAGGTTCGCGGCGATGGGGTCGAGGCGCCGGTTGGCGTAGCTGACGTACCACATGGTGATGGCGAAGGTGCTGACGAACTGCAGCAGCCCGAGGATGATGCCGATGTTGATGTTGCCGAACACCGGCGTGGCCATGAAGTCGATCGCGTAGGCGGCGAGCAGCACGTAGGCGAAGTACCAGAGCAGGAAGAACACTGCCATGGGGAAGACGAAACTGCGGTGGCGCTTGCGCAGTTCCCTGAACTGCTCGGTCTGCTGGACTTCGGTGAAGTCGACAGCAGGACCGGAGCCGGCGGCCGGCTCTCCTGGGTGCGAGCCCATGGTTCCTCCTTCTTGGTCGGGAGTCACTCCAGCCGCGAGGGCGGCACCGTCGCAGCGCAGGAAGGCATGTCGGTGTGACTCCCATCACTGTGCTGGACGGCCGCCGACTCCACCAGCCGGACACGGCCGTTCGTCGCCGAGCGCGCGGGTGGGTGCGGTGAACGGTCAGCGGGCGCGATGAGCGGCAGGTCCGGGCGGATACTCTGGAGCAATGTTCAGCGCCGCCGTCGACACCGCCCTGGTGTGCGCCGTCGTCGTCGTCACCCTCGCCGTCGTGGCCTCGCTCGGCTTCCGCCTGTCGCGCTCGTACCGGGACCTCGGGTCCGACGCCGACCGCGCCACCTACGCCACCCTCCACACCGCGGCCCTCGCCTCCGAACACCTGCGCGAGGGCCTGACGCCGTCGGGGGCCTCGAAGGCGAGCCGCTACCTGCACGGACTCCTGCGGTGCGACGTGCTCATGATCAGTGACGACGCCGGGGTGCTCGCCTGGGACGGCGGGCGCGGGACGCCGCCGGACGTGATGCCCCTGGTGCGGCAGGTCCTCGAGAGCGGCCGCACGCAGATCTTCCGCCGCCAGCGCCTCGAGGCCGCGGGGCTGGCGGAACCCGGCGAACTGGTGCTCTCCCCCATCCGCGTGGACGACCGCGTCGTCGGCACGGTCGGGGCGGTGGCCGAGGACGTCAACGCCGGCCTCGTCCGGGCCACGAACGAGCTCGCCGGGTGGGTGTCCACCCAGGTGGAACTCGCCGAACTGGACTATTCGCGCCGGCTCCTCGCGGAGGCGGAGGTGCGTGCCCTCCGGGCCCAGATCAGCCCGCACTTCATCTACAACTCGCTCAACGCGATCGCGTCCTTCATCAACACCGACCCGCAGCGTGCCCGCGACCTCGTGGTCGAGTTCGCCGACTTCACGCGCTACTCGTTCCGCCGCCACGGCGACTTCACGACCGTGGCGGAGGAACTGCGCAGCATCGACCGCTACCTGCTGCTGGAACGCGCCCGGTTCGGCGACCGGCTGAAGGTCAGCCTCGAGATCGGCCCGGAGGTCCTCAGCACCGTCATCCCGTTCCTCAGCCTCCAGCCGCTCGTCGAGAACGCGGTCCGCCACGGCCTCGACTCCAAGGACGGCATCGGGAACATCACCATCACCGCTCACGACGTCGGTCCCTTCGCGGAGGTGACCATCGAGGACGACGGCGTGGGCATCGAGCCCGAGCACCTCCGGTCCGTGCTGGCCGGGCACACCGAGGGTGTGCACGTGGGCCTGCGCAACGTCGATTCCCGCCTGCGGCAGGTGTACGGCGACGACCACGGGCTGATCATCGACACCGCGCCCGGCGCCGGCACTCTCATCACGATGCGCGTCCCCAAGTCGCAGCCCGACCACCGGGCGTGAGGCGCGTAATCTAGGGAGCATGCTCTCTGTGCTCGTCGCCGACGATGAACTCCCCGCCGTCGAGGAACTGGCGTTCCTGCTCGGCAGGGACGCGCGGGTCGGGACCATCCACCGCGCCTCGAGCGGCACGGAGGCGCTGAAGGTCCTCGAGCAGCACACCGTCGACGCCCTGTTCCTCGACATCCACATGCCGTCCCTCTCGGGGCTGGACATCGCCCGGGAGATCTCCCGCTTCAGCCGTCCGCCCGCCGTCGTGTTCGTCACCGCCGACGAGGACCGCGCCCTGGAGGCCTTCGAACTGCGCGCCGTCGACTACCTCCTGAAGCCCGTGCGCACCGAACGCCTCGCGGAATCCGTCCGCCGGGTGTGCGAGCTGATGGAGGGCTCGACGGCCGCGCCGGAGGTCATCACCGTGGACCAGGGCGGCATCAGCCGCATGATCAGGCGCGACGACGTGCGCTACGTCCAGGCGCAGGGCGACTACGCGCGGCTGCACACCTCCGAGGCGAGCTACCTCATCCGGATCCCGCTCAACGACCTCGAGCGCCAGTGGGCCACCGCGGGGTTCCTCCGCACCCACCGCTCCTACCTCGTGGCGATGGACCAGGTCCGGAAGGTCCGGATCAGCGCAGGCCGGGCGAGCCTGTTCGTCGGCGACGCCGAGCTGCCGGTCAGCCGGCGGCACCTGCCCGACGTCCGCGAGAAGCTGGAGGCCACCCGCCTCCGGCCGGGCCAGTGACCCCCGACGACCGCCGATGACGCAGCCGTCCGAGCCGCCCCGCCGTGTCCGGGTGACCGCCCCGCGGACGGCCGCCCGCGCGACGGGTGCGTCCTTCCCCGTGGCCCGCGAGATGGCCGAACAGTCCGAACTGGGCCAGCTGTTCGTCGCCTCGCTGATCCGGTCGCAGCTGCGCCTCGCCCTCGTGGTGGCGGGCGGCTTCCTGGTCATCCTGATGGGCATCCCGGTGCTGCTCGCGGTGTTCCCGGACATCGAGTCGATGACCGTGCTGACGGTGCCCCTCCCGTGGCTGATCCTCGGCCTCGGGGTGTACCCGCTCGTCATCGGCTGCGCGATCCTGTACGTGCGCAGCGCCTCCCGCAACGAGCGGCGCTTCCAGGACCTCGTGGACGATGACTGACGCGCTCGACGCCGGCAGCCTGCACCTCAGCCCCGCCGTCGGCTACACGGCCCTGCTCCTCGTGGCCCTCAGCACCGTGCTCATCGGCATCTTCGGTCTGCGGATCTCCCGGACCACCGGGGATTTCTACGTCGCCTCCCGGACGGTGCGCCCCTGGTGGAACGCCTCCGCGATCGGCGGCGAATACCTGTCCGCCGCGAGCTTCCTCGGCGTCGCCGGGCTCATCCTCATCTCGGGCGTGGACGCCCTCTGGTTCCCGATCGGGTACACCGCCGGGTACCTGATGCTCCTGCTGTTCGTCGCCGCTCCCCTGCGCCGCTCGGGTGCCTACACCATCCCCGATTTCGCGCAGGCGCGGCTGGACTCGCTGCTGGTGCGCCGCGTGACGAGCATGCTCGTCGTCGTCGTCGGCTGGCTGTACATCGTGCCGCAGCTCCACGGCGCCGCCCTGACGGTGCAGATCACCACGGGCCTGCCGTCGTGGGTGGGACCGCTCGCCGTCGTCGTCGTGGTGTGCCTGAGCGTGGTCACGGGCGGCATGCGCTCCATCACGTTCGTCCAGGCGTTCCAGTACTGGCTCAAGCTGACGGCCCTCGCCGTCCCGGCGGTGTTCATCCTGTTCCGCCTGGGCGCCGAGGGCGCGTCGGTCACGGCGGGCGGCAGCGTGTTCACCACCGACCTGAACACGACGGCGCACGCCTCCCTCTACGGCACGATCTCGCTGGTCATCGCGCTCCTGTTCGGCACCCTCGGGCTCCCCCACGTGCTGGTGCGCTTCTACACGAATCCGGACGGGGCGTCGGCGCGGCGGACCACGGTGCTCGTGCTCGGCCTGCTCTCGGTCTTCTACCTGTTCCCCACCGTGTACGGCATCCTGGGGCGCATCCACACGCCGGAGCTCGCGGCGGGCGGCGCCGCGGACGCGACGGTCCTCCTGCTCCCCGGCCGCATCTTCGACGGCGCGACCGGCGACCTGCTGTCTGCCCTGGTGACGGCGGGCGCGTTCGCCGCGTTCCTGTCCACGACGAGCGGCCTCGTGGTCTCCCTCGCCGGTGTGATCAGCCAGGAGTTCTTCCAGGGCAGCGTGACGGGGTTCCGGCGGGCCGCGCTGCTGTCCACGATCGTCCCCCTGGTGATCGCCCTCCTCACCGACACCCTGGCACTGGCCGGCAGCGTCGGGTCCGTCTTCGCGTTCACCGCCTCCACCATCTGCCCGCTGCTGCTGCTGGGCATCTGGTGGCGGGGCCTCACCGACGCCGGCGCGATCGCGGGGATGGCCGTCGGCGCGATCCTGTGCGGCGGCGCGATCGCCGCCACAGCGGCGCTGGGAGCGGGGGCGGGCGACCGCTGGGTCTGGCTCGGCCAGCCGGCCCTGTGGACGGTACCGGCGGCGTTCCTCACCATGGTGCTCGTGTCGCGCGCGACGGCGGGACGGCGGCCGACGACGGCGTCGCGCGTGCTGGCGCGCCTCCACACCCCCGAGCCGCGCTAGGTCAGTCGATCCCGGCCATCAGTTCGATGACGCGGTCCAGGAACGCATCCACCTGGGTCTCCTCGTAGCCGTCCGCTCCCCGGGCCTCGCGGAACACCGCACGGCGGACGACGTCGACGCTCATCGGCACATGGTTCTCCAGGTACTGCAGGAGGTCGTCGCACAGGCGGTCGACGTCCTCGATGTCGTAGCTCGGGCTGCCCTGCTTCGCGGGCCGGCGGAAACGCTCGCCGGCCGGGCGGTGGAGCCTGCGGCGCAGTACGGCGGCGGTCCGACCGATCTGCCGGAGCCACGCGTCCTCGCCCTCGGTCCGGATCAGGTGGTCGCGTTCCCGCTGCGCGAAGACGTCCTCGAGGCGGTCCAGCGCGGCGTCGACGGCCTGCGGGTCGTACCCGCCGCGGGCCGGGTCGAAGGCCATGGACCGGACGTCCCTGCTCGTGATGGCCGCCGCCGGATCCTCGGCGTCGTAGTAGCCGCGCGCCCTGGCCAGGAACCGGTCCACCTGGCGGGTGTTGTAGCCGAACTCCCGCCGTCCGACACGCGTGAACGGGGAGGTGCCGGGCCGAGCGAGGTCCATGGATGATCCTTCCGCCTAGGCCGTCGAGGGACAGTTCAGGAACCCGCGGGCCCCGGGATTCCGCCGTCGGCCCGTCGTCAGAGCAGTCCCGGTACCAATGTAGCGGACAGCAGATAGGCGACCGGGCAGGCCAGCACGATCGAATCCAGCCGGTCCATCACGCCGCCGTGGCCGGGGAGGATGGTGCCCATGTCCTTGACGCCGAGCTCCCGCTTGATCATCGATTCGGCGAAGTCGCCGGCGGTGGCGGAGGCGACGACGACGACGGCGAGGGCGAGGCCGATCCACAGCGGCTGCCCGAGCAGGAGCACCGCGCAGAGCCCGCCGATGATCATCGCGCCGCCGATGGAGCCGCCGAAACCCTCCCAGGATTTCTTCGGGCTGATCTTGGGCGCCATGGGGTGCTTCCCGAAGAACGCCCCGACCAGGTACCCGAAGGTGTCGTTCGCGACCACGAGCAGCAGGAGCGTGGCGATGACGAGGTAGCCTCCCTCGGCGCGCATCAGGAGCATCGCGAAGCTCATCATGAACGGCACCCAGAGCAGCGTGAACGTACCGGCCATGAGGCTTTTCGCGGCATCCGGGGCGGGGTCGAGCGAGCGCCACAGGAAGATGCCGACGACGGCGGCGACGGTGGCGACGGCGAGCCCCTCCGCTCCGCCGAAGTAGGCGGAGAACGGGAGCACGAGCGTTCCCGCCAGGGTGGGCGCGAGCGGCACGCGGATGCGGCGCAGCCCCAGCGCCCGGGAGATCTCCCAGACGCCCACGGCAGCGAACAGGGTGACGATGCCCGCGAAGACGACCGGGAAGAACAGCAGGCCGACCAGGACCGGGATGAGGAGGCCGGCGCCCACACCGATGGCCGCGGGGAGGTTGCGGCCGGCGCGCGACGGCGCACCGGGCTCCCGGGCGGATCGTCGCCGCTTCAGCAGTCCGGGACCGGGCGTCCAGCCGGTACGCCGCGATCGGCGGGACGCAGGGGCGGCACCTGCCTCGGGCACCGCGGCGGTCGCTGTCCCGGCGTCGGGCTTCGGGACGGGCCCGACGCCGGGACCGGCTGGATTAGGATCTGCCATCAGACCTCGAGCAGCTCCGTTTCCTTGCGCTTCAGGAGCTCGTCGATGAGGTCCACGCGCGCCTTGGTCATGGCGTCGAGTTCCTTCTCGGCGCGTGAGCCCTCGTCCTCACCGGCGTCGCCGTCCTTCACGGCCTTGTCGATGCCGTCCTTGGCCTTGCGGCGGACGTTGCGGATGGAGATCTTGGCGTCCTCGGCCTTGGTCTTCACCAGCTTCACGTACTCCTTGCGGCGCTCCTGCGTCAGCTCGGGCAGGACCACCCGGATCACATTGCCGTCGTTGGACGGGTTGGCTCCGAGGTCGGAGTCGCGCAGCGCACGCTCGATGTCGTTGAGGGAGGCGCGGTCGAACGGGGTGATGAGCAGGGTGCGCGCCTCCGGGTTCTGGAAGGACGCGAGCTGCTGCAGCGGGGTGGGGGCGCCGTAGTACATGACGACCACCTTGGAGAACAGGGAGGCGTTGGCTCGGCCGGTGCGGACCGTCGCGAAGTCCTCCTTTGCGACCTCCACGGCCTTGTCCATCTTGTCGGTGGCTTCCAGCAGGGTCTCTTCGATCACAATGTCTCCTTCGATCCGCAGTCGGCTGCACGGCAACCGTTCCAGTGGTCAATCCTAGTTCAACGGCGCGCCGCACCCGGGCGCGGCCCGGGCGGCACCGCCGTTCCCGCCCGGGGGCTAGGTGGTGACGAGGGTGCCGAGCTTCTCCCCCCGGATGGCACGCGTCACGTTGCCCTCGCCCTGCATCCCGAAGACCACCATCGTCAGGTTGTTGTCCTTGCACATGGTCATGGCCGTCTGGTCCATCACGCGGATGTCGCGGCGCAGGGCCTCGTCGTAGGACAGGGTCTGGAGCTTCTCCGCCGTCGGGTCCTTGTGCGGGTCGGCGGTGTAGACGCCGTCGACGCCGCTCTTCGCCATGAGGACCTCGTCCGCGTGCACCTCCAGCGCACGCTGGGCCGCGACCGTGTCGGTGGAGAAGTAGGGCAGGCCCGCGCCGGCGCCGAAGATGACCACGCGGCCCTTCTCGAGGTGTCGGATGGCGCGCCGCGGGATGTACGCCTCGGCGACCTGGCCCATGGTGATCGCGCTCTGCACGCGCGTCTCGACACCGGCCTGCTCGAGGAAGTCCTGCAGGGCCAGGCAGTTCATGACCGTGCCGAGCATGCCCATGTAGTCGGCGCGGGAGCGGTCCATGCCGCTCTGCGACAGCTCGGCGCCGCGGAAGAAGTTGCCGCCGCCGACGACGATCGCCACCTCGACGTCGCCGACGGTCGCGGCGATCTGCTGGGCGATACCGCGGACCGTGTCCGGGTCCACGCCCAGCTTGCCGCCGCCGAAGACCTCACCGGAGAGCTTGAGCAGGACCCGGCGCCGCCCCGTGGGACCACCCGTCGGAGCAGTGGATGTGGTGTCCATGAAGTGCCTCCCGGGCATAGTGCTGTGGGCCGGTCCTGGGCGGACGGCCGATGGTGCGAAGGTGGGATGGTGCCGGACCCGTTACAGGATACGGCGCGCCTCCCGGGCGCAGGAAAGGGCGGCCACCTCGAGGGTGGCCGCCCTTCACAGTTGTGCTGTCGACCTGGCCTGAGGTACTAGGCGCCGACGCGGAACCGCGCGAAGGCCGTGGCCTTGGCGTCGGCCTCGGTGAGGACGGCGGCGACGGACTTCTTCGCGTCCTTGGCGAAGGCCTGGTCCACCAGGACACCCTCCTTGAAGAAGCCGGTGAGGCGTCCTTCGACGATCTTCGCGAGGGCCTGCTCGGGCTTGCCCTCGGCGCGGGCCGTCTCGTCGGCGATGCGACGCTCCGACTCGACGAGCTCGGCGGGGACATCCTCGCGCGTCAGGTAGGTGGGCGAGTAGGCGGCGATGTGGACGGCCACGTCGTGCGTCGCAGCGACGGCGGCGTCCCCCGAGCCCTCGACGGCGAAGAGCACGCCGACCTGGGCGGGGAGGTCCTTGGACGTCTTGTGCAGGTAGGCGTCGACGATCTGCCCTTCGACGCGGGCGATGCGGCGGACGTCGACCTTCTCGCCGAGCAGCGCACCAGCTTCGATGACGTGCTCCGAGACGGGCTTGCCGTCCAGCTCGAAGGCCAGGAGGGTCTCGACGTCGGTGGCGCCGGACGCGACGGCTGCGCCGAGCACCTTGTTGGAGAACTCGATGAAGGGGCCGGCCTTGGCGACGAAGTCGGTCTCGCAGTTGACCTCGATCATGACCCCGACGTTGCCGTCGACGCGAGCGGCGACGAGGCCCTCGGCGGTCGAGCGGCCTTCGCGCTTGGTCGCGCCCTTGAGACCCTTGATCCGGATCAGTTCCAGGGCCTTGTCGGCGTCGCCATTGGCCTCGTCGAGGGCCTTCTTGACGTCCATCATGCCTGCGCCCGTGCGCTCGCGCAGGGCCTTGATGTCAGCGGCAGTGAAATTTGCCATATGAACTCCTAAGTTGAGGTGGATCGGAACATGCGTAAGGGGCATGGTTTGACCCACACCCCTTACGCATCGAGGACTACTTGGTGTCGCTGGCGGCTTCCGTGGCGGGAGCTACTGCTTCGGGGACTTCCTCGGCGATGGGAGCCTGCAGGCCTGCAGGCGCCTCCTCGACGACGGGAGCCTCGACGACGGGTGCTTCGACGGCGGGTGCTTCGGCGGCGGCTTCCGGAGCTGCGGCTTCGGTCGCCTCGGGCGCGGCAGCGGCGGCGTCCGAGGTGCCCTGGAGCAGCTCACGCTCCCACTCGGCCATGGGCTCGTCGGCGGTGGCTTCGTTGTTGCCCGAGCGGTTGTGGCGGGCCATGAGGCCTTCGGCCACGGCGTCGGCGATGACCCGGGTCAGCAGGTTGACGGCGCGGATGGCGTCGTCGTTGCCGGGGATCGGGAAGTCGACCTCGTCGGGATCGCAGTTGGTGTCGAGGATCGCGACGACGGGGATGTTGAGCTTCTTCGCCTCGTCGATGGCGAGGTGCTCCTTCTTGGTGTCGACGACCCACACGACCGAAGGGGCCTTGGTCAGGTTGCGGATACCACCGAGGTTGCTCTGCAGCTTGGTGAGCTCACGCTTGAGGAGCAGGAGCTCCTTCTTGGTGTGGCCCGAACCGGCGACGTCGTCGAAGTCGATCTCTTCGAGTTCCTTCATGCGCTGGATGCGCTTGGAGACCGTCTGGAAGTTGGTGAGCATGCCGCCGAGCCAACGCTGGTTGACGTAGGGCTGGCCGACGCGCGTGGCCTGGTCGGCGATCGCTTCCTGGGCCTGCTTCTTGGTGCCGACGAAGAGCACGGTTCCGCCGTGGGCGACGGTGGCCTTGACGAACTCGTAGGCGCGGTCGATGTAGCCCAGCGACTGCTGGAGATCGATGATGTAGATGCCGTTGCGCTCGGTGAAGATGAAGCGCTTCATCTTCGGGTTCCAACGGCGGGTCTGGTGACCGAAGTGGACGCCGCTGTCGAGCAGCTGGCGCATGGTTACGACTGGCATGTTCTGCCTTTCCTCAGCTTCGGCTCGGGCGCGGAGCGCCGCCTGAAGCTTGTTGACGGTTGTCTCGGTGCCGGCCGGGGTGGCCGGTACGTCCTGGTACCGGGTCGTCCGATGGACGCGCCCTCCCCAACCGGACTGGTCCGGACCGCAGGGTGGGCACTTCGGCGCCGTTCGTCGGCGCAGAATCGCAGGTACGCGTAGTCAGCCTGCGGATTCCACGACCCATTGATGCCAGTGGCATACGGATGTGGGAGCAGCAGACTGCTGGATCCAGTGTACTACAGCGGCGGTGGCGGATCGGGCCGGCGACGGCGGTCGGGGAGCGGTCCCGGCGACGCTCCGGGGGTGCCTCCACCCCTCGGCTCCGACGCGTGATGTCCACATACGGGCCCGGGGTGCGCGCCCGGCGGACGGGAGATGCAGGCTGGGGCCATGAGCGATCCCCTCGATTCCCTCGATCCCCCGATGCACCAGCCGGGCCGCCGTCGCGCTGGCGTCCGGGAGGGCGCCGCCCCCGCCGTCGCGGTGGCCCTTCTCACGGTGCTGCTCTGCGTCCCGTCCGGAGCCGGCACCTCCCGCCCTGCTTCCGCTGCCGGCGTGGGGTCCACTCCGGCACCGTTCGTGCCCGAGTGGACCTGGCCCCTGGACCCTGCGCCCGAGGTCCTCCGTCCCTTCGAGAAGCCGCCGCAGACGTGGAAGCGGGGGCACCGGGGCGTCGACCTGTCCGCCCGTGCCGGCGGTCCCGTCGGGGTGGTGAGTCCGGCGGACGGCGTCGTGTCCTTCGCGGGAAGGGTGGTGGACCGGGGTGTCCTGTCCATCGACCACGGCCAGGGTCGGATCAGCAGCTTCGAACCCGTCTCCACGGATCTGTCCCGGGGCGAGCACGTCAGCCGGGGGCAGGTGGTGGCGACGCTCGACGCCTCCCCTGCCCGCCGACCCGCGGACGGACCTGCCCGGGAGCACTGCGGTCAGCCGTGCCTCCACTGGGGCGTCCGCGAGGACGGCGAGTATGTGGACCCGCTGTCCTTCGTGACGGACCGGCGGCCGTCGGTGCTGCTTCCGCTCGGTGACGGCGTGCGGATCCGGCGGTAGAGCGCTAGACGAACGCGGCGATGCCCGTGATGGACCGGCCGGCGACGAGGGTGTTGATCTCCTGCGTGCCCTCGTAGGAGTAGATCGCCTCGGCGTCGGAGAAGATCTTCGCCATCTCGTAGTCCACGACGATCCCGTTGCCCCCGAGGATGTTGCGCCCCGCTGCGACGCTCTCGCGCATGCGGGCCGTGGTGAACGCCTTGGCGAGGGCCGACTGCTCGTCCTTCGCCTTGCCCGCGTCCTCGAGCTGGGACAGCCGCACCATCATGCCCATGGAGCTCATGGCATTGCCCAGGATCTGCACGAGCTGCTGCTGCACGAGCTGGAAGCCGGCGATCGGCCGTCCGAACTGCTCGCGCTCCACGGCATACCGGCGGGCGACGTCGAAGGCCGCGAGCTGCTGGCCGACGGCCTGCCAGCCGACGGCGAGGCGCGTGACCTTGAGGACCTTGTTGGCGTCGCGGAAGCTGTTGGCCCCCTTCAGGTGGAAGTCGTCCGGCACGACCACGTCATCGAGGACGATGTCCGCGTTCTCGACGGTGCGGAGGGCGATCTTGTTCTCGATCTTGGACGAGGAGAAGCCCGGGAGCGTGGTGTCCACCAGGAAGCCCTTGACCTGGTTGTCCGCGAGGTCCCGCGCGTAGATGACAACCCAGTCGGAGAACGTGGCGTTGCCGATCCAGCGCTTGGCGCCGTTGAGCACCCACGACCCTCCGTCGCGGCGCGCCGTCGTCCGGGTCCCGCCGGCGACGTCGGAGCCGCCGAGCGGTTCGGTGAGGCCGAAGGCGCCGATCTTCTTCATCGCGTAGATGTCCGGCAGCCACTCCTCCTGCTGCTCCTTCGAGGCGAGGGCCTCGATGGACCCCGTGAAGAGCCCGTCGTGGACGCCCATGAAGGTGGCGAACGAGGTGTCGGCGCGGGTCATCTCGGCATGGGTGATGCCCGCGAAGAGGTTCGAGTAGCCCTGGCGGTAGACCGGGCTCATCGGGTCCAGTTCGGCGATCTTCGGGATGAGGTCCTGGGGGAAGACACCCTTGTTCCACCAGTCGGCGGCATGCGGGCGGACCTCGCGGGTGAGCCAGCCTCGGATCTCCTGCAGCCTGGAGCGCTCCTTGTCGGACAGCAACTCCTCGAAGGCGAGGAAGTCGCCGTCGGCGTACGGAAGGTTGTCGATGTCGATCGTCGTCCTGCTCATGGGATGCCCCTCACTCTGGTCGTCGGCGACCAGCACTGTTCCTCGACCTCTGAGTCCTGTGGGCATGAGCCCACGGCTCTATGTTACCCGCCGGTAACTTATGGCGCCAGTGGCACCGGGGGTGGTGGCCGACGGATCGGAGGACGACGAATGCGCCGCCCCGGGAGGGCGGCGCATTCGTGGGTCGTCGCCGACCGGGTGCGTAGGGCTGCTGGGGCTTGAACCCAGGACAAACGGATTATGAGTCCGCTGCTCTAACCAGCTGAGCTACAGCCCCCAGGGAGCGCACGGCCCCTGGTGCACCGGCGCCGGGACGACCGCCCCGGCGCCGGACGCAGCCTTCATTGTATGCGGCCGGCGAGATCCGCTTCGCGGGGGGCGGGGGGCTGCGAGGAGAGGGTCCCGTAGTACAGGCCCTCGAACGTCTCCAGCGTCGCGTTGATGTCGTGCTTGCCCACCATGGCCCGGCTCACGGCGCCCATCGCCTGCTGCTCCTCCCGGGAGAGGCTGAGGATCTCCGTGATGCGCTTGCCCAGCTGGTCCGCGTCGCCCGGCTCGAACAGGTAGCCGTTCTCGCCGTCGGACACCAGGTGCGGCAGGGCCATGGCGTTGGCGAGCAGCACGGGCGTGGACGCGGACATGGCCTCGAGGGTGACGAGCGACTGCAGTTCGGCGGTACCCGGCTGGCAGAACAGCGACGCCCGGATGTAGCTCCGGCGCAGCTCCTCGTCGTCGATCAGGCCGCGGAAGCGCACGCGGTCACTGATACCGAGACGGGCGGCCTGCGCCTGCAGCGCCGGCTTCACCTCGCCGCCGCCCACGATCTCGAGGTGCACCCCGAGGTGCTCGGGGGTCCGGGCGACGGCGTCGATCAGCACGTCGATGTGCTTCTCCTCGGCGAGCCGGCCCACGAAGAGGACCGTCGGGTGCTCGTTCGGTTCGATGACCTCGCCCGGCCGGACCTCGTAGGCTGCGGCATCGATGCCGTTGGAGACGGGCAGCACCTCCCGCAGGAAGGCGTGGTCGTGCATGGCCTTCGCGGCCAGCGGCGTCGGGGTGGTGACCGCGGCGGCCCTGCCCATCACCTTGCCCATGTCCCTCCACGAGTTCTTCGCCACGATCCGCTTGAACCACTCGGGGAAGGGCAGGAAGGGGTTGATGTTCTCGGGCATGAAGTGGTTGGTGGCCACGACCCGGATGCCCCGCTTCACGGCTTCGTACAGCGCGTACTGCCCCACCATGTAGTGGCACTGGATGTGGACGACGTCGGGCCGGACCCGGTCGAACAGCAGGCTGATGTCCCGCTTGATCTCCCAGGGGAGGCAGATGCGCCAGTAGTCGTGGGTGGGGACGCTGTGCGAGCGGAGGCGGTGGACGGACCAGTCACCGTCCGGCTCGGTGACGCTCGGGCCGTTGGACGGGCGCGGAGCGAGGACGTGCACCGCGTGGCCTCGTCCCGCCATCCCCTTCGCCAGCCGGTAGCCGAACTGAGCCGCGCCGTTCACGTTGGGCGGGTATGTATCCGCGGCGATCAGGATGGTCAGGGGCTTGAAATCAGCCGGGTAACTCACGGAGGGATCCCTACGTCGGTGTGCTGGACAAGTACTTCGATGGCTCGGATCAGCGCTGCCGCTTCACGACGTCGGGGTGGTGTCGGGCCAGGGCAACGACCCCAACAATAGCAACGAGGGCTGCGGCCCCCATGCCCAACCCGGTCACCGTCCGCACATCGGGCTGGAGTTCCTGGAGGATCGTGATGCCCACGGCGATGCCGACGATCGGGTCGATCACGGTGAGGCCCGCGATGACGAGGTCGGGTGGGCCGGTCGCGTAGGCGCTCTGCACGAACCAGATCCCCAGCGCCACGGCGGCGGCGAGGGCCAGCAGGGTTGCGATCGGGACGTTGAGCAGGAACCGCCCGTTCGGGTCCAGCAGGTGGCCCGCGACGATCTTGGTCAGGACGGCGACGAACCCGAAGAGGACGCCCGCCCCGAGGATGTAGGCGAACGCGTTGAGGCGGTGCCGGCCCACCACGGCCAGGGAGCCGAACAGCAGGACCGCGGCCCCCAGCAGGAGCACCACCGACAGTTCCTGCGCTGGTTCGACCGCGTGGTTCTCGCGGGTGACGTTCACGGCGAGGATCACGAAGAGGGCGCTCCCCGTTACGCAGGCGGTGATCGCGGCGACGGTGGGACGGTTGAGGCGGATGCCCTGGTCGCGGGAGTTGACGATCGTGGTGATCACGAGCGCGATGGCCCCGATGGGTTGCACCACGGTGAGGCTGGCGAGCGACAGGGCGATCACGTTCAGCGCCGTCCCCGTGACGAGCAGAAAGAGCCCGAACAGCCAGCGCGGGTTGGTGAGGAGGCGGGTGAAGCCCGAGGAACTCAGGTTCAGGCCGCCCGTGTTCGCCCGCACGGCACTGCCCTGCCGCTGCGCTCCGAACGCGAGGAAGACCGCGCCGAGGAGCGCCAGCGCGATGGCTAGGGCGGGCACGACTGCTGCTCGGCCCGCTCCAGACGGTATTTGCGGTGTGCTGCGATGAAGTAGGCCCCGAAGGCGACGAGGTGCAGGACGCATCCCACGGCGAGCATGGCCTGGGCGAGAACGAAGATCCACTCCTGCTCGAAGCCCTCGACCTCGTGCAGCAGGAGCAGCGGCGCCCCGACCAGCAGCAGCGCGGTCCGGATCTTCCCGACCGTGATGACGGGGAGGTGCAGCGGCCCGCGAAAGAGGACGAGGGCGTTGACGATGAGGATGAGGTCCGGGATGACGATGGTCCAGACGAGCCATGCGGGGGCGATGCCGTCGACGACGAAGGTCACGGCGACGACGATCATGGCGGTGCGGTCGGCGACCGGATCGAGCCACTTCCCGACGACGGACACCTGGTTGAGCCGCCGCGCGAGGTATCCGTCGACCCAGTCGGTCGAACCGATCACCACCAGGGTGGTCACGGCGGCTCCGTAGCGCTGCTGCGTGATGAACCAGACGAACAGCGGGACCCCGAGGAACCGGACGATCGTGACGAGGTTGGGCAGGGTCCAGGCCGTCGTGAGCACCGGGCCCTCGCCACCCGGCCGTCCTCCAGCCCCGATCAGTCTCATCACCCGTGCCTCCCGGTCCCATTATGCAGGCAGACGGCCGGTCCCAGTCCCCCGCTCGCGGGGATCGGGGACCGGCCGTCTGTCGTCGGGCTGCCTGCTACTTGCTCAGGAGGCGGCGCAGCATGACGAGCATCGCGGCGACGGACGCAGCGAGGACACTCAGCGGCTTCCAGCGGTCGGCGAGGCTCGTGTTGAGGGGCACGTCGCGCCGGACGGCGACCGCCCCGGTCCTGCCGCCGGCGGTCGAGCTGCCGGCCGTCGGCGTGCCCTGGGGCGAGCGGTGGCGGGCGCCGTCGAGGCGTGACTTGACGTCCACGCGCGCACCGAGCGAATCGCGGGCGTCGGCGATGTGCGTCCGGCGCTCCCCGGTGCGGCCGCGCAGCTCCTCGTAGGAGGGCGTCGGTTCCTTCGGCCGGGTGTCCTTGTCGGCGTCCTTGGGCTTCTTCTCCTCCTTGGGCTTCTTGACGTCCAGCGTGGCCGGGTCGAAGCTGCGGCCCTCCTTGAGCACACCGAGGTCGTAGCGGATGCCCCGGATCGCGTCCTCGGGCAGCAGCGGGAGCTGCTTCTTGAGGCGGGAGACCCCGATCAGCGCGAGGATGCCGCCGATGACGAGGAAGACCAGCGCGACCAGCAGGGCGGCCAGCCATGCCGGCATGATCTCGGCGAGGCCCATGATGGCCGCGACGACGAGCGCCACGGCGAAGAACAGGACGAAGACCAGGGCGACGACGAGGAGTGCGGCGGCGATCCCGGCCTTGGTGCCCTTCTGTTTCAGCTGTGCGACGGCGATCGAGAACTCGTCGCTGGCCTGCCGCGGCGTCAGGCGGGCGAGCAGCCTGATCAGTCCGACGATCGAGAGTGAGCCTGTGGACCGCTTGCCGCGCGTACTAGCCGAGCTGTTCATAGGCCCTGCCTCCATTCGTAGGTGTCTTGCTGGACATTCGCTGAACCAAAATTACCATCGGGCCCGGGCACGTCAGCCGCCTGCGGGCGGCGGTGCCGTCGGGAGCGGGATATGCCGCGATGCGGTACTGCCGCCCGCCATGCTCCCACGGTGCCCGTCATCGTGCCGGCGCGAGCTCGGCGTTGTCCTCGAGGTCCCTGCCGGCGAACTCGGGGAGCCTGGTCCGGACGAAGACGAAGGACACCACGGCGAAGACCGTGAAGGCCGCGTACATGACCCACAGGCCGAGGTTCGCGCTGACCCACGGGAAGGTGAGGGTGACGATGAAGTTGAAGACCCAGTTGACCATCGTCGCGACGCCGAGGGCGATCGAACGGATGCGGTTGGGGAACATCTCGCCGAGCGTGACCCACATGACCGGGCCCCAGGTCGCGGCGAAGAAGATGACGAAGAGGTTCGCGCCCACGAGGGCTATCGGACCCCAGACCCCGGGCAGGGCCACGTCGTCGCCGGTCCCCTCCGCCTGGAGGAAGGCGAGGGTCGCTGCAAGGAGCCCGACCGTCATGCCGATCGAACCGGCGAGGAGCAGCTTCCGGCGACCGATGCGGTCGACGAAGAAGATGGCGACGAACGTCATGGTGACATTGATGATCGAGGTGATCACCGACGTCGTGAAGGAATCGCTCTCGCTGAAGCCCACGGACTTCCACAGCGTCGTGGAGTAGTAGAAGATCGCGTTGATGCCGACGAGCTGCTGGAGCGCCGCGATGGCCATGCCGACCCACAGGATGGGCTGCAACCCCAGCGCGGGACCGCGCAGGTCGCGGTACCCGGCCCGGTCCTCACGTTCGAAGCTCTCGCGGATCTGGCGGATCTTGCCCTCGGTGTCCCGGACGCCGGACACCCGCGACAGGATGCGGGCGGCGTCCTCGTCCCGATCGGCCCGGACGAGGAACTGGGGCGACTCGGGGATGATGAGCGCGAGGACGCCGTAGACGACGGCCGGGAGCACTCCGACGAGGAGCATCCAGCGCCAGGCGGACAGCCCCCACCAGAACTCGTTCGCGGCGCCGCCGGCGGCGTTGGCGAACGAGGCGTCGGAGAGCAGTGCGACGAAGATGCCGATCGTGATGGCGAGCTGCTGCACCGAGGCGAGTCCCCCGCGCCACTTCGACGGCGCGATCTCCGCGATGTACCCGGGCACGATGACGGAGGCGATACCGATCGCCAGGCCCCCGACGAGACGCCAGGCCATGAGGTCCCACTCGGAGAAGGCGAACGCGGATCCGGCGGAGTTGATCGCGAACAGGAAGGCTGCCGCGACCATCACCTTCTTGCGCCCCCACCGGTCGGCGAGCCCGCCGGCGAACCACGCACCGGCGGCACAGCCGAGCAGCGTGATGGCGACGGTGAACCCGAGGACGCTCGCGCTCAGCTCGAAGTCGGCCTGGATCGAATCGACCGCACCGTTGATGACGGCCGTGTCGAAACCGAAGAGGAGGCCTCCGACGGCGGCGGCCATCGTGATGCCGATGACCCGCGCGAGGTGCCGCGGTGGTCCGGCGGTCTCCGTGTCGACGTCGTGCTCGCTCATGCTCGGTTCTCCCTGCTCGTTCGGCCCTTCAACACCCTACGTCAGTCCGAAGCCTGCTTAGCAGCCCGTCCGCCGTTCGGCCAGCGCCGGAGGGACGGGGCAACACTTGACGGGGGGTCGTAGGATAGGAACACCATTGATTCGCCGCAGCAACCAATTCGTCCGATCGGGACGGACTGCTGCACGTCGCGAGCCGCTCCGCCGTCGTCGCCGGGCCGCCGCCGCAGTCGATGCATCCCCTGCTCCACCCGATCCGCACCCTGGCCGCACCACCGTTCCCGTTAGGCAGCATCTTGAGCACCACCGTGAGCACCATCACCCATCCCGGCGACGCCCTCTCCCGCCGCGAGAAGATCATCTACGTCTTCATCCTCGGCACCCTGACCGCCCTCGGACCGTTCACGATCGACCTGTACCTGCCCGCCTTCCCGGCCCTGCGGTCGGACCTCGGTGTCTCCGAAGCGGCCATCCAGCTGACGCTGACGGGAACGATCATCGGGTTCGCCGGCGGACAACTCCTCGTGGGACCGCTCAGCGACAAGATCGGGCGGCGCCTGCCCCTCATCTTCGCGACCACGCTGCACGTCGGGGCCTCCATCGGCGCAGCGTCCTCCGAGGACATCAACATGCTCATGCTGTTCCGCGTGCTCCAGGGCATCGGCGCCGCGGGCGGCGGCGTGGTCGCGATGGCCATGGTGCGCGACCTCTTCGGCGGCTACACCCTCGTGCGCATGCTGTCCTACATGGCGCTCGTCAACGGGATGGCACCCATCTTCGCCCCGGTGATCGGGTCCCAGCTGCTGCTGCTCTTCCCCTGGCCGGGCATCTTCTGGTTCCTCGCCGGCTACGGCCTCCTGGTGATCACCGCGGTCTCGCTCTTCATCGTCGAGACCCTCCCCCGGGAGAACCGCCGCCAGTCCGGTCTCACCGTCGCCCAGCGGTACCGCACGGTCCTCAGCGACCGCATCTTCATCGGCATCCTGCTGGTCGGCGGCATGAACTTCTCCGGGCTCTTCTCCTACCTCTCGGCGTCGCCCTTCCTGTTCCAGGGACCGTACGGACTGAACGAGCAGCAGTACGGACTGCTGTTCGCCGTCAATTCACTCGGCATCGTCGCGGGCGTGCAGATCAGTGCGCGGGTGCTCCGGCGCGTGGGTCCGCAGTGGGTCATCGCGGCGGCGACGATCGTCCAGCTCACCATGGCGATGCTCATCATCGCCTTCGACCAGCTGGGTCTCGGCTTCTGGGGGACGGCCGTCCCGCTGTGGTTCTACATCATGGCGACGGGCTTCGTCTTCCCGTGCGTGCAGGTGCTGGCGCTCATCAACAACGGGGCGCAGGCCGGCACGGCGGCGTCCCTCTTGGGCGCGGTGACCTTCGGGACGGCGGGCCTGATCTCGCCGCTCGTCGGCCTGCTGGGCGAAGGCATCGAATCGGCCACCCCCATGGCGCTCGTCATGGCCGCGTGCATCGCCCTGGGCGTGGTCTTCCTCTGGACGGTCGTCCGGCCCAGGACCGTCCCCGCCCTGCAGTAGCGCCGTGTCGCGCCACCGCAGGGCATCCGGGCTCAGGCCGCCGAGGCCTTCGACCCCGGATCGGTGTCCGAGGGGAGGGCCTCCGCCGTCGTGGCGATATTGCGGGCCATGGACTTGAAGATGAAGCCGTGGAAGGGCAGCACCGCCAGCCAGTACAGGCGCCCGGAGAGCCCCTGCGGGAAGAACACCGCCCGCTGGTAGAAGGAACTGCCGGAGCCGTCCGGTTCGACCCTGAACTCGAGCCACGCCCGGCCGGGTACCTTCATCTCCGCACGGAGCCGCAGACGCTCGCCGCGCACGATCTCCTCGACCCGCCAGAAGTCCAGGGCCTCGCCCGTGAGCAGTTCCTTGGCGTCCCGCCGTCCACGCCGGAGGCCCACGCCACCGGCGATCTTGTCCATCCAGCCGCGGGCCGCCCAGCCCACGGGCCAGGAGTACCAGCCGTTCTCGCCGCCGATCCCCTCGACGACGCTCCACAGCTTGTCCGGAGAGGCGCTCGAGCTGTAGGTCTGGACGTCGGTGAAGACCGTGTGGCCGGCCCACTGCGGGTCCGACGGCAGCGGATCGGCTTCGGAGTCCACCTGTGTCGCCCCGGCCCAGCTCGTCTCCACCTCTCCCCCGCGCATCTTGCCGAGCGCCAGGTCCACCGCGCGGCGGTAGCCCGTGAGCCCGCCCTCGGGCACCGCGATGTACTGGTCGATGTCGTGTTCGGAGGTGACGGCGTCATGCTGCAGTGATTCGATGAGCGGCATGGCCATCGCTCGCGGGATGGGAGTGACGAGGTTGACCCAGTGCCCGGCCAGGCGCGGCGTCAGGACCGGCAGCGCCAGGATCCTGCGGCGGGGCAGCCCGGCGGCCTCGGCGTACTGGTTCATCATCTCGGCGTAGGTCAGCACTTCGCGGGACCCGAGGTCGAACGTCCGGTTCAGGCCCTCGGGGAGGTCCAGCGCTCCGAGGAGGTAGTGGATGACGTCGCGGACCGCGATCGGCTCGATGTGGTTCAGGACCCACTTGGGCGCGGGCATGACGGGGAGGACGTCCGAGAGGTGCCGGATCATCTCGAACGATGCCGACCCCGACCCGATGACCACTCCGGCCTGGAAGGCGATGGTCGGCGTGCCGGACCCGAGGAGGATGGTGCCCACCTGGGTGCGTGAGCGCATATGGGTGGACAGTTCGACGCCTTCGGGGTGGAGTCCACCCAGGTAGACCATGCGGCGCACTCCGGCGTCGCCGGCGGCCTCGGAGACGATGGTCGCGATGTCCGCCTCGCGCCTGTCGAAGTCCCGTCCGGAGCCCATGGAGTGGACGAGGTAGTAGAGCGTATCGACGCCCCGGGTGACCGTGCGCATGGCCTCGCGGTCCTGCAGGTCACCCTCCACGATCTCGACGGACCCGGCCCAGGGGACGTCCTTGAGCTTCTGCGGAGACCGCACGATGACGCGGACCCGGCGGCCCTCGGCGACGAGCTTCGTCACGAGCCGACCGCCGATGTACCCCGTGGCCCCGGTAACCAGGATGAGCTTGCCGTCACTGCCTTCAGTGTTCATGGCCGAAGCCTACGCCCGCCCTCTGACAGCTCCCTGGAGCCTGTCCTCCCTCACCCAGGAAAAAGGAGAAGGGCCGGCGACCTGGGTACCCCCTGGTCGCCGACCCTTTGTTGCTCCTCCGACTGGACTTGAACCAGTAACCCTTCGATACAGGGTCAGGGGTTTCCGGTTCGTCCCTACCGAACACGCTCGACACTATTCATGCTTGTCAGTGGCTCATTGGGGATTCCC
>NZ_JBZCND010000004.1:0-270549 GCF_058269135.1 Arthrobacter sp. TJ-265 | reverse complement strand
CTGATCGATGATCTCTCCCGTCACAGGATCGATCATCGTCTCTGTTGCTTCGGTCGTGAAGTCGTTCACGGCCATCTCCTCTCGGATCAGGCCGGACCCTCACACACCGTTTTTCTTACAGTCCCGGTGGCCCCTGCTGATCGGGCACGATGCGTCCTGGGCACTGATGGAGGGGGTGGTGGTGTGCATGCTCGTCGCGCAGTCCCTGCTGTTCTTCCTCGGTGTCCGCTACCCAGTGAAGATGATCCCGATCCTGCTGTTCGAAATGACTTGGAAGCTCATCTGGCTGAGCACTGTGGCGCTGCCACTCTGGCTCGCCGGTGAACTCGACGACGCTACCACCCGTGTCGCGATCAGCTGCTCGCTTGTCGTGATCGTCCTCGTCATCCTTCCCTGGCCCTACCTGGTCCGCCAGTACGTGATTAAGCGCGGCGACCGCTGGCTGCCCACCGCCCGCTGACACCCGCATAGGCACCCGCGCCCGCCCCTCGCCTCAGGAGACAGATCATCATGATTTCCTCAGAACCCGGACCCACGAAGGTCCGCCTGGTTTCCCACCGGAAGACCGCGCTGGCAGCCGGCGTGCTTTACCTCCTCACGTTCGCGTCGATCCCGACCCTCTTCCTGTATGGCCGCGTAAGAACCGACCCTGAATACATCACCGGTCCCGGCCCCGACACCCCTGTCATCATCGGTGGGCTCCTGGAAGTCATCGTCGCCTTGGCCTGCATCGGAACCAGCGTCGCACTGTATCCAGTGGTGAAGCGACAGAACGAAGGCGTCGCGCTCGGATTCGTCGGAGCGCGGATCTTGGAGGCAGGTGCCATCTTCGCCGGGGTCGTCGCTCTCATGTCGATCGTCACCCTCCGCCAGGCCGGTGCCGGCGACGAAGCGCTTCTTACCGGGCAGGCACTGCTGGCCCAGCACGCCTGGACCACACTGCTCGGACAAGGACTGATGCCCGCGTTCAACGCCCTGCTGCTCGGCTCGCTCATGTACAAGTCCCGTCTGCTGCCCCGGGTGCTGCCGGTGTTCGGATTCATCGGGGCACCGCTGCTCATCGCCGGGGCCGTCGGCATGCTCTTTGGCCTGTGGGGTCCGGTGTCGCCGCTGGCCGGAGTCGGCGCCCTTTTCCTGGCCATCTGGGAGTTCGGGATGGGCATCTGGCTGATCGTCAGAGGATTCAACCCCGACGCGGTAGCCGAGCTCACCGCGCCGGGTACCGGCACGAGCGGCGAGACCGGACGATGAGGGCCGCCGTATACCGCCGGTTCGGCGGCCCGGACGTAGTCCGTATCGAGGAACGACCCAAGCCCACCCCTCGACGCGGCGACGTGCTGGTCAAGGTAGAGGCAACCACTGTCAGCGCCGCTGACTACCGGGCCCGGACCAAACACATTCCGAAAGGACTGAAGCTTCTCAGCTCGGCCACCCTCGGGTTCACTGCCCCGCGCATCCCGGTTCTCGGCATGGACATCGCCGGTGTCATCGAATCCGTTGGCCCTGACGTCACACGCTTCAAGCCCGGTGACGAGGTGATCGCCATGCTGGGCGGAACGTTCGGCGGGCACGCCGAATACGTCACTGTCCCGCAGAATGGGGCCATCACCGAAAAGCCCGCGAACCTGACGTCCGAGGAAGCCGCGGCGCTGGTCTTCGGCGGAATCACCGCCCACGCGTTCCTCGGCAGGACAAATCTTGGTCCGGGAACATCGGTGCTCGTCAACGGGGCCTCGGGCGCCGTCGGAACCGCGGCCGTGCAGCTCGCCACCCTCGCAGGCGCCCGCGTCGCGGCAGTGTGCAGCGGCGCCAACGCCGACCTGGTTCGTACCCTCGGCGCCGAGACGGTCATCGACTACACCAGGGAAGACTTCACCCAGATGATCGCGGCCTACGACGTGGTCGTGGACTGTGTCGGCAACGTACCATTCCGGCGATTGCGGCCATTGATCAAGCCCGGGGGGAGCGCTCCTGTCGATCATTGCCGGCCTCACCGGAATCCTGGCCGCAGGTCTGCGCTCACGCCGGACCCACACGCACATCATCGCCGGCAACGTACCGTTCACCGCCGCTGATCTCGCCCACATCGCACGACTCGCAGAGACAAACCAATTCCGCCCCGTCATCGACCGCACCTTTACCCTCACCGACATCGCCCAGGCGCACCGCTACGTCGATGCCGGTCGGAAACGAGGCAACGTCGTCGTGCAGGTCGTCGCCCCGTCCAAGCCCGAAGCCCCGCCCGAAACCAACTAACACTCCTCCAGTAGCCACTCCTGTTCGAATACCCAAACCACCTCGACGGGGCGAACCAACAAGCCCTTCCATCATGGAGGGTGTCCTCCCGACGCTTCCGCAACTGCCGCGACCTGCCAGGACTGCGCCCGTACGCGCTCACCTGGTTCCCGTCATACCCGCCGTCTCGTGCGCGGTACGACCAGCTGACAAACCTCCATCTGAGTATTGAAGGATCTGACCACTATGAAGCGTTCTCTTTCCCTTGCGTCCCTGTCCCTTGCCGCCCTTATCACCCTGTCCGCCTGCGGCTCGTCCTCCGGCGGAGACATAGAGGGCATGGAGGGCATGGAAGGCATGAGCGAAAGCTCAGCAACGGCGGCCCCCAGCGCCACTGCAGAAGCCACCACCGGAACCACCACTGATGCGACGTCGGGTGCGTCCGACGAGGCTATGGCCGAGCACAACGACGCGGACGTGATGTTCGCGCAGATGATGATTCCCCACCACAAGCAGGCCGTGGAAATGAGCGACATGATGCTCGCCAAGGAAGGCATCAGCCCGGAGATCACAGCCCTCGCGACGAAGATCAAGGACGCCCAGGGCCCCGAGATCGAGACCATGACCGGCTGGCTGGAGGCCTGGGGTGAGCCCATGGAGCCCGAAGGCGGCATGGAAAGCCACTCCATGAGCACTATGGGATCTGACATGGGCGGCTCTGGCTCGATGGAAGGCATAATGAGCGAGGACCAGATGGCCGAGCTCGAGTCCGCCGAGATGGAAGAGCTCCTCGCGGGCCTCTAATCCGCGCGAGCAACACCTCGCAATCCATCCCAGCCTCGGACGTCGCACGTTTGATCCACTGCGATGTGACCTGATCTGACGCGCTGTAGGGATGTGATTGCCCGATGACAGGTGCCGATGTGGGTGCCCCGTTCCATCCACATCGGCGCCGCCTTCATCACCAGCTCTTCATCACTAGTTCTGTCCGACTCTCGACTCCTCAAGGACGCCCATTGCTTTCGACCATGTCCCGCATCACACGCCTGGGCACGACCGCGGCTCTCGCCGTGCTGCTCAGCGCCTGCACCACCCCGACCTCCACGATCCAGAACTCACCGATGGAACCGGCGGCCTCGGCGGGTACCCATCCGGGCATATCCATGGAATGAGCGTGGACCCAGGAACCAACCGCATCTTGCTTGCCACCCACGACGGATTGTTCGACGTCACCCAGACCCCCGCCCAGCAGATCGGCCCGACGATCGACCTCATGGGCTTTACCAGCACCAGCGACGGAACCCTCTATGCATCCGGGCACCCTGGTGCCGGCACGGACCTGCCGGACCCGGTCGGGTTGATCACCAGCACCGACGGCGGGCACACGTGGGCGCCCGTCTCACGCCAGGGTGAAACGGACCTCCACGCCCTCGCTGCAACCAGTACCGGGCTGATAGGCCATGAAGGGCGAATCGTCACCAGTACTGATGGGCATCACTGGACCGTCACCGCCGACGACATCCCCGCGTACAACCTAGCCGGAGCCACCAACGGAACCGTCTTAGCCACCACGGAAGACGGCTTGTACCGGTCCGAGGACAGCGGATCCACCTGGACCACCGTCCCGAACGCCCCGCTTTTGGTGTTCACGACGTTCGCCGGCGACACCGCCATTGGCGTGACCCCCAACGGAACCGTGTATACCAGCGCTGACTCCGGACTCACCTGGCTCGAACGGGGCACCGTTCAGGGAGTACCTGCAGCCATCGCCGCAACATACGCAGCTGATAGCGCGCTCCGTATCTGGGTAGCCACCAACGAAGGTATCGAAGAGCTGGGGAAAGCGTGAGCGGCACAACTTCGGGCATGGTGAATTGCTCTGTTCTGCGTTGCCTGCGGGCCGCGTCGGGCTGGTTCGCGCTGATGCCGTACTCACCGCGTGAAGTGCCCGTATGCGTAGGACAAGACGAGCCTGGACAGCGGCGCCCTATGGATGGTCCACCCGAGCACAGACCTGGGAGTGCTCCGGGATGTTGTCACTGCCGCTGACATCACGATCATCATGGAAGAGGACATTCCTTCCCCGCCGCGCCTGATGAGCTTTGATCTCAGCCGAACGGTAGGTAACGAGATTGGCATCGCCGTGGACCTGACCATCGAAACCAGTGACGGCCCGCAGGAGGTCACGTTCTGGATGTCGCAGGAGGACGGTCAGCTGATCGGGTCCTGGCTCGCCACATCACCACCCCGGTAAGCGCACAGCCGGAAACGGTTTGACGGGTAACGAGCGTTGATCAGTTGTTCGCACCTCCGAGAAGCATTCAGCGATCATCTCTGCTAAGTGCTTGACGTCGCGCCAAACAGACGGATCCACTGAGACAGCACAGCACTCCCTATGTGGCGAATACGAACGTTTCCGCTACACACCGGGCCGACCCTCGTCGAAAGCTCCTCAAGACCCGTTTTCGCCCCACTACACGACGAAGTGGTCGGAGTTGCCCGTCGTCAGGGCCCGCTAGATGCTCGCGACGAGCGGCAGCGCCGTCCTCGTGCTACGCGGCGTCGAGGACGGGGAGGACGTCGTCGAGGTAGGCGCGGAGCGCGCGCGGGCTGAAGGGCTTCGCCATGAACTGGTCGGAACCCGCCGTCAGGCACTGCTCCTCGGTGAGCTGCGGGGGCCGCGCGGAGATCGTGAGGATGTGCGCGTCCGAATGGGCCCGAAGCCGAGGGCAGAGGTCGAGACCGTCCACGTCCGGCAGATTGAGGTCGAGCGTGATGAGATCGGGCTGGACCGCGTCGACGAGGCGTTGCCCCTCCGCTCCGGTGCCGGCCTCGTGAACCTCGAACTTCCGCCCGGACAGCACGATGACGAGCAACCGGCGGATGTCGGCGTCGTCCTCGATGACGACCGCGCTGCGCTGCAACATCCTGCCGGACCTCCCTCCCATGCCGTTCCCGAGTAATCATCAGCCACCTTACCGTTCCCTGGACCAGAGGGAGGCCCCGACGGACGGTCTCCCGGCGGCTTGACAAGCGATGCCACGTCCCGCGGCCGGGATCCGGCCCGGGGCCATCCCTCAGCCGCGACTCGGTGGGATGTTGTGGTTGCGGCGGAAGAGGTTGAGCGGATCGTACCGGTCCTTCAGCTCCACCAATCGGTCGAAGGCGCCCGGGCCGTAGGTCTGCAGTGCGGCCTCCCGCGCGTCGATCCCGGCCTCGGCGCCCATGAAATTGACGTACTGTCCGTGCTCGGCGAAGGGCTGCATCAGCGAATAGGCCCTGCGCGTGAAGGCTGTCAGCCTCGCGTCCTCGCCCGGATCCTGCCAGAAGCCGTAGATGTTGAACCAGTACCGGGCCGAGCGATTGGGGAAGGCCGTCGCGTCCTCGGGAACCCGGCCGAACGCCCCCTCCATCAGGTGGAGATCGATGCCGGTTCCCGTCCAGGCGATCTCGGAGAGGAAACCCACGAGGACGTCGATCACGTCGTCGTCCAGCCGGGAGAAGGACAGATTCTTGAAGTAGCCGCGGGAACCCCGAGGGAACACCCCGTCCATGGCCGCCTGCCACTCCAGCCACGTGGTGGCGCCCACCTCCTCCTCGTCCGGGGGCGCAGCGCCCCTCAGCTGCTCGACGAGGTCCAGGCCGGGCCGATGGTCCTCGCCGGCCCACGCGAACCCGACGACCATCCACGCCTCGTCCCCCAGGCCGAACTCCGGCGGGAACACCAGGAAGGAGATGATGGGAGTCATCTCCTCCGGCAGGCCCGTCGCCCACCCGTCGAAGGCGCCCAGCGCCTCCTTCCAGCGCGGACGCCGGTAGAAGAAGTTGCCGCCCAGGATGGCCGACGGCAGCCGCCGGGCGCGGAAGGTGAAAGCGGAGACCACGCCGAAGTTCCCGCCCCCACCGCGAAGCCCCCAGAACAGCTCCGGGTTCTCCTGCTCACTGGCGCGCACGTGCTCCCCTTCCGCTGTGACGATCTCGGCGGAGACGAGGGCGTCGAGGGACAGGCCACAGGAGCGGGTCAACCAGCCCACACCCCCGCCCAGCGTCAGCCCGGCCACCCCGGTGCCACTGATCACCCCGAGGGGGACGGCGAGACCGTGGCCCACAGTGGCCCGATCCACGTCCGCCAGGGTCGCCCCGGGCTCGACCGTCACCAGGAGCCGCCGGGCATCGACCGTGATGCCCCGGAGGCCGCCCAGGTCCAGCACGAGTCCGCCGTCCACGGTGCTGTGGCCCGCGATGTTGTGGCCGCCTCCTCGCAGGGCCAGGGGCAGCCCGGTGTCCCTGGCCGTGGCGAGGACGGCGTCGATGTCCGCCACCGAGCCCGCCCGGACGACGGCCCGGGGGTACAGATCGATCATTCCGTTCCAGATCTTCCGGGCGTCCTCGTAGAGCGGATCTTCCGGCTCGATGAGGGACCCGAGCAACTGGGCGCGCAGGGCGTTCAGGGCGTGGATGGTCCGCCGGCCCGCCTCGCTGTCATGGATCGTCGTCATCTCCGCACTACCTCCTTCGTGGGACTGCCCACAGGGTTCGGCGACACGTCGATGCGCTACCGGATCGGGCGCAGGGACGCGGGGCGTCCATGGTATTCCTCCACGGCGCGGACAGCATCAGCCTGGAGGGAATTCACCCGAGTATGACCCCGGCCTGGCCGGTCAGGCCGTGCCGCCCCCGGCCTCCCGGCGTGTGGCCTCGGTGCGGTCCGGTCCCGCGGGGTCACCCTCGGCGGCTCGCGCCACGACGTCGTCGAGCTCGTCGAGGGTGAGCAGGTCCCGCCGCAGGTGCCGCGTGCGGTAGCCGGCCCGGCCCACCATGTGCGCCGACACGGGGCTGGTGAGCAGCTGGAAGATCCAGCACAGCACCAGCACCGGCACGAGCGGCCAGCTCTCGAACTCGACGGCGAGGGCGAGGAGGAACAGCAGCAGTCCGAGGACCTGCGGCTTGGTCGCGGCGTGCATGCGGGAGAGCAGATCCGGGAAGCGCACGAGGCCGATCCCCGCTGCCAGGGACATGAGCGCCCCGCCGATCAGGAGGACCGACACGATCACATCGTTGACCATGGCGTCACTTCCTGTCGGTGACGAAGCGGGCGACGGTGACGGAGCCGATGAACCCGATGAGCGAGATGGTGACGAGCAGCACGAGGTTGTCGAGGTGGCCGCCCACCACCATGTTCAGGACCAGGCCCGCGCCCACGACCGCCAGGACGACGTCGAGCGCGAGGACGCGGTCGAGGATCGACGGCCCGCGGACGGCCCGGTACAGGGCCAGCAGGACGGCGATCGTTAGTATTCCACCGGCGACATAGACGACGGTCGTCATCGGCGTGCCTCCTCTGCTGTGAGGGCGTCGAGGTCCGTCCGGCTCCCCATGAGCCGGATGAGCCAGACCTCCGTGGCCCGGACGTCCCGGCGGATGGCCTCGGCGTCCTCGTCGGACCGGATGTGGAGGCAGTGGAGGTAGAGGGTCGAGGTGGAGCGGTCGACCTCCAGGACGAGGGACCCGGGGATCAGTGAGATCGCGTGGCCCGTGGCCGTGACGAGGAAGTCCGAGCGGCTGCGGAGCTGCACGGCCACCACGGCACTCCTGAGGGAAGGCCCCCGCGTGACGGCCAGCCAGAACACCTCGGCACTCGCCACCACCAGCCGGTACAGGAACCGTCCGAGGAACGGGACGACCCACAGCACGTTGAACCGACCCGTCAGCTCGACCGGCGGCAGGTAGAAGAAGTTCACGACGGCGTACGCGATGATCGCCCCGAACACGAGGTTGCCCGGGCTGAAGTCCTGCCACAGCGCCCCCCAGACGAGGACGAGCCAGATGACGAGCGGCAGCTCCGTGATGAGGGGGATGCGCTGGCGGCTCATCCGTCCGCCCCCGGCCCGAGGACGGCCTCGATGTAGGGGGTCCGGTCGAGCATCTCCTGGGCGGCGTCGTCGCTCAGGGCGAAGAGCGGCCCGGCGAGGACCATCAGGCCGAGCCCGAGGGCGACGAGGCCGATCGTCGGGCCCGTCATGGTGCGCGGCAGGAGCGTCACGGGATCCTTGCCCGCGAAGCGACCGGTGTCCTCGCCCGTGACATGGCGTGAGGTGCCCACGCTGGAGCCGTCGGCCTTGCTCGCGAGCAGGATGGGATCCGGGTCCTCGGCGTCGTCCGGGCTGCGCCAGAACGCCCGGTTCCAGACCCGGGCCATGACCAGGAGGGTCAGCAGGCTCGTCAGCACTCCCCCGGCGACCAGCGCGTAGGCGAGCGGTGTCCCGAGCTCCACGCCGGCCTGGATGAGCCCGAGCTTGCCGAGGAAGCCCGAGAACGGAGGGATGCCGGCGAGGTTCATGGCCGGCAGGAAGAACAGGATGCCGAGGAGGGGTGAGAGCTTCGCCAGTCCCCCGAGGCGGTCGACGTTCGCCGTCCCGCCCCGACGCTCGATCAGTCCGGTGACGAGGAAGAGGCTCGTCTGCACGGTGATGTGGTGGGCCACGTAGTAGACCGCGGCCCCGAGGCCGATCCGTGAGGAGATCGCCAGCCCGAAGACCATGTAGCCGATATGGCTGACGAGGGTGAAGGACAGGAGCCGCTTGATGTCGGACTGGGCGAGCGCCCCGAGGATGCCCACCACCATCGTGAGCAGCGCGACGATCATCAGGAGCGAATTGATGCGGTCCCCGGGGAAGAGGAGCGTCTCGACCCGGACCATCGCGTAGACGCCCACCTTGGTCAGCAGGCCGGCGAACACGGCGGTCACCGGGGCGGGCGCGGTCGGATACGAGTCCGGCAGCCAGAAGGAGAGCGGGAAGACCGCAGCCTTGATGCCGAAGGCGACGAGCAGCATGAGGTGGAGCACCAGCTGCGTCGCCGGGTCCACCGTCTCCAGCTTCACCGCGAGATCCGCCATGTTGACCGTTCCGGTCGCCCCGTAGATCATCGCGATACTGATCAGGAACAGCATGGAGGACACCACGCTGACGACGACGTAGGTCACCCCGGCCCGGATGCGCGGCGCGGTGCCGCCCAGGGTCATGAGGACGTAGCTCGCGGTCAGCAGGATCTCGAAGCCGACGTACAGGTTGAAGAGATCGCCCGTCAGGAAGGCGTTGGACACCCCGGCCACGAGGATCAGGTAGGTGGGGTGGAAGATCGAGACCGGCCCGTCCTCGTCGCCGTCGGCCATGCCCTGGCCTGCTGCGTAGATCAGCACCGCGAGGCTGATGGCGGAGGACACCACGAGCATCAGGGCGGAGAACTGGTCCACCACGAGCACGATGCCGAACGGCGGCTCCCACCCGCCGAGCCTCACTGCGTGGGTCCCCGTGGAGGGGGCGGCGAGCAGCATCAGCACCTCGATGATCAGGGTCACGGTGAGGGTCGAGATGCTGACGGCGCGCTGCGCCCGGGAGTGGCGGATGAGCAGGAAGGTGACCGCCGCTCCGAGGAACGGCAGGACGATCGCGAGGGGGGCCAGATCGGCGGCGATCACCGGGGATCCCCCGGTCGGCGCGTCCGGGGCGCGGGATCATGCTCGCCCCGAGCGGCGCCCACGTCGAGCGTCGCCGCGCCGTCGCGGGCGGTGGAGCCGCGACGGACGGTGGGGTCCGCATCGTCGTCGTCGAAGAACTCCGAGGTCTCCGCGACGACGTCGGCGTCGTCCTCCCAGTCGTAGCTGCTCTGGTCCGCGACGCGGCGATCCTCGGGATCGTCCTGGACGTCGTCCTCGCGGCCGAGGACCCACGAACGGTAGATGATGCCGAGCATGAAGGCGGTGACCGCGAACGTGATGACGATCGCCGTCAGGATCAGGGCCTGCGGCAGACTGTCCGTGTAGTCCTCCGCGGGGGTCCCCGCGACGTAGAGCGGCGACGTCCCGCCGCCCCCGCTCATGGCGAGCATCAGGATGTTCGCACCGTTGCCGAGGAGGATCAGGCCGAGCAGCACGCGGGTCAGGCTGCGTTCGAGCAGCAGGTAGATCCCGGCGGCGAAGAACGCCGCCATGAGCACGATCAGCGTGAGGTTGACGGTCACGGCTGGACTCCTTCGACGGCGGGCGGGACGGGCGCATCGGACCCGGAGGCCTCCCGGACGGGTTCCTCCGCCTCGCTGCGCTCGTCGATCTCCGAGCCGAGGCTGCGCAGGACGTCCAGGACCAGACCGACGACGATGATGTAGACCCCGATGTCGAAGATGGTGGACGTCACGAACTTCACGTCACCGAAGACCGGCAGCCAGAACTCGAGGATGTAGCTCTCCAGCACCGCGCCGCCGACCAGCAGGGGCGCGGCCGCCGTGAGGGAGACGATCGCGAGCCCGATCCCCAGCAGCGCACCGGCGCTGATCGGGCTGGCTTCGGCCAGCTCGAACCGGCCGCCCGCCAGGTAGCGGATGGCGAGGGCGAGCCCTGCGGTGAGCCCGCCGGCGAAGCCACCGCCCGGGAGGTTGTGGCCGGCGAGGAGCAGGTAGACGGACAGCACGATGATGGTGTGGAAGAGCAGCCGGGTGATGACCTCGAAGATGATGGACCGGCGCTCGGGCGCGAGGGTGCGGCCCGCCACGAGCCAGGGGTCGCGGGCGACGTCGGTGAACCGCGCCGCGAGCTCCCGGGCGGCGCCGGCCCGGCCGCCCGCGTCCAGCGGTTCCTGGCGCCGGTCCACCGAGCCGTCCTCGACGTCGTGGGCCCTGCGCCGGGTGTCGCCGCGCCCGCGGACGAAGATGAGGCTCGCGATCCCGGTCGCGGCGATCGCGAGGACGGTGATCTCGCCGAAGGTGTCCCACGCGCGGATGTCGACGAGCAGGACGTTGACCGCGTTGGCGCCACCGCCGTCGTCGTAGGCCATCTCCGGGTAGGCGAGGGAGATGGGCGCCGCGTTGCGCGACGCCATGGCGGACATCGCGATCACGGCCATGATGCCGCCGAAGGCCAGACCGAGCCCGGCCCGCAGCACGCGGTGCCGGCTCCCGGCGCGGTTCCAGAGCCGGGCCGGCAGGGAGCGCAGGGCGAGGACGAAGGCGACGAGCACGATCGTCTCGACGAGCATCTGGGTGAGGGCGAGATCGGGAGCGCCGTGCAGCGCGAAGATCGCCGCCATGCCGTACCCGGTGATCCCGACCATCAGGACGGCCATGAACCGCTTCGTGGACCGGAGCGCGGCGATGATGCCCACGATGATGACCGCCGCCACGACGACCTGCGCCGGCGACTCCGCGATCCTGACGTCCGAGGGCAGCGGGGCGTCGAACAGGATGAGGGCGGCGAGCGGGGTGACGACGGCGGTCGTCAGGATGACGAAGAGGTAGAAGGACAGCGAGCCGCGCTGCGTGCGCCCCGTGATCCACACGGCGACGTCGTCGAGGACACCGATCAGCCCGCGGTAGACCACCTCGGCCTCCCTGACCTCCGGGAGACGCCCCTGCAGCCGTTCGAACGGCGCGCGCAGCAGGTACAGCGCGGTGCCAGCCGCGATCGTGACGGCCGAGAGCAGCAGGGGCAGGTTGAAGCCGTGCCACAGGGCCAGATAGGGGGCCTCGCCGCCGGCCGGGAACAGGGTGGCATACGGCTGGATGACGGCGTCGAGCGGCGCGGGCCAGAGCCCGAACAGCACGGAGGCGACGGCGAGCACGGCGGGCGCCAGCAGGAAGGACGTGCGGACCCGCTTGAACGGGGTCCGCGGCTGGCCGTGCTTCAGCGCGAAGGCGCCCCACACGAAGCGCGCGCTGTAGGCGAAGGTGAGGATGGACCCGAGGACGATGCCGCCGAGCAGGAGGATGCCGGCGGTCCCGTCCCCGGCCCGGTGGACGAACGCCTCCAGGACCGACTCCTTGGCCACGAAGCCCAGCAGCGGCGGCACCCCGGCCATCGATCCGGCGGCAACGAGGGCGACGGCGAACAGGGCCGGCGAGGTGGCGCCCACCCCGGACAGGACCCGCAGGTCCCGCGTGCCGGACTGGTGGTCGATGATGCCGACCACCAGGAAGAGCGTGGCCTTGAAGAACCCGTGCGCCAGGAGCAGCGCGAGGCCGGCGACGGCGCCGTCGCGCCCTCCGAGGCCGACCACCATGGTCAGGAAGCCGAGCTGGCTCACCGTCCCGTAGGCCAGCACGAGCTTGAGGTCGAACTGCCGCAGTGCCCGCCAGCCCCCGAGCAGCATGGTGGCGATCCCGAGCCCGAAGATGACGGGGTACCAGAAGGCGGTCTCGGCGAACCCGGGCGCGAAGCGCGCCACGAGGAACACGCCGGCCTTGACCATGGCCGCCGCGTGCAGGTAGGCGCTGACGGGCGTGGGTGCGGCCATGGCCCCGGGCAGCCAGAAGTGGAAGGGGACGAGCGCCGACTTCGTGATGGCACCGACCAGCACGAGGCCGACCGCCACGTCGATGAGCAGGCCGCCGGCCGCGAGGGTCCCGGCATCGGCCAGGATCTCCGAGATGCGGTACGTCCCGGCCTCCTGTCCCAGGACGACCAGGCCCACCAGCATCGCCAGGCCGCCGAACGTCGTCACGATCAGCGCCTGCAGGGCGGAGCGCCGGGCGGAGAGCCGCTGCCGTGAGTACCCGATGAGCAGGTAGGACAGGATGGTGGTCAGTTCCCAGAAGATGAACATGAGGATCAGGTCATCGGCGGTGACCAGCCCGAACATCGCCGCGGCGAAGGCGAGGAGCTGGGCGCCGAACGCGCCGACGTCCGGATCGTCGTTCTTGAAGTAGCGCGCGCAGTAGAACAGGACGAGGGCCCCGACGCCCAGGATCAGGATGCACAGGACCGCCGCGAGGGCATCGAGGCGGAAGGACAGCTCGATCTGGAGGCTGGGGATCCAGGGGATGGTGAGCGACGGCGGCGCACCGGGAGTGCCGTTGGGCGCTTCCTGGTCGGAGGCCAGGACCTGCGGGAGCTCGGTCAGGAGCCAGGCGAAACCGGCGGCGGGCGCAGCCGCGAGGACGAAGAAGGCCGATCGTCCGAACCGGGAGAAGATCAGGGGCGCCACGAGTGCCAGCGCGAACATCGCGATCAGCACGGTGAGCATGGGGTCTCGATCTTCCGCTGGGGGCAGGTCGGGTTCCCAGCAGTCTATCGGGGGAAATGCTGCACCATTCCCGTATTACTCGGCTTGCGCCGTCCCCCGCAGGGCCAGAGCGCCTCGGCGTGACGGGGATCATACGGCGTTAGCATTTCCCGTATGAGTACCCATGAGCCGCTTCCGCTCCCGGCGGAGGCCCCTGCTGCCGCTCCCGCCCCCGCCCGCGGCTCCGGCCACATCTTCAGCCGGCCCGTCGTGGCGTGGGCGTCGTGGGACTGGGGGTCGGCCGCCTTCAACGCCGTGATGACCACTTTCGTGTTCACGGTGTATCTCACGTCGGACGCGTTCGGCGGGGAGGCGCGCGCGTCGCAGGTGCTCGGGTGGGGTCTGGCGGCGGCGGGCCTGCTCATCGCCCTGCTCGCCCCCGTCATCGGGCAGCGCTCCGACAGCGGTGGTCGCCGGAAGCTCTGGCTCGGGGTGAACAGCGCGATCGTCGCCGTCCTGACGGCCCTGTGCTACTTCGTCTTCCCCAGCCCGGAAATGCTCGTCCTCGGCGTCGCCCTCATCGCCGCGGCGAACATCTTCTTCGAGTTCGCGGGTGTCAACTACAACGCAATGCTGACGCAGGTCTCCACGCCGGCGACGATCGGGCGCGTCAGCGGGTTCGGCTGGGCCATGGGCTACGTGGGCGGCATCGTCGCGCTCGTGGTGGTCCTCGTGGTCTTCATCGAGCCCGTCGTCGACTGGCCGGGGGCCTCCGGCGAGGACGGACTGAACATCCGCCTCGTCGCCGTCTTCTCGGCGCTGTGGTTCGCGGCATTCGCCCTGCCCGTGATGTTCGCTGTGCCGGAGGTCCCCCGGAAGGCCGCGGCGGCCCAGGTGGCATTCTTCGCCTCCTACGGTCTGCTGGTGCGCCGCGTGAAGGCCATCTACCGCCAGAGCCCGCACACCATCTTCTTCCTGCTGGCCAGCGCCGTCTTCCGGGACGGGCTCGCGGCGGTCTTCACCTTCGGCGGCATCCTGGCGGCGGGGACCTTCGGCTTCTCGACGAGCATGGTGATCGTCTTCGCCATCGCAGCGAACGTGATCGCCGCGATCGGGGCGGTCGTCGGCGGGATCCTCGACGACCGCGTCGGGCCCAAGCGGGTCATCGTCGGCGCCCTGATCGGTCTGCTGGTGGCGGGGACGGCGATCCTCGTGCTCGGCACCGGATCGTATTCCTTCTTCGGCATGGAGTGGACCGCGGACACCACGTTCTGGGTCTTCGGCCTGCTGCTGACGCTCTTCGTCGGCCCGGCGCAGTCGTCCTCCCGCGGCTATCTCGCGCGCCTCGCCCCCGTCGGCGACGAAGGGGAGCTGTTCGGCCTCTATGCGACGACGGGCCGGGCCGTCAGCTTTCTGGCACCGGCGCTGTTCGCGCTGTGCATCGGGATCTTCGGTTCACAGCTCTACGGCGTGGTCGGGATCCTCGTGGTCCTCCTCGCGGGGCTCCTGCTCCTGCTCCCCGTCAGGCCCCCGGCGCAGGTGACGCGCGCCGTCGTGCCGGAGACCTGAGCCTCCGGGTCAGATGCGGGTCCGGTGGAAGTTCAGGTGGCTGCGCGACGCCGTCGGGCCCCGCTGGCCCTGGTAGCGGTTCCCGTACTCGCCCGAGCCGTAGGGGTGCTCGGCGGGGGACGTGAGCCTGAAGAAGCACAGCTGGCCGATCTTGGAGCCCGGCCACAGCTTGATCGGCAGGGTGGCCATGTTGGACAGCTCGAGGGTCACGTGGCCGGAGAAGCCGGGGTCGATGAACCCGGCGGTGGAGTGGGTGAGCAGCCCGAGACGGCCGAGCGAGGACTTGCCCTCCAGGCGTGCGGCGATGTCGTCGGGCAGCGTGACCGTCTCGTAGGTGGAGCCGAGGACGAATTCGCCCGGGTGCAGGATGAACGGTTCGTCGGGGGCCACCTCGACCAGCCGCGTGAGCTCCGGCTGGTCCTCGGCGGGGTCGATGTGCGCGTACTTGTGGTTGTCGAAGAGCCGGAAGTAGCGGTCGATGCGGACGTCCACGCTGGAGGGCTGCACCATCGCGGGATCGAGCGGTTCGAGGACGATCCGCTGGGCTGCCAGTTCTGCTCGGATGTCGCGGTCGGAGATCAGCACCGTCCAAAGTTACCAGTCCGGCGTGCGTCGTCCTCCGCTGCGGATCAGCGTCCGATCTCCGTTCGGACGGCGAAGAGTTCGGGGAAGAACGTGAGTTCGAGCGCGCGCTGCAGGAAGCCGACACGCGAGGAGCCACCCGTCCCCGCCTTGAACCCGATGGTCCGCGCGACGGTCTTGAGGTGCCGGAAGCGCCACAGCTGGAAGTTGTCCTCGAGGTCGACGAGTTCCTCGCACGCCTCGTAGACGTCCCAGTGGCCCGCGGCATCCTCGTAGACCTGCTTGTAGACCGCGACGAGCGCGGGCGTGAACTCGTGGGCGAGACTGACGTCGCGGGCGAGCAGGTCCGCCGGGACGGCGTAGCCCCGCCGGGCCAGGAGGGCGATGAACTCGTCGTACACGCTGCTCGTTACCAGGAGTTCCGAGAGCAGGGCACGCGCCACCGGATCGGCGTCGAACACCCCGATCATCGCGGCGTTCTTGTTGCCGAGCAGGAACTCGACGGCGCGGTACTGGTAGGACTGGAACCCGCTCGAGGACCCCAGGTCGCCGCGGAACTCGGCGTACTCGGACGGCGTGAGGGTCGCCAGGACGGACCACTGCTCGGTCAGCGACCGCTGGATGTGCTTGATGCGGGCGATGCCCTTCATCGCGGCCCGCAGGTCGTCGGCCCGCAGGTGCAGGCGGACGGCGCGCAGTTCGTGGAGCACGAGCTTCAGCCACAGCTCGGAGGTCTGGTGCTGGATGATGAACAGCATCTCGTCGTGGTGCTCCGGCGAGCTGACCGGGTGCTGCGCATCGAGCAGCCGGTCCAGCTCGAGGTACGAGCCGTAGCTCATCTTGTCCGAGAAGTCCCGCTCGATGCCCTGCTCCAGGTCCCGGGTGTTCCGCTCCACGCTCATGCGGCCCAGCCTACGTGCCGCGCGGTGCGGAATGTCGGCCCCCCGGTCTACTTTGGGGACCAGTCGAAGGAGGCTCCATGCCGAGAAGCCTGCAGCGCATCCCCTGCAGCATCGTCCCACCGCACCTTCTCACGCGCCTCGCCGCCCTGCGGGACGCACGGCATGCCGTCGCGGCCGAGGCAGCACGCCACGCCCTGCAGGAACTGGATCCGCTGAGGCACGCCCGCGCCGAGGCACTGCGGGCGCCGGTGCGCCGCCGGCCCGCCGTCGTCGGGACGCTGATACGCCGCATCCGTGACGCCGGCGGCCGGGAGGAGCTCCCCGGCTCCCTCGTCCGGGGCGAGGGAGCCCCGGCGACGGGCGATCCCGCCGCCGACGAGGCCTACGACGGACTGGGGTCCACCTACCGGCTGTTCAGCGAGGTGTACGGGCGCTCCTCGATCGACGGCGCCGGTATGGCCCTCGATGCCACGGTGCATTACGGGACCGGGTACGACAACGCCTTCTGGGACGGCGAGCGCATGGTCTTCGGTGACGGCGACGGCGAGATCTTCGGCCGCTTCACGGCGTCCCTCACGGTCATCAGCCATGAGCTCGCCCACGGGTTCACCCAGTACTCCACGAACCTCGAGTACCAGGGCCAGTCCGGCGCGCTGAACGAATCACTCTCGGACGTCTTCGGGGTGCTCGTGGAACAGCGGACGCTCGGCCAGGATGCGGCCTCGGCGTCCTGGCTCGTGGGCGCCGGCCTCTTCACCGCGGAGGTGCAGGGCGTCGCCCTGCGGTCGCTCAGGGCGCCGGGAACGGCGTACGACGACGACGTGCTGGGTGAGGACCCCCAGCCCGCGACGATGGCGGACTACGTCGAGACGGCGTCGGACAACGGCGGGGTGCACATCAACTCCGGGATCCCCAATCATGCCTTCTACCTCGCCGCCACCGCCGTGGGCGGCCCGGCCTGGGAGGGCGCCGGGCGGATCTGGTACGACGCCGTCCTCGGCGGGCACATCCCGCCGGACTGCGATTTCCGGACGTTCGCGGCCGCCACGACGGACGCCGCGAGCGCGCGGTTCGGGGCCGCCGGCCACGAGGCCGGTGCTGTCGCCGACGCGTGGTCCGCGGTGGGCGTCCTGCCGTGAGGATCCGGATCACCCGCTCGGGAGGCGTCGGCGGGCTCACGCGGACGTGGAGCCTGGAGGTCAGCCGGGCGGAGGCCGAGCAGCGCTGGCTCCCGCTCGCCGAGGCGGAAGCGGAAGCATCACCCGGGGAGGGCGTGCGGCAGCCGGACGCCGCACGGGACCGTTTCACCTACCGCATCACGGTCGGCTACACCGAGGTGTCGGTGCCCGAGAGCCGGCTGGCGGAGCCGTGGCGTGAACTGATCGACCGGGCCCGCGCGGCTGCGCGGACCCCGCCCGCACCGGGCCGGGACGAGGGAGGCCCACCGGTCCCCGACGGCCCCGGCGGGGCCGAGCACGGCAAGCCGGAAGAACTGTTGTAAGGTGATGGAGCGGTTTCAACTGCCGTGCGGGCGTAGCTCAATGGTAGAGCGCTAGCTTCCCAAGCTCGATACGCGGGTTCGATTCCCGTCGCCCGCTCCGTTCTCCCCCGGTGGGGCCTCCGAGGCCCACAGGGTGTGCCCAAGGACACCCGGTGGCCTGCTCGTGCCCGGCCGGATCGGCAGTATCCTTGAGGCGATGAATCGCACAATGTTCGCGTCCAAGATCCACCGCGCCACGGTCACGCATGCCGATCTGCACTACGTCGGTTCGGTCACCGTGGATCTCGACCTGCTCGAAGCCGCGGACATCCTGCCCGGTGAACTCGTGTCGATCGTCGACATCACGAACGGCGCCCGTCTCGAGACCTACACCATCGCGGGCGCTCGGGGATCCGGGGTGGTCGGCATCAACGGCGCCGCGGCGCACCTCGTGCAGCGCGGCGATCTGGTCATCCTGATCGCCTACGCGCAGATGACCACCGAGGAAGCCCGCGCGTTCACCCCCACCATCGTCCATGTGGATGCGGACAACCGCATCGTCGACCTGGGGTCCGATCCGGCCGAGGCCGTCACCGAGGGTCTCGAGCGGCCCCCGTTCGCCCTGGACAACACCACCGTCTCCCCCGTCTCCAGCTGAGCGGCTCTCCCGGGGCGCCGCCGCGGACACGGACCTGTAACACCAAGCAGGCTGCCTAGCGCATCCCGCCCGCAGGGCATAGGGTCGAAAAGCAAGCTTGCTTAGGCTGTCGATTCGCTTGAACCGTCAGCCGGGTTGTCTACGAGGATGTGGAGGCTCGGTACGAATGCCGACTAGTCGAAGAACGCGCAATGCCGTGAAGAGCCGACCGAGGGCCGCCGTCCTGGCGGGCCTGGTGATCGGAACGATGGTCATGAGCGGGTGCGGCCCCGCGGAGGCCGACAACAGCCTGACCTGGTACATCAACCCCGATGCCGGCGGTCAGGCCGCCATCGCCGAGAAATGCAGCGACGAGTCCGAGGGCCGCTACCGCATCGAGACCTCGCTCCTCCCGAACGATGCCGCGTCGCAGCGCGAACAGCTCGCCCGCCGCCTCGCTGCGGGAGACACGTCGCTGGACATCATGAGCCTCGATCCACCGTTCGTTCCCGAACTGGCCGAACCGGGATTCCTCGCGCCGGTGCCCGACGACGTCGCCGAGGCCACCACGGACAACGTCGTGGAGGGTGCCATCGCCGGGGCGACCTGGAAGGACGAGCTCGTCACGGTGCCCTTCTGGGCCAACACGCAGATCCTGTGGTACCGGAAGTCGGTCGCCGAGGCCGCGGGCCTCGACATGAGCGGACCCGTCACCTGGGAGCAGGTCATGGAGGCCGCCCGGAGCCAGGACAAGACCCTCGGAGTGCAGGGCCAGCAGGGGGAATCCATGACGGTGTGGGTCAACGCGCTCATCGAATCCGCCGGCGGATCGATCCTCGTCGACCCGGAGGCCACGGCGCAGACCATCGAACTGGGGCTGGACACCGACGCAGGCGTCGCAGCGGCCGACGTGATCTCCACCATCGGCGAGGACGGCCTGGGCGGTCCCGGCCTTCCCACGGCGGACGAGAACGCCTCCCTCATCGGTTTCCAGGGTGATTCGGGCTCCTTCATGGTCAATTGGCCCTTCGTCTGGCCCGCCACGGTCGCCGCGGTCGAGGCCGGCACGCTGGACCAGGCGGTCCTCGACGACATCGCGTGGGGCATCTACCCGCGCATGACGGAGGACGAGGAGGCCGCACCCCCGCTCGGCGGCATCAACCTCGGCGTCGGAGCGAAGAGCGACAACCCCGAGCTGGCCTTCGAGGCCATCGAATGCATCGTCTCGGTCGAGAACCAGGCCGAGTACTTCGTGACCAACGGCAACCCGCCGGCGAACACGGAGGCCTACGAGGATCCGCGCATCGCGGAGTCCTTCCCGATGTCGGAGACCATCAGGGACTCCCTGCGCGCAGCGGCGCCCCGTCCGCAGACCCCGTTCTACAACGAGGTCTCCACCGGCATCCAGCAGACCTGGGCGCCGCCCGCAGGCGTCGATCCCGAGACCACTCCGGAGACGTCGAGCGACTTCATCATCTCGGTCCTCAGAGGGGAGCAACTCCTGTGACCTCCGCCATTCCAGCGAAGACAGCGACGGCGTCGTCCACAGAGCCCGGCCCGCGGCTGGACGTCGGTAGCGGCAACCGCAACGGCAAGAAGCCGCGAATGCAGTACAGCGACCGGGCGCGGGCGGAACGGCGACTCGGCTGGATACTTGCCGGGCCGGCGTTCCTCGTGATGCTGGCCGTCACGCTGTACCCGATCCTTCAAGCGGTCTACGACTCCCTCTTCCAGTTCCGTCTCACGGCACCGGACGAGCGGGCGTTCATCGGCGTCGAGAACTACGCCGTGATCCTCACGGACCCGGTCTGGTGGATCGCACTCCGGACCACCGTGTTCATCACCGTGGTCACCGTGGTCGTCGAACTCGTGCTCGGCTTCGCGCTCGCACTCGTGATGCACAAGGCCCTGAAGTCCATCCGCGGACCGCTTCGCACGGCGATCCTCGTGCCGTACGGCATCATCACCGTCGTGTCGGCGTTCGCCTGGTTCTACGCGTTCGACATCAACTCCGGCTACGTGAACAACTGGTTCAGCTGGGTGCCCGGTATCGACGAGAACCTCAACTGGTTCGCCCAGGGCGGTACGGCCCTGTTCGTCATCATGGCGTCCGAGATCTGGAAGACCACGCCGTTCATCTCGCTGCTGCTCCTCGCCGGCCTCGCCCAGGTTCCGGACGAGCTCACCGAGGCGGCGAAGGTCGACGGCGCCACCTGGTGGGAGCAGATGCGCAAGGTCATCATCCCCAACATGAAGGCCGCGATCATGGTCGCGGTGCTCTTCCGGGCCCTGGATGCCTTCCGCATCTTCGACAACGTGTTCATCATGACCAACGGCGCCTACGGCACGGAAGTGCTGTCGCTGCTCGCCTACCGGCAATCGATCAGCAGGCTCGAGATCGGGCTGGGCTCCGCCGTGTCCGTGCTCCTGTTCGTGTGCGTCCTGCTGATCTGCTTCGTGGCGATCAAGCTGTTCAAGGTCGATCTCGCCGGATCGCAGGGAGGAAAGTAATGACGAACACCAGCACCAAGGGAAAAGTCCTGTGGGCGATCGTCTCGGTCCTCGTCCTCGTGTACGCGCTCTTCCCCGTCTTCTCGATCCTCGCCACGTCCTTCAAGACGCCCAGTGATCTGACGAGCGGTAAGTTCCTCCCGTCGTCGGGCACGGCGACGACGAGCAACTACGAGCAGATCCTCGTCGGTGACGCCCAGGGCCTGTTCCTCTCGGCGCTGCGCAACTCGGTCGGCATCGCCCTGATCGCGACGTTCATCGCCGTCGTCCTGGCGACGCTGTGCGCCTACGCGATCGCCCGCCTGGACTTCCCCGGGAAGAAGGTCATCCTGACGACGGCGCTGGCCGTCTCGATCTTCCCGGTGATCTCGATCGTGACGCCGCTGTTCAACCTGTGGCGCACCATCGGTCTCTACGACACCTGGCTCGGCCTGATCATCCCGTACCTCTCGCTCACCCTCCCCATCTCCATCTGGACCCTCGCCGCGTTCTTCCGGCAGATCCCGTGGGAGCTGGAGCAGGCGGCCCAGGTGGACGGGGCGACGACCTGGCAGGCGTTCCGCAAGGCGATCGTGCCGCTGGCCGCCCCGGGTGTCTTCACGACGGCGATCATCGCGTTCTTCATCGCGTGGAACGACTTCGTGTACGGCATCTCGCTCACCTCCACCGAAGCGGCTCGCACGGTTCCGGCGGCGCTCGCCTTCTTCACCGGAGCCTCGCAGTTCGAGTCACCCACGGGAGCCATCTCGGCGGCCGCGATCATCGTCACGATCCCGGTCGTCCTGCTGGTCCTGCTGTTCCAACGCCAGATCGTCTCAGGCCTGACCTCGGGCGCCGTCAAGGGCTAACGCCCGCGGTTCAAGTAAAGGATTCGCACCATGGCTTCAATCACCCTCAACCATCTGGTCAAGAAATACGGCGACGGGTTCCCCGCCGTCAACGACATCAGCATCGACATCGCGGACGGCGAGTTCATCATCCTCGTGGGTCCGTCCGGCTGTGGGAAGTCCACGCTGCTGCGCATG
The DNA here is from genome assembly GCF_058269135.1 of Arthrobacter sp. TJ-265. NCBI lineage: Bacteria > Bacillati > Actinomycetota > Actinomycetes > Micrococcales > Micrococcaceae > Arthrobacter > Arthrobacter sp. TJ-265. The sequence goes on along the minus strand of NZ_JBZCND010000004.1, from coordinate 248,614 downwards.
ATCGTGGGCCTCGAGGACATCACGGAGGGCGACCTCCTGATCGACGGGCAGCGCGTGAACGACAAGGCGCCCCGCGACCGCAACCTGGCGATGGTGTTCCAGAACTACGCCCTGTACCCGCACCTCACCGTGTACGAGAACATCGCGTTCCCCCTGCGCCTGGCCAAGGGCAAGCACTCGGAGGAGCAGGTCGACAAGCTCGTCACCGAGGCCGCGGCGACCCTGGAACTCACCGACCACCTGCAGCGCAAGCCCGCGAACCTCTCCGGCGGCCAGCGGCAGCGCGTCGCGATGGGCCGCGCGATCGTGCGGCAGGCGGACGCGTTCCTCTTCGACGAGCCGCTGTCCAACCTCGACGCCAAGCTCCGCGGCCAGATGCGGTCCGAGATCTCCCAGATGCAGCGGCGCCTCGGCGTCACCTCCGTCTACGTCACCCACGACCAGACCGAGGCGATGACCCTGGGCGACCGCGTGGCCGTCCTGAAGAAGGGCGAGCTGCAGCAGATCGCCTCGCCGCGCGAGCTGTACGAGCAGCCGCGGAACCTCTTCGTCGCCGGCTTCATCGGCTCGCCGTCGATGAACTTCCTGCCGGCGACCCTGGAGGGCACCACCCTCAAGACCGCCATCGGGGACCTCGAGATCCCCCAGGAGAAGGCCCAGAAGGCGGCCGGCAAGAAGGTGGTCCTCGTCGGCGTCCGGCCCGAGTTCTTCGAGGACGCGAAGCTGGTGGAGGACAGCAAGAGGCCCCACGGCTCCACCTTCGCGGCCACCCTGACGCACACCGAATGGCTCGGCAACGAGCAGTACGGGTACATCAACTTCGATCCGGCCCCCGAGATGCGGGACCTGCTCAACGGTCTCGCGCGGGACATGGACGCCGACGAGCTCCGCCCGCAGGTCGTCGTCACCCTCGACGCCTCGAGCCGCATCAGGGGCGGGCGCGAGTCGGAGCTCTGGGTGGACACCCGGAAGCTCCATCTCTTCGATGCCGAGTCCGGGGAGAACCTGACGCGTGATGCCGAGGCCGGCGCCGCGCTGACGCGTGAGGCCGCCGAGGAGCGCGCCGAGGAGATCGCGACCGCCCAGCAGGCCGACCGCCGGGCGGACTCCGGTGGTTTCGGGAGCGGCAACGGCGCGACCGGCGGGAACACCACCGTCGACGCCGGCCGGACCGGTGGAGCGACGGCGGCCGGCGGCAAGCACGCCGCAGGCTGACAGGACCCGCATCCGCGCCCGGAGAGGCGCACCTGCTGATAGGACCGGCGCCCGGAAGGGTGCCGGTCCTGCTGTGTAGTCTGGCCCTATGGTCGAACACGACGGCGCCGCCCAGGTCACCGATATCAGCGCCGGCTACGTCTTCGAGGGGCCCACGCTGCACCTCGGCGCCGCCCTCGTGGACGGCACCCTCCACACCGACGCGCAGGTCCGCCTCCCCCTCGCGATGATGAACCGGCACGGCCTGATCGCGGGCGCCACGGGGACCGGCAAGACGGTGACCCTGCAGGTGCTCGCCGAGCAGCTGTCCGCCCAGGGCGTCCCCGTCTTCCTGTCCGACATCAAGGGGGACCTCACCGGCCTGTCCGCTCCCGGGACGGCGTCGGACCGGCTCGCGAAGCGCACGGCGAGCGTGGGCCAGGACTGGATGCCGAGGGCCTTCCCCGTCGAGTTCCTGTCCCTCGGCGGCGACGGCGACGGCGTCCCCGTCCGGGCCACCATCTCCGCCTTCGGGCCCCTGCTCCTCGGCCGGGTCATGGACCTGAACGAGACGCAGGAATCGAGCCTCCAGCTCGTGTTCCACTACGCCGACAGGAACGGCCTGGAACTGTACGACCTCGCGGATCTGCGCGCCGTCATCGGCTTCCTCACCTCGGAGGACGGCAAGGACGGCCTGGAGTCGCTCGGCGGGCTGTCGAAGGCGACGGCCGGCGTGATCCTCCGCGAGCTGGTCACCCTCGAGGCCCAGGGCCTGGGGTCCTTCTTCGGAGAGCCCGCGTTCGACACCGCCGATCTCCTCAGGACCGCTCCGGACGGCCGGGGCATCATCACGGCGCTGGAGCTCGTCACCGTCCAGCAGCAGCCGCGACTCTTCTCCACCTTCCTCATGTGGCTGCTCGCGGACCTGTTCGCCGAACTCCCCGAGGTGGGCGACGTCGACAAGCCCCGCCTCGTGTTCTTCCTCGACGAGGCGCACCTGCTCTTCGCCGGGTCGTCGAAGGCCTTCCGGGAAGCCATCCAGACGACGGTGCGGCTCATCCGGTCGAAGGGCGTGGGCATCTTCTTCGTCACCCAGACGCCGAAGGACATCCCGGGGGACGTCCTCGGCCAGCTGGCCAACCGGATCCAGCACGCCCAGCGCGCCTTCACGCCCGACGACGCCAAAGCACTCCGCGCCACCGTCTCGACGTTCCCCGTGAGTCCCTACGACCTCGAGGAGGTGCTCACCTCGGCGGGCATCGGGGAGGCCGTCGTCACGGTCATGGACGAGGAGGGCTCCCCGACCCCTGTCGCCTGGACGCGCCTGCGCTCCCCCGAATCGGTGATGGGCCGGGCACCGGAGGGCACCGTTGCCGCCGTCGTCGCCGCCTCCCCGCTCCTGCCCCGCTACCGGGAGGCGGTCGACAGCCACTCCGCGTCCGAGGAACTGGCCGCGCGCCGCCCATCCGGGACCGCGGCACCCCTGCCCGGCCGTCAGGCCCCGAGCGCCCCGCGCGAGGAGCGGGACGCGGAGGCGCGCCGCATCGAGGAGGACATCCTCGGTGTCCCGTCCCGTCCGAGGGAGGCACGCGGAGGGCGTGCGCAGGGTGACGTGCCGGGCGACGCGCAGGGCACCGGCCGGCCGGCCGGTGGCCGCAGCCCCGACCGGAGCGAGATGACCGACCTGGCGCTGAAGGCCGCCGGGGTCATCGGCAAGGAACTGGCGCGCGGGCTCTTCGGTACCAAGCACCGCACGCGGCGGTGGTACTGACCCGATGCGCCGCCGTCCGGACGGACCCCGATCATGCTGATCGAGATCGTCAGTTCCACCCTGACCGTGCTGGGGCTCGTGCTGCTCAGCGCCGCGCTCGTCATGCGGCTCGTGGACGGCTCGTGGAGCAGGACGCAGGCCATCACGTTCGAGCACGAAGGGCACCCCTACCTGCGCTGGCACGACCACCGGTTCCGCATCGTCGAGGCCCTGTGGTCCAGTGGCTCACGACGACGGCGGGACCGGACACCGGCACCTCCCCCGCTGCCGCCGGGGAAGGACGTCATCATCTTCTATCAGGCCCGGCACCCCGCGCACTGGTCGCTCGAGGAGCCCCATCGCGGCTCGCGCCGGATCGCGATCACCGGGCTCGTGTGCGCCGTCGTCGGGACCGTCCTGGGCTTCCTGCCCGGCTGATCCGGGCCAGCCGGTAACGTGGGATCGTGCACATCACCCCGGTCATGAAGGTCCTCGCAGCGTGGCTGCTCGGGCTCATGCTCCTGGGCGCGGCCTTCGTCGCCACGGTGTCCTTCATGAACGGACGGCTCTACAGCCCTGAACACCAGGTGGACCTGTACCTCGAGGCGCTGCGGGACGGCGACGGCGGGGCGGCCCTGGGGCTGCTCAACGCGTCGGTCCCGGAGGGGTCGAACCCAGCCCTGCTGGACGGCGACGCCCTCCGCCGGGCGAGTGCGGCCGTGGAGGACGTCGAGGTCGGCGATGCACGGGAGACGGATGACGACCGCGTCGAGGTACCTGTGACGTACACCCTCGACGGCGTGGAGACGACGACGGTCTTCCCGCTCCAGCGCATCGGCACCGAATGGGGCTTCTTCAACGTCTGGCGCTTCGAGCAGTCCGTCCTGCCCACCGTGCAGGTCACGGCCCTGAACAGCGTGGAGGCCGCGGTGAACGGCGTGGACGTCGGGCTCCCCGACGGCACGGCCGGTCTGGCCTCCTTCTACCCGGCCGCCATCACCGCGCAGTACGACGGGCAGTACGTCGCCGCCCCCGAGCAGCACGCCGTCGTCACGAGCCGGGAGGCGCCGCCTCCCCTGGCCCTGGCCACCGAGGCGACGCCGGAACTCGCCCGGGCGGTCGACGAGGACCTGCGGGCCTTCCTCGACGGGTGCGCGGAGCAGACCGTCTTCCAGCCCACGAACTGCCCCTTCAACTACGTGACGAACGAGCGCCTGGCCGGGGACATCGCCTGGTCCATCGAGGAGTACCCCGCCGTCAGCGTCACCCTGGACGGCGAGGAGTGGCTCCTCGGGCCGCTGCGCGGGTCCGCGCGGATCGACACGCAGCTGCGCGACTTCTTCTCCGGAGCGGTCCGGGACGTGTCCGAGACCGTCCCGTTCGAGTTCGAGGCCGATCTCACGGTGACCGAGGACGAGGTCACCGTGACGCCCGTCGTCCGCTACTAGGCCGTCCCGCGCCGTCGCACCGGGCAGGGCGTCAGGGGATGAGCTTCTCCGCGCGGTAGCGCTCGAACAGGGCCGTGAACGCGTCGAGGGTCCGCCGGTACCCGGTGAAGCCGGCGACCCGGCTCTTGCCCATGTCGGTGACCACCTCGATGCCCCGCCCGAGGTCGCTGTCCGTGTGCCACCAGGACGCCATGCGGTCCAGTCGGGGTTCCACCAGGCCATGGCGCCCTGCGAGGTCCGCCCAGTGGTCCTGCCGCCCGGCCATCGCCTGCTCCAGCGGCCGCGGCACGCCGTCGTAACCCTCCCAGTCCACCCCGAACCAGGCGGCGAGCTGCGGCCACATCCACCGCCACCGGAACACGTCGCCGTTCACGATGTTGAACGCCTCGTCGGCGGCTGCCGGGGTCGTCGACGCCCACACCATGTGTTCGGCGAGCAGGCCGGCGTCCGTCATGTCGGTCAGCCCGTTCCACTGCGTCTCCGACCCGGGGAACACGAACGGCTCGCCCGCATCCCTGCACAGTGCCGCCCGCGTGGCGAGCGTGAGCCCCATGTTCATGGCATTGCCGACGGCGTGGCCGATCACGGTGTGCGCGCGGTGCACCGACCAGGTGAAGCCCTGCTCCGCCGCCGCGGCGAACAGCTCGTCCTCCTGCGCGTAGTAGAAGTTGCGGACCGGCAGGCGCGGCTCCTCCTCGTGGAACGGCGTATCCGCCATCTCCCCCGCCGCATAGGCCTCGAACGGCCCGAGGTAGTGCTTGAGCCCGGTCATGAGGGCCACGTGGGCCACCTCCTTGCCGCGCAGGGCGGCGAGCAGGTCGCGCAGCATGGCGGCGTTGACCTCGATGTTCTCCTCTTCGGTGTCCCTGCGGGACCAGGCGGTGAAGAAGACGTGCGTCGGGTGCTCCGGTGCCAGGACGGCCGCGAGCTCCTCGGCCGAGGTCAGGTCCGCGGACAGCCAGCGCACCCCCTCACGTTCGGCCCCGGGCCGGCGGGACAGGGCCAGCACGGGCCACCCGTCGGCGGTGAGCCTCTCGACGAGGGCCGATCCGGCGATGCCGGTCGCCCCCACCACGAGGGCTGTCCCCGAGTCGGTGCCTGCGGGTCGGTGGTCGTTCGTCATGGTGCGCTCCTCGTCATGATGCTGCCGGCGCGGTGCCGGCACAGTGGGGGGCGGTCACCTCCTGCCGGAGGGTCAGTCGAGGCCCCTCAGGTCCAGGGTCAGGCTCGTCTCGCCGTCGGCCGAGAGCGTGACGGGGATGCCCCAGTCCTGCTGGTACAGGTGGCAGGCGGCATGGTCGGGGATCTCGCCGCCCGGCTCGCCGTCGCAGGACGCCGCGCGGGCGGTGATGTGCAGGACCCCGCCGCCCGCCTCAGGGGCGAGCACGAGCTCGCGGGTCAGGCCGGTGGACGTGCCGCCGCCCGAGACGAGGAGCGATTCCGGCGACGCACTGATCTTCAGCTGGGTGGGATCACCCCAGCGGTCGTCGAGCTTCTGGCCCTTCGGCGCCGTGAAGCGCACGGTGAGTCCCACGGGGCCCGCGGACATCGCAGTGGTGGGCCGCTGGGTCCGGGATGCTCCCTCGTCGACGGCGAGGGCCTCCTTGGGCAGCGGCACACGGACCAGCTGGTGCCGGTTGGCCTCGACGACGATCAGCAGCGGGTCCCCGCCGTCGGCCACGGGGGTCAGGTCCACGAGGACGTCGGAGGGCTCGGACAGGCCGCGGAGCAGCGTGGACACCTGGCGGGTGGCGGGATCGTACCGGCGGACGGCGCCGTTGTAGGTGTCCGCGATGGCGATGGACCCGTCAGGGAGCGCGGCGACCCCGAGCGGGTGCTGCAGCCGTGCCTGTCCGGCGTCGCCGTCCCGGAAACCGAAGTCGAACAGGCCGGTCCCGACGGCGGTCTGCACCTGCACGCGGCGGCGGCCGCCGACCTCGAGGAAGGACAGGATGCGCACGGAGGAGGTCTCCGAATCGGCGATCCAGATGCTGCCGTTCGCATCCTCCGCGAGGCCCGAGGACTGGGCGAACCACGCGGTCGACGCATCGCCGTCGAGCAGTCCCTCCAGTCCCGTGCCGGCGAGGATGTCGACGGCGTGGGAGCGGGGGTCGTAGGTGAAGATCTGGTGCGTGCCGGCCATGGCGATGACCACGCGGTCCAGCACCGTCGAATGGAGCACGTCCCACGGCGAGGACAGCGACACGTTCAGCGCATCGGTGCCGAGCTCCGTCTCCGTGAGGCGGGGCGCCTCGCTCTCCGCGTCCACCTCGAAGGCGTTCTCCTGCAGCCCGGTCTTCGTGTGGTTCCCGGCGTCGAGCAGTCGCTGCGTGCCGTTGCCCGCGAGGGTGCGCACCTCCCCCGTGGCGAGGTCCACGCCACGCAGGCGGTGGTTCACGGAGTCCGCGACGACGACGTCGTACCCGACCTCCGCGGCCAGCGCGGCGGGCAGCAGGGCGAGCCCCTGCGGCTCGTTGAACTCCGCCTCGCCGGCGCCGCCGTCGCGGAAGCCCTTCGCACCGGAACCGATGGTGCGGCGGACCGTGACGAGGTCAGCTTCGAGCTCCACGAGCCGGTGGTGGCCCGTGTCGCCGGCGAGGAAGGTACCGGTGGCGGGGAGCGCGAGCAGCTTGCCGGGGAACTTCAGGTCCCCTGCGGTGCTCTCCGCCGGGACGTACGGGCCGTCGCCGCGGTGCAGCGTGCCCTTCGCCTCGTGCTCGGCGACGAGCTCCTCGACGAGCGAGGTGAGGCCGGCGGCGTGGCCCTCGCCGGAGAGGTGCGCCACGATGTAGCCCTCCGGATCGATCACCACGAGCGTTGGCCACGCGCGGGCCGTGTAGGCCTGCCACGTGGTCAACTCCGGGTCGTCGAGGACGGGGTGGTGGATGTCGTAGCGCTCGACGGCGGCGGCCAGCGCGTCCGGATCGGCCTCGTGCTCGAACTTCGGCGAGTGCACGCCGACCGTCACCAGGACGTCCGAGTGCTGCTCCTCGAGCGGCCGGAGCTCGTCGAGGACGTGCAGGCAGTTGATGCAGCAGAAGGTCCAGAAATCGAGGATCACGATTTTTCCGCGGAGGTCCTCGAGCTGCAGCTGCCTGCCGCCGGTGTTGAGCCAGTTACGGCCGGTCAGGGCTGAGCCGCGCACCCGGTAGCCAGTGCGCACGGTGGTCTCGGTCATTCATCGTCTCCTGCGGTGGTGGTCGCCCGCGCCGCGGGCTGCTGCCCTGCGCGGGCGGGTCCGGCGTCGCGCGCGGCGAGGTCGGCGAACATGCTGTTGTAAGCCGCGAGGTCGGCGTCGTTATTCCTGTCCGCCGCGCGGTCCTTGCGCTTCGTCTCCCGCGCATCCGAGCGCGACCACACGATCGCGACGCCGATCGCGAGCAGCAGCGTGGGGATCTCGCCCACGCCCCAGGTCACGGCGCCGCCCACCTGCTGGTCGGCGAGGGCGGAGGCGCCCCACTCACGGCCCATGTTGCCGAACCAGGAGGCCTCGAGCAGCGACGTCGAGCCCATGAGGGTGACGCCGAAGAAGGCGTGGAAGGCCATCGTCGCGAACAGGAGCAGCAGCCGCATGGGGTACGGGGCACGGAACGGCACGGGATCGGAGCCGATCATGGACAGCACGAAGATGTACCCGGTGATCAGGAAGTGGGTGATCATGAGCTCGTGGCCCACGTGCTCGCGCAGCGCGAACCCGAACAGCGGCGAGTAGTAGAACACGACGATCGACGCGACGAAGTTGCCGGCTGCGACGAGCGGGTGCGTGATGATCCGCGACGGCAGCGAATGCACGATCACGAGGATCCATTCCCGGATGCCGCGCGTGCCGTCCCGCCGGGCGCTGAGCGCCTTGAGCGCGAGGGTGACGGGTGCGCCGAGGACGAGGAACAGCGGCACCACCATCGTCAGGGCCATGTGGTCCACCATGTGCGCGCTGAACAGCACCATGCCGTAGATGGCGGGCGCGCCGGAGGTGAAGTAGGTGAGGCATGCCAGGCCGACCAGCCAGCTCATGAGTTTCAGCGGCGACCAGGAGTCGCCGCGGCGGTGCAGCTTCAGCATGCCCAGGACGTATGCGACGGCGAAGATCACCGCGACCGCGATCCACAGCCAGTCGGGCCGCCACTCGGTGACCCAGCGCGCCGCGGTGGGCTCGGGCGGGAGGTCGTAGCCGGTCAGGATCCGCGCCGGTCCCGCCTCGGTGGGCAGTTCCTCGGAGCGGGGCGGGGCCGTGCGTCCGAGGGCCCCGGCGACCCCCAGCACCGCGCTCATGATGAGGAGTTCGACGAGGATGAGCTGCCACAGGACGCGGCGTGCGGACATCTTCGACGCGGCGGTCCCGGCGGGAGCCCCGAGCTGCGGGATGATCCACTGCCGGTGCATCCAGCCGATCCCGCCGAGCAGGATCGTGGCGATGGTCTTGAAGGTGACGAGCAGTCCCCACGGGGAGCTGAGCTGCCCGAGGTCCGAGATCCGGAGGCTGGCGTTCACCACGCCGGAGGCGACCACGAGGACGAACGCGAAGCCGGCCAGCGCGGAGAAGCGCTGGAGGACCGGCAGGGTCTGCCCGCCGAGCGCGCCGCCCACCACGGCGAGGGCGATGATCCCGCCGACCCACAGGCAGACGCCCACCAGGTGCAGGGCGATCGAGTTCACCGCGGCGTTGTGGTCGTCACCGCTGGCGGAATGGCCGATCAGGGCCATGGGCAGCAGGTTCAGGAGCGCGAGCACCAGGGTGAGGGCCAGGCCGGTCTGCGACCGCACCCCGAACAGGAGGGTGGCCAGGATGGCCGCGACGATGGTCGTCACGAGCCAGGCGCGCCCGGTGGAGAAGTCGGTGAGGAAGGCGGCGAGCCCCTGCGTGTAGGCGGGGTCGGTGCTGAGCGGCAGTCCTGCCGCGTCCGAGTAGGTGAAGATCATGACGCCGAGCGCGCCGAGCGTCCAGGCGACGGCGGAGACGGAGGCCAGCAGCATCACGCGCGAGAAGGCAGGATGCTCGGCGGCGGTCTCCGCGGGCTTCCGGCCGCGGGGTCCGACCCTCCGTGGGAGCATGAAGACGGCGAGGACGAGGGCGCCGATGGTCGCTGCGGCCGCCGTGTTGTTGAGCACCTTGGCGACGGGCAGGCCCCACCGGGTGAGGGCGCCGGGGTCTCCGAGCTGACGCGCGGCGGCCGCCCCCGTGTAGAGCAGGGCGACGACGAGGGCGCCGAGGACGACGGCCCCGGCCAGGACGAGCCAGCCGGTCGCGAGGGCTCGCTCGGGGGAGGAAGCGGCGGCGGTCTCCCGGGGTTCCTTCACAGTGGTCGGCACATACACCATTCTCTACCCCGAGTAGAAATAGGGCCAATCTCCTCCGGGCCTTCGCCGAACGGGAGGGCCCCTTAACGCCGAGGGACCGCTGCCTCATGGCAGCGGTCCCCTGGTGTCGGTCCTGGGACTACTTGGCGGAAGCCTTCAGCTTCGAGCCGGCGGTCAGCTTGACGCTGTGGCCGGCGGCGATCTGGATGGTCTCACCGGTCTGGGGGTTGCGGCCCGTGCGCGCTGCGCGGCTGGTGCGCTCGACGGCGAGCCATCCGGGGATGGTGATCTTCTCGTCCTTGGCGATGGACTCGGAGAAGACGTCGAACAGCGCATCGAGGACGCTGTTGACGGCGGCCTGGCTGGTGTCGGCCTTCGCCGCTACCTCTGCAACAAGTTCACTACGGTTCTTAGCCAATTTTGTCCTCCTGGACGTCACTCTTCGGAAAGAGCTCTTCGCGGTATTCGAAAAGCCTCTGTCCGAAAACTTACCAGCTTGGACGCCCCGACCCGCGTGTTCACGCGGCTTTTCGGCGGAAAGACGGCCGTTTCGAGGCTGTTTTCCGGCCGTGGCCGGGGCATGATCGCGAAGAAGCCGCCACCCGGGGGGTGACGGCTTCTTCGGTTACCGCGCGGGGCGGCGGGTGATGCGGTGGGGCTCGGCGCCCCGGGGGCTGTCTACCAGCTCGACTTGGTCACGCCGGGCAGTTCGCCACGGTGTGCCATGTCACGGAAGCGGACACGGGAGATACCGAACTTCTGGAGCGTGCCGCGGGGGCGGCCGTCGATCTGGTCGCGGTTGCGCAGGCGCACCGGCGAGGCGTTGCGGGGAAGCTTCTGCAGGCCGAGGCGTGCGGCTTCGCGTGCTTCGTCGGTGGCGTTCTCGTCGACGAGGGTCTTCTTGAGCTCGAGGCGCTTGGCCGCGTAGCGCTCGACGATGACCTTGCGCTGCTCGTTACGAGCAATCTTTGACTTCTTGGCCATGGTTAGCGCTCCTCTCGGAATTCGACGTGCTTGCGGATCTTGGGGTCGTACTTCATCAGGACCATGCGGTCCGGATCGTTACGACGGTTCTTGCGCGTCACGTAGGTGTAGCCCGTCCCGGCGGTGGACTTCAGCTTGATGATCGGACGTACGTCCTTGTCCTTGGCCATTAGAGCTTCACTCCCCTCGCGAGGATGGACGCGACGACCGCGTCGATGCCACGCACGTCGATGGTCTTGATACCGCGGGCCGAGACCTGCAGCGTCACGTTGCGGCGCAGGGAAGGCACGTAGTAGCGCTTCTTCTGAATGTTGGGGTCGAACCGGCGCTTGTTACGGCGGTGCGAGTGCGAAATGCTGTGTCCAAAGCCGGGCTCGGCTCCGGTCACTTGGCAGTGGGCTGCCATAACTCTCCTCCAGATTAGATGAACGTGACGGAATCACTTGTTGGGCGTCCCGCCACCAGTAATGACACCGTTATTACTGCAGCTTTCCGGAGGTTGACCTGGCAGGGTGAGAACCTGCCGAAGCGCCTCGCCGCGGGGAAGACGGTGAAGTTCAGGCGGGGCACGGCCTTGCGGCCGGCACAGCCTTGAATTCTAGGTAGTCGCGGGTTGCTGGGCAAATTCCTCCCGTCCGTGGACGGGCGTCATCAGCCACAGCCAAACGCCCTACCATCCTACCGGCCGGATGAGGCGTGACCAAAACGGGTCAGTCGTCGATCAGCCCGTCCCGCCCGACGACGGCGGGCTCGTCCGGACTGGCACCGAGGCGGTCGCCGTCGACGACGGCGTCCGAGTCCACGATGGCGTGCCGCACCACCGCCCCGGCCTCCACCCGCACCCGGTTCAGCAGGACGGCATCCTCCACGACCGCCCCGGCCTCCACCGTGGCACCCGAGCCGATGACGCTCCGGCGGACCGTGCCGTGCACGCGCGCGCCGGGGGCGATCAGCGAGCTGCCGACAACGGCCCCGTCGCCGATGAACGCCGGTACCAGTTCCGGCGGCTCGGTGAGGATGGGCCAGTCGGGGTCCGAGAGGTCGAGACCCTCACCGTCCACGAGGTCCAGGTGGGCGCGGAGGTAGTTCGCCGGCGTCCCGAGATCGCGCCAGTACCCCTGGAGCCGGTGTTCGACCACGGAACCCTGCTCCACCAGGTGCGGCACCAGGTGGTGCCCGTAGTCACCCAGGCCGCCCTCGGTGCCGTCCAGGCGCTCGAGGGCGTCGAGGAGGGTCGCCGCGGTGTACAGGAAGATCTCCGTGGTGACGATGCGCGTCCGCGGCTCCTCCGGCTTGTAGGCGAAGTCGGTCACGCGGCCGTCGTCGTCCACGGCCACGACGCCGTGGGCGGAGGCGTCGCCGTCGAAGTCCGCGGTGACCATCGTGAGCGCGGCCCCGCTGTCGAGGTGCGTGGCGACGACGTCGCGGTAGTCGAGGCGGTAGAGGTGGTCCGAGCTGAGGACGAGGACCAGGTCCGGTGCGAAGTCGCGGATGGAGTCGGCCTGCCGGAGCAGTCCGTCGGCGTTGCCCTCGGCGAACCCCTCGCCGTCGCCCCCGCTGAAGGGAGGCAGCACCAGGAGCCCGCCGCGGGTGCGGTCGAGGTCCCAGGGCCTGCCGTTGCGGAGGTGGTCGTTGATGGTCTTCGGCTGGTACTGCTCCATGACCCACACGTCGGAGATGCCGCTGTGGTGCAGGTTGGACAGGGGGATGTCGATCAGCCGGAAGCTGCCGCCGACGGGCATGACGGGCTTCGCCCGGTGATCGGTGAGCGCACCGAGGCGCCCTCCCGCACCGCCGGCGAGCACGATCGCGAGGATGCGCGGCTGGTGCCGGGCCTTCGCCTGCTGGTCCATGGGCAGTCCTGTCCTGTCTGTGTCCGGTCGGGATGATGGCCCCGCCCCGGTCGGGTGGTCCTAGAGGTCCTGCTGGGAGCTTCCCTGCGCTGCCGCCCGGCCGGCCAGGGCCGCCGCCGGGGCGGCGTCGGCCAGGATCCAGTGCGCGCTGTCCATCCCGCGGAGGATCTTGCGGCCCACGCGCTCGAGGTCGGCGACGTCCTGGTCATCGAGGGCGTCGAAGACGGTGGAGCGGACCTGTGCGACGTGCGACACCGCGAGTTCGGTCAGCATCTCGAGCCCGTCGGCGGTGAGGGAGGCCGTGGTCACGCGCCCGTCGAGGGAGGACGGCAATCGTGTGACCCACCCTCGGCCCTCGAGCTTCTTGACCACATGGCTGAGCCGGGAGAGGGACGCGGTGGACCGGGCGGCGAGCTCGCTCATGGGCAGGCTCGTGCCCTCCGCCTCCGAGAGCATCGCGAGGACGTGGTAGTCGAACAGGGTGATCCGCGCCTCACGGAAGAGGTGGGTGTCGAGGTTCGCGGGAAGCAGGGAGGTCAGCGCGTAGAGGGCCAGCCATGCCCGCCGCTCGTCGGGTGTGAGCCAGTGCGCCGCCATGCGCTCATTCTGGCACACGGGTCCTCCGGACGAGGGCCCGTGCCGCGGCCCCGGCGTGCTTGCGGGCACGGCCGGATCCGTGCTCGCTGCGGGCCTCAGGCGCTGACCGAGGCCCAGTGCGGGCGGGTCAGCGACGGGTACTTCGGCGCCAGGTCGTCCCCGGACGAGACGCCCCGCAGTCGCCTGCCCACCCAGGGCGTCAGGTACTCCCGCGCCCACTGCGCATCGGCCCGCAGCTGGTCCGCCCGGTTCAGGGCGGGACGGGCGTCGAGCTCGGGCAGGTCGATCCGGTGGGACGCCTTCATGGCCTCGAGCACGCGCGCGGCCATGAGCGTGTGCCCCGCGACGGACATGTGCATGCGGTCGACGTCCCAGTAGCTCCAGTCCTGGAACTCCCGCAGGCGCCAGTAGTCGACGATCGTGGCGGCATGCCGGTCGGCGATCTCACGCACCCACTCGTTGTAGACGGCGGTGCGCCCGCGGGTCTTCCCGAAGACCGCCGATCCCGCCGTGTCGAAGCCCGTGAAGAGCACGACGGCGGCTCCCGCCGCGCGGAGCCGGGCCACGCCGTCGTCGTACCGGGACATCAGGAGGTCGATGTCGACGCGCGGCCGCAGGATGTCGTTCGCTCCGGCATAGACGGTCACGAGCGTCGGCTCGAGGGCCAGGGCGGCGTCGACCTGCTGGTCGAGGATCTGCCGCATCTTCTTCCCGCGGATGGCGAGGTTCGCGTAGCCCCAGGACGCGTCGGCGAGGACCAGCTGCTCCGCGACGCGGTCCGCCCACCCCCGGACGCCGTTGGGCGACGCCGGATCCCAGTCACCCACCCCTTCGGTGAAGGAATCGCCAAGGGCCACGTATCGCTGGATGTAGGTCACGACCAAAGATTACCCCCGCCGGCCGCACCCGCCGGGATAAGCTCGTCGGAGCCATCCCTCCAGCCTGCCCGAAGGACATCATGCCCACCGAAGCCACACTCGAAGCGACCCCCGAGACGCTCGCGGACACCGGATCGGGCCGCCGTCGCGCCGCGCTCATCGTCAACCCGATCAAGATCACCACGGTGGACGTCGAGGCGGCCGTGAAGCGCATCTCGTCCGAGGACGGGTGGGACGAGCCCCTGGTCATCGAGACGACCGCGGATGATCCGGGTCACGGCCAGGCCCAGCAGGCCCTCGAGGCGGGTGTGGACCTGGTCATCGCCGCGGGCGGGGACGGCACCGTGCGGTGCATCGCCGAGGAACTCTCCGGCACCGACACCATGATGGCCCTCGTGCCGCTGGGTACGGGCAACCTCCTGGCGCGCAACCTCGACATCGCGGTCGACGATCCGGACGCCGCCGTCGAGGCCGCGTTCCGCGGGACCGAACGCACCATCGACGTCGTGCACGTGACCGTGGACCGGGCACAGGACGCCCACGTCTTCCTGGTGATGGCCGGCATCGGCTACGACGCCGCCATCATGTCCGACACCCGGGACGACCTGAAGGACAAGGTGGGCTGGCTCGCCTACGTGGACGCCGGCATCAGGAACCTCCCCGGCAAACCGACCCGGACCACCATCTCGGTGGACGGCGGCAAGCCCTTCGACCGCCGCCTGCGCAGCGTCATGGGCGGCAACTGCGGCAAGATCATGGGCGGCCTGGAGATCTTCCCCGGCGCGAAGATCGACGACGGCCTGATGGACCTGATGACGGTCGCCCCGAAGGGGAAGCTCGGCTGGCTCGCCGTCGTCGGCAAGCTCTTCGCCCGCGGCAAGGGCAAGGACTCCTCACTCGAGTACTTCCAGTGCCGCACCGCGGAGGTCACCCTGCACGCGCCGCTGGAGGTGCAGCTCGACGGCGATCCCCTCGGCGAGGCGACCCACATGGCGTTCGAGGTCAAGCCGAATTCGCTGCGCCTGAGGATGCCGCTGGGCTACAAGGACCCCGCCGTGGTGAGCGAGCCCCTGCCCTGACGGGTGGGCCCTGGGCGGCGCCGGGCGGGCCGCGGAGTGCGCCGGCCCGGTCGGCGCTGCTGCGGCTCCGGGTCAGACCTGTTCCGCGCGCCCCTTGCGCCAGTACCCCATGAACGCCACCTGCTTCCGGTCCACGCCGACGTCGCGCACGAGGTAGCGGCGCAGGCTGCGCACCACGGCCGCCTCGCCCGCGATCCAGGCGTAGAAGGGCTGTGTGCCCGGAGGCCGCTCCGGGTTGACCGTGGACCGCACGATCGCCGTCTCGAGCAGCTGCGGCGTCTCCCAGAGGATGGTCCTGTCGATGTCGACGTCCTCCGGCTCGCCTCCGCCGTTCGCGCTCTCCCGGCCGGACAGGGAGACCCAGCCCGGGACGCGCACCGCGTCCCGGACCGCCGCCTCCAGGTGCTCGCCGTGCGGGCGATCCCCGCGGGGCAGCCAGGTGACCTGCACGGACGAGCGTGACCGGATGGGCCGGATGTCCTGCCCGTCCGGCACCTCCAGGAACGCGTGGCCGCCGATGTCCTCGGGGAGTGCCTCGAGGATGGCGCTGATGGCGGGCACGGCGGTCTCGTCCCCCGCGAGGAGGACATGCTGCGCGAGGCCCGGGCTCCATTCGATCCCCCCGTACGCACCCGCCGTCCGGCACTGGGCGGCGGAGGCGTTCGGCCCGATGACGCAGACCCTGTCCCCCGGCCGCGCCGCCGCTGCCCATTCCGCGGCGGGACCGCCCCGGCCGTGGGCGTCCAGGTGCATCACGAAGTCGACGTCGATCTCGGGGCGGGGACCGCTGCAGCGTGATTCCCGCACCGTGTAGGTGCGCATGGAACCGCGGTCCGCGGCATCCAAACCGAGCCACCGCTGGTACCAGCCCGAGGCGTCGCCGCTGCTCATCATCGCCGCGATGTCCGGGGCGTCGCGGCCCTCGGAGGGGATGACGATCTTGATCCGCAGGTCGAGGGTGTCCCCCACCACGCCGAACCCCGTGAGGCACGCGCCGCCGAAGGTGATGCGGCGGAAGGTGGGGGTGAGGTCCCGGACGGCGGTGACGACGACGTCGAACGCCCGCACCATCGGCTCGGTGTCCGCGGCGGTCCGTCGCACGCTGCGCTGGGTCACGTCGGTCATGATGCTGCCTCCAGGGGGGTCGGAACGGTGTCCTGCGGGCCGGGTCCTTCGCCGGCTTCGCCCGGACCGTGGTGCCGGCCGTGGTGGCGGCCGTGGTGCCGGCCGATCGGGACCACCATCGGGGTCCCCGAGACCGGGTCGGTGATGACGCGGCACTCGAGGTCGAACACCCCGGACACGGTCTCCTCGGTCACCACGTCCGACGGCGCGCCGTCGGCCACGATCCTGCCGTCCCGCATGGCGATCAGGTGGTCCGCGTAGCGTGCGGCGAGGTTGAGGTCGTGCAGCACCATGACCACCGTGGTCCCGGACCGCCGGTTGAGATCCGTGATGAGGTCCAGGACCTCGATCTGGTGGGTGACGTCGAGGAACGTGGTGGGTTCGTCGAGGAGCAGGATGTCCGTCTGCTGGGCGAGGGCCATCGCGATCCAGACGCGCTGGCGCTGCCCGCCGCTGAGCTCGTCCACGGAGCGGTCGGCGAGCGGGAGGGTGTCGGTGGCCTCGAGTGCACCCGCGACGGCGGCGTCGTCCTCCGGCGTCCACTGGCGGAACCACCCCTGGTGCGGGTACCGGCCGCGGCCCACGAGGTCGGCGACGCTGATGCCGTCGGGCGCGACAGGGGTCTGCGGGAGGAGGCCGAGGACGCGGGCGACTGCCTTGGTGGACTGCGTGGAGATGTCGGAGCCGTTGAGCAGCACGGTGCCGCCGGCGGGCTTGAGGAGGCGTGCCAGTCCCCGCAGCAGCGTCGACTTGCCGCACGCGTTCGCACCGACGATCACCGTCACCTTCCCGGCGGGCAGGGCCACGTCGAGTCCGTCGACCACGGTGCGGTCGTCGTAGGCGAGGGTGAGCGCCTCGGCGGTCAGCGTGGCCGCCGTCGTACGTCCGGATCCTGCCATCATCAGCCTCCCTGGCCCGAGCGGTTCGCCGTGGCGAGCAGCCACAGCAGGAACGGGGCGCCGAGCGCGCCGGTCACGACGCCGACGGGCAGCGACGCACCGGGGACGAGGTTGGCCGCCACGAAATCCGCACCGAGCACGATCACCGCACCCACGAGGGCCGCCATGGCCAGCGACGGACGGTTGCCGAGGAGGCGGCGGGCGATCGGCCCCGACAGGAAGGCGACGGCGGTCACGGGTCCGGCAGCGGCGGTCGCCACCGCGGCAAGGGCGACGCCGGTGGACATGAGCCCCAGGCGCGAGGCCTCGACGCGGAGGCCGAGGCCCGCGGCGGCGTCGTCGCCCAGTTCGAGGCCCTGCAGGCTGCGGGAGAGGACCGCAGCGGCCGGCAGCAGCACGGCGAGGCACGCGACGAGGACCGTCACGCGGTCCCACGTGCTGGAGTTCAGCGAGCCGTTCAGCCAGAGCACCGCGGCCGACGCCGTGCGGAGGTCGGTGCGGGTGATGAGGAAGCTCACGAGCGCGTGCATGACCGCCGCGAAGCCGATCCCGACGAGGATCAGGCGGTAGCCCGCCACGCCGCCGCGACGGGAGATCAGGTAGATGGCCGCCGCGACCACCATCGCGCCCACGAGGGCCGAGAGGGACACCGCGGCACCGGCCGCCCCGAAGAGGACGATCGCGGTCACGGCCGACGCACTGGCGCCGTAGCTGATGCCGATGATGTCGGGGCTCGCGAGCGGGTTCCTCAGCATGGTCTGGAACACGGCACCCGCGATCCCGAAGGCGATCCCGACGAGGAGCCCGATGACCGCCCGGGGCAGCTTGTTCTCCAGCACGATGAAGCTCGCGCCGGGGATGTCGGCGCCGCCGAGGATGCGGAAGAAGTCCGGGACGGTGACGGTGTAGGAGCCGAGCAGGACGTTCACGGCGAACAGCACCGCGACGACGCCGGCCACGACGGCCAGCCGCGTGCCCGTGCTCCGGCGGCGGCGCGCCCGGACGGCGGCGGGACCGCCCGGATGCCCGGGGCGGTCCGCCCGGAGCATCCGGGCGGGCGCGTGGTCCACGGACGCGCTCACAGCTGCGCCACCCTGCGCCGCCGGACGAGCCAGATGAAGACGGGGGCGCCGAGCACGGCGGTCATGATGCCCACCTGCACCTCGCCCGGCGGCAGGATGACCCGGCCCACGATGTCCGCCCACAGGAGCAGCACGGGACCCGACAGGGCGGAGAAGGGCAGGATCCACCGGTAGTCGGAGCCGACGACGAGCCGCACCAGGTGCGGGATGACGAGTCCCACGAAGGCGATCGGCCCTGCCGCGGCCACGGCCGCACCGCACAGCAGCACGACGCCGACGGCGGTGACGGCACGGGCGAGGGGGACGTTCTGGCCGAGGCCGCGTGCCACGTCGTCGCCCAGCGCCAGGGAGTTGAGGACCCGGCCCGTGGCCAGGGTCAGGACGAGGCCCGCCCCGACGAACGGCGCCACCGCACCGATGACCTCCCAGCCCCGGCCGGCGAGCGTGCCGACCTGCCAGAACCGGAAGGCGTCGAGGGTCTCCTGGCTGGAGACGAGGACGGCGTTCGTGAGGCTCGCGAGTCCGGCGGCCAGGGCCGCCCCGGCGAGTGCCAGCTTGACCGGCGTCGCGCCGTCCCTCCCGAGGCTCGCCACGGCGTAGACGGCGACGGCCGCGGCGCCCGCGCCGGCGAAGGCCAACCAGAGATAGCTGGAGGCGCTGCTGAGGCCGAACAGGTAGATCCCGACGACGACGGCGAGGGACGCACCGGCGTTGATGCCGAGGATGCCGGGGTCCGCCAGCGGATTGCGGGCGATGCCCTGCAGCGCGGCTCCCGCGGTGGCGAGCGCCGCCCCGACGAGCAGCCCGACCACGGTGCGCGGGACACGGGAGAGGACCACGGCGTGGTCGCCGTTCGCCGGGTCGAAGGACGCCACGGCGTCGAGCACGGTCGGGATGCTGACGGAACGGGCGCCGATGGTGAGCGAGGCGACGCAGGACAGTCCGAGGATCATGACCGCGAGCAGCAGCTTCGCGAGGCTCCTCGCGCCGGAGGACCGGTGGCGGGAGGCCGGGCCGGCAGGGGCCCGGCGCAGGGTGGAGGCCTGGACTGCCATGTGCCTCCCTCAGCCGGACGATCGGTCTGAGTAAGGCTAGCCTAGGCTTGGAAGGATTAGGAAACGAACTTGTTTCCTAATCCTTCCAAGCTTGCGACGGAGGGACCGCGGTAGGCCCGCTCAGGTCACGCGGCGGCCGGCGGGGTGCCGTCGCCGAACGGCCTGCCGCCGAGTGCCTCACGTCCATGGGCGGTGGTCCATCCGGCCAGGTCCGGGCCCTTCGGGACGATCCCCGTGGGATTGATGTCCTCGTGGACGATGTAGTAGTGCTGCTTGATCTGCTCGAAGTCGACGGTGTCGCCGAAGCCGGGCGTCTGGAAGAGATCGCGCGCGTAGGCCCACAGCGCGGGCATCTCGGTCAGCGTGTTCCGGTTGCACTTGAAATGGCCGTGGTACACGGGGTCGAAGCGGACCAGCGTGGTGAACAGGCGGACATCGGCTTCGGTGATGGTGTCGCCGACGAGGAAACGCCGGTCGGTCAGCCGCTCCTCGAGCCAGTCAAGGGCCGTGAAGAGGCGGTCGTACGCAGCCTCGTAGGCCTCCTGCGACCCCGCGAACCCGCAACGGTAGACGCCGTTGTTGACCTCCGTGAAGACCCGCCTGTTCACGGTGTCGATCTCCTCGCGGAGGTGCTCCGGGTAGAGGTCCGGCGCTCCCTCGCGGTGGAACTCCTTCCACTCACCGGAGAAGTCGAGGGTGATCTGCGGGAAGTTGTTCGTCACGACCGCGCCGGTGGTGGTGTCCACGATGGCAGGGACGGTGATGCCGCGCGAGTAGTCCGGGTCCCGCTTGAAGAAGGCCTCCTGCAGCCGCTCGATGCCGAGCACCGGGTCGCGGCCGTCGGGGTCGAGGTCGAAGGTCCAGGACCGGCTGTCATGCGTGGGCCCGGGGGTGCCCAGCGAGATGGCGTCCTCCAGCCCGAGGAGCCTCCGCACGATGATGGTCCGGTTCGCCCAGGGGCAGGCGCGGGCCGCGACGAGGCGGTACCGGCCCGCCTCGACGGGGTAGCCGTCGGCGCCGTCGCGCGTGATCCGCGTCTCGATGTACTGGGTGTCGCGGGTGAACTCCTCGCCGGAGGTCACGTAGGCCCCTTTGGTGCTGTGCCCGGACGATTCGGCCTGCTGTGTGTCGGTCATGCTGCCAGTCTAGGACGGCGGACATGCCGGAGGCCCGGCCGTGTGCACGACCGGGCCTCCCGGAAGGTGGGTCCGGAGGATGGGTCCGGACCGTCCGTCAGTTCTTCGCGGACTCGCGTCCGTACTTCTCGCGGAGCTCGCGCCCCTCGCGGACGAGCTTGAGGTGCTTCTCGCTCTTCTTCTCGGCGGCCTTGGTGTCGCGCGGGGGAAGTTGGATGGTCTCCTCCGCCTCGATCCCGCCCTGCAGCTGGCGGCCGCGCTCCATCTCGGCGTCGAACTCGACGCCGAACAGCAGCGAGATGTTGGCGAGCCAGATCCACAGCAGCAGCACGATGACGCCGGCGATGGCACCGTACGTCGCGTCGTAGTTGCCGAAGTTGGCGACGTAGAGGGAGAACGCGGCCGTGGTGATCGCGAGGACGAGCAGGGCGATGAACCCGCCGAGGCTCATCCAGCGGAACTTGGGCTGCTTGATGTTGGGGGCGCCGTAGTACAGCACGGCGATCATGAGGACGGCGAAGAGGACCATGACGGGCCACTTGACGATGTTCCAGATGGTCACGGCGGTGCTGCCCAGGCCGATGGTGTTGCCGACGGCCTCCGCGACCGGTCCCGAGAGCACGAGCATGAGGCCCATGGCGACGATCAGGAGGAGGACGATGATGGTGATGAGCAGCATCTGCGGGCGCAGCTTGAGGAAGCCGCGGCCTTCCTCGACCTCGTAGACGCGGTTCATGGCCCGCGAGAACGCGTTGACGTAACCGGAGGCCGACCAGATGGCGCCGAGGAGGCCGATGACGAACGTCAGGCCGGCGGCCTGGTTGGACGCCAGGTTCTGGATGATGGGCTCGATGGTGGCGATCGCCTCTGCGGGTGCGAACTGCCCGATGACCCCCATGACCTGGTCGGTGGTGGCCTGAGCCTGACCGAAGAGTCCGAGGAGGGACATCAGGGCGAGGATTCCGGGGAAGATGGCGAGCACGGCGTAGTAGGTCAGCGCCGCGGCGAGGTCGGTGCACTGGTCCTTGCCGAACTCGTTGACGGAGCGCTTGAACACGTACTTCCAGGCCGGCTTCTTGACGTCCTTCGGATCGTCCGGCTTGCGGGGATCATTGGGATCGGGTGCGTTCTGGGCCTTCTGCCCGGCCGCACTGCGGGGCTCGTTCCCCACCCTGCTGTTGCTGCTCACGGATACCTCCCGGTCTGGCCCCGCAGACGGTGTGGGGCGCTCTTTCGGCTATGCGTCTGGTCCAACTGCACCATAAGCTTACTTAGTAGTCCAGTTCCGACCGGCACCTGCCCGTGCCGCCCGCGACCCAAGGCCAGGAGCAGCAATGCGTATCGCAATCATCGGTGCCACCGGGAACGTCGGCACCGCGGTCCTCACCCGCCTCCACCGCGCCGCCGAGGAGCGCACGACTCCCCCGCCGGCGGGCGCCCACCCGGCCGATGACCCGGTGGGCCTCTCGATCACCGCGGTCGCCCGCACCCTCCCGGACACGGGCCGGTTCCCCTACGCGGGCGTCGCCTGGCACGCCATCGACATCGGGACCGACGAGGGCCGGGACGCCCTGACGGCGGCCCTCTCCGGCGTGGACGCCGTCGTGCATCTCGCCTGGGCCATCCAGCCCAACCGGGACGAGGACGCCATGCACCGGACCAACGTCACCGGCACCGCGAATGTCCTGCGCGCGGCCGCGGCGGCCGGCGTGCGCCAGGTCGTCTGCGCATCGTCCGTCGGTGCCTACTCCCCCTCGGACAAGGACACCCGCAGGGACGAGTCCTGGCCGACCGGGGGCATCGAGTCCTCCCACTACAGCCGGCACAAGGCCGAGCAGGAGCGGCTGCTGGACGGGTTCGAGCGGGACCACCCGGAGATCGCGGTGGCGCGGCTGCGGCCCGGGCTGATCTTCCAGGGCCAGGCCGGCAGCGAGATCGGCCGGTACTTCCTGGGGCCCCTCGTGCCCAAGATCGTGCTGGGTGCCCTGCCGCTCCTGCCGATCCCCGGCTCCTTCATCTTCCAGGCCGTGCACGCGGAGGACGTGGCCGACGCCTACTGGCGCGTGGTGGCGCAGCGTGCCGCCGGCGCCTTCAACATCGCGGCCGAACCGGAGCTCACCCCCGAGCGCGTCGCCGACCTGCTGGGCGCCCGGCGGATCATCGGCCTGCCCGTGCGCGTGCTCCGGGGGATCGTCGGTGCGAGTTGGGCCCTCGGCGTCCAGCGGACGGACCCGGGCTGGATCGACATGGCCGCCGGGAGTCCCGTCATGGACACCACGCGGGCGCGCACCGAGCTGGGCTGGGAACCGCACCACTCCTCGAAAGACGCCCTGGCCGAGGTCCTGGCCGGGCTCCGCCACGGCGCCGGCCGCCGCGGCTCCCCGAAGCTGTACCCCCGCTCGGGGTCCTGAGCAGCAGGGCCTCAGGGGGTGGAGACCCGCGGCCCCTCGGTGGCGGCGACGAGAGGGACGCCCTCCGGCAGCTGGTCCGGCACCCCGGGAAGGTCGACCGTGAATTCGGCGCCGCCCCCCTCGATGTTGCGGACCCTGATCGACCCGCCATGGCTCTCGGCGATCCTGCGGCAGATGGCCAGCCCCAGGCCGGTGCCCGTCGCCTGATTCAGCCCGTTCTCCGACCGGTGGAACTCCTCGAACACGCGCTCGAGGTCCCCACCCGGGATGCCGATGCCGTTGTCCCGCACGTGGACCTCGGTCCGGCCGGTCGAGGCGTCCATCGAGGTGTGGACAGCGACCTCGGCCGAACCGTCGGTCCGCCCGTACTTCATGGCGTTTCCGACGAGGTTCTCCATGAGCTGCAGGAAGAGCCGCTCGTCGGCATAGACCGGGTGCGACGCGTGGACGTCGAAGCGCACCTCGGGCAGGTGCGTCCCGGGCAGCGCGGTCCGCAGGTCGATGATGCCCTCGACGACGCGGCCGACGTCGATCCTGGAGGCAGTCAGCTTCTCCTCCTTCGCCAGGCTGTAGGCGAGGAGGTTGCGGATGAGGTTCCGCATGCGGAGGCTCGCCTGCTGCAGCCGCTCGATGCTCGCCTGCCGTTCCGAGAGCGGCAGCTCCGGGTCCTCGAGCATCTCGAGCCAGCCGTCGAAGACCGTCAGGGGTGTCAGGAGGTCGTGGGCGACGACGGACGCGAACCGGCCGAGGTCCCGCTGGTACGCCCGCTCGTCGGTGACGTTCCTCATCACGACGAGCGCCCCCCGTTCGCCGGGCAGTGGCATCGCGTCGACGGAGAGGTGCACGAGCTCGCCGGACCGGTGCACGAGATCCAGGTCCATCCGCTCCGTCGCCGATCCCTGGAGGGCCAACGTCAGCGGGTTGTCGGCATCCTCCAGCCGCGCCCCATCTGGCCAGGTGACTTCGTAGTCGCGCCGCCACACCTCACCGGGGCGGGCCGTCCCCGATCCGAGCCACCGCTCGCTCATGGCGTTCTGGAAGATCAGGCGACGGTCCGGTCCCGCGACGAGCACGCCGTCGTTCATGCGGCCGATCACGAGGTCGCGCAGGTCCGCCGCCGCCTTCGCCTCGGCGGTGGCGCGATACAGGCGGTCGATCAGGCGGCGCCGCTCGTCCATGCTGAGCGCCAGGACCGCGGAGAGTGAGAAGGCGATGAACATGAAGGACTGGGCCACGTAGGCGCCCGCGACAGGCGCCAGGTCCTGGAACGGGCCCAGGCCGGCCAGGGTGAAGAACACGAGGAAAGCCCCGCTCACCAGCCCGTGCAGCATGGCCCACCCGGTGCGCAACCGGAGCCCGGCCCACATGTGGGCGGGGATGGTGGTGTAGGCGATGGGCAGGGCCGACCCCGCACCGAAGGTGGCGACGTACAGCAGCACGGAGGCGACGACGAGCAGGGCGTATTCGGTGCGCCGGGCGACGGTGAGCGGTGTCGGGTGCTCCCCGCGGGCGCGGGCGGTGATGCTCGCTGCGGCGACGATCCCGAGGGATCCGATCGCGGTGAGCGACACCGCATGGCGGACGAGCCACGGGATGAAGGACGCGAACGGATCGGGGCCGCCCTCGAGCGCGACGCCGACGACGATGAAGAGGGCGCCGACGGAACACGCGCCGAGCGCCACCAGACCGAGGCGGAGATACTCCCCCACGGTCCGCACGGACACGGACGGCACCAGGCGCCGGAAGGAGTAGACGGCCACCGCGGTCTGGGCCACGCTCCCGAACGCGACGGCGAAGGCCAGCTGGGCGCTCAGGCCGGTGGCCAGGTTCACGGCAGCCAGGAGCGGCACGGTGGCGAGGAGGGCGACGGCGAGATCGCGCCGCGTGCGCGAGGCCCACAGCCCCCAAAGGAAATTGATCCCTGCGGCGGGCCAGACCAGTGCGAGGCTGGAGGATTCGAAGGTCGTGAAGCGTCCGAAGAGGGCGGCCGCCACGAGCATCGCGGCGAAGGCCGCATGCACGGCGACGGGAGACATCCGTGTCAGCCCCCCAGCGACCGTCAGCATCCGCCCCTCGTCCATCCCATCTCGTGCCGGCATCCTGCCTCCCGCGGTCGAGACCGGATCCCGCGGAGGCGGCCGGAAAAGCACCGCTGACGGACAGTGTACTTGCTACTTCCCCCGTCCTGCCCGCTCCCGCGCCTGCGGACGGGCTCGGAGCAGGAGCACGGCGGTTCACGACCAGGCCCCGGTCGCCGCCGTCGCCGCCGCGTAGGAGCCGAAGGATGCTGCAGGCCGGCCCAGGATCTGCTCGACGCCGGCCTCGAGGGAGGCATTGCGGCCGTCGAGGATGTCGGTGAAGAGGTGGGCGAGGAACTCCGCCTCCTCCGCGGGGATCCCGTCGTCGGCGAGGTCGGTGACGAACGACGCGACGTCGACCGCCTCGAACGTCACCGGTCGTCCGGAGGCGTCGGCGAGGACCTGCGCGGCCTGGGCGAAGGTCAGCAGTTCCGGACCGGACAGCTCGTAGGTGGCGTCCTCCGGGACGGCCCGGGTGAGGACCTGGACCGCCGCGTCGGCGACATCGTCCAGGTCCACGAATGCCTCAGGCACGTCGGGTGCCGGAAGCCGCAGTCGTCCCCGGCGGACGGGCCCCTTGAGGAAGTTCTCGGAGAAGTTCTGCTGGAACCAGGAACAGCGGAGGACGGTGGTGGGCACACCCGCTCCGCGCAGGGCCGTTTCGCTCGCGCGGGCTCCTTCCTCACCCCTGCCCGAGAGCAGGACGAGCCGTTCCAGGCCCTCCGCCGCGGCAAGTCGACCGAGCGCCGCCATCTTCTCCGGCACTCCGGGGAAGGCCAGGTCAGGGGCGAAGCAGACGTAGGCGGAGGTGGCGCCGGACAGGGCCTGCGGCCAGGTGTCGGATCTGTCCCAGTCGAAGCCCGTGTGACGGGAGGCGAGCCGCGTGGGCTCTCCGAGGGCAGTGAGGCGGTCATTGATGCGTGCGCCGGAGCGTCCTGCGCCGCCGAGGAGAAGAGTTGTCATGCATCCAGTGAACGGCCACGGCATCGGACGAAGAATGGGTGGGACTCCACAGATCCTTGGTGATCGTCTACCGTCGTGGCCATGGATCCGCTGACCCATTTCCTGGACGGCCCGCGCGCCGTGCGCGCGTTCGCGCTCGCCATGCACATGAGCGCACCCTGGGGGGTGGAGGTCCGCGACAACGCGGTGCTCACCGTCCTGGCCGTCACGTCGGGCGAGGCACGCGTGACGGGCGTGCTCCTCGAGGAAGGGGATGTCGCGCTCGTCCGCGGCCCCGAACCCTATGACGTGACCGACGCCGCCGGCAGCCCGCCCTCCATCGAGATCGGCCCCGGGCAGCAGTGCACCACCGTCGACGGACGGGATCTTCAGGAGGAGTTCCGTCGCGGGATCCGCCGCTGGGGCAATGCCACGGACGGGGGGACGGCACTCCTGGTCGGGACGTACGACCGACCGGATCAGGCCGGCGGGCTCGTGGCCCGCGCCCTGCCCCGACTCGCCGTCGTACGGCGTGACCGCGCCGATGCAGACATCGTCCGGCTGCTGGCCGGCGAGATCTCCCGGGAGGACCCCGCCGCCCAGGTCGTCGTCGACCGCCTCCTCGACGTCCTCGTCGTCAGCACCATGCGCCGCTGGTTCGACGGCGCGGACCGTCCGCCGAATCCCACCTGGTTCGCGGCCGACGACCCCGTGGTCAGGGCCGCCCTCGATCACCTGCATGCCGCGCCTGCGGCACCCTGGACCGTGGAGACCCTCGCTCGGCGGGTCAACACCTCGCGGGCCTCCCTCGCCGCCCGCTTCCGCACGAGCGTCGGGGAGCCCCCCATGGGCTATCTGACCCGCTGGCGCCTCACGCTTGCCGGCGATCTCCTGCAGACCCCGGGCGTCACCATCGCGCACGTCGCCCGCTCGGTCGGGTACACCGACGCCTACTCGTTCAGCACCGCGTTCAAGCGACACGTGGGAGTCACACCGTCCGAGTTCCGACGCCACCGTCCGGTCCTGGCGGGTGTCGAATGGTCCTGACGGAGCCTGCCGCCGAAGGTGCCGCCTAGCCCAGGGTGGCCGTGTCGATCACGAAGCGGTAGCGGACGTCGGAGGACAGGACGCGCTCGTAGGCCTCGTTGACGGCGTCGGCCGCGATGACCTCGACCTCGGGTGCGATGCCGTGGTCGGCGCAGAAGTCGAGCATCTCCTGGGTCTCGCGGATGCCGCCGATCCCCGATCCCGCGAAGGAGCGACGCTGGTTGAACAGCGTGAACACGTGCAGGGGAAGGGCATCGGCGGGAGCGCCCACGTTGACCATGGTCCCGTTCAGGCCGAGCAGCCCGAGGTGCGCGTCCAGGTCGATCTTGGCGCTGACGGTGTTGATGATCAGGTCGAAGGTGTTGGCCAGCTGCTTGAACGTGTCCGGGTCGCTCGTGGCGTAGTAGTGCTCGGCGCCGAACCGCTTGCCGTCCTCCTGCTTGCTGAGGCTCTGCGAGAGCACCGTCACCTCGGCGCCCATCGCGGAGGCGATCTTGACGGCCATGTGCCCGAGTCCGCCCATGCCGACGACCGCGACCTTCTTGCCCGGGCCCGCGTTCCAGTGGGAGAGCGGCGAGTAGGTCGTGATGCCCGCGCAGAGCAGGGGTGCGGCCGCTTCGAAGGGGATGCTCTCGGGCACCGTGAGGACGAAGTCCTCGTCGACGACGATGTGCGTCGAGTAGCCGCCCTGCGTGATCGAGCCGTCGCGGTCCACGGACGCGTAGGTCCCGATGTTGCCGTTGAGGCAGTACTGCTCCTCGCCCTGCAGGCAGTTCGCGCACTCACGGCAGGAATTCACCATGCAGCCGACACCCACGCGGTCGCCGACCTTGTGGCGGGTCGCCTCGCTGCCGGCCTCCTCGACGACGCCGACGATCTCGTGGCCGACCGTCAACGGGTACTGCTGGGGACCCCACTCGCCGCGCACCGTGTGGATGTCGGAGTGGCAGATCCCGGCATAGGCGATCTTGATCAGAACGTCCTTCGAGCCGACGTCGCGGCGCTCGATGGTCGTGGGGATGAGCGGGTCCGTGGCGGATGGCGCTGCGTAGGCCTTGACGGTCCTCATGGGGTTCCTCCTGGGAATCGGGGACACGGCCCGCAGGGTTGCGGGCCGGGAGTCTGGTGGCTGCCGCCCTGGCGGCAGGTGCGGGCCCTGCCTGCTTCGACACTGATGCGGGGGCGCCCGGAGGTGGGACAGTCATGGACGTCCTGACCGCTGCCCACTGTTCCAACGGTAAGGCGGATTGCCGACGAGTGGTGCATTGTGGCGCGGGTGACATCCGGTGGAGGATGGGACGAGCCACGGCGGACGACCTCAAGGAGCATTCCATGGACTACACGTTCGATGTCCTCGTCATCGGCGGTGGGCCCGCCGGAATGGCGGCCGCCACGCGCGCAGCCGAACTCGGGGCACGCACCGCCGTCGTCGAACGCTCCGCGCTCGGTGGGACCTGCGTGAACTCGGGGTGCGTCCCCACGCGCGTACTCGCCAAGACCGCGCGGCTGTTCCGTGAGGTCCGCACGGCGTACGACTACGGGATCGTCGTCGCCGAACCGTCCGTCGACTGGGACAAGACGGTGCAGCGGGTCCGAGCCACGGTGGCCCGGGTACTCGACGCCAAGGGCTACGGCCCCACCATGGAACGCCTCGCCATCGACCTCGTCGAGGGCGACGCCGAGCTCACGGGCGAGCACAGCGTCGTCGTCGACGGCCGGGAGATCACCGCCGCCGCGATCATCCTGTGCATCGGCGGCAGCGGCCGCCGCCTGCCGATCGAGGGCGCCGAACATGCCGTCCTGCCGCACGAGGTACTCGACCTCCCGAGCCTGCCCGGTACGGTCGCGATCATCGGCGGCGGACACACCGGTGCCCAGATGACCACCATCTTCGACGCCATGGGCTCGGACGTCCTCCTCCTCGACGTCGCACCGCGCATCCTGATGACGGAGGACGAGGACGTCGCGGACGTCGTCACCGCCAGCTTCCGGGGCAGGGGTATCCGGGTGGAGGCCGGCATCAGCGGTATCGACAGCATCCGCCGGGAGGAGGGCGGCCTCACGCTCACCTGGCAGCGCGATGAGGCACCGGAGTCCCTCACCGTGGACGCCGTCATCATGGCGGCCGGCTGGCCCGCGAACCTCGCCGGCCTGGGCCTCGACGCGGCGGGCGTCCGGACTGCCCGCTCCTTCATCCCGGTGGACGACTACCTGCGGTCCAACGTGCCGCACATCTTCGTGGCGGGCGATGCGAACGGCAGCAGCATGCTGGTGCAGGCCGCAGTCTTCGAGGGGGAGACCGCGGCCGAGAACGCCGTGATGGGCGCCATGCGGACCACACCGCACCATCTCCTGCCCGAAGGCGGGTTCACCGACCCCGACTATGCAGGGGTCGGGCTCACGGAGGCTCAGGCGAGGGAACGCGACACGGAATGCCACGCCGTCACGGTGCCCTACGCCGCCGTGGAGCGTCCCATCATCGACGACCGCGAGCAGGGCTTCCTCAAGCTCGTGATCGACCGGCGCCGCGAGCTGATTCTCGGCGCACACGCGGTGGGTGAGAACGCCGTCGAGGTCATCACCGCGGTGGCCGCCGCCATGGCGGCGGGCACCGACCTGGCGACGCTGGCCCGGGTGAAGTTCGCGTACCCCACGTACAGTGCCATCATCGGGCAGGCGGCCAGGGTCGGCCTCCACAGCTGACCTCCCGGCCCCGGTCGCTGCGGGGGACGCCGCCGGGCGTCAGGAGGTGCGGCCGAGCGTCAGGTACTGCGGATTCTGCCGCAGGAAGTCGCGGGCCGCGGCGCACCCCGCGACGAGGTCCAGTCGTCGCCTGTGGGCGCTCAGGACCGCGCGCCGCATCAGGACCCGGCCCACGCCGCGCTGTTCGAAGCCCGGCATCTCGACCAGGGCCTGCAGGGTCAGCCGGCCGCCGAGCATCGAGTAGTCGAGGTGGGCGGCGAGGCCTCCGTCCACGAACAGTTCGAACCGCGAGCCGAAGGCGGAGTCCTTGAAGACCGCCCTGGAGATCGCGGCGTCCCCGCGGGTGGCGACCAGGCGGGCCCGGCGGGCCCGGCGCTCGATCTCGTCGACCGCCGCCGCGTACCGTTCGACGGCCTGCTCCGGCGGGACGGCGGTGTCGAGCAGGCGGAACATCCTGTCCGCGAGACCGCGGAGACCGGCCAGGGACGCGGTGCCGACGTCGAATGCCGTGGCGTCCTCCATGCACTGCGCTTCGCGCTCCCGCGTGGTGGGAGGCACGACGGCGTCAGCGGCCGGGTCGTCGGGGACGGCCGGCACCGGCGGCAGGGCGATGCCACCGGCCGCGCTGGTGACATCGGGAACGGTCGAGGATTCTGTCATGGAAGATCCGATGATGGTCAGGAAGCCGAGGCCTGCTGCTAGACCGTGGCAGCACGCACGCTAGTCCATGCCACCCCCAGAACTCCGGGCCGGCCACCCCGTGCCGTCCACCATGACGCACTGCTACTGTTGCAGCCATCCACATTGCAAGGGCACTTGGTTCTTCAGGATCGGCAGGAATGGCGAGGGCGATGATCGACAAGAAATTCACCGTGACCGAGGAGTCGACGAGCAAGCATCCGCACGACTGGGGGCGCGCGATGGCGGTGGCCATCAGCCGCCTGACGGACCTTGCGCGCGAGGCCGGCGACCCGGTGCACGACGAGGCACTCATCGGAGAGGAACTCCAGCTCTTCGTGGCGGACACCGAGAACGGCGTGAACATCACCATGTCGTGGACTCCCGGGGAACAGGGCCCGCCTCCCGCCGAGACGCCCGCGCATCCGGCGGAAGGCATCGCCGAAGAGGACGGCGGATCCGGCCGGTAAGCGCAAGGGCGAGCCGACAGGAACGTCAGTAAGCAGACTGATGATCCTGTGCGTAGGGTGGAGTGGAGCAGCCGGCCAACTACGTGGAGGACAGCATGAGCGAACGAAAGAACCCCGATCCCTCGAATGCGGGGAACCCGGATCCGGACGAGATGAACCTGACGGGCCTCGAGCCCGGAGGCGGCGTCCCACCCGGCGAGACACCGCCGGGCGAAGCCAGCACCACGTGGCAGCAGCCGACCATCGAGAACAAGACCCAGTCCAAGACCGTCACCGGTCTTTGGATCGGAGTCATCGCCGTCGTCGTGCTCCTGGTCCTGCTGTTCATCGTCGGCAACATCATCGGGCTGTTCAACCTGACCTGAGCGGACTCGGACCGGCGAAGCCCCCGTCCGGTGGACGGGGGCTTCGCTAGTCCGGGACCGGGGATCAGGCCTCGGCGCCGTCGCGCAGACCGTAGTGGTCGATCAGGGCCGTCTCCTCCTCCGGCGAGAGCTCCACGCTGCTGTTGGCGCTGGGCGCGTCGGAGATCACCTTCTTCGTCCACGCGAGGTGGAGGTCGTCACCCTCGAAGCGCGAGTTCGCCAGGGGCACGTAGTGCTTGCGGGAGTTGAGCAGCCCGAGTGACACCGTGACCCAGGCGGGGATGCCCGATTCCTTCTCGAGGTGCACGTCGTTGACATCGCCGAGCTTCTTGCCCTTGCTGTCCCAGGCCGTGGCGGACTGGAGTTTCGTGATTTCGGCCTGAGCCATTGGGTGTTCCCTTCGGTGGAGGAGAGTCGGTTCGCTTCCCATTCCAGCCCAGATACCGCCCGGGGGCAATCGACGCGTGGAGCGAGGCTCCGCTCAGGCCTTGTCGGCGGCCTCACCGAGCAGGGGGAGGAAGCGCTCGAGGGCCCAGGGCAGGCTCAGCGGGTTGGCCGCGGAGATGGACAGCGTGAGCGTGTTGTCGCTGTCCGCCACCAAGGCCCCGCTCTCGACCGCGGGAATCTGCTTCAGCAGCGGATCGGCCGAGATCGCCTGCTCGGTGGCCTCGTCCGCGACCCAGGTCACGAAGAGGTCCGAGTCCAGCTCGTTCGCCCGCTCCGCCGACCACGGGATGAAGAATTCCGAGGAGTCCTTCGTGTTCTCCGTGACGACGTCGGCCTGGACCATGCCGAGCTCGGTCAGGAAGCGCGGGCGGTTGTCGTTGGCGGTGTAGATGCTGACGCCGTCGGCGGCGGCCGGCTCGAGGTTGCCGTAGATGAAGGTCTTGCCGGCCAGTTGCGGGTAGTCGGCGGCGGCGTCCGCGATGGCCCGCTCCGTGTCGGCCACGAGCTGCTCGGCGTCGTCGGACAGGCCCAGGGCCTCGCCGATGATGCGCGTGGAGTCCTGCCAGGCGGTGCCGTAGGGGACCTCCGGGTAGGCGACGACGGGGGCGATCTTGCTCAGGGTGTCGTAGTCCTCCTGGGAGAGCCCGGAGTACGCGGCGAGGATGACCTCGGGGTTCGTGGCGGCGATGTCGTCGAAGGCGATGCCGTCGGTCTCGGAGTACTGGACGGGGGCGTTCTCGGTGCCGATGGCGGCGTCGAGTTCCTCGAGCCGGGCATCCTTCCAGGGGGTCGACTGGTTCTCGTTGCCACCGTAGGTGTCGGCGGGCATCCCCACGGGCACGACGCCGAGCGCCAGGGACACGTCCGCGTTCACCCAGGACACCGTCGCCACCCGCTCGGGCCTCTCGGTGAGGGTGGTCTCGCCGAAGGCGTGCTCGATGGTCACCGGGAATCCCTCGGCAGCAGCGGACGCCCTGGCGCCGTCGGCTGCGCCGGATCGGCTGTCGGCCGGACCTGTGGAGCAGGCGGAGAGGGACAGGACGGCGACGGCGGCGGCGGCCACGAGGCTGCGCAGGCGGGTGGGGGCCATGAGGTTCCTTGACTTCTGTGGCCTCGAACGAGGCCGGGACGGGACAGAAGTAAGGCTAACCTAAGTTATGTCCTATTAAGAAATACTTTCGTTGCGTAATGGTCAGCCCTCGCGGGCCCTGCGGGTCTCGCGCTCGTTCGCCTTCTGGAGCGCCTCGACGAGCTCGGCCTTGGACATCGTGGACCGGCCCGGGACGTCGAGCTTCCTGGCCAGGGCGTAGAGATGCTCCTTCGACGACTTCGTGTCCACCCCGCCGGCCGTGCGCCCGCCGTCGGCGCGGTTGCCGGCGGCCTGCTCGTCGGAGGGGCCCTTCTCCTCCTTCGGCTCCCAGTGGTCGCCCACCTTCTCGAAGCCGTGCTTCAGGGAGGCGAAGGCCGTGCGGCGGGCCCGCTCGCCGTCGCCGTACTGCTCCTCCGCGGCGTCGAGGGTTGCAGCGAACGTGTCCTGCGCCTTCTCGTCGGAACGCTGGAGCGTGCTCGGGAGCGTCTCGGACTTGACCTTGCCGTCCTTCGTGAATCGGGACATTCCTGCATCCTTCCGGGTCGGGGCACCGCAGGGCGCGTACCAGCACGCTACCGCAGAGGGCCCGGCCGGAGGCGTCGTCGGGAAGCGACGACGGCGTCAGCCGAGCGTCGCGAGGTACCGGACCAGCTCGCGGGGTGCGGACTTCGGCGCCACCGCCTCCACCGCGGCGTTGTAGTTGGTGTTGGTGTTGACGTCGTAGGTGAGGACGCGTCCGTCCGCGGTCTCGATGAACTCGATGCCGCAGACCTCCAGGCCGTTGCGCCGCGCGAAGTCCTCGAACCGTCCGATCACGGGATGATCGAACCCCTCCCGGAGGCTGAAGAGCTGCTGGCCCGGCTCGGGCGCGATCGTGGCTCCCGGGGGCATGATCGGCCTGCCGGTCACCGGGTCGATCGCGCAGGCGTCCGCGGGGCAGAGCTGGAAGCCGCCGCGCGCCGTATCGGCCTTGATCGCGTAGACGAACCGCCCGCCCACGATCTCCGCGCGCGTGATGAACGGTTCGGCGGCCTGGATGTACTCCTGCACGAGCGTGATGCCGTCCTGGGGCTCCTCGAACCCGCTCGACCCCACGTACTCGGCGAGCTCCTCGTGGGAATCGAACTTCCGCACCCCGAGGCCCTTGCCGCCCTGGTTGTGCTTGACGATGAACGGCGTCGCGAAGCCCTGCGCCGCTTCGAGGATGCGGTCACGGCCGACGGCGGCGACCGTGCGCGGGGTGTCGATGCCGGCGGCCTTCAGGGCGGTCAGCTGGTCCACCTTGCTCATCTCGAGTTCGAGGACGCGGCGGCCGTTCACCGTGCGGCGCCCGTGGGCCTCGAGCCAGGAGAGGACGGACCGCGCGTAGTCCTTCGACAGGCCGTGGTCGCGCGTGTGGGCGGAGGCGCTGATGCGGGACCAGAAGATGCCCTCCGGCGGCACGGCATCGAGGTCCAGCACGCCGTCCGTGAGCAGCCACTCGACCACCTCGACACCCTCGGCTTCGAAGGCGCGGGCGAAGGGCGGGAACCACTCGGGGTTCTCGTGCAGGGCGTAGACCGTCGTCACGGGGTGGACCTCCTGGAGGAATCGATGGACCTGTCCGGATAACCGGTGGCCAGGGGCACCTATTCCTGCACTCCTTCCTGCACTCCGTGCGACTCGGACCCCGGCACGGGCCCGCCGGATGCTGACGGCCCGTGCGGGGGATCAGCGTGCGGACGTGGCTTCCCTGGTCTGCTGCCAGGCGGTCCAGGCTGCGTAGCTGCCGTCGAGTTCGACGACGTCGTACCCGGCCCGGCGGAGGGCACTGGCGGCGACCGAGTTCCTCAGTCCGCTCTGGCAGTAGGTGACGATGGTGCCGTCGGAGGGAAGTTCGTCGAGGTGCCACATCACCCGCCCGCCGTTGAGCTGGTGGGCTCCGGGGATGTGCCCGTTGGCGTGTTCGGTGCGGTTACGGACATCCAGCACCATGGCGGCGTCGGAACCCTCGAGCTCTGCGGGCTGGATCAGGGCGGGCGTGGTGAGGGGTAGTCCGTCGAGGCTGGTGACGTACCCGGCGACACGGTCGATACCGACGCGGACCAGGTGATCCCACAGTTCCTGGGCCTGGTCCTGGCCGGTGGCGAGCAGGACGAGCGGGTTCGTGTCCGTCTCGGGGTTGACGACCCAGGCGCCATGGGTGGCCGGGGTAGGGCTCGCGGGGATGTTGAGGGACTCCTCGACGGTCCCCGCGTGCACCTCGTCCGCGGTCCGGGTGTCGATGAACGTCAGCGTGTCCGCGGCGAGGCCGGCGGCGACCCGGTCGGCGTCGAGTTCGGCCAGCGGTGCGCGCTCCCCCATGACCGCGGGCCCGTCGCGGTTCTCGCGCTTCATCCGCCCGAAGTAGGCGTGGGCGTCGGGCTGACCGTCGAGGAGTTCGTCGATGAAGCCCTGCTCGTCGTCCGCGGCGAGGTAGGGGCCCCACCAGGAGTAGAGCCGCTCGTAACCGACGGTGGAGGACGGGATGGCGCCCAGGGCCTTGCCGCAGGCGCTGCCGGCACCGTGGGCGGGGTGGACCTGGACGTGGTCGGGCAGGGTCAGGAACTTCTCCTGCAGGCTACGGAACAGCTGCTTCGCCCCCTCGAAGCGGGTGTCGACGCCGCCCGCGGCCTCATCGAGGAGGTCGGGGCGGCCGAGGTCCCCGGAGAACACGAAGTCCCCCGAGAGCAGGTAGCCGGGCTTGTCGCTGAACGCGCCGTCGGTGACGAGGAAGGACAGGTGCTCGGGGGTGTGCCCGGGCGTGTGCACGGCCTGGATGCTGATGTTGCCGACGGTGATCGCGTCGCCGTCGAACAGTCGGGTGCCGTCGAAGGCGTACTGCCAGTCGGGTCCGCCTTCGCCGGAGACGTAGATCGCAGCCCCCGTCGCCGCCGCCAGTTCGCGGGTGCCCGAGAGGTAGTCCGCGTGGATGTGGGTCTCGGTGACGGCCACGATCCGCATGTTGTTCTTCGCGGCGAGGTCCTGGTAGACGGCGATGTCGCGGCGGCCGTCGACGACGACAGCCGTCCCGTTGGCCTGGCAGCCGATCAGGTAACCGGCCTGGGCGAGGTCCTCGTCGTAAATGCGTTCGATCAGCATCGGGTGCTCCTTCGGTTTGGATGGATTCCGATACCCCCTGGGGTATCTTGCTGATCTCCAGCGTAATACCCCTGGGGGTATACCGCAAAGCGTGGAGGTGCCTGCGGGGGGCATCGGGAGGAGGGCGCGTGACCGGGCCCGGGACGGGACGGGTCCGGTCACGCGCCCGGTCTATGGGGTCCGGGGCCGCCGGGAGGGCGCCTGCGCTCCGGCGCGGCCCGCCTGGTCGACAGGGAGGCCTGTAGCCTCGCGGACGTCGAGGACCTGCCCGTGGTGCCGGCGGTCGCTGGTCGCGGCGGTGGCGGTCTCGCTCATCATGCGTCCCTCCTGGGATCAGAGGGTGCGTGGTGGGGCTGGTGCAGGGATGGTGCGGCACCAGCCCCGTCGCCCCGTTCCCGGTTCCGGGCGCTGAGGGGACGGGCCGGAAGGATGAACCGCCGGGCGACGAGTGCCGCGAGCGCAATTCCGGCGACCATCGCGGCGACGAGGGGACGCGCGTCTGCAGGGACCTGCTGGATGAGGACGAAGGCGCCCATGGCCAGCACGAACCAGCCGAAGGCCTTGCGGAGGGCCACCTCGGGGATGCGGCCGGCGAGTTGCGCGCCGATCAGGGATCCGACGATCGCGGCGGCCGTGACCGCAAGGGTGAGCGGCCAGTCGATCTGCACCGTCGTGAGGTACCCGGCGAGGCCGGCGAAGGACTTCATGGAGATCACGACCAGGGAGGTGCCGACGGCCACGGACATCGGCAGCCCGCCGAGCAGGGCCAGGGCCGGGACGACGAGGAACCCGCCACCCGCCCCGACGAGCCCGGTGACCAGCCCGACCACCACGCCGTCGAGCAGGACCCGCCCGAGGGGAAGCTCACGCCTGACGCCGACAGCGGCCGTGCCATGAGTTGCCGTGCGGGGCTTCCTGCGGCCGCGGATCATGGCGATCGACGTGGCGACCATCATGAGGGCGAAGGCGACGAGCAGGATCTGTCCGGGGACGAACCCTCCGAGGAGCCCGCCGACGAACGCCCCGACCATGCCGGCCGCGCCGAAGATCAGCCCCGTCCGCCACATCACCCGGCCGCGCCGGGCGTGGCTGATGACGCTGACCGCGGAGGTGACGCCGACGACGAACAGGGACGCGGCGATCGCCTCCTTCGCCTCGAAGCCGGCCACGTAGACGAGGATCGGGACGGTCAGGATCGATCCGCCACCGCCCAGGACGCCCAGGGACAGGCCGATGAGGATCGACAGGGCCAGGACGAGGGCCAGGACCGCGTTCATGCCCCGTCGGCCCGTCGGCGGGCCTCGGCATTCCCGACGCCGACGAAAGCAGTGGGCAGGGTCAGGATCGCGGATTCCCGAGTGGGCTCCTGGGCCGCCCTGTTCCAGGGCATCGAGGACAGGGCACGGCCCATCGCGCACGTGTTCGTCGCGGCCGAGAAGGTCAGGCCGGTGCCGATGAGGCCTGCCAGGGTCCGGATCCTCGGGGAGACGAGGCGTCCTCCGGCGAGACCGACGAGGACGAGGGAGCCGGCGGCCATGCGGACCTGACGCTCGAGATCCCAGCGGCCGCCACCGCGCACCACGTCGCCGCCGACCGCGGCGTACCCGGGAACCCCGCCCGCCAGGACGTGGGCGGCGCCGATGCCCGATGCGGCCAGCTTCCGGCGTGCCTGCTCGGCGCGGACACCGGACTGGCAGGCCAGCACGACCCGGCCGCCCAAGCGGGCGGCGAGCTCGTCGGTGTGCTCCGACAGGAGCGGCAGCGGGACGTTGTACGAGCCATGGATGTGCAGGGACTCGAACTCCGCCGCAGACCGCACATCGATCACCACGAGATCCTCGTGCTCGGCCACCCAGTCCCGCAGCGTCTCGGGGGACAACTCCGTCAGGGCCGACGAGGACGTCGCCTCCGACACGATGGCGGCGGGGTTCACAGGGGAAGGGGTGCTCATGGGAGCCTCTCGGTCGAATCGGAAGGGTATACCCCCCGGAGTATTCCCTATACCCCCCGGGGTAGTCAAAATACCCTTGGGGGTATAAGCTCGACAGGTACCCCGACATCTGGAGAAGACCATGCAGCTCGACCCGACCGAAATGACGCCTGTCATCAACCGCCTCAAGCGTGCCCAGGGGCAGCTCGCCGCGGTCACCCGCATGCTCGAGGAAGGCAAGGACTGCAAGGACGTCGTCACCCAGCTCGCAGCCGTCTCGAAGGCGCTGGACCGCGCCGGGTTCGCCGTGATCGCCAGCGGCCTCGAACAGTGCATCGTCCGCGAGGACACCAGCCTCGACAAGAAGGAGCTCGAGAAGCTCTTCCTCACCCTCGCCTGATCCGGTGGACCTGGCCCGAAGGAGGAGCCGGCAGGGCTGCCCGGCGCCGCGTCCTGCCGGCGTCGAGAACTAAACGTCCCGGAAACACTCCCGCAATACCGCTCCCGAATCATGGAGACAGCCCGCCGTTCCAACGGGCCGACCCTGGATCACCGAGGAGTACCGATGACCGCCATCGCCACCCGCACCACCGTCCGCATCCTCGACCTCCGCGCGCTGACCCCGGGAACGATCGTCGAAGCCCGTCGCAGGGACGAAGTGCACTACCGCGGGCGCGTGGAGGACACTGCCCCCGGGCTCGGCGTCGTCTGGATCCGCGACGACCTGGCCGGGCACCGCGCCATCCTCCACCTCGACGAGTACAGCATCTGGCGGGTCGCGGGGTGAGCCGCCCGTCCGGCAGTTCCGCCCTCAGCACGAGCGGGCACCCTCCTAGACTGGAGGGATGACTGCAACCCTCGTGGCGAAGGACCTGTCCGGGGGCCACGCCCACCGCACCCTCTTCTCGAAGCTCGACCTCACCGTGTCGCCCGGGGACGTCGTCGGCGTCGTGGGGGCCAACGGCGCCGGGAAGACCACGCTCCTGCGCCTCCTCGCCGGAGCGGACACCCCCCTTGCCGGCACCGTCCGGACCACCCCGGCCGACGCCTTCGTGGGGTGGCTCCCGCAGGAGCACGAGCGCGTCGCGGGTGAGACGGTGGCCGCCTACCTCGGGCGGCGGACCGGCACGACGGCGGCAACCCTCGCCATGGAGGACGCCGCCGCGGCGCTCGGAAGCGGGGCGAAGGGCGCCGACGACGCCTACGCCCTGGCGCTCGACCACTGGATGTCCTCCGGGGCCGTGGACCTCGAGGACCGCATGCCGGCCGTCCTCGCCGACGTCGCCGGGGGCCTCGACCCGTCCACCCCCACCGCTGCCCTGTCCGGCGGGCAGCTCGCGCGGGTCGCGCTCGCCGCCCTGCTGCTGAGCCGCTTCGACATCGTGCTCCTCGACGAGCCCACCAACGACCTGGACCTCGCCGGCCTCGACCGGCTGGAATCGTTCATCCAGAACCTGCGCGGCGGCGCGGTCCTCGTCTCGCACGACCGCGAGTTCCTGGCGCGCTGCGTGACCACCGTCGTCGAGCTGGACCTCGCCCAGAACAGGGTGGCGGTGTACGACGGCGGGTACGACGCCTTCCTGGAGGAACGCGCCGTAGCGCGCCGGCACGCCCGCGAGGCGTACGAGGAGTACGCGGACAAGAAGCAGGACCTCGTGGGCCGGGCCCGGACCCAGCGGGAGTGGAGCTCGCAGGGCGTCCGCAACGCCATGAAGAAGAGCCCCGACAATGACAAGATCCGCCGCAGGGCCAGCATGGAGTCCTCCGAGAAGCAGGCGCAGAAGGTCCGCCAGATGGAATCGCGCATCGCCCGGCTGGACGAGGTCGAGGAACCCCGCAAGGAATGGCAGCTGCAGTTCACCATCGGCGCTGCACCGCGCTCGAGTTCCGTGGTCGCCACCCTGAACAACGCCTCCGTCACGCAGGGCGCCTTCACCCTCGGGCCCGTGTCCGTCCAGGTGAACGCGGGTGAGCGCATCGGGATCACCGGCCCCAACGGTGCCGGGAAGTCCACGCTCCTGCGCCTCCTGCTCGGTCATCAGACGCCCGACGGCGGCGCGACCGCCCTCGGCTCCAGCGTGGCCGTCGGCGAGATCGACCAGGCCCGCGGTCAGCTCGACGACGCCCTCCCCCTCGGGACGGCCTTCGAGTCCCTCGTGCCGGAGATGGCGCAGGGCGAGGTCCGCACCCTGCTCGCCAAGTTCGGGCTGAAGGCCGACCAGGTACGCGCCGCCGTCGGCTCCCTCTCCCCCGGCGAGCGGACCCGTGCCGGGCTCGCCCTGCTGCAGGCGCGCGGCGTGAACCTCCT
Organism: Arthrobacter sp. TJ-265; assembly: GCF_058269135.1. NCBI lineage: Bacteria > Bacillati > Actinomycetota > Actinomycetes > Micrococcales > Micrococcaceae > Arthrobacter > Arthrobacter sp. TJ-265. The sequence goes on along the minus strand of NZ_JBZCND010000004.1, from coordinate 208,647 downwards.
GGTCCTGGACGAACCGACCAACCACCTCGACCTGCCGGCGATCGAGCAGCTGGAGGACGCCCTCGAGTCCTACACGGGTGCGCTGCTGCTCGTCACGCACGACCGCCGGCTGCTGGAGAACGTGCGCCTCGACGAGCGCTGGCAGGTGGAGGACGGCAGGGTCACCGTCGGCTGAGCCCGGCATCGTACCCGCGCCGGAAGCCTCTCGCCCGACCCGGACGAGCCCTCCCCCGATCCCGCATCCGTGACAGCATGGATCCCGAAGCGCGGACTGCTGCTTCCCGGACGAGGGGTGCCGTACCCGGTAGGCGACAAGACGGCCCGGAGAGAGTCATGGCCTGGATCGTCCTCGTAGTATCCGGAGTCCTCGAAGCCGTCTGGGCGACAGCCCTCGGCCGATCGGAGGGCTTCACCCGGCTCGCGCCGACCGTGGTGTTCGGCATCGCCATCGCCGCGAGCATGGCCGGCCTGGCCTATGCGATGCGGACCCTGCCCGTCGGGACGGCGTATGCGGTCTGGGTGGGCATCGGCGCGTCACTGACCGTCGTCTACGCGATGGCGACCGGCACCGAGCCGGCGTCGCTCCTGAAGATCGTGTTCCTGCTGATGATCGTCGGCGGCGTCATCGGGCTGAAACTCGTGCACTAGACCATCCCTTGCGCCAAAACTGAGTCTGCACACCCGTTTCAGTTGACGTTGGTCCGACAGGATCGGTGAAGGCCCCACCGGGGGCCACGACCGGGGGTTGAGCAGAATGCAGCACGACGACACGCTGAGGGCCATGGAGTTCGCCGGGCTTTCCGTCTACGAGACGTGGATGCACTACTGCAACATGGGGGGCGCGGGCGACTACTTCGAGTTCGACGCATACCTCCACGGGATCGTCCGCCTCGACGCCGAGGACGCCGATGTCGTGTCGCAGGCCGTCAACGAACTCGTCGACGACGTCCTCCCCGCCGAGCAGTCCCGCGTCAGCCGTGCCCCCTACTCGTGGACCCGGTACCCGGAGCCGGCGGCAGGTCGGGGCGACGACGACCCGGTCCGCGCCCTGACCAGCCCCGGCGTCCCGCTGCCCCCCGGAGCCCCGCTGGAACTCCTCGGGGAGATCCTCGGCAGCAGCGTCCTGAACGGCTCGGTCGCAGGTGGGCGGGCGTAGGGCTACCCGCGCGGTTCCCGCTCCAGCGCGGCGTCGTGCTCGGCATGCGCCCGGCGGATCAGCTCCATGAACTCGGTCTCGTTCCGGATGAGGCGCTTGAACTTCTCGGGCAGCGCCCTCAGTCCCTCCTCCTCGGCGCACAGCTTCGCGAAGATCTTCTCCCGCTCGGCGATGTCGGTCTCGTAGTTGAGATCCAGGTACTCGGTGGCATGCCGCTTCGCCCCGGAGATGGCGTTCTTCGCCCGTCCCTTGGGGCTCAGGACCGAAGCCAGGACGGTCACGATCAGCACCCCGAGGATCACGCTCAACGAGACCCCGGTACTGATCTCGACCACCTCGACGTGCTCGCCGCCGTTGATGAACGGCAGGGTGTTCTCGTGCAGGGCGTGGAGGATGAGCTTCACGCCGATGAACCCGAGGATCACGGCGAGGCCGTAGGAGAGGTAGATCAGGCGGTCCAGCAGCTCGTCGATCAGGAAGTACAGCTGCCGCAGGCCCATGAGCGAGAAGGCCGTGGCCGTGAACACGATGAACGTGTTCTGCGTCAGGCCGAAGATCGCGGGGATGGAGTCGAGGGCGAAGAGGATGTCCGTGCCGCCGATCGCGACCATGACCAGCAGCATGGGCGTGAGGACGCGCTTGCCGTCCACCATGGTGAACAGCTTGTCGCCGTCGTAGTGCTCGGAGGCGGGGAGGAAGCGCTTCGCGAGCCTGATGATCAGGCTGTCGCCGGCGTCGTCGTGCCCGTCCGGCTTCAGCAGGTTGCCCGCGGTGAGCAGGAGGATCAGGCCGAAGATGTAGAACACCCAGGCGAAGGTGTTGATCAGTGCGGCACCCAGGAAGATGAACCCGGTGCGGGCGATCAGCGCGAAGACGATGCCGAAGAGCAGTACCTTCTGCTGATCCGCGCGAGGCACCTTGAAGCTCGCCATGATTATGAGGAAGACGAACAGGTTGTCCACGGAGAGCGCCTTCTCCGTGACGTACCCGGCGAAGTACTCGGTGCCCATGGTCGGTCCGCCGAAGACCAGCACGCCGACGCCGAACAGCAGCGCCAGGCCCACGTAGATCGAGGACCAGATCGCCGACTCGCGCAGCGTGGGGGTGTGCGCCTTGCGCACGTGGAAGAAGAAGTCGAACAGCAGCAGCCCGACGATGCCGATGATGGTGCCGACCCAGACGTAGAACGGTGTTTCCATGCTGCGCATCTCCCGCCGTCGTTGGTGATGGTCTTCGATTGTCCCGCTAACGGTACGGGTACACCCCTAGACTGGCGCAGTCCCTACCTTTTTGACGAGGAATGCCATGAGCCCGATGATGCGTGCTGCAGTGCTTCGCGCCGCCGAACTGCCCGTTCCCTACGCGGAGAGCACCCCGCTGTCCCTCGAATCGGTCCCCGTCCCTGAACCGCGCCCCGGCGAGGTGCTCGTGCGGATCGCCCGGGCGAGCCTGTGCCACTCGGACCTGTCGGTGATCGACGGGTCCCGCATCCGCCCCCTGCCGATGGCCCTCGGGCACGAGGCGACCGGCGTCGTCGAGGGCGTCGGCGACGGCGTCGGCGACGTGCGGGTCGGCGACCACGTGGTGCTCGTCTTCGTGCCCGCCTGCGGGGAATGCCGTGCCTGCTCGGCCGGCCGGCCGGCTCTCTGCTACCGGGGCGCGGAGGCCAACGGCAGCGGCGACCTGCTGCACGGGCCCGCCCTGCTGCGCGACGCCGACGGCGGGCGCGTCAACCACCACCTCGGCGTCTCCGCATTCGCGCAGTACGCCGTCGTGGCCCGCGAATCGGTGGTCGTCATCGACGACGACGTCCCGTTCGACATCGCCGCCATGTTCGGCTGCGCGGCCCTGACCGGGATCGGCGCCGTCCTGAACACGGCCGCCGTCCGGGAGGGGCAGTCGGTCGTCGTCTTCGGCCTCGGCGCGGTGGGCCTCATGGCCGTGATGGCCGCGGCCCAGATCCCCGGCACCACCGTCATCGCGATCGACCCGCTCGCCTCCAAGCAGGAGCTCGGCCTGCGCTGCGGAGCGCAGCATGCGGGCGCCCCGGACGAGGCCGCCGACCTGGTGCGGCGCGTCACGGACGGCGGGGCCGACGTCGTGATCGAGGCGGTGGGGAGCGCCCGCGTGATGGAAGCGGGCCTGCAGCTGCTCGCCCGGGGTGGCGCCCTCGTGTCCGTGGGCCTGCCGCACCCGGACCAGGAGATCTCCACCCAGGCCCTGCAGTTCGCCGGGCAGGGGCGGCGCCTGCTCGGGTCCTACATGGGGGACGCCGTTCCCGAACGGGACCTCCCCGCCTACCTGGAGCTGTGGCGGCAGGGACGCCTGCCGGTCGAACTGCTCCACACGGACACCCGGCCGCTCGAGGACCTCAACGAGAGCCTCGACGCGCTCGCCGAGGGCCGGGTGGTACGGCGGATCTTCACGCTCGGCTAGTACCGGAGCCGGTTCCCCGCGGGCTGTGAAGCGTGCTTACCATGTGGTCGGCACGTCTATCCAAAGGAGAACGACAATGCAGCAACGCTCGCTCGGCGGTACCCCGGTCAGCGCCCTCGGCCTGGGCGGCATGCCCATGTCCATCGAGGGACGTCCCGACGAGGACCGTTCCATCCGCACCATCCACGCTGCGCTCGACGCCGGTGTCACCCTGATCGACACCGCGGACGCCTATCACCGCGACGCCGACGAGGTGGGCCACAACGAGCTGCTGATCGCGAAGGCGCTGGCCCACTACGGCGGGGACAGCTCCGGCGTCCTCGTCGCCACGAAGGGCGGGCACCTTCGGCCGGGCGACGGGTCGTGGACGCTGAACGGCCGCCCCGAGTACCTGAAGGAGGCGGCGAAGGCCTCGCTCAAGCGGCTCGGCGGGGACGCGATCGACCTCTACCAGTTCCACCGACCGGACCCCGAGGTCCCCTACGAGGAGTCCGTGGGTGCCCTCAAGGACCTCCTGGACGAGGGCGTCATCCGCATGGCCGGTATCTCGAACGCCACCGTGCACCAGATCCGGAAGGCGAACGAGATCCTCGGCGGAGCCCTGGCCTCGGTGCAGAACCAGTTCTCCCCCGCCTTCCGGTCGAGTGAGGACGAGCTCCGTTACTGCGGCGAGAACGGCATCGCCTTCCTGCCCTGGAGCCCGCTCGGCGGCATCAAGAAGGCCGGCGGGCTCGGCGAGCAGTTCACGCCCTTCCAGGAGATCGCCGACGCGCACGGTGTCAGCCCCCAGCAGGTGTGCCTGGCCTGGGAGCTCGCCCTGGCACCGACGGTCATCCCCATCCCGGGCGCATCCCGCCCGGAGAGCATCCAGGATTCGGCCCGCGCCGAGGAGCTCGAGCTGTCCTCCGACGAGATCGCGATGCTCTCCCGCACCGACTGACCGGCACCACGTCCGCGTCGCACGCCCGCGTTCCCTCCGGGGGGCGCGGGCGTCCGCGTCACGGGACCCTCCCGGTCCCGTGGGGTGCCGGGCCCCGCCGATCGGTCACGGCCCGGGGCCGCCGCGCCGGGCACGATCGCCCAGGAGCCGTCAGGCGTCCGGCTGCATCGCGACGGCTCGGACGGGCGCGCCGTCCGTCCCGGCCAGGGCGAGCGGGAGTACCGACACCAGCGGGCGGTCCCAGGTGACCTGCGCCAGGTTCGCGAGGTTCTCGACGATCACCCCGTCCGCGCCGAGGAAGACGGCGTGGAACGGCAGATCGTCCCCGTTGTCGAGGGTGGCGTCCGGGTTGAGGGTGTCGACGCCGACCACGGTGATCCCGGCGGTGAGCAGCTGCCGGGCCACCTCGGCCGCGAGGACCGGGTGCTCGAGGTAGCGCTCCGTCCCGAAGTGCTCGGACCAGTCCGTGCGGAACAGCACCATGGCGACGCCGTCGAGGTCCTCGAGCTGATCGGCCACGGCGGACCACGGGATCATCTCGCGGGCGGCGAGACCCGTGCACCGCACGATCCTCGCGGACCCCACGAGCCGGGCGAGGTCGATGTCGTCCACCGCCCGCCCTCCGGGGATCGAATGGAGGGGGGCATCGAGGTGGGTCCCGGTGTGGGAGCCGGCGTGCAGGGATGCCACCTGGTAGCCGTCCTCGACGACGGTGGTCACCGTGGTCAGCGTGACCTCCGGGTCCCCTGGATAGACCTGCATCCCGGTGTGGACCGGCTGGGACAGGTCAACGATCCGCACGGGCGGGACTTTCCTCCGGCAGGTCGAGCAGGTGGACGTGGGGGCGCCGCGTGCGGTCGATCCGCCCGGTGGCCGCTGCCCAGGCCAGGTACAGCACGGCCGAGAGCACGAAGGTGGGGATCGTTGCGCCGATGGGGCTCGGGACACGGTAGGTCAGCAGCAGGGAGGCGCCCGCCCCGACCAGCCACACCAGCACGGCGGCGATGTTGACTCCCCCGCGGTACCAGTACTCCCCGCCACGGGTGCGCAGGATGTCGCGTCCGTAGTGGCGCGACTTCAGCACGTAGTAGTCGACGAGCATGACGGCGAAGACCGGGATGAACAGTGCGCCGATCACCGTCAGGAAGGCGGTGAACTGGTCGAGGAGGGCCAGCCACGTGGAGCCGAGGATCGAGATCACGCCGAGGACGATCGCCGTCGGCAGGAACGTGACGCGGCGCGACGGCGCCATGTTCACCACGGAGGCGACCATCCCGTACACCACCATGGTGTTCGTCGCCATGACGGACAGGAAGATCACGACGGCCAGCGGTGCGCCGAACGCGGCGACGATCACGGTGGGGTCGAAGGGAACGGCCTCGCCGCCGTCGAGCACCACGTAGCCGATGGCCGTGGCGCCGAGGGTCATGGCGAGGACCGTGGACAGGACGTAGCCCACCCCGGAACCGATCATGCCGGCTGCCTGCGTCCGGGCGAGGCGGTTGAACTCTGCGGAGAGGACGGTCCACGAGATGGCGGTCGCGATGACGACGTCGAGCGTCGCGACGGGCGTCCACCCGGCGGCGGCGTCCTGCGGGATCGCCGCGAAGTCCGCCGGACCGTACGCGAGGAACGCCGTGGTGAAGATGTAGGCCATGAAGGCGAGGATCACGAGGGCGAGCCACGGCTCCACGCGGGCGATGCCCGTGTGGCCGAAGATCGCGAGGCAGACCACGAGCAGCTGGCAGAGGACGGAGAACAGCACCGGGCTGGAGAAGCCGGTGGCCTGCTCGACGAGGAAATTGACCGTGACCCCCGCGAGCATCGCCTGGACCCAGCTCCAGCCCATCAGGATGATCACGTTCGCGGCGACCGGGAGGAAGGAGCCGCGGAGCCCGAAGGAACCCTTCGTGAGCGACATCGTGGCCAGGCCGGTCCGGGTGCCCATGTTCCCGACCAGCACCAGCACCGAGCCGCCGATCAGGGTCCCGAGGACGATCATGCCGACCGCGAGGCCCCAGCTGATGCCCGGGACGAAGAGCGTCCCGGTGAGCAGGGTGGTCACGACGAGGTTGGCGGCGAGCCAGATCATGCCCATGCGCGCGGTCCCGAGCGTGCCGCGGAGGGGGCCGTACCCGTCGGAGTTCTTGTCGAGGTGGTCGGACAGGCGCCGATACGCCGAGGTCCGGGAGGCCTGCGTCATGCTGCGCTCTCTTCCGTGGGGTCTTCGAGGGCGGGGCTCAGGTGTTCGTGGACGGCCTCGATCGAGGACCCGGCGCGGCGGAACACGATCGTCTCCCGCTCGCTGGTCGTCCCGGTCGCGCCTCCGACCGAGGTGGTCGTCCGGACGTGATGGGTGAAGATCGCCGTGGTCCCGACCACCTGCACGCGGGGACCGCTGCTGATGCAGTCCGTCACGCGCCAGCCATCCGCCATCCACCCCGCCCACAGCTCCTCGTAGGCGGCCCTGTCCTCGAGCCGGCGGGGCTCCGTGTGGAACACGAAGGTGGCGTCCGGGGCGAAGCACCGGAAGTACGCCTCGGTGTCCGTCGCGCGGAAAGCGGTCACGAGCGCGTCGGCTGCCGCGAGGACCTCGGCCTCCGTGAGGATCTCATGGGGTGGATTCACGTCAGGCATGTGCCCTCTCATCTCTCTGAAGTTGTCCCCCAGTGAACTTTTGTTGTCAGGCGATTTTGTGTGACGTGGACTTCATTGTCAAAGCACGCCCGGCGGGTGAACAGCCCGTTGCTAGGGTGAGGGCATGTCCTCCTCTCCCGTCGCCCTCATCACGGGCGCCTCCCGCGGCATCGGCCGTGCCATCGCCGACGAGCTCGGCACCACGCACCACCTGCTGCTCGGCGGACGTGACCTGACCGCCCTCGCGGAGCTGTCGGCGTCGTTCCCCTCCGCGGAACCGTTCGCCGCGGAACTGCGCGATTCCGGCCAGGTGGCCGCCGCGGTCGCCGGCATCCCGCGACTGGACGTCCTCGTCCACTCCGCGGGTGTCCTGCGGATGGGGTCGGTCGCGGAGCTGTCCGACGACGCCTGGCGCGAGAGCTTCGAGGTCAACGTGTTCGCGGTGGCCGCCCTCACGAAGGCGCTGCTCCCGGCCCTGCGCGCGGCCGGCGGCCAGGTCATCGCCATCAACAGCGGCTCCGGCTACAGTTCCGGGGCGGGTTCCGCCGCGTACAGCGGCACCAAGTTCGCGCTGCGCGCCCTCACGGACGCCCTGCGCGAGGAGGAGCGCCCGCACGGCGTCCGGGTCAGCTCCATCCACCCCGGCAGGGTCGCCACGGACATGCAGGAGGAACTGCATACCTGGGAGGGCAGGGACTACCGGCCCGAGGCGTGGATCCAGCCGGACCAGGTAGCCCGGGCCGTACGCCTCGCCGTGGACGCGACCCGCGAATCGACGATCGAGACACTCAGCATCCGGCCCTCGGGCATCGCACGCGCGTGACGGTGCCGGCCGGGGCGTAGCGTCATGACGCGGGCTCCGGTGAGAAGCACAGGCCCCGGCTGTACTCGGCCCCGCTCTCGGCCCGGTCGTCCTCGACCGTGATGCCCCCGTCGAGCACCGCCCCGCAGGACGCGGCGGGAGCGGACAGGAGGGGGTCCGAGGGTCAGGGACGGTGGACCACGCGAGGCTTCCCGAACTGCGTCTGCACGCCGGGCGAGAACAGCACGGAATCCGGCGGACCGTCCACGTGGAGCCCCGCCGCGGCGAGCAGCCCATCGTCGAGCTCCGTCAGGGTGGCGGGGTGGAGCGGCCAGGGCGTGTGGGTGTTGGGGATGTAGAGGGTGCGTCCGGCGAGGACGCTGTGCAGCCCGAAGCGCGCGGTGAGCTCCAGGGACAGCGCGTCCGCCGCCGTCGCGCCCGTGTCCGGCCGCACGGCGAAGCGGGAGCGGGCCTGCCGCCGGTACCGGGCGACGTCGTACCCGTACTCCCTGCGCTCACCCTCCCCACGCGCGAGCGGCGCGCACTGCGACCACACGTAGGGGATTCCGCCGGCGCGGGCGGCGAGGACGACGGCGAGGCGGGAGGCATCCAGCGTCACGAACACGACGCCGCGGACGCCGTCGGGGCCGCGTGAGTAGAGCCGGACGTTGATCTCGGTGAACGACCCGACGTACGGGACGGGCAGGCCGCGGCCCAGTCCCGCGCCGATCATCCGGAAGCCGATCAGTCCCACCCAGGAGGAGCCGTCCACCTCGTCCGGCACGACGCCGGGCGGCATGAACCCGGCGACGGCCGCGGCGTCGATCCGCCAGTGCAGGAAGACGGCGTCCGCCCAGTACTGGTCCATGATCACGGGGCGTGGCAGCTCCGGGGCGAGGTACCGGTCCGGGCCCTGATGGGGTTCGGCGGTCATGACAGCGGCTCCCCGCAGTCCTCGGGCTCGTCGGCGAACCGGTACCAGTCGGGCAGCGCGGCCGTGAACTCGGCGCGGATCGCGGGATCCTCGACGACGGTCCAGTCCACGGCCGAGCCCACCTCGGGTTCGACCTTGTTCCACTCGAACCAGTTGACCATCGCGAGTCGCGGGAAGCGCTCCTGGACGGCCGGGTCGAAGACCTGCTGCCACCAGGCACGCTTGATGTTCAGGGTTCGCAGGCCGCCGATGTCATCGCGGACGAGCGCCGCGGTCTCCGGGATGGCGACGGGTTTGCCGTGGCCCACGCCGTACTCGGCGTAGAAGTCGGGGAGCATCGTCTCGTCGCCGTTGGCGCCGTCGTAGGTGCCGGTGAGCTGGGCGACGAACTTGCCCTCCTCGGGCATCTCGCTCTCGCCCCAGGGGTAGGTGCTCCCCCAGTGGTAGATGGTCATGCCGACCCAGTCGACGGCGTCGTCGCCGGGGTAGTAGGGCGCGTAGGGGTCGTCGAGCGCGGTCAGCACGCCGTCCCCGGTGGTGTCGAGCGCCGGGAAGCCGGCGGCTCCGGGGAGGGACTCCTGGGCGCCCCCGGCGAAGGGATAGCCGCCGCCGTAGTTCGGGGCCCACATCATCGCGGACCCCGGGGCGTCGGCGTGGACGGCGTCGGCCACGCGGCGGAAGGCCTCGATGTACTCGCCGGGCTGCTGCCCCCAGGCGTACCAGGAGCCGTTCATCTCGTGGGCGAACCTCACGATGACCGGCACCCCGCTGGTGTTGAAGCCCGCGAGCAGGGCCGCGAGCTCCCCCGCGCGCTCGTCGGTGACGGCGGCCAGACCCTCCACGGGCTCCAGCGTCAGCAGGAGCATGGCTCCCGTCTGTCGCGCCTGCTCGGCGGCGGCACTGACGAGGTCCGGGTCCTCCGGGGCGAACGGGAAGTCCGCGAAGGTCACGGCCACGGCAGGGCGCTCGCCGAGCTTGTCCGAGTACTCGGCGAGGGTCTCCCTCCCCCACTCCAGGTTCACGCCCATGAGCGTGCCCTCGGCCGGCGCGAGGTTCCGGCCATCGATGGGGTCGCAGGCGACGGCGGCAGGGTTGATGTTGCAGGCGCACAGGCAGAGGAGCAACAGCGCCGTGACGAGGCGCGCAAGGTTTGAGACCACGGTGACAATGTACCGTCGGTCGGCCCCGGCCCCGCGCCGCGGACGGTCCCGGTGCGGCGGACGGGGCCAGTGCGGCGACGCGCGCGGCGTCGAGCGCTAGAAGGCATAGCGGATCCGGCAGTAGGGCAGCTGCGCGTCGGCGAGGCGGAGGAACTCGTCGAGATAGCCCCGCTTGTCGTAGGCGACGTAGCGTACGTTCGTGAACCCGTTCTGGGACTGCTTGGTCTCCTGGAGGTCCGGCCGCCACAGGATCTCCTCGGCCTGCGGATGCCACCCGAGGTTGACCTCGTGCAGTTGCTGGTTGTGGGTCAGGAAGATGACCTCCGCCGCGAGCTGGCTCTTGGCCGCGGGTGACAGCGCGGCGTCGAGCTGGCCGAAGAGCTCGCGCCAGTCGTCCTGCCAGCCGGGCGTGATGATCACGGGAGAGAAGTTGACGTGCACCTCGTAGCCCGCCTCCACGAAGTCGTTGATCGCGGCGATGCGCTCCGCGACCGGCGTGGTGCGCACGTCCACGGTTCGGGCGAGCTTCTCGGGCATGAGGGAGAAGCGGATGCGGGTGCGTTCCTGGGGGTCCCAGGCGAGCAGGTCCCGGTTCACGTACTTGGTGGCGAAGGAGAGCTTGGCGGTCGGCAGGTCCCGGTACAGGTCGACGAGGTCCCGCACGTTGTCGCTGACCAGCGCGTCCACCGAGCAGTCGCTGTTCTCCCCGATGTCGTACACCCAGGCCTGGTCGTCACACTGGTTGGGCTCCAGCTTCATGCCCTGACGCGCCACGTGCCGTTCGAGGTAGCCACTGATCTGGTCGATGTTGGCGAACACGGTGATGGGGTTGCTGTAGCCCTTGTGGCGCGGGACGTAGCAGTAGGCACAGGCCATGGCGCAGCCGTTCGCCGTCGAGGGGGCGATGAAGTCCGCCGACCTCCCGTTGGGTTTCGCGGTGAGTGACTTCTTGACGCCGATGATCAGGGCCTCGGTCTTGATGCGGACCCATCGGCGCACATTCGCCTCGTCCCCGCTGAGTTCCGGGATACGCCAGTGGCTCGCCACCTCGACGACGTCGGCGTCCGGCCACCGTGCGAGGATCTCCTGGCCGCGGGGCAGGGCAGCCGCAGCCGGCTCGACGTAGATGCGGCTGATCTGAAGCAGCTTGTTGGCCTGGGGCATGCAACCCTTCGAAGTGTCCGTCGTTATCCCCGACGGTACCTGCCGCCACCGACACTTCCGGAGGGCCGCGGGCCCGTCTACTGTGGCTGCACGGGCGCCGACGGCGCGCCCTGGGAAAGGCGGCCGGATCGTGGCAGAACTGCTGACACAGCCGACGGATCAGGACCCGCGCTCGTTCATCGACACGATCGCGCATCCCACGCGGCGTGCCGACGCGCTGGTCCTGCTCGACCTCATGGGCCGGGTGACGGGCGAGCGCGCCGTCATGTGGGGTTCCTCGATGATCGGTTTCGGCCGGTACCACTACCGGTATGCCTCGGGCCACGAGGGCGATGCCCTCTCCGTGGGATTCTCGCCACGGTCGACGGCGCAGGCGCTCTACGGCCTGCTCGCCGCACCAGGGGTGGAGGAGCTGCTGCCGCACCTCGGCAAGCACCGGCGCGGCGCCGGGTGCCTGTACGTCACCTCGCTCGCCGCCGTCGACCTCGCCGTGCTCGAGGACCTGGTGCGGCGCGGACACGGATTCATGACGACGGAGAACTTCTCCTAGGCGCCGGACGCCGCCCTCCTCACACGGGATGACGAGTATCCTGATGAGTAGTTCCCTGCCTCCGACCGGAGAGCACCACGGAGGACGACCTCCTGCTCGGGACGCCGAAAGGAAGCAATGAGCGCGAAGGATCCGCTGTCGACCCGCTTCATGCAGGCCACGGGCAGACTTCGCATGTTCTTCGGACCTGCACAGCGCGGCAGTACCACGGGCCCGATCGTCTATCTCGACGACGAAGCGCAGCGGGCGAGGCAGGAGGAGTTGCAGCAGTGGACGGTGGTGCGCAACCCGGACGGGTCGACCTACCTCACCTCGAAGCGGGACTCCTGATGGACGGCGACGGACCCACGGTCCGTACTCGTCGGTAACTTACGGGATTCCTGCGGCATGGAACGCGGGGAATACTGCCGGGTAATGGCAGACTGTCTGTGTCAATGCCTTTTCGCCCCTGAGCGATGTCAGGGTGCCGTCATCACACAGACCGAGGTCTCACCTACATGAGCACACAGTGCCCGTCTGCCCCCACGCCCACGGACGAAGCCGCGCCGCACCGGACCGCACTCCACATGGTGCCCGGCGGCCGGGACGCACGAAGCGGGGACACCCTCGTCCACCAGCTCAGTGCCGAGACGGACGCCCTGCTCGAGCACCTCGAGAGAGCCGTCGCGCGCCTCGCCCTCACGCACCGCGCAAGCGCACCTGACCTCGAGACGCAGAGGACGGACGACGACGCCTTCGCGTGGGTCCAGCAGTCCATCGAGGACATCGCGGCGACCCTGCGGGGACTGACCCTGAAGCGTTCGAGGGAGCACTCGACCGAATCTCCGCTGCACGCGCTCAGCGACCGCCCCTGAGGCGCGGCCAGGCGGCGGGCCCGGTCCCCGACGTGGACCGCGGATCCGGAAGGAGCCCTAGATGGACTGCCGGGCGCGGATGCCGGCGCGACCCATCGCGTCGGTGTAGGCCGCCTGGATCTCCTTCAGCCACAGCTCCTGGTTGACGGGCGTGCCTTTGAAGGCGCGCTCCCCAGGGGAACGGACCTCGTAGATCTTGAACCCGCGCTTGGCGATGGCCCGGTTCTCGAGCTTCATGAGCCGGCGGGCGGCCTTGTGGGCGTCGGCACCGTGCGCCACGAGCGCCGACGCTCGCGGGACCTGCTGCAGGAAGGTGAGCAGGGGCTTCACGCCGTCGGCGATCTGGTCCATGGTCAGCGCCCGCTCCTTGCCCTCCGGCAGGTACCAGGGGTGGGCGTTCCACGGCATGAAGGCATCGGGCCGCAGACCGACGGCCTCGTAGATCCCCGCCATGCGGATGGAACTCGGGTCGTCGTTCTCGAACGAGACGAAACCGGAGGGCAGCGAGGCTCCGGGGTTGGAGAAGAGGCTGACGATCTTGCAGCCGTCCACGTCGTGGATCGGGTCGATGTAGGGCACCGCCGACCCCGGCTTCGACTCGGCCAGGGTGTCGCACAGCCGGTTCACGTCCTCGATCTGCGGATCGTATCGCTGTTCCCACTGCTGTGCCCTGTACGTGGGGTCTGACATACGCTGTACCAATTCCGCCTCCTCGCGGACGGCGCCAGAGGTGGCGCGAACGTGTCCGCAACTCCCAGCCTACGCCAGTACCCGACCGGCGTCGCGGCCACCGGACCCTGCCGGCTGCTCGACCCGGGCGGAACGCGGGCTGTCGGAGCCCCGCCGGCCACCGTCCGCGTCCCTCGCGGGCGTGGTGGTCGGGTTCCCCGGGAGGTCTCAGGACAGGGTCGCCGCGTACGGGTTCCAGTCCTCCGGCAGCGGCTCGGCGGCGGTCGCGGTGCTCGAGAGCGAGACGAACTCACCGGTGGCGAGGCTCTCCGCGATCGAGACCATGGCGTCGAGGACGTGGTACGCCGTCTGGCCCTGCGCGCGGTGCGGGCGCCCCTCGCGCAGGGCCCGGGCCATCTCGAGCACACCGCTGCCGCGCGTCGACGTCGCGCCGACCGCGTGGACGACCTCCGGTTCGTCGCTTCCGCGGCGCGTCAGCACGAGGTCGCCCGTGAAGTTGTTCGGGTCGGGGAACGCGAGGGTGGCCTCCGTCCCGGTGACCTCGACGAACCCCGCGCGGTGGAGCGGCGAATCGAAACTGAAGATGCTCTGCGAGGACTCGCCGTTCGCGAACCGGGCGATCGCGCTGACGTGGGACGGGACGGTGACGTCGAAGACCTCACCGGCCCTCGGCCCCGAACCGATGGTGCGCCTCTCGCGGGACGTCGACCCGAAGCCCGCCACCTTCGTGATCGCACCGAAGGTCTGGACGAGCGTCGTCAGATAGTAGGGGCCCATGTCGAACAACGGCCCGGCGCCCTCCTGGAAGAGGAAGGCGGGATTCGGGTGCCAGGACTCGGGGCCCGGGGACTGCATCAGGGTCAGCGCCGTGAGGGGTACGCCGATGTCGCCGCGCGCCACCAGGCGCAGCGCCGTCTGCAGGCCCGCGCCGAGGAAGGTGTCGGGAGCACAGCCCAGGCGGAGGCCGGCGGCATCCGCGGCCTTCAGCAGGCCCGTGCCGCTCTCCCGGTCCAGCGAGAAGGGCTTCTCGCTCCACACGTGCTTGCCCGCTTCGACGGCGGCAGTAGCGACCTCGACGTGCGCTGCGGGGATGGTCAGATTCACGATGATCTCGACGTCGGGGTGGTTCAGCGCATCCTGGACGCCGCCCGAGGACGGCACCCCGAACTCCGCGGCCCGGGCCGCGGCGACCTCCTCGTGCAGGTCGGCGACGATGTGCACCGTCACGTCCGGGAAGGCTGTCAGATTCGTCAGGTATTCCTTGCTGATGACCCCTGCTCCGATGACGGCGACGCCGACGGGGCCGGTGCGCCGGGCTTCCGATCGAGCGCTCATTTCCTTCCCTCCGTCAGGTACGCGAGGCTGTCGGCGACGGCGGCGAAGATGTCGCCGTCGAAATCGTCGAGTTCGACGACGGCGGCCTCGAGCCCGGGAGCGGCGTCGAGCACGTCCCAGACGGGCATGCTGCCCGAGCCGACGGCAACCTGCTCCGTGTTCTGCTTGGTGAGTGGGCCGTCCTTGATGTGGATGAAGCGTACGCGGTCGCCGAGGCGGCGGAGCAGCGCGGCGGGATCCTCGCCGCCGACGGCCGCCCAGTAGGTATCCACCTCGAGGACGACCTCCGGGTCGAGGTAGCCGGCGAGGACCTCGAGGGCGGAGGTGCCGTCGATGCGCTCCTCCAGTTCGAACTCGTGGTTGTGGTAGCCGACGGTGATGCCGTACCCGGCACCCTTCTTCGCTGCCGCGTTGAGGGCTTCGGCGGTGGCCCTGATGTCCTCGTCGGAGGTCCAGGACGAGCGCTCGACGTGGGGGTCGATCACGGTGCCGATACCGAGCTTGCGTGCGGCCTCGAAGATCTCGTCCTGGTCCGCACTGAGGAGGGGCGCGTGGCCGGACGGGGCGGTGAGTCCGCTCTCCGAGAGTGCGGCCGTGAGCTCGTCGGCGGTGGCGACGAAGTTGTAGGGCTCGACGGCGGTGTAGCCCAGTGCGGCGACGCGCTGGATGGTGCCCGGCAGATCCTCTCCCATGGCCGTCCGCAGGGTGTAGAGCTGGAGTGAATACGTCACGGGGGATTCTCCTCGCTGAGAAAAGGGGGTGCTGAACCGGTTCAGCAGTCAGGTCGAACCTAGGTGATATCACGGGGTCGGTCAAGCAATTCGTGGAGCTATTGTGGAAGCCATGGCCAAGGAAACCATTACCGGCCTGGCGAAGAGGCTGGGCATTTCGAAGGCATCGGTCTCCTACGCGCTCAATGGCCAGCCAGGGGTCAGCGAACTCACCCGGCGCCGTGTCCTGGACCTCGCCGAGGAACTCGACTGGTACCCCAGCTCCTCCGCCCGCGCCCTCTCCCGGTCCCGCGCGGGCGCCGTCGGGATGGTCCTGTCCGCCGATCCCCTCCTCATCGGCACGGAACCGCACTACATGGCGATGCTCGCGGGCATCGAGACAGCCCTCGCCGAAGGGGACATGGCCCTGATGCTCCGCATGGTGGACAAGGGTCCGGCCCAGGAGCAGTCCACCTACGAGCGCTGGGCCGGCGAACGGAAGGTGGACGGCGTCCTCATCTTCGATCACCTGCACGACGACCCGCGTCCCACGCTGCTGGACCGGCTGGGCATGCCGTTCGTGCTGCACAGCGCACCGGCATCCGCCGCGCCCGCCTCGTACTCCGGGACGACGACGGACCACGCCGTCGACGCCGCCACGATCGTCGATCACCTCCACGACCGCGGGCACCGTCGGATCGCGCACGTCTCGGGCCCGCACCGGTTCGTCCACGAGGAGGAGCGCATCCGAGGCGTACGGGAGCGCGCGGCACGCCACGGTTTGGAGGTGGTCCAGGTGGAGACCGACTACGCACTCACGTCCGGGCACGACGCCGTCGTGACACTCCTCCGCGCACCGGAGTCACCCGTGACGGCGATGGTGTTCGGCAACGACCTGATGGCGATGGGCGGGCTGCTCGCCCTGCGCGAACTCGGCCTGCGCTGCCCCGACGACGTCGCGATCGTCAGCTGGGACGACTCGCTGCACTGCCGGCTCGCGTCCCCCGCGGTCACGGCACTGTCCAGGAACCCGGGCATGCAGGGCCGGGTGGCCGCCGAACTCCTGCTCGCCCTGCTCGACACGGGCACCATCCAGACGAAACCCATGCCGCACGGCGAACTCGTGCTCAGGTCCAGCACCGCCACGGGTTGAGGACGACCGACCGGCCCCACGGTCCGGCTGCGCCCCTGTCACAGACCGCCGGCGAGCGGTGTCTTGATGGTGTCGGAGATTCCCGAGGAAGCGAGGCGTCATGAGCGGGTCGGTGCGGGTGGTGGTCGTCGGTGGCGGGTACGCCGGGGTGATGGCGGCGAACAGGGTTGCGGGGAGCACAGCGGATCGCCTCCCCGTCGAGGTCACCCTGGTGGATCCGGGGGCGCAGTTCACCGAACGGATCCGGCTGCACCGGGTCGCCGCCGGGAGCCGGGACGCAGCAGGCGTGGACTGGTCGAGGGTGCTGCATCCACGGGTGCGTCGCCTCCCCGCCCGGGCGCTCCGGATCGATGCCGACCGTCGGTCCCTCACCCTGCGGGGCCACGCCCCGATCGGGTTCGACTGGCTGGTGTACGCGGTCGGCAGCGGAGAGCCGCCCACGCCCCTGCTGTCGGTCACCAATGCGGCGGCCGCGGCGGGAACGCGGCGCGCCATCACGCGTCTGGCCCCCGGTGCGGCGGTGACGGTGGCCGGTACCGGTCCCACGGGAGTCGAACTAACCTGCGCGCTCGCGGTCACCCGCCCGGACCTGTCCATCACCGTCGTCGCCCCGTCCGGGCCGGCCCATCCCCTCACCGACAGGGACGCGGTGGCCCGCCGCCTGCACCGCCTCGGCATCACCGTCGAGCACGGGAGCGTGGACCCGGAGACGGGGACCGTGACCCCCCGGGCTCCCGGTGCACGCCCACGACCGGCCGCGGCGGCGACGATCTGGACGGCGGGGCTCGCCGTGCCGTCCCTCGCGGCCGACAGCCTGTTGCCCGTGGACGGCAGCGGGCGGCTCGTCGTGGACGCGACACTCGCCGTGCCTGGCCATGAGCGCGTCCTCGGCGCCGGCGACGCCGTGTCCGTCACCGGTACCGCCGGCGATCACCTGCGGGCGTCCTGCGCGATCGCGCTGCCGATGGGCGCCCACGCCGCCGACACCGTGCTCGCCCGCCTGGCCGGCACCGCCCCGTCGGAGCTCGACGCCGGCTACCTCGCGCAGTGCCTGGACCTCGGCGCAGGACGGGGCCACGTGCAGTTCGTCCACGCAGATGACGCGCCCCGCCGCTGGGCGCTCTCCGGGCGGGCCGGAGGATGGGGGAAGGAACAGGTCTGCCGGATGACGCTCGCGTGGCTGGCCGGGGAGGCGCGCACACCGGGGTCCTACACGTGGCCGGCCGGTCCGGCCGTGCCCGTAGGCTGATGCCCATGGCCCCCTCGACGGAGCAGGACGAGCTGTTCGCAGCGCATCGCCCCATGGTGTTCGCGATCGCCTACGAGGTCCTGGGGACCCGCGCCGATGCCGACGACGTCGTCCAGGACAGCTACCTGCGCTGGGCCGGCGTGGACCCGGCCGGGGTCCGGGATCCGCGGGCCTACCTCGCCACGATCGCGACCAGGACCGCACTCAACGCGATCCGGACCGTGTCCCGCCGCCGGGAGTCCTACCCGGGTCCGTGGCTGCCCGAGCCGCTCGTGGCAGAGGCCGACGACCCCGAGCAACGCCTGATGATGAGCGAGCAACTCAGCTACGCCCTGACGGTGGTGCTGCTGCAGGCCACTCCGGAACAACGCGCCGTGTTCATGCTCCACGACGTCTTCGGCCTGCCCTATCCGGCGGTCGCCGAGGCCCTCGGCAAGAGTCAGGCCGCGGTACGGCAGATCGCCGTGCGGGCCCGGACCCGCATCGGCGCCGCAGACCGGTCCGCGAGCAGCACCAGGGAGGGCGCCGCGGCCCTCGAGGCTTTCCAGGCCGCCGTGGGCACGGGTGACCTGCAGGCCCTGATGGACGTCCTGGCCCCCGACGCCGTCCTGCTCTCCGACGGCGGCGGCAAGGTCGTGGCCGCCCGCAAGCCCATCCTGGGGGCCGCGGCGATCGCCGGGTTCCTTCTGAGGATCGGCCGCACGCCGACGCCGGGGGCGCGGGTGGGCATCGGACCTCTTAATGGCGGCCAGGGCATCCTGGTCCATGCGGGTGACCGGCTGGAACTGACCGTCGCCGTGGAGGCGGACGGGCAGGGCAGGATCAGCGGGATCTACCTCGTGCGGAACCCGGACAAACTGCGCGGCCCGGCCCGAGCCGCAAGGCTCTGACGACACGCAAGATCTGCGCACCTCCATGGATCCGGCCGCCCGACGCGGGGGGACCTGTGGTTTGCTGTACTTAGGTTGTTTAGCAATCAGGGACCTTATGGCACGCGGTGCCCGACGTCGCCTGGATCAAGCCGACGGTCAGAAGAAGGTCTCACGCACATGCAGAATACCCGGATCCCGGATCCTGTCCGGCTTTCTCCCCGGTCCTCCCCTCCTGCTGTCGCTGGTCCGGGCCTGCCGGGGAGCGAGGTGGAGTCGCTGCTCCTTCGGGTGGGGCAGGGCGACGCGCAGGCCTTCGAAGACCTGTACCGGCAGACCTCCGCCCGCGTCTACGGGCTTGCCCGGAAAGTGCTCGTCGATGCCGAGATGAGCGCCGAGACGACGCAGGACGTCTTCCTCGCCCTCTGGCAGGGCACCGCGGCGCGATTCGATCCCGGCCTCGGTACCGGGATGTCCTGGATCCTGACCGTCGCGCACCGCCGCGCGGTCGACAAGGTCCGGTCCGAGGAATCCCACCGGACCCGGGACCTGAAGTGGGGGATCAAGAACCAGGACGTCGACTACGACCAGGTCGCAGATGCTGCCGTCCGGCAGTCAGAGGCCGCTGCGGTCCGGGCCTGCCTTGCCTCCCTGTCCGCGGCGCAGCGGGAGGCGATCGACCTCGCCTACTACGCCGGTCTGACCTACGTCGAGGTCGCCGACCACCTCGGCATCCCCGTCCCGACCGCCAAGACCCGGATCCGGGATGGCATCGGACGGCTCAGGACCTGCCTCCAGGCGGCGGACTGAATGATCGACTCCGGGCTCCCAGGTCCTATACTTCTTCGGAGGAAAGCGCTCCACATCTCCATCCACGTGGTCCGAAGCGAGCGGTGAACCCCGACCGCCGCGACGACCCGGCCCGGTTCCGACCGCTGCGGCTTGGATCGTCGACCTGACATCCCCTCGTTCAAGGAGCCAGCCGCATGCCCGACGAAAAGGAACTCGCTCGCGAGATCGACCGCGACCCGGTCACCGCGCTCCTGCAGGACATGGTGCTCGAGAGCGACGACGTCCAGGAATTCCTCACCGGCCTCGCGACCATAGCCTCCGAAGCGTTCAGCAGCGCCTACGGTGAGGTGTTCTGCGGGGTGACGCTCCTGCGGCCACGCTCGATGATCACGGTCGCCAGCAGCAGCGACAAAGCCCGTGAGGTCGATGAGGTGCAGTACGGGTTCGACGACGGCCCCTGCCTCCGGGCCGCCCGCACGGGTGAGACCGTGCATATCCGGGACTTCCTCACCGAGGAACGCTTCCCCGAATACCGCCAGGCCATTGCGGCCCACGGCCTGCGCTCTGCCCTCGGCATTCCCATCCGGCTCGACGACGGAGCCAGTGCCGGCCTGGACTTCTACTCCACGACCCCGGACGCCTTCGACGCCACAGGCATCACGGTGGCCGAAGGCCTCGCCCGCGATGCCTCACGCTCCCTCCGCCTGGCCGTGCGGATCGCGAAGCTCAGCGAGGACACGCAGCACCTCAAGGCCGCCATGACGACCCGCACCACGATCGACACGGCCGTCGGCGCGATCATGGCCCAGAACAGGTGCACCCAGAAGGAAGCGTTCGCGATCCTCCGACAGGCATCCTCCACGCGCAACGTGAAGGTATCGGACCTCGCCGCCGGCATCCTCGCCTCCGTGGGCCAGGCAGAACCGCTGACCACGCACTTCAACCACTGACGACCAGGCGTCGCACGCCCCGGAGGATCCGCCGCCGTGAACCGGAGACAGCCCCGATGCGCTAGCGAGCGGTCTTCGAACGGGGAAGTTCGCCGCTGCTGATGAGGTGCTCGGCGACGTTCCAGAGTTTCAGGTGGGTGCGCTGGCTGGCCATGGACAGCACGATGAACGCCTGCTCACCGGTGATCTTGTGGCGTTCCATGAGGATGCCCTTGGCCTGGCCGATCACATCCCTGGAGTTCACCGCCTCGTGGAGTTGCCGGGCCTTCTCGGCCTCGGCGAACGCCACCGACGCGTGGGAGGCGACCAGCAGGCCGATGTTCTCCGACTCGTCCGTGAACGCGTCGGCCTCGTACGAGTAGAGGTTCAGTGCGCCCAGGTCGTCGCCTTCGACCCACAGCTGGATCGAGAGCATCCCCTTGGCGCCGGCCTCGGTGGCCCGCTGCGCGAACAGCGGCCACCGCTCCTCGTGCGCCATGTCGGGGACCCGCACGGTCCGGCGCTCGTACGCCGCTTCCAGGCACGGCCCCTCCCCGGTCTCCATCTGCAGCGCATCGATGCGCTCGGGCAGGCTGCCGGACGCGCCGCGGGATCCGATGTTCTTCCGCCCGATGACGACACTGACGGAGCCTTCGTCGACCCCGGGGATCAGGTCGACGGCCGCGTGGACGAAGCCGGCGACGATCGCGTCCGAGTCCGGTTCCTGCTGCAGCGACCGGGCGAGCTCGGCCAGCTCCGTGGCGAGATCGCGTGTCCGCTCACTACCGCCGTAATGCGACGACGGCATACCCCTGTTCATCTTGAGCTCCTCGCTCATCACATACACCTCCTGGCAGTGGGACCGCGATCGGTACGGGCGGTGCTGCCCTCCACTGTAATGCTCGTCGTTTTGCAATGCTTGTCGCGGTGTGCCGCTGCCGGATACACGATCGTCGACCGGCTTCCCCGCTGGACAGCCTCGCGACCGGTGCACTGTTTCCTGAGTGTCGGCCGTGCGATCAGCGGTTGCTTCGACACGGAATCCGCTCTTGACTGGAAGGAGTCCCCGGGTCGAGCAAACGGCACCGGGGGCGACAGGAGTGCAGGGCCCAGCGCCCTGCACTCCTGGTCATGCGCGGCTCATGCCGCAAGTCCTCGACCTGCGGCAGGAAGTGACGAGGCGGAACCGTGCAGTGATGCATGCTGGGAGGATGAAGGACACGCCGGCGCCTGAGGCAGGACCGAGCTCCGGGAGGTCGGCCGGCATCAGCGCCCTGGTAGGAGCATTCGGTGCGATGGCCGAGGACATCGACCTGAACATCGTCCTGGAGCGGGTGGTGTCGGCGGCCTGCAAACTCGTCGGCGCGCGGCACGGAGCGTTGGGAGTGGTCGGTCCGGATCGGCTGCTCAGCGCTTTCGTCACGGTCGTGCTGGAGACCGACGAGAACGGGACGGCCTCGTCGCACCCCCGGGGAGACGGGGCCCCAGGCGCATCGGGCCCCGGTCCGCGTCCCCTGCGCCTGCACGACCTGCGCCCGCACGAGCGCGCGGCAGGCTTCCCTGCCCGGCATCCGGAGATGAGCTCGTTCCTCGGAGTCCCCATTCGGATCCACGACAGGGTCTTCGGGACTCTGTACCTCACCGGGAAGGACGGAGACGGAGGATTCACCAGCACCGATGAGAAGCTCCTCGTCGCTCTCGCCGCGGCGGCCGCCATCGCGATCGCGAACTCCCGCCTGTTCGACGACTCGACGCGCAGGACACGATGGCTCGAGGGCGGGCTCGGTGCGGTCCGCGAGATCCTCGAACAGACCGACCCGGTCCGGAGCCATCCCGAATCGGTCGCGCACCACGCCCTGCGGGCATCGCACAGCGACCTCACACTCGTTCTCCGCGAGCACGGTGATCGACGAGCGCTCCTCTGCGTAGCGGCGGAAGGCCGGGACGCAGGCTCCTTCAGCGGGGAATCCTGGGACTATCCGGCGCTGCTGGACGATCTGACCGCGATGTCGCCCCCGTTGCTGCTGACACCGGCGGATACCGCCCGCCTGCTGCACGGGTCCTCCCTCCCTGCCCCGACGACGGCGGTGTGCGTACGACTCGCCGGGTCGGGAGAGCGGCACTACATCCTCTTCGTCCGCCGGGCGGAGGTCCCGTTCACCGACGTCGACCACGAGATGGTCCGGACGTTCGCGTCCCATGTGTCGTTGGCCCTGGAACTGCTGCGGGCCCAGCGGGAACGGGAACAGGAAGCGGTGTTCGGCGACCGGGACAGGATCGCACGCGACCTCCACGACCTGGTCATCCACCGACTGTTCGCGACAGGCCTGAGCATGCAGGTCCTCAGCAAACAACTCACGGATCGCAGGGCGCTCGAACGCATCAGCGTCGTGACCGCCGAGCTGGATGCCACGATCAGGGAACTGCGCGACACCATCTACTCACTGCGATCCGTTCCGCGGGCCACCTCGACCTTCAGCGCCGGCGTCTTCGCCCTCGTGGCGGCAGCGGCCAGGAGCCGCGCCCTCCAACCCGTCCTGCACCTCTCAGGCCCCCTCGACGCCGCTGTCGACCCCGAACTGGCCGAACATGTTCACGGGGTCCTCACGGAAGGCCTGTCCAACGCCCTCCGGCACGCCGCAGCACACTCCGTCACGATCACGCTGCAGGCCCTTCCGGATCGCCTCGAGATGGAGATCATCGATGACGGCTCCGGGTTCGCAGAACCGCCCTCGTGTCCCGGACTGACGGAGATGCGGCGCCGGACCGGACTCTGCGAGGGCACCCTCTCGATCTCGAGCCCCCTCGGCCATGGAACGCACATCCTGCTCATCGTGCCCCTGGGCACCGAGGGCGGCGGGGACCAGGAATCCGGGAGGTAGGAGGCGATTGCGGTAAGGTCGGTCTCGCCTCTAGAAGCGGGGCTCTTGGGTTTGTTGCATGTGAATGAGGCACTTCGTGAGTGATAACAGCAGGTTGGACCCGGCGAAGCTCTTCCCGGAGGATCTGACATCGATCGATCGGGATGACCTTGACATCCTGAACAGCAGGAACCACCGCTCGAGGGATGTGCAGTACATCCGTGACGGGGGCGTGGACGCGGAGACCGAAGGGCAGCACCACGAACTCCGGGAAGAGCTTGATCGCCGTCAGCTGGCACGCGACACCTTCGTATCCGCCGACAACGAGGACGCCGACAACGAGGCGAAGGAAGCCTGAGCCCGCCTCCGGTGGGCGCGACTACCGTCAGAGCGCCACGAGGGCATCGATGATGTCGCTGGTCTCCGTGCGGTTCGTGTAGTCCACGTGAACATCGATGAACCGGATGGTGCCCGTCGCGTCGGCGACGATCACCGTGGGGAACGGGATCGTCAGCGACCGGTCCAGGTTGGATCCGGCGACGTCGATCCCGAGGGCTATGCGCGCCAGCGTCGACTCGGGGCTGGGTGACGTGACGATCCCGAGCTGCGAGGCGAGGGTGTTCCCTGCGTCCGAGTAGAGCGATACGTACAGCCCCCTCTCGTGTGCCATCTTCCGCGTGATCTCCGGGTGCTGGGGGCTGACGGCGATGAGCCGCGTCCCGAAGGTCTCGGCGAGGGGGCTCAGTTCCCGCTGGTAGGTCTGCAGGGTGATGCTGCAGTAGGGGCACCACTCGCCCCGGTAGAACACGATGATCGCGGCTGCGGCCCCGAGGACCTCGCGCAGGGGCACCGGATGCCCTCCGTCGTCGTACAGGATCGCCTCGGGAAGCTTGTCGCCCACGCGGGCGATCCCCTGGGGCAGCCCTGCGCGGCGGAGTTCCTCCTGCTCCATCATGAAGACCTCCGCGAGCGCCGGGCCCACCTGCGCCTCGAAGGTCGGCCTGAACGCGTCCACCTGCGTCGCGATCGTGTCGGTGAATTTCTGTCGTTGCTTCATCTTCTCCCTCCGCACACCACGACGGGAGCCTCGAGCCCGTCGCACTACCAATTGTGGGCCAGGCCACACGATTTCCCAAGACGACGGCCATATTCGGGCGGCGGCCGGGGCCCACCGGGGATGCGCGCTGCGGAAGACCTGACGGAATCCTTGGCCACCGCTCAGCGGATTCCGGCGGCTGCGGGGCAGATGCGACGGGACAATGGGGTGCGGGTCCCGCTGCATCGCGGGGACCCACGACGCCCGGGCAGCCGCTCGGCGACAAGGGCAAACCCGGCGCGAGCCGGGGACGCAAAGCCACGGGACCCTCGCGGTCAGCCGGGCCACCGAACCCGTGAGGTGCCGATCATGCTTCCCGTTCCCCGTCTCGCAGCAGCTGCAGTCCTGACGACCGCCGCGCGCCTCGTCGTGGTCGCCGCGGTGCTGTCCGTCCTCATGCTCGGGGGGCCGCCGGTGTCCGCTCAGGCCGCGGCCACGGGCACGCCCAGGGTCACGGTCAGCACCACCTCCGGAGTGCCCGGCGCCGCCGTCACGGTGACTGGCGCGGGCTTCCCGAGGAAGAGCAGGGGAACCGTCGTGGCAGGGGCCGTGGGTGCGGCTCTGACCACGTCGCCGACGGGCGCCTTCACCGTCTCGATCGTGCCGACGGGGACCGGCCCGGTGGACATCACGGCGACGGTCGGTACCAGCACGGCGAGCGTCCGATACACGCTTCTCGAGCCTGCGCCCGCCCCGGGCGCCCCGAAGGGCATCCGCTTCGGCGTCGGCACCAATGGCGGGCCCGCGGCCGGCGGCGAGCTCGACGAGGTCGCGACACTCGCGGGCGAGGCCCCTTCCCTCGTGCTGTCCTACAAGGACTTCAACCAGCCCGCGCCCATCGCCGAGCTGGACGCGGTGCGCGCCCGCGGCGCCGAGACGCTGCTGACCTGGGAGCCGTGGACCTGGGGTGGCGGCGCCGACCAGTCCGCCTACTCCCTCGACCGCATCGCGGCCGGCGAGTTCGACGCCTACCTCCGCGAGTGGGGCACGGCTTTGGGGCGTTGGGGGCAGCCCGTGTATCTGCGGTTCGCGCACGAGATGAACGGGGACTGGTACCCGTGGGCCGCCGGCGTCAACGGCAACACCGAGGCCGACTACATCGCGGCGTACCGGCACGTACACGACGTCGTCGCCTCCACCGGCGCGACCAACATCAGCTGGGTCTGGAACCCCAATGTCCCCTACTGGGGGTCCACGCCCATGGATCGGCTGTACCCGGGTGGAGACTACGTCGACGTGGTGGCGCTCGACGGCTACAACTGGGGCACGTCGCAGGCGTGGAGCTCCTGGCAGGAACCCGAGGCGCTGTTCGGGGACGGCATCGCACAGCTCCGGCAGATCGCCCCGGGCACGCCGATCATGATCGCCGAGACTGCCTCGTCCGAGATCGGCGGGTCCAAACCCCGATGGATCTCCGACCTGTTCAGGTACGTCTCCGCGCAGCAGGACGTCGTCGCGCTCGTCTGGTTCCACATCGTCAAGGAGGCCGACTGGCGCATCGACAGCTCCCCCGCCTCGACCGACGCCTTCGCCACGGCACTCGCCGCGCGACGCTGACCGACGCCCGGCACGGGATGAGCCCGGACCCCGGCGTCAGTGCCCCGACGGTGGCGGCTGGCAGCGCGGACACCACCAGGTCCGACGACGGCCAGGATCATCCGGGACCTCCGCCCTGACGTGCACGGCGGTGCCGCACCGGAGGCACGGCCTGCCGGCGCGACCGGCCACCCAGTGCTTCTCGCCCCGCCGGGTGTTCCCCGTGGTGACCTGGTGCGCACCCGGCTGCATCGCGGAGAACCGCAGGCACCGGGCGCCGAGGGCCACCAGTGCCGGCACGTCCACGTCGGCCACTGCTGTGTCGGGGTGGACACCCCGCAGGAAGCAGAGCTCGTTGGCCCACAGATTTCCGAAACCGGCGATGTTCCGCTGATCGAGCAGGGCGGCCGCCACGCGCTCTCCCGGGCCGCGGCGCAGCCTGCGCACCGCCTCGTCCGCGGACCAGTCCTCCCGCAGCGGGTCCGGACCGAGGTGACCCACGGCGTCGCCCTCCGCCCGCGTGGCCAGGAGGTCGACGACGGGCAGGTCCAGCCCGTACGCCGTGGGCCCGTCACGCACCGCGAGGATCACCCGAGCGTCCGGCAGGAGTCTCCGCGGCAGCGCCCTCCCGGGGGCCGTGACCGTCCAGGACCCCCGCATCAGCAGGTGCGTGTGCAGGGTCAGCCCGCCGTCGAACCGCGTCAGCAGGTGCTTGCCGTGGGTCACGTGCTCCGCGATCCGCATCCCGTCGAGCGGCGTGGCGGCATGCGCGGGAACGCGCAGGTCGCCGCGGCTGAGCGCGCGCCCGTCGAGGGATCGCCGCAGGCGGACGGCGAGCCGGAACACGCTGTCCCCCTCGGGCACGGAGCCTCCCTGTCCTGGTGCTTCCGGCCAACCTAGCGCCCGGCACCGACACTTCCTCGCGCGGCAGGGCCTGCACCGCGGCACTCCCCTACAGCATGTTGCCTCTGGAAACTCCTCTCGCCCCGGCCGACCAGGTGGTCTAGATTCGAGAGGATCGCAGTCCATCGAAGGGAGAACACCATGAAGAACAAGCTTGTTTTCGCCGCAGGCACGGCGGTCGGCTACGTCCTCGGGACGCGGGCCGGCCGGGGGAGCTACGAGCAGCTCAAGACGAAGGCGCAGGCTCTGTGGGAGAGCCCGAAGGTCCAGGAGACCGTCACCTCGACCACCGGCACGCTCAAGAGCAAGGCCCCCGAGCTGCAGGACTCCCTGAAAGGCGTCCTCAAGAAGGGCGACTCCAGCAAGGGCGACAGGGCGCAGGGTGGCACCTCCGGGACCACCGGACCGAGCGGGGGGAACCCCCGCGACGTCGAGGACACCCCGTTCCAGGCCCAGGACAGCGAGACCCGTCCTGACCTCGGGAAGGATCTCGGGAAGTAGCGCTCGTCCCGGAGGCGGGCCACGACACGACGTCGGGGCCCGCCTCTCCCCTGCCCCCTGCGGGAGCAGTCAGACGCCCTCGCTGACCGCCTCCTCGACGTCGAGGAGGTCCTCACAGTCCTCCTTGACGAGGACGGCGTTGAGGGCCACCGCCGTCCGGTAGGCATCTCCGGCCGCGGTGATGAGGTGGGCTGCGGGGTCGGCTGCGTTGCCGACCACCCAGAGCCGGTCGCGGGACGCCCGGCCGAGGTGGTCGGTGACGATGCACCCGTCGTCGCGCACTTCGCACCACAGCGAGGCCACGAGCGGCGAGCCCGCGTCCGCACCCGGCTCGCAGAACACCGCGACGCACGGCACCCGCTCCCCGTCGGCGGACCCGTCGTCGACCCGGACGGCGACGAGCGCCTGCGGGGCACCGCCGCCGGGCACCCCGTCCAGGACGAACTCCCGGACGGCGCCTTCCACGACCCGCACGCCCCTCGTCCGCAGGCGGCGTGCGTCCTCCTCCGGCACGGACCCGAGAAGGTGGGGGAAGTAGGTCACGTCCGCCGACCACTGCCGCAGCAGGAGCGCCTGCGCGAGTGACGCGTCGGTGGAACCGATCACGCCGAGGGCCTGGTCCGCGACCTCCCAGCCGTGGCAGTACGGGCACTGCAGCAGCCCGCTGCCCCACGCCTCCCGGGCTCCCGGGACCTCCGGGAGGACGTCCCGGAGACCCGAGGCGAGGACGAGGTGCCGTCCCCGCGCCGTCCCGCCCGCCGCGGTACGCACGCTCCAGAGGCCCCCCTGCTCCTCCGCGCCGTCCACGACGTCGTCCACGACGTGCACCCCGTAGGGTTCCAGTTCCGCCCGCCCGAGGGCCACGAGGTGCTCCGGTGTGGCGCCGTCGCGGGTGGTGAAGCCGTAGGTGGCGCCGGCCGGGGCATTGCGGGGCGTCCCGGCGTCGATCACGAGGACGCGCCGCCGCGCGCGCCCGAGCACGAGGGCTGCGCTCAGGCCCGCGATCCCGCCACCGACGACGACGACGTCATATGTTCCGAGTCTGTCCATTCCTCCATCCGACCACGCCGCGCGGCTCCGCCGTCCCCGGAGTTTCCGCTTGCGCTCAGTCGGCGGGCCCGGGGTGTCCGCCGGCTCCGCGCGCTCCGCCGTCGACGGGTAGCCCCAGCGACGCCACGAGGGACGAGAAGCGACCGTTCGCGGCGAGGTCCTCGACGAGGACGGCCCTGCCGTCGGCGTCGGCGAGGGGGATCCGCCAGTTGGGGTACTCGTCGCTGGTGCCCGGCTGGTTCTGCGTGCGCCGTTCCCCGACGGCGTCGGCGAGTGCCACGCCCAGCAGGATGGACGGCGTCTGCGCGATGAAGGCGTGCAGGGCCTCGACGGTCTCCGGGACCCCGACGGGGCCGTCCGCGAGGAGATGCCGCTCCCGGAGGAGGTCCAGGAACTTCTCCTGGACGGCGCGGTCCTCGGCCTGCTCCTCCGCGACGGGCCGGCTGAGCAGGCCGAGCCGTTCGCGCAGCGCCACGTGCTCGCCCGCCAGGTACCCTGCGCTCGGAGGGAGGTCGTGCACGGTCACCGTCGTCAAGCAGCCCTGGCGGTAGGCCTCGGGGGGAAGGGGGCCGTCGGCGTCCTGCTCGAACCACAGGATCGAGGTGCCGAGGATGCCGCGCTCGGCCAGGTACTCCTGGACGCCTGGTTCGAAGACCCCGAGATCCTCCCCGACCACGATCGCACCGGCCCGTTCCGCCTCGAGGGCGAGGATGCCGATCAGCGCCCGATGGTCGTAGTACACGTAGGCTCCCGCGCCGGGCGCCTCGCCCTGCGGGATCCACCACAGCCGGAACAGGCCGAGGATGTGGTCCACCCGGATACCGCCGGCATGCCGCAGGATGTTGCGGAGCATGTCGCGGAACGCCGTGTAGCCGGAGGCGGCCAGGCGCTCGGGGTGCCACGGCGGCTGGCTCCAGTCCTGGCCGAGCTGGTTGAACATGTCCGGTGGCGCGCCGACGCTGATCCCGGGGGCGAGCACGTCCTGCAGCGCCCACGCATCCGCCCCGCTGGGGTGGACGCCGACAGCGAGGTCATGCACCACGCCGATGGACATGCCGGCGTCGGTCGCCTCCAGCTGGGCTTCCTGCAACTGCTCGTCGAGCAGCCACTGCAGCCACGCGTGGAACTCGATCCGCGCCGCATGGCGCTCGGCGAACGCGCGGGCTCCGGGCGAGTCGGGGCGTCCGACGGTCTGCCATTCCGGGGCGTCCGGTGGATACGCCTCGGCGAGCGCCGACCACAGGGCGAAGTCGGCCAGCCCCCGGCCCTGCCGGGCGCAGTAGGCGTCGAAGTCCTGCCGGCGCTGCGCGGTGCGTTCGACGGCGAAGACCAGCTCGAGGGCCTCCAGCTTCGCGGCGTACGAGGTGTCCCGGTCGAGCAGTTCGGTGGCCGTATTCGCGGCGGAGAAGCCCGCGGCCAGGCCCTCGATGCGCTGCCGCGCCGGGGCGTCGAGCCTCGCGTATTCGGGGATGTCCTCGATGCGCAGGTACAGGGGGTGGAAGTACCGGCGCGTGGTCGGCAGGTAGGGCGAGGGTTCCACCGGCGGTACCGGCTCGGCGGCGTGCAGGGGGTTCACGAGCACGAAGTCGCCCTGGTGCTGCGCGGCCGCCTGCGCGATCCGGCCGAGGTCCGCGAGGTCGCCGATGCCCCAGGAGTCGGTGGATCGGACCGAGTACAGCTGGGCCATCAGTCCCCAGCTGCGGTGGTCGGCGAGCGCCGCCGTCGTGCTCAGCCGGTCCGGCGTGACGACGAAGGCGCAGGTACTCTCCTGCCCGTCCACGCTGGCGTGCAGCGTGTGCCAGCCGAGCGGGACGGCGTCCGGCAGCGTGCCGTCGCGCCGCTCGAGGTCCTGGCCGTCGACGGTCCGGGCCTGCCCGGCCGCACCGACGGTCCCCTCGTGGCGGACGCCGTCCTCGTCCACGGCCCAGAACTCCACCGTCGCACCGACCGGCACGTGGAGGGGCACAGGGTCGGCGTCGCTCTCGCGCACGACGACGACGGCGGGCAGGATCGAGCGCCAGGGAGCGGCCGCGGTGTCGGCGAGGGCCTGCGCGATGGCGGTATCGGAGGAGGCATCGACCCCGAGCGCCGCGAGGACCGCCACGAGCGTCTCCGGGGTCACCTGCGCGGGTTCGCCGTCCCACCCCTTGAAGGTGGTGCCCACCCGGTGCGCCTCGGCGAGCCGGGCGAGGGGGGACGGGTTCCGCGGGCGTGCGTCGTCGTGCTGCGTCGTATCGGCCATGGCTCCAATCTAGGCGGCCATCAGCAGGCTGTGCATCCGTTCCCGCAGCACGCCCCGCATTTGACGGGCTCCGGGACCCCCGCCTCCCTGCACCGCCGGCGCAGGGAGGGGCTACCAGGTGTCCTTCGTGTAGGTGCTGTTGAGACGGGCGATCAGCGTGCCGAGCGCCTCCACGTCCTCCGGCTTCCAGCTGCGCATGAGGGCCGTGAAGGCCGTGCGTCGGCCGCTCTGCGCGGCGGCGAGCTGCTGCTGCCCGAGCGGGGTCAGGACCACGCGCTGGGAGCGGGCATCGTGCGGGTCCAGCTGGCGGTTGACGAGCCCCAGCCGCTCGAGCCCGGCGAGCTGCCGGCTCACCGAGGGCTTGCCCACTCCGATGCTCAGGGCGATGTCCGTCGCCCTGAGGGACCCTTCCCGCTGCAGGAGCGTCAGGATGCCGTACGCGGCCGGCTCCATGTCCGGATGCACGTGCTTCGCCAGCGCGTGCGAGGTGGTCCGTTCCCGGCGCCACAGCACGCTGGTCTGTTCCTCGAGCACCTCGATGGCGTGATCGAATTCGACGTCACCGGCCGCCGTTGCTGTCTCCATCCCCGAAGCGTATAGACGAGCGGCCTGGCCGGGGAGGGGTTACGGCGAACAATCCGAAGATTTCAGGGCGCGGGCCTCGTCCCCGCCCTGACGAAGTCCCGGTGCATCTCCGTCTGGGAGAGCGCGGACAGCAGCTGGAAACCCTGCAGCCCCTCCCAACCCGCGGTCCAGGTCAGGCGCGACGCGAGGTCCCAGACGGTGGGCTCCCCCAGGGTCTCGAGGACCACCTCCACCTCCCGTGCGCGCTTCAGCTGATGGTCGGCGCTCTCCTCCGCCCGCTCGCCCAGCCCCGTGAACCGGTGGCCGTGCCCGGGGAGCGCCTCGTAGTGTCCGTAGCGGCGCACGCTGTCGATCGACGCCACGTAGTCGGCCACGGGGTTCGACGGCGTCGCGCCCCCGAGCCCCACCCCGGCGAACACGGTGGGCAGCACGTGGTCGCCCGTATAGAGGAGCCCGCGGTCGTCGTCGCGCAGGCAGATGTGGCCGCCCGTGTGGCCGGGCGTGCCCATCACCACCGTCCGGAAGCCGGGAACGGGCAGGACGTCGCCGTCGGTCAGGGTACGGTCCACGGCCGGCCCGAGCCCCGCGGGCGAGCGGTCCACGAATCGGGCCAGCTCGTCCCGGCGTTCCCGCGGAACATCCCACCCGTCGAGGCGCGCGGTCACCTCGTCGGGATCGAGCAGACGGGTGTGGTGCCGCTCGAGGGCGGCACGCTCCACGCCGTGCATCGCCAGGGGTGCGCCCGAGGCCCGCCGCAGCCGCGCGGCCATGCCCACGTGGTCGGGATGCAGGTGCGTCCCGGTGATCCCGGTGACCGCTCCGTCCGGCGCGACCGCCGCGAGCGCCGCCGTCAACCGGTCCCAGTTCGCGTCGGAGTCCCACCCGGGATCGACGACGTGGACACCGGCGTCCGCGCCCCGCAGCAGGTACGTGAGGGAGTAGGCGAGGTGCCCGCCCGGCATGGGCTGCGCGAGGCACCAGACGTCGTCGCGCACCTGCTCCAGCGGCGGGAGCTCTCCACGTGCGAGGGCTTCGACCTGCTGCGTGCTGGTGGCGTGCATCTGTCCTCCCGAGGGTCCCCTCCACCGTAGACCAGGCGTGCACGACGGGGGCGAAGCCGCGGCCGAGCCGGAGTGGTCGCCCACTCCCAGCCTGTGGTGCATCGGCGATGTCGGTTGCGCCGTGGACACCCCGAAGGGCTCACGCGAGAGGACTGCTGCCCGATCAGCCGCCGAAGAGAGCCGCGGCGCGGGTGAGGGTCTGGAAGATCCCGTAGACCAGGGGGACCCCGACGAGGGCCCAGACGGCGGCGATTCGTGCTCCGGCCATGTCAGGCCTCCTTTGCAAATTCTCGTGGCGCATTCCGGACGGGTTCGTGGAAGCGGGCGTTCACTGGCTTGACGAGCAGGTTGGCGATGAATCCCACGACCAGCAGGGCCACCATGGTGAGCAGGGCGGGCTGGTAGGCGCCTGCGGTGAGTTCGCCCGGGGTGCCCTGGGCATCGAGGAAGGAGTTCACGATCAGGGGCCCGGCGATGCCTGCGGCGGACCACGCGGTGAGCAGGCGGCCGTGGATGGCCCCGACCTGGTAGGTGCCGAACAGGTCCCGCAGGTAGGCCGGCACGGTCGCGAAACCGCCGCCGTAGAAGGAGATGATCACGAAGGCGAGCGCCACGAACAGGAGGGTCGTGGAGGAACCGGCCAGGGCGAGGATCAGGTACAGCACCGCGCCCACGCCGAGGTAGATCATGTAGATGCGCTTGCGGCCGATGAGGTCCGACAGGGTCGACCAACCGAACCGACCGCCCATGTTGCCGATGGACAGCAGGCCCACGAAGCCACCGGCGACGGCGACGGAGACCGCCGTCGTTCCGTCCGCGCCGCGGAAGAAGTCCTGGATCATCGGGGAGGCCTGCTCCAGGATGCCGATACCCGCCGTGACGTTGCAGAACAGGACGACCCACACGAGCCAGAACTGGGGGGTCTTGATGGCGTTCGCCGCCGAGACGTTGTCAGAGGTGATGAGGGGCTTGGACTTCAGCTGGGAGGGATCGAAGCCGTCCGGCTTCCAACCCTCGGCCGGCACCTTGATGGTGAAGGCGCCGAACATCATGTAGACGAAGTAGATGACGGCGAGGGTCAGGAACAGCTTCCCGACGGCGTCGCCGCTGGCCACCCAGCCCTCGGCACCCGAGTTCGGGTCGTACATGCGGAGCAGCTGTGTGGACAGGGGGCTCGCGATGAGCGCGCCGCCGCCGAAGCCCATGATCGCCATACCCGTGGCGAGGCCGGGGCGGTCGGGGAACCACTTGATCAGCGTGGACACGGGGGAGATGTACCCGATGCCCAGCCCGATGCCGCCGATGAACCCGTACCCGACATAGACGAGCCACAACTGGTTCGTGAAGATGCCGAGTGCTCCCACCAGGAAGCCGGAGGTCCACAGGACGGCCGAGGTGAACATGGCCTTGCGCGGCCCGTTGCGGTCCACCCAGGTCCCGAGGAGCGCCGCCGACAGGCCGAGCATCACGATCGCGATCGAGAAGATGATGCCGATCTGTGTCAGCGTGGCGTCGAAATGCGCCGTCAGCGCGGTCTTGTAGACACTGGTCGCGTACGCCTGGCCGATGCACAGGTGGACGGCCAGCGCGGCGGGCGGGATCAACCAGCGGTTGAATCCGGGTTTGGCGATGGTGTGGTCGCGGTCGAGCCAACTCATCGATGGCCTCTCTGTCAGCTGGAGTGGCCTCCCCCGGCCATTGTTATCGAAAGCAATTATGCTGTGCATCACAGCGGCCGGGGTGCAACCCGCGTTCGACGGTAGTTGTGGCGCGTCGAGCGGTTCTGTGATTCGGACAATACCCAGCCAGCTTAGTAGTTTCGTTTACACTGACGCTCATGACCATCACCGAACAGAGCCCCGACACCAGACTGAAACGCGGCATCACCGGCCCGCTCCTGTACCTCTTCATCCTCGGTGACGTCCTCGGAGCCGGTGTCTACGCCCTGGTCGGGGTCATCTCGGAAGAGGTGGGTGGTGCCATCTGGATGCCGCTCATGGTCGCACTGGCGCTCGCCCTCCTGACGGCGGGCTCCTATGCCGAACTGGTGACCAAGTACCCGAAGGCCGGTGGAGCCGCCGTCTTCGCCGAGCGCGCCTTCAGGAAGCCGTTCATCTCGTTCCTCGTCGGGTTCTGCATGCTCGCTGCGGGCGTGACCAGCGCCGCCGGACTCGCCCAGGCGTTCGCCGGCGGCTACCTCACCACCTTCATCGACGTGCCCGCGACTCCGGCCGCGCTCGTCTTCCTCGTGCTCCTGGGTCTGCTGAACATGCGCGGCATCAAGGAATCGGTGCGCAGCAACGTGGTCATGACCGTCATCGAGGTCTCGGGCCTCGTCCTCGTGATCGTCGTGGTCGGGATCTTCGTGGCTGCCGGCAACGGTGACCTCTCGCGTGTCAACGAATTCCCACCCGGTGTGGGCCCGGCATCGGCCGTGCTCGCGGCGTCGCTCATCGCCTACTACTCCTTCGTGGGCTTCGAGGTCTCCGCGAACGTCGCCGAGGAAGTCCACGACGTCAGCCGTGTCTACCCCAGGGCCCTCTTCGGCGCACTCCTCACGGCCGGCGTCGTCTACCTCCTGATCGGGCTGGCCTCCTCCGCCGCCCTCGCCCCCGACCAGCTCGCGGGATCGAGTTCGCCGCTGCTCGACGTCGTGACGGCCACCGGCGCGGGCATCCCCGGCTGGCTCTTCAGCCTCGTGGCACTCATCGCGGTCGCCAACGGTGCACTGCTGACCATGATCATGTCGAGCAGGCTGACGTTCGGGATGGCCGAGCAGGGACTCTTCCCGTCGGTCTTCGACCGCGTGCTGCACCGCCGCCGCACCCCGTGGGTGGCCATCGTCGCCACCACCCTGGTCGCCATGGCGCTGACACTGACGGGCGGGCTCGAGTCCCTCTCCCAGACCGTCGTCCTGCTTCTGCTCTTCGTCTTCCTCAGCACCAACATCGCCGTGCTCGTCCTGCGGAAGGACGCGGTGGAGCACAAGCACTTCCGCATCCCGGCGGTCTTCCCCTACCTCGCCATCGCGTCCTGCATCCTGCTGCTCACCCAGCAGACGGCCGAGATCTGGTTCCGCACGGGTATCCTGCTCGCCGTCGGCCTCGCCCTGTACGGCGTGCAGCGGCTGGTCCGCAGCCGGGCACGGAGGGCTGTCGACCAGTAACTGGTCCCCCGCCTACCAGGTGTGGGGTGCGGGCCTCCGGGTGCTGGGCAGCCCGTTGTTGAGGCGCCACTCGTGGATCCAGTCGGGAAGCACCAGGTCCTCCGGCGGCGCCCCGAAGGCCGCGATGATCTCCTCGTTGCTGACAGGGCCCGACGACGAGACGAGCCTCGTCGCGATGAAGGCCCGTGCGTAGATCTCGCCGTCGGCCACGGCACGCTGCTCGAAGTAGACGGCGCGCTCGTCCAGTCCGATGATGCGCGTCTCGACGGCATAGCGTTGGCCGAGCTGGAGCGACTTGCGGAAACTGATGGTCTCCCCGGCCGCAACCGGGCTCCACCCGCGACGGCGCATCAGGCGCCACACCCCGCTGCGGACCATCAGGTCGAAGCGGCCGAGGTCGAACACCGAGAAGTACATCCCGTTGTTCATGTGCATCGCGATGTCGATGTCCGTGAGGAGGACCCGGAGGGTGACGCTGCTGGAGCCCCAGATACTGAGGTGTGACCGTCTGCCGGACCGGAAGAGCTGCAGCATCGTGCGGAAGATCAGGT
Organism: Arthrobacter sp. TJ-265; assembly: GCF_058269135.1. Classification (NCBI taxonomy): domain Bacteria; kingdom Bacillati; phylum Actinomycetota; class Actinomycetes; order Micrococcales; family Micrococcaceae; genus Arthrobacter; species Arthrobacter sp. TJ-265. The sequence goes on along the minus strand of NZ_JBZCND010000004.1, from coordinate 172,735 downwards.
GCATGGACAAGATATTACTCGCCGGTAACATAACCCCGGTCGGACGCACCCGCCTACACTCGGGAGATGGACCAGGCCTCCCCGCACGCCCTTCCGTTCGACCGCTACCGGGAGTTGCTGGACCGGGAGTACCGGATCCTCGCCGACCTCGTCCCCGCCACCCTTGACCTGCCCGTGCCCGCGTGTCCGGGCTGGACGGGCGAGGACCTCGCGCGGCACACCGCGATCGTGTTCCTCCACAAGGCGGAGACCATCCGGACGGGCGAGCGGCCGAGCCATGGCTGGCCTCCCGTGAGCATCGGTAGCTTCCCGCCGCAGGCCCTGCTCGCCCACTCCTTCAGCAGCCTCACCGACCAGTTGGATCGGCACCGGCCGGAGGATCCGGCGGAGACGTTCGTCCCGTGGGACCAGACCGTCGGATTCTGGATCCGGCGGCTCACGCACGAGACCGCGATCCACCGGGTGGACCTCTAGGACACGGCAGGAGACGGGCCCACGCCGATGGACCCGGACCTCACCCTGGACGGCATCGACGAAGTGCTGACCGTGATGCTCGTCCGCAGCCAGCCGGACCTCACGGCGTCCGCAGCGGTGGTCCGCCTCGAGGCGGGCGGGCACTCCTGGGACGTGTGCCTGGCCCCCGGGCGGGTCGAGGTCACGCGGGACGCACCGGCGAACGGACAGCCGACCGCCCGGACGGACCCGGAGGCATTGCTCCTGTGGCTCTGGGGCCGTGCGCCGCAGCCCTTCCCGCCCTCGGACGCCCTCCGTGAACTGCGGGACCGCCTGGCCGGGGCGCTCTAAACGGAATAGATCCTCCGGATCGCGGGTTGGCAGGTGCAGGAAGCAACCGACCCCCAAGGAGCAGCAATGACCGCCAGTACCCAGATCCAGCTCGTCCGACGTCCGGTCGGCGCGCCGACCCCGGAGGACTTCGCGCTCGTGACGGTGGACCTGCCCGAGCTCGGCCTCGATGAAGTGCGTGTCCGGAACGAATACGTGTCGGTCGACCCCTACATGCGCGGCCGGATGAACGGCTCCAAGTCCTACGTCGCGCCCTTCGGACTCGACGAGACCATGACCGGTGGAGCGGTGGGCCGGGTGGTGGAATCGACGTCCGAGGCGATGCCGGTCGGCACGGCGGTCCTGCACGGCCATGGATGGCGCGACGTGGCGCAGGGCCCGGCCTCCCACTTCTCGCCCCTGCCGGACACGGCGCTGCCGCTGTCCGTCTTCCTCGGTGCCGCCGGCATGACCGGCCTCACCGCCTACGCGGGACTCAAGCGGGTCGCCGGGCTGAAGGAGGGCGACGTCGTCTTCATCTCCGGCGCGGCGGGCGCCGTCGGCTCCATCGCCGGCCAGATCGCCCGGAAGCTGGGCGCCTCGCGGGTGATCGGCTCGGCCGGTTCGGCGGAGAAGGTGGCCCTCCTCAAGGAGAAGTACGGCTACGACGAGGCGTTCAACTACAAGGACGCCCCCGTGCGCCGTCAGCTCCGCGATCTCACACCGGGTGGCATCGACGTCTACTTCGACAATGTGGGTGGGGACCATCTCGAGGCAGCGATCGACCGCCTCAACACCGGAGGCCGCGCGGCCCTGTGCGGTGCGATCTCGCAGTACAACAACACCGAACGCACCCCGGGCCCCGACAACATGGCGAATCTGGTCACGCACTCCCTCACGCTGGAGGGCTTCATCGTGGGCCGGCACCAGGATCTGCAGGCCGAATTCGCGGAGCTGATGACGGGCTGGCTCGCCGACGGCAGCATCGTGTTCGACGAGACCGTGGTGGACGGCATCCGGAACGCCGTCGGCGCCTTCCTGGACATGATGAACGGTGCCAACACCGGCAAGATGCTCGTCCGCACCTGAGCGGCTGCGGCGCATCGCCGGCGCCACCGGGCAGGCTGGGATACTGGCGTCATGACCGCAGCGTTCACGTGCACGACAACCACCACGGTGGGCCAGGCCGAACTGTTCGACCGCTCGCGCAGCATCGATGCCCATGCGAGATCGATGCGCTTCTCACGGGAGCGGGCGGTCGCCGGGGTGACGAGCGGGCTCATCGGCCTCGGCGAGCACGTGACATGGCGGGCCTGGCACTTCGGTATCCCCGTCAGGATGACGAGCGTCATCACGGAGCTGGACGCACCGCACCGGTTCGTGGATGAACAGCACACCGGTCCGTTCCGCGACTTCCGGCACGTCCACGAGTTCTCGGAAGCCGACGGCCTCACGACGATGGTGGACCGGATACGCTTCACCGCGCCACTCGGTCCTGCCGGCGCCGTCGCGGAACGGATCCTCCTCCGGCCCTACCTGCGCTACCTCATCGAGGTGCGCAACCGCTTCCTGACGGCCGACCCCGCAGCCGGCCCGACGTCCGCCTGAGCGGGGACTCAGGCGTCCGAGGAGACGAGCAGCGCCGCTTCGAGCCGCTTGCGCTGGTCCACGGGCAGGAGGGCGCGGTACTGGGGGAACTCCCGGAGGAACTCCCGCACCCGCGGGCAGTAGGGCACGACGGCGATGCGCCGCTGGTGTGCGTTGAGGAGTACCCGCCGGATCAGCGCGGGTTCGACATCGACGGCGTCGAACTGCGGGTCGACGACCGCCTGGATGAGCACGGCGTACGGACCCTTCATCTCGTACTTGACGTGGCCCACCATGGTGCCGTCGCTGAAGAGCTCGAAGCGCGAGAACAGGGAATTGTCACGGAAGCCGCCGCGCGCCTTCGTGGGTTCACTGCGCGTCTCGGCCTGCACCTCGCGGCGTTCGATCTCCTCGACCAGCAACTCGTAGTGGTGAACGGCTTCCATCGGGGGGAAGTCGCGATCGAGCACCCGGTAGGTCTGGTTGCAGAGGACCCTCAGCTGCCGGTTCGACACGGTGGACAGGTCGGCAGGAAAGCCTGCGTCCTCCGCACGGGACGCAGGGCCCTGGGAGGCTCCAGGGGCCGTGGCCAACCCGAACGGCTGGGGATCGGCGGCGGGCGCACTTTGGGTACGGTAATCGGCGAACGAAGAAGATTGCATGGTCAGCTCCACGATGGTGGTTCAATGGCCCGCTGCTAGGCCCTGTACAGAATTATACCGCGCCGGGGCCCGATGCGAAATCAAGGCATTCCTCGCATACCTTCTCCGCCTGACGGGCAGGGCCGCTATGGCTTGAGTGAATCTTGAGGGATGAGGGGCGCTGCCCGGACTATCGTGTCAGGAGGAGCGGCAGTCCCCGTCCGGATGCCACTGGACCCGAGGAGCCGCCGTGCAGTCCCAGACAGCATGTACGGCCATGGCGGAATCGTCACTGACCGTCCATGAGGTGTATCTGCACTACCTCAATTCGGGTGGATTCTTCGACGAGTTCGAGATGGATGCCTACCTGCACGGCCTCGCCCCGCTGCCCCGCGAGGAACGCGACTGCATCGCCCGGGCCGTGAACGAACTCATCGACGACCTGCTCGCGCGCGGCGCGCCGCATCGCCGGCCCCGGGCGTCCTACAGCCGAATCGCCTGAGCCGCTTCGATCGCGGAGGTCCGCGCGCGTGGGTCACCATCCAGCGGCTCTCCACGGGACATGCCGTTTGACGGGAGGTTCGGCGCGGGACAGGCTGGTGCTGACCCGTCACCTCTCGACCAGGACTCCCACCATGGCACTCGCCCCCACCGTCCAGCTCCGCAGCGGCGCCCACCTCCCCCTCCTCGGCCTGGGCACGTGGCCGCTGGACGACGCCGAAGCCGCGGACACCGTGGCCCTGGCCCTGGAGACGGGCTACCGGTTGATCGACACGGCGGAGAACTACCGTAACGAGCGGGGCGTCGGTGAGGGGATCCGCCGCTCCGGCGTCCCGCGGGAGGAACTGTTCGTCACCACCAAGTTCAACCGTGAACACCACGGTCGGGAGGGCGTCCGGCGTGCCTTCGAGACCAGCGCCGGCCTGCTGGGCCTTGAGTACATCGACCTGCTCCTGGTCCACTGGCCCAATCCCGACCAGGGGCGCCACGTCGAAGCGGTCGAGGGCATCGCCGCGCTGATGGAGGAGGGCCTCGTGGGCGCGGTGGGCACCTCGAACTACAAGCCGGCGCACCTGCAGCAGGTCATCGACGCCGGGATCGTCCCCGACGTGAACCAGATCCAGCTCGATCCCCAGCGGCCGCGCATCGTGGAACGGGCGTTCCACAACGAGCACGGCATCGTGACCCAGGCTTGGAGCCCGCTGGGCAAGGGCAGCGGGCTGCTCGACGAACCCGCCGTCGTCGCGATCGCCGAGGCCCACGACCGGACACCCGCGCAGGTGGTGCTGCGCTGGCACGTGCAGCAGGGGATGGTCGCCATCCCGAAGTCCTCCAACCCGGAGCGGCTCGCCCGGAATCTCGACATCTTCGACTTCGAGCTCTCCGGGGCGGAGCTGGCCGCGATCTACCTGCTCGACTCCGGTCGGGCCGACATCGTCGACTCGGACGAGTTCGGCCATTGAGCCGGTGCCGGCCCGGGTGACGCGGCGGACGGTGCAGCCCTAGGGCCAGAGCATCTCCCGGCGCCAGCCCTCACCGAACCGGCTGTACAACAGGCGGGTGTGGCGCCGCTCCTGGTCGGCCTGCCAGAACTCGACCGCGTCGGGTGCCACGATGAAGACCGTCCAGGTGGTCGACACGAGGCCGTCCGCCGCCTCGATGCGGCGCACCTGTTCCGCCACGGCGGTGTCGACGTCGCTCCTGCTGCGCACCACCGAGCTCTGGCTGCCGGCCAGCACCAGGGCGCGGGCCACCGGGTGGCGGCGCTGGAAGTCGGCGTCGTTCTCCTGTGCGGTGCCGGTGGAGACCGAGCCGCGGATCCGCACCTGGCGGCCGGCCTCCGGCCAGAAGAAGGTCAGCGCGGCGGAGGGATGGTCCGCCAGCTGCCGTCCCTTCGGACTGTCGCTGCTGGAAGCCACCTCCCATCCGGCGGGCGTGAGGTCCTTCAGGATCACGACGCGCGCATCCGGCAGGCCGTCCTCCCCCACCGTCGCGAGGGTGAGCGCGTGCGGCGCCGCGACGCCGTCCTCCACCGCCCGCTGCAGCCACTCGACGAACAGCGGGATCGGGGAATCGGGGGCTGCTCCCGGATCGAAGGGCGGCATCTCGTCGGGGAACACTGGGACGCCGCGGATGATGTCGCGGATCATGCCTGGATCGCTCATGCGGCCAGCCTAGCCCTCGTGCCCGCCGACACCCCGACGGGCGACCACGCAACCCGGCGTCGCCGGCCGGGCCCCGGGATGCCCCTGCCCGGGCCGCAGCATAGAGTCGGTGGATGCCAGCGCACCAGGACCAATACGTCGGACCACGAGACCTCACCCGGTGGACGTCGCCGGTGGGCCGGTTCCTCGTCCGGTGCGTCCGCCCCCTCGCCCGCTGGGCCGGTCCGCATGCCGCCCTGCTGCTCCTCATCGCGATCGGCGGCGGGGTGGCCGCGGCCCTGACCGCGGCGTCGGCCGAAGTGTACGAATCGGTGGTGGAGGCCGACGGCGTCGCGGCCCTGGATCAGCCGGCCCTCGACCTCGCCGTGTCGCTGCGCGAGGGCTGGTTCGACGCCTTCATCACCGGCTACACCAACATCGGCGGACCGATCGGCATGCCCATCCTCGCCGTCTCGGTGATGGTGCTGCTCGCTGTCCACCGCCGCTCCTGGACGCCGGTGATCCTGCTGCCGGCCGCGGCGTTCGGCTCCCTGCTCATGACGGTCGCCGGCAAGGATGCGATCGGCCGCCTGCGTCCGCCCATGGACCTGGCGGTCCCGCCCTACGAATCGTCGCCGTCGTTCCCCAGCGGGCACTCCCTCAACGCCGTCGTGATCGCCGGCATCGTGGCATACCTGCTGGTCCTGCGGCAGCAGCGCAAGCGCACCCGGGCGCTGACCGTCGCCCTCGCCGTCGTCTTCGCCGTGACCATGGGCCTCAGCCGGGTCTACCTCGGCCACCACTGGCTCACGGACGTCCTGGTCGCCTGGACGCTCGGGGTCGCCTGGCTCGCCGTCGTGATCACCGCACACCGGCTCTTCCTGACGTTCCGCCTCCACCGGACAGCCACCCGTGGCGTCACCACCTGAGCAGCCCGGACCCGGCGCCGGCCCGCCACCCGCCCTCCGGCCGCTCCGGCGGGATGCCCGGCACAATCGCGAGGTGGTCCTCGCCGCGGCCCGGCGCATGTTCGCCGTCCATGGCGCGGAGTGCAGTTTCGAGGACATCGCCCGTGAGGCCGGGGTGGGCGTAGGAACCGTGTACCGCCGGTTCCCCGATCGCCGCACCCTCATCGAGGCCATCCTCGAGGAGCGCGTGACGGACGTCGACGCGACGGTGTCCGAGGCCCTCGCGCTCGAGGACTCCTGGGCGGCAGCACGGCTGTTCATCGGCTCCGCCGCCCGCATGCAGCTCGAGGACCGCGGGCTGCGGGACCTGCTGCACGACCCCGGCTTCGTGTCGGCGGGACTCGCGATGCTGCGGCGTCGGATCGCTCCGGCGGCGGAGGAGTTCGCCGCACGGTTGAGGGACGACGGCGCGCGGCCGGACCTCACCGGTGAGGACGTCCTGGTGCTCGTCCGCATGCTGGGATCACTGCCCCCGGGGGCCGTGACGGCCGCCCCCACGGGCCGGGACGCGGGCTTCGAACGGTACCTCGGCCTCGTCCTGGACGGCCTCCGCCGCCGGGCGGCCGCCGAAGGATAAGCAGAACTGACGAATTGTCGTCAGGAATAATGATTTCCCCTCACCAACGGCCCGCTCCATACTGGGGGGTGCACACGAGCACCCCCTAGGAACGGACGACGATGTCGGATTCATCAGCCCTGCAGAACCCACGATCGGTGTTGCGGCGCAAACCGATCGACAACGTCGAGGACGAGACGGGCCGCTCGACCCTGTTCAAGAGCCTCGGCCTCTGGCAGCTGACCGCCATCGGCGTCGGCGGCATCATCGGCGTCGGGATCTTCACGCTCGCCGGACTCGTCGCGAACGGCGGCCCGGACGGCGAGCCGGTGGGCCCGGCCGTGCTCATCTCGTTCCTCATCGCGGGCCTGGCCAGCGCAGCGGCGGCGCTGTCCTACGCCGAGTTCGCCGGGATGATCCCCCGCGCCGGCTCCGCCTACACCTACGGGTACGTGGCCCTCGGTGAGATCGTCGGCTGGTTCATCGGCTGGGACCTGCTCCTCGAGTACATCGCCATCGTGGCCGTCGTGGCGATCGGCATCTCGGGGTACTTCACCGAGTTCATGTCCGGCATCGGCGTCACCGTACCCACCTGGATGCAGGGAACGCCGGACACGATCGAGGGCGGCGTCGTCAACATGCCCGCGATCGTGGTCTGCCTGCTCGTCACCTTCATCCTCAGCCGCGGCACCAAGACCTTCGGGCGGTTCGAGCTCGTCGCGGTAGGCCTGAAGATCCTGCTCATCCTCGGCATCGTGGGCCTCGGCTTCTTCTACGTGAACGTCGACAACTACTCGCCGTTCGTCCCCTCCGGCTTCGGGGCCGTGTTCGCCGGCGCCGCCACCGTGTTCTTCGCCATGTTCGGGTACGACGCCATGAGCACCGCCGCCGAGGAGGCCAAGGACGGCAAGAAGCACATGCCGAAGGCCATCCTCCTGTCCCTCCTCATCGCGATGATCCTGTACGTCCTGGCGACCCTCGTCCTCACCGGGATGCAGAACTACAAGGACATCAGCCCGACCGCCGGCTTCGCCTCGGCCTTCCAGTTCGTCGGCCTCCCCGTCGTCGCGACGATCATCTCGGCCTTCGCCGTGATCTCCATCCTCACCGTCATGCTGACCTTCCTCCTCGGTGTCACGCGCGTCTGGTTCTCGATGAGCCGCGACGGGCTCCTGCCGGCCTGGTTCTCGACGACGGACCGCCACGGCACGCCGCAGCGCGTCACCTGGATCGCCGGGATCGCCTCGGCGTTCCTCGCCGGGGTGTTCCCGATCCGCGCCGTCGCCGACCTCACCAACATCGGCATCCTCGCGGCGTTCGTCGTGGTCTGCATCGCGGTGATCGTGCTGCGGCGCACCCGTCCCGAGGTTCCCCGCACGTTCAAGCTGCCACTGATGCCGATCGTCCCCGCGTTCGGCGTCCTCGCGTCGCTGTTCCTGATGCTGCAACTGGACGGAGAGACGTGGCTGCGGTTCGGCGTGTGGCTCCTGATCGGCCTCGCCATCTACTTCTTCTACGGCAGGAAGCACTCGCTCATGAACCCGGACAGCCCGCGCCACGCCTTCCTGAAGCGGCAGGCCTAGCCTCCGCCGCATCGATCAGGGGCCTGCCGCCCGCGTCACGAACGTGCGGCAGGCCCGATCAGCTCCTATCCTCGACAGGTGCGCGGCCTCTCCACGACCGCGGACCCTCCACCCCCACCACTGAAGGACCTGCCCCATGGACCTCTTCCGGACCAAGTCCATCGAGCAGTCGATCAAGGACTCCGACGAGAAGGGGCGCGGCCTCAAGCGGTCCCTCACCACGTGGGACCTCATGGTCATGGGCGTCGCCGTCGCCGTGGGCGCGGGGATCTTCTCGGTGGGCGCACAGGCCGCCGCCTTCAACGCCGGCCCCGCGGTGACCATCTCCTTCGTCCTCGCCGCGATCACGTGCGCCCTCGCGATCATGTGCTACGCCGAGTTCGCGACGGCGCTGCCGGTCGCGGGAAGCGCCTACGTCTTCACCTACGCCACGATGGGTGAGCTGATCGCCTGGATCATCGGCTGGAACCTGATCCTCGAACTGCTCATGGCCGCCGCCGTCATCGCGAAGTTCTGGGGCGTGTACCTGTCCGATCTCTTCAACGCCCTCGACCTCGACGTCCCCGCCGAGGTCGGCCTGCTGGGCGTCGACCTCGCCTGGGGTCCGCTGCTGATCGTCGCGGTCTTCACCGCCGTCCTGGTCTGGGGCACCAAGCTCTCCGCGCGGGTCAACAGCGTCTTCACGGTCATCAAGATCGGCATCGTGCTGTTCGTCATCGTCGTCGGCTTCTTCTACGTCGATCCCGGGAACTACACGCCGTTCGTCCCGGCCTCCGAGCCTGCGACGGACGGCGGAACCGGCTGGGCAGACCAGCCCTTCCTCTCCTTCCTCAGCGGGGCGACACCGGCCGCCTTCGGTTTCACCGGCATCATCTCGGGAGCAGCACTGGTGTTCTTCGCGTTCATCGGGTTCGACGTCGTCGCCACCTCCGCCGAGGAGGTCGAGGATCCGAGCCGCACCCTCCCCCGTGGCATCTTCGCGGGCCTCGCCGTCGTCAGCGTCCTGTACATCCTGGTGACCCTGGTCGTGACCGGCATGGTGTCCTACACCGAGCTCGGAGCCTCCGGTGCGCCGTCGCTCGCCACCGCCTTCCAGCTGGTCGGCGCGGACTGGGCCGCCGGCGTCATCTCGGTGGGCAGCCTCATCGGACTGACCACCGTGATCATGGTGCTGCTGATGGGCCTGGCGCGCGTGATCTTCGCGCTCAGCCGTGACGGGCTGATGCCGCGCGCCCTCAGCCGCACCTCGGACAAGCACGGGACGCCGGCGCGGACCCAGGTGCTCTGCGGGGTCGTCGTCGCCCTGCTCGCCGGGTTCACCCAGGTGGAGGTCCTCGCCGAGATGATCAACATCGGCACGCTGTCCGCCTTCATCACGGTGAGCCTCGGGATCATCGTCCTGCGGCGCAGGCGTCCGGACCTCACGCCGGCGTTCCGCGTCCCGTTCGGCAGTGTCATCCCGATCGCATCCGCCCTGCTCTGCCTCTATCTGATGTTCAACCTCGCCACCATCACGTGGGTGTTCTTCGCAGGGTGGCTCGTGCTCGGCTTCGCCCTCTACTTCGCGTACGGCCACCGGCATTCCCGCCTCGGAGCCCAGCAGCGCGCGGACGCGGAGGATCCCGCGCACGTGTGAGGTGCGCCGGCGCCCTCGACGCGGGATGATGGTCTTCCCGGGGTTGCGTCATCCGGGACCGCCGAGCCGACCAGGAGAACCACGATGTCCCAGGATCCCTATCCCAGTGAACTCCCCTCCCCCGGCCACAGGAATCCGTACGACGGCGGCGCCTACGGCCCTGCCGGCGGCTACCCGCCGAACCAGCCCGGCAGCAGCCCCTACCAGCAGACCGGCAGCTATCCGTCGGGTCTCTACCAGTCCTCGTACCAGACGATGGAGGGCGAGAAGGCGGCCCAGCTCTCCCTGATCCTCGGTCTGGTGGGCTTCTTCGTGGCGGGCATCGTCCTCGGGCCGCTGGCCATCTGGCAGGCCCGGAAGGCGGAGCGCCTCGGCGTGCCCGCGACAGCAGGCAAGGTCCTGGGCTGGATCGTCACGGCGCTCTACGGTCTCGCGATCCTGTTCGGGATCCTGTTCTTCGTCCTCGTCATCGTGGGACTCGGCGCCACGGCCGGTTTCAGCGGCTGACCGGCACCTGACCGGCAGCCCGACCCAGGGCCACCGCTGCCGTCAGAGCGTGGGGAACAGGTGGGTGGACTGCTCTCCGGCCTCGAAGACGCCCGAGTGCGGCCCCGTCCCGACGATCAACGGATCGGGCGTGCCGACGACGTCGTGGTCCTTCTCGTTGTAGTCGAGGACGTACAGGACGTAGCGCATCGCCTCGATCCGGGCCCGCTTCTTGTCATTGCTCTTGATGACCGTCCACGGGGCGTCCGCCGTGTTCGTGTAGAAGAACATGGCCTCCTTGGCCGCCGTGTACTCGTCCCACTTGTCGAGGGACTGCAGGTCCATGGGGCTGAGCTTCCAGCGTCGCACCGGGTCCGTGTGGCGCTTGGCGAAGCGACGCCGCTGTTCCGCCTGCGACACCGAGAACCAGAACTTGATGAGGTGCGTGTCGCTGCGGACGAGCATGCGCTCGAATTCCGGGGCCTGCCGCATGAACTCGAGATACTCCGTGGGCGAGCAGAACCCCATCACACGCTCCACCCCTGCCCGGTTGTACCACGACCGGTCGAACAGGACGATCTCGCCGCCCGAGGGGAGCGTGGAGACGTAGCGCTGGAAGTACCACTGCGTCTTCTCCTTGTCGCTCGGCTTGTCCAGGGCGACGATCCTCGCTCCGCGGGGATTCAGGTTCTCCATGAAGCGCTTGATGGTTCCGCCCTTGCCGGCCGCGTCACGGCCCTCGAACACCAGCGCCACCTTGGCCTCGTTCGCCCTGACCCACCCCTGCATCTTGAGCAGTTCGATCTGGAGGGCCCGCTTGGCCTTCTGGTACTCCCGTTCCGTCATCCGCTTCTCGTACGGGTAGTCCTCGCGCCACGTCGGCTGGTCCGGATGCGGCAGGAGCACGGGGGCGTCGCCCTCGGCGAGGGGATTCGGGACCGGGATGGCCGGCGCTTCGAGGGCGGGGGCGCCGTCGAGCACCGCGTCACCGGGGGCTGCCTTTGCTGAACTCATGCCTGGTCCTCCGGATTCGACCGTGCCGCGCGGATGCCCATCCTCTCAGAGAAAGCACCGGGGAGATACGGTCCCGGGGAATCCCCCGCCCCCATGACGGGTTACAGCCCACAAACGACCCGCAGGACAAGGAGCACCCGTGAGCGACGTCAAGACCCCGGAGGAACGCTGGCGCCGTTTCCGGAACGCCCGTGATGCGGCCCTGGCCGAGGAGCACGGCTGGCTGAGCCTGACGTCCTTCCAGTGGCTCGGCAGCGAGCCGGCCCGGGTCGACGTCGTGCCGGGGCTCTGGTCCTCCACGGGCGACGCCGCGCAGCTGACCGCAGGGACGTCGGACGGCCTGACCGATCTGACCGACCCGGCCGGCGGCAGGATCCTGGAGGGGACGATCACGGCGACCGTCGCCGACGAGGAATCGCTGATGTGGGTGGCGCACGGCGGTGAGGACGGGCGCCGGGTCGTCGTCGAACTCGCGCGCCGCGCCGGCCGCTATGCCATCCGGACCAGGGATGCCTCCTCGCCCACGCTCACCGGCTTCACCGGCGTGCCGACCTTCGACCACCGGCCCGATCTCGTGGTGGAGGGACGGTTCGAACCGTACGGGGATCCCCTGCACGAGCCGATCGCCACCGCCCACCCTGACGTGCCGGGAGTGCACGAGACGGCCGGCGAGGTGGTCTTCTCCCTTCCCGGCGACCACCGCCGGTTCCGGCTCCGCGCGGGCCAGGACGGGTCCGGGGCGCTCTCGATCACCTTCCACGACACGACGAACGGCGTCACCACCGCGGCCTGGCGCAAGGTGACCACGCGCCGGCCCCGCCCGGACGGCGGGGTCGTCCTGGACTTCAACCGGGCGATCAACTACCCCAGCGCCTTCACGCTCTACGGGACCTGCCCCGCACCGGTCGGCGCGAACGTCGTCGACGCTCCCGTCGAGGCGGGGGAGATGCGGCCGGCGGAGTTCCAGGCTCCCGTGGCGGGGTAGACGCTCCGGCGGAATCGCGTGCTGCTGCGGGTACAGCGCGCCGGCCGGAGCACAATGGTGGGGTGACCGATCCGTTCGACGCCCTGATTCCGCGCCCGCGGCGGGAGCTCGCGCCCGGCGCCGTGCACGTCCCCGACTGGCTGGACCCCGACCGGCAGCGCCGCCTGGTGGACCTCTGCCGCTCCTGGGCGAGCGGGCCCGTCCCGATGCGCGCCGTGACCATGCCGAACGGCGGCGTGATGTCCGTGAAGAGCGTGAGCCTCGGCTGGCACTGGCTGCCGTACCGGTACAGCCGTACGGCCGACGACGTCGGAGGCGCCGCCGTCGCACCCTTTCCGGAGGTGCTGCGCGCGCTGGGCCGCGACGCCGTGACGGCGGCCTACGGTGAGGAGGCGGGCTCCTCCTACGAGCCCGACGCCGCACTCGTGAACTACTACGACGACGCGGCCCGGATGGGCATGCACCAGGACCGCGAGGAACGGATCAGCGCCCCGGTCGTCTCCCTCAGCCTCGGTGCAACGTGCGTGTTCCGGTTCGGCAACACGGAGAACAGGAACCGCCCCTGGGAGGACGTGCAGCTCGCCTCCGGTGATCTCTTCGTCTTCGGCGGACCCTCACGCTTCGCCTACCACGGTGTCCTGCGGACCCTTCCCGGGACGGCGCCGGCCGGTATCGGCTTCGAGGGGCGGCTCAACATCACGCTGCGGCAGACGGGCCTCGGCTAGCGCCGTCGATCGGCGAGGATGATCCCGCGGGCGTACGCGGCCTGGCCGGCGTGCTGCACGGCGTCGTCGAGCACGCTCACGAGCCGGACGAGCAGGGTGACCGGCGGATCCCAGCGCTCGTCGACCACCCGGTGGAGGTCCTCCTCGTCGAGGTCCGCCACGAGGGTCCGGGAGATCCGATGGACTGCGTCGAAGTAGTCCAGCAGTTGCTGCGCGGACGCCACGCGGACGGCGTCGACCTGGTCCCGCGAGTGCCCGTAGCCGGTGTCCTCCCGGTCCAGCGCGAGGTCCCAGCGGTCGGCGAAGCCGTCGGCCAGCCACACCTGCTCGTGGCCGAACGCCTCGGCGAGGTGGCTGTCCGCCACCCGCGTGAGGTGCCAGACGAGCCACGCGACCGGGTTCGCGGATCCACCCGGCCGGAGGGACAACTGGTCGGCATCGAGGCCGCGCACGGCGCTGCGGACGAGGCCCGGCAGCCGGGAGAAGGCTTCGGAGAGGACCTCGACGGACGTCATCGGCGATCCCGTCCTGCGGCACGAGCGGCCCCCGGCAGGCGGAGCCGACGGCGCCCCGTGCCCGGCACGAGCGGAAGGATCACGGCAGTGCCGCGGAGCCCCGAAGGCGGATCCGGCTGCTCCGCCCGGGCTTCCCGCCGTTCGAGTTCCTCGACGACGGCGTGGTAGCGCTCCCGGCTCTCGGGGGAGGGACGGTCCGCATCGAGCCGCTGGTAGATGCTGTTGCAGAGGATCCTCAGCCGGCGGGTCGGCACCTCGCGGAGATCCTCCGGGATGTCGGCCTCCGCACCCAGGAGGAGGCCGGGGAGGCGCGCGCGCCGACCCTCCTGGACGGTCGTCACCCCGTTCAGCCGCACGGTGGGATATTCGAGACTGTGAGGAAGATGATCCATGGCCTGCTCCACATCAAGGTCCATGGCCCGCTGCTCGACCAGATCCCTGCAGTCTAGGTATTCGGCATCGTGATGGAAAGCGCCTGGCGTCGGAAGGAATCGCTTGCATCCCGGGGGACGCCGGCCTCCCGGTAGAAGCCCTCGATGTGGTCGCGGACCAGGTCCGCCGCCGTTTCGCCCCGACCGGCCAGCACCGCGTCCAGGATGGCGCGGTGCTCCCTTCGGAGGCGGTCGGAGGTGGTGCTCCAATCCGGGAGCCGGGCCGTGAGCCGCTGCGTGTACGCCGCGATCGAGCCGCGGAGCGATCCCATCATGGCGCCGATCAGCACGTTGCCGGCAGCCTCCGCGAGCGCTACGTGGAAGAGTGCATCGCGCTCCAGGAAACCGTCCGGGCCGTCGTCGTGCTGGTCCATCTCGTCGAGGAGGAGGGCCGCGCGCGCCAGGGCGGGCGAGTCCGGGGAGGCGTGGGCCGCCGCCCACGTCTCGAGCAGCAGTCGCGTCTCGACGACGTCCTTGACGGGCAGGTGCGCGCTCGCGACGTGGAGCCGCAGGGCGGAGTCGAGGGCCAGCGCGGGATTGCCGGTGATGACGGTCCCGGCCTGCGGACCGGAGCCCACGCCGGCGCGGACGACGCCGAGCGCCTCCAGAACGCGTGTCCCCTCCCGCACGGAGGCACGGGAGATGCCGAGCTGCTCCGCCATCGCGCGCTCCCCCGGCAGGCGGGACCCGATGGCCAGCCGGCCGGCCGCGAGTTCCTGCTCGAGCCATGCAGACACGACCTGGTGATTGCGCATGCCGCCAGCATAGCTTGTGTGGTCGGACCACACGCCGTAGGATCTGTGGTCCGACCTCACTCGGCGCTCGACGACGCCGGCTGAGCCACGGCCCGACGACGAGCAAAGGCAGACCATGCAGACACCCTCGAGTGCATCCATCCCTCCCGCCCTGAGGCGCCGGATCCCCAAGGTCGCGGACCTCGCACCGCTCATGCAGTTCAAGAAGCCGGAATTCGGCGCCGCCGGGCGCCTCCAGCGTGCCAACACCGTCTGGGATCTCCGCGACCTGGCCAAGCGGCGCACGCCCACCGCGCCCTTCGACTACACGGACGGTGCGGCGGAGGCCGAGATCTCCCTGGGGCGTGCACGCCAGGCGTTCCTCGACGTCGAGTTCCGGCCGGGCATCCTGCGGAACGTGGAGACGGTCAGCACGGTCACCCCGATCCTCGGGAGGGACTCCGCACTGCCGTTCGGTATCGCCCCCACCGGCTTCACGCGCATGATGCAGTCCGAGGGCGAGTACGCCGGGTCCCGGGCGGCCGCGGCGGCGGGCATCCCCTACACGCTCTCGACCATGGGCACGGCATCCATCGAGGACGTGGCGCAGTCGGCGCCGGACGGGCGCAACTGGTTCCAGCTGTATCTGTGGACGGACCGTGACCGCTCCATGGAGCTCATCGCGCGTGCCGCCGCGGCAGGCAACGACACCCTCATGGTCACCGTGGACACCGCGGTCGCCGGGGCCCGCCTCCGGGATGTCCGGAACGGGATGACCATCCCGCCGGCTTTGACCCTGAAGACCGTCGTGGATGCCTCGTACCGGCCTGCGTGGTGGTTCAACTTCCTCACCCACGAGCCGCTGTCCTTCGCCTCCCTCTCCCGCTACTCGGGCACGGTGGCGGACCTCATCAACTCGATGTTCGACCCCACCCTCACGTTCGAGGACCTCGACTGGCTGCGCAGCGTGTGGAAGGGCAACCTCGTGGTGAAGGGCATCCAGACGCTCGACGACGCGAAGAAGGCGGTGGACCACGGTGCTGACGGGATCATCCTGTCCAACCACGGCGGGCGCCAGCTGGACCGCGCGCCCGTCCCCCTGCACCTGCTGCCGCGCGTCGCCGCCGAGCTGAAGGGCAGGACGGCGATCATCCTCGACACGGGCATCATGAGCGGCGGGGACGTCGTCGCCGCCATGGCACTCGGCGCCGACTTCACCCTGATCGGCCGGGCCTACCTGTACGGCCTCATGGCCGGTGGCCGCAAAGGCGTGGACCGCACCCTCGAGATCCTCGGCACGCAGACGGCCCGCACCATGCAGCTCCTGGGCGTGAACCGGATCGGGGACCTCAATCCCGACCACGTCCGGCTGCTCGGCGAAGCACCCACCGATGCCGATCTGCCGAAAGCCGCGATGACGCTGTAGGTGCCACCGCGACCCCGCTCCCGGACACCCCGGATCCCGCTACATATCGATTCGGTATCAATTTCCGGGAGATCCCGGATGCCGGTCTAGTCTTTCCTCCAGTGGTCCTGCCCTGGGCGGGCCCGAGGGACCGATCCGGGAGACGAATATGGCGCGTAGGCGGGTGCACCATCCGTTGCCCTACAGGCGCGCCCGGTCCCTGCTCTACGTCATCGGGCTGTTCTGGCTGTGGCTGTGGCTGGGCAGCGGCGCCCTCGTGGATGGGCTCCA
This sequence comes from Arthrobacter sp. TJ-265, assembly GCF_058269135.1. Lineage (NCBI taxonomy): Bacteria > Bacillati > Actinomycetota > Actinomycetes > Micrococcales > Micrococcaceae > Arthrobacter > Arthrobacter sp. TJ-265. The sequence continues at coordinate 156,251 of NZ_JBZCND010000004.1, read as the reverse complement.
CCATTCGCCGGTCCACGCGGCGCTCGCGGTGTACGCGGTCGCCGTCGTCCTCCTCGTGTCCATCCCCGCCGCGCTGCTCGCGGTGATCAGGATGCTCCTCACGCACCCCCGCCGGCGCGCCGTCGTCGTCATGACCCTGCCACTCCCGCGGCAGGCACCGCGAGAGGACGCGCACTGGTGGTACGGCGGGAAGGCCTCCTGAGGACTGCCCGCGGAACGGGACGGCCCCCTCGAGGGAGCGCCGTCCGTCAGCACCAGCGGGAGGTCTAGCCCTCGCAGTCGGTGCAGTACTGCCGGCCGTCCTTCTCGAGGGCGATCTGGCTGCGGTGCCGGACCAGGAAGCAGGACGCACACGTGAACTCGTCCTCCTGCGGCGGGATCACCTGGATGAGGAGTTCCTCGCCGGAGAGATCCGCACCCGGCAGATCGATGCCCTCCGCGGTGTCGCCGTCCTCGACGTCGACCGACGACGACTGGGCGGAGCTGCCGCGGTTCGCCTGGAGTGCCTCCAGGGATTCCGCTTCCTTGTCCTCGTCGTTGTTGCGCGGTGCGTCGTAGTCCGTTGCCATGCCGATGCCGTTCTTCGAGGGGGTCTGGTGCCCGGTGGGGCGTGTGCAGCACCTGAGTCTAATGGCAGGAATCAGCGCGCACGCGGCTTCCAGCGCTCCCCGTGATGCTTGTCATACCACCCGGAGCCGGGGTCCGCCTGCCGGGAAACCGGTGGACGCCCACCCGGCTGCGCTGGCACGCTGGACATCATCCCAGCCCACCCGACGACGGGGAATACCATCGCCTCATCCACCCGGCCTCCCGCATCCGCTCCCCGCGCGGGCGCGCGTTCCTCCGGGCGTCGTAACGTGCTGGTGGGGGTCCTGTTCGGCTGCGGGATCATCGCCTTCATCGACGAGGCCGTGTTCCACCAGCTGCTCCATTGGCACCACTTCTACGACCGGTCGACGCCCGGCGCCGGCCTCGTGTCCGACGGCCTCTTCCACGCCTTCAGCTGGTTCGCGACGGTGGCGTCGCTCTTCCTGTTCGCCGACCTCCGACGCCGCAACGCACTGGACACCCGCCGGTGGGTGGGCGGAACCCTCGTGGGGATCGGCGCCTTCCAGCTGTACGACGGCCTGATGCACCACAAGATCCTGGACCTGCACCAGATCCGCTACGGCGTCGACCTCCTGCCGTACGACCTGCTGTGGAACGGCGCCGCGGTGGTGTTCCTGGTCGCCGGACTCCTCGTGCTCAGGACGGCCCGGCGCGCCGGACGCGGGGGCGACACCACGGACCGTGACTGACGGCCCGCACCACCCCGGACCACCGGCGCCCGTCGTCGGTGATCCGACCGCCTTCGCGCTGGACGCGGCCGCCGTCGTCGTCTGGGCCTGCCTCGCCGTGCTGTATCTCGCCGCCGGGCGTGCCGCCGCCCTGCGCGGACGCGGCGCCCGTCCGCTCCGGTACTCGATCGCATGGCTGTCCGGGACGGCGCTCGGGCTCGCCGTGACAGCGGGCCCCCTGGCACGGGCCGCCGCCGGGACCTTCACCGGGCACATGGCCGTCCATCTCGTCCTGGGCATGATCGTTCCACTGCTGCTCGTCCTCGGCGCTCCCGCCACCGTCTTCCTGCGGGCCGTGCCGGGCCGGGTGGGGCGCACGTACAGCAGGATCGTCCGTACGGCGGCGCTGCGGCTGCTCGCCCATCCCCTCACCGCCATGCTCCTGGCCACGGTACCCATGGCTCTTCTGTACTGGGACGGCGCAGGGCTCGCGGTACTGCACCACGCCGTGCTCGGGCCGCTCCTCCACGTCCACTTCGTGGTATCCGGCACCCTGTTCGCCTATTCCGTCATCGGGATAGACCCCCATCCATACCGCGCACCTACCTGGGTCAGGGCGGCGGTCGTCGTGGCGGCCATCGCCGTGCACGGACTGGTCGCTAAGCACCTGTACTCCGTGGCCGGGCGGGGCGGCATGCCTCCCGACACCGAGCAGGCGGCCCTGCTCATGTACTACGGCGGCGATGTGGCCCACGCCCTCCTGCTGGTCCTCTTCTGCGCGCAGGTCTACCGCGAGACGGGACGGCACCGTCGAGGAGCCAGGATGCCGTCCGGGAGCACGGCCGGCTCCGACGCAGGACCGGGCGGGTCACGGACAGCCGGGTGACGTCCTGCCGCTCGCTGCGGGTGGCCGGCAGCTCGGCGACGTAGGCTGGTCAGCGCCCCGGCTGCCGTCGGGGCGCTGCCCGAGAGGGGCGGGTGCGAGCAGACGGGAAGGCCTGTGCCATGAACGAACCCGAGTGGGTCCAGCACGCGATCTGGTGGCAGGTGTACCCCCTCGGCTTCGTGGGCGCGGAGAAGTCCGCCACCCAGGAGCCGGCCGAGGCGCATCGCCTGCTCGGTCTGATCCCGTGGCTCGATTACGCCGTGGACCTGGGCATGTCGGGGCTGGCACTCGGGCCCGTCTTCGCCTCCGAGACGCACGGCTACGACACCACGGACTACTTCGCCATCGATCCCCGGCTGGGCACGCTCGATGACTTCGACACCCTGGTCGCGGAGGCGAACAAGCGCGGACTGCGTATCATCCTCGACGGCGTCTTCAACCACACGGGGCGCTCCTTCGCGCCGTTCCAGCAGGTCCTCGCCCAGGGGCCGGACGCGCCGACCACTGCCTGGTTCTCCCTCGACTGGCCCGACGGCGCCGGGCCCGGCGTCGAACCTGGGTACCGCGATTTCGAGGGCCACCACCACCTCGTGGCCCTGAACCACGAGGAGCCCGCGGTCGCGGACTTCGTCGTCGAAGTCATGGAGTACTGGCTGGGACGCGGGGCGGACGGCTGGCGGCTCGACGCCGCCTACGCCGTGCCGTCGTCGTTCTGGGCCGGGGTGACGCGGCGGGTCCGGGAGGCGCACCCCGACGCCTACTTCGTCGGCGAGTACATCCATGGGGACTACGCTGCGGCGGTCCAGTCCGGCGGCATCGATTCCACCACTCAGTACGAGCTGTGGAAGGCGATCTGGAGTTCGCTCAACGATGCGAACCTCTACGAGCTCGCCGCGGCCCTCGAGCGCCATGACGCGCTCCTCGCGGCCTTCGCGCCGCTGACCTTCATCGGGAACCACGACGTCACACGCATCGCGAGCAGGCTCGAGGACGCGTCCCTCGTGGAGCACGCCGTCGTCGTCCTCTTCACGGTCGGCGGGACGCCCTCCGTGTACTACGGGGACGAGCAGGGCTACCGCGGCATCAAGGCGGACCGCGCCGGGGGCGACGACGACGTCCGCCCCCTCTTCCCGCGCTCGCCGCAGGACCTCTCCCCGATCGGCGGGCCCGTCGTCGCCCTGCATCAGGAGCTCATCGGGCTGCGCCGCCGGCACGCATGGCTGCACCGGGCGAGGACCCAGGTGCTCCACCTGTCCAACGAGGTGCTCGCCTACCGCACCGCGCTCGGCTCCGACGCGCTCGTCGTGGTGTTGAATCTCTCCCACGAGGCCCAGCGCGTCGGTGTCGCCGGCGCGTCGTCCGTCCTCGCCGGACATGCGGCGGTCGACGGCGGCGCGGACACGGCGCTCGTACCGGCCCGGCGCTGGGCCGTCCTCGGCTGAGGCACCTCCCGCGTGGATAATGGAGTTCCACGCCATGTTGCAGGGAGGGTCAGATGAGTTGGGACGAGCAGCCCGGGAACACCGACACGGCCGACTTCACGCCCTGGCCACGGCCCGTCCCGTGGCACGTGCTCACTGCGATCAAGAAGGTGCTCCTCGTGGCCGCGGTCCTCGTGGGCGTCCATCAGCTCTTCCCGTCCACCACGCTCGGCTCCTCCCTGAGCAGCACCTTCACCCTGCTCGTGGTGATGTCCTGGCTCGGACCACTCGCACGGATCCTCGCGGCGAAGCCCTGGACGCGGAAGGACCCCGACGAGGAGTAGGCGACGCGGCGCGACGGGAAGGCGGTCTTCATCGGTCGGCTAGGGATGTTCCGCCGACTCCTCGAGGGCCTCGCACAGATCGACCACGCCACTGGTGGTGTCCCTGACGATCTCGACCGCATCGGGTTCGACGGCGTCCTCGTCCTCCGAGAGGCTGATCTCGATCCTCAGCTTCCCGTCCTCGAAGTAGAAGAGCTCCGGGAACCCTCCTCTGTCCAGCTCCGCCGAGTCGGTCGCACTCACCGGATAGACGATCGAAGGCCCTTCCAACGTCTCCACGACGGTCGACCTGTCCGCCGAGATCCGCTGGCTGCCCGGCCCGGAGACGTCCAGTTCGTCGATGAAGCCTCCGTCGGGGAGGTCCCCGCCAGGGGTCGCCGTCAGGTCCACGGTGCCATCGCCCCGGTACCTGATCACCGTCGACCCGTCGTCCTTGAGCGTGGACTTGTAGTGGACGTCTCGGACGTCTCCGGAGGTCATGGTGACGCTGGTCCCGCACGCCGGGAACTCGATGGGGTCGTAGTAGTCGTCGGGGACGGGCACGTACTCGCCGTCCGTGTCCGCCGGCGGCCAGGGGGCGGGAACCTCCTCCCCGTTGGCCGATGCGGCAGAGGCCGGCCCCGCGACGAGGGACAGCGTGGCGAGAAAGGAAAGACACAGCTTGTTCTGGATGTTCATCTCAGGCTCCCGAGTGCGGCAGGAGTGCAGCCGTGGTGCGTCCTGCCCGGATAAGGGGTGGATGCCGTGAAGGCGACGGGTCCGCCGACGGAACGGTCATCACCGTGCGCGTCAGTCAGGTCGTGCACCGCAACAAGCTACGCCTGGATTTGTCGGGCTGTCAATGGCAGCCGACGCCATACCGCTACCCGATCGGCGGACGAACCTACCCGCCGATCACCGGGGCACCGACAGCATGCACGTGCTGTGGGATCGAGTGGAGCTTAGGGGAATCGAACCCCTGACCTTTTCATTGCGAACGAAACGCTCTACCAACTGAGCTAAAGCCCCGGATACTACTTCCGAACACCAACACTGTACCCAGAAGTTCCCCCTACGCCCAAAGCGCGGGTGGTTCCCGCCCTCAGCGTGGATGTCAGCGCGCGGGCGTAGTCTTCTCCCCATGTCCAGCACCCCCACCCCGGCAACCGCCGGTCCCTCGAAGCACGACGAGATCAGGGCGTGGCCGGCCCTCTGGTCGCTCGTCATCGGCTTCTTCATGATCCTCGTGGATTCGACGATCGTCTCGGTTGCCACCCCGGCCATCATGGAGGGGCTGGACGCCGGCATCGACAGTGTCATCTGGGTGACGAGCGCCTATCTGCTGGCCTACGCCGTACCGCTGCTCGTGACGGGCCGGCTGGGTGACCGCTTCGGGCCGAAGCGCATCTACCTGGTGGGGCTGGTGGTCTTCACCCTCTCGAGCGCCTGGTGCGGGCTCTCCGGCACCGTGGAGGCACTCATCCTCGCCCGCGTGCTGCAGGGGTTGGGTGCCGCGCTCATGACGCCGCAGACCATGTCGGTCATCACCCGGATCTTCCCGCCCGAGCGGCGCGGTGCCGCCATGGGCCTGTGGGGTTCCGTCGCCGGCATCGCAACCCTCGTGGGCCCCGTGCTCGGCGGCATCCTCGTGGACTCCGCCGGGTGGGAGTGGATCTTCTTCATCAATGTCCCGATCGGCGTCATCGGCTTCATCCTCGCCTCCCGCCTCGTCCCGACCCTGCCCACCACGTCCCACCGCTTCGACATGCTCGGTGTGTTCCTCAGCGCAGCCGGCCTGTTCTGCCTCGTCTTCGGCATCCAGGAGGGTGAGACCTACAACTGGGGAACCATCGCCGGCCCCCTGTCCGTCTGGTCGCTGATCATCACGGGCATCGTGCTGCTCGTCGCCTTCGTGGTCTGGCAGAAGATCAACCGCGGCGAGCCCCTGGTGCCACTGCGGCTGTTCCGGGACCGCAACTTCTCCCTCGCCAACACCTCCATCAGCGCCATGGGCTTCGCCATCACCACCATGGCGCTGCCCCTCATGCTGTATGCGCAGACCGTCCGGGGCCTCTCGCCCACGCAGGCGGCGCTGCTCCTGACCCCGATGGCCGTCATCTCCGGCGCCCTCGCCCCCTTCGTCGGCAAATTCGTCCAGCGGGGCAACCCGAAGTACATGGCGATCGCGGGTTTCGCCGGCATGTCGGCGTCCCTCTTCTGGCTGGGGTCCATCCTCACGCCGGACGTCCCGATCTGGCAGCTCCTGCTGCCGATCTCCCTGCTCGGTCTCTCCAGCGCGGGGATCTGGGCGCCGGTGTCACTCACCGCCACCCGGAACCTCGCCCCGTCGCTGGCGGGAGCAGGGTCCGGGGTCTACAACACCACCCGCCAGATGGGCGCCGTGCTCGGGAGCGCTGCGATCGCGGCGATGATGCAGTCACGCCTGATGACGAACCTCGACGGCGGCGGCATGAGCGCCACCCCCGGAGGAGCACTGCCCGACGAGGCGAAGACCGGCTACGCCCTCTCGATGGGCCAGTCCCTCTACCTGCCGGCCGGCGTCATCATCATCGGCTTCCTCGCCGCGCTGTTCTTCGCTAGGCCGCAGCAGAACACCCAGTGGTCCCGGGACGCCGCGGCCGCAGGCTCGGCGGACCACGCCCAGGGTGACGCGCGCCCGGCGACGGGCCCCCGGGCGACGACGCCCGCCGACTCCTGAGCTGTTGCCTCGGAGAACTACCGGTAGTCTTCTGGCATGGCTGATGAGACGACGGACACACCCACCACTGCCGCGCGGGAACAGGATGCACGGGCCAAGGAGGTGTCGGACGACTTCGCCGTCAGGGAGCACACGTCCGCCTCGGGGCTGAAGTACACGACGACGACCGGGCGGCTCGTCCTGCGGCGCGAGGAGACGAAGGACGGCAAGGTGGACGGCTTCAAGCCGAAGGCCGAGATCTTCCTCGTGGCGTACACCAAGCAGGACGCCGAGCCGGACCGGCCTGTCACCTTCGCCTTCAACGGCGGCCCCGGGTCCGCCTCCGTGTGGCTCCACCTGGGGCTGCTGGGTCCGCGCCTGGTGGACTCGGGGGACGTCGGCGCCATGACGCCCGCGCCCTTCGGGCTCGTCGACAACCCGGACAGCCTGCTGGAATCGAGCGACCTCGTCATGATCGACCCGGTGAACACCGGCTACTCCCGCGTCGTCGACGGTGAGGCGGCCGACGAGTTCCACGCGTTCGTCCAGGACCGCGACCTCGTGGCGGAGGTCATCCGCCTCTGGACCACGCGCAACAACCGCTGGCTCTCCCCCAAGTATCTCGTCGGCGAGTCCTATGGCACGCTGCGTGCCGTCGCGGTGGCCGGGCGCCTGTTCGACGCCTGCGGCATGGCCGTCAACGGGCTCGGCCTGATCTCCACCGTGCTCAACATGTCCACGCTGCGCTTCTTCCCGGGCAGTGACCTGCCCTACGCGCTCCACCTCCCCACCTACGCCGCCATCGCCCACTACCACGGGCGGCACGGGGACCGCGAGCTCTCCGACGTGCTCCGTGAGGCCGAGGAGTTCGCGGCGCGCGACTTCGGTTACGCCCTGACGCAGGGCAGCCGGTTGAGCCCGGCGGAATACGACGACGTCGTCGCGCGACTGCACGCCATCACCACGCTCGACGAGGGCTTCATCCGCCGGACGAATCTCCGCTGGGCGTACCACGAGTTCGCTGCCGAGCTCCTGCGCGGGGACGGCCTCGCGGTCGGCCGCATCGACGGCCGGTTCGCTGCCCGCCCCGAGAACCAGCAGGCCTCGGACTCCTTCGACGACCCGAGCATGCGGGCGATCACCGGACCGTACTCGGCCGCGATGAACCACTACGTCCGGGCCGAACTCGGCTACGAGAACGACCTCCCCTACGAGATCCTCACCGCCCGCGTCCAGCCGTGGAGTTACCGGACGTTCGAGGGCGCCCCCGTCGACGTCTCCGGCGTCCTCGAACGTCTCCTCGTGCACAATCCCGCCCTGCGCGTGCACGTCGACTACGGCTACCACGACGGCGCCACACCCCACTTCGCAGCCGAGTACGTCTGGGCGCACATGAATCTCGACGACGCCGCCCGGGCCCGCTTCACGCACCACTACCACGAGGCCGGGCACATGATGTACCTGAACCCGATAGCACGTGATGCCCAGCTCCGCGCGCTGGCTACGTTCGTCACCGAGAACCGGACCACGCGGTAAATGATCAGTAGGATGATGAATCGACCGGCCGTGACCCTCGCGGCCGGACCCGACCGTAAGGACACACCATGCTGCTGAAGAGAATCCTCTGGGCCCTCGTACCCGTCATCGCATCACGCCTCATGAACCGGCGGGGCCAGCCGTCGCGTGCCAGCAAGACGCGCTACAACGGCAGGTAGCAGCGGCAGGACACCACGGGACAGGAAGGCACGGTATCGCACTCCGGGATGAGGCGGGCTTCGTGGATCTCCGCTCCTACGCGGCGATCGGCGACGGCCGGACGGTGGCGCTGGTGGCTCTCGACGGGTCCATCGACTGGTATCCGACCCCGGACCTCGATTCGTCGCCGGCCTTCGCCCGTCTGCTGGATGCGCAGGAGGGCTTCCTGTCCCTCGCCCCCACGGGGGACTTCTCGGTGGAGCGCCGCTACGCGGACGGCTCCAACGTCCTGGAGAGCACCTACACCACTGCCGCCGGCACGGTGCGGGTCACGGATTCGCTCAACACGGGAGTGGCCGGCCGCCTTCCGTGGGGCGAGCTCGCCCGGCGTATCGACGGCCTGACCGGTTCCGTGGAGATGGCATGGGCCGTCGCACCCGGCACCTGTTTCGGCGCCGCATCGCCGTGGGTCGATACCGGCGCAGGGCATCCGATCCTGCGCATCGACGGCGTCGCGCTCGGTATCCTCGGCATCGACCACGGCCTCCGGCACTCCCAGGGGCGGTCCGTCGCGGGCGCCTTCACCACGTCACCGGACTCGAGGCACCTGGTCGCTGTCGTCTCCACGCACGGCGAGCCACTCCCGCTCCCGGACCCGCAGACCATCGACGACGGCGTGGACCGCACCATCGCCAACTGGCAGTCGTGGTCGGACAACTTCGCCTACGACGGCGAGTACCGGCACGCGGTCCTGCGCAGCGCCCTCATCCTGAAGCTCCTGCTGCACAGCCCGTCCGGATCGATCGCCGCCGCAGCCACGACCTCCCTTCCCGAGAGCGTCGGGGGCGGCAAGAACTGGGACTATCGCTACGCGTGGGTGCGGGACACCGCCTACACCCTGCATGCCCTCACCCGGGCGGGGGTCCGCGAGGAGGTCCACGCCGCCGTGTCGTGGATGCTGAAGAACCTGCGGGCGCAGGGGACCGAGCTGGAGGTCTTCACCCGGCTCAACGGTGACATCCCCGAGGGCACCGGACGCCCGGACCTGACCGGCTGGCGCCATATCGGGCCCGTCGTCGACGGCAATCCCGCCGCGGGCCAGCTGCAACTCGGCGTGTTCGGGGACATCTTCGACATCGTGTGGCAGTACGTCCAGGCAGGCCACGCCCTCGATCCGGCGACGATGCGCCAACTCGCCGACCTCGCCGACCTCACCTGCGACATCTGGCAGCGCCGCGACGCCGGCATGTGGGAGTTGCCGGAAGAACGGCACTACGTGACCTCCAAGCTCGGGTGCTGGAACGCACTGCGGTGCGCCGTCCTGCTGGCCGAGCGTGGCCAGCTCCAGGGGCCCGTCGAGCGGTGGGCCGCGGAGCGCGACCGCATCCGCGACTGGGTGCATGAGCACGGCTGGTCCGAGGAACGCCAGAGTTACATCTGGTACCCGGGGTCCACCGAGCTCGACGCCTCGATCCTCCTGCATGCGATGAGCGGTTTCGATCGCGGACCGCGCATGTCCTCCACCCTGGACGCCCTCCGCGGGGAGCTCGGCGCGGGCCCCCTGCTCTACCGCTACAGCGGGATGCAGGAGGAGGAGGCGACGTTCGTGGCGTGCGCCTACTGGATGGTGTCGGCGCTCGTCGCCGTCGGCCGCCGGGACGAGGCCGTGCACCTGATGGAGGAGCTCGTGCCCCTGGCCAACGACGTCGGCATCATGGCCGAGATGATCGAACCGTCCGACAACGCGTTCATGGGCAACCTGCCGCAGGGGCTGAGCCACCTCGCACTGATCGTCGCGGCGCTGACCCTCTCGGGGGAGTCCTGACGCCTACTGGCCGGCGAAGTAGACCCAGACCCCGATGACCCAGGTGGCCCCGGCCAGGCAGGCGAGCGCCAGCTCGGCCAGGATCCCGAAGCCCGTCGCCTTCAGGGCATGCAGGCTCGAGGTCACCGCCTCCCGCACGTTCCGCTGCCGGGCGAACTCGCTCAGGAACAGCCCGAGGGCGAACCCGACGAACAGGCCGACGACGGGGATGAGGAACATGCCCGCGATCCCCGCGAGCACACCGATGGTGACGGACCGGCCCGGGATCCGGCGCTGCCGGAGGGTCCTGCCGGTGAGGACGAGTCCGGCGGCGAGACCGGCACCCGCAAGGACGGTCCCGATCGCGAAGACCGTCCAGCCCGTGGCGCTCCCCACCGTGAGCGCCCAGACGAGCAGCGACACGATGATCAGGATGCTGCCCGGCAGCACCGGCACCACGACCCCCGCGATGCCCACGGCGATCAGGGCCCCGCACACCACGGTCATGAACAGCTGAGGATCCATGGCCCCAGTCTTCGATCCCCCGGTGCGGCGCGGCGCCACCGGTCTTTCCACCCGCCGTCATGGGATACTTCAAAGGAATACTAAGCCACCTTAGCGAGCCTGCGGGCCCTGAGATCAGGAGGACCGATGAGTACACCGGCAACAGGGAACACGGACGGCGAGCGCCGCGGCGCCGTCGGGTCCGAGCACGCCCAGACCCAGGACAACCCCACCGAACTGATGGACACCCACCGCACGGGAGCCGGAGAGAGCGGCTCCGGCGCGTCGGCCGTGGCGCCGTCGTCGGCGCGGAGCGGAGGGAACGACGCCGGGAGCGGGTACGAGTCCGACGACGACTCGGTCGGCGACTACGTCCCGGGCATGTATTCCGGTAGTTCGGCCGACACCGAGGACAGCACCCCCACCCGCCGGCAGGCGGCGCCGATCTCCGCCTCGCGGGACGAGCCGCGCCCTGCGGAGCACACGAGGACGCAGGCCCACACGCAGGTGGTCCCCGTGACGCCCGCCGGGAAGCGCGAGGAGCGCGGCACCGCCGATCCCGGCACCGACCGCCCCCTCCCCCGCGGCGCCGTGGCCGGCTCGGGTGTGCCCAGCCCATCCGACCGCAAGCTGCTGCACCAGCGGGAGAAGGAACACTTCGGGGGCATGAAGTTCGGCTCCGCGTTCTTCGGCTGGCTCACCGCGACGGGCATGTTCGTGTTACTCTCCGCGGTCGTGGGCGGCCTGGCCGCGCTGTTCGGCGTCGGCGGCACCCTCTCCATGCAGGACCTCACGAGCGGTTCGGGCGAGGCGCAGACCGCGGCCATCACGACCGCCGTCGTCCTCGGCATCATGCTGCTCGTCGCCTACTACACCGGCGGCTACGTCGCCGGACGCATGGCACGCTTCAGTGGCGCCAAGCAGGGTGTCGCCGTCTGGCTCTGGGCAGTGGTCGTCACCCTCGTTCTAGCGATCATCGGACTCATCGTCGGCAACCAGGCGAGCGTCACCGAGCGGGTCCAGGGTCTCGGTCTCCCCGCCCTGCAGGACTTCACGGGTCCCGGGCTCCTCGCCCTGCTCGTGGTGGCCGCCATCGCACTCGTCGGGGCCATCCTCGGTGGTCTCGCCGGCATGCGGTACCACCGCCGGATCGACCGCGCGGACTTCGACGCCCTGGACGAGGCGCCGTAACCGTCCAGCACCGTACAACACAGCAACCCCGGACTCACAGGAGTCCGGGGCTGCTGTGGTCTGCCGTCAGGACCTACGGCGAAGGCATGCCGCCGTTGACGTTCAGGGTCTCGCCGAGCACGTAGCTCGACTCGGAGGACGCCAGGAAGACGTAGGCGGGCGCGAGTTCGGTCGGCTGGCCCGCACGGCCCAGCGGGGTGTCCTTCCCGAATTCGGGCAGTGCCTCTTTCGGCTGTCCGCCCGAGGGCTGCAGCGGCGTCCAGATGGGTCCGGGCGCCACAGCGTTGACGCGGATGCCCTTGGGCGCGAGCTGCTGCGCGAGTCCCTTGGTGAAGTTGTTGATCGCGGCCTTGGTGCTCGCGTAGTCCACGAGGGTGGGCGAGGGCTCGTAGGCCTGGATCGAGGTCGAGTTGATGATCGCCGAGCCGGGCTCGAGGTGCTTGAGCGCCTCCTTGGTCACCCGGAAGAACGAGTAGATGTTCGTCTTGTACGTGTGGTCCAGCTGCTCGTCGCTCAGGTCCTCGAGCGACTCGACGGCCACCTGCTTGCCGGCGTTGTTGACGAGGGTGTCCAGTCCGCCGAGGCCGTCCACGGCCTGCTGCACGAGGGAGATGCAGTACGCGGGGTCCTTCAGGTCACCCGGGATGCAGACGGCCGTGCGGCCCTCCGCCTCGATGAGTGCCTTGACGACCTGCGCGTCGCCTTCCTCCTCGGGGAGGTAGGACAGGGCGACGTCGGCTCCTTCGCGGGCGAAGGCGATGGCCACGGCGGCGCCGATCCCGGAGTCCGCGCCGGTGATGAGGGCCTTGCGACCCGTGAGGCGGCCCGTGCCGCGGTAGGAGGTCTCGCCGCGGTCGGCCTTGATCTCCATGCTGGACTCGAGTCCCGGCTCCGCCGTGTGCTCGGCAGGAGGGGTGATGCTCTCGAACCTGGTGACGGGGTTCTGGAAGGTGTACTGGTCGGTCGATCCTGTGGTGCTCTCGGAGGTCATGAGTGTTCTCCCTGGGTTTGTGCGTGTCCTGCGCCGCGACGGACGCCGGAACGAAGGTCGGCCCGCCGGTAAAGCTAAGCCTACTTACGACCCTAGGCGCGCGAGGACACCACCGACAAGTCGAGGACCACGCCGGACCGCACTGGCGGTAGCCGGCCTCGAGGACTATGGGCGGCAAGGGCAATCCTGCCGCAGGCGCGCACCGGCCGGAAGGTACTAGAAGATGACGGAGAAGAAACCCGCACCGATGCTGAGGACCAGGGCGGCGACGAGGAGCCAGACGATCGGGGTGCGGAGCCTGCGCATGTGATCCATAGGCGCCGAGTCTAGTCGCCGCTCCGCGGCCACCGTGCATCGCCTCGGGACGACGGGTGCCCGACCTGGGCCGCGGCCGCCTGTCGGGCGCGGGCCAGGCGCTTCAGCCCGTCGGCCGGGCGGACGGGTTCCGGCCATCGCGGTTGCAGGTCGTCACCCAGCGTCACCTTCCGCAGGCGCCGCCCGAACATCGGCACCACCCACTCCCCGAGCCAGGCCGACTCGCGGCGCAGCCCCGCCACCAGCCCCGCATACCCCTCCCGCTCGGGCAGGCGCGGCGTGAGGGAGTGGTCAACGCCGAGGACCCGCAGCACGTGCGCCGCCAGGTTCCGGTGCCCAGCGGGGGACATGTGCAGCCGGTCGGCGTCCCACAGTCCCGGATCCGAGTACTCGTCGAAGCACCAGTAGTCCACGAGGACGGCGTCGTACGTTCGCGCGATGCGCCGCACGTGGTCGTTGTAGAGCCAATTGCGGCGCTTCATCGGCTCGAAGACGGGGCTCAGCGGGATGTCGAACCCGGTGAACAGGAGCGGACGGGCGCCCGATGCCGCGATGCGCGCCACCACGGACTCGTACTCCCGCATGAGGGATGCCATGTCGGTACGCAGCTCGAGGATGTCGTTGCCGCCGGCGTAGAGGCTGACGAGGGTCGGCTCGAGGGCCAGCGCGCGGTCCACCTGTTCGTCCCGCACGTGGTGCAGCCGCTTGCTGCGGATCGCGAGGTTCGCGTACTCCCATGCGGGGTCCTGGCGCCCCAGCTGCTTGGCCACGCGGTCCGCCCAGCCCCGCACCCCGTTGGGGAAGGAGTTGTTCCAGTCACCGACCCCCTCGGTGAAGGAGTCCCCGATCGCCACGAACCGTCCAGCCATTCGAAGGAGCCTAGCGGCGCCCGGCGGCCCGCGGACCATCGGTCGGCGAACAGACGGTGAAGCGGGGAGGAAATATTTCCGTCCCCGCCGTGGCTGTTCCGGGCATGGAGCAGCGCATCGCAGTCACAGGGTCGACCGGCATGGTGGGCGGACGTGTCGCCCGGGAGCTCGCCGCCGAAGGGGTGCCGCTGATCCTCCCGGTCAGGTCACCGGACCGGGCGGAGCATCTCGCCGACGCCGTCATCCGGCAGTGCACGTACGCCGACGCCGACGCCTCCGCCGCGGCGCTCGCGGGCGTCGATGTCCTGTTCATGGTCTCCGCTGCCGAGGAGGCCGACCGCGTGGCGACCCACCGCACCTTCATCGACGCGGCGAAGGCGGCCGGCGTGCGGCACGTCGTCTACACCTCGTTCCTCGGCGCCTCCCCCGACGCCACGTTCCTGCTCGGCCGTGACCACTGGGCCACGGAAGAGTACCTGCGGCGCTCCGGCATGGCCTGGACCTTCCTGCGTGACAATCTCTACCTCGACGTCGTACCCGCCCTCGCGGAGGACGGCGTCATCCGCGGTCCGGCCGGCGACGGCCGGCTCTCCGCCGTCGCCCGGTCCGACGTCGCCCGGGCAGCCGCCGCAGTGCTGCGGACGCCCACGGACCACGAAGGCAGAACGTACCGGCTGACCGGCCCGGAGTCCTTCACCCTGACCGAGGCCGCTGCGACCATCAGCGCGGCGACCCCCGCGACCGTGCGGTTCGAGGACCAGACGTACGACGAGGCGATGGCCTCCCGGGCCCACCACGGCGCGCCGCGCTGGCAGGTCGAAGCCTGGGTGAGCACGTACACGGCCATCGCCCGCGGCGAGCTGGCCGAGGTGTCCCCCGACGTCGAGCACCTCACCGGGCGGCGCCCGCTCGGCCTCCGCGACCTCCTCGCGGCGCAGGGCTAGGTCCGGATGCGCAAGGACGTCGTCCCGGACCCCGCGAACAGCCGCGCGTTCTACAAGTTCCTGACCTCCGTCGTCGTGCCACGCCCCATCGCCTGGGTCTCGTCGACGTCCGCTGAGGGCGTGGACAACCTGGCGCCGCACTCGTTCTTCACGATCGCGTCGGTCAACCCGCCGATCGTCCAGTTCACGTCCGTGGGCCGCAAGGACTCCGTGCGCAACATCGAGGCCACGGGCGAGTTCGTGGTGAGCTTCACCCCGGAGGACCTCTTCGAGGCCGTGAACGCCACCGCCACCGACTTCCCGCCGGAGACCAGCGAGTTCGACGCCGCCGGGCTCACCCGGGAGCCGAGCACCGCGGTGAAGCCACCGCGGGTCCTGGAATCCCCCGTGGCGCTCGAGTGCCGGCTGCACCTGATCCAGGAGATGGGCGACTGCACCCTCGTCTTCGGCGAGGTGCTGCACGCCGCGGTCTCGGAGGACGTGCTCGACGGCGACCTCCCCTCGATCGCCGCGCTCAGGCCGCTCTCGCGGCTGGGGAAGAACGAGTGGGGCACCGCGGGGACCATCCGGACGATTCCGCGCATCCCCGTCAGGGACTGGCCCGCGCACTACCGCGGGATCCGCACGGCTCCCGCCCCCCCCTGAGTACCACGCGGAGCGCCGGAAGAGGGAATACTAAGGGGGCTTTCTTCTGTGTCGTCGGGCCCTTACCGTGAAGAGATGTTCTTCCTCTTCGGCCTCACCACACGTGAGCACCTCCAGTCCACCCGCTCCGCTTCCTGCCGCTACTGCGGGAGGTTCGCACCGCAGCAGGTGATCCAGCGCAGGACGAAGATCTCCGTGTTCTTCATCCCGCTCCTCACCGTGAACAAGACACGCCTGCAGGTGTGCACGAACTGCGGCGGCACCTCGCGCATCAACGGTGCGGAGGAGCGCGCCCTGGTCCGCTGACCGCGGCGGCGCTCAGCCTCCGACGGCGCCGATCGTGCCCCTGACCATGCTGACGCTGGAATGGGTGGGGTCCCCGTCGAAGGGCTCGTCGGAGATGTCCACGATGGGGTACTGCGCCAGGTCGATGTCGTCCGGCACCGCGAAGCTGCCATGCTCCGCCTCCAGCAGGCCGACGCTGTACATCTCCTGCAGGTCGGGGGCGATCAGCCACACCTGCAGGAACCCCTCCGGCGTCGCCCCGGCGAGGTCCACGTCGAGGCTCCGGGTGCCGTCCTCGGCACGCGAGACCGTCGCCTCCCCGGAGCCGGAGAAGCCGGGCAGCGGCTCGAGCTCGGTCTGGGCCAGCACCACGCTGTTCTCCCCCGGCCGCAGGGTCTCCCACCCCCAGAGCGCTCCTCCACCCACCAGGATGCCGACACCGGCGGCGACCGCAAGCCAGCGGGTGGAGAACTGCCGCCTCCCGCGGTCGGGCCTGTCCCTGACCGCAGAGAGGTTCTGCACGGTCGCTACCGACTCCGCATCGGGCCCCGCGCCCTCCGCACGCAGGCCGAGCTCGGCCCTGATGGACTCCCAAATCGCCGGGTCGGGCCGCTCGAGGACCGCTACGGTACCATCGGCTTTCGCGGCGGCGACGACGCTCCGCAGTTCGTCCACCTCGGCCGCGCACGTGCCGCACTGTCCCAGGTGCTCCTGCGACCAGGGGTCGAGTGGTTCACCCAGCGCAGCGAGTCCGACGGCGTCCGGATCAAGATGCTGCATTCCACTCCCCCAATCGATTGCGTAGGTGCACGAGACTCCTTCGGATGTGGCTCTTGACGGTTCCCAGGGGGAGATTCATCCGCGCCGAGATCTGTTGATGTGTGAGGTCTTCGTAGAAGGCCAGCTTGAGGATGGAGCCCTGGGGCTCCCCGAGCCGTTCCAGCTCCGAGCCCAGGACCACGCGGTCGGTGATGGTGTCCACACCGAGATCGAGGGCGGCGCCGGATTCCGGGGCGAAGCCGGCCCGGGCCACCAGCTGTTCCTGCCGGCTGCGGGCCGAGAGCGAGTCGAGGATGACGTTCCGGCAGATCCCCATGATCCACGCCGGCACCACCCCTGATTCCGGGTCGAAGCGGTCCCTCGATCGCCAGGCCCTGACGAACACGTCCTGGGTGACGTCCGCGGCGGCCGCGCGGTCCCTCAACGATCGCAGGGCGATCGTGTACACGAGCGGGGAGAAACACTCGTACGCAGCGGTCATCGCCCGCTCGTCCCCTGCGGAGAAATCCAGGTCGAGCTGCTTCGTCCACTCGGGGCCCGGAGATGCCACGTGTCACTCCTCAAGCCGGGGCCGATGCCGCACCGATGCGGCATCCTGTGATCCTAGGCTCTTACCCCATCAGACTCAGAGCGGTAAGGCTGTGAGCACTACATTATCCTCATAGTCCCCTTCCTCGGGCAGCCACTCACCCCCACAGGTGATGATCTTGAGCTCGTGGCCGCCGTCGCGGTCGAAGATCTCCGACCCATCCAGCGTGGCCTTCGGGACGTTCCGTACGTCGGAGACCGCATAGGTCAGTGACCGCCCGTCCTCCAGCCCCACCGTGACGGTGGTCCCGATCGCGACGTCCTTCAGCTGGGCGAAGGGCATCACCTCCGTGAGGCTGTCGACGTGGGCGGCGATCACCGCATTGCCGGCTTCCGCGCCTGGCGCGGGGCCGTACCGGTACCACCCCGCTTCGTAGAAGCTGTCGGGGATCTCCATGGCGTCGTTCTCCTCGATCCCGACGTCCACGACCTTCACGGAGATGTCGGTGCCGGCGACGACGAGCGAGACCGGGGCCGGGTCCTGCGGCCGGAGCGCCCCGTCCGCAGGCTGGACGGGCACGTCGGTGATCGCCGTCGGTGGCATGGCGGCCTCGGACGCCGGGGCTGGGTCGGGCGCCGGAACTGCGGCGTCGCCGGCGGGCGCCGACCGGGTGGGGACGGGAGCCGTGATGGCCGGTGCCGGATCCGCCGGATCGTCGGCCTGCGCGCATCCCACGAGGAGGATGGAGGCGAGGACCGCCGCGGCTGTCGCTGATCGTCTGGGATGCACTGTCCGGAACTCTCCTGCAGATGGGGTGCCGGGCGGGGAGGAGTGGGGTGCCTCCCCGCCCGGCAGTACTGGTGTCAGACGCGGGCGGTCCGACGGCGGGCGACGGCTGCCGCGCCGCCCAGCAGGACCAGGAGGAACGCCCCGATCCCGACGGCCGCGCCGTTGTCGTCCTGGGCCGCGAGGCCGGACTGGCCTCCGGGGACGGCACCCGGCGAGGAGTGGAGTCCCTCGATCGACTGGGTGGCGAGCGCGAGGTTGCCGGCCTCGAGGCTGCCCCAGGCATAGACGATCGTCGAGGTGCCCTCGGGGAGGTTCAGATCGGCAGGGCCGATCACCGGATCGGTGGTGCCCGTGGCTGCGACGGCCGCCGACACCATGCCGGGATCCGTGGTCAGCGAAGCCTCGTCCGGGTTGCTGAGGTTCTGGACGATCGGCGCATCGCCGGCCAGGACGTCGACGGCGGGAGCGGCCGCGACGTGGCGGACCGTCAGCCGTGTCTTGCCGGCCTCGATGGTCGAGACGTCGTTGGTGAAGAAGTTCGCCGTCGGCTGCCCCGCGGCGTCGAGATTCGCCGTCGCGGTGTAGTTCCCACCGGCCTCCAGCGTCACGTCGACGGGACCGATCACCGGCGCACTGGCATCCGCGGCGTCCGACGCCGTGATGGCCAGCTGGTAGTTCCCCGCCGGCAGGGCGAGCGGACCGGCCAGCGTGCCCGGGGTGAAGTCGTCCAGCGTGAGGGCGCCGTTGACGTAGACGTCGACGGTGAGGTCGGGGACGCCGTGAAGGACGGACAGGGACGCATCGGCCGGCGCTTCGGCTGCGGTCGCCGGGGCGGCGATGGACGCTGCTCCCAGGGCTGCGACGGCTCCAATGGCGTACAGGCTTCGTTGCATGGCTACTCCTTGGTGTGGCCCCGTGGCGGGGCTTTTTCGCTGACACCCGGTACTACCCGATGGCGGGGCGATTCGGATGCACGGAACACCAAGAATTTTTTCGGTCAGGCGTTCCAGAGCCCGTAGGAGTCCGCGAGGGAGGAGATCTTCTGCGCGCGTGCCAGGCGCGGCAGGTAGGAGCCGTCACCCACCACGGCGCCGGCGGCGTGCTCGCGGAGGAGCTCGGCGGCCCAGCTGATCTCGGACTCACTGGGCGACAGCCCGCGGTTGATGGTGTCGGTCGCATCGGTCAGCAGGCACAGCTTGCCCGTCATCCCCATGGAGGCCGTGACCCTGCAGGCCTCGAGCAGCTCGTCCCCCAGGGCGCCGACGGTGGGGCCGTCGATCGGTCCGGGCAGCTGCCCCACGCGGGAGGCGACCACGAGCTTCGACCGCGCATAGGCGAGCGCCATCGGGTCGTCGGAGGCACCGGTGTCGCGCCGGAAATCGCCGACGCCGAACGCCAGGCGGAACGTGCCCGGCGCGCTGGCGATCGCCGTCGCGTTCTCGATGCCGAGCGCCGATTCGATGAGCGCCAGCACGGGCGTGCCCGCCTGGAGGCGCATGGCCGTGTGGGTGACCTGTTCGGGCTTCTCCGTCATGGCGAGCATGACGCCGCGCAGGCCGGGCGCCCTGGACAGGGCGGCCAGGTCATCGGCCCAGTACTCCGTCTCGATGCCGTTGACCCGCACCCACGCCGTCATCCCGGTGGAGAGGGCCTCGACCACGCGCTCCCGCGCTTCGGCCTTGCCTGCCGCGGGGACGGCGTCCTCCATGTCGAACACCACGGAGTCGGCCTCGGAGGTGAGGGCCGGGATGAAGGTGTCCTCGGAAGCCGCGGAGGCCAGCAGCCAGGATCGTGAGAGCTTGGCGGGAAGCGCTGCGGCGCGGCTGTTTCTGAGGAAGGTGGCCATGGTCAAACACTACTGAGGATCGCTCCGAGTTACCCAACGAACATCACCGCATCGCGTGAACACTACGACCAAAACCGGCCGGGCGAGCCGGGACCGCGCACGGGGGTTCACCGTGCAGCGGACCCCTGCCCGTCGCGCAGGGGGTGCGACATGGTGAGCTCGTCCGCCGATCCGATTCCGGACGGGTCCGCCACCAGCATGGCCCTGCGGTCCGCGTCGCTGCCCGTGGAAGCGGCGGCGGTCTCGGTCAGCAGGGCCAGCTGGTGCTCGAGCGCCGCTCGCCGCTCGGGGAGCGCGACGGTCAGCAGATCCTCCAGCGCTGCCCGCAGGCGCCGGACGACCTGGGGTGATCCCGCGCCGGCCTGCCGGATCTCGTCGAACGCGAGGCGCACGTAGCCCTCCCAGTGCATGGTGGGCACGGTGAGCCGCAGCGTCCCGTCCCTGTCCCCGTACCGGCCGTCGTGCAGCGGTCGCTGGGCGATCTGGCGCAGGATGTCATGGATGCGGTCGATGGACTGCACGGCGGTGGTGGGATCATCGAGGGGCCCTCCTGACAGGGAGTGCTCGGCGATGTCCACCAGCATCCTCAGGCCGTAGGCCACGTCCTGGTTCATGGTCCGCTCGGGGCCGGTGACGATGGCCCTGCTCACGGCGCGGTGGGAGATGCCGGACGGATCGCCGACGATGCGCACGATCGAGGCCCCCTTCGGCACGAAGTCCCCCACCGCCCACAGCAGTTCGAACCGGCAATCCGCCTTCGTGGCCAGGAGGATGAGGCGACCGTGGTCGATGGTGAAGACGACCCCGCCGTGGGGCGCGGAGACGAAGCCTGGATCAGGGTCCGCCGCCGTCCCCGGTCCCGGGTAGACGCGATCGAGGGTCCTCATCGTGTCGTGGGCGACCCAGCCGACCAGCGCCGCGGCGCGCAGGGACTGGCCGATGTGATTCAGGTACCAGACGAGTGTCGCGATGCACGAGAGCACCAGCACGATGGCGATGAGGACGGCAAGGCCAGGGACGGTCCCGCCGTCGGGAGTGGTCCTGATGGCCCGCATCGAGAGCAGGGCGTGGCTGAACGTACCGGCGAACAGGCCGAGCGCCACCTGGCTAGGGCGGTCCTGCAGGATCTGGCGGACGATGCGCGGCGAGAAGCTGCCCATTGCGAGCTGGACGACCAGCACCAGTAGCGACAGCACCAGCCCCGTGAGGGTCAGCATCGCGAAAGCGATGAGATAGAGGATCTGCATCGCGGCCGTGGTGTCGCCGGTGACACTCTCGGGGATCATGTCTCCGTCGTCGATCGACGTGGTGATCAGGGACAGGGCGATGCCCCCGAGGATGAACAGCACCGGCACGACCCACAGGCTCGTCTTGAGCCAGTGTTCGAGGCGGAATCGTCTCATGACCACCTACTTCTGAACCATCGAGTGCATCCCGCCCACTCTTGCTGGCTTCGGGGTCCCGGTGCAAGGACTCCCGCCCTCCGGTCCGCGGTCGCCACCGCCACGATTTCCTGCATGGCGAGGAGGAGCCCTTGACCCTTACCGAAGCGCGGCCTAGCATTCGTATACGATTTTGTGCCCGACGGCGACGACCAGGGCGTCCTCACCCGGCACACGAGTAGCCACGCACTGCAAAAACAAGGGAGTTTTTCATGGCACTAGCGTCCGAGCGTCCAGACGCACAGCCCCGGGACGGCATGAGTGCGGCCGACCGCAAGGTCCTCGCCGGCACCATGGTGGGCACCACGATCGAGTGGTACGACTTCTTCATCTTCGCCCAGGCCGCCGGCATCGTCTTCGCGACACTGTATTTCGGGCCGCTCGAGGGCGAGAGCCCCGGTCTCGCCCAGCTCGTCGCCTGGGCCACGATCGGTATCAGCTTCTTCTTCCGGCCCCTCGGCGCCGTCGTCGCGGGCCGTCTCGGTGACAAGATCGGCCGGAAGAAGATGCTCGTCTTCACCCTGATCCTGATGGGGTCCGCGACCGCCCTGATCGGCCTGCTGCCCACCTACGCACAGATCGGCATCTGGGCGCCGATCCTGCTCATGCTCCTGCGCATCCTGCAGGGTTTCTCCGCCGGCGGGGAGTGGGGTGGCGCAGCCCTCATGGCCGTCGAGCACGCACCGGTGAACAAGCGCGGCTTCTGGGGGGCCTACCCGCAGATCGGCGTCCCGGTCGGCATGATCCTGGCCACCCTGGTGCTGTTCCTGCTGCGCAGCTCGATGTCCCCGGAGGACTTCCTCGCCTGGGGCTGGCGCATCCCGTTCCTGCTCTCCGTGGTCCTGATCGTCGTCGGCTACTTCATCCGCGCCGCCGTCGCCGAGAGCCCCGTCTTCAAGCGCATGATCGAGCGGAAGCGCGACACCGCCACCCCCCTGCGCGACCTGCTGAAGAGCAACAAGAAGCACGTGATCCTCGCCGCGGTCATCTTCATCGGCAACAACGCCGCCGGCTACCTCGTGATCGCGTTCCTCTCGTCCTACGCACAGCGCACCCTCGGCATGCCGGCGGCTCCCGTGCTCCTCGCGACGCTCCTCGCGTCCTTCGGCTGGCTCATCTTCACGCTCTACGGCGGCATCCTGTCCGACCGCATCGGCCGCGTGCGGACCTTCCAGATCGGCTACGGCCTCATCTTCGTCTGGATGATCCCGATGTTCATGCTGATCGACACCCGCAGCATCTGGGCGTACGGCATCGCCATCTTCGTCCTCACCATCGGACTCGGGCTGTCCTACGGCCCCATGTCCGCGATGTACGCCGAGATGTTCCCCGCCAACGTCCGTTACTCCGGCATCGGCATCGGCTATGCCCTCGGGGCGATCCTCGGTGGCGCCTTCGCAGCCCTCATCGCCGAGGCACTCCTCATCGCCACCGGATGGTCCGGCTCCATCAGCCTCTACATCATGGGCCTCTGCGTCATCTCCTTCATCGGTGTCACCCTGGTCAAGGAGACCAAGGGGGCGCCCCTGGAGGCGGAGACGGACGACGCCGGCGCGGGGGCCGAGCACCGCGCCTGACCGGCCGACGCCGTCGGGCCCGGCCCGCCGTACCCCTGGACATGCCCACCGACCGCTACCGGCCCGGTGGGCATGTCCACGCATGCCCACCGGGCGGGCCGACCCGGCGGGCGGAGCGGCCGGGGAGGACGCGGGGAACCGCGCGCCGTGCCCGCTATAGTGGCACTCGTCGGGCGCCACGGGCGCCGTGCCTGAAAAAGAGGCAATAAGGGCATCGCCCGAGGCACATACGGAATTCACCCACCAGGTCCCCGGGTGACCGTGTGCCTGCACCAGTGCCACGGGGACTTCGCCTGCAAGGATCCGACAATGGCCACCGTCTCCGCCCGCATCGTCTCCGCCCTCCTGCCAGCCACCACCGAGGTGTTCGGCGTCATGGGCAACGGGAACGCGCATTTCCTCGACGCCGTCATGGCCGCACCCACCCTGCACTTCACCGCGGTGCGGCACGAGGCCGGGGCCGTCGCGGCCGCCGACGCCTACCACCGGGCCGGCGGGCGCCTCGCCGTCGCCACCACCACGTACGGCGCCGGGTTCACGAACGCGCTGACCCCGCTGGCCGAGGCCGTCCAGGCGGACATCCCGCTGCTGCTCGTGGTCGGTGATGCTCCCACTAGCGGGCTGCGCGCGTGGGACGTCGATCAGGCCCTCGTGGCCAAGGGGCTCGGCGCCACGACGTTCACGGTCTCCGCCGCTCGTCCGCTGGCGGTGACGACGGCGGCGGTCGAGCACGCGCTCCGTCACCGCGAGGCCGTGGTGCTGGCCATCCCGTACGACCTCGCCGCTGCGGAGGCCGCCGAGGAGGAAACCCCGGCGGCGCCGGCACCCCTCCCCCGCCCGGCACCGGCGGCGGGTGACGTCGACCGCGTCGCGGCGCAACTCTCGTCCGCCGAACGGCCCCTGGTCCTGGCCGGCCGCGGCGCCTGGGTGAGCGGGGCAGGCGACGCGGCAGCACACCTCGCCGACCGCCTCGGCGCCCTCACCGCCACCTCGGGTCTCGGCGCGGGACTCTTCGGGGACGCCGCCGCCCTCGGCATCGCGGGCGGCTGGGCCTCGGAGCGCACCGCCGGTCTGATCGAGCAGGCCGACGTGGTCCTGGTCCTCGGCGCGCGGCTCAACCAGTTCACGCTGCGCTTCGGCCACTCCTTCGGCGCCGACGCCCGGGTCATCCAGGTGGATCTCGCCGCCGGCCCCACCTCGCCGGCCGTCACCGACTTCGTGCACGCCGATGCACGCCTCGCGGCGGAGGCGCTGCTCGCCGCCGTCGACCGCCGCGAGGGCGAGCAGCGGTGGAGCACGCGTGCCGCCGGGGACGCCCTGCGGGCCCATGACGCCCGGGACGACGGCGAGCCGACGGCACCGGACGGCCGGCTGGACCCTCGGAGCCTGTGCCGCGCGCTGGACAGGATGCTGCCGGCGGACCGGACCGTGGTGCAGGACGGCGGCCACTTCATCGGCTGGGCGCCCGGGTATCTGCGCGTGCCCGCGCCGAACCGCCTGATCATGGTGGGCACTGCGTACCAGACCATCGGTCTCGGCTTCCCCAGCGCCGTCGGTGCAGCCCGCGCGCTGCCGGACTCCACCGTGGTCCTGTGCACGGGCGACGGCGGCGCGCTCATGGCCCTCGCCGATCTCGACACGGTCATCAGGACCGCACGCCGCGCCGTCATCGTGGTCTTCAACGACGCCGCCTACGGAGCGGAGGTCCACCAATATGCCGTTCGGGGCATAAACCCGGGGCCCATGCTGATCGACGAGGTGGATTTCGCCGCCGTCGCCCGGGCCCTCGGGGCGCGGTCCGCGACCATCGACGCGCTCGACGACCTCGCCGCGGTGGCGGGCTGGCTCGCGTCCGACGACGACGGAGTCCTCCTGCTGGACTGCAGGATCTCCCGGCAGGTCGTCGCCCCCTATATGCAGGAGATCGTCGCCGTCGCCGCCCGGGTGGGCGCCCGCTGAGGTCAGTGCCTCACGCGGTAGCGGGAGATCACGACGCCCGAGCCGAAGACACGGCTGCCGACGAGTTCGAGGTCCGCGCGGCGGTGGTGGCGTGGGAAGAACGGGCGGCCGCCCCCGACCAGCACCGGATGGACCCGCACCTGGTACTCGTCGATGAGGTCCAGCGCAGCCGCCTCCTCGGCGAGAGTGGCCCCTCCGATGGCGATGTCCCCCTCCGCCGGGTCGGCGCGCAAGCGCTCGATCTCGTCCGCCAGACTGGCGGACGCCAGACGGGTGTTGCTCCCCCGCACCGCGGACAGCGAGTGGGAGAACACCACCTTCGGCAGCCCTTTCCACAGTGCGGTCCACTCGCGGTCCGGCTCGTCGGCCGAGGAGTCCTGGTCGGCGGTCTCCCAGTACAGCATCGTCTCGTAGAGCCGGCGCCCCAGCAGGTGGACGCCGACCGTGCGGATCTCGTCGATGGCGGACCGGAAGACCTCCTCGTCGGGCGTCGTGAAGTCGAAGCCACCATCCGGACCGACGATGTAGCCGTCCAGGGAGACCCCCATCGAGTAGGTCACGTTGCGCATCAGCTCTCTCCTCCGTGATGTATCAGGACTCGGTACTTCGCAGGGTCACCACATCTCCCACGCTGATTGCTCCGATGCGGTCGACGCGGGCCTGCACCCCGAACTCCATCCCATTGTGGACGGAGAGTGCCCTCAGCGCCTTGGGACCGGCGCCCATCCCGGCCTGGGGCTGGTCGATCATCGTGCAGCGGGGCATGCCGGCATCGACCGTGACGATCACGTCCGCCCCGATGGCAAGCTCCACGCCCGTCCAGTCGCGTTCGAGGAACAGCGGAGCGGACCCCGTGTCCAGGACGAGATTAGGGCGGAAGCGACGTTCCTCCACCATTCCGCCCAGCAGGTCCGCGAGCGCGGCGAGGGACGACGTCGTCAGCAGGTGGAGCGGCGACTCGTCGTGGTGCTGGAGCGTGGTCCCCTGCCTCAGCACCAGCTCCTGGCCGAACCCCGTGGTCAGTGCCTCGGAGGCTGCAGGGTCATCCACCCGATACGGGACACCCGCCGGACTGCGGAGGAGGGGGACGCCGTCGTGCCCGTCCAGCTCCGACGTCCAGTCCAGCAGCCCGGGGACGGGCCGGAAGCGGCGTGTGCGCTTGCCGCTGGCGATCCCGCCGTCGTGCGTGTAGACCGCCCAGCGGCGGTCGTGCTCGAGCCCCGACGGGGTGACGGCGGCGGCGCCCACCGCCTGGCCCGACGTCGACTTCACCGGATAGCGGTACAGCGCGCGGACCCGCCCGACGGGTGTTCCCTGGTGCGGCATGCGGTCATTCTCGCACCACGGCTCGCAGGCGTCACGGAGGCGCTGGAGCCGGCCACCACCCGGCAGGGGCGAGGCGCCCTCCGGAGAGCCGATCGGGCGCCCCCCGCAGCGTACGATGAGCCCTCTACCAGGGGGTCCCATGGCGCTCGAGGACGACGGACAGGCGGGTGGACGGATCCGCGGACCGGAGCGTAGCGCCGGCCCCGCCACGGATCGAGGGGTGAGCCGTGCGCGCGTGGTGGGTTGACGACCCCGCGCACGATTCCCCCGATCCCACGGCCGGGCCCGGCACGAGGAGCACGTCGACGCTGGTGTTCGGCACCCGGCCCGACCCGGTCCCCGGCCCCGGTGAGCTGCTGGTGGGCGTCCGGGCCTGCGGGGTGTGCAGGACGGATCTGCACCTGGTCGAGGGCGATCTGCCGGCGAAACACCCGCGCACCGTGCCGGGGCACGAGATCGTCGGCACGGTGGTGGACACCGGACCCGGCTGCCGGCTCTTCCGCGTGGGCGACAGCGTGGGCATCGCGTGGCTCCGCTCCACGTGCGGCGCCTGCCGCTTCTGCCTCCGGGGCGACGAGAACCTGTGCCTGTCCCCCCGGTTCACCGGCTGGGATGACGACGGCGGGTACGCCGAGCTCGTGACCGTGCCCGAGGCCTTCGCGTATGCGGTACCGCCGGGGTTCGACGACGAGGAGGCGGCCCCGCTGCTCTGTGCCGGGATCATCGGGTACCGGGCACTGCGCCGGTCCGGGGTGCGGCCCGGTGGCCGGCTCGGCATCTATGGCTTCGGGGCGTCCGCCCACCTCGCCGCGCAGGTGGCGATGTTCGAGGGCGTGGAGGTGTCCGTCATGACCCGCTCGGCGAGCGCGCGGCGCCTGGCCGCGGATCTTGGCGCCGTCTTCGTGGGGGACTCCGCCGCGGAACCGCCGCAGCCGCTGGACGCCGCCATCCTGTTCGCGCCCGCCGGCGGCCTGGTACCCGCCGCCCTGCGCGCCCTGGACCGCGGCGGCACCCTGGCCATCGCGGGCATCTACCTCAGCGACATCCCGGTACTGCACTACGCGGACGAGCTCTTCCAGGAACGCCGGCTCTGCAGCGTCACGGCGAACACCCGGACCGACGGCCGTGAACTCCTGGCGCTCGCCGCACGCATCCCGCTGCGCCCCACCATCCAGCGGTATCCGTTCAGCGCCGCGGACCGCGCGCTCGAGGACCTGGCAGCGGACCGCGTCGACGGCGCGGCGGTCCTGCACCTGGCCGGCGGTACCGGTGGGGACACCGGGGCCGACGGGGCCTGAGCGCCGTGAAGTCCGCGGCCACCCCGGCCTCCCGGCGACGAAGTGGGTGACCCGCACGGCCGCCGGCCCGGAACGGTCCGCGCCCGCGGCAGGAGGTCGGGCCGACCGGCGGCGGCCTCAGGGCGCGAGCGCGACGCCCTCACCGGTGAGGTTGGCACGGAACCCGTCGCCCTGGACGGCGACGTCCCGGAGCACGAGCCCCTCGGGCAGGCCCTCGATCTCGTGCTCGATCGTGACGAAGCGGCGGACGATTGCGGCGATCCCATCGGAGAGGAAGCCGGGGCCGCCGAGGTCGATCGAGCGCGGCTCCATGACGAGCCTGCCGTCCTCGACGTCGACGGTGCCGGTGGCGGTGACGGGGAGGTCCCGGCCCAGGGCTTGGACGGTGCGCACCACCGTGACCTGCCCGTCGTCGGCCGGGCGGACCACGGCGCCCCCGCCGAGCTCGGCGGCGACGGCGTCGAACGGCACCGTCGCGTCCACGGTGAGGCGCTCGGCGACCAACCCGGTCGGTCCGGTGACCACGCCCTGCCCGACGGCCCGGACATCCCGCAGGGTCGAGCCTGCAGCCACCACGGTCCCGGCGTCCAGCTCGAGATCGGCGAGCCAGACCTCGTCCTCGCCCAGTCCGGAAGGGGGCTCCGCCTGGGGCTCTTCCCGGGGCGGCGGTCCGGAGTCCGCGACCGCCGGCGCACCCCCGCCCGCGCCGGCCGGGCTGCTCGCCGCCCACCAGAGGACCACGACGGCGACCCCGAGGACGACGAGCATCCCCAGAGCACCGATCAGCCAGTCCCTCACGCGCGTCCACATCATCAGCACAGTCTGGTGGAGCGCCGCCTCGGACGCGAACCCCCGCTCCGGGACGGCCTGCCGTCAGCCGCGGGGCCGGAGGTCGTAGATCCGCCGGAGCTTGCCGCTGGAGCGCACGAGGGAGCCCTGCTCCACGACGGTGACGGCGCACGTGGAGCCGATGTGCGTCTTGACCTGGTGCCGGAGCTCGACGGCGGCCGCGGCGGCATCGGCGGCCGTGACGCCCTCGCGCGGTTCCACCTTGATGGTCAGCTGGTCCATCCGCTGGCCCTCGGGGCGCGTCAGTTCGAGCTGGAAGTGCGGGCTCAGGGCGGGGATGCGCAGCGTGAGCTCCTCGACCTGGGTGGGGAACAGGTTCACGCCGCGCACGATCACCATGTCATCGCTCCGCCCGGTGATGCGCTCCATGCGGCGCATGCCGGGCCGCGCGGTACCGGGCTGGAGGCGGGTCAGGTCGTGGGTGCGGTAGCGGATGATGGGCAGCGCCTCCTTGGTGAGGGACGTGAAGACGAGTTCTCCCGCCTGGCCGTCGCCCTGCACCTGCTCCGTGAAGGGGTCGATGATCTCGGGCCGGAAGTGGTCCTCCCAGATGTGCGAGCCGTCCTTGGACTCCACGCATTCGCCGGCGACGCCGGGGCCCATGACCTCGGACAGACCGTAGATGTCGCAGGCGTCGAATCCCGCGCGCCCCTCGAGTTCCTGCCGCATACCCTCCGTCCACGGCTCGGCGCCCAGCACTCCGGTCCTCAGGGACGTCGACGACGGGTCGATCCCGGCGGCGGCCATGGTGTCGAGGATGGTCAGCAGGTAGGTGGGTGTGGCGAGGATGGCGTCGGGTTCGAAGTCCCGGATGAGCTGCACCTGCCGCTCGGTCTGACCACCGGAGATGGGGATGACGGTGCAGCCCAGCCGCTCGGCGCCCGCGTGCGCCCCGAGGCCGCCCGTGAACAGCCCGTAGCCGTAGGCGTTGTGGACCTTCCAGCCGGCCTTCACGCCGGAGGCACGGAGCGAGCGCGCCACGAGGGACGCCCACCGGTCGAGGTCCCCCGCCGTGTAGCCGACGACGGTGGGCTGGCCCGTGGTGCCCGACGACGCGTGGATGCGGGCCACGCGCTCCTGCGGGACGGCGAACATGCCGAACGGGTAGGTGCTGCGCAGGTCCTCCTTGGTGGTGAAGGGGAACTTCGCGAGGTCGGCGAGCTCGCGCAGGTCCTCGGGGTGGACGCCGGCCTCGTCGAACTTCCGCCGGTACAGGGGCACCTGTGCGTAGGCGTGGGCGAGCGTGGCCTGCAGGCGGTCCAGCTGGACGGACTCCAGGTGGTCGCGGGACCACGTCTCCTCGACGTCGAGGGTGGCGGGATCCGCGGCGGACGCGCGGAGGGGGGTGGTGGTCATGGCTGGTCCTTCGCACGGAGGGGTATGGGGTGGTGGGGCCGTCTCACAGGACGGATCCGACGGCACGGGCCGCTGCGGCGACACGGGCGCCGATGGCCTCGACCGGCTGGTCGCTGCGGAGGTAGACGACGGCGAGCGCGGCCGGGAGCCTGCCGCGGACGTGCACGGGGGCGGCGACGGAACTGACGCCGGGGATCACCTCGTCCTGGCTCGTGGCGTACCCGGTGGCCGCCGCGATCCTGGATTCCTCCCGGTAGGGCGAGCCCGGCGCCAGGCGCTGCCAGTGGGCCTCGGTGAGGGCGGACTGGATGGCGATGCCGGGCGCCCCGGCGTCGAAGGGGTGGCGTGAGCCCGGCCGCTGGACCAGGGTGCCCTCGCCGTGCGGCGGTTCGACGGCGACGAGGGTGACGCAGTGGTGCCGGTCCCAGACCGCGATGAACGCCGTCATCTGCAGATCGGACGCCACCGCGGTGAGTTCGGGCAGCGCGGCGGTCTGCAGCCTGGGTGCCACGCCCCGGGCCAGGTTCGCGAGTCCCGGGCCGGCCTGGAAGCGGCCGCCGGCGTCCCGGACCACGAGCGAGTGTTCCTCGAGGGTGCGCAGGATCCGGTAGGCGATGGAGCGGTGCACCTCCAGCGCGCCCGCGATCTCCGCCGTCGTCAGTCCGTCCGGGGTCTCCGCGAGGATCTCCAGGGCCCGGATGCCCCGCGACAGGGTCTGGGAGGCGGGGGCCGACGGCGTTGCTCCTGCGGCGGCCGTCATGCCCGGGCCCGCCTGTGACATCCGCATGTCAGGCGAAGGCCCGTCCGGTGTCCGCCGCCCCGGGGCGGACCGCCCGGGAGGCCAGCAGCGGGGCGAAGAACGCGGCGAGGCCCGCCGTGTCGGCCAGTGGGAGCACGTGCGCCACGTACTGGTCGGGGCGGACGACGACGACGACGCCCGCGCGGTCCAGTCCGCGCAGGTCGAAGATGTCCGAGGCCGGATCGGCGGCGTACACCTTCTCGTAGTCGGTGAGCCCGAACGGCCCCACCGCCGGTGTGAACTCCGCCGGCACCCGCCCGAGGTCCACCTGCGTGTGGTCCTGCTGGTAGATCACCTTCAGGTCGAACCAGGCGTCCCGATCGGCGTCCGGGGGCGTGGCGGCGAGCGGCGAGTCGGGGTGCGTGCCGATCCAGTCGGCGAACGCCGCCACACCGGAGGACGCACCGGGCTCCGCCCCGTCGGCGAATACGTAGAGGCGCCACCGGCCGTCCGCCGTCGCGTGGTGACCGAGGTGCATCGGGACGCCGTCGCACACACGGACGACGGGCGCGGACTTGAAGCGCTTGCCGACGGGGAAGCCGGTGGCCAAGTCCTGGTGCGTGCCCTCGGCGATGAGCATCGACGGCGCGTACTGCGTCATGAAGCCCGCAGGGAACTCCATGGTCCTCACGTAGAAGTCCTCGAGTTCGGACGGGTCGGCGAACTCCTCCGGCTTGCGCGCCATGAGCGTCGACCATTCCTTGTCGAACGCGATGAGGTCCTTCGCGACGACCTGCCGTTCGGCCGAGTACGTGGCCAGCAGGGCCTCCGGGCTGCGGCCCTCGAGGACGTGCCCGAGTTTCCAGCCGAGGTTGAAACCGTCCTGCATGGACACGTTCATCCCCTGGCCCGCCTTGGCGCTGTGCGTGTGGCAGGCGTCGCCGGTGATGAAGACGCGCGGGGTGCGGGTGCCCACGCCCTCCGGCAGGACGTCGTCGAACCTGTCGGTGAGGCGATGGCCCACCTCGTACACGCTGTGCCAGGCGACGTTCCGCACGTCGAGGGTGTAGGGGCTGAGGATCGTGTTGGCCTTGGCGATGATCTGCTCGAGCGTCGTGGCCCGGACCGCGCCGTTGTCCGCCGGGTCCACCTCGCCGAGGTCCACGTACATGCGGAACAGGTGCCCGCCCTCCCTCGGGATCAGCAGGATGCTGCCGCCGGCCCCGGACTGGATGGCGCACTTGCGGCGGATGTCGGGGAAGTCGGTGACCGCGAGGGCATCCATCACGCCCCACGCGTGGTTGGCCTTGTCCCCGGCGAGGGTGCAGCCGATCGCCTGACGGACCTTGCTGCGCGCGCCGTCGGCCCCCACCACGTACCTGGCCCGCACCGTGCGCTCCGTACCGGCCCCCTCCCCCGCGGCGCGCGTGAGGGTGACCCGCACCGGGTAGTCCTGCTCGTCGTCGACCTCCAGTCCCGCGAGTTCGAAGCCGTAGTCGGGTTCCATGCGGGTCGGCGCGTTCTTCATGAACTCGGCGAAGTAGTCGAGCACTCGGGCCTGGTTGACGATCAGGTGCGGGAACTCGCTGATGCCGGTCGGATCGTCCTCGGGGCGGGCGGTGCGGACGATGCGCGAGGAGTCGGCGGGATCGGGCTTCCAGAAGGCCATCTCGACGATCCGGTACGCCTCGTCGATGATGCGGTGGGCGAACCCGAAGGCCTGGAACGTCTCGACGCTGCGGGCCTGGATGCCGTCGGCCTGGCCGATCGCGAGCCTGCCCGGGCGGCGTTCCACGATCCGGGTGGTGATGCCGGGGAACTGGGAGAGCTGTGCGGCGGCGATCATGCCGGCGGGTCCCGTGCCGATGATGAGGACGTCGACCTCGTCGGGGAGTTCCTGCGGACGGTCCAGTCCGACGCCGGCGGCCGGCTGGACGCGTGGGTCACCCGACACGTAGCCATGGTGGTGGAATTGCACGGGCTGGCCTCACTTCATCGTGGATGTGCCGTTCGCGGCGTTCGATAATCGAACGCCGCGTTCTTCTTTCGTAGGCCGATGGTAGCCCGGGCGGCGGCGGCACTCAATGGCGGGCTGTGGCGTAGGTTACTGATCATGCAGAACCGCAAGCGTCCGGACGCGGCCGATCCGCAGTCCCTGCTGCTCGAGGAACGGAACATCACGGACCTTATCGACCAGTTGTCGGTCCTCGGAGAACAGCTCTTCACCGACGACGAGTCGGTGCCGTGCGGACTGATGTCCCGGCGCGGGAATCGGCGCCTGAACGTCAAGAGCAGCTCGGACACAGCCACGGCCCTCAACGAGCTCCAGCACCATGTCGGAGAAGGACCATCGCTGGCCGCGATGACGAACCATGAGCTCGTGATCGTCGACGACGCACGACGCGACGGGCGGTGGCCCCGTTATTTCGGCTCCTCTGCGGCCACCGGGTTCGCGTCGATGCTGAGCGTTCCGCTGGAACTCGGACCAGAAGGACTCGCGACACTGAGCTTCTACGCCCGCCCGATCGGATACTTCACCTCCGAGTGGCAACGGGTCGCTGCGGTGTTCGCCTCCCAGGCCGGCGGGGCCCTCGAGATGGCGATGCGGGTGGCCCGCTACCAGGACGCCGCGGCCGATCTGTACTCGGCGATGGAGACGCGGACCAACATCGACATCGCGGTCGGGATCATCCTCGGCCAGAGCCGGTGCACCCAGAAGGAGGCCTTCGAGATGCTCCAACGGGCCTCCAATACCCGAGGCCGGAAACTCAGCGACGTCGCCCGCGATCTGATCGTGCAAGCCACGGGCACCACGCCCCACACCCATTTCACGAACTGACAGACGCTTCCAGCGTCAGTGGCCACCCGCGTCATCACGTCCACTGATCGCTATCGCCTGGTCCCGGACGGTGGTGCCCGTGCGGGCCGCCAGGTCGATGAGCTGCTGCATGGCCGTCTCCTTGTCGACGGCGTGGCGTTCCATGAGGATGCCACGAGCGATCCCCACGGCGTCCCGGCCGGCGAGCGCGGTCGTGCGCTCGTCACTCAGGCGTTGAGGGAGGTCGCTGGTCTGGATATGACCGAGCAGGGCTGCTGCGGATCGAGCGAGGCTCTGCAGGATCTTCCGGTCCGCGTCGGAGAACGCACCTGGGCTGTCCGAGTAGACCTTCATCGCACCCAACCGCCCCGGGTCCTTCGGCAGGGGCACGCTGAGGCAGGATCTGATTCCGCACCGGACGGCCGCTGCCCTCCACCTCTCCCACCGGAGGTCACGATGCGTATCGAGGATGTGGACGGGCGTGCCGGTCGCCCAGGCGCTCAGGCAGGGTCCTTCGCCCAACTCGTATTGCAGGTCGTCGACTTCGAGGACACCGTTGCTGGTGGCCCCGACACTCAGCCGCCGGCCGCCGCTGTCGAGGAGGCTCACACCCGCCCCGTCTGCTGACCGGATCACGGCGAAAGCGACCTCCGCGAGGCCGTCGACGGCGTCGTGGGCGGTCTGCTCCGTCAGGAGGCGGCCCCGGGTGCGCCCCGGGACCCCAGGCACCGGGGAGGGCGGAGGCGGTGTGGTGACCATGGGTTGCCGACCGATCGTTGACACGGGGACGCTGTCCCCGCCGTTAGTGGGTGAAGTGGGTGACGGGCTGCTGCGGGTCGTACGCGCTGACGATCCGTTCCTCGTCCTCGAGATCAAGGGGCACCGTCACGCGTGAGCCGATACCCATGGCTTTCCCCGCAGCCCGGCCGGCGGCCTGACGCATGATCATCGCCCGAACCTCGACGGTCCCGCTGCGGGCTGGGGGTGGACCGGCCCGCCGTCGTACTGCCGGATCGCGGCATTGCCATAGCCGCTGATGGCATCCTCCGTGAGATCCTCGAGGCGGGCGAGCCCGAGAACCTCGAGGATGAGGTGGACGTGCCCCTCGACGGCGCGCAGGGGCAGGTTGAGCACCCGGGCAACGTGCTGGCCGGTCAGACCGCAGGCGATCATCGCCGCAATCGATTCCTGCCGATCTGTCAGGACGGGTCGCCGAGCGGATTGCACGGGTCCACTACCGTGCTTCGACACGGACGAGATGAAACCGGGCGATGGGGGCCCTGAAGTGTGGGCAGGCGACATGTCGGGACTCCTTGACGGCAGAGAGAGCGTGGTGCCACCAGGGTCCGGGGTGTCAGCTTCAAGACTCCGCCATGCCCGCGTCTTCGTCAATCAGCGTGTCCGACCCGACGGCGATTGTTGTGGCCGCAGGGGGTGTGCACTGGGATACTGGGCGTTCAAGCCCTTGGACGGGAAGGCCGGGTTATGGTGGGGTCAGTTCTACGTGAATTCAGTGATCGTCGGCGGATTGTTGAGGGGCTTTCAGAACGATGAGTGTGCCTGCGGCCGTAGGGCCACAGCCAACGATCCGAGACCTGCCATGAAGACCGTATCCCCAGTCCTCCACCCGTGCGTCCGAAGCACCGGACGACGCTTCCCGCCCCTCGCCCCGGGCGGGTGCGCGTGTTGAACCTCCCCGGCGATGACGA
Source organism: Arthrobacter sp. TJ-265 (assembly GCF_058269135.1). Taxonomy (NCBI): domain Bacteria; kingdom Bacillati; phylum Actinomycetota; class Actinomycetes; order Micrococcales; family Micrococcaceae; genus Arthrobacter; species Arthrobacter sp. TJ-265. Next base: position 121,386 of record NZ_JBZCND010000004.1, on the reverse strand, counting down.
CCTGTGTGCGGTGTTCCTGTCGGAGCTGCCGGTGACAGGCGCTGCTATCTCGATCTTCGTCGGAACGGCGAACGAGACCCGCATGGGTGCGACGGATGACCGAGCGATCGCCTTGGACGAGGCGCAGTTCTCGGTCGGAGAAGGGCCACGATGGGATGCGATGCGGACCCGTGCGCCCGTGATCGTTCCGGATACACGCGCCGCTCACCTAGAATGGCCGGCTCTCGGCACCGCCCTTGCCGATGCGGGGGCGGCTGCTGTCTTCGTTCTGCCCTTGATCGTCGGCGCCGTCAATATCGGTGTCGTGGAGATGTATCACACCCGTCCAGGATCACTCAGCGCCCCGACACTCCTTCATGCGCAGACGCTGACCAGCACGACGTCCTGGGCCCTGATGCACTCCATCCTCGACGAGGGTCGCCGCAACCCGGGAGCGATGACGGAGTCCGAGCCGCTCGCGCGTCGGGAGATCCACCAGGCCACGGGAATGATCCTCGTGCAGGCAGACGTGTCGGCCGCAGAGGCTCTCATGCTGTTGCGCGCACACGCTTTCGCCCACGAACAAACCCTCGCAGAGGCGGCACAGGCAGTCATCAACCGAAGTCTCACCTTCGCGGCGGAACCGGATGCTGTGTCGGACAGTGCCGGCAGTGAGGAACACTGATGAAAGTACTTCCCTATCCCCGCCACCAGGGCGACGATACGAAGCAGTGCCGGAGGGCAGAACAATGGTGACCCGATCGAGACCCGAAAAAGTGAGCACCGCGTTCGTCAAGCTCGCCGATACCCTGGTCGCCGACTACGACGTCCTCGACATGCTCCACACTCTCGCCGAGGAATGCGTCGATCTCCTGCAGGTCGATCAGGTAGGCCTCCTGTTTGCCGGCCCTCATGGAGACCTCCAGGTCGTGGCGTCGACCAGCGAACAGTCGGAACTCGTCGAGATCCTCCAGCTGCAGGCCGGAGAAGGCCCCTGCATCGAGTGCTACCACACCGGATCCGTCGTCACGATCGCTGATATCGCCGCTCTCGACAAGTGGCCGGCCTTCCAGCAGGCTGCCCTCCGGCAGGGTTTCGCGTCCGTCCATGTCGTTCCCCTGCGCATCCACGAGCGGGTCATCGGCGCCATGGGGCTCTTCGGCTCCGCAACCGGTGACCTGGAGCAGGAGGATGCCGTGATCGCCCAGGCGCTGGCATCCGTGGCCACGATCAGCCTCCTGCAGGAGCGAACGATCCGGGAAAGCCAGATCGTGAACGATCAACTGCAGAGGGCGCTGAACAGCAGGATCATGATCGAGCAGGCCAAGGGTGTCATCGCCCAGATCTCCACGGTCACCATGGACGAAGCATTCAGTCGCCTGCGCAATCACGCCCGCTCCACGCACCAGACCCTCAATGACACCAGCCAGCAGGTCATCGACCGCACCCTGGTTCTCTGAAGCCGCACTCGGACCACCTTCCCCGGCGGAAACGAGTGCGGTCGGCCCTGATCGCGGCTCCGGTGGGCGGCTACACTTGTGCCACTAGTTTCACCGGGACCGCTGACGGGCCCGCATGATCCGCCCTTCAACTGTTCGCATTATCCGCGGAAAGGGTCAGGAAGATGCTGCGCTCGCGTTACCTTCCACCGCCCCGGGCCAGGTGATGCACCCGTGACCGCGAACGAATCACTCGGGCTGGATCAGCTGTGTTCGGCTCTGTGCACCTCGTTCATCGAGGCGATACCGGTGTCGGGCGCTGCCCTGTCGGCATTCAGCGGATCCGCCCGGGAGACGATGCTGGGGGCCAGCGACGAGCTCGCAGCCCGGCTCGACGAGCTCCAGTTCGATCTCGGGGAAGGCCCTCGGTGGGAAGCCGCCCGCTCCCGGACGCCCGTCCTCCTCCCCTATGTGCGCTCGATGACCCACGAGAAGTGGCCGGTCTTCGGAAAAGCGCTGACCGACACCGAGGTGCAGGCCCTGTTCGTCTTCCCGCTGGTCATCGGAGCCCTGGACGTGGGGGTCGTGGAGCTCTACCGGACCACCCCGGGCGAGCTGAGCCACTCCGAGCTGGTCGAGGCAGGCGTGCTCGCCGACGGGGCCGCCTGGAGTCTGCTGCGCCGCATCCTCGTCCCCGACGATGAGGACGACCCCGAAGCAGGGCTGACACCCTCCCGCCGTGAGATCCATCAGGCGACGGGTATGGTGCTCGCCCAGACCGGGGGGACGGCGGCCGATGCCCTGCTGCTGCTCCGAGGGCATGCCTTCGCGAACGGACAGACGGTACGGGAGACCTCCGGCGCCGTCCTCGACCGGCGGCTGGACTTCTCACCTCCGTTCGAATCTATGAAATGAACCTGAGGAGGCCTACCGTGGGCTTCATGGAATCCACCACCCGGGCAAGCCGGGTCAGTGCCGCGTTCGTCAGGATCGCGGACACTCTGGTCGATGAATACGATGTGCTGGACCTCCTGCACACGCTCGTCGACGAATGCGTAGGACTGCTCGACGCGACCGCTGCCGGGCTGATGCTCGCCGGCCCGGACGGTGTACTGCAGGTGCTCGCGTCCACCAGCGAGGAAAGCCGTCTCATCGAAGTCCTGCAGCAGGAGACCGGGGCCGGCCCGTGCGTGGAGTGTTACGTCACCGGGGTACCCATCACCATCCGTGACATCGCCGGGACCGGAGACCGGTGGCCGAGGTTCAAGGACGCGGCCGCGACCCAGGGCTTCCAGTCCGTGCATGCCTTTCCCCTGCGCGTGCGCGGCAAGACCATCGGTGCCATGAACCTGTTCCGCACCGAGACCGGTGAACTGAGCGAGGAGGACGTGGCCATCGGCCAGGCCCTGGCCGATGTGTCGACGATCAGCATCCTGCAGGAACGCTCCATCCGGGAATCCGCGATCGTCAACGACCAGTTGCAGCGGGCCCTGAACAGCCGGATCCTCGTCGAGCAGGCCAAGGGGGTGATCTCCCAGATCTCGAACGTCTCCACGAACGAAGCCTTCGAACGTCTGCGGACCTACGCCCGATCCCACAGGACCAGTCTGACCGACACGGCCGAAGCAGTGCTGCGGCGCACCCTCACCCTCTGACCACCAGCAGTCCTGTCGGACCGCCGACCGCGCAACCGGCGTCGCGGTTTCCTGCCGCTCAGCGGCAGCGCAGGGGCACGACGAGGAGGACGCGCGTTCCCTCGCCGAGGGAGCTCGAGACCGAGAGCGTGCCGCCGCAGAGTTCGGCGTGGTGCCGCATCGCCGTCGGGCCCCGGCCGGATACCAGCTCGGCGGACCCTGAGCCGTCGTCGGTGATTCCCAGCTCGAGATGATCCTGAACGGCCCGCAGGGTGATGGTGATGCAGTGCGCTGCAGCGTCCCGGAACGCACGGCACAGGCCTTCCCGGAGGACTCCCTGCACATGTTCGGCCACGCCGGGGTCGACAGCGATGTCGAGGGGCCCGGAAAGGCGCAACTCGGGCTGGAGAGCATGATCCCGGGCCATGGCCGCGACGAGGGCCAGGATACCGGCGCTGAAGGTCGGCGGGGGCGATCGGAGGGAGTGGATGGTACGGCGCAGGTCCCCGATCGCGGCATCCAGTTCGGCGCCCACGACGCTGATGCGTTCGAGGGCCTCACGGTCCGAGAGGTGTCTGCGCAGGCCCTGGATGCGCAGGCCCGCCGCGAACAGGCGTTGGATGACCTGGTCATTCTGCTGGACCATCCGCTCGGACCCGGCATCACCCGTCGGCCACGTCGGCGCGAGACGGGATGAAGGGGGTCGTGAATCGACGACGGAGGACATGATGGGCTCCTTGGCGGCTGGGAAGTGATCGTGCCACCAGGGTCCGGGGTGTCTGATACAAGACTCCGCCGCGCCCGCCCCGAGGTCAAGGAGTGTCGCATCCACCGCCCGGACCACGCATTGGTTGTCCGATCCGCTATCGGGGCGTCCCGGAGGTCGCCGGCGGGATGCTCATGATTCTCCCGTTCCTCGGTGGTCGACTGTCGGACTGGCCTCCAGGAGGGTCGGACCGGTCCACTGCGTGAGGGCGACGGTGAACCCGTGGACGAGGCGCTCGAAGCTGCGGTCGACATTCGCGCTCATGGCGAATGATCCCGTGGTCTCGAAGGAGACGAAGCCGTGCAGGGCGGAGCGCAGGGCGCGGATCGCGTCGACGGCGTCGTCGCCCGCCAGGTCGTAGGCGGCGAGGACGTCGGCGATGATCCGGACGCCGGCGAGTGAGACGGCCTCGTCCTCGATGTCGCCGGGAGAGGGCATCCGCTGGGAGGCTTCGTAGCGGGCGGGGTGGTCGCGCGCCCAGTCGCGGTACGCATGGGACATGGCGTGGATGGCGACGGCGCCGGACCGACCGACAGCGGCACGGGCCAGGACCTCGCCGAGTTCGCGCTTCGCGTGGACCGAGAGATCCCGATGCAGTCCTGCCATCGAATCGATGTGCTTGTAGAGCGATGGTTGGCGGATGCCGAGCCGTCCGGCCAGCGCGGCGAGCGTCAACCGATGGAGGCCCACTTCGTCGATCATGAGCGCAGCCTCCTCCACCACGCGATCGCGGGAGAGCCCGGCCCTAGGCATGCTGCACGGTCTCGAGGAAGCGGAGGATGGCGTCCGAGGTCACTGCGGGCCGCTGCGCCTGGGGGTAGTGCCCGGCTTCGGCGACCATGACGACCTCCGCACGAAGAGCATCACCGACGAAGCGGGCTTCGGCCGCGGGATCCTTGAAGTCGGGGTCCTTCTCACCCATGACCACCATCGTCGGGGCGGTCACCGAGCCGAGCTTCGCCTCGGCGGGATCGTGATCGGTCTGCCGGGTGGTGAGCGAGAAGGCCCTGCCATAGGGCTTGCGCTTGAGGCTCGTCACCACCGCCTTGCGGTATTCCTCGAAATCGTCCGGCTTGCGGCCGGCATAGAGGGTGGGCATATAGCTCTTCCACACGACCGCGACCCACGGCGGGGCCATCATGGTGCGGAACATGGCCCGCGTGAAGGCATTGGACGGAGGGTTGCGCACGAACGGGCCGATCAGCACCAGGCCATCGACCCGGTGAGGGTGCTCGGCTGCGACGATGACCGCGGAACCGGCGGCCAGGGAGTTGCCGACGATGACCGCCGACCCGCCGAGCTGCTCGATCAGCGCCTGGACATCGCCGGCCGTCTCGACATCGCCGTAGGAGGAGAAGGTGGTGTCGCTGTCACCGTGACCGCGAAGGTCGGTGCTCGCCACCGAGTAACCAGCGGCGACGAGCACCGGCGCCAGGAAGCGATAGGAGGAGCGCAACTCCCCCATACCTGGTACGAGGACGAGGAGCGGACCTGAACCCTGAAGGTCGTACGCCACGCGCCCCTCGGGTCGGATGAGGTACTGGGTGGGAGGTGTGGAAGTAGAAGAGGTCATGCGGCTAGTGTGTATCCCTAATAGGCTATAGTCAATAGCTTTAATGGCCTGGAGCTCTAGGGTTCGTCGATGACCTCGCCGATGTACTGGATGGTGAGGACCGGCGAGCTCATCTCGTCGGTGCCGGCGACCAGCGCGACATACACCTGCTGGTCCTCGAAGCCGACGGCGATGTAGTCGAAGCTCTTCCAGGTGGGGTGTTCCGCAGCGCCGTGCCAGGCCGGGTGGAGCAGCAGGTCCTCCCACTCGGACTCCGGCGGCAGGCCGTCCAGCCCGAGGGCTGCGACGACCGAGTGCTCGACGGCGACCGGGCAGAGGAAGTACTGGCGGGACGCGTACGGGCTGATGTCGATCAGGGCGCCCTCGGCGAGGGCCTTCTGCCGGGCCGGGCCCGGGTGCTTCTCGGGGATCTCGTGACTGAGCTGGTGCTCGAGCAGGTCGACCTGCTCCGTGTTGGGCATCCCCTCAGGATGCAGATAGGGGTTGACCCGCGATGCCGGGTCCCGAGGCACGAACCAGGCAGGGGCTGTCAGCTCCTTGCCTTCCGGTGCCGGCAGGTACGCCTCCTCGAGCATGGCGGTCTCGTCGAGCAGCCCGATGATCAGTCGATCCAGGTTCACGGCTCCCAGGCCGGCGCCGTACTCGATGTCTGCATGGCGCACGCCCTTCTTCGCGAAGCAGTAGGCCGCGAGTTCATGCGCGAACGTGCGGGGACCCTCCCAGCCGAGTTCGAAGTCCGAGGCCACCTCGGCCGCGACGACGGCGAAGCGCTGCAGGAAGCCGGACGTGTAGTAGCGCCGGAACGCCGGCGGCAACATGTCCACGATCTGCGCCCCAGCGGAAGCGATGTACTCCTGCACATCGCCGCCCGCAACCTCCAGGGTGCGCAGGGCGAAGAAGTCCTCGAAGATCCCGCCCAGGACGATCGGGATCGACTGCCTCAGGGATCCGCGGAGCAGTTGCGCGAGGACCAGCTCCTTCAACCGGTCCTCGGGGGACTCGTAGTTGGATGCCGGCAGCCGGCCGTCCTCGTCGAGCTGCATGCGCCCGATGCCGGCACCCTGCAACTCCGGGCCGCCGAAGTAGCCGAAGAGGGTCAGATGCACGCCCTCGAGCTTCCGGCCCTCATTGATCAGGTCGATCTGCCCGGGGGTCATGTTGTGCGGGTCGATCTCCGGTGCCACGGCTCTCCTCGGTCGACGGTGGCGCCAGACTAGCAGCGACGCCTCCCCGGTGTTCCGTCACGCCGGTGAGGATGAGAACCTTCTCATCGACGGCTCATCGTGACCTTACGTCCGGGTGACTGAATGGAGACTTCCAGAGGATCAGCACTCGGTCAGGACATGAGTGCTGCCCTTCCATGATCCGCAGGTCTCTGCGCGCACATCAGGAGGACCAGCATGCGTATTTCTGTCATCGGTTGCGGATACCTCGGGGCCGTCCATGCCGTGTGCATGGCCAAGCTCGGCCACGACGTAGTAGGCATCGACGTCGACCCCCGCAGGATCGGCGAGCTCCAAGCGGGGCGTGCCCCGTTCTTCGAACCGGGGCTGTCCGAACTTCTCGACGAGATCCTGACGACCGGCCGGTTGAAGTTCAGCTCCAGCATGGCCGATGCGGCGGGAGCGGAAGTGCATTTCCTCTGCATCGGAACACCGCAGCGAAAGGGCGAGTATGCGGCGGACCTGCACCACGTGGAGAGCGCCTTCGCGTCGCTGCTCGATTCCCTCGAGCCGGGCAATCTCATCGTCGGCAAGTCCACGGTCCCGGTGGGCACCGCGGCCCGCCTGGCGGACGACCTCTCGCGGCGGTACCCCGACGCCGACCTCGCGTGGAACCCCGAGTTCCTCCGTGAAGGATTCGCCATCAACGACACGCTGTCCCCTGACCGTTTCGTGTACGGCCTCCCGGAGGGCGAGGCCGGCATGCGCGCCACCCGACTGCTCGACACCGTGTACGCCACACCCCTGTCGACGGGCACCCCGCGTCTATGCTCCGACTACGCCACTGCCGAGCTGGTCAAAGCCGCAGCGAATTCGTTCCTCGCCACGAAGATCTCCTTCATCAACGCCATGGCCGAAGTGTGCGAGGTCACCGGCGCGGACATAACACTCCTTGCCGACGCCATCGGTATCGACGATCGGATCGGTCGGAAGTTCCTGAACGCCGGCATCGGCTTCGGCGGTGGCTGCCTCCCCAAGGACATCAGGGCCTTCATGGCACGCGCCGGCGAGCTGGGCGCCGATCAAGCGCTCACCTTCCTCCGTGAAGTGGATGACATCAATGTCCGGCGTCGCATCCGCACCGTCGAGCTCACCCGCACGCTGGTGGGAGGCTCGCTCCTCGGGAAGCGCCTGACGGTGCTCGGAGCGGCGTTCAAACCCGACAGCGACGACGTCCGCGATTCCCCTGCCCTCAGCATCGCCGCACAACTGCAATTGCAGGGCGCGGAGGTCACCGTCACCGACCCCGAGGCGATCGACGGTGCACGGCGCCGCTTCCCGGAGCTCCTGTACGAGGAGGACCTGCCGCGTGCCATGCAGGACGCCGACGCCCTGCTGCTGCTCACCGAATGGGAGGAGTATCGCAACCTCACCCCGGGAGCGGCCGCCGCATCGGTGGGCACGAAGAACATCCTGGACGGCCGCAACGTCCTGGAGCCCGCTACGTGGCGTCGCGCAGGCTGGAACTACAAGGGAATCGGCAGGCCGTAGACCATCGCCGTGGCACCGGCGTGAGCCGTGCGAAAGATGAGAACTCCCTCATGCACCCATCATGCGCGGCTCATGCGGGACTGACGTACTGATATCTCCACCATCCCAGCACCAGGTCAAGAAAGCCGGCAATCAACGATGGCAGATTTGCAGCCCGAGGAGCTCAGGGTCGTCCTCTACTCCCATGACTCCCAGGGGCTCGGGCACACGCGCCGTAACCTCGCCATCGCCTACGCGCTGTCGGCCGGCCTGCCCGGCCACGCGAACCGGAAGGTGACCGGCCTCCTCGTCACGGGGGAATCCTCCGCAACACGCTTCGACGTCCCGGCGGGATGGGATTGGGTGGTCCTGCCGGGGATACGCAAGAGCACCGAGGGTTACCGTCCACGTCATCTGACCATCGGGCAGGATGCCCTCATCCAGCTGCGCATGCACATGATCGACGCCGTGTTCGACCGTTTCCGCCCGCACCTGGTGGTCGTCGACCGCCATGCGTTCGGAGTGGACGGCGAACTGGGACAGGCCCTGACGAACCTCCGCCTCAGGCGTCCGGCATGCAAGGTGGTCCTCGGACTGCGTGAGGTACTCGACAGCCCCCACGCGATGGAGCAGGAGTGGAGCAGGATGGGTGGAATCGACGTCCTGGCGCCGGTCTTCGACCAGATCTGGGTGTACGGAGATCCTGCGATCCACGACCCTCTGGGAACAGGGGAGATCCCGGGGACCCTCGGCCCGCTCGTCCGCTACACGGGCTATCTCGCCGCGGGCAGGGTCTCCCGCGGACGGTCGACCCCCGTGGGTCAGCCGTACGTACTGACCATGGCCGGCGGCGGCTCGGACGGCCTCGCGCTGCTGCTCGCCGCTGCCGGCGCCGAGGTTCCCGAGGGCTACGGGCATCTCGTCATCACCGGGCCCCAGATGCCGAAGGAGCACCGCCGCCTGGTCGAGCGGGCCGCGGGACCCGGCACGTCGGTCGTGGTGAAAGTGCGCGACGCGCTCTCCGAGATCGAGGGAGCCTCGGCGATCGTATCGATGGGCGGGTACAACTCCGTCAGCGAGATCATGACCACATCCGCTCCTGCGCTCATCGTTCCGCGGACAGAACCTCGGATGGAGCAACTCATCCGTGCCTCTGCGCTGGCCCGGCATGGTGTCGTCGAGATGTGCCACCCCGACGACCTCTCCCCGGAACTCATCGGCGCGTGGTTCGGTCGTGCCGCAGGCACCCGTGTGGGCCGTTCCATGGTCGACCTGACCGGTGTCGCCGCACTCGCCCCTCTGGCCGCTGAACTCCTCGCCACCGAGGCGGGCTCCCAGGACCGGAGGTGGGTACATGCTGCTGTCTGACCGACCCGGACCGTCGCGCACCGCCTATGTCATGAAAATGTATCCGCGGTTCTCCGAGACGTTCATCGTGACCGAGATCCTTGCCCGGGAAGCGCAGGGCGAGGACCTCCGCCTCTTCTCGTTGCGTCCGCCGATCGACCCCCGATTCCACCCGGAACTCGCTCGCGTCCAGGCCGGCGTGACGTACATACCGAAGCCTTCGAAGATCCTCGAGGCCTGGGGCCTGCTCGGGGAAGGCCTGGCGACGATCCCGACGTTCGGGGAGCGCTTCGCGCACATGCTGCCCGATCTACTGGCGATGGACCCGACGGAAGCCCATCAGGGAGTCGGGCTGGCTGCGGAGTTCGCCCGCCAGGGCATCACCCACGCTCACGCGCACTTCGGATCGATGGCCGCCCGCGCCACCGCCATCGCCGCAGAACTCGTCGACATCCCCTTCTCCTTCACCGCCCACGCGAAGGACATCTTCCACGAGGAGGTGGACGCGGCGGTCCTGGCGGACCTGATGCGCCGGGCTCATCACGTCGTCACGGTCAGCGACTTCAACCACCGCTTCCTCGACCGGCTCGCGACCGGCGCGGATGCCTCCGTGCACCGCGTCTACAACGGCCTGGAACTCGGCCGGTTCCCGTACGAGGACCCGGCACCACGCGGGCCGGTCCTGCGTGTCTGCGCCGTGGGCAGGCTGGTCGAGAAGAAGGGCTTCCGCTACCTGCTCGACGCCGTCGCCCGGCTGAAGGCCGACGGCCTCGCCCTGGACGTCCGCATCGCGGGAGGTGGCCCTGAGCATGAGGATCTCCTTGCGCAAGTACGTGCGCTCGACCTCGCGGACGACGTCACGCTCCTCGGCCCCCGGACCCAGGAAGAAGTCGTCGCCGTGCTGCGGTGGGCCGACGTCTTCGTCGCGCCGTGCATCATGGCCGCCGACGGCAACATGGACGGCCTGCCGACCGTGCTCCTGGAGGCCATGGCAACCGGCGTCCCCTGTATCGCGAGTGACGTGACAGGAATTCCGGAGGTCTTCGATTCCGGGGACGGCGCCCCCACGGGCATCCTGACCCGGGCGGGGTCCACAGCCGATCTCGTCGACGCCCTCACCTACTGTGCATCCGCCGACCTGACCGGGATGGCACGCGCGGCGCGGCAGCTGATCGAGTCGTCGTTCGACTCCGTGGAGCAGGCTCGTCGGCTGCGCGAGCTCCAGACCGGACAGGGCGCCCTGAGCTCGTCGAAGGGGTCCTGATGCACGTCGCCTATGTGTGCGTCGATCCCGGTATCCCGGTGTTCGGCTCCAAGGGAGCCTCTGTCCACGTCCAGGAGATCGTCCGGAGCTGGCTGGCCCGCGGCGCCGATGTCACCGTCTATTGCACGCGAATCGGCGAGTCGGTTCCCGACGACCTTGCCGGCATGCGGGTGGTCACCCACCCCATTCCCCGCGGCAGCGGCCCGGAGCGTGAACAGTCCCAACGGGACGCCGCCGCTGCACTGGCTGCACAGGCCGTGGAGGACGGCGTCACCGCGATCTATGAGAGATACTCGCTCTTCAGTGATGCGCTTGCACGGATCATGAACGCATTGTCGGTCCCCGGCATCCTCGAGGTGAATGCGCCCCTCATCGATGAACAACGGACCCACCGCGCACTGCACGACGAGGGAGCAGCACTGCACGCACTCAGGATCCAGCTTTCGGCGGCGACGGTCGTTGCGTGCGTGTCCGATCCCATCGCTGCCTGGGTTGCCGCACACGCATCGTCCGATCCCCCGCCCAGGATCATCACTGCACCCAACGGGGTCAATGTGAGACGCATCGTGCCCGCACCGGAAGCCGATGGCACCCCCACCGTGGTCTTCGTCGGAACCCTGAAACCATGGCACGGGGTCAGCGACCTCATCGAGGCGAAGGCGCTGTCCGACGGTTCCTGGAGACTGAGGATCGTCGGGGACGGTCCCGAAGCCGCAAGCCTGCGTTCCCTGGCCGCCGCGAAGGGTGTGGACGCCGACTTCACCGGGGCGTCGACTCCTGCCGAGGTGCCCACGATGCTTGCCGGTTGTGCGATCGCGGTGGCACCCTATCCCCGGACCGAGCGGGAGGAGGAGCAGTACTTCTCCCCCCTGAAGATCTACGAGTACTGCGCCGCCGGATTGCCGGTCGTGGCATCGGCCGTCGGGCAGGTTCCGGGCATCGTCGACGACGGGGTGACGGGCGTCCTCGTCGAACCCTCGCACCCCGCGGCGTTGGCGGCCGCCCTGGACGAGCTCGCGGGAGACCCACTCGCACGCCGCACCATGTCCATGGCTGCCCGCCGGTTCGCGGAGCGCCACAGCTGGGACGCCGTCCTCGATGCCATCCTGGAAGAGAGCAACCTGTGAGCAGGCCGACCACCCCCGGTCCACCGACCTCCGGACCACCGGCGAAACCCCTTCGAAGGACGCTGCGCATGGTGCGGCCGCACCTCGGCCGGCACAGGACGCTCATGGCCGGCGGCGTCACGGCCCTTCTGCTGGAGGTCGCGTTCCGCGTTCTGGAACCCTGGCCCGTGAAATTCGTCATCGACGCCGTGACCAGGAGCCTCGGCGCCGATTTCTCCGGTGGTGGACCCTCAGCATCCCCGGGTCTGCTGATCCTGTGCGGGGCTGCGCTGGTGGCGATCATCGGGTTCCGTGCCCTGTTCAACTTCCTCGCCACCATCGCGTTCGCCCTGACCGGTTCCCGTGTGGCCACCGACCTACGGTCCCGCGTATTCGCGCACGTCCAATCGCTGTCACTGTCCTACCACTCCTCGTCCCGGACGGGCGACATGGTCCAGCGCCTCATCGGCGACGTGGGGAAGCTCCAGGAGGTGGCCGTGAGCGCGGGCCTGCCGCTGATCGCGAACTGCATCACACTCGTGGCCATGGCCGGCGTGATGTTCTGGCTGGATCCCCTCCTCGCCCTCGTCGTCGTCGTCGCTTCGGCGGCATTCCTTCTGCTGTCGAGGCTGAGCACCGGGAGGATCACCGTCGCCGCACGCCGTACCCGGAAGGGCGAGGGGGCGCTGGCGAACACCGCGCAGGAGAGCCTGGGAGCCATCCGCGTCGTCCAGACGTACGGTCTCGAACAGACACTGGCACGCCAGTTCGGGACCAGCAACGAGAAGACGCTGCGCGAAGGCGTGCTGGCCCGCCGTCTGGCCGCGGCCCTCGAACGCCGCACCGATGTCATCGTCGGCGTCGCGACCGCACTGGTGCTCACGGGAGGCGGCTGGCGTGTGGTGCAGGGCGCCATGACGCCCGGCGACCTCGTCCTGTTCCTCATGTACCTCAAGACGGCGATGAAGCCCCTCCGCGACCTGGCGAAGTACACCGGGCGCATCGCCCGCGCGACCGCATCGGGCGAGCGCGTCGCCGATCTGCTCGATCAGCCGGTCGACATCGAGGACAGCCCCCACGCAGTTCCCCTGTCCCGGGTGTGGGGCGACCTCGAGCTGCGCGGCGTGACGGCAGGGTACACGCCCGACGAACCAGTGCTCCGGGATGTGGACCTGACGTTCATGGGCCACCGTCGCACAGCCGTCGTCGGCCCCTCGGGCTCCGGGAAGTCCACCCTCGCCTCGCTCGCGGTACGGATGATGGACCCGCAGACCGGGAGCGTCCACCTGGACGGCAAGGACCTCCGGCACGTGACCCTCGAATCACTCCGCTCCAATGTCAGCCTGGTGCTGCAGGACGCCGTCCTCTTCACGGGCACCATCCGGGAGAACATCCGCTATGGCCGCATCGACGCTTCGGACGAGGACGTGGAGTACGCGGCGAAGCTCGCCAACGTGCACGGCTTCGTGGCGCAGTTCCCGGACGGGTACGACACGACGGTGGGCGAACGGGGCGGGACCCTCTCCGGCGGCCAGCGCCAGCGGATAGCGATCGCGCGGGCGCTGCTGCGCGATGCACCGCTCGTGATTCTCGACGAGGTCACCACCGGCCTCGACAAGGACTCGCGCGCGGAGGTCCTGAAAGGGCTGGACCTGCTCTCGCGGCATCGCACCACGATCACCATCACCCACGAACCCGCCGTCGCGTTGACGCACGACTGGATCATCTGGCTCGATGACGGGACCGTCCGCTTCGAAGGGTCCCCCGCGGACATCAGGGAGCACCCGGTCTACGGGGGGTGGGCCGGTGAAGCCGACGACGTCAAGGACCTGTCAGCCACCGGCCGGCGGCAGCCATGAGCGTCGCCCTCATCGACCCGGCGCTGCCCGCGCTGCCGGCCATCTTCGATCCGGTCGGATTGTCCGCCCTGTTCTCGCGTCCGGTGCACGCCGACCGGCTACGCCACAAGCAGGGCGTCTCCGCCGTCGCACGCCTCCGGACCCGTCACCCGGGACAGGCTCCACCGGCCGACGCCCGGCGGGCACCCGATGCGGATCCCGCCCCGCGATGGGTGGCGACCTACGCGCCGCACCACGCCGCCAAACTGGACAAGACGCTCGCGCGGGCCGCGAACCACGGATATGACATCGACGTGATCGGACTGCCCGGACGGCATACGCTCGTCGCCGGCCCTATCGGCCTGGACATGAAGCTGCACGACACCCTCCGGGCATTCGAGGGGCACCATCGCCTGTCCCTCGGGCCGGGCCGGGTCCTCAACTACAACCCCCACCGCCGCGTGGTCTTCCGGATGGAGACGGCCGCCGGCGCCACGGTCTGCAAGGCCGGCCGCGCTGATCCCGCAGAGACAGCCTTCCTCGCCGACCTCGCACGCCGCGGTGTCCCGGTCCTGCAGCGGATCATCCCCCTCGACGCGCCGCAGGCCGGCACCCTGCGCTACTACCCCTGGTTCGGACAGGGAGACCTCCAACAGGTGGCCGGCGAGGATGGTCACGACGCCGCCCGCTCCGCCGGCGCCGCCCTTGCACTCCTGCACGCACAACCCACCGACCTCGCACCACGACCAGCACGGGACCTGCTCCACAAACTGCGCACCCTGAACGAGCGGGACCTGCACCTGACGCCGGGAAGCCAGGCACGACTGAGCAGGATCCACGCCGCGCTCGTCCGACGCCTGGGCGACGACGACCGCACAGCCCTCGTCCATGGTGACTTCTCCGCTGATCAGGTGCTCGTCGACGCCTCTCACGTGGTGCTCGCCGACTTCGACCGGTCGACGACGGCGCCCCCCGGCACGGATATCGGCTCGTTCGTGGCCGTCGACCTGCTGCAGGAACGCGCTTCAGGCCGTACCCTGCGCGGACACTTCCTCGACGGCTACGAGGACGCCGGTGGGCGCATCGACCAGGACACCGTGCTCGCCTGGACCGCCGCACATCTCCTGGATCGCCTCGACGAGCCGTTCCGGTCCTGTTCACCCTCGTGGCGTGACGACACCGAGGAACGGCTCGAGATGCTCGCAGCCCTGGTCGCGTGATGCTCATCCCCGACGATGTCCTGGACAACGAGGGCACGCGGCTCACCATCCACCGCACCTGGCCGCACGACGGTGGACTCACCATCGAAGCCGTCGACGAGACCACAGGGCGTCTGCGGGCCGGACACCTCGATGCGGATGGCACGGTGGCGTTGACGCCCTTCGGGGAGGACCCGGCCCTGGCAGGTCTTCCCGCGGCCGTCGACGCCGGTGAACTCCTGGTACACCGCTTCACCAGGAGGGCCGTCGTGAGGACGGACAGCGCATACCTGAAGCTCCTGCCACCTCGGAAGGTCGGCCGGGTCGTCACCGCTCACGCCACGGCTGCCGGGCTCGTCGCAGCCGCAGGCATCGCCACTCCCCGCGTCACCGCCGTCGACGGGGCTACGCTCACCCTGTCCGCGGTGCCGGGCGCCAGTCTGTACGATCTCGGCTGCTCGAGTACCAGTGCCGGGAGCGATGGCAAGGCAATGCTCGACCACGCCTGGTCCGTCTGGGCCGCTCACTGGCCGGCTTTCGCCGCCGTCCCCGGTGGTGATGCTGGTCGTCTGCCTTCCTACGGCCCACATGACGAAGTCGAGACGCTCGCCACCTGGATGGTCCGCTGCCTCGACTTCGGTGCCTCTCCGGTCCCGGACGCGGCCCTGCGTGCGGCAGTACGCACCGCTGCCGGCCGTCTTCTGCACGGTACGGCGCAGGCTCCCGTCCTGTCCCACCGCGACCTCCATGACAAGCAGGTGCTCATCTCCGGCGGGGGGAGCAGCCAGGGGACGCTCGGGCTGATCGACTGCGACACGCTGGCCCTAGCCGAGCCGGCCCTCGACCTGGCGAACCTCCTGGTGCATCTGTCGTTCCGTGAGGCGCAGGGCCTCCTCAGCGCCCGACGGCGTGCCGCCGGGGAGCGTGCGATCCTCGCCGTGGCGGAGGAACTGCTGGTACCCGAAGACCGGCTGGACGCCTATGCGCTGTCGACGAAGCTGCGCCTCACGTGCATCTACGCCTTCCGCCCGCGTTGGCGGCAGCTCACGAAGGACTGGTTCCACGACGCCCTCTGATGCCGGCCGACGCGCTCGGTGCTCGGCGTCGGGCTAGGGCCGGGGACGATCGGCGACCAGTCGGTACCCCATGCCGCGGACGGTCGCGAACCGCTCCGGTCCGAGCTTGTTGCGGAGGTACCTCACATAGACGTCGACCACGTTGGAGCCGGGGTCGAAGTCGTACCCCCAGACGCGGGAGAGCAATTGCTCCCGGCTGAGGACCTGGCCGGGGTTGCGCAGGAACGCCTCGGTCAGGGCGAATTCGCGGGCGGACAGGTCCACCTCCCTGCCGTCGATGAGGGCGCGGCGGGTCCGGAGGTCCAGCTGGAGGCCTTCGTGGGAGAGGACGGAGCTCTCGGTGCGGGACGGATCCGGGCGCAGGCGCAGACGGACGCGGGCCAGTAGCTCCTCGAAGCGGAAGGGCTTGGTCATGTAGTCGTCGGCGCCGCCCTCGAGGCCGGCCACGGTGGCGTCCGTGGTGTTGCGCGCGGAGAGGATGATGACGGGGGTGTCGTTGCGGGCCTCCCGGAGTCGTCGGAGCACCGTGAAGCCGTCCTGGTCCGGCAGGCCGAGGTCGAGGATGACGAGTTCGAAGTCCCCGGTCTGCGCCAGGTGATAGCCGTCCCGTCCGTTGATCGCGCTGGTGGGCACGTAGCCGGCCGCCCGGAGCCCCTTCGCGATGAAGGCGCTGATGCGTTCCTCGTCCTCGACGATCAGGATCTGGGTCACGGTTCCTCCTTCGTGGCAGGGCCACGGTGCTCGCGGGATACTGCATCGGCCGGGTTCCGGCGGGCCGCCGTCGGAAGTTCGAGGGTGAAGGTGGAGCCGCGGCCCGGCGCCGACAGGACACTGACACCGCCGCCGTGGGCCTGCGCGATCGCTTCGACGATGGACAGACCGAGGCCCGCGCCCTCGGCGCGTCTGCCGTCGGAGCCGCGTTCGAAGCGGCCGAAGATGCGCTGCTGGTCGGCGGCGCTGATGCCGATGCCTTCATCACGCACCCACAGGCTGAGACGGTCGCCGTCGAGCCGGGAGCCGACGGCGATCGTCGACCCGTCCATGGAGAACTTCACGGCATTCGCGGCGAGTTGAAGCAGCGCCTGCGTGACCCGCCGGTCATCGAGTGGGACCTCCCCTTCAGCCCGTGAGTCGATGATCCATCGCCGGTCACCCAGTCCGCGTGCCTTGTCGAGGATGTCGTCCGTCAGGCGATCGACGCTGGTCGGTTTCGGGCGGACGAAATCGGGACGAGCGCTCCCGGCCAAGGTGACCAGGTCGTCGACGAGGAGACGCATGCGTTCCAGCTCGTCGAGGGCGACGGCCCGCACGGCGTCGACGTCCTCCCGATCGGTAGGATCCTGCAGCTCGAGGTGACCCTGGATGATGGTGATCGGCGTGCGGAGCTCATGGCCGACGTCGTCGAGCAGTTGCCGCTGCGACGTGAAGGACTTCTCGAGGCGGTCGAGCATCGCGTTGAAGGTCCGCGTCAGATCGGACAGGTCGTCGTTCCCGGTGACGACGATCCGCTGCGAGAGGTCGCTGTCATTGATGGTCTGTGCGGTCTCCCGGAGCCGCCGCACCGGGTGCAGCAGGTTGCCGATGAGCAGCCAGCCGACTGCGCCGATGAGCAGCAGCGCCCCGAGGCTGATCAGGGCGAAAGTGGTGAACGTCCGGTTCAGCTCCGCCCGTTCCGCGTCGATGTCGTAGGCGAGGACGAAGGTGGTGGGCTCCGTGTCCTCGCTCAGCATGACCGGCACGACGATGGCGCGGTAGGTGGCTCTGGCGGTGTCGATCGTCGTGATGGCGACGTCGTCCGCCGACGAGCGGTCCGCCGCGGCGGCCACCAGCTCGGGGTCGTCCTCGAGGCGCAGGGACACGGCGTCGTTGGCGAGGAGAACCGCGTCACCGGCGCGGATGCCCATCATGCCTTCGTTCGGGGCAGGAAGGGTGCGCTGCATGACGAGGTAGACGAGGGTCTCGGCAGTGACGAACGGAGATCGGGTGGCGGGATCGATGCCCGTCGCCAGAAGGGTCTCGAACTCCCCGAAACTGCGTTCCAGCGAGTTGTCGATGTCCGCGTTGAGTGTTGCCCGTTGCAGTCCGTATGCCGTGGTTCCTGCGAACAGGAGACCCAGGGCGGACAGGGCGAGCAGTGCGCTCAGTACACGGGACCGGACCGACCACCGACGGGTCGCACGGCTGAAAACGCGGCCGATCCGGTCCAGTCTGCCCCCGTCCTGCGCCGTCGGGGTGTACCGAGGCGGAGGTGGGCGGCGCACCAGGTGACCGCGGACAGGCACCGCAGGGAGCGGCCGCGTCTTCTCAGTCGTCATCGTCGTCATCCCCATCGCCCACGTCGTCGTCATCGTCATCGTCATCGCCGATGATCGGTGGCGGCGCGGGCACGACCTCCGGTGGAGGGGCGGGGGCAGGGGCCGGAGCGGGGGTTGACGCAGGCACGGACGGTGTCGGGGACCCGTCTGCGGGCGGCTCCGGGCGCGGAGACTCCGGGGTGGGATCCGCCGGCGGGAGCGACGGCGGTCCCGGAACCGACGCGGGGTCGGTGAAGACGACCGCGGGTCCGAGCTGCTGATCGGGAGGATCACGCACGATATTGACGAGGGTGAGCACGCCGGTCACCATGAGGGCGGCAAGTACCGCGCCCAGGAGCCACATCTGAAGCGCCGCGGATCGCATGGCTCAAGTATCCCGCCGCTTCGTGAGACCAAGATGAGAAGGACTCGTCGATCGTGCTTATCCGCCGGCCACCGCGTACTCCCCGTGCAGGTCCTCCGCCAACCCTTCGATGTCCCAGGTCGTGGGTTCGCCCGTGGCCACGGCAGTCACGTCGACCACCATCCAGTTAGTGCCGCGGGCGAGGTGCACCTCACCCTGGTTCGAGCCGGTCCGGATCTCGAAGGCCTTCCGGAGGGAGTCCTCGTCCGGGTACAGATCGATCTGCACGTTCTCCGAGCACAGCTTCTGTTCGGACGTCAGCGCGCCCCCGTCCGCCGGCACGATCGGATCACCCGCAGGTTCGGCCTCGCACCCCAGCACTCCGTCCACGGCGGCGTACGCCTCGTCCATGGAGGTGAATGCCGGCGGGGCGTCGGTGTGCGCCTGCCCTGGGGTGCTGCAGCCGGCGAGCAACCCGACGGTGAGAACGGCGGCCGCTGCAGCGCCTGGAGAACGTCCTTGGTGCATAGCTTGTACCCCCATGACTATCGAACGCACTCTGCCAGAACCCGCCCGATAGGCGAAGCATCGCGTGAAGCATCGCGTGAAGCGATGCCCGAGCCGACGACTCAATCCTTGAAGGTGAAGAACGTGACCGGCGCGGCGGTGGCTCCCAGTGCCCGGTAGAACTCCAGGGCGTGCACATCCTCATTGTCTGCAGGAACGAAGATCTCGTGAATGCCCTCGGCCGCGGCGGCGGCACGCAATTCGAGGACGAGTCGACTCGCGATGCCCTGCCTCTGATGGTCCGGCCGCACGGCGAGATCGTAGATGAACAGCTCCGACGACTGCGAGCGTGTCATGGGCAACGTGTGAGCGGTCAGGCCACCGATGATCTCCGGACCGATCGACGCCGCGAAGGCCCAGAAATTCTCTCGCCCCAGAAGGTCATCGACATAGTCCTGACCGAGCTGCTCATAGTCCTCCTCGAAGACCCGCGCCATCATCTCGACCATGATCCTTGCCGTGGCAGCGTCCCCCCGGACCAGGCGCCTGACGTCGAGCTCGCTCATCGCAGCATCATCCCACGCTCCGACCGCCCCGTCCCGGGTGAGAGGCGCGATCCGTCAGGTGGCGCCGAATGCGTTCGTCCGTCGAGACGGTTGGTGGCCGTGGCAGCCTGCTCAGGGCCAGAGGGCGAAGGTGAGGACTGCGGCGGCGAGGACGAACAACGTGAACGCTGCTGGGAGGGAGCGTCGGACAATGCCCGTGGAGAACCGGTCCAGCACCTTGCGTAGGCGTGTCCTGACTGTATCGCCGTGAGCCATGCCGAGGGCCAGGAGGATCAGGCATGGGATGCAATAGACGAGCGCGTAGCCGGCGAGGACGACCAACCCGATAGGGATGTCGACATCCGCGGCGACCATGCGTTCGATGGCGATGAAGTAGGGAAACGCGTTGGGCAGGTCGGCTCCGGTGATGATCACACCCAGCGGGAAAGCAGTCCACACCCCGAACCACGGCGGAAGATCGATCCCTTTCCTCTCCCGGTCCCTGAAGCGGCGGAACCCTGCAACCGCGAGAGCGACGGCGGCGATGAGGAACACTGCACGGCGTAGCCAGATGAGCCCTTCACCTACGGCATCGGCGGCGACGCTGGCACCGAGGAAGATCGCCGTGCCGAGGGCGAAGACGGTGCTCATCGCCCCGAGAACGAACGTCAAGGCCGAACCGACAGGCCGATGGGCGACGGCGAGCAGGATCAGGGTGATCACGACGATCGTCGCCGGGTTCAACGAGTCGGCCAGGGCGAGACCCGCGATACCGGCGAGCAGTCCACCACCGATCACGTCGGGGACCTGCCATTCAGCCACTGCAGGATCGAGTCGAGGCTGGCCCCGGTGTCGTCGTCGGCAAGGCTGTTCAGCAGCATCCCGTCACCCAGGAGGCGGATGATCGAGGCCGTCACAGGATCCCCCGTTTCAACGGTGAACAGGTGTTCCCACCGCCGGGTGGCCTCGGCCGCATGCTGCAGAAGCGTATCGGTCAGAGAGGTCCGATCAGTGAGCAGGATCGACATTGCCCGGTAGAGGGCAGCCTCTTCACGGGAGGACGACAGGCGCAACCAGGTCTCGACCACCGTGCCGCGCTCAGCGGCCGCGGTCAGAGCCTGGTCCAGATCCCGTATCGCCTGCACCGCGATGCCCTCCACCAGGGCATTGCGCGAGGAGAAGTGGTGCATCAACCCGCCCTTGGACACCCCCGCCTGCTGGGCGATCACCCCCATGGACGGCACCGACCCGGTCTCGATCGCCAATCGCCGAACGGTCTGCAGGATGTGTTCCCTGGTGCTCATGAAGCAACGGCACCACGAGAACCGACCGACCGGTCGGGTTGGTATCGGGAATCGGGCATCCTCATCACTCCCTCCGGCCTCCAGGTGACTGATCGTCGGTGCCGGCGGGGATGCGGATCCGAGGGCGTCATTCATCCGGCCATCTATTGACAAAGTTTATTGTCAAGCTCAGGATGGTCGCATGCAGGACGTCGAAGTCATCGAGAACGCAGAGGCAGCCGCCGTCGTGCTGGATCCGGTCCGCGCCAGGCTGCTCGGGGAGCTGGCCGTTCCGGCCTCCGCCGCCGGGCTCGCCCTGCGAGTCGGCCTCGCACGCCAGAAGGTCAACTACCACCTCAAGGCGCTCGAGCTGCACGGCCTGGTGGAACTGTTCGAGGAGCGCCGGCACGGGGGCATCACCGAGCGGGTACTGCGGGCGTCGGCTGCGTCCTACGTCGTATCACCCGCCGCCGTCAGCGCATCCGCGGCCGATCCGGAGGCCAACGACGACCACCTGTCGGCGGCCTACCTCGTAGCACTGGCCGGCCGCCTGGTGCGCGAGGTCGGCGCCCTGGCCCGCCGGGCCGGCGCATCCGGCAGGGCCCTGCCGACACTGACCATCGACACGCAGATCGGGTTCCGGTCGGCCGCCGACCGGGCTGCCTTCGCCGACGAGCTGACCGCTGCGGTACTCGACCTGGCCGCTCGCTACCACCATGACGACGGGCGCCCGCACCGGCTCGTCGTCGCTGCACACCCACTTCCCGAGGAGAACCGATGAACACGATCCCGAACGTCCCGTACCGCCTGGAATTCGCCGTCGAGGTCCCTGGGACCCCGGAGCAGGTCTGGCAGGCCATCGCCACGGCCAAGGGCATGAGCGCCTGGTTCCTGCCGACCGAGATGGAAGAGCGCGAGGGCGGCTCGCTGCATTTCACCATGGGCCCCGAGATGGGGTCGGATGGCCGGGTCACCGGCTGGGACCCGCCACGCCGCCTCGAGTACGAGGAGGACTGGGCCGCCCTCATGGGCAAGGACCCGGCTGCGCTCAGCCCGCTGACCTCCGCGTTCCTCGTCGAGGCCCGGTCGGGCGGCACCTGCGTGGTGCGCGTCACCAGCAGCGGCTTCGGGACCGGTGCCGCCTGGGAGTCGGAGTTCTGGGAGGACATGGGCGCCAACTGGATGCCGTTCTTCGACAACCTGCGGCTCTACCTCTCGCACTTCCCCGGCCAGGAGACCACGCAGCTCGAGGCCACCGCCTCCCATCCCGGCGACGCGCAGGCGCTCTGGTCGATCCTGCACGACGCGCTCGGACTGGGAGACGAGGGTGCCACGGTCGAGATACGCGGTGCCACCGGCACGGTCGAGCGTGTAGGCGAGCGGCAGACGCTGGTCCGGCTCACCGCGCCGGTGCCCGGGATGCTCAGCGTCTTCACCTACGGCGAGAGCGCCGGGACCGCGACGGCGGGCGTACGGGCGTATCTGTTCTCCGCCGACGCGGCGGACTACGTGCGGCGCGAAGAACCGGAGTGGCAGAGCTGGCTTCAGGGGCTCACCGTCCCGGCCTGACCTGCGCGCCGTTCCCCGCGGGGGCGGTCGGAGACCGCGAAGCAAGCCTGATCGCGGTCTCCGAGTACGGCAGGCAGCACGGCTAGATGGTCTCCCAGGACCAGTTGGAGACGAGGTCGGTCACCCCGAGCTCACGCAGTCGTCGGTTCCCGAGCAGGCTGTCATCGAAGCGTGCACCCCCGCACCACGCACCCACCCGTGGTGCGCGGCCGGCGATCCGGGTGAGTCGATGCACGACGTCGGTCACCTCGGAGGTCACCGTCGCGGGCGTGATCTCGTCCGCCGAGCGATGGGTGAGCGTGTGGAAGCCCAGTGCGTGGTTCCGTGCCAAGCGGATCAACTCGTCGTCGCTCAGGGTGCCGGCACGGTCGTCCAGGACCTCGAGGGCGATGGGCAGGATCACGACGCGGAGCCCGAGCCGTTCGCAGATCGGGACGACCATCCGTGCCGCGTCCTTGTATCCGTCGAACAGGAGGACGACGACCCGCGGATGGAGCTCCTCGTCCGCGCCGGCCGTCAGGAGATCCCGGAGCCGTGCCAGCTTGTTCAGCCGCCGGTCCGCGATCTCGAGGTGTCCCGGCAGGACATCGTGGAAGTTCAGGGCGAGGAGCGGGATCGCCGACAGCTCACCCTCCGACCACCCTGCGCCTTCGCTCTCCAGCAGGAGTTCCCCGAGGACGCTCTGCAGGACGTAGGCCTCGTAGGTGAACGGTACGGGGCGCCGGAGTGCTGCCGGCAGTGGGCCCATGATGCCCGGGATCAACGCGGACGGATCCGCTCCGGCGGCCACTGCGGCGTCGTCGAGCAGCACCACCGGTGCTCCCCCGGGCTGCTCACCCTGATCCAGGATGTACGTCTCCAGCTCAGCGGCGCTCTGTTCACTGTTCATCATGTCCGGCGTGTCCGGCATGTCCGTCGTGGGATCGGGAGCACTACTGCTCACCGAGGACGAGTCGGGCGGCATGCCGGCCGGGCTCACGGTACAGCGGCAGCAGCCCGGCCGCGACGGCCTCGACGGCGTCACGATCCACCCATGCCGGGCCGCCGAGCCGCTCGACGGCTTCGTCGGTCAGGATCACTTCCCGCCAGCCGTCGCCCTCGGGTCGCCGGCCCACGCGCGCGAGATCGCCCCGCCCGTCGTCGACCAGTCTCCGCACACCCGCCTCACCGATCCGGCCATAGGCGACCGTCTCCACTTCGGTCCCGGGCACCACCACCTTGACCGCCCGTGCCACGCCGTCATCGGTCGGTCCAGGGGGCGTCAGATCGGCGACAAGAACGTCGAGGCCGTGGTCGGTCATGACCGCCAGCGGGTCGGCGGTCGGCCGCGTCGGGAGATCACGGAACCGCATGACCGATCGGCGGGAGAACACCGTGGTGTCCAGGCGCGCCCGCACGGCTGCGTCCTGCTCCGCGCCGGCAGTCAGCCAGGCCACGGTTGCCTCGAGGACGCGCGGTTCCTCGGCGCCGGGATCGACGACGGCCAACGCGTCGTGCAGATAGTCCCGCGGCGTGATGCGTCGGACCGCGGCCAGGGGGCCGTGCATGAACGCCTTCCGGGCCCGGGCAGAGGCGAATTCGAGCACCGCCTTGCGCAGCGCCACATCCCGGTCGGGATGTGCCGCCTCCCCGCAGGCTGTCGCGACGACGAGATCGTCGCCCGGTGCGTGCCCGACGACGTACAGGTCGGGTACCCCGCGATCGATCGACGCGATCTTCACCAGCACGTCCACCCCCGCGCTGCGCAGCGCTTCGAGCGCCTGGCGGGTCTCGGCGTCCCCGTCGTCGGGGCCCAGTTCGACGACCGTCCCCCGGTCGAGCGCCCGGAAGGTGAGACCGTTGCCGTCGCGTTGAAGGATCTCGAGGACGCCGTGGACAACGGCCTGCCGCAGGCTCGTCCCCGCGCCCATCCCGTTCGCGACGGGCATCAGCAACCGCTCACCCGTATCGCGATCATCGAGCTCCGACGGGCTGCTCGCGACGAGATCGACCGGGACGAGCACCGGCTCCCCGTCGAGTTCCAGGGCCGGCCCACCCCGGCGGTCGGAGCTGTCGAGGCTTCGGGCGGCGAGGGCTCGACGCATCGGCACCCAGGTCAGGACCATGTCATCGGCGTAGGGGGAGCCCACCGGCAGCCCCAGGGTCCGCGGGTCCGCGACTCCCGCTGCTCCATGGCGACGCCGGAGTTCGCTGTACGACGCCGTCGTCCGCCCGAGGCGTGCGAACGCCATGAGGGAGAAGGCGCTTTCGACCGTCTCACCGAGAGCACCGACACGCGCCTGCGCCGCGGACGGACCGTATCCGACGCCGCCCAGGGCCGCGCCTGCTCCACGCCACCACGTCGCCCACGTCGGGACGCCGGTCCGGTCGAGGCCGTCGATCGCGAACTGCGCCTGCAACCCCGGGAGAGCGGCCTCGTAGGCTGCTGCGGCCGCCGCCAGTGCCCCCTCAGCCGGCAGCGCAGTCCCGCTCCTGTGCATCATGCCCCCAGTAGAGCACACGGCTCCACGATGCGATCCGAGTGGACGCCGTCGCCCGCTGACAGTAGTCCTCGGGGTCGTCGGGGACGGTCGCCGGGCGGAAATACTTTGCCGGCGCCCTTCGGACTGTCGGCGCGGCGCTGTAGGTTGTGATCACCCTCACCCGGAAGGCATGAACATGACTATTTCCAGACGGCAGATCCTTGGCGGAGCAGGTTTCCTCGCGGCGGCGGCGGCGCTGAACGGATGCGCGGGATTCTCCGGCGGCTCCAACTCCGGCGGGGGTGACGGTGAGCAGGACACCCTGACGTTCACCACCTGGGGCAGTCCGGCCGAGGAGGAGGGTTTCCGCCGCGGGATCGAGGCGTTCAAGGCCGCCAACTCCGGTGTGGACGTCCAGCTCAATCTCGTACCCTACGAGCAGATCTTCCAGAACATCGACGCCCAGCTGCAGGCGGGGACGGCGCCGGACCTCTTCCGCGTCGACTACGGCACCATCGGTGCCTACAGCAGCCAGGACCAGCTCCTCGACCTCAGCAGCTACTTCGACACAGCGGCGGGCGAGGAGTTCCTGCCCGCCATGTGGCAGGCCGTCCAGTTCGAGGGCAAACCGTACGGCGTTCCGCACCAGACCGACACCTCTGCCCTCGTGTACCGTACCGATCTCTTCGAGCAGGCGGGCATCACCAGTGTTCCCGACAGCCTCGACTCCGCGTGGACGTGGGAGGAGTTCCGCAGGGTTGCGGAGCAGCTCCGCGGCTCCCTCCCCGACGATCTCTACCCCTTCGTCTACAACTGGCAGCTCGGCGGTTCCACCCGCTGGCTGAGCTGGCTCTTCCAGGCCGGTGGCCGACTCTTCAACGACGATCTCACCGGCTCCGCCATCCAGTCCGACGCCGGGACGAAGGCCCTGGCCTTCACCCAGGGTTTCTTCACCGACGACCTCGTACCCCCCAGCAGCTCCGTGAAGTCCTCCACGTACGCGGACAACGCTTTCTCCGCCGGAACCACCGCCATGGCCTTCGTGGGCAACTTCGTGCTTCCGAGCCTGGATGAGGCCATCACCGACTTCGAGTGGAGCGCCACCTACCTGCCCCGCGACGAGCGTGGTGCCTGTGACCTGGGCGGCAACGCCCTCGTGGCGACGAAGAACGCCCGAAACCCGGAGCTTGCGGCCGAGTTCCTGAAATTCATGACGCAGCCGGATCAGATGTCGGACTTCTGTGCGCGCGCCATGGAGCTGCCCACCCTGAAGAGCCTCGTCGACTCCGAACTCGATTACCAGACGCGGCCGGACATCGCAGGCATCTTCGTGGAACAGGCAACCACCCTGGAGCCGTCCGACGTGGAGCAGCTCACCTCCCCCGCCATGGCGGCGATCAACCCCAAACTGCGCGACCAACTCGAGGCTGCCTTCACCCAGGGCCAGCCGGTCGAGGAGACCCTGGCGAACATCGCAGCAGCCGTGGATGAGGCAGCCGGCTGATGTCCGCCAGCACCTCGGCCCGCGAGGAGTCCACCGGTGACACCCGAGGGCTGCCCCCACCGGTTCCCACCTACACGGCCAGGGCAAGGAACGGGGCGCATCGGCGCACGCTCGCCTCCTACGGCTTCCTGGGACCCAATCTCGTACTGCTCGGCGTGTTCCTCTTCCTGCCACTGGGCTGGGCCTTTCTGATCAGCTTCCAGGAATCCAGCGGCTTCGGAGCGAGTGGCTGGGTGGGGCTGCAGAACTACCAGCGGCTCGTCACTGATCCCACTTTCTGGCAATCGGCGCTCAACACCGCCGTCTTCACCCTGATCACGGTGCCATTGAGCCTCGCCCTGGGGCTGGCCCTGGCGGTCCTCATGAACTCCGTGCTCCCTGGGCGCAAGCTCTTCCGCACGCTGGTCTACCTGCCCATGGTCATCTCGGGCGTCGCCACGGCCCTCATGGGGGTGCTGCTCTTCGATGAGGCGACGGGCATCATCAACAAACTCCTCCGCGAGGGCGGGCTGGCAGGCATCCCCTGGCAGTCGCAGGGATCTGCCGCGTTCGCCTCGATCGTCCTGGTGACGCTGTGGATCCGCGTGGGGTTCAACATGGTCATCTACCTTGCCGGGCTGCAGAGCATCTCGCCGGAACTCTATGAAGCGGCGAAGCTCGAGGGCGCCAGTTCATGGCAGCAGTTCCGCTACCTCACCGTGCCCCTCGTCGGCCCGTCCACATTCTTCCTGCTGATCATGGACGTCATCTACTCGTTCCAGGTCTTCGACACCATCTTCGTGATGACCGGGGGAGGTCCGGGCCGGTCGACCTCGGTGCTGGTCACGTACGCCTACGAGAACGGCTTCGTCACCCGTGACCAGAGCTACGCGGCGGCTATCGGCATCGTGATCTTCCTGCTGACCCTCGTCTTCACCGTCCTCCAGTGGCGGGGCAACCGCACGCGCGACACCACCGGATAGCTCGACGCAGCGCCGGCCGGCACGGGTCGGCGCCAACGACCACCCATGACAGCCCACGAGGACAGGATTCCCATGGCGCATCCACTCTCCCCCAGGGGCAGTGACCGGGCGACTCGCCCGGCCGGTCCCCCAGCAGGACCGGCCGATTTCGTCCCCCGCGTCAAGCGGATATCGCCCACGCAGCATGCATCCGCGGCGGCCCGACTGGTGACCGCCGTCATCGTGGGCCTGATCATGATGTTCCCGCTGTACTGGATGGTCACGATCGCCTTCTCCCCGAACGCCGACGTCTTCAGCCGCGAGCTGCGCATCTGGCCTTCCGAGTGGTCGCTCGAGAACTTCCGTACCATTTTCGGCCGCTTCCCGACGGCCACCTGGTTCGGCAACTCCGTGGTCATCACGGTCATCGTCACGGTCCTCACCGTGACCGTGAACCTGCTGGCCGGCTACGCCTTCGCCAAGCTCGACTTCCGCGGCAAGGGAGCGATCTTCCTCCTGGTGTTGAGCACGATGATGGTCCCGGTGCAGGTCCTGATGGTGGCGCAGTTCCGCCTCGTCACGGAGCTCGGGATCTACGGCACGTTCTGGGCGGTCATTCTGCCGTCGGCTGCTTCCGCGTTCGGCATCTTCCTCGCCCGCCAGTTCATCATCGCCATTCCCGACGAACTCATCGAAGCAGCGAAGGTCGATGGCGCGGGCACCCTCCGGATCTTCCTGCAGATCATCCTGCCGCTGTGCAAGCCGCTGATCGCCGTGCTCGTGCTGCTCACCGTGATGTACCAGTGGAACGATTTCGCGTGGCCGCTCATCGCGCTCAAGGACAGCCAACTCTTCACCCTGCCCATCGGCCTGCTGTACCTGAGAGGGCAGTACGGGGCCGACTACGGTGCCATCATGGCGCTGGCGCTCGTGTCCATCACGCCGATCGTCATCATGTTCCTCGCCTTCCAGAAGTACTTCGTGCAGGGCCTCGCACGCAGCGGCATCCGGTAGGAGGACAGAAGCAGCAGGGCGCCACTCCGGATCCGGCCGTCGCGTCACCCAACGGCGGCCTGCGCCACGGGGACAGTCGTCCGGGTCGCCGAGTCACCGAGGCCGTCGAGTATCCGGTGGAGTCCCCACAGATACTGTTCGGTGGACACGTACCGGGCCATGACCTGAGCGGCGGCGGCCGACAGCGGGTACGTCTCGGCCGGTATTCCGGAGAAGCCGGAGTACCGTGCCGCGATGCGATCCGCTTCGGGGGGTGCCTGACGGACGTCACCGAGTTCCGCCACCTCCAGGGCGATCGAGCCGAAGACGTAGACGATCAGCAGGTAGGAGGCCTTCGCTGCGTCCGTGGGCGAGAACCCTGCGCCGGAGAGGACTTCCATCAGCCGTTCATTGAGGGCAAGGGCGCGGGGGCCGTCCATGGGACCGCCGATCATCAGTCCGACGGCACCGGGATGAGCCGTGAGGCGCTCCCTCAATTCGACGGCCAGGAGCTCGATCCGCCGTCGCCAGGGCACGTCCGGGTCCACGAATGCCGCGTGATCGACCTGCCCGAGAAGATGCTCGACGATCGCCCTGATGACGGCGGCCTTGTCGGGGAAGTACGTGTAGACCGCGTTGGGAGCTACGCCGATCCGGGCGGCGATCCCTCGGATGGACGCCGCAGCGACACCGCCCTCGTCCAACAGGCCGAGAGCGGCCTCCACGATCTCCTCCCCGGTCGAAACCCTCCGCGGGCCGCGACGGGAACCCTTGAGTTGCTCGGTCATCGACGGACTCCTTACCCTTGACACTTTTCTGTACAGGGTACAGCATTTGTACACCGTACAAATAAGGTCTCGGGGAAGCAGGGTCGATCATGACAACCAGAAGCAGCATCAGGAGCCTACGGCGGCTCACCGGCACCCTCTTCGTGGTCAGCGCCGTTGCTTTCGCCGCTGCGGCGACAGCCCTGTCCATCGCCTTCGACTGGCCGGACATCCTGCGGGAACCGCCCGGCACCGTCCTGCCTGCTTTCGCAGCCGGCGGACCCGGCCTGGTCTGGCTCTGGTTCGCGACGGCCTGGACCTACGGCCTCCTCGCCCTGCCCGTTCTCCTCCTACCCGCGGCCCTCGGACTGCAGAGGAGTCCCGCAGTGCGGGTGGCTACCTCTGTGGGCGCCGCTTCGGTGCTGGTGTCCCTCATCGGGTTCCTTCGCTGGGTGTTCGTCGTCCCACCACTCGCTGACTCCTATGTCACCGGTGATGCAGTGACCCGGGCGGCGGTGGAGGCTGCATGGACCGCGCAGCATCAGTTCGGGGGAGCGCTGCTGGGAGAACACCTGGGCCAGGTGCTCGTCATCGGCTGGTCGGTCACGCTCAGCGTGATCATCTTGCGCAGTGGGATCCTCCCACGCTGGCTCGGCACCGTGGGCATCGTTGCCGGCGCGATCTACCTGCTCAATCAGGGCGACGTCTTGTCGACCGCCGTGCCCGGTTTCCCTGTCTGGGACCTGGCCGGGCTCCTCGGCAGCACCGCCTGGGGACTCTGGGTGGCCGCCCTCGGCGTCGCCCTGTTGACCCGCCCTGCTCCCGACCACGCAGGCTCTGCCGGCCGACCGGAGTCCACATCCTTCCCCCTCGCCCCGACGGACAGCCGGCCGGCCCCCTCCGGACCGAGGACCTGATCCTCATGGTGCACTCCCCCTCATTCCGATCCCCGTTCCTGCGCACCTGGCTTCTGTGGATTGCAGGATTCATTGCGTTCCCCGTCGCCGGCCTCATCGGCAGCTTCGTCGTCGGTCGCGTCGACAACAGCGCCTCGGCGCTCGTCGGCGGCGCGATTGCCGGGCTCATCATCGGCAGCGGCCAGACGCTGGCCGGCAACCACCGCCTGCAGGCGGGCAGGTGGATACCGGCGACCACTGTGGGGACGAGTGCGGGGCTGCTCCTCGGCGCCTCCGCGGTGGACTACGGCACGTCCCTCGCCGACCTCGCGCTGATGGGAGCCCTCAACGGCCTCGTCGTGGGCGCTTGCCAGGCTGCAGCATTGCCGCGTGGCGTGCGTCCCCGCTGGGTCTGGGCGGCCGTCGTTCCTGCCCTGTGGGCGCTGGGCTGGACCGTCACGACCCTGCTGCGGGTCAGGGTCGACGAACAGTTCATCGTCTTCGGAGCCACCGGGGCCCTCGTCTTCGCCGCACTCTCCGGACTCGCCCTCCACTGGCTCGTTCCCTCCCGGGCGGATGCTACTCCCGCAGCGCTCCCGACGAGGTCGGCGACAACGTGAGCGCCGGGCTGCACGTCATCTTCGGCACAGGAGCGATCGGCCTCGCCACCTACGATGCGCTCCGTCGCCGCGGCCGCACCGTACGACTCGTCAACCGTTCAGGCCAGGCCCCCGTCGGTGCTGACGTCGAGGTCCTCGCCGGCGATGGCCGGGACGCCTCTTTCGCAGTGAGCGCGGCTCGTGGCGCCGCCGTCGTCTACCAGGCACTGAACCCGCCGTACTCCCAGTGGAGTCAGCAGTTCCCGCCACTGCAGGCAGGCGTGCTGACCGCTGCCGAAAAGGCGGGCGCACGCCTGGTCAGTCTTGAGAACGTCTACATGTACGGGCGTCCCGCAGGACGCCCGCTCACCGAGGACCGCAGGAACAACGCCCACACCAGGAAAGGGCGGCTCCGGG
Source organism: Arthrobacter sp. TJ-265 (assembly GCF_058269135.1). Taxonomy (NCBI): domain Bacteria; kingdom Bacillati; phylum Actinomycetota; class Actinomycetes; order Micrococcales; family Micrococcaceae; genus Arthrobacter; species Arthrobacter sp. TJ-265. Next base: position 90,331 of record NZ_JBZCND010000004.1, on the reverse strand, counting down.
CGGGCATGGCCGAGGAACTACTCGCAGCACACAGGGCCGGCCGCGTCGAGGTCACCATCGGTCGCGCGTCGGACTACTTCGGCCCCCGCGGCGGTGCCCAGTCCAACCTCGGCGACCGCGTCTTCCCCTCCGCGCTGGACGGCAGGACCGCGACAGTCCTCGGCAACCCCGACCAGCCCCACACCTACACCTACCTCCCCGACATCGGCGAGGGTCTTGCCGTCCTCGGCGACCACCCCGACGCCCCGGGACAGATCTGGCACCTGCCCAACGACCCCCACACCCGCACCACACGACAACTCGTCGAGATCATCTACAGGCAGGCCGGCCGGCCTCGGCCCAAGCTCCGCGCCGTCCCGCCACTGCTGCTGCGCGCGCTCGGACTCATGAACCCCACCGTGCGCGAACTCCTCGAGATGCAGTACCAGTTCGAGGAACCCTTCATCGTCGACAGCAGCAAGATCACCGACCGCCTCGGCATCACCGCCACACCGATCGAACACGCCATTACCGAGACGCTCCGAACCTACCGTCAGGTGCAGGACCCATCGGAACCATAGTGCCGGTCGACACCGACCCCACTGCGGTGATCCCGGTGGCAGGCGTCGTCGCCCACGCTGCTGATCGCGGGAGGCTCAGCGCCGGATCCCTTTCCAGAAGTACGCCACGGGGCCCACGAAGTTGATCGCGATGATGGCAGCCCACATGCCCTTGCTGCCGTTCACCGTGTCCTTGGGCCGGGTGGCCAGGTCTGTCCAGGCGAACGCGGCCAGGGACAGTTGCACGGCGCCGAGGACCAACACCCTCGCCTTCTGCCCGTCCGTGAGGTCGCTCCAGCGCTTCTTGGCGGCTTTCTTCGAGTGATGGGTGGATGCATTGCGGTCAGCCATGGGGGTCTCCCGAGTCGGAGCCGGTACCGGAAGCGGGGCTGATGCCTCATCTCCCGGCGCACGGACAGGCGGTACGTTCGGATGCCAAATTCCACCACGGACCGCAGTCCACCACCATGCCCCGGGCGAAATTCCTGCGGCGGCAGAAGATACCCGACCTTGACGCATCCGAACGCCCCTGCCTACTCTTCGTATACGATTTCGTACTCGATGAGGAGCAACGGGTGGAACTGCTCGACGACGGCGTCCTGACCGCAGCCCGCAAGGTCATCGCGGTGCACATCAACTACCCCAGCCGGGCTGCCCAGCGGGGCCGCACGCCCGAACAGCCGTCCTATTTCCTCAAGCCACCCTCCTCGCTCTCCCTGTCCGGTTCCACCGTCGAGCGTCCTGCCGGCTGCGAGCTGCTCGGCTTCGAGGGCGAGATCGCCCTCGTCATCGGCTCCCCCGCCCGCCGGGTCTCCCCCGACACCGCGTGGAGCCACGTCCGCTGGGTCACGGCCGCCAATGACCTCGGCGTCTACGACCTGCGCTACGCGGACAAGGGGTCGAACCTGCGGTCCAAGGGCGGGGACGGCTTCACCCCGGTGGGTCCCGGGCTCCTGCCGGCCGACGCCGTCGACCCCGCCGCCCTCCGGATCCGCACCTGGCACAACGGCGCACTGGTACAGGACGACACCACCGCCGACCTCCTCTTCCCGTTCGCGCGGCTCATCGCAGACCTGTCCCAGCTCCTCACGCTCGAACCCGGCGATCTGATCCTCACCGGCACGCCGGCGGGAGCGTCGGTCGCCGGTCCGGGCGATGCGCTGGAGGTCGAAGTGACCGCGGGCGGCCTGTCCACGGGACGGCTGGCCACGACGGTCAGCGAGGGCACGACCCCCCTGGCCCCCTTCGGTGCCCGTCCGAGGGTGGACGACGTCCAGCGCGAGGAGGCCTACGGCTCCCGCGAGGCGGCCGGACTGCCCACGCCGCAGAAGGTCCTGACACCCTCACTGAAGGCGACGCTCGAAAGCGTCTCCACCGCCACCCTCTCCTCCCTGCTGCGCAAGCGGGGGCTGAACAACGTCAGCATCGACGGCCTGAGCTCCACGCAGCCGGGCCGGCGCGTCGTCGGACTCGCCCGCACCCTCCGGTACGTGCCGAACCGCGAGGACCTCTTCATCGCCCACGGCGCCGGGTACAACGCCCAGAAACGCGCCATCGACACCGTCGACGAGGGGGAGATCCTCGTGATGGAGGCCCGCGGCGAGAAGGGCACGGGCACGGTCGGGGACATCCTGGCCCTCCGTGCGCAGGTGCGCGGAGCGGCGGCGATCATCACCGACGGAGGCGTCCGCGACTTCGCCGCGGTGGCCTCCATGGACATGCCCACCTTCTACGCCAACCCGCACCCCGCCGTGCTGGGGCGGCGCCACATCCCGTGGGACACCGACGTCACGATCGCCTGCGGAGGGACGACCGTCCAGCCCGGCGACATCATCGTGGCGGACGCCGACGGCATCCTCGTGATCCCGCCCGCCCTCGCGGCGGACCTAGCCGCGGACGCCGTCGCCCAGGAGCGGGAGGAGACGTTCATCGCGGAGATGGTGGCCGACGGGCACGGCGTGGACGGCCTGTACCCGATGAACGCCGCCTGGAGGGAACGCTACGGCCAGTGGCAGGAACGGCATGCTCATGGCTGAGCCGGTAGCGACCGACGACGCCCCCGCGGCGGGCAGCAAGTCGCAGCAGGCCTACGGTGCCGTGAAGCAGCGGATCGTGGACGGCGCCTATCCTCCCGGACACCGGTTGGTCCTGGCCGCCATCGCGCAGGACCTGGGGGTCAGCGTCGTGCCCGTGCGTGAGGCCATCCGCCGCCTCGAGGCCGAGGGCCTGGTGACCTTCCAGCGCAACGTGGGAGCGACGGTCGCGGGGATCGACCCCACCGAATACCTCTACACCATGCAGACCCTGAGCCTCGTCGAGGGAGCGGCGACGGCGCTGTCCGCACCGCTGATCGACGCCGAAGTGCTGGACCGGGCCGGCGCGGTCAACGAGGAGATGCGCGCCTGCCTGCAGGACTTCGATCCCCTCCGTTTCACCCGGCTCAACCAGGACTTCCACGCCATCCTCTTCGAGCGCTGCCCCAATCCGCACATCCTCGACCTGGTGCACCGCGGGTGGAACCGGCTCGCGTCGCTGCGGTCCTCGACGTTCCGCTTCGTGCCCGAGCGCGCCCGCGAGTCCGTCGAGGAGCACGCGCACCTGCTCTCCCTCATCGCTGACGGTGCCGACGCCGACACCATCGAACGCTTCGCGCGCCTCCATCGCAGCGCCACCCTCGACGCCTACCTGACGCACTTCAGCGCCACCGAAGCAGCCACCGACGCAGACCCTGACGCAGCACACGACCACGGTTAGGACCCACCCATGACGAGCCCCGGTGCACAGCCGATCGCAGCAACCGAGCAGCACATCCCGGAAGGACTGCCGTCCTCCCTCCAGCACTACATCAACGGCCGGTTCGTCGACTCCGTGGGCGGGGCGACGTTCGATGTCCTCGATCCGGTGTCCAACACCACGTACGCCACCGCGGCGGCCGGCCAGCAGGAGGATGTCGATCTCGCGGTGGCCGCCGCACGGGAGGCCTTCACCGACGGACCGTGGCCGCGGATGAAGCCCCGCGAGCGCGCCCGCGTGCTGAACCGGATCGCCGACGCCGTCGAGGCGCAGGAGGCCCGGCTCGCCGAGCTCGAGACCTTCGACACGGGCCTGCCGATCACGCAGGCGAAGGGCCAGGCCCTGCGCGCTGCCGAGAACTTCCGCTTCTTCGCGGACCTCATCGTCGCCCAGTTCGACGACGCCATGAAGGTGCCCGGCTCCCAGATCAACTACGTGAACCGGAAGCCGATCGGCGTCGCCGGCCTCATCACCCCGTGGAACACGCCGTTCATGCTGGAGTCCTGGAAGCTCGCGCCCGCCCTCGCCACCGGCAACACGGTGGTCCTGAAGCCCGCCGAGTTCACGCCCCTCTCCGCGTCCCTGTGGGCGCAGATCTTCAGGGACGCCGGGGTGCCCGACGGCGTCTTCAACCTCGTCAACGGTCTCGGCGAGGAGGCCGGGGACGCCCTCGTCAAGCACCCCGACGTCCCCCTCATCTCCTTCACCGGGGAGACCACCACGGGCCAGACGATCTTCCGGAACGCCGCGGCGCACCTGAAGGGACTCTCGATGGAGCTCGGCGGGAAGTCCCCGTGCATCGTCTTCGCCGACGCGGACCTCGACGCCGCGATCGACTCGGCCCTCTTCGGGGTCTTCTCTCTCAACGGCGAGCGCTGCACCGCCGGCTCCCGCATCCTCGTCGAACGGCCCGTGTACGAGGAGTTCTGCGATAAGTACGCGGCCCGCGCGAAGACCATCGTCGTCGGCGATCCCCACGATCCGCGGACGGAGGTCGGGGCGCTCGTGCACCCGGAGCACTACGCCAAGGTGGCCTCCTACGTGGAGATCGGCAAGACGGAGGGCCGCCTCCTCGCCGGTGGCGGGCGCCCCGAGCACCTGCCCGAGGGCAACTACATCGCGCCCACGGTGTTCGCGGATGTCTCCCCCGACGCGCGGATCTTCCAGGAGGAGATCTTCGGGCCCGTCGTCGCCATCACCCCGTTCGAGGACGACGCCGAGGCGCTGGCGCTGGCCAACAACACGCGCTACGGGCTCGCGGCCTACGTGTGGACGAAGGACCTGACCCGCGCCCACACCTTCGCGCAGAACGTGGAGGCCGGGATGGTGTGGCTCAACAGCCACAACGTCCGCGACCTCCGGACGCCCTTCGGTGGCGTGAAGTCCTCCGGCCTCGGGCACGAGGGCGGCTACCGCTCCATCGACTTCTACACCGACCAGCAGGCCGTGCACATCACCCTCGGCACCGTCCACACCCCGAAGTTCGGCAGCGTCACGGACTCGGCCGCCAACGAAGGCTGAACCTTCCCCGTCCGCCCGACGAAGAGAGAATCCCATGACCACTCCTGTTCCCACACCCTCGGTCCCGGCACCGGACATCGTCCGCTGCGCCTACATGGAGATCGTGGTCACCGACCTCGCCCGCTCGCGTGAGTTCTACGTGGACGTCCTCGGCCTGCACGTCACCGAGGAGGACGAGGACGCGATCTACCTCCGCTCCCTCGAGGAGTTCATCCACCACAACCTGGTGCTGCGGCGCGGCCCGGTCGCCGCCGTCGCCGCCTTCGCCTATCGGGTGAAGTCGCCCGCGGAGGTGGACGCCGCGGAGGCGTACTACCGCGAACTGGGCTGCCGGACCGAACGACGCCGGGACGGATTCACGAAGGGCGTCGGCGACTCGGTGCGCGTCGAGGACCCGCTGGGCTTCCCGTACGAGTTCTTCTACGACGTCCAGCACGTGGAGCGCCTCACCCAGCGCTACGACCTGTACTCGGCCGGCGAACTCGTGCGGCTGGACCACTTCAACCAGGTCACCCCCGACGTCCCGCGGGGACGTGCGTACCTCGAGGACCTCGGCTTCCGCGTCTCCGAGGACATCCAGGACTCCGACGGCGTCACCTACGCCGTGTGGATGCACCGGAAGCAGACCGTGCACGACACCGCCCTCACCGGAGGCAACGGCCCGCGCATGCACCACGTGGCGTTCGCGACGCACGAGAAGCACAACATCATCCAGATCTGCGACAAGATGGGCGCCCTGCGCATCAGCGACCGCATCGAGCGCGGACCCGGGCGGCACGGCGTCTCCAACGCCTTCTACCTCTACATCCTCGACCCGGACGGCCACCGCGTCGAGATCTACTGCCAGGACTACTACACGGGCGATCCGGACAACCCGACCATCACCTGGGACGTCCACGACAACCAGCGCCGCGACTGGTGGGGCAACCCCGTGGTGCCGTCCTGGTACTCGGAGGCCTCCCTCGTGCTGGACCTGGACGGCAACCCCCAGCCCGTCGTCGAGCGGGAGGAGCGCAGCGAGATGGCCGTCACCGTCGGCGCCGACGGCTTCTCCTACACCCGCAGCAAGGACGACGGCGTCGAGGGCTTCAAGCTCGGCACCCAGCTCTGACCGCCGCTCCGCCACCGAAGGAACCCGATGCTCGATCCGCAGACCATCAGCCAGATCGCCGACGAACTCCTCGACGCCGCCCGGACGAGGACCCCGGTCCCGCTGCTGACGGCCCGCTACCCGGGCATGACCGTCGAGGACTCCTACGCGGTGCAGCGCCTGTGGCGGCAGCGGAACGAGGACGCCGGCCGCACGCTCGTGGGGCGGAAGATCGGGCTCACCTCACGGGCGATGCAGGCCGCGACGGGCATCACGGAGCCGGACTACGGGGCGATCTTCGACGACATGGTGTTCGAGACCGGCTGCTCGGTAGCGTGGGACACCTACACGCATCCACGGGTCGAGGTGGAACTCGCCTTCGTGCTCAAGCACGATCTCGCCGGGCCGGGCTGCACGATCTTCGACGTCCTGAATGCCACCGACTACGTGGTGCCGGCCCTCGAGATCCTCGACTCGCGCATCGAGATGCAGGGGCGCACCATCGTGGATACCATCTCCGACAACGCGGCGATGGGCGCCATGGTCGTCGGCGGCAGACCGGTGAGGCCGGACGCCGTCGACCTCCGCTGGGTGTCCGCCATCCTCTACAAGAACCAGGTGGTCGAGGAGACCGGCGTGGCCGCCGGGGTCCTCGACCACCCGGCCGCTGGCGTGCACTGGCTCGCCAACACGATCGCCGCCCACGGGGACGGCCTGAAGGCGGGCGACATCATCCTCGCCGGATCATTCACCCGGCCCATGTGGGTTCATGCGGGCGACACCGTCCACGCCGACTACGGACCGTTGGGGGCTGTCACATGCCGCTTCCACTAGGGGATTCCTTCCGCGAGGCGCTGGCCGCCGCCGACCGCCCGCTCGTGGGCATGTGGGTGTGCTCGGGTAGCCCGCTGGTCGCCGAGATCTGCGCCGGCGCGGGGCTGGACTGGCTGCTCGTGGACGCCGAGCACAGCCCGAACGGCCTCGAGTCGATCCTCGCCCAGCTGCAGGCCGTCCAGGGGTACCCGGTGCGGACGCTCGTCCGGCCACCCGTCAACGACGCTGTCCTCATCAAGCAGTACCTGGACCTGGGCGTGCAGAACCTGCTGGTCCCGATGGTGCATTCCGTCGCGGACGCCGAGGCCGCCGTCGCCGCGACCCGCTACCCACCGGAGGGCGTGCGCGGCGTCGGGTCGGCGCTCGCCCGGGCCGCCCGCTGGAACCGGGTGCCCGACTATTTGGCGCGTGCGTCCTCGACGATCAGCGTCACCGTGCAGATCGAGTCGACGGCGGCCGTCGACGCGGTGGAGGACATCCTCGCGGTCGACGGCGTCGATGCGATCTTCGTCGGCCCGTCCGATCTCGCGGCGTCCATGGGTGTTCTCGGCCGGCAGGAACACCCCGAGGTGGTGGCCGCCGTCGAGCAGTGCCTCGCGGCCGCGACGCGGGCCGGCAAGCCGGCGGGCGTCAACGCCTTCACCCCGTCCGTCGCACGGCGGTATCTGGACAACGGGGCCGGGTTCGTCCTGGTCGGCGCCGACGTCGCGCTGCTCGCCCGCGGTTCCGAGGCCCTCGCCGCCGGCTTCATCCCGGCAGCAGACGGCGGTCCCCGCGCGAGCTACTGACGGCTCGGGGCCGGATACTGCTCCCGGATCCTGTGGTGGACCTCTGCCGCAGATGCCGCCCCCACGGCCGCCGCATGGACCAGCGCCGCCACCCGGGCGGTCCCGCTGCCCAGCCGGGTGGGGGACGACAGGTCGAGCACGTCGACCGCCAGCAGCACTTCGATCGCGAGGAGATCCGAGAGCAGTCCCAGGGCCTCCTCCGTCTTCCTGACACCGAGGACAGCCCCCGTGGCATGATCCTCGACGCCCAGATCCAGGACGGTCGAGTTGAGCGTCGCGGGGGCCGCCAGAAGACGGAGGGCCGTGAAGCAGGCCGACGCGGCGTACCGGAGCTGGACGCCGGGCAGTGACGCCGGGCCCATCGCCGGCGGTGGAGTCCCCCGTTCCAGGGATCCCATGACGGCGTCCCACAGGTGGCTCATGCGCCGCTCGCTGAGCTGCCCCACGTGGACGAGGGCCACGCGCAGGGCGTCGAAGGACACGGCCATCACGATGGGATGGAAATTGCCGTTGCTGATCATGGTGCCCGAGGTGACGTCGGCCAGGGGGTTGTCACTCGCGGAGTTCAGTTCGACCTCCACCGACCGGCGCGTGGCCGCCAGGAACTCCCGCAGGGCCCCGTGGACCTGGGGGACCACCCGGAACGACAGTGCATCCTGGACGGACCGCGGTCCTGCAGCGTCCAGCAGCCGGCTGCCCTGGAGCAGGCCCAGAAGGTGCGCCGCGGCGGCGATCTGCCCGGGGTAGGGCTTGGCGCGGCCGACCGCGGGCAGGACGATGGACGGATTGCCGCCCGTCGCCTCGAGGGACAGGGCGGCGGCTTCATCGGCGGCGTCGGCGACCCGGGCGGCGTGGGCGGTCACGATGGCGCCGTGCCCCACGGAGACCCCGTTGGAGGAGATCAGGGCGAGGCCGTCCTTCCCCTCGAGGCGCAGCGGCGGGATCCCGGCACGGCGCAGCGCCTCCCCGCCCGGGAGGGTCACGCCGTCGTACCGGGCAAGGCCTGCGCCGACGGCCACCTGCGCGATACCCGCCATGTGGCCGATGTCCGCGGCCCCGATGGAGCCGGTTCCGGGCAGAACCGGATGCACCCCGGCGTTGAGCATGGACACCAGGGTGCCGGCTGCCGCGAGGCTCGCCCCGGACCCCCCTCTCGCCATGCCGTTGATCCGCACGACGATGGCCGCCCGGACGACGTCCTGTGCGAGCGGCGGCCCGAACGCTCCTCCGTGGGTGTCCACGAGCATCCGCTGCTGCCGTTGGAGTTCCTCGCGACGGACGCGCTGGTCCTTGCCGTGCCCGACATTCGTGGAGAGCCCGTAGACCGGGATGCCTGACGCGAGCGCCTCGTCGATCAGCACCCGGCCCGCCGCGATCCGCGCTCGCGCCGCCTCGCCGAGCCTCAGTTCTGCACCCTCGACGGCGGCCAGGAGGTCCTCGATGGTCAGGGGCTGGGCGTCGACACTGACGGGGTCCATCATCGCCTCCAGGATCGGGTCCGCCGAGGAACGTCGCTGCGGACGTGGCGACACTGTACTCCTGCCGGTCCTTCGTGGGGAGGCCGGCGGTGAAGCTCCGGGCCTCCCACCCGCGCAGCCCGCAGCAGATCTGCCTGCGGCAGCGTGCCATTGCCCGGGCACGGCGGCGGGACGAGGGTGGGGCCATGACCGACGAACGCAGATCACCATCCCTCGACGACACCCTGACCCAGCAGCTCATGAGCCACCGGATCCTGCTGCTCGGCACCGAACTGGACCAGGAGGGCGGCAACCGGCTGTGCACGCAGCTGATGCTCCTCTCCGCCGAGGATCCTCAGCGCGACATCAGCCTGTGGATCAACTCCCCCGGCGGATCCGTGCCCGCGATGCTCGCCATCCGCGACGTCATGCGCCTCATCCCGAACGAGGTCTCCACCGTGGTCCTCGGCCTGGCCCTGAGTGCCGGACAGTTCCTCCTCAGCTCCGGCACGCACGGCAAACGGTTCGCCCTGCCCCACGCGCGGGTCCTGCTGCATCAGGGCTCGGGAGGAATCGGCGGCACCGCGATGGACATCGCCATCCAGGCGGAGGACCTCCGGCACACGCGGGACACCGTGCTCGGGCTCATCGCCGCGGACACCGGCCAGCCGATCGAGCGCGTCACGGCCGATTCCCTGCGGGACCGCTGGTTCACCGCAGCCGAGGCCCGGGCGTACGGGTTCGTGGACAGGATCATCGACCACGTCGACGACATCCGGCCGGGCCGACGCCCCGCGGTCAGCCTGGGAGGCGTGCGATGAGCAGCTACACCATCCCCTATGTCACCGTGCACCACGGCAACGGGTCGCAGCAGACGCTCGACATCTTCAGCAGCCTGCTCACGGAGCGCATCATCTACCTCGGCACGCCGCTGGACGACGGCGTGGCCAACGCGCTCATCGCGCAGCTGCTCCATCTGGAGTCCGTCGGCTCGTCGCTGCCGATCGACCTCTACATCAACTCGCCGGGCGGGTCCATCAGCGCCATGCTCGCCGTGTACGACGCCATGCAGTACGTCACGTCCCCGGTCCGCACCACGTGCATCGGGCAGGCGACCTTCACCGCGGCGGTGCTGCTCGCCGGGGGAGAGCGCGGTGCGCGCTCCATCCTGCCGCGCGGACGCGTGGTGCTGCACCAGCCGACGGTCGACACGGGCAGGGGCACCATCCCGGACCTCATCCTCGAGGCCGACGAGGTGGAGCGGATCACGGCGCTGCTGGACGAGCTCCTCGCCCGGCACACGGGGAGGTCGGTGGAGGACATCCGGCGGGACACGGACCGGAACCTCGTCCTCGACGCCCGGCAAGCGGTGGACTACGGGGTGGTCGACATCGTGGTGGAGTACCGGAAGACCGACCTGCCGGGATAGGGACGCTCAGGCGGCGAGGTGGACCTGCGACGAACCGCCCTGGGCCATGCGGGCGGTGGCATGGGAACTCAGGGTCCGGACCGTCACGCCGAGCGAGCGGGCGATGGCGGCGAGGATCTCCGACGAGGCGTCCTTGCGTCCGCGTTCGATCTCGGAGAGGTACTGCGGCGAGATGGCTGCACGGCCTGCGACGTCCGTGAGCCGCTCGCCCCGGTCCAGGCGGAGGTCGCGCAGCACGTCGCCGTAGGCCTCCCGCAGGAGCGGTTCGCGCTCCCGGCCGGTTCCCGGGGTGCGCGGAGGACCGGCCGGGCGGCGTTCCTCCCGGGGCGGGACCTCCCGCGGTCGTCCGGTGGATGCAGGTGACGGAAAGTACAGAATCTCGCCCATGCAGCCCGACTGTAGTCCGGCGAGGAGCTCCATGGGGGCCGCTCTGCTCAGAGCAGAGCGGCCTCGGCCGGGAGATCCCAACGTCGGGCCCGTGGAGATGGTCGATCGTTTCCACTCGGAGGGACCCGTGCGACCTCAGTGGGTCCTGCGCCGGTACATCATGATCGCGACGGCATACGCGACTGCGAGGAGCGCGGCGCACCACCCGAGCGCCATCCAGAGATCGGCGCCGACGGGCCGGCCCGCGAACAGGTCCCTGATCGAGTTCACGATGGACGTGACGGGCTGGTTCTCGGCGAACCATCGGACCGGGCCGGGCATGGTCTCCGTCGGGGCGAAGGCGGAGCTGATGAACGGGAGGAGGATCAGGGGATAGGAGAACGCACTCGCACCGTCCACCGTCCTGGCAGACAGCCCCGCGATCACCGCCATCCAGGTCAGCGCCAACGTGAAGAGCACCAGCATGCCGGCGACCCCGAGCCAGGCACCGACACCCGCCGTCGTCCGAAAGCCCAGAAGGAGGGCGACGCCGACGACGATCACGAGTGAGACGAGGTTCGCGACGAGCGAGGTCAGCACGTGCGCCCACAGCATGCTGGACCGTGCGATGGGCATGGACTGGAAGCGCTCGAAGATGCCGCTCTGCAGGTCCAGGAACAGACGGTATGCGGTGTAGGCGACGCCGGACGCGATCGTGATGAGCAGGATGCCCGGCAGCATGTAGTTCACGTACGAGGACGTGCCCGTGTCGATCACCCCGCCGAACACGACGACGAACAGCACCATGATGGCGACCGGCATGACCGCCGTCGTCACGATGGTGTCGAAGCTGCGGGTGATGTGGCGCAGCGAACGGCCCGTCAGGGCGGCGGTATCCCCGACGAAACGGGTGCTCATCGGGATTCCTTTTGGGTCTGCCGGTCGCCCGGGGCCGGTTCTGCCGTGCCCCCGCCGATGATCCCGAGGAACACGTCCTCGAGGGTCGGCTGCTTCTCGACGTACTCGACGCGGGCGGGGGGAAGCAGCCGCTTGAGATCGGCCAGGGTGCCGTCGGCGATGATCCGGCCCTCGTGGAGGATCGCGATGCGGTCGGCCAACTGCTCGGCTTCGTCCAGGTACTGGGTGGTCAGCAGCACGGTCGTGCCCCGCTCTGCAAGCTCCCGGATGGCCCGCCACACCTCGAGCCTCGCCTCGGGGTCGAGCCCCGTGGTCGGTTCGTCAAGGAAGATGACGGGTGGGTGGCCGATGAGGCTCATGGCGATGTCCAGGCGACGCCGCATCCCACCGGAATAGGTCGCGGCCTTGCGGTCCGCGGCCTCGGTCAGCGCAAAGCGCCGGAGCAGGTCATCGGCGATCCCGCTCCGATCCTCGAGGTGCCGGAGCCTCGCGACGAGCACGAGGTTCTCGCGTCCGCCGAGCACTTCGTCCACGGCGGCGAACTGCCCGGTGAGGCTGATGGACTCGCGCACGTCAGCTGCGTGCGTGGAGACATCGAAGCCGTTGACGGCGGCGGTCCCGGCGTCGCCGGCGAGCAGGGTGGACAGGATTCTCACGACGGTCGTCTTGCCAGCGCCGTTCGAACCGAGCAGCGCGAAGATGCTGCCGACGGCCACCTCGAAGGAGACGCCGCGCAGGACCTTCACCTCCCTGTACGACTTCTCGAGCGCTGTCACCCGGATCGCGGGAGCCTGGGTGGTCATCGCCGTTCCTCCGCCTCAGCACGGTCGATGGCCCTGGCGAGCCGCTCCCGTTCCTTCCGGATCCAGCTCCCGCCGCCGTAGTTCTGCATGAACTCCTCGGCGAACTCCACGGGGTCCGTCCCGACGACGTCGCGGAGCGGGGTACCCGCGGCGATGCTCTGCTCGAACAGGTCGGCGAGGTCGTTGACCATCGCGATGAGGCTGCTGCCTTCATCGCTCGGTCCGAGGTGGAGGAGGTAGCGCTCGAGCGCGAGGGCCGCCTCCCGGTATCCGTCGGGCATCCGCCGCACACGCTCCCTGTACTCCCTGTACCGCTTCTTGGCGCCGAGATCCCCGACGATCTTCTCGATCCACATGGTCACCGTCCTCCTTCGCGGAGCTGTTCGAGCCGTTCCGAGAGGAAGCTCCAGGTCCTCCAGAACTCGTTGAGGTACTCCTGCCCCTGCGTGTTGAGGGAGTACACCTTGCGAGGTGGCCCCTTCTCGGAGGGCACTTTCTCGACGTCGACGAGACCGCGCTGCTCCGCGCGGATCAGGAGCGCGTAGATGGTGCCTTCCGCGATGTCCGTGAAGCCCTGATCCCTCAGCCACGCCGTGATCTCGTAGCCGTACGCCGACCTGCCGGACAGGAGTGCGAGGACGATCCCCTCGAGGGTGCCCTTCAGCATCTCCGTCGCCTGCTTGCCCATGGGCCCTCCTCAGCTACTCAGTGACGCTGTCTACTGGTACAAAGTAACACTGTGTACTGGTAGCTAGCAAGAGGGAGTAGTGGGCTTCCCGGGGGATTCTCTGGCGTGGCTGCATTCGCTACGATCCGAGCATGACCCGACGTCCGTTCCGCCGCGCCCCGCAGGGGCCGGTCGACCTCCCCGCCGCCCTCCTCGCCGTCGTCGGCGGCTTCCAGGCCGCACTGGCCGCAGGCGCGCCGTGGGGAGAAGCGGCCTACGGGGGCGCCCACCGGGGTGTACTGCCGGCGAAGTACCGGGCATCGAGCGCCGTGTCCACGCTGGTGTACGCCGCGCTGGTCCTGGTCACCCTCGGCAGGGGCCCGGGCCCGACGGCGCGGCGCCGGATCCTCACGGCGGCGTCCGGACTCATGATGGTCGGCACGGTGATGAACCTCGCGTCGCGGTCCCGGATCGAACGGCTGGTGTGGACGCCGGTGGCGGGGACCCTCGCGGTCACGCTGCGGCGCGCGGCCCGCGCACCCCGTACGGGGGTTACGTCGGGTCCTGGAAATCCAGGACGACCTTGACGTCGTCGTCGTGCTGCTCGAAGGCGTCCCGGAAGTCGTCGATCCTCACCCGTCGCGTGATCATCCGCTCCAGCCAGGACTCGTCGGCTGCTGCGAGAGCTGCGGCCGCTGACGTGTAGTGCCGCTTGTTCGCGTTGACGGTACCGAAGATGACCTCGTTCTGGAGGACGGTGGTGCGGTTGAGATCGCCGATGTCCGTGGGGGTCTTCCCGCCGACCCCGGAGATCCCGGTCAGACAGGTGATCGAATTCTGCCCTCCCCCGGTGATGGCCTCGAGGATGACCGGGGCGACGCCGGTGCATTCGATGATGACATCGGGACGCACCTGCGAGTGCTGCAACGAGTCCGTGTGATAGACGGCGCCGAGGTCGCGCACCAGTCCGGGCTTCGGCCCCTCCGTGATGAGGTCGTACACATGTACTTCCAGTCCGCGCTGGATACCGAGAAGCGCTGCCAGGAGGCCGACGGGACCCGCTCCGGTCACAGCAACGGTTTCCGGCGCGAAGTAGGCCCTCTGGCCGATCCGCTCGATCTGCTCCCACGCCTTGCAGACGACGGTCGTCGGTTCCAGGAGCACACCGACCCGCTGCAGGGCGGGGTCCAGCTTCACCAGGGCGTCCGCCTGGCCCCGCCACTGCTGGCGGGCGAACCCGTCGAGTTCCTTGATGCCATGTTCTGCATAGCGGCCGTTCAGGCACATGTCCCACTCGCCCGCGGCGCACGCCCCACACGGAACCGGGTCAGGCCTTCGGACGATGCCGACCACGATATCGCCCGGCGCCAGATCCGAGCCGGCAGGGGCCTCAGCAACCCGGCCCAGATTCTCATGCCCCAACACCAGGTGGTCTTGTCCCGGAGGAGCGACACCGAAGTCGCCGGCGACGATCTCGGAATCGGTTCCGCACAACCCCACCGACAACGTGTCGACGAGCACGTCGCCCTCCTCGGGGGGCGGCGCGGCAATGTCACGCAGCTCCAGTGAGTCCGCCACCCCGGGGGTGACCGTCAACGCACGCACGCTCTTCTCCTTCCGCTGGTCTGCCGGCAGGTGCCGATCCCTATCATCCGAAAGTCGGTGGCGGAAGCGCAGGCGGATGAAGCGACAGGAGACATCTTGACAGGGGCGCCTGCAGCGATGCTCGAGGCAAGGAACCGTCCCGCGCCGGTGGCGGGTGCTCCTGCCGACGATGGGCACTACCGTGGTCCTCGTGCTTGCCTCTGATCTATCCTCGCTGCGTCGGCCGATCATCGGCGCGCCCATGGCCGGAGGGCCCTCCACCCCTGAGCTGGTAGCAGCGGTCACCAATGCGGGTGGCCTGGGGTTCCTTGCCGGCGGGTACAAGTCGCCGGATCACCTCGCCCAGCAGATCAGCGCCACCCGGACCCTTACCGGGGGCCCGGTGGGGGTGAACCTCTTCGTCGTGTCCGCGGACGACGCGGACGGGAAGGAGCTCGAGGCATACCGCCAGGAGCTCCAGGTGGAGGCGGACCGGCACGGGGTCGAACTCGGACGGCCCCGCTGGGACGACGATGCGTGGGAGGGCAAGCTCGACGTCGTGCGCGCGGCGAAGCCGGAAATGGTTTCCTTCACGTTCGGCTGCCCGGCCGCCGCCATCCTGCGCGACCTCGACGAGCTGGGGATCCTCACCGCGGTGACCGTCACGGATGCTGCTGAAGCACGCACCGCTGCAGGCAACGGCGCCCAGGTCCTCGTGGTGCAGGGACCCGGAGCCGGAGGCCATCGCGCGACCTTCGATCCTGCCGCCGAACCCGGTACCCATCCGCTGACCGAACTTCTCGCCACCATCAGGACCATGACCGATCTGCCCCTGATAGCAGGCGGGGGCATCAGCACACGGCACCTCGCCACAGAGATCCTCGGTGCCGGGGCTGCTGCCGTCCACGTGGGAACGGCTCTGCTGCTGGCTGACGAGGCAGGAACAACCCCCGCGCACCGCTCGGCACTGAGGGACCCGCAGTTCACGGAGACGTCGGTCACGCGCGCGTTCACCGGACGACCGGCACGGAGCCTGCGCAACCGCTTCATGGACGACCACCCGACCACCGCCCACGCCTACCCCCACATCCACCACATGACCTCCCCCCTGCGTGCAGCCGCAGCAGTGCGCAACGATGTGCAGGCACTCCACCTCTGGGCCGGGACCGGGTACCGGCACATCCGGCAGGGCTCTGCGGCCGACATCGTCGCCGCGCTGACCCCCTGACGCGGGCCACATCATGACAGGGAGACCTCCTATGACAACCAGTCCGAGCATCGGACGAGAATCCGCGGGACGGCAGGTGAGGCCGGCAACTCTCGGTCAGGCGGCCTGGGCGCTGATGTTCGTGGTCGTCTACATCGCCGTGGTCGCCGGCACGATCGTCGTCGTCGGGCTCTCAGGCATCGTCGACTTCACCCTCGCCACCCTGCTGCCGGTGTTCCTCGTGACGGTCACGGTCGCCGCGATCCTCGCCCTCTATCTCCACCTCGTCCGCCGAAATGGCCTCCGGCCGGCCGATCTCGGCTTCCGGCGCCCCACGCCCCGGCTGTTCCACCTGCTCTGGCAGATCCCGGTCATCATCCTCGTCTGCGGCAGCCTGCAGGGCCTCTTCCTCGTCGCCCTGACCGGCCTCGGCGTGGACACGGCGTCGGCCGGAACCGCCGACCCCCTCGCGGAGATCATTACTTTGTCGGGCCCGTGGATCGCCGTCTGCTTCCTGATCATCGCCGTCCTCACCCCGCTCTGGGAGGAGGTCCTGTTCAGGGGTGCCTTCCTGGACGGATTCACCCGGCGCTTCCGGCCCGTCGTCGCGATCACCCTGTCCGCAGCGCTCTTCGCCGCGGTCCACCTCGTCCTGCTGACGTTCGTCTACCTCTTCACCCTCGGCATCGCGCTGGCCCTGCTTCGACGGTTCCACCGGAACCTCTGGGCCCCGATACTCCTCCATGCCGCCAACAACGCGCTCGTCACCCTCACCGTCCTCGCCGTCGTCTGACTCAATCGGCCCACCCCGCCGTCCGGACTCGACGACGGCGCCGCCCGCAGACCTACAGCTGGTCCTCCAGGTGGAAGACCTCCTCGAGGCGGAGGAAGCCCTCATCCGGGCGACCCTCGAGCGCCACGAAGAACGGTCCCATCTCCGCCTGCCACCGGGCATTGACCTCGGTCGCGGCCATGGCGGCGTGCGACGCGGCGAAGTCCTCGCACTCCACGTACCCGATCAGCAGGCCGTCCGGGCGCAGGAACAGCGAGTAGTTGTTCCATCCGGTGTCCTTCAGCGCCCGGGCCATGTCCGGCCAGATCGCCGCGTGGCGCTCCCGGTACTCGGGGATGCGCTCGGGCCGGACCTGCAGCTGGAAGCAGACGCGTTCCATGGGTCTCCGTTCGTCGTCGTTCATGTCGCGGGTGGGAAGGATCAGAGCGAGACGTGGCGGTGCTCGACGCCGAGCAGGGACGCCGCGGCCTTCACATCGGCGGCCCGATGGCCCACGCACAGCGCCCAGTGGTGGCCGACGCCGGTCCGGCTCCACTCGTCCACCCACACCCCGGGGTCTCCCCCGAAGTCCACGCGCGACGTCGTGTTCCCGATCGCGAGCAGCGAGCCGGGGACAACAGTGCCCTCGGAGGTGACGAAGACGTAGGAGCCGTCCGGGTCCTGCCCGATGCCGAACGTCGTCACCGGTCCCTGCCGGACGTCGAACTCGACGGACACGCCCCAGCCCCGCTTGCCGTGATAGACGCCGAGCCCGCGCAGCAGCGGCCGGGCGGCGCTGACCGCGAGGTGCGCCGGGCCGTCGTGCCCCATCTCCACCACGCCGTCGAAGAAGTTCAGGGCCTGGATCTCCGTGAAGGACCCGCCGGCGCCCATCGCCTGCGAAGCGAGCATCGCGATCGAGGTCCGCAGCTCGTACTCCCCCGCCATGGGGACACCACGGGCCGTGAGGATCGACGCGCCGAGGATCATGCCCGCCCCGAGCCGTTCGTGCTGCTCCCCCGCGAGACCGCGGTGGTAGTAGGCGAGGGAGTCGAGGTCGAACTCCGAGACGAGCCGGTCGAGCCCCACCGAGACCTTCGCGCCCCACGCGAAGTCGTCGTCGTCCACGGATCCGTCCACGGTGAACAGGCTGCGCGCGAGATCCACGCGCTCCCGGACCTGGCTCTCCGTGACCTCCCCGACGAACTCGCGCAGGTCGTCGAACTCGACCACCTCCACGTGGGAGCCGAACGTCGTCGAGACCGTGGTGAGATCGGTGGAGACGTCCAGCATGCCCGGGTACAGGTGTCCCATGAGGCCGTGGCGGGCGTGCCGGAGCCGGCCCCGCACGCCCGCCGCGTGGACCCACCGGCCGATGCGCTCCCAGGCGGACTCCTGCTTCAGGTGCCCGGACACCGAGCGGAAGGGGATGCCCGCACGCCCGAAGACGTTCGCGACCTCCGGGACGGGGCACTGCCCGCAGTAGGCGAGCCACCGGCCGGTGTCGAAGTTCGCGTGATCCATGGCCTCCGTGGGTTGCAGGTCGATCACGAGGACCGGGGTCTGCGAGCGCTGGGCGATCGGGAGCACCATGGAGGACGTCAGGTAGGTGGTGAGAAAGATGACGATCAGGTCGCAGTCCGCGCGCCGGAGCTCCTCGGCCGCCCCGGCCGCCTCCCGCGCGTCGGACACGAAGCCGACGTCGGTCACGTCGGCGTCGAGCGCCTCGAAGCGTGAGGTGACGTACCGCACCGATTCCCGCAGCTGGGGCAGGAGGTCGGGGAACTGCGGCCAGTATGCTCCGAGTCCCCCGGAGACGAGCCCGAGGCGCGTGGGACGACGGCGGACCGGCTCGAGCCGGCCCGGGAGCGCAAGGGGCGTGTCGGGTCCTGCCGCGGAATCGGTGGTCATGGGCGTGCTCCTCAGGTGGAGGGTCGGAGTCCCGCGGGAAGGGCGGGGCATCCGAGGACGCCCCGCCCTGCTCGGCGGCTAGAAGTCGTAGTCGTCGATGTTGTCCGCGTTGAACTGCGTGGGCGGACCGACCAGCACGATGCCGCCGTCGCCGATCTCACGCTCGCCGAGCTCGCCGGCCTCGAACGTGTCGCCGGCCTCCCCGGTGATGTCGCCGTCGGCCAGTGCCTTGCCCGCGAAGGCCGCGACGTAGCCGAGCTGCGCCGGATCCCAGAGCGCGAACTCGGTGACGGTGCCGTCCTTCACGAACGGCCGCATCTCGTTCGGCAGGCCGAGGCCCGTCAGTGCGACCTCGCCCTTGTACTCGGAGGTGGAGAGGTACCGGGCGGTCGCGGCGATGCCGACCGTGGTGGGAGAGATGATGCCCTTCAGGTCCGGGTAGGCCTGCAGGAGCCCCTGCGCCTCCTGGAAGGACTTCGTGTCGTCGTCGTCGCCGTAGACCTTCGCGACGAGCTCGATCTCCGCGTAGTCGGGGTTGGACGCCAGTTCCTCCTCCATGAACTTGATCCACTCGTTCTGGTTCGTGGCATTCGCGGTGGCGGAGAGGATGGCGATCTCCCCCGCTCCACCGATCTGCTCGGAGATGAGCTCGAGCTGGATCAGCGCCACCTCCTTCGCGTCCACCTGGCTGACGAAGAGGTCGCGGTAGTCGGGGTTGGTGTCGGAGTCGAACGCCACGATCTTCGCGCCGGCGGTACGGGCCTCCTCGAGGGCGGGGCCCACGGCATCGGGATCATTGGCGGCGATCACGATCACGTTGGTGCCGCGCTGCGTCTCGGCGTTGATGAAAGACACCTGGCTCGATGCGCTGGCATCCAGCGGGCCCACCACCTCCGAGGACGCGAAACCGGCCTCCGAGGCGCCGTCCTCACCGCCGCCCAGCACCACGTCGGTGTAGGGGTTGTTGAGCTGCTTGGGGATGAAGGTGATCGTCTGCTCGCCTTCCGACCCGCTGCCGCCCTCGCCCCCGCTGTCGGAGCCGGTGTCGCCGCCGCAGGCGCTGAGGACGAGCGCGGCGCTCGTGGCGAGGGCCGCGACGGCCATCCGCCGTCGGGTGGATCCGGAATGGATGAACCTCATTGTTTCTTCCTTTCGATGTGCGCTGGGAACCAGTCGCCGGGTGCAACCCCAGGGGGACGGCCTAGGGAAGTGGTGCGGTGCGGACACGCCTGGCGTGGCGTGCCTCGCGGATGGCGGACGCGATGTTGGGCGCCACCACCGAGATGATGAGGAGGGAGCCCGTGACGATGATGAGGACCACCTCGGAGACGCGGTCCAGCTTGAGTGCATAGTTGATGGTGCCGATCAGCAGCACCCCGGCCAGGACCCCGGGGATGGACCCCTTGCCGCCGAAGATCGAGACTCCGCCGAGCAGCACCGCGGCGATCACCGCGAGTTCCAGGCCGCTCGCGTTGTCGCTCCGGGCGCTCGAGTACCGGAGCGTCCAGTAGATGCCGGCGAGCGCGGACACCGTGCCGGTGGCCAGGTACAGCAGGAACTTGGACCGGGCGACGTCGATGCCGACGAACGTCGCGGCCTCCCTGCTGTACCCGAGGGCGAAGAGCCCCCGGCCGAAGGGCGTGAAGTGCAGGACGACGGCGAACGCGACGATGAGCACGACGACGCCGATCATGACCGTCGGGATGCCGGTGCCGCCGATCTTCGAGGTGGCGAAGGCGGTGAGCCCGGGCGGGAAGTTCGCCACGGCGTTGTCGCCGATCACCACGAGCGCGAGGCCGCGGAAGAGCGCCAGCGTGCCGATGGTCACCGCAAGGGACGGTAGCCCGAGATAGGCGATGAGCACTCCGTTGAAGGCTCCCGCGACGAGTCCCGCCAGCAGGCACACCACCAGGACGAGCGCGATCGGCATGCCGCCCTGCCAGAGGACACCCATGAGGGCGCTGGTCAGCCCGGCGATGCTCGCGACCGAGAGGTCGATCTCCCCGGAGATGATGACGAGCGTCATCGGCAGCGCGATGAGCAGGGTCGGGATGACGTCGAGGAGCAGGAACCCCACGGTGACCGGTGACGCGAACCGCGGGATCGTGAGGCAGGCGTAGACCACGACGACGATGAGCACGTAGATCATGACGGCGTCGCGCCCGAGGAGGATCCGCGCGGCGCCCGTACGCCCCTTCGGGATGGCGAGCACCTTCGTGGTGTCGGCCTTCCGCCCCGCCGGACGCGCCTGCTTCGGCTGCTTCTCCTCGGGGGTCCTGGTGCCTGGGGCGGACATGCGCCTGCCTTTCGCTGGGGTGCCGTTCTCCGGCGGGTGGCCTTCGGTCGGGGTGGCGTTCTGCGCACCGGGCTGGTCGTCGAGGCGGTCAGACATTGCGGGCCTCCGCGATCCGGAGCTTGCGGGCGGACCGGACACTGGCGATGCGGTCGATGACGACGGCGGCGAGGATCAGGACGCCGACGATGGCCTGCTGCCAGAACTTGTCGACACGCAGCGCCGTCAGGGCGCTGGTGATCGTGGTCAGGAGGAGGGCGCCGATCGCGGCGCCGAGCACGGTGCCGCTGCCGCCGAAGATCGCGACGCCGCCGACCACCGCGGCGGCGACGACGTCGAGCTCGAGGCCCGCCCCCGTCGTCGCGCCCACCGAGTTGAAGCGGCTGGCGTACAGGACGCCGGCCAGGCCGGCCAGCAGTCCGTTGACCACGAAGGCGAGCAGGACGCGGCGGGTCACCGGGATGCCGAACAGGCGGGCGGCGTCGGGGTCCGACCCGATGGCGTACAGGTCCCGTCCCTGCCGGGTGCCGAGCATGTAGACCGCGACGATCGCGACGACGCCCACCGCGATGAGCGTGATCAGGGGGAACCCGAGGAACGTGTCCACGGACAGGTCGCCGAACGCCTGGGGCCGGTCGCCGGCGAAGTACTGGGTACCACCGGCCCAGGCGTTGTTGATGCCCCGGTAGATGTAGAGCGTGCCGAGCGTGATGACGAGGGCCGGGACCTTCGCGATGGTGATGAGGAGACCGTTGAACGCGCCGAGGGCGGCGCCGAGGAGCATCCCGAGGACGAAGACCACGACGATCGGCACATCGGGCGCGGCGGCGAAGAGGCTGCCGGTCCCGAAGGCGACGAGCCCGAGGATGGATCCGACGGACAGGTCGATGTTCCGGGTGATGATCACGAGGGTCTGACCGACGGCCAGGATCATCAGGATGGTCGCGTTGAGCAGCAGGTCCTTGATGCCCTGTTCACTGAGGAACAGCGGGTTCAGCGCCGCGGTCACGGCGACGAGCAGCACCAGGGCGAGGATCACCGGGAGTTCGCGGAGCTTCAGGAGCGAGGCGAGGACCGAGGTCCTCTCGTGTCCGGGAGCCGGGCGGGCGGGCGCGTTCTTGCTGTCGAGGCTCATCGCGAGGACTCCAGGGATGCTGTGGCGGCATGCATGACGGTTTCTGCGGTGGCCTCTGCGCGGTCGAGTCGCCCGGTGATCCGGCCCTCCCGCATGACCAGCACGCGGTCGGCCATGCCCAGCACCTCGGGCAGCTCGGAGGAAATCATGAGGATCGCGATGCCCCGTCCCGCCAGCTCGGAGATGAGGCGGTGCACCTCCGCCTTGGTCCCGACGTCGATGCCGCGCGTCGGCTCGTCGATGATCAGGAGCTTCGGGTCCGTGGCGAGCCACTTCGCGAGGACGACCTTCTGCTGGTTCCCACCGGACAGGGTGGATACGGCGTGTTCGGGTGAGCCCGCCTTCACCTGCAGCCTCCTGCCCCAGGTCTCGGCGGCCTCGCGCTCGGCACGCGCCCTGATGATGCCGAACCGCGCGAGGGAGTGACGGAGCGTCAGGGCCGTGTTGCGCTCGACCGACAGGTCCATGACGAGCCCCTGCTTCCGGCGGTCCTCCGGGACGAAGCCGATCCCGGCGTCGATCGCGGCACGCGGGTCCTTGCGGCGCAGCGGCGTGCCGGCCATCCGGACGGTGCCCGACTCGTAGCGGTCGATCCCGAACACGGCGCGGGCCACCTCGGTGCGCCCGGCTCCCACCAGCCCGGACAGTGCGACGATCTCGCCCGCGCGCACCTCGAAGTCGATGTCGTGGAAGACGCCCGGCCGGGTCAGTCCCTCGACCTCCAGGACGACGTCGCCGGCCTTCGTCTCGGTCTTCGGGAACAGGGCGTCGATGTCGCGTCCCACCATCTCCCGGACGATCGCCTCCACCGACGTGGCCCGCGTCTCGTGGGTGGCGATGTAGGCGCCGTCCCGCATCACCGTGATGCGGTCGCACAGGCCGAAGACCTCGTCGAAACGGTGGGAGATGAACAGGATGCCGCTGCCGGCGTCTCGCAGGCGTCGGGCGACGGCGAACAGGCGGTCCACCTCGACGCCGCTGAGCGCCGCCGTGGGCTCGTCCATGACGAGGATGCGGGCATCGAGGGAGATGGCCTTGGCGATCTCGATGATCTGCTGGTCGGCGATGGACAGTCCCTCGGCCACGCGGTCGGGGTCGATCGGGACACCGAGCTGGCCGAACAGCTCCCTCGCGCGGCGCCGCATCTCGACGCGGCTGATGAGGCCGAAACGGCCCCGGGGCTGCCGCCCGATGAAGATGTTCTCGGCGACCGTGAGATCGGGGAAGAGCGTGGGTTCCTGGTAGATGACGGAGATCCCGGCAGCCTTGCTGTCGGCGACGTTGCGGAAGCTGACGCTCTGCCCGCCGACGAGGAACTCCCCCGCGTCCGGGTGGTGCACCCCCGCCAGGATCTTCACGAGGGTGGACTTCCCGGCGCCGTTCTCACCGACCAGCGCGTGGATCTCGCCTGCCGCCAGGTCGATGGTGCCGTCGGCGAGGGCGACGACCGGACCGAAGGTCTTCAGCGCCCCGCGGAGTGCCAGCACGGGGGTCCGCCCCGGTGCGGACGGGTCCGTGGCGTCACTGCCAGGGCCATCAGGGTGCGTCACTGCGACTCCTCGGGAAGAAATGAATCGTTTCAGATTCGATGTCCTCGAATAGTAGGCGCGACCCACAGGGCCGTCAACAGGCCGAGATCGGACTGTGACCCCGGCGCGACCGCGGGGTCGACCCGTCAGCCGGGAGCTTGGACCCGGGCCTGCGAGCTGCGGCGTTCCACGAGTTCGGGATCGAAGATCACCTGGCGCCGGCGGGCGGTGGGCCCCTCGATCTCCTCGAGGAGCAGCTCGACGGCGGTGCGCCCCATGAGCTCGGTCGGTTTGCGGACGCTCGTCAGCGGGACCACCGTGGAGGCGGAGAAATCGATGTCGTCGTACCCGATGAGCGCGAGGTCCTCGGGGATCCGGAGGCCGCGGATCAGCAGGACAGCCTGCATGACGCCGATCGCGAGGAGGTCGTTGGCGCAGAAGATGCCGTCCGGCAGCTCCTCGTGCCGGCGCCGGGCGATGGTCTCCCCGACGTCCCGGCCGGCCAGGACCGTCATGGCATCGGCTTCGAGGACCTCCAGCACGGCGCCGTCCTGCTCCGCGATCGCCTGGCGGGCACCCGCCAGACGGTCCGCGACCTGGCGGTAGTCGGCCCTGGTCCCCACGAACGCTATCCGCCGCCGGCCCGCCTCGAGCAGGTGCCGGACGGCGATGTAGCCGCCGGCGACATCGTCCACGGACACCGAGCTGCAGCGTCGCTGCGGGTCGACGCGGTCCACGAGCACCACGGGCATGCCCCGCTGGCGCAGCGCCTCGACGCGTGGGCCCACATCCCCGACCGGCGAGATGAGCATGCCCTGCACACGCTGCTGCTCGAAGACGTCGATGTACCGGGCCTCGCGCTCCGCGTCCTGGCCGCTGTCGCCGAGCACCACGGTGCTCCCGTTCTCGGCAGCACAGTCCTCTGCCGCGCGGGCGAGCGAGGAGAAGAAGGGATTCCCGACGTCGAGCACCACCAGGCCGATGGTGCGGCTCTGGCCCGCCCTCAACTGCCGGGCGGCGTCGTTCCGCACGAAGCCGAGCCCGTCGATCGCGGCCTGCACGCGCTCGCGGGTGGCCGTGGAGACGCGCGCAGGATGGTTCAGCACGTTCGAGACGGTTCCGACCGCCACTCCGGCCCTGTCCGCGACGTCCTTGATGCTGACTGGTCGGCTGCTCATGGGGACTCCGGCTGTCTCGGAGGTCTCGTCGCGCGTCGGCGGGGCGCCGATAGGACGGTTGACACTCGGTCTCCCGCAAGGATAGCTTTGAAACGTGCTAATGAAACGATTCAAAAGCACGACGCATCCACTTCCTCGTCCGGGCCCCGTCCGGACGGGCGACAGAACCCGAGAATCACCGCCGGTGGAATGAAGCACCCGGCCCGCACGCTGGAGAGAGTACATGACTGTCATCGACGACATCGCGGCAGAGCTGGACCAGCTCGCCATCGAGGTGCCCTCCTGGGCCTACGGCAATTCCGGGACCCGGTTCAAGGTGTTCGCGACGCCCGGCACGCCGCGCACCGTCCACGAGAAGATCGCCGATGCCGGCATGGTCAACCGACTGACCGGCCTTGCCCCGAGCGTGGCCCTCCACATCCCCTGGGACAGGGTCGACGACTACGCGAGCCTCGCCGCGCATGCCGGCGAGCACGGCGTACGGCTCGGCACCATCAACAGCAACACGTTCCAGGACGACGACTACAAGTTCGGCAGCCTGACGCACAGCGACGCCGCCGTGCGGAACAAGGCGATCGACCACATGTACGAATGCATCGAGGTCATGAACGTCACCGGCTCCCGGGACCTGAAGATCTGGCTCGCGGACGGCTCGAACTACCCGGGGCAGGCCGACATGCGGTCCCGGCAGGACTGGCTGCAGGACTCCCTGCGGAAGGTCTACGACCGCCTCGGCGAGGGCCAGCGGCTGGTGCTCGAGTACAAGTTCTTCGAGCCGGCGTTCTATCACACGGACGTCCCCGACTGGGGTACCTCCTACGCCCACTGCCAGCAGCTCGGCGACAAGGCCCTCGTCTGCCTCGACACGGGCCACCACGCGCCCGGGACCAACATCGAGTTCATCGTGGCGCAGCTGATCCGCCTCGGGAAGCTCGGCTCCTTCGACTTCAACTCCCGCTTCTACGCGGACGACGACCTCATCGTCGGGGCGGCGGACCCGTTCCAGCTCTTCCGCATCATGGCCGAGGTGATCCGCGGCGGCGGCCTCGACCCGTCCAGCGGGATCGCCCTCATGCTCGACCAGTGCCACAACCTCGAGGAGAAGATCCCCGGGCAGATCCGCTCGGTGCTGAACGTGCAGGAGATGACGGCGCGCGCCCTGCTCATCGACCGCCCCGCCCTCACCGCAGCGCAGGAGGCCGGCGACGTCCTCGGCGCCAACGCCCTTCTGATGGACGCCTTCTACACCGACGTCCGCCCGGGCCTGGCCCGGTGGCGCGAGTCGAAGGGACTCCCTGCGGATCCCCTGACCGCGTACCGCGACAGCGGATACCAGGACCGGATCAACACCGAACGGCAGGGCGGCCAGCAGGCCGGATGGGGAGCATGACAGTGACGACGAAGCAGCCGACGACGGCCACACCTACCAACGGCACAGCCAATCAGACCGTCAGCGACCTCATCGGGCGCTCCAACCGGCTCGGCGCCGACAAGCGCACCACGAACTACGCCGGCGGCAACACGTCCGCCAAGGGCACGGGCGTCGATCCCGTCACGGGCGAGGACGTGGAGCTGCTCTGGGTCAAGGGATCCGGAGGCGACCTCGGCACGCTCACGGAGTCCGGGCTCGCCGTCCTGCGGCTCGACCGCCTGCAGTCCCTGCGCTCCGTGTACCCGGGGGTGGAGCGCGAGGACGAGATGGTCGCCGCGTTCGACTACACCCTCCACGGAAAGGGCGGGGCGGCGCCGTCCATCGACACCGCCATGCACGGGCTCGTCGACGCCGCGCACGTGGACCATCTGCACCCCGACTCCGGGATCGCCGTCGCGACCGCGGCGGACGGCGAGGCCCTGACCAGCACCATCTTCGGGCCGAAGGTGGTCTGGGTGCCCTGGCGGCGGCCCGGGTTCCAGCTCGGCCTCGACATCGCCGCCCTCAAGGAGGCGAACCCCGAAGCCATCGGCACCATCCTCGGCGGCCACGGCATCACCGCCTGGGGCGACACGTCAGCGGAGGCCGAGGCGAACTCGCTGTGGATCATCGAGGTGGCGGAGCGGTACATCGCCGAGCACGGCCGTCCGGAACCCTTCGGGCCGGCGCAAGAGGGCTATGCCGCACTGCCCGAGGAGGAGCGCCGGGTGAAGGCCGCGACCCTCGCGCCGACCATCCGTGGCCTCGCCTCCACGGACAAGGCACAGGTGGGCCACTTCACCGACGATCCCCGCGTCCTCGACTTCCTCGCGTCCACCGGGCACCCGCGCCTCGGGGCGCTCGGGACCAGCTGCCCCGACCACTTCCTGCGCACCAAGGTGAAGCCGCTGATCCTCGACCTGCCGGCGGACGCCGACGTCGAGAGCTGCCTGCTGCGCCTGCGCGAACTGCACGCTCGATACCGCGCGGACTACGCCGCCTACTACGACCGCCATGCGACGCCGGACTCCCCTGCCATGCGCGGCGCGGACCCGGCGATCGTGCTGGTGCCCGGCGTCGGCATGTTCTCCTACGGCGCCACCAAGCAGACCGCCCGCGTCGCCGGGGAGTTCTACCTCAACGCCATCAACGTCATGCGGGGCGCCGAAGCCATCTCGACCTACGCGCCGATCGAGGAGAGCGAGAAGTTCCGCATCGAGTACTGGGCCCTCGAGGAGGCCAAGCTCGCGCGCATGCCGAAACCGAAGTCCCACGCGGGGCGCATCGCCCTGGTGACGGGAGCGGCGTCGGGCATCGGCAAGGCCATCGCGACGCGCCTCGCCGCGGAGGGCGCCTGCGTGGTCATCGCGGACCTGGACATCGACAGCGCGAGCAGGGTCGCCGAGGATCTCGGCGGGTCCGACATCGCCATCGGCGTGCAGGCCGACGTCACTGATCCGGCCCAGGTGCTTCAGGCCGTGAAGGCCGCCGTACTGGCGTTCGGGGGGCTGGACCTCGTGGTCAACAATGCCGGGCTGTCCATCTCCAAGCCCCTGCTCGAGACCACCGAGAAGGACTGGGACCTGCAGCATAATGTCATGGCGAAGGGGTCCTTCCTCATGTCGCAGGCAGCCGCGAAGGTGCTGATCGAACAGGACATGGGCGGGGACATCATCTACATCTCCTCCAAGAACTCCGTGTTCGCCGGGCCGAACAACATCGCCTACAGCGCCACGAAGGCGGACCAGGCCCACCAGGTGCGCCTCCTCGCCGCCGAGCTCGGCGGCTACGGCGTGCGCGTCAACGGCATCAACCCCGACGGCGTGGTCCGCGGCTCCGGCATCTTCGCCGGCGGCTGGGGTGCCAAGCGGGCAGCGGTCTACGGCGTGGAGGAGGAGAAGCTGGGCGAGTACTACGCCCAGCGGACGCTGCTCAAGCGCGAGGTGCTGCCGGAGAACGTCGCCAATGCCGTGGCCGTCCTGACCTCCGCCGAACTCTCGCACACCACGGGGCTGCACATCCCCGTGGACGCGGGCGTCGCCGCGGCGTTCCTGCGCTGACATGGTGGTCGACCCGACACCGGTGTTCGTGGCCGTGGACATCGGGGCGTCCTCCGGCCGGGTGATCCTCGGCAGGCTCACGGACGCCGGTCCGGAGCTCGAAACCGTCCATCGCTTCCCCAACGGCGCGCATTTCCTCGGCGGCGCCCTGCGGTGGGACATCGAGGCGCTCTTCGCGGAGGTACTGACGGGTCTCCGTCTGGCAGGTGAGGCCGCGGCGCGGGCGGGTGGCACCGTGGCGAGCATCGGCATCGACACGTGGGCGGTGGACTACGGGCTCGTCGACGACGCCGGCACGCTCCGGCATCTGCCCTTCAGCTACCGGGACGACCGCACCGCGGCGAGCATCGCCGTCGTGCATGGTGCCGTGCCGCCCGAGCGGCTGTACGCGCGCACCGGGCTGCAGTTCCTGCCGTTCAACACGGTCTACCAGCTCGCCGCCGAGCGGTCGCTCGAGGGTGTCCAGGCGCTGCTCATCCCCGACCTGCTCGCGTACCGGCTGACCGGCGAGCGCCGCACGGAAGCCACGAACGCCTCCACCACGGGACTGCTCGACGCCGCCACCGGCACCTGGGCGGCCGATCTCTTCGACCCGCTCGGCCTGCCCCCGGAACTCTTCCCGCCGCTCGTCGAACCCGGCACGGTGGTCGGCCGCCTGCTGCCGGCCGTCGCGTCGGCGACGGGCCTCCCGGCGGCCACCGCCGTCGTCGCCGTCGGGTCGCACGACACCGCCTCCGCCGTCGCCGCGGTCCCCGCGGACTCCCCGCACTTCGCGTACATCTCCTCGGGCACGTGGTCGCTCGTCGGCGTCGAACTCGACGCCCCCATCCTGACCGGGGAGAGCCGCGCCGCGAACTTCACCAACGAGCGGGGCGTCGACGGGACCATCCGCTACCTGCGCAACACCGGCGGACTCTGGCTGCTGCAGGAGTGCCTGCGGGAATGGAGCATCGAAGGGCCCGAGCCCGATCTCACCGGGCTGCTGGCCGCCGCGGCGACCCTGCCGGCCGACGGGCCGACCATCGACGCGGACAGCACCGACTTCCTGGCGCCGGACGCCATGCCCGCGCGCATCCGGCGGGCCGCCGGGGCGGGGCGGGACGTCCTGCCGACGCGGGAGGCCGTGGTCCGGTGCATCCTGGACAGCCTCGCCGCAGCCTACGCGCGGACGCTGCAGGACGCCGTCCGGCTGTCAGGACACCGCATCGACGTCCTCCACGTGGTGGGCGGAGGGTCGCAGAACACGCTGCTGTGCCAGTTGACCGCCGACCGCACGGGACTGCCGGTCCTCGCAGGCCCGGTCGAGGCGACGGCGCTCGGCAACGTCCTCGTCCAGGCGAGGGCCGCCGGCGTGCTGGGCGCGGCTCCCGGAACCTCCGGCTCTCCCCTCGCAGGTCTGCGCGCGGCCGCCCGCCGCTCGGCCCGGACCGTCCGCTACGAGCCTGCGCAGCGCGTGGCTGCGACGGAGCGGATTCCGTCAGCGAGGTGACCGCAGGGCCACGGGCCCCTTCGCCGTCGACGGGTCGACGACGACGCCGCGCTGCACCATCTCCGCGAGGCCACGGTTCACGAGGCGGCGCGCCGCGCTCCGGGCAGGCTCGTACAGGAGGCTCCCGCCGTCCTCGTCGAGGGCCCGGGCGGCCTCCGCCGGGTCGAGGCCCTGTCCGCGCGGCACGCTCCGGAGGCGTGCCAGGAGCCACTCCTCGAGGGCCGTGTCGATCGATTTGACCTTGCGGGCCCGGCAGGCGTCGCTGCAGTAGAGCACCGTGTCCCAGGTCCGCTCCCACTTCTTCCGCCACTCCATGCGGCGGCCGCACGACCTGCAGAACTTCGAGTCGGTCGAAGCACCGGGACTGGGCCCCTTTGCGGGCGGCCTCACCCGCGGCGTCACGCGCGTCCGACCTTGGTGCGGATGGTGGCGAAGCCGAGACGCACGGTGATGTCCCAGCGGCGTGCATCGGAGGTTTGCTCGACGGCGTCGGCCACCGGTCTCACCACGCCCTGCTCGTCCGCGCTGCTGTCCGAGGTCATGACGGTCCTTCCTGCCATCCGTGCGGGTCCTGCGGCGGGCAGACGTGGGAAAGGACTGCAGTTCGGTGGTGCACCAAGCATAGGAGACGCGGCTATGCCATCAACGACGCATCACCCTCGACGCCTGCTACCTCCGCGAGCACGGCCGGCTCGGCTACACCGCGACCGTGAACCGCACCTAAGGTGCCACTGTCGACGCCGAGCACGCCATCCTCGACGCGCGGACCGACCGGGCCGGCACCCGGCCGCGACGCCAACCGCCTATACGTAAACCTCGGGGACGACAACGACAAGACAGTGACCCGCGGAGGAGCTCTGGCGACGATCACCGTGAATCACGACCGCAGCCTGCCGCCCATGAGGCGGTGCGGGCAGAAGCCGTTCGTACCGATGACGTCGCGACCCTCTCCGGCGTCTACAACGATGGCTGTATTCACCTACATCTGCGAGGGCCTGCCGACCGTGGGACAGCGCGCACTGCCGGCGGTCGACGAGCTCACCGCAGCGTTCGACCAGATCGGCTCGAACAGCGCCGAGTAGGGGCTGCGTCAACGTAAGTTGACATAACGATAAATATCGGCGGTTTAGGGGTGAGTTGTTTGTGGTGAGGTAGTGGACACCCCGGCGGTTAAGTAGCCGCCGGGGTGTCCCAGAATAGAAGCCTGCACCTATCTGAAGCGTCAGGCGACTCCCGCTATGAGGCTACCTATTCGTCATCATCCTTCCCGATTTTTGTGTCGGGCTGGCTGTAGAGGAATTCCTCGATTGTGATGCCCCGGCGCTTGGCGATCGCCTCGGTCACCACGTGAAGTGCGACGGTTTCCGCAATCACTCGCGTGAAGCCGCTGCTTGCCTCGGGCAGCCGGATCACGCGCACATTCCTGTGGGGCATCGCGTTGAGCTCGTCGTCTTTGCTTGCCGAGACGACGAGGACTTTCACCCCGGCTTCTGCCTGGGAGGCTACGATTCCGAGCCCCCGACTGTCGCCGAAGAGTACGAGGCCTGTTCCTTCGCGGGCACTCTCCATCGGCCCGTGAAGGTACTGGTAGAGCTCGTAGCCCGCTGTGGGCAAGCGCAGTGCTTCCCGAAAGACGAGGGCGCCTTGGGCTGCGGAGGTAAATGAGACACCGAGTCCTGCGAAGTCCACGAACGAGACGTCATCGAAGAACTCTGCGATGTCGTCGGCCTCAGGACCATACCGGTCGAGCGATTCCTGCACAATTGCCGGCACGGTGGATTCGTCGAAGGATCGATCCGGCAATCCTGCGGCACGCAGGAGCGCGGAGTAGGCCGCGAGCGTCGCAATGTAGCCCGCCGTGTAGACGGGTGAGTCGGGGATACCCCCGAGAGATACGACAGCATCAGAGACTTCGGCTATCTCGGCCTCGGGGTAGTTGGTGATCGCGATTCGGCTGCCCGCGCGCAACCGGCGAGCTACGTCGATTGGTTCCGGGCTGCGGCCGGATTCGGAAACGATCAGGTTGTGATCACCTGGTTCGAAGCCGTCCGGGGCGTCAAAGAGATCAGATGCGGTGATATTGACTCCACGAACGCCCTGTTCGGTGAGAGCCCAGATGAGTGCGTTCGCGGAGTGACTTGAGGCTCCCATGGAGATGACAGCAACGGTCTCACCAGGCTTCCAAGGCGCAATCGACGCCTTCGTGACCGATGTGCTGATGTGGCGCGTCGCGGTCTCGAGAGCGCTCGGTTGGTTCCAGACGGTCCATGAGAAAGTTTCACGGTTCTGCATGAGGGTTCCTTTCGTGCTGCTGTGGGTTGTCAGCCTTTGACGGCGCCGGCGGCGAGACCGCTGACGACCTGGCGTTGGAAGAGGAGTGCGATGAGGACGGGTGGAACCGATGCGATCAGGCCGCCCGCTGCAACCAGCCCGAAATCGGTCGTATAGCGGCCGGTAAACTCCGCGATTGCGACGGGCAGGGTTTTTGCGGCATCCGTCGAGGTAAAAATGAGCGCGTACATGAATTCGTCCCATGCGAGTAGGAACGCGAACATCGTTGCCGAGAACAGGCCTGGTTTCGCCGACGGGAGGATGACGTGAAAGAGTGCGCCCAATCTCGTCGTTCCGTCGATGCGGGCTGCTTCCTCGAGATCCGCCGGAATCGTCGCGAAGTAGTTGCTCAGGATCCAGAGAGTGAAGGGAACGACCAGGGCGCAATTGACGAGGATGAGCCCGATCCTCGAGTCCAGCAGTGAGAGCGAGCTGAGGATGAGGTAGAGCGGAATGAGCAGCGCCACCTGCGGCAGCATGTAGGTTGCGAGGAAGATCATGAGAGTCGTGCGTTGGAACGGGAAGCGCAGCCGCGCGAAGGCGTAAGCGCCGAAAATGCCCACCACCATGGAGATGACGACAGTGCTCGTGCCCACGACGAGCGAGTTCATGAATGCAGCGCGGAACGACGCGCCCACGGGTGATGATGCGTCGAAAAGGACGGTCGTGTACCGGTCGAGATACAACTCGCTCGGCCACCATCGGACGGGTCGCGCGACGATGTCACTCTGGGTGGAGACGCTCGCGAGAAGCATCCACGCCAGAGGTGCAACGCAACCGATGGCGACGACAACGGCAGCCGTGTAGATCAAGATACTGCCCCGGACGGTGCGCTTCACAGCAGGCTCATTTCCGACCGTCGGAGCAGTCGCAGGTAGAGGGCGGACAGGGCAAGGATGACGATCACGATCAGGTAGGAGATCGCCGAACCGAGTCCGTAGTTCTGTTCAGAGAACGCCGTCACGTACGTGTAGTACGAAATGGTCTGCGTTCCGTTCGCCGGACCGCCCCTCGTCATCGCGTAGACGATGTCGAAGACCTTCACCGCCTCGACGGTGCGCAGCACGAGCACGAGTGCGATCGCCGGCGCGAGCAGCGGAATCGTTACGGAGCGGAACGTGCGGAACCATCCGGCGCGGTCCATTCGCGCGGCCTCGTACAACTCCTGGGGGATGGTGGTGAGACCAGCGAGCAGGAAGAACGCCACGAGTGGAGTCGTCTTCCACGCATCAGCAATAATGACGAAATTGAGCGCGGTGAAGGGGTCGGACAACCACGCCTGGTACTGGTCGATGATGCCCAATTGCGAGAGCAACCCGTTCAGTGCGCCGTACTGGGCGTTGTAGATGCCCTTCCATAACGCTGCGTTCACGATAGTTGGCAGAGCCCACGGCAACACGACGAGGGCCCGCAGAAGCCAACGGCCCCTGATACGCGCATTGAGCAATGACGCGATCGCCAGTCCGAAGACGAGTTCAAGAGCCGTTGACGCGAGAGTGAAGTACAGGGTTCGACCCATCGCGTCCCAGAAGCCTTCGCTTGTGAGGGCCTGGGCATAATTTGCGAGGCCGACGAACGGGGTGTCGGTCGCGACGGCTGATTTCACCTCGAAGAGCGAGATGAGCAGTGTCCGGAACATCGGATACACGATGACGCCGAACACCACAAGGAACGCCGGCAGTAAGAGCCAGAATGCGAGGCGTCCCTGTCGCTCCTTCCGGCGTTTCACCGCTTTCCCGGGCACGGGTTCAGCCTCGCGCGGCGTGGTTCCCTCCTCAGGCGGCTTTGCAGCCGTCGCGACGACCATCGTCAGCCTTCTGCGATTTCGTTCGCTGCTGTGACGGCGTCATCCATAGCCTGCTGCGCGGACTTGGTACCCAGGAGTGCGTTCTGCAACTCGACCTGGATGATTTGGGAGACGCTCGAGTAGTTCGGTACAGCCGGCCGGAGGATCGAGGCATCGTACGCAGCCTCTGCAACCTCGAAGATCTCCGGGTTTGTCTCGACGAGTGCCTGGTCGGAGTAGCTCGACGCCCAGTTAGGCAGCCCCGCTCCCACATACCGGTCCTGAACCCCTTGACTTGTCAGGAAGGAAATAAACTCCCACGCGGCGTCCTGGTTCTTTGAGTTCGCTCCGATCGAGTAGGCCATGGCGCCATTGACGCCGGGGCGCTCACCCGAAGGGCCGGATGGCGTGGGCAGTACTCCGGCTGAGATGGAGGAAATCGACGGATCCTGCAGGTCCCGAAGCGTAGAGTCCCAGTTGAGGCCGAAAGCAGTTTCACCCTGAGCCATCGCCTTGGACACATCATCCTCGAGGAAGGTCGTCGATGCCGGGTTCGAAAGCCCCTCGTCGACGGTGGTCTTCATCCATTCAAGCGCTGCAACTCCGGCCTCGTTGTTGATGACGAGGTTGCCCTGGTCGTCGGTGAATTCTCCACCGAACGCTCCTAGCATCTGTGCGTAGTCACAGACGAGGGCCTCGGCCTGGGCCCAACTCCACGCGATCGGGTACTCACTGAGCCCCTGCGCCTTGATTTTTCGGGCGACGTCGAGCACTCCGTCCCACGTAGCAAGGTCGGACTCGTCAGCTCCGACTGCGGAAACCATGTCTCGGTTGAAGTAGAAAAGCTTGGTGGCTGGGCCATTGGGCACGCCGTAGTACTTGTCTTGGTATTCGGCCGTCGGAAGCACACCGGGAAGCATGTCGTCCTGCCATGACGAGGGGAACCGGTCAGTCAGGTCGGCGACAATGCCCTTTGACGCAAACTCTGCCGGCCAGATCACGTCGATTTGGAACACGTCGTAGCTTCCAGAGGGAGCCGAGGTGACGATCTTGTCGTGCAGAGCCTCGTATGAGACGAAAGTGGGCTTGACGTCGATATCGGGGTATTCATCCTCGAAATCCGCGACGATCTCGGCGTAGTCCTCCTCTGTGTAGCCCGCTTGCTTCATGAAGAGAGCGTTGACGGTTCCGGTGCCGTCACCGGTGGAACCACCTGCATTCGAGACTCCCGTGACACTGCATCCAGTGAGTGCCAGTGTGATCGCGAGCCCCCCTACTACGGTGCCGCGGTATGTCGTTGCCTTGACGGTGTTCATGTCGACCTCCATTGGTCAGTGATTCGTCGGTTTCGTAATTTTTAGGTTCAGCTGTGCGTCGGACGTGATGGCTCAACTTCTGGCCGTGTAGCTTCTACAGCCGTGAGGCGGTCTGTTCTGACCGCGAGTGTGTTGTCATGCTCTGATCGTTCAAGCCGCCGGGCGAGGCTGATCGCGCCGCCTACGGGGGGCGTGTCGAGCACGCGGAAGGGCTGGGTAACACCGGAGAGGGCGAGTTCCGTCTCAAGTGCCCGCGCCAGAAGCGGTTGATTGGAAACCACTCCACCGGCGGCCACAATGGCGTCGGCAACAGCGCCCCGATCGATAACGAGTGTGACCTGTCGCGCGAGCTCGGCCGCGGCGCGTTCGATCGTGCTCACCGCGGCGGCCGAGCCGGCCTCGGCGGCGGCGAAAACGATCCGCGCTGCGCTGGCCCAACGGTGCATGGTTGCCGTCGACATGAAGATCCACGCCAGCTCGTTCACATCCGTGGCTTCAAAGTGACTCATGAGGGAACGTCCGAGAAGTTCAGGTTCGTCGCCGGCGTCTGCTCGCCTGATGACAGCCAAGATTGCTTCTCGTGCAATGCCCGGCGCGCTTCCTGGGTCCGCGATCATCCACCCATGTCCGCCCGCGGCGATGGGTGTCCCGTCATGTGCTGTCCCCACCACGATTGAGCCGGTACCGGCAATCACACCAATGGCGTGCTCGACACCGGCCGCCGGGCCCACGAGAGCGGCATCATTCGTCACGAGGACGGGACCGGGGTGTTGTGAGGCGAGAGCGGCCTTGAAAGCCTCGATCTGTGAAGCGGTGTCACAGCCATGGGCTCCTACGACGAGTGGCACGTCGTGTGCAGTGCTCGTGATCTCTGCAACTAGCGCGAGCAGGGCCGCCACGCTGCTCGGATGATCAAGGCTGCGCGCTTGTAACCACTCATGCGTCGGCACACGCCGCTCACGCATACTCAATGCTTCATCCTCTACGCGGATGTGAGTCTTTGTGCCGCCGACGTCGATGCCAACAAATACAGGCAATGCTCCACCGACTTTCTTATAGATCAGACTGAAAAGAAGTAGTATGAGCGTAACGGCGTCACCGGGTGGCGTCAACGGTCTCCTCAATTGCTTGTGCATGAAGGAGTGCCGGGCACGTCATGATGGACAGAACGGCGAAAGAGAGGGGAGTAGGTGCCATTGAAGGCGAACCAAGCGGATGAAACCCCCGTGCGGCAGGTTCGATCGCGCACTGCCGCCACGACGAGCACGCTCGCGCTGGTCAATCAGACGGCGATCCTGGATGCGCTGAAGGGGCATGGCCCGATGTCGAAGGCACAACTCGGCCAGGCGACAGGACTCAGCTCGGCGACCATCAACCGAATCACTGCGGCCCTCATAGCGGACGGCCTCGTCGCGCACCACAGTGTCGAGACCTCCACGGGGGGAAGGCCGCCGATCGTGCTGGCCTTCGTCGGCACAGCACACGTCGTCGCAGCAGTTCAGGTCCGATCGGAAGACATCACAGGTGCGCTTGTTGATTTCGAGGGTGCGATCATCGAACGATTCGACCTTGCCGTCCCGCCCGGTTCCCCGACACAGGGTGTGAGCGCCTACAGAAAACTCTTGGCTAAGCTCGAGCGACGCGGGCAGGAGCGCGGCACCCCGGTTCTCGCGATCGGCGTGTCCGTCACGGCCATCGTGACGCCCGCTCGTACCATCACGGGTCTTGATCAATCACGCTGGGGTGACCTCAGCGTGCAGCAGCTTGAAGAGGGACGGTCTGTCGAGGTCGTCGTCGAAAACGATGCAAACGCCCTGGCCATCGGCGAATTACACCGTGGAATTGGGCGGCGCAGCCCGAACTTCGTGACGCTCCTACTCGAACGAGGCCTTGGAGCAGGCATCGTGGCGAATGGCGCCCTCTACCGAGGCGCCAACTTTGCGGCAGGCGAAATTGGGTTTCTCCTCGTCGAACCGTCCTCCTTGGGCAAGCGTTTCGACCAGACGGGTGATCTCGAAAGCCGGCTAAGTGCCCCCACCATCACGCGACTGGCAGACGACGCAGGAATTCCCCATGATGGTGCCATCTCCGCAATGGAGCTCATCTCTCTAGCCCGCTCAGGTGACCCGGGCGCGCAGCCCCTCGCGGATCGGGTTCTGGATGACGTAGCCCGGGCGCTCGGCGCGATCGCAAGCATCTTGGACCCGCAAGCCATTGTTCTAGGTGAGGGACTTGACCGAGAGTTTGATTTCGTGGCGCCCTCACTTCACTCGCGACTTGAAGGGCGCATCCAGCACGTTCCTGCAATCGTGACAGCCTCACTCGGCGCGGACGCAGCCCTCCTCGGCGCCGCTGAAATGGCAATCCGAGCCGCAAGCGACTACGCGTACCTCGCGTATTAGTCTGCGCTCATCGCTGCCGTCGTCGGAATCTAATCGACTAGGTGGCGTTCCGTAAGTCTTACGAACATACGGACTTGCGGCGGACAAAACCGAGCGCTGCTAACGGGAGTTCGACGAAGAACCAACCGGTAGCAAAATTTGAGCAGCCGCGCGGTCTTCCCAGCCTGGATGGCTCCGAAAGGAAGTGACGAAGATGGGAAATCGCATGGACCTGGTCATCGTCAACTGTGACGGGACACTCGTGGACGGCGAGGTAGTCAGCATCAAGGTGGACCAACGATTACTTGCTGACCAGAACTGGAACCTCGCTGTCAGGGGCACCACGGTTGGTGCACAGGTTCTGCCCCGCAAGCTCGCTCTTGCCGGGGGAGACCACCAACAAGGGATTTCGAAGCTCTGATTGATATAATCCAAGGTTATCGGCGAATTGATGGAGTCACGAACGGGCCGTCTTTTCTGACTAACGGTGTTCCGCTAGAGCTTTGACGGCATAGCGACCCGCCTGACGAGATGTCATCGCGCGACGTTTCTTCCCTTTCTGGCACTCCGGGCAGGACATGGGACAGAATGCGGTCATGGACATCACCGACAACGGACCGAACCCGAACGCCTTCGACATCGAGAGTGCTGCGACAGAGAACACCGCCTACCGCCGCGTCGCCTGGACGGGCAAGCACCTGCAGGTGACGCTCATGTCGATCGAGCCCGGCGGAGCGATCGGCCTCGAGGTACATCACGGCACCGACCAGTTCCTGCGCATCGACGCCGGGAAGGGCCGCGTGAAGATGGGTCCCTCGAAGGACGACCTCTCCTTCCAGCAGGACGTCGAGGACGGCTGGAGCATCCAAGTGCCCGCCGGCACCTGGCACGATGTGGAGAACACCGGGGACGAGCCACTGCGTCTCTACACGATCTACGCCCCTACACACCACGCGCAGGGCATCGTACAGGAAACCCCGGAGGCTGCCGAGAAGGACGAGGAGCAGGGCCGCGACGAACCGCCGTCGTGGGTCGAAGAAGTAGACGACAAGGGAGAAGAGAGCGCCTGAGTCATCAATTGCGATGACGCCCACTAAGCGCGCGGCGGACAAAAGCAACGCAGGCCATCCGTTCGTTCTTGCGTCAACCGCACCAGGAGTCGCGCAGCTCCACTGGCGGGCGTCAATTCACGGGAAGGCAGAGACACAGAATCACAGAAAGTGGTCTGGCTGGAGGCCGTGATGCAGTTCGACGCACCATCCCCACCCTGGTGTTGGTTGTTCAACTGCAAGCATCCGCCGGGCAGTCCTCGGGACATGAGTTGTTCCACATTCCCCAAAAGGCCCCCGCTTGGCGAACAAGACGGTCGCGTGGCGGTCGAAGTGGTCGATCCACCAGGACGACATGCCACCGTTCGCCTGGGCCTCTAGCCATTGCTCGTACAGGGCCCGGAACCGGTCGATGGCTTCGGGGTGGTTCCACCATTCGGGGCACCAGTACTGGTGCTGGGACCGGTCCACGGACTCGAGCATCGCCATCAGGGACTCCACCCAGTCGACCAATTCCTCCGGGGTAAACGCGAAACCCTCCGTCTCGTCGTCGTAACCGTTAGGTCGGGTGCTAGCTGCGTCATCACCTAGGTCGTGGAGGATGTCGGTCATGGGTGGTGTCCTGCCTGGATGCGGTCGAGGGTGGGTCCGATGCGGGCGGTGAGCGCCTTGTCGCGGAACCAGGGGATGGTGCGGACGATGGTTCCGCCGCCGTGGGAGGTTTTCACCCACGCCCGATTGGTGGGCAGGTCGGAGAGTCGGGCGACGGACAGGATGTCCCGCCGCTGGGTCTGCACCCACCTCGAGGATCCGTTCCGTGAGGTGGAGGTGCTGCGGATCTTCGCGTCGTACTGGCCGATGACCTTGGTCAGGGA
Source organism: Arthrobacter sp. TJ-265 (assembly GCF_058269135.1). Classification (NCBI taxonomy): domain Bacteria; kingdom Bacillati; phylum Actinomycetota; class Actinomycetes; order Micrococcales; family Micrococcaceae; genus Arthrobacter; species Arthrobacter sp. TJ-265. The sequence continues at coordinate 50,819 of NZ_JBZCND010000004.1, read as the reverse complement.
GTCCAGGAACGCGGTGTCGTCGGATCCGCCGCCGTAAACCTTGATCGCGGCCGCGGACCAGAGGGTGTCCCACCCTGTGCGCTCGAGCATGGCCACCCCTGCCCGCGGGTTTGGAAGTAGGCGCTGACGACGATGCCCATCGACCCGAAGAACGAGTACCACTCGGGCGGATGCTTGAGCTTGACCACGTTCCCGACCTCGTCCAAGTCGGCCACGAGAGGCACCTGCAGGCGTCCGTCGGCGCGCCGTGCGGCGTGCTGCGCGGCAGTGAACACCGCGTAGACCAGCGTGGACACGAATGCGGCACCGGAGCCGGCGGCGTCTTGCGAGAGCAGGATCAGGGTGTCCCTGCTGGTCACGAACCGGGCCGGATCAAACGCCGGGACGCCCGGGGTGGGCGTCGACCACGCCACCAGCTCGTCATGGACGAGGGCCGAGGCCATGCGCTGGGCGCTGGCTGCCACGGACCCGCGGGTGTCCTCGGGTTGGCCGTTCATGCCTTTCAACGCCGACGCGGGGCCCACGTGCCCGGCGGCTTCGAGGAGCTCGGCGGGTTCCATGAAGTCCGCCGAGGACACCCACCGCAGCACCTCCCTCATGGTGCCGTTTCTCTTGGCGGCGGCTAGCAGGCACCAGGACAGAAATTCGCGTCCCTGCGAGTCGAACTGGGCGTCCCCTTTGCCCTGGCCGGCGTTCGGGGCGGACGAGGTTTCGAAGATCGACGCTACCTCGCCGGCGCTCACGGTGTCGGTGACGATTGTGAGCGGGTTGAAGATCATCGCCGGCCGGTGACTGTCGCGCCAGATCCGCTGCGGGTCGAACAGCCACACCGTCCCGGTATCGGAGCGGGCGGCCAGGACCTCGGCAACACCGTCGACCTTCTTGCTGGTCTTGATGTAGGCGCCGGGTGCCTCGAGCGCGTGCCGGACGACCTGCGTTGTCGTCTTGCCTCGCCCGGTCCCCCACACACGGATCGAGCACTCACGCCAGCCCTGGATAACTGCCTTCGTGCCGGAGTCACCGGCGTACCCGATCGTCAGGCCCGGGCCGATGCCCTCAGCGTCCGGATGGAGCCGGGCCGCTTCGGTGAGGCGCGCATCGAGCATCGCCGGGCGCATCTTCCCGCCAGGACTCATCCGACGGGACGCCTCAGCGGTCCTGGACACAGGTCGGGTGCTCCACCACGCAAAGGCAGCAATGACCACGACCGCTTCCGCGCCGAGCAACCAGCTCGCCGCTGCCGGCCACGGATCCCCGGTGGCAAGACCGATCGCCAATACGATCGGGTTCCATGACAGGTCGGTGGGAACCGGGGTGAAGGCTTCCCCGAGATGGATCAGGGCGACTGGCGCGCAGGGACTGCCAGAGTTCGTCCATGATCATCAGGTGATGGCGCTCTTCCATCAGCCCGGCGTCGGCCGGCGTCTTCGCGGCCGACGCCGGGCTGACCGTAGGACCAGCACACCGTCTGCACCGCAGCCCGGAGCGTCAGCTGGGACTCGTCGATGAGAGAAATGTCGACGTCAACGGAGGTGTCGATCTTCATTTCCTTCGTGGTCTGCTGGCAGAACACGTCCCCGAACGGTCCGTGCTCGCCAAGGGCGTTCAACCCGGCCAGGAGATTCTTGACCTGCGGCAGGTACTCCGTGGACTCCTCGATGAGCAGCGCCGACTGGATCTGCGGCGGTGCGGACTTGATGGCGGCGACGACGTCGCTGACCAGCGGCTGCCGGTCCTCCCTCTCGGCCTTCTCCGCGGCCACCGCGATCGCCATGGACAGCACCGTCTGTTCCTGCTTCTTGGCATCCAGCGGTTCCTTGAACACCAGTTCGATGAGCCCGGTGAGGGTCATCAGGCGCCGGGCGTGGATCTCGGCGCGCATCTGCCCCTTCAGAGGAGCCGGAAGCCATTCCAGCTCCCGCTGGCGCTGCCCGACGCGAGGAAAACCCGTCAGCCGTGACCCTTGAGGTGACGCCCTCGGCACGGCAGACTGAGCACACCAGTCTCATCCGGCACATCAGCGCCACACCATGGTCTCGTTCACGCTCCACGGTCAGCAGGACAGCGCTGCCCCGACCCCTGGAGCCACACCATGAATGACGCCGTCATCGAAAGCGGTTCCCTCCGCCTCGCGCAGGAGAGCGACCTCATCGCCACCCTCGAGGCCCTCGAGATCAGCACCGATCTCCCCCGCGCCGTGGCGGACGCAGCCGAGATCAGAGCCTTCGCGGAGACACTCGGGCGGCTCGACGTCGCGTTCTGGGCGGAGGTGACCGGGCTCGACGCGCTGGCCCGCACGGACGGCGCGCCCGGCGCGAGGACTCGGGGCCAGGAGATCCTCGAATGGGCCACGGAGCAGGGCGACGCGCGGCTCGCGAGCCGCTGCCATGCGCTCATCGCGATGATGGACCTCATCGCAGGGCACTCCGGCTCCGGCGCCGAGCAGGCGACGATCGCCGTCACACTGCTGGACGGCACCGAGAAGCCCCGGCTCCGGGCGAACTTCCTGACACGCCAGGCACTCGGCCTCCTGGTCGCCGGCCTCCTGCAGCACGGCTTCGACGTGTCCCGACGGGCGCTCGCCCTCGCGGACCAGCTGGCCGACCCCGAACTCCTGGCCCGGATTGCGTCGAACGCGTTCCACTCCGCACTCGACGAGTCGATGCCGGACGAGGCCCGCTTCTGGATGCGGCGGCTGGAAGCCGTGATCGCTTCATCCCCCGACCTCGAAGCCGAACTGTCGGACGTCCTCGCCCGCGGCCATCTGGCGGACAACCGCCCCTGGGACGCCCTCGACGTGCTGGAGCGGGCCGGCGACGACGACGCCTCGACGTCGCAGCCGGAGACGCGGGCCACCCGGATGCTCCTGCTCGCGCAGGCCCACCATGGGGTCGGCAACCTGCCCGCGGCGCGACGTGCCCTCGACCGGGCGGAGCAGATCACGGTGAGTCATGCACTCGAGGAGGTCGCCTCCACCGTCCTGGAGGAGCGCGCCGCCATCGCGGCGTCCGCGGCCGACTTCCGGCTAGCCTACGAACTCCACCGGCAGTTCCACCAGGCGGCGCGGAGCCGGTGGATCGAGGCCCGCCGCTCCCGGGTGGACCACCTGTTCGCCGAGCAGAACGTCACCGAGGCGCTCGAGCGCGCGGAGCAGGCGGAAGCGGCCGTCGCCGTCGACCCCCTGACGAAGGTCCGCAACCGGCGGTGGGTGGAGGACACGCTGCCCGACGTCGTCCGGACCTGGCAGGCCCGAGGACCGTGGACCGCGTCCCTGGCCATCCTCGACCTCGACCACTTCAAGCTGGTCAACGACCGCCACGGCCACGCCGCGGGCGACGACGTGCTGGTCGCCGTCGCCGCGGCCCTGCAGACGTGCGGCGGGGTCCAGCACGTCGCCCGGATCGGAGGCGAGGAGTTCCTGCTGGTCCTGCAGCAGGACACCGATCAGGAGCAGGTCGCGGACCGGGTGCTGTCCGCCGTCCGGTCCCTCCGGTGGCCCGGGATCGACGGCGGCCTCCGCCTCACGGCGAGCATCGGCTTCGCCGGCTGCGACCAGGGGGCGACGACGTCCGATCTGCTGCAGGAGGCGGACCGCCGCCTGTACAGCGCGAAGCGGGCCGGCCGGGACAGGGCGGTCGGCCCCTGGTCGAGGTAAGCGTGCACTCCGCGGCACCGACGAGGGTTCATGGTTCGGCTGCGCCCGGAGGTGGAGACCAGACGTCACCCTTCTCGGTCACGCCGCAGCAGGCAAGGGCGGTGTCGATGCCACCTCGGTGCCCACATACCTCGGGCCCGCGTCAGGGCGCGCGCTCGTCCTTCGTGACCTGTTCGATCTTGAGGAGGCCACCGGCGATGACGCTCGCCCTGGCAAGGACGTCCAGTTGTGCCGGGTTGTACAGAGCCGTGAGCGATTCGATGACCGTGTTCCGGGTCACCTCGAGGCCTTTCGACAGGTGCTTCCCCGGGTCCGTGAGCCACGAGTAATCCCTTATGGCATGGGCAATGGTTGGTGCATAACGTTCGGCGAGTGCGGCGCGTACGGTTTCGTCGGCGTCAGAAGCCAACCCGTCGAATTCCTTGCTCACCGGATCTGTGTCCTCCCTGACCATCTTCCGCAGATCCTGCATCGCGTCGTCGTCGTACAGTTGGGAGTAGATGAGCATCAACGACTGGTCCTGCTTGGACAGGCGGGGTGCAACGTCCTCGAACCCTGCCGGGACGCCCGTCACGGAGGACCCCTGGAGGATCGCCTGAATCTCCGCCCTGGCACGCTGCAACCTCTCGATGCTCACCGCGAGGTCCGCGTCGATCGCCCTCAGCGCCTCGGACGACGAATCGCCGTCGAGGGCAACTTCGTCGATCTGATCGAGCGGTACACCGAGATCCCGTAGTCGGCGTATTTTCAGGAGACGGACGAGGTGCCTGACCTGGTACTGCTTGTAGCCATTGGACATCCTGTCCGGCTGCTCGAGCAGTCCGACCCGATGATAGTGACGCACGGTGTTCACCGTCGTCCCGGCCAGCTCGGCGATTCCTTGGGTGCTCCAGGCCATGCTCGTCAGCCTTCTTCGTTCATTGTCACCGGTTCAGTCGCGACACACCTGCTATGTATCGGTCGACCCTGCAGAAGGAAACTCCATGTTCCCACCACACGGTCAAGATGCAGAGAGAACCCTCCTGCGGAACCGCAGTGGAGGCGGTACCGGGAAGACCGGTCGATGGCGGTGCCACCGATGAGTCCATGACGCCAGACGCCCGGAGCCCCGCTCGAGGTCTCCGTCACCAGCCCAATACTCCGACAAGCCCGGTCGCAAGCGCCGAGATGACGACGGTCCATACCACGATGGCGATCGCCTGCCAGAGCAGGACCCGCTCCTTCCTGACGCCCGACGCCGCGAAGAACGTAGCGGTGAGTTGCGTGGGAAGAGCGAGTGGGGCGAGGAGACTCGCGCCCGGCACCCCGAATCGGGAGAGCCAGCCCTGCAGGCGCCGCTGTCCCTTCGCGCGCCGGGCTGACGGAGCGGCGGATGCAGGACCTGCCGGCTCGCCGCCGCCTCCTCGAGAGGCGACGACCTTCTCCCGGACACGGGAGCTGATGGTGACGACGGCGAGCACGCTCAGGAAGTTGCCGATCATCGCCGAGACCGCTGCCACCACCGGATTGATCCCGAGGAGGATGCCGATGCCGGCGGCTCCCTCGCCCTCGATGTACGGGATCATCCCGGCGATCGCGACTCCCACCGGCTGCACGATTTCGGGTAGCTGTTGAACCCACTCCTGCATGCCCTCATACGGGTTGTCCATTATGTCCTCCTTCTAATGCACGACGAGCGTGGATCGATCCACTGTCCTCACGCTTCTAAGGCGGCGCCGATTGCGCTCTGCCATGGCGTGATGTCGTGTGCTGGAACCAGTAAAGAGGCTGTGCCGACAACAGGGTCAAGGCCTCGAAACGAGTCGTTGGTCACACCGCCTGCTGGGGTGTCCTACCTCACCGCTTCGCCTCCTGCTCCTCACCGGAAACGGCGGACAAAGTCCGGGCGGGCACGGCCCCCCAAGTCCGAGCGTTTCAGCTCACCGTTGTCACCCACACCATGACAAGGCCGCGGTTCTGACGCGTGCCGGGAATGCAGCGCGAGGTCCCGGTGCCACCTGCTTCGAGGCGCCGGCTACGAGTTACGGAATTAACGGGCGCGATTTTCCTTGAACGACTACGCATTGCTCGTGGTGCGCCTCCTGTCAGATGCAAGGACGCTGGTGGGACCGAGCCGTGACGACCAGGAGGTACTCATGAGCTACATCACGACCGAGGACGGCACCGAGATCTTCTACAAGGACTGGGGTCCCGACGACGGACCGCCTGTTCTCCTCAGCCATGGCTGGCCGCTGAACAGCGACGCCTGGGAGGCGACCGCGCATTTCCTTGCCACTAAGGGTTACAGGGCTATTGCTCATGATCGGCGAGGGCACGGCAATTCCACGCAGACATGGCACGGCAACGAGATGGATACCTACGCCGACGATCTCGCAGCCTTGCTCAACGCGCTCGACGTCCGGGGCGTCACGCTCATCGGCCACTCCACGGGTGGTGGGGAGATCACACGTTACGTCGGCAGGCACGGCAGCGATCGCATTGCGAGAGTCATCCTGGTGTCGGCGGTGCCACCACTGATGGTCCGCACGGAGGACAACCCCGGAGGACTTCCGATTGAAACCTTCGATGCCATCCGGGCGGGAGAGGCAAGCAACCGCTCTCAGCTGTACCGCGATCTCGCTGACGGCCCGTTCTTCGGCAACAACCGCACCGGCGACGTCCCCCAGGGAACCCGCGACGCCTTCTGGCGGCAGGGGCTCGAGTCAGGCACCCGAAACGCCTATGAATGCATCGCAGCCTTCAGTGCCACCGACTTCCGGCCGGACCTCGCCACATTCGACGTCCCCCTGTTGGTGATTCACGGCGACGATGACCAGATTGTTCCCTTCGACATCAGCGGCAAACTGTCCGTCCAGATCGCCCCGAACGCGCGGATCAAGGTTTACGAGGGCGGCGCTCACGGTCTACCCGACACTGAACGCGATCGCCTGCATGCGGACATCCTCGAATTCATCTCCTCACCATCGAACCCTGAAGGGACCCCCACCCGCCATGAGCAGCTCCAGCAAACCTGACACCATCGTGTTGATCCACGGGCTCTGGGTCACACCTCGCAGCTGGGAAGAATGGAAGGCCCGCTACGAATCCAAGGGCTTCACCGTTATCGCCCCCGCCTACCCGGGATTCGAGATCGAGGTGGAGTCGCTACGCGAAAACCAACACGTGATCGCGAATCTCACCGTGCCGGACACCGTCACTCACCTGGCAAGCATCATCGGGGCTCTGCCGACCCCGCCGATCATCGTGGGGCACTCCTTCGGTGGGGTCCTCACGCAGCTGCTCCTCGCGCAGGGATTGGGAGCGGCTGGTGCTGTCATCAATTCGGCCCCGACCGAAGGTGTGCGTGTCACCCCCTTGTCGCAGGCGCGTTCCCTGTTCCCGGCGCTGAAGAACCCGGCCAACTTCCGTAGAGCGGTCGGATTCACCCCGGATGAATGGCACTACGCCTTCACCAACACACTCAGCCGGGAAGACTCCGACACGGCCTTCAACAGGTATGCGATTGCTGCCCCGGGAAACTGGGTATGGGCTTACGGGCTCCTCGCGAACTTCCAGCCGGGGCACCAGGAGACATGGGTGGATTACTCGGTCGACAGGGCACCGCTACTCTTCATCGGCGGTGGCGCGGACCACATCATGCCACCGGCGGTCAATAAGTCGAACGCCAAGCATTGGGCGAAATCCCCGGCACTCACGGAGTATCACGAGTTCGAGGGCCGGTCCCACTGGACCTGCGCTGAACCCGGATGGGAAGAAGTCGCCGACTACGCCCTCGCCTGGGCCCTCGCCCATGCGCGAACCGTCCCGTCCACGGCAACTGCCTAGAGGCCGGCTTCCTCCGCCCCCGAAGGTGCCTGATGCTCAGTGTGTGCTGGGGTACACACTGAGCAATCCAGCGAGTTGCTCGAAAGCCACATCCGAGTTCGCGTGGGCAGGGGAACGGCCCGGTTGATGCCCGTCACGTGACTTCGTCGTCGAGAGAGCTCATGAACACCTCGCATGTGGGAGCGCTTCCTTCTCACCTTCCGTACCGCTTGCTACGATCTGCTGGAGAAGGATCGCTGGCCTCCACTCGCCGGTCTCGAGGAACGGAACTCCATGGACGGGCAGGAACCGTCGAGACCGCTCATCGGGCGCTCTGAGGACAAGATCTGGTTGGCCGGCCTCCTATCGATGGCCGTTGAAGGGCGCGGAGCAGTCGGCGTGATCCGTGGCGACGCAGGCATCGGGAAGACCTTCCTTTTGACGTCGATCATTGATGAACACCCGCAGTTGCAGCATGTCCTTATTATCGGCGTCGAAGCCGAAGCGGACCTCCCCTACGCGGCGCTCCAGCGGCTGGTTCTACTGCATCGGGCAATGCTGGACGACCTTACGGAGGCACAGCGTTCCGCCCTGTTGGTCGCGGGCGGACTTGCCCACGGCCCACCAGCCTCGCGCGCTCTGGTGGGCTTGGGGTTGCTGAATCTGCTGGCCCGTATCTCCGACGATGCGCCAGTGGTCTACTTCATTGATGACGCGCAATGGGTGGACTCGGAATCGCTGGATGCTCTCGCCTTCGTCGGGCGGCGCCTTGTCGCAGAACGTATCGCGCTGCTGTTCGCAACCCGCACCAGTCCATCTGAACCCGCAGCACTCGAGCACTTTCCCTCACGCACTCTTGCTGGTCTCGACCACGAGAACGCACTGACGCTGATATCTGCATCGTCAGTACAAAAGGTCGATCTGCGGGTAGCTCAGCACATCGCCCGTGCTACTGGCGGAAACCCATTGGCTCTGGTGGATCTTCTCGCCGAGCTCACTGAGCGTCAGTTGCGTGGCGAAGAACTTCTGCCCGACCCTGTACCGCTGGGGAAACACCTTCAGGTGCACTACCTCAAACAGGGCCGCGAACTTCCGCCCGAAACGCAGACCTGGCTTCTTGCAGCAGCGACGGAGCCCGACGGCAACCTCGATGCGATCACCGCGGCCAGTGACGCACTCGGCCTACCAAGAGACGCATCAAGGCCCGCAGAGATCGCGGGCCTTGTTCGTGTCGATACAACGGTGAAGTTCCGGCATCCGCTTGTGCGCTCCGCCATCTATAACGGCCTGCCCAGCCACGACGTCCGCACCATGCACGGCCACTTTGCCCACGTGGCGAAGCGCAGGGGTGACACGTACCGATGGGTAACGCATCGGGCAGCGGCAACCATCGGATTGGACGATGAAGTAGCTGACGATCTCGAGACAGCGGCAGACCTGGCGACAGCGCGCGGGGGATACATGGCCAGGATGAACCTACTGGTTCGCTCCGCAGCCCTAACATCGGCGGCACACATCAAGGACCAGCGTCTGCTAGCCGCCCTTGAAGCCGGAATCGCGGCAGGAGCTCCTGCCCAAGCAGGCGCAATACTTCGAAGGCTCGACGCAGATCGGCTCGATGACCTATCCAAGGGCCGGTTGTTCATGGCGCGGTGTGATCTGGACACTCTCGCACCCGTTCGGGGACCCATCTACGCGCATCGACCTCAACAACTCCTTCGAGCGGCACGACTGTTCCGCACCTCTGCGCCCGCACGGGCCAAGAACGCGATCACCAGCGCATACTGGGCGCTCGTACAAGCGGACTATATGGTGCTCGGGACGTCCTCCCGAGAAGTGGCGGAGGAAGCACGTCGAATCTGCGAAGCAGCGCCGACCACCGATTTGCCCACCCAGGCCCTAGCCGCGTTGAGCAGTCTCATCCTTGACGGGCTCGAGGTCGCTGCTCCCCAGGTGCGGAACGTCGTTAGGCAGGCGACGACACCGCAGACCCCTGACGAGGAGATCCTGCAGGGCTTTGTTTGCCTAGCCTATGCCGCCTGCGTTCTGCGGGATGTCGAAGCGTGTGAGGCGATTCTTCAGCGGGCAGAGCATGCAGCGAGGAATCGGGGTGCCACCCTGGTGCTCTGCCGCATCCTGCTGCTCGGGGCATATTTCAACATGCAACAGGGCCGAATCAAGAGCGGCAGGGAGCGTCTGACCAGCGCCGCAGAAATCATCGCCTTCATGGGTCTGCCCAGAGTATGGACAGACATGGTCACCACCCTTCCGGTTCTTCGGGGGTGGTTCGGAAGTGAATCGGTCACTGAAGAGGACGACGTGACATCCGAAGCACGGGTCTTTGGATATGGCATGAGCAGTTCATCACGCCACATCGGAACGATGCTTCTTCGAGCGTCGGAAGGCCGATACAAGGAAGCCTGGGCAGCCGGCCGACAAGTCAGGTACGACGACCCGTTCTTCACCGGATCCCTGTACCTACCGGATCTCATCGAATGCGCCGCGCGGGCTGGTGACCATCAAAGTGCAACACGACTCTTCGAGCGATTCAGGGCTGAGCGGAAGTCTTCCGATAGCACCTGGGCGGCAGCACTGGAAGCGCGAACTGCGACTCACCTTGAGGACAAGGACAAGGACATGGCGTCGCGATTCGAATACGCCCTGGACCTGCTCACCGGGCCCGTCTTCGAAATGGACGCCGCACGCACCCACCTGTTGTACGGGGAATGGCTGCGTCGACGGCGCCGGCGAGGCGCTGCGACCCGCCACCTCTCCGACGCACTACTCCTATTTCAACGAATTGGCGCGCCGAGCTGGGCCGAGCGCGCCCGACGTGAACTAGCCGCCCTTGGAGAGGTGCATACGCAGGCCGCGAGGACGCCGGCAGCAGATCTCACTCCACAGGAACGGGCTGTTGCCAGGCTCGCCGCTCAGGGCAGCACCAACGCCGAAATATCGATGCAGCTCTTCGTCAGTTCGAACACAGTGGACTATCACCTCCGAAAGGTGTTCCGGAAACTCGGTGTCACGTCACGTCGTCAGCTGCAAGGCATCGACCTCGGCTGAACTGTTTCGGTTGGTCGACCCTGATGGTTACGGGTCGGGTCACCCGGGCTCTGGCCGACACACCGCAGGCTCAGCAAGCCCCTCACGAACGAACTCCTGAGCCGGTTACGAGATATCGATTATCGGCGAGCCGCTTCGCCTTCGTAACGCACGACCATCCATCTTCGTCGCCACTTCTCACCAAGGTCGCCTCCGAGACGGCCAGCGCGGGTCGTAGGGTCAGGTCAGTGCGGTGCATGGGCTGTGATGAGGTGTTCGGATACGTCCCAGAGGCGGTGTGCGTCGTCCATGTCGCGTAACGGTGCCCAGTACTCCTGGATTACTGGGGGCCCACCGGCAGTGCGCCTGGGTCCGAAGAAGTAGTCGCCCCCGTAGTCGGGATCGGTGGCTGCCATGAGCGCGGGCAGTGCCGCGTTCTGCGGGCTGCCTGCAAGGCCGATTTGTGCGAGGAGCCCGATAAGGCGGCGCTCCGGGGGGATCCGGTCGCGGCCCATGGCAGGCTGTGCGGCCAGGAGGTTGGTGGGTGAGATTCCTGGGTGTGAAAGATTGCTGCTGATACCCCACCCGTTGGCTCGGCTCCTGGCCTCGAGTTCCCGTGCGAAGAGGCCCACGGCGACCTTCGACCCGGTGTAGGCCTTCATGACGTCGTAGCTCTGCTCGTAGTTCAGGTCGTCCCAGTTCATCGCGCCCTTACGGGCGGCGACGCTGGTCTGATGGGTGATGCGCGCCCGGCCCTCGCGCAGGAGTGGTAGCAGGCCCAGGGTGAGGGCGAAATGGCCCAGATGGTTCGTCCCCCATTGCAGCTCGAACCCGTCCCGGGTCATCTGACGGGTGGGCGGGCGCATGACGCCTGCATTGTTGATCAGGATATTGATTGGGCGTCCCTCGGACGCGAGTGTGGCTCCGAGGGACGCTACTGAGTCCAGCGAGGACAGGTCCAAGGATCGGGTGCTCACCTTTGCGCCCTGGATGGCGAGGCGGATGCGCTGCACTGCAGTGTCGCCTTTGTCCTGGTTCCGCACAGGCATGATGACTTCGGCGCCGGCCTGAGCCAACCTGGTGGCGATAATGGTGCCGATCCCGTCGCTCGCACCAGTAACGACGGCAAGTTTCCCGCTCAGATCGGGAACGGAGAGATCGTATACGCGTGGCATCAGTGGTTCCTTTGCTCAAGTGTCGACAGTCACCGGATCGGTGCCTGACTTCATGCTTCACCGCTTGCCGCACTGCAGCTAGGACCTGTCGATCCACGGCTACCGGATCCACCCCTACCACCCGGACACCTGCAGCCTGGATCTCGTGGGGCGGCTCAGGACACGGTGACGTGTGTGCCGATGACAGTAAGGAGTTGAAGTTTTTCGTGGCTGTCGCTGCCGGGCACGGCCGTGTAAACCAGCAGCCGATGAGACTGATCCGGATCGAGCAAGGTCTGGCAATTCAGGTCCAGCCGGCCTACTGACGGGTGGATGAACCTTTTGATCTCCGGTGGTTGGACGCCCACTTCCTGGGTGTCCCAGACACGGCGGAAGGCCTCGTTGTCCTGCAGTAGCGCGGCGAGCCCGGCCGCCCTCGAGGTCGGCCCTCTGAGCGCGATGAGCTGGCGCAGTCCGGATGCATATACCCGTGATAGTTGCTCACGCTCCGCGGGTGGGTACGCTTCCCTGGCGGTAGGGTCGGTGAACCACCGATAGCCGATGCTTCGACCCGGCCCGGCTCGCTTGGACGCGTCGCCGAGAAGGGTCATTCCGAGCGGGCTTTGCCGCAGGGTCTCGCCCACCTCATTGATGACCTCCGCAGCCGTATCGGTCAGCCGATCGAGGATTCGCAGCAGCCCGGGACTGACAAAATCACTTGCAGCTCCCCGCCCTGGTGGGTTGTGACCGGCGAGGCGGAAGAGATGATCGCGCTCCCCCAGCGTCAGGTGCAGCCCCTGGGCGATGGAGGAGATCATCTGCTCCGATGGGCGCGGACCTGTGCCGCGTTCCAGCCTGGCGTAGTAGTCGGCCGACATGTGGCACAGCGCAGCCACCTCCTCTCGGCGAAGACCATGGGTCCGCCTGCGCTGACCACGCAGAAGCCCGACGTCCTCCGGCTGCAACGATTCCCGCCGATACCGCAGGAACGCACCCAATCCTTCCCGATCCATCACCTTCACCCTCCTCGTCATATGGGCCGACTCACATCCAGCCTCACCCGTATTCCCACTTCTACTTCTACTCCGGACGGAATCCGATAACCACGGCCTGCCGATCCACCTCTTCCGTCCGTCAAGTTGTTCGTCGTGGAACAGGCCGGCAACGCCGTGGAAGCGGGCGCGTCCCACGCTTGAGCCATGACACGTTCTACTGGTTCCACGGCCGCGTCGCTTCGGTGCGATTCCTGCGGGCAGCTGCCCGAGCCAGGGAAGGTCCGGCTGACGGTGGCCAATGTCGCCGTGATGCTGCCCATCGAACTGGTTGTCCATGCCGTCGTCGTCCAGACGCACCTCAGCTACCCGCTCAAGGTCCTCATCCTCGCGCTCACCGCGACCGCACTGGTGATCTGGGTGGCGGAGCCCTCCGTCATGAGGTTCCTCCGGGCCTGGCTCCACGCGCCGGCCCTGAGACAGCGCAAGCGCCTCGACACGGCGACCGATCTTTGGCGGGCCCGCGTCCTGGTCAAGGACAGCCCGGGCGCTTTGAAGCGTATCTCCCACCAGTTGGCCCGTCGTGGCGTGAATATCCTGTCGCTGCACATCCACCCCGGCGCACAGGCCAGTGTCGATGAGTTCGTCCTCGCCGCACCCGCAGGCGTCGGCGAGCAGGACCTCGTTCGGGCCTTCACCGCTGGTGGCAGCCCATCGGCCCGCGTCTGGCCGTCGACGGCTCTGGCTCTCGCCGACGGGCAGACGAAGGCGCTCTCGCTCGCCTGCCGGGTCGCGCAGGACCCCGTGGAACTGCGCTACGCCGTCGCCGAACTCCTCAGGGCCGAACCCGTGCTGGCGCCGTCGCCGACCGTCAGGTCGTTCGTCGAAGGACCCGTGGTGCTCAAGATCCCCTCCCCCACAGGGGAACCGCTGGTCTTCTCCCGGGCCGGGGAGCCCTTCACGGCCGCCGAATCGGCGCGGGCCCATCGGCTGTCGGAGCTGGCCGCGGCGGCCACGCACCCCACGCATCGCACTTTCTGAGGGTGTGGCGTCTGTACACTCCGGCGCAGCAGGCCTTGCCTACCGGTGACCAGGCACTCCCCTGGCCGGCCACGACCTGACAGGGAATCAATTGGGGACCTGAGGTTTACCGAAGAAGACGAACCAGTTAACATGCCTGTGCGGCTTGGCGTCGACGACCCGCCTCACTGGTGTAGGTGAGTAAGGCGGGCTGTCGGCGAGACCGATCGTCCCTACTGGGCGGCAATGTCTGGGCTGCATCACTCGATTCCGCGATTGTGAGATCAGGTCGCCAGCGGCCCAAGAATCGAAAGGTCTGTCATGTCCGTCATTCGGCGACATCCCGTCCTCACCTTCTTCCTCCTCGCCTACGTCCTCTGCTGGGGTGCTATTCCCTGGCAGAGCTTTTTCGCCCCCGGTGTCTTGGTCGCGGCCTTGATCGTCGTATCCCTGACCGAGGGCGTCGACGGGTTGAAGGCGATGGGGTCACGGTTGATCCGCTGGCGCGTCCGCTGGGTCTGGTACGCCATTGCGATCGTCGTGCCGTTGGCGGTCAAGTTCGCGTCCATCGGCCTCAACGTCACGTTGGGCGCCCCGGTTGCGGAGATCGCGGAATTCAGTGTCTGGTACAGCCTGCCGATGGCAATGGCGATCAACATCGTCAATCCCCTCAACGCGCAGTTACCGGAGGAGTCGAGCTTCCGCGGCTGGGCTCAGCCGAAGCTGCAGGCCACCCGCACCCCGCTTGCCGCGACCGTGCTGATGGCCGTCGGCGTCACCGTTTGGCATATCCCGTTCTTCCTGATGCCGCAGTTCGGGTCGAGTCCGGTCGAGGCCGCCGCCACGGTCGCGGTGACATTCTGGTACGCGTGGTTGTTCAACCACGCCTCCGGCAGCTCACTGATCACCTTGATCGCTCACGCGACCGAAGGCACGATCGAAACGAGCACTCTGTGGCAGACCTTGGACGACACGACCCGGATGATGTGGCTCTACAGCCTGGTTTGGTGCCTGGTCGCCTTGGGCCTCCTGGTCTTCGACCGCAAGTTCTGGACCAAGCCACCGGCAGTCATCGAGTCGGGCCGGAAGACCTCACCCGTCGCAACAGAGCCCGAATAGAGCCTCGACACAGCCGCTGACTGTGCAGCGACCGAGCATCGAAAAAGAAGCCACCCTGCCCGATGGGCGTTGTCGGTCGGCGAACTCACGGCCACTTGGCGGTCGGCCGATGTGCAGGAGGGTGACCGTCACGGGGCTTGGACGGGCAGGCGGAGGAGCTGATCGTCCGCCTTGAAGGGCTCCCCGCGTCCGTCGGTGTTGCTGGTGAGGATCCACACGTCGCCGTCGGGACCGACGGCGACGTCGCGGAGCCTGCCGTAGTCTCCGGTGAAGTAGTCCACGGATCGCCCGGGGTCGGCTGCCGGCACGGTGCGCAGCACCTGACCGCGGAGGTTGGCAATGTACAGGGTGCCGTCACGGTGGGCCATGCCACTGGGGCTGGCAGCCTTCGGGTCCCATTGCTGGACGGGATCGGTGAACCCTTCCGAGCCGGCGATGCCTTCGACGGCGGGCCAACCGTAATTGGCACCGGGCGTGATGATGTTGAGTTCGTCCCAGGTGTTCTGCCCGAACTCCGTGGCGAACATCGTGCCGTCGTCCGACCAGGCCAGGCCCTGGGGGTTGCGATGCCCATAGCTGTAGGTGAGGGAGCCGGGGAACGGGTTGTCGTCCGGGACGTCCCCGTCAGGGGTCATGCGGAGGATCTTCCCTGCGAGGGAGGTGCGGTCCTGGGCGGTGTCGCGTTGGCCGGCGTCGCCGGTCGTGGCGTACAGCATCCCGTCGGGGCCGAAGGCGAGACGGCCGCCGTCGTGGTAGTTCGCCGCAGGGATACCGTCGAGCAGTGTCTCCGCCTGCCCCAGCTCAAGGCCTCCCGGATCCCCGGCGAGAGTGAAGCGCTGGATGCGGTTGCCGTCCGCGGCCGTGGAGTAGACATAGAGCCGCTGCTCGTCGTCGACCGCCAACCCGAGCAGGCCACCCTCCCCCGCTCCGGCGACGCCCTCGACGGTCCCGATGACACGGGTCGAACCGTCATCGAGAGCCTCGAGGATCCTGGCGCTGTCCCGCTCACTGACGAGTGTCGCCCCGTCGGGGAACACCACCGACCACGGGGCCTCGAGACCCGAGACGACGGTGACGGGCTCGGCAATCGCCGCCTCTCGGCCCTGCGACGGCGTTGCGCCCTGCGGTCCCGGCTGGTTCGCGTCGCCGGTTCCGCCGCAGGAGGTGATGAGCGCCGCAATGCTGAGACCGGCCACGACGAGGGCCCTGCAGTGTGTGAAGCGAATATCCATGGTGGTCCTCCTGCGGCTGGGTCGATCGGCGCTCGTCCGGTGAACGTAGCATCAGTCGAGGGTCAGGAGGACCTTCGTGGCGCGGCGTTCTGCCATGGCCTTGTAGCCTTCTGCGGCGTCCTCGAGGGGCAGGGTGAGGTCGAAGACCTTGCCCGGGTCGATGGTGCGGTCCCAGATCAGCTCGATCAGGTGGGGCAGGTAGCGGCGCACGGGGGCAGGTCCGCCGAGGGTGTGGATGCCGGCGAAGAACAGTTCCATGCCGGGGATCTGCACGTCGTAGTTCACGCCGACGTAGCCGAGGTGCCCGCCGCCGCGGGTCGCTCCGACGGCCTGCATGAAGGACTCCTGCGTTCCCACGGCCTCGATGACCGAGTGTGCGCCGAGTCCGCCGGTGAGTTCCTTGATTCGGACGACACCCTCTTCGCCGCGCTCTTCGACGATGTCGGTGGCCCCGTAGAAGCGGGCGAGTTCCTGGCGGTCCTTGTGCCGGGACATGGCGATGATGCGTTCGGCGCCGAGCTGCTTGGCAGCGAGGATGGCCATCAGGCCCACGGCACCGTCACCGACGACGGCGACGGTCCTGCCCGGGCCGGCCTGGGCGGCCTCGGCCGCGAACCAGCCCGTGCCGAGGACATCCGAGGCGGCCAGCAATGAGGGGATCAGGTCAGCGTCCGGTTGGCCCGGCGTGGCGACGAGCGTTCCGTCGGCGTACGGGATGCGGGCCTTCTGGGCCTGGGTGCCGATCCCGCCGGCCACGAAGGAGGCGTGCACGCATTTGGACTGGAACCCGGCCCGGCAGATCTCACAGGTGTTGTCGGAGATGACGAAAGACCCGACGACGAAGTCGCCGACCTCGAGGGTCTTCACCCCGGAGCCGATCTCCTCGACGACGCCCACGTACTCGTGGCCCATCGGGGTGTGGTCCACGGGCTCGATGCCGCGGTAGGGCCACAGGTCGGACCCGCAGATGCAGGTGGCGGTGAGGCGGATGATCGCGTCGGTGGGCTCGATGATGGTCGGGTCCTCGCGGTCCTCGACCCGGACATCGCCGGGGGCGTGCATGATGACTCCACGCATGGTGGTACTCCTTCGACTGGTGTGACCGGATGGTCATTGCATCCAGTCAAACCCCGATCCGACGCGCGAAGGAGTCCCTGTCGAGGGATGTACCGACAGGGCACCCCAGCGCGGAAAAGGGCGACCTACGCTTGGCGCTATGGATAATCGAGCCGAGGTCCGCGCCTTTCTGATGTCGCGGCGCGCGAAGGTGACACCGGAGGAGGCAGGGCTGATCGCGGGCCTGAATCGTCGGGTGCCCGGGCTGCGCCGCAGCGAGGTAGCCACCCTGGCCGGCGTCAGCGTCGAGTACTACGCGAAGCTCGAACGCGGTGCCATCGCCGGCGCGTCCTCCTCGGTGCTGGACGCACTCGCCCGGGCGCTGCAGCTGGACGACGCCGAGCGCACGCACCTGTTCGACCTCGCCCGCGCGGCGGACGGCATACCCGCCTCCGGTCGGCCCCGGCAACGAACCCCGAAGAAGCCGCCGGCCCGGCCGAGCCTCTACTGGGCCCTGGAGTCCATCACGGACGGCATCGCCTTCGTCCGCAACCGGGGCCAGGACCTCCTTGCCGCGAACGCCCTCGGCCGCGCCTTCTACTCACCGCTCATCGGCGACGGCGGAATGGTCCCCAACCTGGCGCGCTTCCAGTTCCTCGACCCCGCATCCCGCGATTTCTACCCCGACTGGGACGCCTTCGCGGCGATGTGCGTGGCGATCATGCGGGCCGAGGCCGGAAGGGACCCCCACAACCGTGCCCTGCAGGAGCTGGTGGGTGAGCTCTCCACCCGCAGCGACACCTTCCGCAACCTGTGGGGAGCCCACGACGTACGGCGGCACGGGACCGGGACCAAGCGCTACAACCACCCCGTGGTCGGCGAACTCACCCTGGCCTACGAGGAGTTGCTGCCCACCGCCGAACCCGGGCTGGTCTTCATGATCTACACGGCGGAACCCGGATCGCCCTCCGCCGAGCGCCTCCGGCTGCTGGCCTCCTGGGCCGCCGACCACTCCTCGAGCCTCACGGTCCGGCATCAGTGACCTGTACGGCGTGACACCTGGAAGGGTCACATCCTGGCGGCACCCGGCTCACCGTCCGGAGTGAGCGAGCCAGGCCTCGAGCGCGTCCCGGACGAGTTCCGCGCCGCCCCGGCCGCCGTAGTTCACGGCGAACCGTGGATCCTGGACGTACATCGCCCCGAGTCCCCGGACGTACTCGGGCAGGAGTGCCCCGTCTCCGTCGCGGGGCACACCCGGGACGGAGGAGAGCCATGCGATGTGGCGCCCGGCCAGCTCCTGGGCTTCGCTACCGGTCGGTGCGACACCCCGGGCCGCTGCGTCGGTCCAGCCTGCGTTGAGCTCCGCGACCTCCCGGCCGAACGCCTCCCTCTCCGCGTCGGTCCGTCCGCGCCACCAGGCATCGCCCTGGGCGTAGGCGTCGTGGCCCCACCGCTCCTCGACCTCCTCCCGGTAGCGCGTGTGGTCGAATCCGTCGAACATCTTCTCGGGCATGGGTTCCTCTCCTCGTTCCAGGGCCTCGACCGTCGTGAGGACCGCTCTGATCTGGCGGTCGAGCCGTTGCTGCTCCCCGCGGAGGTGGTCGAGGTGGGCGCGCAAGGCGGATGCCGGGGCCACCGCGTCGCCGTCGTCGAGCACCGCGCGGATGGCCGGTATGGGCAGTCCGAGGGATCGCAGCAGCAGGATGCGCTGGAGCCTCACGAGTGCCGCGGCGTCGTAGAACCGGTACCCGTTGGCGCCCACGCGGGACGGTCGCAGCAGGCCGGTATCGCCGTAATGGCGCAGCGTGCGGCTCGTGGTCCCGGCAAGCCGAGCCACCGTGGTGATCGGGTATTCCACGTCGCACGCCTCCATCCGCCTCCTCCCGCCGCACGGTGCGCCGGGAGGATTCAACTGTAGGAATTGACGCTGCGTAAAGGTCAAGCGGCCCTATCGAGGCTGGGCCGCGGCGGGACGGGGCGGGCCGGTCAGTTGTACCAGAACCATTGCGGCGGACGCCACGACGCCGGGACGGCGTGCGCGTTGAAGGTGCCGCATTCGGAGCACGTGTAGCTCGCGCTCGCGGGGAGGAGCTCGGTGGAGTGGTCGGCCTGGCGCGCGGGCACGAACTCCTCGAAGATCAGGTAGTCGTCCGTGAGGCACAGGGGGCAGGAGGGAACTTCTTCAGTGAGCGGGGCTGAGACGGCGGAGCTACTGGTACGCAGGCTCCGCCCGTGATCGATTGTTGTCATGAGGTTCACCGTTTCCGTACCTGCAACCGACACTGGGTGCAGGTACTTGGGGTACGTATACGGCGAGAATAGACCTCTACTACTCAATGCGGAAGCCCAGGATCCCACGTAATCACGCCGATTACGGGCCCGGCTGGCACAATGGCCCCATGATCATCAGGGCTCCCAGATCGACGGCGGCACTTCCGCCGGAACAGGCCGCACCCCTGCGCTGCGCACTCGGTGGCAGCGCCGACGTCACCGTGTTCGTCGACGGCACCGCACACCGGCTTCCCGCAGAAGCCCAGGCCGCCGTCGTCGACCTCCTCGCCCGCCTGTCCGACGGCGACGCCGTCCAGGTGACGTCGGTCGCCGAGCTGCTAACCACCTCGCAGGCGGCCGAGCTCGCCGGCATCTCCCACAGCTACCTGCGCAAGCTCACCGATGCCGGCACCCTCCCGGTGGAGTACCGCGGATCGCACCGGCGCCTGCGCCGGGCCGACGTCGAGGACTGGCTGCGCAGCCAGCTGCGCCGCTCGGCCCCCTCGCCCGCTGAGCCTGCAGCGTCGGACCCCTCGCCGACTGCGCCCGACCAGGCGTAGCGGCGTCGTCGCCGTGATCGGCGGTGATCCTAGGACTGCTCGAAGCGGGGTCTGGAGCGCCACCTGCGGGCCTTGAGCGCGAGGTGCAGTTCCAGGCGCACCATGCCGGCCAGCGGGTCCGCGCCGATGATCGAGCGGATCCTCGTCAGGCGGTTGTAGACGCTGCTGCGGTGCAGGTGGAGTTGAGTGGCGACGTCCTGCACGGAACCGTTCTTGTCGTACAGCAGTTCGAGGACCGGCAGGAGTTCCCCGAGCCGGTCCGCCTCGCACAGTTCGTCGAACCGCACGCTGCCGTGCGCCGGGAACTGCCAGCCCATGGCGCCGAGGAACTGGTAGACGCCGATCTCGGCGAACGCCGACACCCCGCCGAGCTGGGGATCCACCGCGTCGGCCTGGGCCGCGTGCTGCGCCTGACGGAATGCGTCCGCGAAGTCCCGTGGGTCGGCGGCAGGTTCGCTGAGCCCCAGGACGAACCGCCCCGCGGGACGTCCCGCCCGCTTGGCCACCTCGACGCGGCACCGGTCCACCACATGCTGGAGGGCGCTGCGGCCCACCCTGGCCTCGCACAACAGGGCGGAGTGGGTGGACGCGCCGGCGCTGAACAGGACGGGCTCGACGCCGACCGTCGCCTGGAGGGCGATGGTGCGCTGGAGCAGGGCGGCCTCGTGCGGGTCCTCCCTCCCGGCGCGGGCCGACGACTCCGACAGCTCGTGTACGAGGGCCACGCGCCACGGCCCGTGCCCACCGAGCTCCCGCCAGCCGCGCAGGTCCTCCACCGCTGCGGGGACGCCGCGGCATGCGGCGAGGAACGTGGCCTCCCGCTGTGTGCGCCGCTCGGAGGATGCCGTGTCCGTCTCGAGCAGCAGTTCGGCGAGGCGGTCGATGGTCGGCCGGACCACTGGCAGGGCGGCAAGGATGACCGGGGCAGGATCCTCGCTGGAGTGCTGCTGCACCCACAGATAGCCCACGCGGAAGCCCCGGACGAGGAGGGGGACGCACACCCGCCCCAGCATCCCGAGGTCATCGTTCGCGGGGACGACGACCGCACGGACGGCCCGTTCGATCCCGTGGCGCAACTGCCACTCGCTGACGTCCGCCGGCACCTTCTTGCTCAGCAGGAAATTGACCCGGACGCGGTCGGCGGAGGTCTGGTGACTGCTGTACGCGAGGAGGACGCCGTCGGGATCCTCGAGGGACAGACCGCGCCCGAGCGTCTGCGCGAGCGACTCGACGAGGTCCTCGATCTGCTGGTTCTGCACAGCCCAACACTAAGCGGGGCCGGCCGCCATGGGCGACACTTGCCGCTTGCGGACTCGACAACTGTCGATGGCCCCGGCAGCGCCGATCTGCTAGTGATCCAGCTCACATGCCGGACCGATGGCGGTAGGACGGGTATCGACGACCGCGGGGCACGGTCTGCGCCGCCGGGTATCGCCTGGCCGCCGGGACCGGCCCCGGCTCGCGCCTCGAAACGCTCCCTATTCTGGAGCTACCCGTCCGCCCGATCGACCCCGTGGAGAACCCAATGATCATCGGCGTCCCCAAAGAAGTGAAGAACAACGAATTCCGCGTCGCCATCACGGCGTCCGGTGTGCACGAGTTCCGGGCCCACGGGCACACGGTGCTCGTGGAACGCGGAGCGGGGGTCGGTTCGAACATCACGGATGCAGCATACGAGGCTGCAGGCGCCGAGCTCGTCGACGCCGCGGACGACGTGTGGGCACGCGCGGACATGGTCCTGAAGGTCAAGGAGCCGGTCGGCGCGGAGTACCACCGCTTCCGCAAGGGCCTCATCCTCTTCACCTACCTCCACCTCGCGGCGGAACCCGAGCTGACCCGCGCCCTGGTGGACGCCGGCGTCACCGCGATCGCCTACGAGACCGTCCAGGACGGGCGCGCCCTGCCCCTGCTCGCCCCGATGTCCGAGGTGGCCGGGCGCCTGTCCGTCCAGGTCGGCGCGCAGGTCATGACCGCGCCCGCCGGCGGCCCCGGCCTGCTGCTCGGCGGCGTCGCCGGGGTCCGCCCCGCCAAGGTCGTTGTCCTCGGGGCCGGCGTCGCGGGCACCAATGCGACGGCCATGGCGGTCGGAACAGGAGCCGAGGTCACCATCCTCGACATCAACATCGCCCGGCTGCGGGAGATCGACGCCCTGTACGCCGGGCGCGTCAAGACCGTCGCCTCGAACTCCCTGGAGATCGAGACCTCGGTCCTCGAGGCGGACCTGGTGATCGGATCCGTCCTGATCCCCGGCGCCCGGGCCCCGAAGCTCGTCACGAACGATCTCGTCGCCCGGATGAAGCCGGGCAGCGTCCTCGTGGACATCGCGGTGGACCAGGGCGGGTGCTTCGAGGACTCCCGCGTCACCACGCACGAGGACCCCACCTTCACGGTGCACGGATCACTCTTCTACTGCGTGGGCAACATGCCCGGCGCCGTCCCGAACACGTCGACCTACGCCCTGACCAACGTGACGCTGCGGTACGCCGTGGCGCTGGCCGACCGCGGCGTCCGCGCCGCCTTCGACGCCGATCCGTCCCTGGCCCGCGGGTTGAATGTCGCGTCGGGGCGGGTCGCACACCACTCGGTGTCCGAGGCGCACGGCCTGGAGCTGGCGAAGGACTGGTCGGCGCTCGTCTAGTGCTGCGGGCACCCGGCCCGCCCGGTCAGGTGCCCTGCGGCCGGGACGGGTACGCGGCGTGGACCTGTTCGATCAACCGCACGACGTCGAGGGCGTCGTCCACCTGGACGGGCGGCGGCCCGTCGCCGTGGATCGCCGCGACGAGCCCCGAGTAGAAGTCCGGGTACCGGCCGAGGCCGACGGCGAGCACCTCGGTGTCGCCGTCGCGCCCCATCAGAGCCCGGGGCGGCACCATCAGGGCACCGGCTGCGTCGACGAGGCCGTCCGGCGTCACCCCCGCCGTGAGCAGTGCCTCCTGCGGGTCCGAGCCCGTGATCGTCAGTCCGCTCCGCGCGCCGGTGAGGTGGAAGCGGGGTCGGGCGAGCGGCGCGAGGGTCCCGGCGTGCAGCCGGCTGGTGACTCCGCCGTCGTGGCGCAGGACGAGGAACGCCGAGTCCTCGGCCGCGCCCCCGCGGTCGTTGCGTAGTTCGGCATACACGGGGACCGCCGGTCCGAAGAGGGTGAGCGCCTGATCGATCAGGTGTGAGCCGAGGTCGTAGAGCACTCCCCCGCCGTCCGTCGGGCCGGCGTCGCGCTTCCACGGCTTGCTGATGGACGGCTTCCACGATTCCATCGCCGACTCGAAGATCCGCACTCCGCCCAGGGACCCCGACCGGACCACGGTCTGCACCGTCAGGAAGTCCCCGTCCCACCGTCGGTTGTGGAACGGGACGAGGAGCTTGCCGACCGCGCGTGCTGCGTCGATGAGCCGCTCGCCGTCGTCCACGTGCACCACGAAGGGCTTGTCGACGACGACGTGCAGGCCCCGCCCGAGGGCTGCGGCGGCCAGCGGTGCGTGCGAGGCGTGAGGGGTGGCGATGACGGCGAGGCCGAGGTCCGGCACGGCCCGGAGCGCGTCGTCGAGGGTGGCAGCGACCTGCGCGGCCGGATAGGCGGTCCGTGCGGCGTCCCGACGTCCGGGGCTCGGCGTGACGACGACGGCGAGGTCCAATCCGGGATCGTGCTGGATCAGCGGTGCATGGAAGACGCTGCCGCCGTGGCCGAAGCCGATCAGCACCGTCCGGACGGGCCGGTGCGGCATCGGACCCACGGGCGTCAGGAGGGCTCGAAGTGGGCGCGGGGAACGGTCCCGTTCAACCCGGCGACCATGCCCGCGGCGAGCACCCGGAGCTTCACGTTGCGGGAGTTGGAGGCCCGGCGCATCTTGTCGAACGCATCCTTCTGCGAGCAGTTGTCCTGGCCCATGATGATCCCGACGGCGAGGTCTATCTCGGTGCGGGTCTGCAGCACGGCGTGGAGGTCCTCCGCCGTGGCGGCATGCTGCGCCACGCGCACGGCGAGCTTCAGGGCCTGCGACGCCTGCACCGTGAAGGCGCGGGCGACCCGCCGGTAGTCCTCGCTGAAGACGGAGACGTCCTCGGCGTAGAGGTTGAGGGCCGCACGCGCCGAGCCCTCGAGGTCCAGGGGAAGGCAGAACATGGCGCCGACGCCGTTCCGCGTGATGTGTTCCATGAACTCGGGCCAACGGGCTTCGGTACGGGCATCCGCGATGAACACCTCGTCGTGCACACGCAGGGCGTGCAGGCATGGGCCGTCATCGTGCTCGTACTGCACCTCGTCCATGGCTTTGGCCTTCTCCCCGCTGCTGCCCACGGTGAGCTGCTCGTGGACCGAACGCTGCAGGGTGATGCCGCAGTAGGTATCGCCCTCGGTGCCGAGCGTCTCGGCGGTGAACTCGGCCAGTTCCTGCAGGAAGGTCTGCACGTCGGGGTGGTCCACCAGGAGGTCCTGGAGCCGCGCGGCGGCGGTCTCGGGGGAAGGGAGGTCGACGTCGTCGGCCACGAGGTGGAGGCGCGGGCCGCCCATTGCCCCGTCCTCGACGGCTTCACGGGAGTCGGACATCTGCTCGGGTACCTCCTCCACGCTCCACCAACTTCACTCGACGGCCGGCAGGGCGCCGGCGCCTGCCAGTCTACAAGGGCCCGCGCTCTCTACGGCTGCGGTCGGCGTCCGACGCGAGGGCGGAGACCAGGGCGCACCACGCCCCGGCCAGGCGGGCGTTCGACATGCCGCGGTGCTCCTGCAGGTGCAGCAGCAGTCCCGCGTTCAGGAACGCCGACAACTGGTAGGCGCCCAGTTCCGGATCGGGAACATGCAGGCCGCGCAGCAGCATGGCCAGGTGCAGCCGCGTGAGCTGCTGCGTCGGGTGTTCGAGGTCCGGCCCGCCCTGCTGCTCGGCCGCCCGGAGGATCTGCCCGTCGAACCGCATGCGCTCGATACTCGCCTCGCCGAAGGCGATCAGCCGTTCGAGGGGTGGCGCCCCCGGCCCCAGGGGAGGAGGGCCTGCCATGAAGGCGTGCTGGAAGGAGCGCCCTGCCTCGTCCGCGAGCGCGTGCATGAGGCCCGCCCTGTTGCCGAACCTCCGGAAGACCGTGCCCTTGCCCACTCCCGCGCGCCGCGCGACGGCGTCCGTGGTCAGCCGTTCGGGACCGCAGGTCGCGACGATCTCGGCCGCGGCGTCGAGGATGAGGCGGCGGTTGCGTGCCGCATCGGTCCGCTCTCCGTCGTCGCCCGTGACCCGGAGCAATTCCTCGCCCTGCATGCCGCAACTATAGCGGCGGAATAAACCGGACTGTAGTCCGCTTGCAGCAGGGGATGCATCTGTCGCAGTACCGAACACCCGGGCCGTACGGCCCCACAGCCTTGGAGGAAACCATGTCCACCACGATCCTCACCCTCGTCGGAAGCCTGCGCGAGGGCTCCATCAACCGCCAGCTCGCGGAAGCGGCCGCTACCCATGCCCCCGAGGCCGTCGACGTCGTCACGTTCGATGCGCTGAACGACGTGCCGTTCTACAACGAGGACATCGACAACGACACCGACCGCCCCCAGTCCGTCGATGCCCTCCGGGCCGCGGCAGCCGATGCGGATGCCGTCCTGCTCATCTCCCCCGAGTACAACGGCAGCATGCCGGCGGTGCTGAAGAACGCCATCGACTGGCTCTCCCGTCCCTACGGCGCCGGCGCGCTCTCGAGCAAGCCCGCAGCCGTCATCGGTTCGGCGTTCGGCCAGTACGGCGGGGTGTGGGCCCATGACGAGGCCCGCCGCTCCCTCGGCGTCGCAGGCGCCACCGTGCTCGATGAGGCCCGGCTCTCCATCGGCAGCTCGATCACGCGCTTCGCGGAGCTGCACCCGAAGGACGACGCCGAGGTCTCCGGCCTGGTCACCGGGGTACTGATGGCCCTCGCCGGGGCGGCCACTCCGATCGCGGCCTGATCCCCAGCATCCGCCCACGTAGCACCGATAGCAGCGCGGGGACGACAGGACGCCGGCGCATTCCGCGCCGGCGTCCTGTCGTTCGGCTGCGTTCGGGGTCCCCTCAGTGCCAGAGGTTGTCCGCCCAGGCGGCATCCCTCAAATAGTCCCGCGCCGGGCCGATCTCCCAGAGCTGGCCCTGCGGGGCGAGGACGCCGTCGTTCTGCATCGACTCGACTTCCTCCGACGAACAGCCGAGGGCCTCGGAGAGGTCGGCGTCGTCCATGGCCAGCACGATGGTGGTCCTCGCGTTCATGGTGCAGTCCTTCGGTCGATGGGTGGGCCGGTCTATGGGGCGGTGCGTGAGGCTCGGGCCGGGGCGGCCAGCGGCTTCCAGCTCCGCGCGTACAACCCCAGTGCCGCCTCCTCCCGGGCGGCGAAACCGAGGCGGTTCAGCGCCATGTGCGCCTGGTACACGGTCAGGTGCTGGGCGCTGCGGCTGACGCGGACCTTGTCCGCCCGGTACAGATAGGTGTCGAGTGCGCGGAACCAGCGCCGCCGCCAGTTCTGCACGGCGGATTCCGCGGCCGTGGCCGCCATGAGCGCATGGAACCCGGGGGCTTTCGCGGCCA
Organism: Arthrobacter sp. TJ-265; assembly: GCF_058269135.1. Classification (NCBI taxonomy): domain Bacteria; kingdom Bacillati; phylum Actinomycetota; class Actinomycetes; order Micrococcales; family Micrococcaceae; genus Arthrobacter; species Arthrobacter sp. TJ-265. The sequence continues at coordinate 24,386 of NZ_JBZCND010000004.1, read as the reverse complement.
CCTGCGCGGCCATCGCCTCACGTACCCCCGAGGCACGCGGGCCGACGTCGGCGGTGCACGTGCGGAGGTGGCTGTCCCAGTAACAGTCCCAGGAGAGTCTGCGGCGGTCCGGCCATCCCGCGGAATGGGGGCCGCGCATCATGCTCTGCGCGGAGTCGAAGAGGATCAAAGCCCCGAGCGCCGAGCGGCTCTGCATGCGGGGGAAGCGCTGATAGCCCCAGAGGGCGAGCTCGGAGCCGAGTTCGAAGACCTCTTCGGCGAGGTGCAGGCCCTCGACCCCGCCGTATCTGACGAGGTTGGCCTCGAGCTGTGGATCGGCCATCTCCCGGCCGCCCGAGTAGTAGGTGTTGCTGGCGGGAGCGGTGAAATGCTGGCGGACCACCAGCAGGGGCATGCTCCGTGCACTACGGGCCTGGAGTGCACGCTCGAAGGTGCGCAGGGGTTCCAGAACGCGGGGGTGGGCGTGGATGCTGAGCTTGACCTGGCCCACGAGGCCCGTCGACGGATCCTCGCACCGGGTGAAGTACCAGCGCTTGGCCCCCAGTGCCCGGGCCTGCGCCACCAGCGGGGTGACCAGTTCTTCGATGATGCCGTCCGCTACATCGAAGCCACCCGTCGAGAGGGAGAGATGCCACCACTGAGTGCTGACGGCTGTCCGTGAGGCGGTACGAACGGCGGTCAGCTGGCTCATGGCTCTCTCCTTCAGGGTCTGTGATCACCCCCGCTGGGGCGGGCTCCGGGGGCGCCCTCCGGACTCCGGTCCGGGGGCACCTGTTACTTCGGCCAGTCCCAGCTCGCCGCTGTGGGCTGACCCTTCGGCCAGTCCCAGCTACCCGCGCTGACGGACTGGCCTGCCGGCAGAACAGCTCCCACCACGATCAACAGGCCTGCAGTTGCGCCGAATACCTTCTTCATGGCGATCCTTCCTTGCCCGTGTCCGGGTGGTCGAGCTGTCCCCACACTGCCGATCGGCAGTGCCCGATCCGTTGCGGGAAGGCCCCCCTCGGGACTTCCACTGGATCGGCTTCATCAGAATGTCCGCCGCCGACAGGTAGTGTCCAGCAGTAGAGGTGGCCGTTTGCGGACATGGCGCGATCAGGACGCGGCGGCGCTCCATGACGATCCGAGACAGCGGTGTCCCGGGCTCAGAACCGCGGAATCACGCGGATCCCGGCGTTGACGGGACGGCTGGATTGCCACCGTCCCCGCTGTGTCATTAACTGGACATGCCATCTTTTTTGCACGCGATTCGCCGCTGGTACCAGTGGCCGGACAAGGAGCTCTCATGCTGGGTGCGACGTCGATCGAGGTGTACCGGTACGCCGTCGGACACCCGGGCTGGACGCGTTCCGAGGCCTCCGAGGCCCTCGGCCTGACGCTGCGCCGCATCGACGAGGCCGTCTTCGAGTTGTCCGAGCGCCGACTCCTCAGCCCGCAGGCCGGCAGCCCGGACGGGCTCGTGGCGGTCTCCCCCGACGTCGCCCTCGCGGACCTCGTCGACGCGGACGAACGCGCCATGCAGGAACTCAAGGCGCGCATCAGCGCCCAGCGGCGCGAACTGTCCAGCCTCCTGCCCACCTTCCTGGACGCGCGCAAACACGTCCTCGCCAGCACGTCGGTGGAGACCCTGGAGGACCCGCACCTCATCCACCGGGTCCTCATCGACTACGGGCGCGACGTCACCGAGAAGGTGTACATCGCGCAGCCCGGTCAGGGCTCGACGGCGGACGTCCACGAGGAGAGCGTCCGCAAGGATCTGGAGCTTCTGGGGAACGGGGTGCGACGGCGGACCCTGTACGACACGAGTACGCGCGACCACGTGCCGACCCGCAAGGCCGTGGAGGCGATCGCTGCTGGTGGTGGGGAGTTCGGCGTCCTCCCGTTCATCCCCCTCCGCATGCTCATCTTCGACGAGAAACTGGCCCTGGTGGGCCGCCAGCTCTCGCGCGACGACAAGGCCGCCCTGGTCATCAGGGACCACAGCCTCATCAACATCTTCACGCACCTGTTCGAGATCGCGTGGGAGATCAGCGAGTCCTTCCTCTCCCCGCAGCAGGTCGGGTCACCCTTGAGCGCGATGCAGCGCTCCATCATCCAGGGCCTCGCGAACGGGCTGTCCGACGAGTCGATCGCGCGGCGCCTGGACATCAATGTGAGGACCTGCCGCCGGCACATCGCCTGGATGCTGGACACGCTGCGGGCGGACAGCCGCTTCCAGGCAGCCCTGAAGGCGCGCGAGGCGGGATGGATCTGAGCAGCACCGCTGGGCAACACCTGTTGCCTGATAGTGAACCCGCGCCTAGACTCTGGGCGTGACGTCCTCCAGCGAGACCCCGACCGACTTCCTGCCCGCCGAGACCGAGGCAGCCCTCGAACGCGCCGTCGATTCCGCCGCGCGCCACGACCGGCTCTTCTCCCTGCGCGCGGCCAACATCAAGCAGTCGGCGGTGCGCGATGTCTTCGACATCTCCATCCGTCCGGGCCTCGTGTCGCTCGCGGGCGGGAGCCCGTACCTGAGATCCCTGCCGCTCGAGGACCTCAGCCGGACCGCCCAGAAGATCATCGCCGAGCGCGGGCTCGAGGCCCTGCAGTACGGCGGCGGTCAGGGCATGGACGAGCTCCGGCGGCTCGTCTGCGACGTGATGGCGGCCGAGGGCATCGAGGGCGCGAGCCCCGATGACATCGTGATCACCACCGGCTCGCAATCGGCGCAGGACGTCGCGGCGAAGGTCTTCTGCGATCCCGGGGACGTGATCCTCTGCGAGGACCCCACCTACGTGGGCGCCCTCAACACGTTCGAGGCGTACGAGGTCGACGTCGTCACCATCCCGATGGACGACGCCGGGCTGATCCCCGAGGAGCTCGAACGGGTCATCGCCGAACTCCAGGCGCAGGGCCGCGCGATCAAGCTGCTGTACACGATCCCCAGCTTCAACAACCCGAGCGGCATCACGATGGCCGCCGACCGCCGCCAGCGGGTCGTCGACATCTGCCGTGCCCACAACATCCTCGTCCTGGAGGACAACCCCTACGGCATGCTGCGCTTCGACGGCGAGCCTCTGAAGCCCATGCGCGCGGACAACCCCGACGACGTCATCTACCTCGGCTCCTTCTCGAAGATCTTCGCGCCCGGCGTGCGGCTCGGCTGGGCCCTGGTACCCAAGCACCTCTACCGCCGGTTCTATCTCGCCTGCGAGGCCGTGGTGCTGTGCCCGTCCCCGCTCACGCAGATGCTCGTGAGCGCGTACCTCACCGAGTACGACTGGCGCGGGCATCTGGACTCGATGCGCAGCCTCTACCGTGAGCGATGCGATGCCATGCTCGGCGCCCTCGCCGAGGAATTCCCCGAGGGCGTCCACTGGACCACCCCGGACGGCGGCTTCTTCGTCTGGGTCACCCTGCCGGAGGGCATCGACACCTATCCGCTGCTCTACACGGCGATCGACGCCGGCGTCGTGTTCATCCCCGGCGCTGCCTTCACGCCGTCGGACGAGCCCTCGAACAAGCTCCGGCTGGCCTTCAGCGCCGTCTCACCCGAGGACATCGTCGAGGGCGTCCGGCGCCTCGCGCCGATCCTGCGCGGCGCGATCGAGCAGAACCGGTAGCCCACCGGCCGGGCCACGCCTACTGCGGCGGCCGCTTCTGCTGGCGGAGCGTCACCGCGATGGAGATGAGTGCGGCGACGATCACGAGGATGGACAGCCGCGCCACCGCGCCGAGGTCGGGGAAGACCCACTGGAGGACGGTCGACGCGAGGAAGCCGATGAGCACCACCAGCAGGAGCCTGCTCAGGGGGTAGCGCGGTCGCGGGCTCCGGCTCGTTCCCCCGCCGGGTAGCTGCTGGTCCATGGCCCCACCCTAGTCGAGCAGCAGGGCGGGCTCCTCGAGGATCGAGGCGACGTCGGCCATGAAGCGTGCGCTGAGATCGCCGTCGACCACCCGGTGGTCGAACGATCCGCCGAGCGTGGTGATCCAGCGCGGGATCACCTCCCCGTCGAGCACCCAGGGCTTCTGCTTGATCGTACCGAAGGCCACGATCGCCACCTCCCCCGGATTGATGATGGGTGTCCCGGTATCGATGCCCAACGCCCCGATGTTGGTGATGGTGAGCGTGCCGCCCTGCATCTGGGCCGGTTGGGTTCTTCCGGCGCGGGCCGTGGTCGCGAGGTCGTTGAGGGCGAGGGCCAGTTCCTTCAGCGAGAGGTCCTGGGCGTCCTTGATGTTGGGCACCATCAGCCCCCGCGGTGTCGCGGCGGCGATGCCGAGGTTCATGAAGTGCTTGACGAGGATCTCGTCCTCGGCCCAGGTGGCGTTGACCGACGGGTTCCGCGCCGCCGCCCAGATGACGGCCTTCGCCAGGATGAGCAGCGGCGAGACCCGGATACCCTCGAAATCCCGGGAGGCCTTGAGCCGCTTGACGAACTCCATGGTCCGGGAGGCGTCCACGTCCACGAAGATGCTCACGTGGGGTGCCGTGAACGCGCTCTGCACCATGGCCTTCGCCGTCGCTTTGCGGACCCCCTTGACCGGGATGCGTTCGATGCGGCCGCCCCCGAGGAGCTTGCGGTCCGACCAGAAGGAGTCCGCGCCGTCCTGCTCGGCGTCACGCTGGGACTGGTAGCTCATGAGGTCCTGCTTGGTGACCTCGCCCGCGGAGCCGGTGGCCGGGACGTCCGCGAGATCGATGCCGAGGTCCCGCGCGGCCTTGCGGACCGGCGGCTTCGCGAGCACGCGGCTGATGAGCTGGTTCAGCGGGTTGGTCCGGACGGGTGTCTCGGCGGGACGGCCCGTGCGCGTCCCTGTCGGAGCGGGTGCCGCCTGTGCGGGAGACGTAGGGACGGGCGACGTAGGGACGGGCGACGCCGGCGCGGCGGCCGGTGCGGCGGCCGGTGCGGCGGCCGGTGCGATCGGTGCCACCTGCGCCGCGGCAGGTGCGGCGGGTGTCCCCTGCGCGGACGGCGTCCTGCGTGGTCGGCGCTTCACGGCGTCGGCCTTCGGTCCGGTGCCCACCAGCGGACCGGGCGTGGGCTCGGGGTCCGCGGCCCCGGGACCGGTGGCATCGACCCCGTCCTGTCGTGCCCCGGCGAGCTCCCCGGGCATCTCGGGCACAGGGACCGGGGCGTCGCCGGTCGGGGCATCGCCCGTCGGAGCAGCCGATCCGCCCCCGGCAGCACCGGGGGCCGCACCATCACCGACATGATCGCTGGCATGATCTGCGCGATCGGCGCCGCCGGAGCCGCCCGCAGCCGTGTCCGGGACACTGCCGTCCCCATCCGGGGCGACGCCATCCTCGACCGCGAAGATCGGCGTCCCGACCTCGATGGTCTCGCCCTCCGCGACGAGCAGCTCGGACACGATTCCCGCGTAGGGGGAGGAGAGTTCGACGAGCGACTTGGCGGTCTCGATCTCGCAGATGATGTCGTTGACCGCCACCGGAGCCCCGGGGGCCACCTTCCACTGCACGATCTCCGCCTCGGTGAGGCCTTCACCGACGTCGGGCAGGTTGAACGTCTTGAGCGTCATGATGGTCCTTCAGTATGCGAAGGCACGGTCGAGTGCCTCGAGGATGCGGTCGATGTCCGGCAGGTAATGCTCCTCAACGCGGGCCACGGGGTAGGGCATGTGGAACCCGCCGACGCGGATGACGGGGGCCTCGAGCGACAGGAAGGCGCGTTCGGAGATCCGTGCGGCGATCTCCCCGCCAATACCGCCGAACGTCGGCGCCTCGTGGGCGACGATCAGGCGGCCCGTGCGGGTGACCGATTCGGTGACGGTGTCGAAGTCGATCGGCGAGATGGAGCGCAGGTCGATCACCTCGACGCTGCGGCCATCCTCCGCCGCCGCCGAGGCCGCGGCAAGGGCGACGGGCACGAGCGGGCCGTAGGCGACGATGGTGGCGTCCGTCCCCGCGCGCAGGACGTGGGCGGAGAACGGATCACCGGCGGGCGCCGAGGTGTCCACCTCGCCCTTGAGCCAGTAGCGGCGCTTCGGTTCGAACACGATCACCGGATCCTCGCAGCTGACGGCCTGCTGGATCATCCAGTAGGCGTCCTGCGGGTTGGACGGCGTCATGATCCGGAGCCCGGCGGTGTGCGCGAAGAGCGCCTCGGGGGACTCCGAGTGGTGCTCCACACTGCCGATGCCGCCACCGTAGGGGATGCGGATCACCACGGGTGCGCTCAGCATGCCGTCGCTGCGCGTGCGCAGCTTGGCGAGCTGGGTGGTGATCTGGTTGAACCCGGGGAAGACGAAGCCGTCGAACTGGATCTCGCAGATGGGCCGGTACCCGCGCAGGGCGAGCCCGATCGCTGTGCCGATGATGCCGGATTCGGCGAGCGGCGAGTCGACGACGCGCAGGGCCCCGAAGTCCCTCTTCAGGCCGTCGGTCACACGGTAGACACCGCCGAGCTCACCGATGTCCTCGCCCATCAGCAGGGTCTTCGGGTCCTGGGTCAGGGAGGCGCGGAGGCCCTCGTTGATCGCCTTCGCGATGGTCATCGTCGCCATCAGGCGTGCTTCCCCTCGTCGACGAACCCGGCCTCGTACTGCTGGAAGAAGCGGAGTTCCTCCTGCACCAGCGGGTGCGGCTCGGCATACACGGTCGCGAAACGGCTCTCCATGTCCGGCACCGTCATGGACAGCACGGCATCGCGGAGCGCGGTGGCCATGGCCCGGGCCTCCGCGGCGAGTTCGTCGAAGAACCCGTCATCGGCCAGGCCCTGCGACCGCAGATGGGCCTCCAGGCGGACCAGCGGGTCGCGCGGCTGCCACTCCTGCTCGTCCCCGGACAACCGGTACTTCGTGGGATCGTCGGCGGTCGTGTGCGCACTCATCCGGTAGGTGTAGGCCTCGATCAGGACCGGCCCCTTCCCGGACCGGGCATGGTCGAGCGCCCAGCGCGTGACGGCTTCCACGGCGACGACGTCGTTGCCGTCCACGCGGACGCCCGGGAACCCGTACCCCTCGGCACGCCGCGCGAGAGGCACCCTGGTCTGGACGGCCGCAGGGACGGAGATGGCCCACTGGTTGTTCTGGCAGAAGAACACCACGGGAGCGTTGAAGGACGCCGCGAACACCATGGACTCGTGGATGTCCCCCTCGGAGCTCGCACCGTCACCGAAGTAGGCGACCGACGCCGCTTCCGGCAGCGAGGGGTCCGCGAGCTGGTCCCGCTGGATGCCCATCGCATAACCGACGGCGTGCAGGGACTGAGCCGCGAGGACGAGCGTGTAGAGGTGGAAGTTCCGCTCGCGGGGATCCCACCCGCCGTTCGTCACCCCCCGGAAGAGGCGGAGGATCTCCGCCGGCTCGACGCCGCGGGTCAGGGCGACGCCGTGCTCCCGGTAGGTCGGGAACGCATAGTCCTGGGGCTGCAGGGCGCGTCCGGAGCCGATCTGCGCGGCTTCCTGGCCCGTCAGGGGCACCCAGAGCGCCAGTTGGCCCTGGCGTTGCAGGGCCGTGGACTCCTGGTCGAAGCGCCGGACCAGGAACATGTCCCGGTAGAGCGAGCGCAGATGGGCGGCGTCCGTTGCGGCGAGGTAGGGCGAGAAGTCGACGGGCTCGCCGTCGATCTCCGCGGTCAGGCCGCCGGCCATCGTTCCGTCGGGGGCGAGCACCTGCAGCATGTCCACGGCGGCCTCCTGCTGCCCGCCGATCGCGGAGTGGGCAGCGCGCAGGACCTCCTCGACCTCGAACTCCGCTGCAGGCACACGACTGCCGCTCATGATCACTCCTCACGTGACGCACTACATTCCGCTTGAGGAATGTATGCAGTAAGTCATACACGGGACAACATATGTTCCCGGGACGTACTGATCAAGACTAGTCAGCGCCGGCCCGACGGCCTATTTAAGTCCGCTTCTCCCATTGAGGGGCGGTGCGTGTACTCTCCGCACAGCTCGAGGAAACGGGTGTTGGCGGCCTCCTCACCGATCGACACGCGGACGCCCTCCGACCCGAAGGCCCGGACGGACAGGGCCCGCTCCGCTGCCTTCGCCGCGAAGTCCTGGGTGTGCTCGCCGAGCGCCAACCAGACGAAGTTTCCCTCGGCCTCCGGGATGCGCCAACCCAGCCCGTGCAGCCCCTCGACGACGCGGACGCGCTCGACGACGATCGACTCGACCCGGGCTTCGACCTCCTCGATGTGCCGGAGCGACGTCACGGCAGCGTGCTCGGCGATCTGCGACACGGCGAACGGGACGGCGCTGACGCGCAGGTGCTCGGTGAGCGCCTGTTGGGACACCGAGTAGCCCACCCGGAGGCCGGCGAGGCCGTGGGCCTTGGAGAAGGTCCGCAGCACGATCACGTTCGCATGCTCCCGGTACAGCTCGATGCCGTCGACGGCATCCGGGCGCCGCACGAACTCCTGGTACGCCTCGTCGATGACGACCACCACGTGCGAGGGCACCTTCGTCAGGAAGCCGACCACCTGGTCCCGCGTGAGGATGGGCCCGGTGGGGTTGTTGGGGGTGCAGAGCAGGACGACGCGCGTGCGGTCGGTGATCGCCGCGGCCATCGCGTCGAGGTCATGCGTGCCGTCCTCCCGGACCGGGACCTGCACGCCCGCAGCACCCGCGAGGCCCACGCTGATGGGGTAGGCCTCGAACGAGCGCCAGGCGTAGATCACCTCGTCGGGTGCGTCGAAGTCGTTCTGGCCGGCGAAGGTGGCGAGGATCTGGTTCAGGGCGCCGAGGCTGCCCGCACCCGTGACGATGTCCGTCGCAGGAACGCCGAGGTAGCCCGCCAGCTCGGTCCGCAGCGCCGTCGTCATGGGATCCGGGTAACGGTTGATCGACGTCTCGGCGGCGATCGCGGCCAGGACCGCGGGCAGGGGCGGCAGCGGGTTCTCATTCGAGGACAGCTTGAAGCTCTCCAGTCCCTCGACCACCACGGGCGGTTTCCCGGCCGCATAGCGGGGAAGCCTGCCGAGGACCCCACGCGGGCGGATCCCGGCGGCCTCGGAAGCTGCGGCCGCGGGGCCTGGAGATGGTGCCGGACGGTCCTCGATCGATGTCATGGCCATAGCCTAGACCGGCCGTGCGCCTCGCGGCGCCTGCTCCCGGACGGCGGAGTGCGGCCGGTCGGCTCGACGCGTGGCCGCGAAGGAGTAGCGGCGCGCCACGCCGCCGGCGCCGGCGGTGGCCAGGAGCGCCGCCGCGGGGGCGAGCGACGGCGCGTCCCCGGCATCGACGAGACGCGCACCCCGCGCATAGTTCTCGAGTTTGTGGGCCGGACCGAAGCCCCGCGGTTCGGCCGAGCCATCGGGCCCTCGAACCGGCTCCGGCACCGGGGTGGCGAGGGTGACGGTGGTCGTGTGGCGGTCGTCGCCGTTCGGCGAGGAGTCGAGATCGGGGACCACGTCCTCCTCGTGCTCCAGGTGCAGGTACTCCGTGGCGCCGGTCGCGGACCATCCGGTGGGTGACCCGACGGTCAGGACCAGTCGGACGTCGTAGCGGCCGCCCACGCCTGCCGACTCCGCGAGATTGACGGCGTGCAGGCCGCCCTGGCTGTACCCCGCGACGAGGAGTGCGTCCCCCTCCTGCGCGCCGGCCCGATCGAGGGCCCGCAGGACGGCCTCCTCCGTGAAGCGGCTGTCCTCAACGAGGGCCTCCGCGATGCCCGACGCGTCGAAGGGATTGCTCCCCGCCTGCCCCTCGGGGCTCCCCGATTGCGTGCCGGGCAGGACGACGACGTAGACGGGCTCGTCGTCGGACCCCGCCCGCAGCACCTCGAAGGTGCCGGGAGCATCACCCTCGACCGCGGCCAACCGCTCCAGCACGCCGCCGACCGTCCCGTCGAACCGCACGGCCGCCCCGGTCTCGGCCGCGGTCAGCTCGACGGGGCCGACGGTCAGGACGCCGTGATCGATCGCCGCACGCGCGAGGCTCCGGGCCGCATCCTCGGACGCCCGGCGTGCGGCCTCGGTCGCGGCGAGCGCGACGTCGTCGGCCAGGCGGTAGGCGAGTAGACCGGCACGGAGCCGCGCCTCCGCCGAGGCGAGCGCCCGGGCGTTCGCCAGGGCGGCGGTCCAGGCTTCGTCGAGCTGTGCCAGGGCCGCCTGGTACTGCAGTCCGGCCACGCCGCCGGGGAGGTGGAGGTGCATGATGCGCCACGGGAGCTCGCTGACGTCGCGGTCCAGGAACCCCAGGGCGACGGCGACGTCCCCCGCATCAGCGGCGAGGAGGGCCAGCACGCGGGCGGCCTCCTCCAGCTCCTCCCACTGGAACCGGATCCCGCCGACGCCTCCGCGCACGGCCATCCGACCGTCGTCGCCCACGACGGGGCGCAGCCCGTCCGTCACGGCCCCACCCCGTGCTGCCGTTCCTCGGCGTCCCGCACCAGGCGGGCGAAGGCGCCGAGGTCCTGTGCGGCGCACTCGAGCAGATCCATGGTGCGGTTCAATTCCTCGCAGCGGTCCGCCAGATAGGCGCGGAAATTGCTGCCGGCGGGAGATTCCCAGGAGAGCAGGCCGACCGACAGCGCATGCGTGCGGATGTCCCCCAGCTGCCCTGCATGCCACCGGAGCCGGGCAGCCATTCCAGCCACCTCGGAGCTCACGACCGCCCATGTTTCGCCCGACCCTCCGCCGTCCACGCCGGCGTCCATGGCCACTCCTCTCCTCCGCCCGTCCGTCAACGCTAGGAGTGGAGCGGGAGAGTCCGGACGGCGGGGCCGGTATGTGGACAGGGACGACGACGGGTCAAGGGCGCGGGACGCCCCGCGGCGGGTGAGACCCGCCGTCGGCACCGTGAAAGGATGGGGGAATGGCTGACTCCGCGCTCCCCCGGGTTGAATTCGCTGCTCTGTCCAGAGGGGAGGGGACATCCCTGACGCTCGGTCCGCTCGACGGCCGGTATCGCGAGGCCGTCGCCCCGCTCGTCGACTTCCTCTCGGAGGCGGCACTCAACCGGGACCGCGTCCACGTCGAGGTCGAATGGCTGATCCACCTCACACGGCACTCCGTGCTGCCCGGGACCGGTCCCCTCGACGCCGACCAGGAGGCACGGCTGCGCGCGATCGTCACGTCCTTCGACGCGGGGGCCGTGGCGGAGCTCGGCGAGATCGAGGCCGTCACGGTGCACGACGTCAAGGCGGTGGAGTACTTCATCGGTCGGAGGCTGGACGGGATCGGGATCGGCCACCTGAAGCCGCTGGTCCACTTCGGCTGCACGTCGGAGGACATCAACAACCTCTCCTACGCCCTCGGCGTGAAGGGTGCCGTCCTGGACGTCTGGTTGCCGGCCGCCCGGGCGCTCGTCGCGTCGATCGCGGACCTGGCGCGCACGTCACGGGACACCCCGATGCTCTCGCGCACACACGGCCAGCCCGCGACCCCCACCACGCTCGGCAAGGAGATGGCCGTCGTCGTGCACCGCCTGACGCGACAGCTCGACCGCATCGCGGCCACGGAGTTCCTCGGGAAGATCAACGGGGCCACCGGCACGTACGCCGCCCACTACGCGTCCGTCCCGCAGGCGGACTGGCAGGACGTCGCGCGGTCCTTCGTGGAGGGCCTCGGCCTGACCTGGAACCCCCTCACCACGCAGATCGAGTCGCACGACTGGCAGGCGGAGCTGTATTCCGACGTCGCCCGCTTCAACCGGATCCTCCACAACTTCTGCACGGACGTGTGGAGCTACATCTCGATCGGGTACTTCGCCCAGATCCCGGTGGCGGGCGCCACGGGATCCTCGACGATGCCGCACAAGGTCAACCCGATCCGTTTCGAGAACGCGGAAGCCAACCTGGAGATCTCCTCCGGCCTGCTCGACGTCCTGGCGTCGACGCTAGTGACCTCCCGGTGGCAGCGCGACCTGACCGACTCGTCGAGCCAGCGCAACATCGGGGTCGCCCTCGGGCATTCGCTGCTGGCCGTCTCGAACGTCGTGAAGGGCCTCGCCCGGCTGGACGTGGCCGAGGACGTCCTCGCGGCGGACCTCGACGGCAACTGGGAGGTCCTCGGGGAAGCGGTGCAGATGGTCATGCGCGCCGAGGCGATCGCCGGCGTGCCGGGCCTCGACGACCCGTACGAGCGGCTCAAGGACCTGACCCGTGGGCACCGCGTGGATGCCGGACGCATGCGCGAGTTCGTCGGCGGCCTCGGCCTCAGCGCGGAGGCCGAGCAGCGGCTCCTCGCCCTGACGCCCGCGCGGTACACGGGGATCGCGGCCGACCTGGTGGACCACCTCCGCTGACCGGGCGCCGGCGTAGCGCCGGGCAGCAGCCGCCATGCACGTGCCGCACCGGAAGGGCTCCATGCCACGAACACCCGCAGCATCGCCGTCACCCGCCCTGATCAGGACCGGCCGCCACTCCCTCCACGTGATGAGCTTCAACATCCGGTACGACCGCCCGGCGACGCAACCCGACGACGTGGACTACTGGCCGGACAGGATCGCACCCCTGCAGGACCTGTTGCGCCGGGAGGTGCCGACGGTCCTCGGGGTGCAGGAGGCCCTCCACCACCAGCTGACGGTGATCGAGGCGGCCCTGCCGCCGCGGTACCGCATGATCGGTGCCGGCAGGGACGGAGGCAGCCGCGGCGAGTACTCGGCGATCTTCTACGACGCCCGGCGCCTGCGGCTCATCGAATGGGACCAGTTCTGGCTGTCGGACACCCCCAGGCTCATCGGCTCGTCCACCTGGGGCAACGGCGTGACGCGCATCGTGACATGGGGCCGCTTCCACGACGGCGGGACCGACCGGGAGATCCTCCTCGTGAACACGCACTTCGACCACGAGTCCGACGACGCGCGGGTCCGCAGCGCCGCCGCGGTGCTGGACCTCGTGCGCTTCTTCCGCCCCGCCCTCCCTGCCATCGTGATGGGCGACTTCAATGCCGACGCCGGACCGTCCTCCGCGTACCGCCGATTCCTCGACTCGGGAGTCCTCGTCGATGCGTGGGCCCGCGCCGACGAGCGCCTGACGCCCGCGTACGGCACCTACCCCCGCTACGGCCGTCCCGTGGACGGCGGTGCGCGGATCGACTGGATCCTCACCACACCGGACGTGCTCGTCCGCCAGGCGGCCGTGAACACCTCCACTCTGGACGGCAGGTACGCGAGCGACCATGCCGCGGTGCAGGCCCTCGTCGACCTCCCGCCCCGACGCCACGAGCCGGGTCCCCCGGAGCCGATCAGCTAGCAGGACAGCCGGCTCCGAGGCCGCAGACCTCGGGGTCGAAACGCCCTTGACGCCCCTCGCCGGGGGCCGGACGCTGAGGGGGTGGAGTGGGTCGCCGGCGTCCTCGCCGCCGAGGACTACGAGGTGGGGCGGCAGATCGCGCAGCGCGGGGTCGCCGCCGTGTACCTCATCGCGTTCCTGTCCGCCGTCGCCCAGTTCCCGGCCCTCCTCGGCGAGAAGGGCCTGCTGCCGGTCCCCGTGTTCCTCGAACGGGCCGGCACGCGGGCCGGTCCGTCGCTCTTCCGCCGCGGCTACACGGACCGCCGCCTGCGGGCCGTAGCCTGGACCGGCGCGGCCGTCTCCGCTCTGCTCGTCCTTGGCATCCCGCAAACCGGACCGCCGTGGGTCCCCCTGATCGCCTTCCTCCTGATCTGGTGGCTGTACACGTCGATCGTGAACGTGGGTCAGGCGTTCTACGGTTTCGGCTGGGAGAGCCTCCTGCTGGAGGCGGGGTTCATCGTCGCGTTCCTGGGGTCCACGGAGATCGCACCGCCGTTCCTGGTCCTACTGATGATCCGCTGGCTCGTCTTCCGGCTCGAATTCGGGGCCGGGATGATCAAGATGCGCGGCGACCGCTCCTGGCGCGACCTGACGGCCCTGTACTACCACCACGAGACCCAGCCCATGCCGAACCCGGCCAGCCGGTTCTTCCACCTGCTGCCGAAACCGCTGCACCGCCTCGAGGTGGCCGGGAACCACGTCACGCAGCTGGCCGTCCCGTTCCTCCTCTTCACGCCGCAGCCGGTGGCGGGCTTCGCGGCGCTGGTCATCATCGTCACGCAGGGCTGGCTCGTGCTCTCCGGCAACTTCGCCTGGCTCAACACCCTGACGATCATCCTGACCTTCGCCGCGGTGCCCGATTCCTTCTACGAGGCGGCGTTCCCGGCCCTCGACCTGTCCGGCGCCTACCAGCCGACGCCGCTGTACGTGACCGTCGTCGTCGTCCCCGCGATTCTCCTGCTCGCCTACCTGAGTTGGCCGGCGCTGCTGAACCTGTTCGCCCGGCGGCAGCTCATGAACGCGAGCTTCAACCGGTGGCACCTCGGCAACGCCTACGGGGCGTTCGGGAGCGTGACGAAGGTGCGGTACGAGGTGATCGTGGAGGGAACGCTCGACGACGTGGGTCCCGGCGCACGCTGGCGTGAGTACGAGTTCAAGGGCAAGCCCGGAGACCCGTCACGGATGCCGCGCCAGTTCGCGCCGTACCACCTGCGGCTGGACTGGATGATGTGGTTCCTCGCCCTCGGCTCGGAGCGGGGCTGGTTCACCCCGTTCCTGGTGAAGCTCCTCGAGGCGGACCCGCTGATCCTGAAGCTGCTCCGCCAGGACCCCTTCGACGGCGGGCGGCCCCGCTACGTCCGGGCCCGCATCTTCATCTACCGCTTCTCCACCCGGGAGGAGAAACGGGCCACCGGGCTGTGGTGGATCCGCGAGCCGCAGGGCGTCCTGGTGCACCCGGCCTCACTGCGGGCCGAGGCTTCCTGAGTGCGTGCCTGATGCGCCGTGGCGGGTCAGCCCATGGTCGCTGCTGCAAACATGTCCCGCTTCTGGACCCGGCAGCGACGAGTGCGTCGAGTTGCGGCCGCGCGTTCTGGGTCGATGTGCTCACGCGGGTGTATTCGAGATGGCCCATTCGACCAATGTGCCTCAGAAAGTCCTAATGAGACGGCGACTGAGACCGTTTATAGCGAGACGACTTTCCGAGACAGGACGTGCCCCGGATTTCCGCGGAAATTCTCGAGCTCAGGGGACGCCGGCCGAGTGCCTCAGAAAACTGTAGTTTTATGAGACACACCCGGAGGGCGGTTGCCCTAGAGAGGCGTACCGCTTGTGGTAGCTTTGCGCCCGTTTTCATCGTCCCGGGTAAACGCCCCTTCCCCGACCTGATGGCACTGACTAGCCCTCTGGGTCCCAGCAGGAGCGGTGAACGACCGGCTTACGGACACTAGCCCTCGACGGCTTGGTAGCCCAGATGGTCCTAATCACCTGAAGCGTCAGTGATTGCCGATCACAACGTCACGGCACCCCATGCGACGAAACGCGAGATCCCAACCGAGTCAGGACAAACACCGAACCACCAGCCAACTCCCATCTAGTAGTCTGCAACCATAAACTTTCCACTGACGGTTATGGTCGGATCCCATACAGACAACTAAGTGGCAGAAAACGGGGGTATTGTGGCAATCAAACCACTCAAGCGTTCAGAACTAGCAGAAAAATACGCTGACAAAACTTGGAGGGACCGTTACCTTGATTTGACGGACCTCGTATCCCTGCTCCGGGACTGCATCATAGACTCAAGCTACAAGGTGTCCGACGAACTCAATGGGGCAATTACGCTCTCCGCCTCAGGTCGTAAGGTTCGAGATCAACTAGTAACTAAAGAACAAGTTAATGCTAAGGAAGCAAACGTTCTTACTTTGCTTGGGTTGGTCCACATCGACCCTCTCGTCGACGTCATAAATCTTGACTTCGAAAAACTCGAGCTTGCTATCTCAAATGAGATCAAGTCGAAATCCCTTACTTATCCCCTGATCTACGGACGAGACCTGTACGATCGAGCAGCAGAACTCTTTACCGAAGAACGGGATTACCTGCGCCATGATGACACGCTAAAACTCCTCAAAGACCTTCCACAAGGAGTCTTCCAAGCAGGAAAGTATCTCATAGGGCCGTTCGGTTTGATCAAATGCGACCATTATCGTCTTCGATACGCTACAACAACTGTTCCAATGCAGCACTGTTCGGACCATTCGTGCCCCAGTGTTCACCGAGTTCAACTATCCACAAGTTATGACGCAGGAGTGAACCGGAACAGGCGTGCTCTGAACAAAATCTTGGATCAAATTTCTGATGAGCCTTCGGAGTGGAACGGATTTATGTCCGACATCACGGAGGACCTTCTCAATGGTTATGAAGTGAATAACTCCTCGACAATGCCTGAGCTTCTTGGAGACGGATTCAGCGATGTGGAACTTCGGGTCATTTTGCAGAATTCACCTAGGTTCACTGCAGGGCGCACAATAGCTGTCGCCAAAAGCGTGGGCATTGCCGGACTCACTGAAGCTCATGTTAGGCAGTTAGATCGCGCGCAGATACTGCAACTACTGTTGACTGAATCCGACGACGAGTTGGCTAACCTTGTAGATTCTTGTGTCAGGGACAATGTGATAAAAATTCCGGCTGGGGAGATTCGCCGCCCGAAGGTAAATGCGCAGCGCCGCTCGGGAGCATGGCGACTCGGAGCACAATTGAGTGAACATGGCGTGCGTTTCACCGGCGGCGGCCGCCAACTCCCACTACTTCGCCTCTCTGCGCTTAGCCGAAGTCTCTTCAACAGCGATTCTGCTCCTGAGATCGAGGAACTGGCATGGCTTCTCAGAGACACCCCTGGTGACACAACTGAGGCTCGGCTCGAGGAGTTTTTGAGGGTCTCTGAGCCTCGACTCGTTCTGGAAAAGTTGGTGCTTGCAAGTAAAAAGAACGCCGAACATGCTGGTAAAGAACTCAAGGTCCCACTTGATCAGCCCGACAACCAAGTCATCGATGCGCTTTTGTGGAAGTTAGGGTTCCCGCTTGGCCGACGGCTTGATGTTCGCGATGATTATTGGCGAAACCACGAAAAACTTGAAAGTTTCGTAAGAACGGCAGAATCGAGTTTGGGACTGAACGAAGAACGATTGCGAGGATTGTCCTCCAACTACTTCGTGAATCTTGAAAGATTCATTATGGATTCGTTGACCTTCCTCACTTGGTCCCTGTTGAATGATCATCACACTTCAGAGCAATCCTACGTTTTTTATCCAGATGCTGCCGTGCAGTTCACAATTGGAACATTAAATCAGTTCTATGAAGGCAGTCGCAGGAATTCTGACAATGACCTTAGATTGGACTCAAATCTAAGCCAAATTGTTCAAGGTTTTTCTCGCTTGTCCAAGCATTTAGAGGACCTCCGAAATAAAGAAGATAGATACAGAAGAGTCGAAGGGTCATTTCCTAAGTTCCATGATAAAACGCAACTTCAGAAGTTCCCCTTCAGCCATATCGTTCCGTTTCTGGATCTTACCGCAGAATCCCAAGTAAAGTTTGTTCAAGTACTTGGTCAGGTATCGTCCGATCTCAACGATTCGGGAATTATGACGGCGCGAAACGGCCTCCTTCACGCGAAACAGGAAACACCAACTTTGGACGAGTTGCGAGAGGCTTTGGATCGATCCCGACGCGCCTTGGACCGGCTTGAACAGATAGGTGGCGTCCGAACGACGTATGTCATGGCCAAGAGCCAGGCCAACTCCTGGGGCCGCTGGAATATCACGATGGAATCGAGTGGGAAGCAAATTCAATTTTCAACCCCTTCGTCTTACAGTTGGTTGGGCTTGCCCGGACTGACCAGTTCGCAGTATTTGATTCACGGGGCTCTCTTCGCGCCTCCGAATGAAATGCTGAGGTTCGTTGAGGGGTTTGAGTCGGAGTACGCCTCCTACTGGAACGGATATGAACGCCGACCAGAACCAGGCAACCGCATTGTGGCGGGCCAGTCCGAGAATCTTGCCGCTCCGATGGAGACTGGAACCTTCGTTGCAGCGAAAGCTGACTAGCTACGGCGATGGATCAGTTACCCGGTCAAGGATCGGCTTACAAGCGGACGGCAATGACCAGAAGTGCTCCAACTCCGTTTCCAACTGGCTCACCCTGATACCCGCCGAATACGTCCTCAACTGTCAGGCCTGCTTGCTTGAGCATGAGGCGGAGCTGGTCCTGCGAACGAAAACGCAGGGGCCCACACTCGACTCGCTCAGTCCCGTCCGGTGCCACCTCATGCGCACAAAAATCGACCAGCCCCGACTCTTCATCGACGTGCGTGGTCTGGTACCAGTGCTGAACTTCTCCCTCAGGCAGATCAACTATCCGATGACTGCGCTCCTTGGTCCAAGCCTCCCAACCGCGGGCATCCGGATCCCGCGCGTCGAAAGCGAGACGACCGCCAGGCACAAGGTGGGTGGCGATATCCCTGAAGGAATGAGCTAGTTCCGCGTCATCGAGGATTTCCTGAACAACGTTGGACGACATGATCGCCACGTCGAACCACGTTTCGGCAGGAATCGCACGGGAAGTGCCATCAACCCACTGAACCTGATCGGCACCCGGTTTTGAGCGAGCTGCCCGCAGGGAAGGCTGGTCAGGATCGACTCCCATCACGCTGCATCCAGCCGTTGCCGCGGCCAGGGTTATGCCCCCAGTCCCACAACCGAGGTCCAGCGCGCGTGCACCCGGGATTTCGGTCAGGAAACCGAGGAAGAAATCATCACTCGGTCCCCAGTCATTTACTGCGTCGTATAGGTCCGAGGCGTGATTGTCAGTCATCAGACCCAAGGTAGTCGGTGCCGGCAGTAATCTGCTGAGGACGCACGGTACTGGATCCTTCAGTGGGGTCTATCAATTGAATCGACCGTGGTTCATCTGGCCTCGACTCCGTATTCTGTGAATTGGAGCAGACGCTCACCGCCACCTGAGGTATCGATGGCTTCCTGCAGATGTATCGCGAACAATCGGAGCTGCCCGCTAAGGGCGGTCTCATCGCCGGGATGAGCCATGATTTCTGGATCGTTCGCGCGGATCCCCTCGAGGATGCCGGCGAGTGGCGCATCGAAGGCGTACTCCCGACCATCGGATGTGCGGAGCCGCACCTGACCCGCCGGTCCTTCCTCGCTGATGCAAAGGGTCCCAGACCAGGCAAGAGCTGCTCGCATGGCTTGCACGAGTTCGGGATAGTTCTGCATCCACTCAGCGTGCCCGATGTACTACAGAAGGACTAGAGAGGATCCCTCCACGTACAGATCGGCTCGGTTCTACCGGATGAGGATGTTGGTCTGTACTTCGGCCCAGTTGTCGCGCTGTAGATTCTCGCTGTCGTAGGAGTCGGTTACCAGCGTCATCTGAGGCAGCTCTGTGTTTCCACCCGGAGTGACAGTGATTAGTTGACCGTTACCTCTGCCGCAGCCTCCAATGAAGTCAGAGTCCACGACGGCGTACGCACAGTAGCCCTCCTCGTCGTTCATTGTCCCTATGAAGTACGCGACTTGATCCTGCTCCGCGACCTTCCTGACCGAGTCGATGTTCACGCTTTCATCAACCACGACATCAGGCAGCCGGTCCTGAGCAGTTGCCTCTCGGTCCAAAGCAGCGATGCCGTATTCAGCGCTGCTGCAACCGCTGACTAAGGTCAGGGTTGAGATCAGTGCTGTTGCTGTTGCCATCTGCTTGAAGCGCACGATCGTCCTCTCCATAGCCGTCAAAAGCATTACCTGGTGACGAC
Source organism: Arthrobacter sp. TJ-265 (assembly GCF_058269135.1). Classification (NCBI taxonomy): domain Bacteria; kingdom Bacillati; phylum Actinomycetota; class Actinomycetes; order Micrococcales; family Micrococcaceae; genus Arthrobacter; species Arthrobacter sp. TJ-265. The sequence goes on along the minus strand of NZ_JBZCND010000004.1, from coordinate 4,888 downwards.
GCTACCAATGGACGTAGTTACATCTGATGCGCGTCCGGAAGCGCAACAGCACCGTTACCTGAAGGGATCCGTCAACGGACGCTGACGGAAGTGGGAGGCCATAGCAGCCACCCTGCTCCTTGACGGCTGCAGAAGTTCGGTAATACTGAGCGGATGGGAGCATGGGGAGTAGGTATTTTCAGCAATGATGACGCGGCTGACGCCAAAAGCGCCTTCGGAGACCTAATCAGGGGAGGTCTCACGGCTAGCGAAGCAACCGACATCATCCTGGACGAGTTCTGCTTTGGCGACCCCCTTGATTCAGACAACAACCCCGTTTGGCTCGGTTTAGCAGCAACGCAACATCGGCTGGGTCATATCGTTCCGTCAGTTATCGCACGGGCTATTGAGATAACTCAGTCACAGGACGAGTTCGACCGCTGGAGTGACGATGACAGGAAAGCTCGCCAGAGGGCCCTTGAGAAGCTCAAGCTCAAGCTTCTTGAGTCCCCACCGGAACCTCGGAAGTACAAGCCGATCAAACGCCGGGAAACTGCGCTTCCCATCGGAAGCCATCACCTGTTCATTGATCAGCCAACAGGATCTCAGCTCCTCCTCCGCGTACTTGGGAGATACATCGACGGTAAAGGTAGCTACCCAATCTTCGGTGTACTCGACTGGGACGGTAGTGAGCACGTCCTCCGAGCCCCGCAGCACGCAGAACAGGTCCGGCACCAACAACCGCTAGAGGCACACCGCCCCTTCGTAACGGCATCGGTCGTCCGGGAAGAGGTGGATCAAGACCATCTCAAACCCCTCCCAGGTACATACCCTCGCGACCAGATAACCGTGACGAGCACTGGTGGCTACTCCTTAGTCGGTTGGTCCGAGCTAGTCGACCACGTGAAGAAGGAACTTTCAGAGTTGCCCGCGACGGTTCGATAGACCATCCCTCCCCGGTCGTGGTGATCTTCAGCGATCCAAGATGTGAGCAATGTGCCCTGCTCCTTGGTTATCCAGAAGGAAATCCGCTGCTAGGCTGCGTCGCTCGCCAGTCTTGTACTGTGCCCTTGACACAAGACAAGAAGGTCGCTTGTATTGCAGAAACGGTACAAGCAAGGTGAGGGGGACGTGGTGGGATCGATTTTGATACTGGTGGCGGTCGTGCTGGTGGCATTCCTGGCGGTCGGGGTGTGGGTGGTGGTCCGACGAGCAGTACCTGGTAGTCAAGAGAATCCGATCCCCCAGCAGGAGTGGTCTGATCGCACCGGAGCCCAGGTCGCCCCTGTATATCGCGGGGAAGCCCGGGCGGCCCTCGCGGCTATGATCGCTGGGCTTTCAGGCGCGCTGGTGATGTGCCTGATGGGGTCCTGGTGGAGTGAGGGGTACGGAATTACGTATGCCCTCGCCGGCGGAGTAGGGGCGCTGGCCGGTGTGCTCGTCTACATCGTCTATCCCAGGCCTGCCTGGGGCGCGGAGGAAGGCGGGCGCGTTGTCGCTGAGCTTTCGCCGCGGGGGCCTACATCCTTTGCCCGGCAATGGGTGTTCGTCCTGCCGCTCTCCGCCGCGGTCATCCTCATCCTTGGGTTGCTGCTGGCCGGAAGCTATTCAGCAACGGATGAATACGGTCTGCACCGTGTTTTCCAGAGGCGAAGCCTGGCGGGCTGGGGTGTCCAAGACGGACAGGTCATCGACGTGCAGTACAACCTCTCGACCAACGGGCCGTTCCCGGGCTGGTACTACGGGATTCCGGTGATCATCTGCACACTTCTGCTGATCGCCGTCGTCTACTGGGCCTTACACCGCACGGCCACCGCTCCGCGGCCAGCTTCAACGGATCTATTTACGGCCGACACATTCCTCCGCTCACACCGCACCCTGTTCATCATGTGCGCATCCAGCGCCGCCCTCGCTTCCCAGATCGCGGGGCTCGCAGCGATCACCGGTATGGTCCTGAGCGCAGCTCACCGCGACTCGGTTCCAACAGCTGACCTTGATGCTGTTGCCGGCACGATCGCGGTCGAGCCCGGCCACACACTCGGGCTGATCATGATGATGTTCTCGTTGATCATCGCGGTCGCAGCGGTCGTCCTTCTCATCAAGGCCTGCTCCATCGTCGCCGGTTTGTGGTCGGCAGGCGGCGAGATACGACGCGCGCGACGTGAAACTGTCCGATGATCAGCGTCGACACCTCATCGCCCCTCTCCCCTGTCGAGCAAATCCGGTCACAACTCGCGGCTCAGATACGAGCCGGACAAATCCCAGCAGACGCCCGGCTCCCTCCCGTACGGCAGCTTGCCGCCGACCTTCGCGTGTCCGCCGGATCGGTGGCGAAGGCCTACAAAGAACTCGAGACCGCAGGACTGATCCGCACAGCACGAGCAGCAGGAACACGCGTGAACCCCGGTTACGCAACCACGAAGCCACTCATCCGTGCGGCAGAAATTCTCGCGCTTCAAGCAGCCGAAGAAGGTCTGGGCCTCACAGAAGCACAGGGGCTACTGGCACACGCATGGACGCAGATACAGTCCGCATCTAAATGAACGCCCCGGCCTCGATATAGCTCTAGTGGAAAGTGTTCAGTCGGAGAACCCGCTACCACGCGTCAATCAGTCCCACCGGCTGCCAACCCCTGCCGTTATTCCAATCAAAGGATCCCTTGCGCGGGAATGGTCGTTTATGCCACACGAGGTCCGACACAGTAGTCGAGGCCATCAAGGCTGTCCGGAGGCGTCCCGGTTAGCGCACCATCACCGGGCATTTTTTCGGGCGAGTTTTAAGGGAATTGGAGCTCACAGCACTCACATGAAACTTCTCCGCCTGGGCAAGCCGGGATGTGAGTGTTCCAGCGAAGGACCGGCTTACGGGCGCATTGCTGGTAGGTTCCACGGCCTTTTTCGTGTTGTGATTGCACACCTTCAGATCGGTCGGACGATATTCGACCAGACTGGGGGTTATGGGAAAAACGCGTCGGCTTTGGATGGGGTCGCTTGTCTTCAGCGCAATGGTATTGCTCGCCACGGTCGCGGTGATGGTCTTCGTTCCATCGCAGCAGGTGGTTCTTGAAGTGGTCGTGATGCTGACAGGACTATGCCTCGGAGCTTTCTGTTCGCGTTTTGGTGTCTCCCGGCCCTGGATGGGATCTGTCGTTCTCGTGGTGTTCCTTGCGGTGTGGTTCGCCCTGGGCGCAGCGGGATATGCCTGGTTCGGCGGGTGCCTCGCTGGAGTGTGGCTCGGCGTGGCCTGGGGGCGCGCCAGTAAGGCACGCGTCGTCGACGTAGGGGACCTGTGGAACGTGAACGGGCACGGCTTCCGGACTGTCGCCGACGCTCGTGTCGCCGCGATCGACGCGTTGCACGCTTTGAATGGCACGACGCGCGGGCGCTTGATCGTCGAGTACGGTTCAGCTCGTTTCGAAGCAGCCGGCAGTGCGGTTTCGGGACTTGTGTGTCATCGCACGGCTCATATGGAGCAAGTCGACTCTTGGGCTGTTCTGTCGCAGGCCGGAGCCATGGAGAACGGAAGCGTGGATGTGTCGATGGGTTCCGTGAGGGCTTTCCTTCCTTCGCACGTCGTGCAGGAGGCTCACCCGGTGGAGGCAGCACTGAGGGATTTCCTAACGAATCCTGAGGCTGAAGTGGTGGGCCGGGAATGGATGCTCGGCAAGGACGCTGCGGCAATGCGCCTGAGCTCCTGATTTTCGCAGCTCTTCATCAAAGACACACGAGCCCCCAGAACGCGCGTCGATCGTTGAGTGGACCTCTTGATGGAGCGTAGTTACCGTCGAGCTATGTCTTTGCCGGGGGTGCGAACATCCCAAGACTGTAGGCGAGCAAGATCAAGGACATAACCAGCCCTGACCCGACGGCTGCTCCGAGAGCACTGGTCTGAGTGCCGATCAGCAGGCCCACACTTCCGAGGACGGCAAGAACCCCTCCGAGGGTGTAGAACATGGGTTCCTTGAAGGCCCACGCGAAGGGTATGAAGTGGAGTCCGACGACCAGGGCGATCAGCGCGGGTTGAAGCTCCAAGTTGCCCATTGATGTAAGCCGTCCGGTGCCGAGTGCTATGAGAGCGAACTCCATGATTACGCAAAGAAGGTAGATTCCGATTTGCTGACCCCGAGGAGCAGTGAACGGGCCTAGGTAGCGCGGCGAGGCGAAGAGGAACCAGAGGGTGCAGGCACCGGCAGCAACGACCAGGGTGCGCGCGACGACAAGGAGGAGCACTGTGATTCCTGGCGTGTAGGAAAACACGAAGACGCACGCGCCGAACAGCCCGATGAGAGTTCCCATTCGCCGCGGATCCGCGAAGCGCGGAGGTGCATCAGTCGAGTTCCACCCAGCGCTTCTGCTACCTGTCACTGAAAGACCCCCTGAAGATAAGTCGTTATCGCCGGCCGCCGGCTACAACTCGAGAACCGCCGGTCGACATCAGTCCTGCGGGGTGTTGTTGGGTGCAGGGTCATCCTTGCTTGAGGTCTTTTGTGTCCCGAGGATGAGGAACGTAATACCTATAGTGAAGAACGCAATCCAGGACGTCGTGCCCGAAAACATCATTCCAATCGCAACGACGAGGAACACGATCCCGATAGGCAGGAATGCCTTGCCCCCGCCCTCCAATCCGTCGTTGGACTCGGCCAGTGGATTTCCGTCACCGTTCATCTGGCAGACGCTACGTCGGCAACCGGGAACGCGCAACGATGTCACGGGCCTCAGCGTCCAACACGCCGCAGGACGATCCTCACCGCACGGAGTTCAATGATCGGGTAGTCATGTCTCGGTGCCTCCTGAAGTGGAGCCAGGTATATCCGTCACACCGGGGCCACATTGGTTTGACACAATCACACTGCGCGGGTGGTGGGATGTCAGAATCCGCGCAGTATGACGACCGTTCTCGGGAAATGCTC
>NZ_JBZCND010000003.1:0-461221 GCF_058269135.1 Arthrobacter sp. TJ-265 | reverse complement strand
ATTCGAAACCAGCCAAAAAAACCAGCCACCACACACGGGGTGCGCAGCAACCAGCAAATTCAACCAATCAAAAAACAATCGGTATCAACAAACTTGGCACACTATTGAGTTCTCAAACAACAGGAACAACCGGCACCAAACACGACCAAACCATCATGTCATCGCTCCGGAGCAACTTTTCAAGCCTACCCGCACCCACCCCGCAACCACAAATCCGCCGATTCCCGTCGTCCCCGCTCCCCGTTCCCGTCCACGTGGACAGGAGGTGAGCCTTGGTTCCGAGGTTGTCGGCCGACCAGATTACTTCGTCGGCGCGGATATAAACGATAGCACCGGCGGGGACCGGATGCAAAACAGCAGCGGACCCCGGGCCGGGGTCCGCTGCTGCCGTGGCGCGGGTGTCAGGAGGTGGCGGGCTTCAGGTACAGCACGCCGAGTGGCGGAACGCGGACGTCCCCATAGGCGGGCTGGCCGTTGTGCGCTCCCTCGCGGGCCGTCACGACCCCGGCGTTACCCACACCCGATCCGCCGAACTCCTCCGAGTCGGTGTTGAGCACCTCGGTCCACTCCCCTGCCCAGGGGAGTCCCACCCGGAACCCTTCGTGCGGGCCGCCGGCGAAGTTCGCGATGCAGACGAGCGGGTTGCCCTGGTGATCCCAGCGGATGAAGGACAGCGTGTTGTGCTCGCCGTCGTTCTCGTCGATCCACTGGAAGCCGGCGGGCTCGTTGTCGCGTGCATACAGTGCCGGTGTCTCCCGGTACACCGCGTTGAGGGACCGGACGAGCTGCTGGACTCCCTGGTGGGACGGGGTCTCCGTCAGCCACCAGTCGAGGCTGTGGTGCTCGGCCCATTCCGACTCCTGGGCGAACTCGGTCCCCATGAAGATCAGCTGCTTGCCCGGATGCGCCCACTGGAATGCGAGGTACGCGCGGACGTTCGCGAGCTGCTGCCAGCGGTCGCCCGGCATCTTGCGCAGCAGGGAACCCTTGCCGTGCACGACCTCGTCGTGGCTGATGGGCAGCATGAAGTTCTCCGTGTACGCGTACACCATGGAGAAGGTCGCCTTGCCGTGGTGGTACATCCGGTTGATCGGTTCCTCGGCGATGTACTCGAGGGTGTCGTGCATCCAGCCCATGTTCCACTTGATACCGAACCCGAGGCCGCCTGCGCTGGTCGCCCGGGTGACGCCGTCGAACGCCGTCGACTCCTCGGCCACCATGACGATTCCCGGAGCCCTCTTGTAGGCGGTCGCATTGACCTCCTGCAGGAACGAGATGGCTTCCAGGTTCTCCTGGCCGCCGAACTTGTTCGGACGCCACTGGCCTTCCTCGCGGGAGTAGTTGAGGTACAGCATCGATGCCACGGCGTCGACCCGGAGGCCGTCGATGTGGAATTCCTCGAGCCAGTACAGGGCGTTCGCGACGAGGAAGTTGCGGACCTCACGACGACCGAAGTCGAAGATGAGCGTCCCCCAGTCACGGTGCTCCCCGAGGAACGGGTCGCCGTGCTCGTACAGGGTTCCGCCGTCGAAGTTGGCCAGCGCCCACTCGTCCTTGGGGAAGTGCGCGGGGACCCAGTCCATGATCACGCCGATACCGGCCTGGTGCAGCTTGTCGACGAGGTACTTGAAGTCGTCGGGCGAGCCGAAACGGGACGTGGGCGCGAAGTAGGAGGTGACCTGGTAGCCCCACGATCCGCCGAACGGGTGCTCGGCGACGGGCATGAGTTCCACGTGGGTGAAGCCCTGCCAGGAGACGTACTCCACGAGCTGCTCCGCCAGTTCCTGGTAGCTGAGCCCCTGGCGCCAGGACCCCAGGTGCACCTCGTACACGCTCATGGGCCCGTTGTGCGGATCGGTGGCCGCGCGCGCCTGCATCCATTCGTCGTCACCGAAGACGTAGGTCGACTCGACGACCTTCGAGCCGGTGAGCGGCGGGATCTCGGTGCCCCGGGCCATCGGGTCGGCCTTCTGGCGCCACTGCCCGTCGTTGCCGAGGATCTCGAACTTGTAGCACGTGCCGGCACCGGCCCCGGGGATGAAGATCTCCCAGATCCCCGTGCTGCCCAGCACGCGCATCGCGTTGACGCTGCCGTCCCAGCCGTTGAAATCGCCCATGACACGGACTGCGCGGGCGTTCGGAGCCCAGACCGCGAACGAGACGCCCTGGATGTCTCCGAGGACGGACGAGTACCGCCGGACATGCGCGCCGAGCGCGGTCCACAGGGTCTCGTGCCGGCCCTCACCGATGAGGTGCATGTCGATCTCGCCGAGGGTCGGCAGGAACCGGTAGGGGTCGTCGACGGTGACGGGGTCGCCGTCGTAGGTCACCTCGAGCCGGTAGTCGGGGACGTGCCCGGGGTTCTCGGCCGGCAGCGCGCCGACCCAGATCCCGTTGTGCTCGTGGGTCAGTTCCGTGCGGCCAGTTCCGGTGACGACGACGACGGACCGGGCGAGGCGTCGCAGCGTCCGGACGGTGACGACGTCGTCGCTGCTCAGGTGCGCACCGAGCACGGCGTGGGGCTGGTGGTAGGAGCCCTCGGAGACCTGCTGCAGCACGGACGGCTCGACCGCGGCGGGCGTGAGGTCGGCTGCCGGGGCCGGGGATGGACCCTTCGCCTCCGGGGCCACGTCCTTCGCCTTGTCGGCGATGTCCGCGGTGGCGCTCTTCGCCTTGTCGGCTACCGCCTTCGCGGTCTCGGTGACGGCCTTTGCTGCCTTGCCCGCGAGGGTTTCCTTGCCTGCACCCTTGGCGGGACCGGCTTTCTTGGGGGGATTCATGTCAGCTGCTTTCGTGGCGTCCGCACCGGGATGTGCACCCAGCGCGCGTCGGACATCCCGGACGGGCATCTCGACCCAGTCCGGTCTGTTGCGGATCTCGTAGACGACTTCGTACAGGGCCTTGTCGAGCCAGAGGGCGCGGAAGAGCGGACCGTCGGTGTCGACGGGCGTCCCGGCTTCCTCCGCGTACCCGGCGAGGAACGCCTCGCGGGCGGCGACGGACCACCGCTCCGTCTCGGCCGCCGCGGGCGAGCCGACCGGCGCGGCTCCCCGGGACGCGGCAGCGTATTCGAGCGAGCGGACCATGCCGACGACGTCACGCAGCGGCACGTCCGGGACGCTCCGCTCGGCCGTGGGCCGGAGGGGCTCGCCCTCGAAGTCGATGACGAGCCAGGTGCCGTCCGGCGCCTGCAGGACCTGACCGAGGTGCAGGTCCGCGTGGATCCGCTGCAGGGGCGGGATGTCCTCGAGCGTCTCCACGGCGCGGATGATGCGCTCCACCTCTGCGCCGAGCGGTCCGACGGCGTCGCCGGCCTCCTCCCAGGCCCAGCGGATGCGCGCCGCGAGGGCCTCCCTGAAGTCCTTCTTCTCGGCGTCGGTCGCCATGCGGTGCCCGAGGGCGACGTCGAGCTGCCGGTGGATCCTCGCGACGGCCTGACCGAGCCCGCGGGCCTCCGCGGTGAAGTCTGCGGCGGTGGATGCGGCGAGGGACGCCGTGCGCCAGGCGTCGGTGCTGCCCTCCACGAAGTCGCGCAGCACGCTCACGTGCCCCGTGACGTGGGAGCCGGGTTCGGCGCCGGCGTGCTGCCAGGTGCCCGTCACCCAGCTGAAGGTGTCCGGCGTGTCGGTGGAGCCGCCCGCGGTGAGCTGGGCGCTGAGCTCCACGTCGGGGCTCTCGCCCGCAGCGAGTACCCGGAAGAACTTCACGATCATGGAGCCGGGCCCGGAGCCGTAGATCACCGAGGTGTTCGACTGCTCGCCCTGCAGGATCTTGACGGGCTGGACGGTGCCGGGCTCCTGGTGGGCCGGCGCCTTGATGGCGACGCCGTTCAGGCGGCCGTCCGAGGTGCTGCCGGCGCTGAGCATGAAGTCCACCCAGAGGCGCACGAAGTCGGCGTCGTGTGTCGCGTCATAGGCCCACCGCGGACCCAGGTCGGGGTGTTCCACCTGTCCGATCAGGCCGGACGCGCCGTCGTCGAGCGGTTCGCTCCGGTAGCTGATCGGCACGCTGACGACGTCGGTGCGCCGTCCGGAATCGACGGCGAGGAAATGGAGCTCGAAGCGGGCTGTGCCCGTCGGGTCCTCGAGCACCGTGCCGCCGACGACCGTCAGGTCCACCGACTGGCCCCGTGCCGGGAACCATCGCTGGGTGGGAAGCCACGCCGTGAGGATCTCCGGGATGAACGGTGTGTGCGCCGCCATTATCGGGTCGCCTCCGGGACGGGGATGACCGGGAGTGCCTGGGTGTGCGGGGAGGACGTGTTGGAACTGGCGGAGCGGACGCGGAGCCAGAAGAAGTCGTGGCTGCCGAGCGTCAGGGTGACCTCTCCGTCCTCCGCGAACGCCGGGAACACCGAACCACCGAAGAGGTCCCGCAGTCCGCGGCCCGCGAACTCGGGAAGCCGCATCCTCGCCGCGACCGGGTGCTGCGAGAGGTTGAAGACGCACAGGACCGATTCCGCCTGCTCGCCCTCGGTGTTGCCCTCGTCGATCTCCCGGAGGAAGGCGAGCACATGCTCGGACTCGACGGCTACATGGCGGTAGGAGCCCAGCCCGAACGCGGGGTGGGTCTTGCGCACCGCCAGCATCTGGCGCACCCAGTGGAGCAGTGAGCTCGAGCTGGCCATCTGCGCTTCGACGTTCACGTGGTTGTAGTGGTAGACGAGCGACTGGACGACCGGCAGGTACAGCTTGCCGGGATCCACCGGGGAGAAGCCCGCGTTGCGGTCCGGGTTCCACTGCATCGGTGTGCGTGACGCGTCGCGGTCCTCCAGCCAGATGTTGTCGCCCATGCCGATCTCGTCCCCGTAGTAGAGGAACGGGCTGCCGGGCAGGGACAGCAGGAGGGCGTGGATGAGCTCCACCTCGGCCCGTGAATTGTCCAGGAGCGGGGACAGGCGACGGCGGATACCGACGTTCGCCCGCATGCGGGGGTCCGGCGCGTACCAGCCCAGCATGGCCTCGCGTTCCTCGCTGGTGACCATCTCGAGCGTGAGCTCGTCATGGTTGCGGAGGAAGGTGCCCCACTGCGCCCCGGCCGGGATGTCGGGCGTCTCCTTCATCGTCTCGATGATGGGCGCCGCCTTCTGGTCGCGCAGCGCGTAGAAGAGCCTCGGCATGATCGGGAAGTGGAACGCCATGTGGCACTCGGGACCGTCCGCGTCCCCGAAGTACTCGACGACCTCGTCCGGCATCTGGTTGGCCTCGGCGATGATGACGCGGCCCGGGTAGGTCTCGTCGACCATCGCTCGCAGACGCTTGAGGAACTCGTGCGTCTTCGGCAGGTTCTCGCAGTTGGTGCCCTCCTCCTCGAACAGGTAGGGGATGGCGTCCGCGCGGAAACCGTCGATGCCCTGGTCGAGCCAGAACCTCACGACGTCGAAGATGGCTTCCTGCACCTTGGGGTTCTCGAAGTTGAGGTCCGGCTGGTGGCTGAAGAAACGGTGCCAGAAGAACTGCCGACGCACCGGGTCGAACGTCCAGTTGGACTCCTCGGTGTCGACGAAGATGATGCGCGCGTCCTCGTACTTCTCGTCGGTGTCACTCCAGACGTAGAAGTCCCCGTAGGGTCCCTCGGGGTCGCGGCGCGATTCCTGGAACCAGTGATGCTGGTCCGAGGTGTGGTTCACGGGCAGGTCGATGATGACCCGGACGCCGCGGGCGTGTGCCTCGGCGACGAGCCGCTTGAAGTCGCTGAGGGAACCGAATTCGTCGAGGACGTCGTAGTAGTCCGAGATGTCGTACCCGCCGTCCCGCAGCGGGGACTTGAAGAAGGGGGGCAGCCAGAGGCAGTCGACACCGAGCCACTGGAGGTAGTCCAGTTTCTCGATCAGGCCGGACAGGTCGCCGGAGCCATCCCCGTTCGCATCGGCGAAGCCGCGCACCAGAGCCTCGTAGAAGACCGCCTTGCGGTACCAGAGGGGGTCATGGGCCAGTCCAGGTGCATTGAGCTGGAAGGGGTTGGGCACTAGTGCTGCCTCCTGATCGAGAGAATGTGGGCCGGTTCCACGTGGGCGTCCAGCCGGACGTAGTTGTGCTCGCCCCAGGCGAACGTCTGTCCCGTGATGAGATCGTCCACGAGGAACGTACCGCTCTCGTCGAGATCCGCAGCATCGAGGCCCAGCTTCGCCAGGTCGAGCGACACCGTGCTCTCCCGGGTGCTGTGGGGATCGACGTTGACGACGACGATGATGGTGTCCTTGCCCTCCGCCGTCTGCTTGTGCTTGACGAAGACCAGCGTGGCCGGGTCGGTGCTGCTGTGGATCGACAGGTTCTCGAGATCACCGAGCGCGGGGTGCGCGCGCCGGATGGCGTTGAGCCGCGTGATGAACGGGGCCAGCGAGCGGCCTTCGGCCTCCGCGGCGGCGTAGTCCCGCGGACGGTACTGGAACTTCTCGTTGTCGATGTACTCCTCGGCACCCGGCCGGGTCACGTGCTCGAACAGCTCGTAGCCGGAGTAGACACCCCAGAGGGGGCTCGCCATGGAGGCGAGCACGGCCCGGATCTTGAAGGCGGCCGGTCCCCCGTACTGGAGGTACTCGGTGAGGATGTCCGGGGTGTTGACGAAGAAGTTGGGCCGGAAGTACGCCGGGGAGACCTGGCTGATCTCGGTGAAGTACTCCTCGAGCTCCGTCTTGGTGTTGCGCCACGTGAAGTAGGAGTAGGACTGCTGGAACCCGGCGCGGCCCAGGGCGTGCATCATGGGCGGGCGCGTGAAGGCCTCGGCGAGGAAGATGACGTCGGGGTGCTTCTTGTTCACCTTGGCGATGAGCCACTCCCAGAACTGCACGGGCTTGGTGTGCGGGTTGTCCACCCGGAAGATCTTCACGCCGTGCTGGACCCACATGAGGACGATCCGCAGGATCTCCTTCGACAGGCCCTGGGGGTCGTTGTCGAAGTTGATGGGGTAGATGTCCTGGTACTTCTTCGGCGGGTTCTCCGCGTACGCGATGGTGCCGTCGATGCGGGTGGTGAACCACTCGGGATGAGTCTTGACCCATGGGTGGTCGGGTGCGGCCTGCAGCGCGAGGTCCAGGGCCACCTCGAGACCGAGCTCGCCGGCGCGTGCGACGAAGGCATCGAAGTCCTCGAAGGTGCCGAGGTCGGGGTGGATGGCGTCGTGGCCACCGTCCGCGGATCCGATCGCCCAGGGCGAGCCCGGGTCGCCGGGGCCGGCCGTGAGGGTGTTGTTAGGGCCCTTGCGGTGCGTGTGTCCGATCGGGTGGATCGGCGGCAGGTAGACGACGTCGAAGTTCATGGCGGCCACGGCGTCGAGGCGCTTGGCGGCCTCACGGAACGTGCCGGAGGTCCACTGCGCCGTCTCCGGATCGTAGGTGGCGCCTTCCGACCGCGGGAAGAACTCGTACCAGGCGGCGCGGCCGGCAAGCTCCCGCTCGACGTCGATCGGGTACGCCCGCGAAGCGGTGACCAGCGAGCGGAGGGGCCGGCGGGCGATCGCTTCGTGGATCTGGGGCGTCAGGCCGGCGGCGAGACGCTCGTCGACGGCCAGGGAGGTGTCGGAGAGGGTCGCGGCGGTGCGGCGGAAGAGAGCCGCATCGCGTGCGCTGCGCTCCCCTGCCGCGCGGGTGAAGAGCGCTGCGCCCTCCATCAGCATCAGCTCGACGTCGACGCCGGCCGCGATCTTGATGGTCGCGTCGTGCTCCCATGTCCCGAAGAGGTCGGACCAGCCTTCGATGGTGAAGGTGTGAAGGCCCTTCGTGCGCGGGGTCAGGATGCCCGCCCAGCGGTCCAGCCCCGAGCCGACCGGTGTCATCCGGATGCGCTGCACCTCCTTGCCCCTGGGGTCGTACAGGACTGCCGACACACCCAGCTGGTCGTGTCCTTCCCTGAAGACGGTCGCGCCCACGGCGATGTCCGAGCCGGGAAGCGCCTTGGCAGGGAAGCGTCCGTCCTCGACGACGGGACTGACCGCGGTGATGGGGATGCGGCCGAACCGCAGTCCTTCGGGATAAGGGGCATTTCGGTTCTGGTCGGTTGTGGTGGTCACCCGTACGACGTTAGCGAGTAATGGCCTGAATTGCTAAGGGAGCTTTGCGTAACATCGGCGCCGATAACACATCGAGCAAGCGTTTACGCAACGCTTCCGCGCTACTGCTCGGCAAGTGCGCTAGCGTAATCGGGGTGAAGGCAATCCGCAGATTTACCGTCCGAACCGTCCTCCCCGAGAAGATCGCACCGCTCGGCAAACTCGCGGGCAATCTGCGCTGGTCGTGGCACCTGCCGACCTCGCGCTTGTTCGAGGAGATAGACCGCGCGGCCTGGGAGCAGAGCGGCCACGATCCGGTGTCCTTCCTGGGCTCCGTGACACGCGAGAAGCTCGAGCAGCTCGCCGACGACGAGACGCTGGTCCAGCGCATCCAGGAGGTGGGTGCCGATCTCGACGACTACCTGACGAAACCGCGCTGGTACCAGGGGCTCGGCGACGACGCTCCGCGCAGCATCGCGTACTTCTCCCCCGAGTACGGCATCGCCGCGGTCCTCCCCCAGTACTCCGGCGGCCTCGGGATCCTGGCAGGCGACCACCTGAAGTCGGCCTCCGACCTCGGCATCCCCCTGATCGGCGTCGGCCTGCTCTACCAGTCCGGCTACTTCAAGCAGTCCCTCTCGCAGGATGCCTGGCAGCAGGAGACCTACCCCGTCCTCGACCCGGACGGCCTCCCCCTGACCCTGCTCCGCGAGCAGGACGGCTCGGCCGCGAAGGTGGTGCTGCCGCTGCCCAACGGCCGCCAGCTCTCCGCGCACATCTGGCGTGCCGACGTCGGCCGCGTCCCGCTCCTGCTCCTCGACTCCAACGTCCCGGGCAACGACGAGGCGGCGCGCAACGTCACCGATCGCCTCTACGGCGGTGGCGGCGACCAGCGGCTGCAGCAGGAACTGCTCCTCGGCATGGGCGGTGTGAAGGCGCTGCGCATCTTCGAGCGGCTCACCGGCACACCCGCGCCCGAGGTGTTCCACACCAACGAGGGCCACGCCGGCTTCCTCGGCATCGAGCGCATCCGCGAACTCATGGATCCGTCCAACGAGACGCCCATGAGCTGGGAGGAAGCGCTCACGGCCGGCCGGGCCTCGACCGTCTTCACCACCCACACCCCGGTGCCGGCCGGTATCGACAGGTTCGACCGCGCGCAGATCGAGCACTTCTTCCACGCTGGCCTCGCGCCCGCCGTCCCGACGGACCGCGTCCTGGCCCTCGGAGCGGAGAACTACGAGGACGGCGACCGCTCGAAGTTCAACATGGCCGTCATGGGCCTCCGCCTGGCCCAGCGCGCCAATGGTGTGGCGAAGCTGCACGGTGAGGTGTCCCGGGGGATGTTCTCGGGGCTCTGGCCGGGGTTCGACACCCAGGAGGTGCCGATCACGTCGGTGACCAACGGCGTGCATGTGCCGAGCTGGGTGGATCCCGAGATCGCGGACTTCGCCCGTGCCAACTTCGGCGCCGAGTCCGTCCTCGACCCGCAGTGGAACAAGGTGTACGACGTCCCGGACACCGACATCTGGGCGCTGCGCCGCAGCCTCCGCTCCAACCTCGTCGACGACGTGCGCCAGCGCCTGCGCTCCTCGTGGAAGAAGCGTGGCGCGGCCGACGCCGCCTTGAAGTGGACCGATTCGGTGCTGGACCCGGACGTCCTCACGATCGGGTTCGCGCGCCGTGTGCCGACCTACAAGCGCCTCACGCTCATGCTGCGTGACCCGGCCCGCCTGAAGGCCCTGCTCCTGCACCCGGAGCACCCCATCCAGCTCGTGATCGCCGGCAAGTCCCACCCCGCGGACGAACAGGGCAAGCGGATGATCCAGGACCTGGTCCGTTTCACCGACGACCCCGAGGTCCGCCACCGGATCGTGTTCCTGCCCAACTACGACATCGCGATGGCACGCACCCTGTTCCCCGGTTGCGACGTCTGGCTGAACAACCCGCTCCGACCCCTGGAGGCCTGCGGCACCTCGGGCATGAAGGCCGCCATCAACGGCGGCCTCAACCTGTCCGTGCTGGACGGCTGGTGGGACGAGATGTACGACGGCGACAACGGCTGGGCGATCCCGACGGCCAACAACGGGGCCTCCGCCGATGCCCGCGACGACATCGAGGCGAGCGCACTCTACGACCTCCTGGAGACACAGGTCGCTCCGCGCTTCTACTCGCAGGTCCCTGCCGAGGGAGCCGGGGCCGCCGGCCCGTCGGAGCCCTCGCGCGACGGCGTGCCGCACCAGTGGATCGCGATGATCAAGCACACCATGGCGACCCTCGGCCCCGCGGTGTCGGCCGAGCGCATGCTGCAGGACTACGTGGAGAAGCTCTACCGCCCGGCCTGGCGTGCCGGCCACGCCGCAGCGGCCGACAACTACTCGCTCGCGAAGCGGACCGCCGCGTGGCGTTCCCGTGTCCAGGGCAGTTGGCCGGCCGTCCAGGTGGAACACGTCGATTCCACCGGCGTCACGGAGTACCCGCAGATCGGTGACTCGCTGACGGTCGACGCCTACGTGTCCCTGGGCGGGCTCGACCCGGACGACGTCGCCGTCGAGGTGGCCTACGGCCGTGCCCTCGAGACCGACGAGCTGAGCGACGTCACGGTCAAGGACCTCGAGGTCGCCGAGAACCTCGGCAGCGGGCGCTACCTGTTCAGGGGCGGCATCCGGATCGACCACTCCGGCTCCTTCGGATACACCGTCCGCGTGCTGCCGAAGCACGCGACCCTCGCCACGAAGGCGGAACTGGGACTCGTCGTCAACGCCTGACCGTCGACCGCCTGCCGGCGGTGCAGGACGAAGCCCGGGACCGGATGGTCCCGGGCTTCGTCGTGAACGGACCTCGCTCGGGCCGGCCGCCGGTCCGCGCCCACCCTTTCCGGTCCGCGCCGGACGGGCACTGCTCAGGGATGGGGGCGCGTCAGCAGCGGTAGATGCGCACCGAGTCGGCGGCGACGGTGTCGGCGTCGCCGGACCGCAACCGCACGCGGGCGGGCATCGGTTCGCGGGAGGCGGAGTCGAAGATCGGACTGAACCAGCGCGGCTGTTCCTGTTCTATGCCCTGTCCCTGCAGGATCCAGGCCGAGGGCAGGTGGATGCGTGTGTCCTCGAGCGAGCCGTTGATCACGACGAGCCCGTCCACCGTCCCGCCGGCCGATCCGAGGATCAGCTGCACGGTCCTGGTCCTCGGGTCCTCCCACTCGTGCGCGGTCATCGGGAGCCCGGCGGCGTTGAACCACAGCAGGGTCGACTGGTCGCCCCGGGACGGGAAGGACGGCGGCTGCTGGGCCAGGAAGGCCCGTCGGACGGCCAGCAGCGTGCGGGTCGAATCGAGCAGGCGCCGTGATGCGGCGTCGTCGGGCCAGTGCATCCAGGCGAGCTCGTTGTCCTGGCAGTAGGCGTTGTTGTTCCCGGCCTGGGTGCGTCCGAACTCGTCGCCGGCCGTGAGCATCGGGACCCCCAGCGAGATGAGCAGCGAGGCCATGATGTTGCGCGCCGTCCGCTCGCGGGCCGCGAGGATCGCCTCGTCCTCCGTGCGGCCCTCGGCACCATGGTTGTAGCTGCGGTTGTCGTTGTGGCCGTCGCGGTTGCCCTCACCGTTGGCCTCGTTGTGCTTGCGCTCGTACGCCGTCAGGTCCGCGAGCGTGAATCCGTCGTGGGCGGTGACGAGGTTGACGGAGGCGAGGGCGCTGCGGCCGGAGTGTGCGAAGGTGTCCGCCGAACCGGCGAGACAGCCCGCCAGGCGGGCGGGCGAGGACCCCGTGCCGCCATGGGTCAGGGAGGCGATATCGCGCAGCCAGAAGTCACGCACGGTGTCGCGGAAGCCGTCGTTCCAGTCTGCCCAGCCGACGGGGAACCGCCCGGTCTGCCAGCCGTGAGGGCCGATGTCCCACGGCTCGGAGATGAGCTTCGTGCCGCGGAGCGCCTTGGAGGCGCCCGCCGCGACCAGGAAGGGGTGCCTCGGGGTGAAGGCGTTGTGCTCGTCGCGGGACAGCGTGACGGCGAGGTCGAACCGGAATCCGTCGATCCGGCATTCCTCCACCCAGTAACGCAGCGAGTCCAGCGCGAACTCGACGACGCGGGGCTGGGAGAAGTCCAGGCTGTTGCCGCAGCCGGTCGTGTCCACGTAGTGGCCGGCGTGGTCGTGCCGGTAGTAGTCGAGATCGCCGAGTCCGCGCCAGCAGAGGGCCGGCCGATGCTGCTCACCCTCCGCCGTGTGGTTGTACACGACGTCGAGGATCACCTCGAGTCCGGCCTCGTGGAGCGCGCGGACCATGCCCTTGAACTCGTCGAGCACCGCGGCGGGGCCCGCGGCCCGTGCGGCCGCCGTCGCGTAGTCGGTGTGCGCCGAGAAGAACCCGAGGGTGTTGTACCCCCAGTAGTTGCTGAGGCCCAGCGGCTCGAGGTGCGGCTCGTCGAGGTGGAAGTGGATGGGCAGGAGCTCGACGGCGGTCACCCCGAGGTCGCGGAGATACCCGACCATGGCCGGATGCCCCAGCCCCGCGTACGTGCCCCGCAGCTCCTCGGGGATGTCCGGGTGGAGCTTCGTGAGCCCTTTGACGTGGGCTTCGTAGATGACGGTGTCCCGCCACGGGGTCTGGGGCCGTTCGCTCGTTCCCCAGTCGAAGGCGTGCTCGAGGAACACGGAGTAGTAGGAGCGCGACGTCGGCTCGTCCACCCCGGGCGGTGTGTCGACGACCTCGATCGCACGGGAGTAGGGATCGAGGAGCAGCTGCGCCTCGCCGACCGCACCCGGCAGCTCCTTGCCCGTGGGCCAGAAGGCGTAGAGCGAGCCCGGGGACACCGGGCCCACGACGCCGTGGTGGACGCCGCCGTCGAGCCCGACCAGCGTCTCCGACGTCCAGGACCCGTCAGCGCGGCGCCAGTGCACGTCGATGGACGGGATGGCCGGCGCCCATACCGCGGCGTTGGCATGCGCGTCCCGACCCCAGGCTCCGGCGATGGCCTGGAGTCCGAGCGGGAACTCGCGCGACGGATGGGGCGACGGCGCGGGATTCACCATCGACGGTCAGGCGGAGCGCTGGCGGGAGACCTCGTACAGCGTGATCCCCACCGCCATCGAGGCATTGAGCGATTCCATGGCGGAGTCGATCGGGATGGACACGATCTGGTCGCAGTTCTCACGTACCAGGCGGGAGAGGCCCTTGCCCTCCGAACCGACGACGATGCAGATGGGGTCACGGCCGAGGGACAGCTCCGGGAGGGAGACATCGCCGTCGCCGTCGAGCCCGAGGACGAAGATGCCCTTGGACTTGAGGGACTTCAACGCCGAGTTCAGGTTGCCGACGCGCGCCACGGGGACGCGTACGGCGGCGCCGGCGCTGGTCTTCCAGGCGGACGCCGTCACGCCGACCGCGCGTCGCTCGGGAACGATCACGCCGTGGCTGCTGAAGGCCGACGCCGAACGGATGATGGCGCCGAGGTTGCGGGGGTCCGTGATGCCGTCCAGGGCGACGAAGAGCGGCGCGTTGCCGATGTGCCCGCGCCGGAAACGCTCGATGGTCTCGTCGACGAGGTCGAGCGCGTCCGCATACTCGTAGGGCGGGATCTGCAGCATGAGGCCCTGGTGCACGGCGCCGTCGGTCATGCGGTCCAGCTCGGGCTTGCCGGTCTCCATGACGGGGATGCCGCGCTCGGCCGCCATCTTCAGGGACTCGCGGACGCGGTCGTCCATCTCGACACGGATGGCGACGTGCAGGGCCTTGGCCGGGATGCCCGCGCGAAGCGCCTCGACGACGGAGTTGCGGCCGGTGACGACCTCTTCGGCGGCCTTGCCCTTCGTGCGGCCGGTGCCGGCACTCTTGCCGCCGGCCCGCTTCGCCGCCGAACGTTCGGCCAGCTCCTTGTTCTTGAACGACTTGTGGTACGGGCGGTCCTCCGCCTTGGGAGTGGGGCCCTTGCCCTCGAGCGACTTGCGTCCGTGGCCGCCGGTGCCGATGGTGGGGCCCTTTTTCGTTTTGCGAACCGCGCCTGGACGTCCGTGACTGGCCATGGAAGAACACCTTTATATAGAAGAAGAATCGACTCCAGTTTACGCGGAGCGCGTCGACTGCCTCAGCACGCCTCGTCCCGGCGCCATCCGGGCGTCGACCGGCGCTGTCGGGGAGCCCCCGGTCAGTCCCCCGACAGCGACCAGGTGGCGCCGTCGGCGGAGTCCTCGAGCGTGATCCCAGCAGCTGCCAGGGTGTCGCGGATGCCGTCCGCCCTCGCCCAGTCCCGGGCACTGCGGGCGGCGCTGCGTTCGTCGATGCGGTCGACGACGAGAGCGTCGAGAGCCGCGGCTGCCGCCGTGTCCCCCGCCGTGACGGGGGCTCCGGCGTCGTCGAGCCCGAGCACACGGGTCATGGCGACGACGGCGGCGAGGGCGGCGCGCACGGCGTCGTCGTCACCCTCGGCGAGGCTGGTGTTGCCGGAGCGCACCGTGGTGTGGAGCACGGCGAGGGCCTGGGGGACGTTGAGGTCGTCGTCCATCGCGTCCGCGAAGGCCGCGGGGAGGTCGGCCGAGGAGAGTGCGTCACGGTCCGGGGCGCCGACGCGCGCGGACGCCTTCGAGATGAAGCCGTCGATGCGGGCCACGGCGGCTGCCGCCTCCTGCAGCGAGGTCTCCCGGTAGTCGAGCACCGAGCGGTAGTGTGCCTGGCCGAGGTAGTAGCGCACCACGCGGGGACCGGCGGCATCGATCATCTCCTGCGGGCTCACGGTGTTGCCGATCGACTTCGACATCTTCTCGCCGCCGTAGGTGACCATCCCGTTGTGCATCCAGAAGCGGGCGAAGGCGTGCCCCGCGGCCTGGGACTGGGCCATCTCGTTCTCGTGGTGCGGGAAGCGCAGGTCGAGTCCGCCGCCATGGATGTCGAACTCCGTGCCGAGGTACTTGGTCACCATGCTCGAGCATTCGAGATGCCAGCCGGGCCGGCCTGCACCCCATGGGCTCGACCACGACGCCGTCGGCGGGTCGGATTCCTTGGACCCCTTCCAGAGCGCGAAGTCGCGCGGATCCTTCTTGCCCCGGGGATCGGCGTCGGGGGCGGCCTGCATGTCGTCGATGTCCTGCCGCGTCAGGCTGCCGTAGGCGGGCCAGGAGCGGACGTCGAAGTAGACGTCACCGGAGCCGTCCGGTGCCGGGTAGGCGTGGCCGCGGTCGATGAGGAGCTGGATGAGGGCGTGCATCTCCGGGACGTGGCCCGTGGCCCGCGGCTCGTAGGTGGGGGGCCGGACGCCGAGAGCCGCATACGCCCGGTGGAACTCCTGCTCGAAGCGGAACGCGAGCGCCCACCACGGTTCCTCCGGCACCAGGGACGGGTCCTCGTCCGTCGCCCCGGGGCGGAAGGAGTCCTGGGACCGGGCGAGGATCTTGTCGTCGATGTCCGTGACGTTCCGGACCACGGTGACGCGCAGTCCCCGCGCCTCGAGCCAGCGCGTGAGCTGGTCGAAGGCGATGGCGGAGCGCACGTGCCCCACGTGGGGCATGCCCTGCACGGTGGCACCGCAGTAGTAGAGACTCGCCCTGCCCGGTTCGACGGGTTCGAAGGGGCGCACCTCGGCGCGGGCGGTGTCATAGAATCGCAGGCTCACCGGTCCAGATTACCCGCCGACGGGCTTCACTCTTGCGGAGCGGGAGGAGCCGCCCGGGCAGCGGACCGGACGACGACGGCGGTGGCGATGGCCGCGACGCCCTCCCCCCTGCCGGTGAGGCCGAGGCCGTCGGTGGTGGTCGCCGAGATGCTCACGGGTGCCTGCGCGGCGTCGGACAGCACGGCCTCGGCCTCGGCCCGGCGCGGTCCGAACTTCGGGCGGTTGCCGATCAGTTGCACCGCGATGTTGCCGATATCGAACCCCGCCGCGCGCACGATCCCCGCGGCGGCCGAGAGGAGGGTATGGCCCGAGGCGCCGGCGTACTCGGGGCGGTCCGTACCGAAGTGCGTCCCGAGATCGCCGACTCCGGCCGCCGAGAACAGGGCATCGGCTGCCGCGTGGGCCACCACGTCGCCGTCGGAATGTCCCGACAGTCCGCGCTCCCCCTCCCACAGCAGGCCTGCCAGCCAGAGCGGGGCGGCCGGCGTGCCGCCCGCGGGCTCGGCTGCGAAGGCGTGGACGTCGACGCCGATCCCGGTGCGGGGAAGGTGGAGGTGCTCACTCAGGTACACGGCTGCTCCTGCTGGTGGGGATGGCGCCCGGGGCCGGGTCGCTCGGGCCCCGGTCGGACCGCTGGGCGCTGCCGGCAGCCCTCTGTGCGAGGACTGCTTCGGCGATGACGAGATCGAGCGGGGTCGTGACCTTGAACGCCAGGGGGTCCCCCTCGACCACCCGTACCGCGTGGCCGAGTGCCTCCATGAGCATGGCGTCGTCCGTGATGCCGGGGCGCGCTGCGGCGTCGCCGGCATGGGCCGCCCGGAGAGCACCGGCGTCGAAGCCCTGGGGGGTCTGCACGGCCCGCAGTGCCGCGCGATCGGGTGTTGCCGTGACGAGGTCGCCGTCGACGACCTTGACGGTGTCGACCACCGGCAGGACCGGGATGACCGCCGTCGCACCCTCCGCGACGGCGGTGGCGACCCGCCGGAAGACGGCAGGAGGTGTGAGCGCCCGCGCGGCGTCGTGGACCAGCACGACGCCGACCGTCGGCGGCAGGGCGTCGAGCCCGGCACGCACGGACGCCGTCCGCGTGGATCCCCCCACCACTGCCGAGACGACGACCGGGGGATGCGTCAGTACGGCGCCCCCTGTGCTCCCGGCCGGATCCGGACTGTCCGTCGCCGCGCCGGAGGCGGTGTCGGCCGTGCGGGACGCTGCGCTGCGGGCGGCTGCCTCCGCGACGACGGCAGCCAGGACGTCGTCGCCCTCGGGAAGCACCACGACGACGGCGGTCGCAACGCCTGCCAGGAGCACGGCGTCCACCGCGTGGTCCAGGAGGGTGCGTCCGCCACAGAGGACGCGGGCCTTCGGGATGCCGTGGCCGAGGCGTTGTCCGGAGCCGGCGGCGACGATGACGACGCCGACCTCGGCCGGGGTGCGGTGCTGGGGATTCATCTCGGACACTCCGTCACCCTATGACAGCGCAACAAAAAAGAGGGACCCGGAGGTCCCTCTTTCGTGGTCGGCCCATCTCCTAGGAGGCGAGGACCTCGTCGAGAACGCTTGCGGCCTTCTCCTCGTCGGTCTTCTCGGCCAGTGCGAGCTCGGAGATCAGGATCTGCCGCGCCTTGGCGAGCATCCTCTTCTCGCCGGCCGACAGGCCGCGGTCGTGGTCGCGGCGCCAGAGGTCACGTACCACCTCGGCGACCTTGATGACATCGCCGGAGGCGAGCTTCTCGAGGTTCGCCTTGTAACGGCGTGACCAGTTGGTCGGCTCTTCGGTGAACTCGGCCCGCAGGACGTCGAACACATGCTCGAGGCCCTCCTTGCCCACCACGTCGCGAACCCCTACGAGGTCGACGTTCTCTGCTGGTACTTCAATCGTCAGATCGCCCTGGGCCACCTTGAGCTTGAGATACATCTTCTCTTCGCCCTTGACGACACGCATCTTGATCTCCTCGATCTTCGCTGCGCCGTGATGCGGGTAAACAACTGTTTCGCCGACCTCAAAAACCATGTGGACTTTCCCCTTTCCCGGGAATCAGTTTATCACGGCAACGACACGCCGATGAGCGCGTTTTCGCAGGTCAGGGGCTCGAATCAAGCGGAAGTGTCTATCATTCGCCTCTTGACGGACCGGGCATTAAGTGATCCGGGGCTCCTGCGCAGCCGAAACCGACACCACGATCGGACGGCGTTGCCGATAGTCTGTCCTGTAGGTCCCCTCCGGATTCCGTCCCTGTCCCACCTGTTCAACCCCAGGAGTTTGTGCTGTGAATTTCGCACCGAAGAACCGAGTGCAGCGGTCCGTGGCTGCCGGCGCCGTGCTGGTGATGCTGGGTGTCTCCGGCTGCACCTTCACCACCGAGCAGTCCACGACGACCCAGTACGCCGCCTCGGATGGCATCGTGAAGGATTTCGGACCCGTCCTGCTGCGCAACCTCCTGATCGTGGGCAGCGAGGACGAGGCCGCGGGGCGGATCGTCGGTACCGTGTTCAACACGACAGACCAGCCCGTGGACCTGTCCATCCGGGCAGATGGCATCGAAACCACCATCACCGTCGAGGGGGACGGGGAGTTCAGGTTCGAGGACGAGACCGAGGACGACGCCACGCTCGAAGGGCTGGAGAACAACCCCGGCTCGCTGGTCGACGTCGACTTCGAGGTCGACGGCGAAGAGGCCACCTTCCAGGTGCCCGTACTGGACGGGACCCTCGAGGAATACCGCGACTTCGTACCCGGCGGCTTCACGCCCCGGCCGAGTGAACCCGCGGCGACCGAGGAAGCAGCCGAGGGCGAGGAAGCAGCCGGGGGCGAGTAGCCCGCAGCACCGTGACTGCCCGCACCCGATCGATCGGGTGCGGGCAGTGCCATGTCGGCAGGCACTCACGCCTTTCGGCCGGCACCGGGGTCCAGGATCATCCTGGTCCGGGGGCCGGACTCAGGGCTCGAACTTGTAGCCGAGCCCCCGCACGGTGATGAGGTAGCGGGGATTCGAGGGATCGGGCTCCACCTTGCCACGCAGCCGCTTCACGTGGACGTCGAGGGTCTTGGTGTCCCCCACGTAGTCGGACCCCCAGACCCGATCGATCAGCTGGCCGCGGGTCAGCACCCTGCCCGAATTACGGAGCAGCATCTCGAGCAGCTCGAACTCCTTCAGCGGAAGTGCCACCTGGTCGCCGTCGACACTCACGACGTGCCGTTCGATGTCCATGCGGACCGGACCGGCCTGGATGGTGTTCGAGATCAGTTCCTCGGGTTCGCCCTGACGCCGAAGCACTGCTCGGATACGGGCCACGAGTTCACGGGAGGAGTAGGGCTTGGTGACGTAGTCGTCAGCCCCGAGCTCCAGTCCCACCACCTTGTCGATCTCGGCGTCCTTCGCGGTCAGCATGATGACCGGGACGCTGGAGCGCTGGCGGAGCTGCCGGCAGACCTCGGTACCGGGCAGTCCCGGCAGCTGGAGATCGAGCAGCACGAGGTCGGCGCCTGAGCGGTCGAACTCGGTGAGGGCGTCGAGGCCGTTGTCCACGACGGACACCTCGTACCCTTCCTTGCCGAGGAGATAGGACAGCGGGTCGCTGAACGACTCCTCGTCCTCAACGATCAGAATTCGGCTCAAGCCTTGACTCCCTGCTCATGGGCAGCACTGCTGCCCTTCTTTCCTGGCTTCCGCTCGACCGACGGGACGGCACCGTTGCCGACGTCGCCCGGGGCAGATTCGTCCGCTGCGGCGTCGTCGTCCACGGCGCCCTCCATCTCGGGCAACCGGACCGTGAAGGTACTGCCCTGTCCGGGCTGCGACCACACGGTGACCTCGCCGCCGTGATTGGACACCACATGCTTGACGATGCTGAGACCGAGGCCTGTGCCGCCGGTCTGGCGGGACCGGGCGGCGTCGATGCGGTAGAAGCGCTCGAAGATGCGTTCCTGTTCCTCGGGCGTGATGCCCGGGCCCTGGTCCGTGACCGACACCTGCACGAGGCCGTCACGGGACCGGAGTCCCACGCCCACCCGCGTCCCCTCGGGCGAATAGCGGATGGCGTTGTCGATGAGGTTGCGGAAGGCCGTCATGAGCAGGTCGCGGTCACCGTGTACGGGGGTGGAGACCGATCCGCCGACCACCATGTCGATCTGCTTGCTCTCGGCGGGAAGCTTGTTGCGGTCCACGGCTTCGGCGACGACGGAGTTGATGTCCACCGGCTTGCCGCGGCGGACGACGTCGGCCCCCTGGAGACGGGAGAGCTCGATGATGTCCTGCACCAGCGCGGACAGCCGACTGGATTCCTTGTGCATGCGCTGGGCGAAGCGTCGGACGGCCACCTCGTCCTCGGCGGCGTCGTCGATCGCCTCGGCGAGGAGGGAGATCGCACCCACGGGCGTCTTGAGTTCGTGGGAGACGTTCGCGACGAAGTCGTTGCGGATCTCCTCGGTGCGGGTGATCTCGGTGCGGTCGTCCGCCAGGATCAGGATGTACTCGGCGCCGAGGGCCGCTACACGGACCTGGACCACGATCGTCCCCTGGCCGAGGGGGCCACGCGGCAGTTCGAGTTGCTGCTGCTCGATCACGCCGTCGCGCCGCACGCGGGCCGTGAGCTCGAGGAGCTCGGAGTGCACCACGGTATGTCCCCTGACGAGGCCGAAGGCGTAGGCCGCGGGACTGGCGCGGACGACGCCGTCGATCGCGTCCACGATCACGTACGCCCTGCCGATGATGGAGAGGACCTCCGCGGCGCCGTCGGGCAGGGAGGGCTCGTCCTCGTAGTGGAGTCGGAGCCGTTGTACCTCGCTCGCGCGGAACGCCGCCATACCGGTCACGCCGAGGGCCAGGCCTACCAGCCCGGCCATGAGCGTCAGGAGAAGGGGGTCCACGGACCTAGCTTATGCGCTGGTATTTCGGGTCCGCCCCATCCGGTGGCGTTGGGCGAGGGGTTCAACTAACGTTCACACAATGCGGAGAAACAGTTCACCGCTGGCTGGAAGGGTCGTCGGCAGAACTGTGGGAACGGTTCGATTCGAAACTTCCAGGGAAGGACGCCTACGTGCGTAAGGTTTTTCAGGCCGAGCTTCATCAGATCGGCGAGGAGCTCATCGAGATCTCCCAACTGGTGACCGAGGCCATTCAGAAGGCCAACAGTGCTTTCCAGGGCGCCGACACCGAGCTTGCACAGGAAGTGATCGCGGCCGATGCGCGCATCGATTTCCTGCAGAACTCCCTCGACGAGCGGGCCATCGACATCCTCGCACTTCAAGGCCCGGTGGCGTCCGATCTCCGCATGATCGTGGGTGCGCTGCGCATGAGCGCGTCGCTGGAGCGGATGGGTGACCTCGCCCGTCACGTGGCCCAGCTCGCCCGTCTGCGTTTCCCCGCGAACGTGATCCCGGAAGGTATTCGCGGGACCTTCGACGAACTCGCCGAACTCGACGTGCAGATCGCAATGAAGGTCAAGGAGCTCCTCGAGACGCGCAACCTCGATCTGACCAACGAGATCAGTGCCGCCAATGCCCGTGTCAACGAGCTGCACGCCAGCGTCTTCAAGGCTGTCGCGGCCGACGACTGGTCCGAGAGCGCACCGACGACGGTGGACGTCACCCTCGCCAGCCGGTACTACGAGCGTTTCGCGGACCACGGCGTCTCGGTGGCCCGGAAGGTCACCTACCTCGTCACGGGAGAATGGCATCCTACCGCTCCGCTGAACTGACTCCTCCCCGGTACTGACACGACGACGGCGGCCCCGCAAGGGCCGCCGTCGTCGTGTTCGTGCGTGCGTCGAGGCGCTGGCGCTAGTGCTTGCCCTGGTTCGCGACGGCCTCGATCGCGGCGGCCGCGGCGTCGGCGTCGAGGTAGGTGCCGCCTGCCTTGACGGGCTTGAGGTCCTCGTCGAGCTCGTACACGAGGGGGATGCCCGTGGGGATGTTCAGCGAGGCGATGTCCTTGTCACTGATGCCGTCGAGGTGCTTGACGAGGGCCCGGAGCGAGTTGCCGTGGGCGGCGATGAGCACGGTCCTGCCGGCCTTGATGTCCACCGTGATGTCCGATTCCCAGTACGGCAGGAAGCGCTCGAGGACGTCCTTCAGGCATTCGGTGCGCGGCACGGCGTCGCCGAGATCGGTGTAGCGGGGGTCGGCGGCCTGCGAGTACTCGCTGGCGTCGTCGAGCGGCGGCGGCGGCGTGTCGTAGGACCGGCGCCATTCCATGAACTGCTGCTCGCCGTACTCCGCGAGGGTCTGGGCCTTGTCCTTGCCCTGCAGCGCTCCGTAGTGGCGTTCGTTGAGCCGCCAGTTCCTCTTGACGTCGATCCAGCTGCGGTCAGCGGCCTCGAGGGCGAGGTTGGCGGTGATGATGGCGCGCTTCTGCCGGGACGTGTACACGATGTCGGGAAGGATGCCGGCTTCGGTCAGGAGGTGGCCGCCGCGTGTTGCTTCCTCGCGTCCCTTCTCCGTGAGGGCGACATCCACCCAGCCGGTGAAGAGGTTCTTCTCGTTCCATTCGCTCTGGCCATGGCGCAGCAGGATCAGTGTGTAGGTCATGGGTCCTAGTCTGCCGCATCGTGTTGCGGCGGTCATGCTGCAGCGTCGTGTGACGATCGGGGGTGCAGACCCCGGGACGGTGCAGGGCGCTCTGCATGAATCCGGGGGAACGCGCACGGGCCCGGGGCTCCCGGCACGGCGGCACTCCTCCTGTGCCCTAGTGTTGATGGGTGCCTTCGCGTCTCCGTCCCCCCAAGCCCCTGGGGACCATCACCCGCGGCACCACCAACCCCAACCGGCTTCGCCGCGTCGATCGCTGGCTCGCCGGATCCCATGGCTCCCGGCTGCGCCGGACTGCCGACCCGCTCGTGGTCGACCTCGGCTACGGCGCCGCTCCCGTCACTGCCGTCGAGCTGTTCACCCGCCTTCGGTCCGTACGCGACGACGTCGAGGTGGTCGGCATCGAGATAGACCCGGCGCGCGTGGCGAGCGCCGAACCCCTCGCGCGCCCCGGCCTCAGCTTCCGACAGGGAGGCTTCGAGTTGCCGCTCGCCGGCCGGCGTCCCGTCGTCGTCCGTGCATTCAATGTGCTGCGGCAGTACGGCGAGGACCAGTACGGGGCCTACTGGGACGAGGTCCGAGGACGCCTGGCTCCCGATGGTCTGCTCATCGACGGGACGTGCGACGAGATAGGGCGCCGCTCCACCTGGGCGGCCATCGGGCCGTCGGGACCGGAGTCGCTGAGCATCTCCCTGCGGTTCGGTGCGTTTACGCTCCCGTCCGATGTCGCGGAAAGGCTGCCGAAGGCGCTGATCCACCGGAACGTGGAGGGCGAGCGGGTGCACGGATACCTGCAGGCGCTCGACCGGTCATGGCTCGACGCCGCGTCCCTCGCATCCTTCGGGAACCAGCAGCGGTGGATGGCGATGTGCGCAGCGATGAGGGCAGCGGGCTGGCCGCTGCGGGACGGGCCCTCGCGATGGCGTCTGGGCGAGGTCACCGTAGCCTGGGACGCGGTCGCTCCGGGGTAGGAACGGCTACCAGGGACCGTACGGGCCCTGATTGCCGCCGCGACCCGAGGTCTGGCTGACGGCCGGCTTGACGTCGGCGAGGTACACACAGGCCGCGATGATGGCGACCAGCTGGAAGAGGTTGAAGCCGCTCCCGCCACCGAGCACGGACAACAGGCCGACGACGACGGCGCCACCCGTGAGTGCCAGCCAGAACCCCTTGGTCCGCTTGAACGCGGCTTCGAAGGCGGTGCCGGGACGCCGCACGC
The DNA here is from genome assembly GCF_058269135.1 of Arthrobacter sp. TJ-265. Taxonomy (NCBI): domain Bacteria; kingdom Bacillati; phylum Actinomycetota; class Actinomycetes; order Micrococcales; family Micrococcaceae; genus Arthrobacter; species Arthrobacter sp. TJ-265. The sequence continues at coordinate 437,892 of NZ_JBZCND010000003.1, read as the reverse complement.
AGTCCGAGAGGGCCCACATTTCGATGCCGAGGGCCACGACGCCCAGGGCGAGGTACAGGTAGGACTGGATTGCAAATACGAGGGCCACGGAATCAGCTTAGCTGGCTTGCCTCGGACGCGGTGCGGATGACACCGCAGCCGGGACTTCCACGTCGGATGCGGCGAGCCTGCGCCCCGCCGTCGTGCCCCCTGTCGCATCCGTCTGCACGTCCGTCGCCCTGTTCGTCCTCACGTCCACCGCCCTGTCTCTCGTAACGTCGGCCGTCAGGTCGGTGTGCACGTCCGCCGCCACATACGCCGTCACCTCCGCCGCCCTGTCGGCCGGCGCGCCTGCCGGCCCGTCTGCCGGCCCGTCTGCCGTCACGTCCGCCGGCGTGCCCGCCGCCCCTTCGCGCGGCTGCCGTTCCGTCCGCTGGCACGCCCGCCGTCTAGTCCGTCATCCAGTCCGTCATCTAGTCCGTCATCCAGTCCGTCAGCGTGCCCGTCTTGCCCGCCGTCGCGCTTGCAAGCTGATCGCCCGACGCCTGCCGGAGGGCCTGATCGAGGTCCGCCCACAAATCCTCGGGGTTCTCGATACCCACGGACAGGCGGACGAGTGCTTCGGGGACGGTCTTCGGCTCGGCAGGCTGTCGCCGACGACGTTCGATGAGTGACTCGACGCCGCCCAGCGAGGTCGCCGGAAGCCAGAGGCGCACGGCCGCGACGAGGGCATCCGCCGTCGCGACGTCGTCGAGCTCGATACTGACGATCCCGCCGAAACCTTTGAACTGGCGGGCCGCACGCTCGTGCCCGGGATCGGCGGGAAGGCCCGGATATCGCACGCGGCGGACGACAGGATGGTCCCCGAGGAGGTGCGCGAGGAAGGCCGCGGTGGCCTGACTCCGCTCCATGCGCAGTGCGAGAGTGCGCAGTCCGCGCAGTGCGAGCCAGACCTCGAAGGGCCCGGCGACAGCACCATGCAGGGTACGGTGCGCCAACAGTCGCTCACGGAGTGCCGAGTCGGAGGTGACCAGCGCGCCGAGGACGACGTCGGAATGCCCGGCCAGCCACTTCGTGACGGAGTGCAGCACGACGTCGACGCCGGACTCGAGGGGGCGGTGGACGATCGGCGTGTTGAACGTGTTGTCTGCGACGACGATCGCGCCGGTCGCATGGGCTGCGTCGGTCAGTACCGCCAGGTCGGCGACCTCGAGCATCGGATTGGTGGGACTCTCCAGCCACAGCATCACCTGACCTTCATCGAACCGCGCGGCGAGCGCGTCAAGCTCCGCGAGGACACCCGCCGTGTCGGCGACGTCGACGGTGTGCAGTTCGAACCTGCCCTGTGCTGCGAGATCGGCGGCGAGACTGATCGACCCGGCATAGGCATGCCGTGGCATCACCACCGCTCCCCCGGTCGGGACGAGGGACAAAGCGGCCGCTGCCGCACCGAGGCCGGAGCTGAAGACGAGGGCCGGGAGGCCTGCTGCCTCGAGTGCACCGAGCGCTTCCTCGAACGGATCCCAGGTGGGGTTGGAGCCACGGGCGTAGATACGGTCGCCCGGGACGGGGGCGCGCGTCTCGTGGTAGGTCGTCGAGAGCACGATCGGCACGTTGACCGGGGCATCGTGCTCGCGTGGGGGTCTGCCTGCCGCGACGGTGAGGGTGTCCGGGGCGAGCCCGGTGTGCGGCAGATCCTCGCGAGATGTCGTCATGGGGTCAGCGTAAATGGGGAGAGCGCGTGCCTGAAAAAGAGGGAGGTCACAATCGCCGGCCCCGTGCGGCCCCCCACCCGCCCGCCTGGATGACCGGCGTCACGGCGTCCCGCCAAGTGTGAGCTCGCGGTGCCGGTTCCGCCGCGGAGTGCGATCGGGGTCGATGTAGGGCGGTGGCGTGAACCAGGGGATGCCGTGCTTCATCTGGATACTCCAGTTGCCCCGCTCGACGAGCCGGTGGTGGAAGGAACACAGGAGGCATCCATTGGAGACGTCGGTTCTTCCGCCCTCGGCCCACGGTGCGATGTGGTGTGCCTCCGACCAGACGGCCGGGACAGTGCAACCGGGGAAGGCGCACCCCCTGTCCCTGGCGACCAGTGCTCGCCGCTGGGCCACGCCGAAGAACCTTCGGGCACGACCGACGTCGAGGACCTCCCCGTGCCCTCCCAGCACGACCGGGATGATGTCCGCGTCGCACGCGATCTTGCGAACGATCCGCGCGGTGACAGGACCACCGAAGACGCTGTAGCCACCTTCGGGATGCGTTCGTGAAGCGCCTGAGGGGTCGCTGAAGCCTGCGGGTCCCGTGTCGCGCTTCGGACGACCGTCCTGCGCCGACTGCCGGTCCTGCCAGGAGCGCACGACCCGCCCGAAGTCCCCACCCGACCCGTCCGGCCTGAAGTCCCCACCCGACCCGTCGTCCGATGAATCGACCGCACGCCCGTACGAGCCTCGTGCTCGCCGCCGGACCACTCCGCGGCTACGCAGGTCCTCGGTGAGAGCCCGGTAGTCGATGGTGACCATCACCTGCGGTCGATGGCCGCCGGTGGCAGGAAGTGTGTCCGTGGCGAGGGCGACCTGGCAGGCACCGACCAACCCGTCGAGGTGGCGTTGGGGCCGGGTCCGACGTTCCCACTTCGACGCGGAGTCGGCCGGCAGCGGGTCGTTCGACATCGCCCCACCTGGCACCGACGGCACCGGCCCCGCGGGAGCGCCGATGCCGTCGGTGCCACTGCCGTCAGGGTCGGGAACGCCGGCGCAGTCGTTCCCGGCTTCCGCCCGGGGCTCGCCCCCTCCTGGGCCACCGCGGTCCCGCGCGGTGCGCGGGTTGGTGGCGGTGTTCATGACGGTGAGGAGGTACTCGAACTGTTCGTCGTCCGCCGCGATCTCGAGCCGGTGCAGTCCGCGTCGCCTGCCCCGCAGGAACACGCCCTGCTGTGCCTTCAACAGCTCCTCGGTGGGCTCGGCCCCGTCAGGATCGAGGACGGATTCCCATCGTCGGATGACCACGTTCAACAGATCGGCATCCGATTCCGCGGCCTGTGCGGCCAGGTCCTCCTCCATGGCCTGCAGTTGCAGGGTCGAGGCACAGGGCCGGACGCGTTCCACCGCATCACTGATACGGGTTGCGGCGTAGGAACTGATCACACCGGCCCTGAACCCGTCCCCGACGGATTCGAGCATGGCAGGGCAAGGCTCACCGGTGGCCGTTCGTCGTGGAAGCACCGACTTCCCGAGGCGGATCCGCCGTTGCGCCTCCTGCCGCGTGATACCCAGGCGGGCACGGAGATATTCGGCAGTGTCCCTGAACTCGTGGCTGTCGCCAGGAACGGCCAGAGGACCGCTCCAGCCCAGGCCCTGCCGGGTCTCCCCGACCCTCGCGATCTCCTGCTGATCCGCCGCTGCCGCCCCCACCACCTGCAGGTACTCGACCAACCGGGCAAGGTGCTCCACAGCCCCCAGTGCCGCAGCAAGATCGGCCGTCGAGGCCAGACCGGCTTCGACCTCGAACTGCTCGGCGATATGTGCCAGGTGGGACTGCACCCCGCCGACGGCCTGCGCCGTCGTCGATTGCGCCTCTGCTACTGCTGTCGCCATGGGACAAGCGTATTAGTACGGAGATTCGAATAATCGGGAGTCGCTCCGTATGTGGACAACTCTCGCGAATCATCCCTGGGAAGGCACACGAAGCACGCAACGCCGATCGTGTGACCTCGATGTCACGGGCACTCGGTAGGCTGGGCGCGTGACCTTTCCCCTCCCGCACGGGCTTCCCGGGCTCTTCATCGCGCTCGAAGGCGGCGACGGCGCGGGCAAGTCCACGCAGGCCGCACTGCTCTGCGCGGCCGTCGAATCCGGTGGGCGCACCGTGATCCGCACACGTGAACCCGGGGGCACTGCCATCGGGGAGAAGCTGCGCTCCCTCGTCCTCGACCACGGCCACGGCCAGATCGACGCGCGCACCGAAGCCCTCATGTTCGCGGCCTCGCGGGCAGCCCACGTCCAGCAGGTGATCGTGCCCGCACTGGAACGCGGCGACGTCGTCGTCTGCGACCGTTTCATCGACTCCTCGGTCGCCTACCAGGGTGCCGGGCGCGGACTGGGTGCGCAGGCCGTCCTAGACGTGAACCTCTGGGCCACCGACGGGCTCCGCCCGGACCTCACCGTCCTGCTCGACGTCGAGCCCTCCGAAGGGCGGAGCCGCCGCACCACCGGCGCGGCCGCCGAGGACCGCCTCGAGTCGGAACCCGACGACTTCCACGCCCGGATCCGCGCCGCCTTCCTGGACCTCGCCCGCGCGGAACCCGAACGGTACCTCGTCCTGGCCGCGTCGGGGACGCCCGAGGACCTTCACCGCTCCATCCTCGGAGCCCTCCCCCGGGTCTCGGCATGAGCGCCGTGACGCACAGCCTCCCCGCATCCGGAGTGTGGGCGGACCTCCGCGGGCAGGAACAGGTGGTCGAGCAACTGCGCCGTGCCGCGGAATCCGGTTCACCGACGCACGCCTGGCTCTTCACCGGCCCGCCCGGCTCCGGCCGGTCCAATGCCGCCCGCGCTTTCGCCGCCGCCCTGCTCTGCGAGCGCGAGAATCTCGCCGAGCGTGGTTGCGGCACATGCAAGGCCTGCCACACCGTCCTCTCCGGGGCACACGCCGATCTGACCAACGTCACCACCGAGAAGGTGACCATCAGCATCGACGAGGCACGTGAACTGGTCCGCAAGGCACAGGACAAACCGTCTACCGGGCGCTGGCGGATCATCATCGTCGAGGACGCCGACCGCATGCAGGAGCGCAGCACCAACGTGCTGCTCAAGGCCATCGAGGAACCGCCGCCGCGGACCATCTGGCTGCTGTGCGCTCCGAGTCCCGGCGACGTGCTCGTCACCATCCGCTCCCGGTGCCGGTCCGTCGGCCTCCGCCTACCCCCCGTGCAGGACGTCGCCGATCTGCTCGTCTCCCGCGACGGGATCGATCCCGCGACGGCGGAAGCGGCCGCCCGCGCCGCCCAGAGCCACATCGGCATCGCGAAGAGGCTCGCCACGGACGACGGCGCCCGCGAGCGCCGCAACCAGATCGTCCGGCTCCCGCTGACACTGCGCTCGGTGGCCGGTGCCATGCGTGCTGCCGCGGACCTGGTGAAGCTCGCCGAGGCGGAGGCCCAGAGTTCCTTCGAGCAGCGCGACGCCGAGGAGAGGACAGCACTGCTCACCACCCTCGGCGCTCCCGAGACGGGCGTCCTGCCGCCGTCGATGCGCGCACAGGTCAAGCGGTTGGAGGACGATCAGACGCGACGGGCCAAGCGTTCCAAGAACGACTACTTCGACCGCGCGCTGACGGATCTCATCTCCTTCTACAGGGATGTGCTGATGCTCCAGGTCTCCAGCGGGCAGATGCTCGTCAACGAGCCCCTGCGGCCCGAACTCGAGGAGTTCGCCCGCCGGGAGAGCCCCGAAGACACCCTCCTCCGGCTCGAGTCCATCAACGAAGTGCGTTCCCGGCTCGTGAGCACCAACGTGTCGCCGCTGCTCGCGATCGAAGCGATGACGGTGAGCCTCCTGTCCCGGAAGGACCTCGACCGATGACCAGCGGACCGCTCCACCTCCCCGGCCGCGGCCCCCGCAGCATCCTCGACAGCAGCTCCCGTAGCCCTCTCGGCCGCGCCGCCGCGCTCCTCGCCGCATCCACCGCCGTCGTGCTGGGGCTTTCCGGATGCATGCTGCTGGCACCCGACGACGGGCCCGCCCCGCCTGCGGGCGGGCTCGAGACCGCCGACCCCGCGGCGATCGGCGATGTGGACGAGGGCCTCCGGACCTTCTACACGCAGGACGTGCGGTGGGAGAGCTGTGAGGGATCGTTCTCGTGCGCGACGATCGAGGTGCCCCTGGACTACACCGACCCAGGGCGGGACAGCATCGAGATCGCGGCGATCCGCGCCGATGCCTCGGGTGAGGCGCAGGGGACGATCCTCATCAACCCGGGCGGACCGGGCGGCTCGGGCTTCAACATCGTGAAGGACTCCCTCGACTACGTCACGAGCGACCGCCTACGGGAGGACTACGACGTCGTGGGCTTCGACCCCCGGGGGGTGAACAGGTCCAGCGCCGTGGAGTGCTACACCGACGCCGAGCAGGACGAGGCGCGGCAGGAGACCTACCCGGCCGAGGCCTCCCCCGATGAGCTCCTCGACCTCATGACGGCGGACGCGGAGGAGTTCGCGGACCTGTGCGCCGAACGCACGGGTGAACTGCTGGGCTTCGTGGACACCGAATCCGCCGCACGGGACATGGACATCCTGCGTGCCCTCGTGAGCGACGAGAAACTGAACTTCCTGGGCTTCTCCTACGGGTCGCAGCTCGGAGCGACCTACGCGGAACTGTTCCCGGAGCGGGCCGGGCGCCTCGTCCTCGACGGCGCGATCGACCCGTCGCTGAGCAGCGAGAACATCACCCTCGGCCAGGCCCGCGGCTTCGAGAACGCCCTGCGCGCCTACGTCGCCGACTGCCAGCAGGGCCCGGAGTGCCCCTACACCGGGACGGTGGACGACGGTATCCGGCAGATCCAGGACCTGTTCGCCGCTGTCGAGCGCGAACCGATGACGGCGGAGGACGGCCGCCTCGTGCCGATCTCCACCTTCGTCCAAGGCTTCATCCTGCCCCTGTACGACAACGGCAACTGGCCCACGCTCACCCAGGCCGTCTCCGACGCCCTCGACGGCGATGCGTCCACCATGCTCTACCTCGCGGATCTCGCCGCCGAACGTGGGCCGGACGGCACCTATGCAGGCAACTCGACCGCGGCGTTCCTCTCCGTCAACTGCCTCGACTACCCGATGACGAGCGATCCCCTCCAGATGCGCACCGACGAGAACGAACTCGTCTCGGCATCACCGACCTTCGGCCGGTTCCTCGCGTTCGGCGGCGTCACCTGCGCCCCCTGGAAGTACCCGCCGGCCCTCGGCCCCGCGCCTGTGGAGGCTGCCGGCGCCGATCCGATCGTCGTCATCGGCACCACCGGCGATCCGGCGACGCCGTACGAGTGGTCGACGGCACTGGCGGACCAGCTGGAGTCCGGCGTCCATGTGACGTGGGAAGGCGAGGGCCATACCGCGTACGGCCGCTCCAACGACTGCATCCTGGACCTGGTCGATGATTTCTTCATCGACGGGACGGTCCCGGAGGACGGCGTCCGCTGCTGAGGAGTCAGTTCCGCTGCGTGACGCCGAGGCCGTCCGGCGAGCCCGGCAGGTCGATGGATCGAGAAGCGGCCGCGGACGCATGGCGCGGCGCATCGCCGGCGGGAACACCGAGCGGCGCGGCGACGGCGGGCCCTGCCGCAAGCCATCGGGGCAGGTGGCACATGGAGGGCAGCACGACGTCGGCGCCCGCGAGCCGCAGCTCGGCCTCGGGGTGGGCGCCGGTCAGGACTCCGACGACGGCGCCCGCCCCCGCGCGCCGTCCCGCGACGACGTCCGACGTCGTGTCCCCCGCGACCAGCACGGAGCGCACGTCCTCGATGTCGAGCGCGAGGACCGCGGTGAGGATGATGTCGGGGTAGGGGCGGCCGCGTCCCGCGTCCGAGGGGCACAGGCTGAGATCCGCCAGCCCCATCCAGCCGAGGGACTCCAGGATCATGTTCTGGGTGTGCCGGCCGAACCCGGTGGCGAGGCAGATCCTGAGCCCGGCATTCCGCAGCTCCAGGATCGCTTCCTCGGCGCCGGGGATGGGCTCCACTCCGTGGCGTGCCAGCAGGTCGTCGTACGCCGTCTCGAAGGTCCGGTTGACCTGGGCCGCGACGGCGACGTCGGGAAACAGGCGCCGGAAGACGAGCTCCTTCGACGTCCCCATCTCCTGACGGGCGTACGCCGTCATCCGGTCGAAAGCGCGGGTGCCTTCCTGCACCCCGTGCGAGGTGAGGGTACGCGTCAGCGCTTCGTCCTGCAGTCGGCCCTCGTCCACGGTGGTTCCGGCCATGTCGATGACGGCGAGCGAGAACGAACGGTCCTGTGTCATGCGGCATCCCCCTTGGTGGCCGCCCCGCTCCGATGCGGGACAAGTCTGCTGGCCACACTCTCCGAGGGTGCTGACGCGTCACCGTCCGCAAGGCTGACGGCGCGTGAACTGTTGGCGAACTCCCGGGCAGGGACACCATTTTGACCGCGGGCCGACCCCTCCTATAAAGTTGTGCCTTGTGGATCGGCCCGGACGATGTTCCCGGTCAGGAAGCATTGCCTCCTTAGCTCAGTCGGTAGAGCGTCTCACTCGTAATGAGAAGGTCGCCAGTTCGACTCTGGCAGGAGGCTCCACGATCGCCCTGGTTGGTCCGCAACCGGGGCTTTTTCGTGTCCGGATACTTCTCCGCCTCCAGGGACGGCGAGCGCCGGGAACCATCGGTGCGGCGAGTGCCGGGAACCATCGGTGCGGTGAGCGCCGAGCGCACGCGTTACCGGGCCGGCCGACCCCGGCAGGCCTCGGCCCGGTGGCGTCGGACCGCAAGCGGCGGAGGTTCCGCGGCGACATCGGCCGGGTCGCCGTGGGTCCGCGGCATGGTGGAGGCGTGGGTCGGGCTCCTGGCAGCCCCCGTCAGGGATTCGGCTGGTCGGCGCCCGCGTCGTCGGCGGAGACCTTCGCCCCGGACTGCAGCAGGGCTTTCAAAGCATCGGCGCCGTCGGCCCCGGCCGACGCGGCCGCCAGGTTCGCCTCGGTGACCGCGCGGAGCACTTCCTCGCGCTGGATCTTGACGCCCCGAGGAGCGTCGATGCCGATGCGCACACCATCACCGCGGGAATCGAGCACGGTGATGACGATGTCGTCGCCGATCAGGATCTGCTCGCCGACCTTTCGCGTTAGTACAAGCACCGTGTCACTCTATCCCGGCCGGCTCCGCACGACGTCGACCGCCGCCCGGCCTGCGCGGCCCGGCAGGTGCAGAGGCCGAGGCCGGTGCAGAGGCCGAGACAGGTGGAGCCTCCCCTGCGGGGTGCCCCTCCAGCCATCCGATGGGGAGACCGAGCGCCTGCACGGTCTCCGGTGTCGCCGTGCCTGCCGACCCGACGACGGCGAGCCCCGCCGGAGCGAGCCCGGCACGCTCCATGCTGCGTCGTAACGCCCCGACCCACGCCGCGGTGTCCGCCTCCTTGCGCCCGGCGTCGACGGCGAGCCATACCTGGTCGGGCCTCAGCGCGAGCAGGGCGCGACCGTCCGCCACGGGATCCTCCGAGGACAGCGCGACGAAAACGGCGTGGCCGCCGTCGACCCCCGCCGCACGAGCGGCATTCGCCTCCCGGCTGTCATCGACGGATCGGGCCTCAGGACGTACCCAGTGCGGCGGTCCCGAGACCGCGACGGCCGTGGGCGCTCCCCTGCCCAGGACGGTGGCCATCGAGGAGGCAACCCCCCACGCTGTGGCGGGCGCTCCGATGACGACGACGAGATCGCCGGGTGCACGCAGCACCGAGGGCGCGGGCGGCGCGGCGGCGGGCGCACGGAGGACCTGGCCACGGACGTCGGGCAGATCGGTCGGGTCGCCTGCACCCTCCCGGAGGAACGCGGCTCCGGACTCGGATCCGGACCCGGGCCGGGACGGATCGGCGTCCGGCTTCTCGGCCACCACGTCCGGGTCCACGGCGAACGACCGCCGAGGTTCAGCGGTTCCAGTCCCGGAGGATCCTCCGGGAGGGTGCTCGGCCACCGCATCCGGCCCCACGGCGAACGACCGCCGCGACCCGGCCGCCCCGGCCCCGGAGGTGACCGGCGCGACCGGCGTCGAGGAGGATACCGGCGTTACCGGCGCGGGGTTCGTCGCGAACGTCAGCTCGTCCATGAGTGCCGCGAAGAGACCGGAATCCGTGGAGACCGCAGCCGGAAGCGAGTTGCCGCGCTCCTGGGTCCCGCCGCGGTCGGCGTCGGGCCCTCCCGCGATACGGACCTCGTCGAGTTCGGCCTGCTGGAGGAGAGCATCGAGGCCTGAGGGGGCCACGGCCGCGCTCCGGCGTCCGCGAGGCCGGCCGCTGGAGGCATCGCCCCGCCGCACGGCACCGGCACCACCGGAGGAACCGTCGCCCACGCCCTCGCGAGAACCACCGTCGCCGTCGGGCTCCGGCACCTCGACCACGATCTCGTAGTGCTTCCGCGCGAGGACGCCGCGGATCCCACCGACCGTCACGAGTTCCGCGGACACGATGAGGGCGCGCGGACCGTACAGCCCTGCGACCTTCGCCTTCAGCTCCTCGAGGGAGGGACCCTCAAGATGAAATAACTGCGGTGCCACGGACCACTCCTACTGTCTCGATCGCGACGTTGGCGCTCGTGACCTCCTGATAGGACAACACCGGCAGGTTCGCCGCCTGCGGTCCGACGAGCCGCCTGAGGGCCGGCCGCAGCGCAGGAGCACACACGAGCACGGCGGAGTTCCCGGCTGTCTCGATGTCGGCGACCGTCGAGCGGACGGAGGAGAGCACGGCGTCGGTCCGCGCAGGATCGAGCATGATCTGTGTGCCCTGATCGGACGGCCGGAGCCCCTCGAGCATCGACTGCTCGAGCAGGGGGTCGATCATGATCACCCGCAGCAGCGTGCCGTCGAGGTACTGCTGGGTGACCGCCGGCCCGAGGGCCAGCCGCGCCGCCTCGATGAGGCCCTCGGGCTCGGACGACGATTTGGCCTTGAGCGTCAGCGCCTCGTAGATGCGGGCGAGGTCGTTGATCGGCACCTGCTCGGACAGGAGTCCCTGCAGGACGCGCTGGACCTCGGCCAGGGACAGCAGCCCGGGGACGAGCTCCTCGACGGCCGATGGGTTCACCTGGCGGACGCCGTCGGTCAGCACCCGGACATCCTCGCGGGACAGCAGGCGCGCGGCGTTCGCGGTGATGACCGAGGACAGGTGCGTCACGAGCACGGATACGCGGTCGATCACCGTGGCGCCGGCCAGCTCCGCGTTGTGCCGGAGCTCGGCGGGCACCCACTTCCCGGCGAGTCCGAAGACCGGCTCGACGACGGCGGTGCCCGGCAGGTGCGCGAGGTGGTCGCCGAGAGCCAGGACCTTGCCGCGCGGAGCTTCACCACGCCCCGCCTCGACACCGGCGATCTTGATGACGTACGTGGCCGGAGGCAGCTCCACGCTGTCCCGCGTGCGCACCGGAGGCACCACGACGCCGAGTTCGAGGGCGATCTTGCGCCGTAGGGCGCGGACACGGCCGAGGAGGTCGTCCGGCGCCCCGGTGACGACGTCCACCAGGTCGGGCGCGAGCAGCACCTCCAGGGAGTGGACGCGCATCTGCTCCAGCAGGTCGTCGGTGTTGTCCGTCGACGGCCGGGCCGCCTCGGCCTCGAGCGCGGCGGCGGCCGTCCGGGCGTCGGCCTCGGACTTCCTGATGCTCTGCGCGATGACGATCAGGCCCGCGCCCACCACGATGAAGGGCAGCTTCGGCATCCCCGGGATCAGCGCCATGACGACCGCCGCCGCACCCGCGATGCGCAGGGCGTTCTGCGACTGGCCGAGCTGCTGGGCCGCGGTGGAACCCATGTCCGCCTCGGCGTTGGAGCGCGTGACGATCATGCCGGTGGACACGGCCATGAGCAGCGCAGGGATCTGGGTCACGAGGCCGTCGCCGATGGTGAGCAGGCCGTAGGTGGTGAGCGCCTCGGAGACGGGCAGGCCGTCCTGCAGCATCCCGATCGCGATGCCGCCAACGAGGTTGATGATGATGATGATGATGCCGGCGATCGCATCACCCTTCACGAACTTGGACGCACCGTCCATGGCCCCGTAGAAGTCGGCCTCCGCAGAGACCTCGGCGCGCCGCTCGCGGGCCTGCGTGTCCGTGATCAGCCCGGCGTTGAGATCGGCGTCGATGGCCATCTGCTTGCCCGGCATCGCATCGAGGGTGAAGCGGGCTCCCACCTCGGCCACGCGCTCGGCGCCCTTGGTGACCACCACGAACTGGATGACCACGAGGATGAGGAAGACCACGGCTCCGATGATGATCGATCCGCCGACCGCGACGTGCCCGAACGCGGCGATGACCTCCCCGGCGTAGCCTTCCCCGAGGACGAGACGGGTGGAGGCGACGTTGAGGCCCAGGCGGAACAGCGTGGCCACGAGCAGCAGGGACGGGAACACCGAGAAGTCCAGCGGCTTGCGGATGAACATGGTGTTGAGCAGGATCACCAGTGCGAGCAGGATGTTCACGATGATCAGCAGGTCCAGCAGTACCGAGGGCACGGGCACCACGAGGAGCAGGATGATGCCGACGACCCCGACGGGCACGAGGAACTTGGGGGCGGATGAGCGCATGGTCTAGAGGCCTCCGGCGGTTGCGGGTCGGACGGGCAGGGTGTGGACGCCGCGCGCGGCTCCCCTGGTCTTCAGGGACATGACGAACGCGAGGATGCGGGCCACCTGGTCGTAGTTCTCGAAGGGGATCTCCTGGCCGAGCTCGCACGCGGCGTGCAGCGCTCGGGCGAGCGGGATGTCGGAGACCATCGGGACGTTCTCCTTCTCCGCTTCCTCGCGGATTCTCGCGGCGATCACCCCGGCACCCTTCGCGACGACGCGCGGCGCGGAGCGTCCGGGTTCGTACTTCAGGGCGACGGCGACGTGCGTGGGGTTGACGAGGACGACGTCGGCCCCGCCCACGGCGGCGATCATGCGGTTCCTGCTCATGGCGAGCTGGCGTGAGCGCCGCTGGGACTTGATGAGGGGGTCGCCGTCGGAGTTCTTGTTCTCGTCCTTGACCTCCTTCTTGGTCATGCGGGTCTTCTTGCGGTTGCGGCGCTGCACCACCAGGACGTCCATCGCCGCGAGGGCGAGGCCTGCGACGACGGCGGCCTGCAGGAGTGCCGCCGTCCCCTCCCCCGCGGTGTTCAGGAGGGCAGCCACCGACAGCCCGCCGGCCGCCATGAGCACGGGCATCAGGTTCTGCACGACGACGACGAGCACCAGGCCGACCACGCCGGTCTTCAGGAGCGCCTTCGCGCCCTGCCAGAGGGCCTGCCCGCCCAGGATCCGCTTGAGGCCGGTGACCACGTTGAACTGCTCGAACTTGCCGGAGAACTTCTTGACGTGGATCCCGCCCTGCAGGGCCGCGGTCCCGAGGACGGCGACCAGCAGCACACCGAGGAAGGGGCCGAGGGTCCCGGCGAGCGAGGCGCCGCCGTCGGCCAGGGCGTCCAGGGCGGCCGCGGGGTCGGGGCTCGCAATGGTGTCGGTCACGCGGACGAGCTGCTCGGTGGCGGCGTCGGCCGATCGGGAGAGGAGGGAGGGCAGCATGAGGGCGGCCGCCCCGACGCCGATCCACGCCGTGAAGTCCTCGGACTTGGACAGCTGGCCCTTCGAGCGGACGTCCTTCATCCGCTTGTCGGTGGCCTGCTCGGTCTTCTCCCCGGAGTCCTCCGCCATCGTCAGCCCACCCCCATCAGGAGTTCGGCGGCGGTGTCCGCGAGGGTCGAGACCACCCGCGGGAGCGCGATGAACACCACGCCGCCGAGGCTGAGCGTGATGAAGATCTTGAGCGGGAAGCCCAGCGCGAACGCATTGAGCGCGGGGGCCACACGCGTGAGGAGCCCCAGGCCGACGTCGGCCAGGAAGAGGACGACGATGAGCGGCCCGGCGATCTGCACCGCGGCCAGGAACATCCCTGTCACGGCGCCGGTGAGTGCCTCCGCGGGCTCCGCGAGGTCCAGCCCGCCGCCGAGTGGCAGGGCGTCGAAGGTGCGCACGAGCCCGCCGATGATGAGCTGGTAGCCGTCCGAGGTGAAGAGCAGCGTCAGGGCGGTCAGCTGGAACAGGCGCGCGAACTGGGCGCCGTTGACCATGGACTGCGGGTCGAAGCCCTGGGCCAGCGAGAAGCCGCCGAAGAGGTCGATGAGGCTGCCGGCGGACTGGACCGCGGAGAACACGACCAGGACGAGGAAGCCGAGTGCGGCACCGACCACGAGTTCGAGGACCAGTGCGCCGATGTACTGGCCGGTCCCGCCGGTCTCGTACCCGGCCTCGACCGTCGGGGACACCGCGAGGGCGAGCCCGACGGCGAGCATCGCCTTCACGCGTGCGGGGATGCCCTTGTAGGAGAAGGGCGGCGCGATCACGAGGAACGCGACGATCCGCACACCCGCGAGCATGATCGCTTCGATGCGGGACTGGTCCAGGACGATCTCCATGTCAGCCGCCCCCGAGGAGCCCGGGGATGCGCTCGAACATCTCGTGCGTGAAGGAGATCATCTCGGAGATCATCCAGTGGCCGCAGACGAGCAGGGCCAGGCACACGGCGGCGGCCTTCGGGACGAAGGAGAGCGTGACCTCCTGGATCTGGGTGATGGACTGCAGCAGCGAGATCGCGAACCCGACCACGAGGGCCGTCAGGAGGACGGGCGCGGACAGCTTCGCGGCGACCCAGATCCCGGCGAGACCGATGTCGAGGACGGCGTTGGTATCCACGTCAACCGCCCTGGTAGCTGTTGATGAGGGCCGTGATGATGAGGCCCCACCCGTCCACGAGGACGAACAGCAGGATCTTGAAGGGCAGCGAGATCATGACCGGCGGCAGCATCATCATGCCCATGGACATCAGGGCCGCGGAGACCACGAGGTCGATCACGAGGAACGGCACGAAGATCACGAAGCCGATGATGAACGCGGCCCGCAGCTCGGAGATCATGAAGGCGGGGATCAGGGTGGTCAGCGGGACGCTCGCGGCGTCCTCGGGATTCGGTTGCCCGGCGGCCCGCGTCATGAGCGCCAGGTCCTCCTCGCGGGTGTGGGCCAGCATGAAGGTCTGGAGCGGTCCGGAGCCGTCCGTGAGTGCCTCCGTGAACGTCGTCGAGCCATCGAGGTAGGGCTGGACGGCGAGACTGTTGATCTCGGTGAGGACCGGCGCCATGATGAACAGCGACAGGAACAGGGCGAGCCCCGCGAGCACCTGGTTGGGCGGGATGGACGGCAGGGACAGGGCGTTCCGGGTCATGGCGAGCACCACGAAGATCTTCGTGAAGGACGTCATCATCAGCAGCAGGGCCGGCGCCACCGACAGCAGGGTGATGCCGATGAGGGTCAGGACCGCGGAGCTCGGTGCACCGTTGACGCCGTTGATCTCGACCGAGAGCCCGTCGTCGCTGCCCGGCGCCACAGGGGCGGTGGGGTCCGCGGGTGCGGACGGCGCCGTGGGTTCGGGGACACCCGGGTCCAGTTCGCCCGCATGGCCGGCGGCGGCACCGAGGAGGACGACGACGACGGCGAGCACGAGGGCCGCAAGCGCCGTGAGCACCGTCGGGAACGGCGCGCGGAAGGACCGGGCGGGGAAGCACCGGGCGGAGCGTGCACCCGCGTCAGAGCGCACGGCCACGCCCGGAGCGGGGTGAGGTACGCCGGCGAAGCGTGCCGGGCTGACCGACGGCAGGAACGCCGTCGTCACCCGACCCGTCCCTGGCGCAGGAAGGCTGCGGTCTGCTTCCAGGTGGCCGGCGCGAGGATCGAGCCGTGCAGTGGTGCCGTGGGGCGCACGGGCTCGACCGCCCGGGCAGCCCGGGCCGCACGGCGTGTGGCGGGCACCGGATCGTTCCCGGTCGCGGCGAGGCGCGGCGATGCGGCGAAGTCCGCGTCGGGTGCCGGGCCGGAGGAAGGATCCGCTCCGGAGTCTCCGGACGGGACCGCACGGGGCGGCAGGGCGACGGCGTCGGCCGCGGGAACGGCCTGCAGCGTCCGCGGGGCCGCAGCGGAGTGCAGTACCGACACCGCCTGCTCGGTGACGCCCAGGTAGAACCGGGTGCCCTCGGCGTCGACCACCACGAGGGAGGCCTTCGCGCCGAGGCCCTGGCGGGCGACGACGGACACGAGGCCCGCACCGGCCCGTGTGCCGTTGAGCTTCGAGACCTTGCGGTGCAGCACGAAGAGCAGCGCGAGGACGACGCCGAGGGACAGCAGCACCCGCAGCGCGAGGACCACGACGTCCACTAGAGGGCGCCGTCGGTGACGTCGAGGATCTGCGTGATGCGGACCGCGTAGTCCTGGTCGACCACCACGACCTCGCCGTGCGCGACGAGCCGGCCGTTGAGCAGGACGTCGGCAGGAGCACCGGCGGAGCGGTCGAGCTCGATGACGGCACCGGGTTCGAGGTCCAGGACGTCCCGGACGGACATGCGGGTGCGGCCGATCTCGACCGTCATGGCCATCTCCACGTTGCTGATGCGCCCGAGGTTGGCTGCGCCGGCGGACGCGGAGGAGCGGCGGGGGGCGGCGCCGGGTCGCGCGCCGCGCAGGCGCAGGGCGAACCATCCCACGGTGCCGGCGGGCCCGGCGAGCCGGAACACGGAGGTCTCGGCGTCGCGGAACAGCGGCAGGGCGTCCTGCACGGCGGGGGCGCCGAGCACGCCGTCGCCGAGGGACGAGGAGGCGGCCTCGAGCGCCGGCACGAGCACATCGGCTGGGGAGACGAGGGGTGACGACGTGCCGGCGGCCGCGGCCAGGGGCTGGGTGTCGATCAGGACGACGGCGAGGTCGGCGGAGGCCGCGCCCACGAAGGACGCGACGACGGCGGTCGACGCGCTGGCGGACGGCACCTCGGAGGCGTTGCAGGTCTGGGCCGTGAGCGGCCCGGGAAGGGGCAGACGCGCGGCGAGGGATGCGGCGGCGTCGAACTCGGCGGTGGTGGTGTTCATGGTGCGGGGTTCTCCTCGGTGGTCACTACTACGCAGGCAAGACGGGATCCGTTCTGGCCCAGGGCGGCCTCGCCGAGTCGCTGCCCGTTGACGGCGAGCTCGAAGGGCCGGTGCTGCGGATGCGGCAGCTTCAGGACGTCCCCGACGGCCAGGTCGAGGATGCGTGAGGGCAGGACGGGCAGCGCCGCGAGCTGTACGGCGACGTCGACGGGCACGTGCGCGACCTGCTGTTCGATCAGCTCGCGGGCGTCCTCGCCGGTCGCGGTCGGGTTCGTGTCCCCGAGCTGTGCGAGCAGGAGCTGCGCGGGGATGGCGACCGTCGCGGGGCAGGACCGCTCGCCGACGCGGATCTCGAAGGTGCCCACGATCATGAGCTCCGTGGTCGAGGCCGCCTGGGCGAACTGCGAGTTGTACTGGAGGGAGTCGATCCCGAGCTGGTGCGTCAGCACGGACCCGAGCGAGTAGTGGAGCCCCTCGAGGGCGTCGTCCATGAGCCGCCGGATCAGGGCCTGCTCGATCTGCGTGAACTTCCGTTCGCCCGGAGGCACCGTCCCGTGGCCGCCGAGCATGGAGTCCACCCAGAACAGGCCCGCGGAGGCGGGGAACTGGATCACGGCCTTGCTCGTATGGTCCGGGATGGTGCACAGGACCATCGCCGTGGTGGCGGGCAGCGACGCCGCATACTCGTTGTAGGTCTGCATGAGGACCTGCTCGCTCGTCACCTGCGAGATCACGCGGACCTTCGCGGTGAGCTGCGTGCCCCACTGGCGCGCGAAGGTCTCGAACGCGAGTTCGAGTACTCGAGAGTGCTCGCGGGCGAGCGTGGTGGGCCGGCGGAAGTCATAGACATCCACCGCCCTTGCGGGTGCCGAGGGCACGCCAAAGGAGAGTTGTTCCTGGACCGTCACGCCAACGACTATCGGACGAGGTCGGCCGGTCGTTAGCGGTTCAGGTGCCGCCGGTGATTCCCGGGATGAGAGCGCGCACGCTCTCGGGTTCGTCGGAGTGCACCACGATGTCCACGCGGCGGTTCAGTTCGAGCTCCGCCTCGGTGGTGCCGGGCGCCAGCGGCCGCGATTCGCCGTAGCCGATGGCCACCAGGCGGGGCGCGGGGACTCCGCCGGAGTCGATGAGGTTCCGCACCACGTTGACGGCCCGTTCGGTGGACAGTTCCCAGTCGAGCGGCCGCGGCACGGAGTCGGGCAGGCGCGCGGTGTGTCCCTCGACGCCCACCTCGTTGGGGATGGTCGCCAGGATCGGTCCCACGCTCTCGAGCACGCGCTGCGTCTGTTCGGTCAGCTGTGCGCTGTCCGGGAGGAAGAAGGTCTCGGAACCGACGAGTCGGATGGTGAGGCCACGCTCGTCGATCACGTAGCGGACGGCCGTCTCGAGGTCCCGCTCGCGCAGCCCGGCGTCGATCCGCTCCTGCAGTGCCCGGAGGTTCTCCACTTCCGCCGTCGCGCGCTCGCGGTCCGTCGTCGGCTCCGCAGCGTCCCCGCCGGCCGATGGTGAGGGCGACGGCGTCGGTGCGGTGGTCTCGGACGCTCCGCCGGCCGATGGCGACGGCGACGGCGTCGGGACGGCGACGTCCGCGGCGCCGGGTTCGTCCTTCGGTGTCTCCGGGGCGACGTCCGCGAGTGCGGCTCCCCCGGTGAAGGACTCCCCCTCGGCGTTGACGTTCTCCGCGGCGACGACGGTTCCCTCCGCCGTGTCCACGGTTGCGGTCTCGACCGTGCCGAAGCCCGTGGCGAGCGAGGCACGCAGCTGTTCGAACTTCTGCTGGTCCACACTGGACATCGCGTACAGGACGATGAACATGCACATCAGCACGGTGACCATGTCCATGTAGGACGCCATCCAGCGCTCGTCCGGATGTTCCTCGCCGTGCTCCTCGCTGCGCCGGCGGCGGTGCGGGCGTCTGCTCACGCCGCGGCCTTGCCCTGCGCGGCCGGCCCGTCGGCGGCGCCCTTCGCGCCCTTGCCGCGGTCCTTGCCACCCTTGCCCTGCGCATGCTGCGGCACCATGGCCTTCAACCGCTCGCCGAGCAGGCGGGGTTGGCTGCCGGCCTGCACCGCGAGGACTCCCTCCATCAGGAGCGTCATGCGCGCCGTCTCCATCTCACCCAGGCGCTTGATGCGGGTGCCGATGGGCAGCCACAGGAAGTTCGCCGAGAGCAGCCCCCAGAGCGTCGCGACGAAGGCGGCGGCGATCATGGGCCCCAGCTTGTCGGGGCTGGAGAGGTTCTCGAGCACGTGGGTCAGCGAGACGACGGTCCCGATGATGCCCACCGTCGGGGCGTAGCCGCCGAGGCTCGCGAAGAACTTCGAGGCCGTGCGGTGCGTCTGGGAGGCGGAGTCGATCTCGTCCTCGAGGATCTCGCGCAGCTCCTCTCCATCCGTCCCGTCCGCGATGTTCTGGAGAGCCCCGCGCAGGAAAGGGTCCCCTACGGTGTTGGCTTCCTCCTCGAGCGCGAGCAGACCCTCGCTGCGGGCCTTCTCCGCGAGGACCACCACGCTGTCGATCGTCTCCTGCGGCGGGACGGTCTTGCCCATCATGGCCGGCGGGACGGCCTTCACCGCGACCAGGAAGTCCTTGAAGGTGCCGCCGGCGATCCCGATGGCGATCGTGGCGCCGAACACGAGGATCATGGGCGCCGGCAGCAGGAGCGCCTCGACGCTCGCGTGCTCCAGGGTGATCATCGCGTACAGCGCGCCGAAGGCGACGAGGATA
This sequence comes from Arthrobacter sp. TJ-265, assembly GCF_058269135.1. Lineage (NCBI taxonomy): Bacteria > Bacillati > Actinomycetota > Actinomycetes > Micrococcales > Micrococcaceae > Arthrobacter > Arthrobacter sp. TJ-265. The sequence goes on along the minus strand of NZ_JBZCND010000003.1, from coordinate 418,539 downwards.
CCGATGATTGTTGCGGGATCCATTACGTGGTCCTTGGTCTGAACTGGACGGGCTGGCCGGCACCCTCGGTGCCGGCCGACCCGCTCTGGCTGGTGTCGGTGGGGGCCGCGGTATCCGCATTTCGGACGAGGCCGAGCGGACGCTGGGCTGCCTGGTCCCTGCCCTCGGACGGGTCACCGAACGGGTCGCCGGGCATGAACCGCGCCAGCGAGATGATGCGCGCGCGGTACGCGGCGATGAGTTCGATCACCTCGATGAGGGACTCCGTGACGATGTACTTCGCGCCGTCGACCATCACGAGCGTGGTGTCCGGATTCTCGTGGATGCGCTCGATGAGGTCAGGGTTCACCGCGAACTGGCTCTCGTTGAGCCGGGTCACCACGATCATCGGACATCCTGGGGTCGGGACACCCCGGCGGGGTCTCTTCCTCCCACTGTCGGCACGGGCACCGGCTTCGTAAGGGCGGGCACCCCGCGGACGCCATGGTGGACCAGCGCGGGGTGGGAGACGAGCTTCTTCTCCCGGGTGTCGGGTCACCAGGCCGACACTGCGGTCCCCGGAGGCACGCCGGCACCGGGGAGTCGTGTCGCGGAGCAGCCGCCCGGCGGGCCGCCGATCAGGCGGGCGGGTGCTCGGGTGTGCGGGTGCGCGAAGCGGTGAGGACACCGATGGTGGCGAGTACGGCCATCACCAGAGCCATCTCCGGGTAGCCGCCGAGCACTGACGCGAGCGCGGGGCCCGCGGCGGGAGCCAGCGCTCCGACCACGGTCACCGGCGCCGCGAAGACGCCCTGCAGGGCGCCGAAATTCCGTGTTCCCCACCGGTCCGATACGGAAGTGGCCAGCAGGAGCGTGTTGCAGCCGCGCACCATCCCGGCGATCACCACCACGATGACGAGCAGTCCTGGTGGGCCCGGTATCAGCGCCAGGGCCCACACCGATGCGGCTCCGACGGCGGTGAGCACCACGGTCCGAGCCACGGCTGACGTGTTCGACGGCAGCGCCGAGTACACGATCCGGCCGATGACCTGCCCTACCCCGATCAGGCCGAAGGCCACTGCCGCACTCTGGTAACTCACGCCGCGCTCCAGGAACAGGGCTACCAGATTGAAGGTGACCGCGTAGAGGGCGAGCGTCGAGAGGGCCATGGTGGCCTGGAGCAGACGGAACGGCCGGCTTCGGGACACCATACGAGTGTCCTGCGGCGGCCCTGCCCCGGCAGGTGGAGCGGCAGTGGAAGACCAGTGGGCGTTGAGGAAGAACCAGTGCAGCGGGATCGTCACGACGGCCAGGATCCCCGCCAGGACGAGGTAGGCGGTGCGCCATCCCAGCCCGTCGATCAACGCCGCAGTGACAGGCGCGAAGATCGTCGACGCGAACCCCGCCACCAGGGTCAGAGCCGTCAGGGCCCGCACCCTGGACGGCCCGAACCAGCGGGTGATGACGACGAACGCCGGCTGGTAGAACACCGCAGCCTGCGCGAATCCCGCGACGATCCACGCGGCAGCGAACACCGGGAAGTTCGGGGCCAGACCCACCAGCACCAGCGCCACGACGCCTATGACACTTCCGATACTCATCAGAAGCCGTGGCCCCGTCCGGTCCAGCGCACGCCCTACCCGCACACCGGCGAACGCGGAGACGATCAGTCCAGCCGAGAACGCGGCCGTCATCGCCGGCACGGACCAGCCGGTGTCCTTGCTAATCGGGACGAGGGCCACCGGCAGCGAGTAGTAGAGCAGGCCCCAGCTCGTGGTCTGCGCGACACACAGCGCCGCCAGACCCCCACGCGGCCGATCCCGCTCGACACCCATCACCAGATAACCCTAAAGTCACCCGCGACCTCTTCTTGCTCATCCATTGCCCGTGGGACTGCTGCTGCCCGCCACGCCCAAGCCCCCGGCGCACGCTCCCCTCTACTGCAGCAGGCAGAGTCGGCGCTCACTCCAGGCCGACTCGGCCTGCTGCAATCATGCGACCTCTGGTGGAGGCAGCGTCCCCTGCAGCCTTAGACGGCAGCCCTTCGGGACCATCGGTGAGCCGGGGACGGCATGGAGTTCCGGATCATTACCTCTTGAGGTTCGTGAGCTCCTGAAGCACTTCGTCCGACGTCGTGATGATGCGCGCGTTCGCCTGGAAACCGCGCTGCGCCACGATGAGATTCGTGAACTCCTGGGAGAGGTCCACGTTGGACATCTCGAGCGATCCCGCGTCGAGCGATCCGAGGCCGTTGCTGTCGGCGGTGCCGATCTCCGCCGCACCCGAGTTCGCCGTCGCGCGGTAGGAGGAGCCGCCCGCCTTCTCCAGGCCCGCGGGGTTCGTGAAACCGGCAAGCGCCACGCGTCCGAGGGGCTGGCGGGAGCCGTCGCTGAACGCACCTATCAGGGTGCCGTCAGGGCCCACGGTGAAGGACTCGAGGGTACCGGCCGCGGAGACCTCGCCCTTCCGGGGCATCCGCAGATCGCTGACCGGGCCACCCTCCTGAAGGACGCCGTTGACAGCGGGCCATCCCTGGACGATGGAGCCGTCCGGCGTGACGAGCCTGCCGTCCGCGTCGGGAGTGAAGGCACCGGCACGGGTGTAGAGCGTCTCCGCGCCGTTGCGGGTGATGAAGAAGCCGTCGCCGGAGATCATCATGTCCGTGGCGCGGCCAGTTGCCTGGGTGGAGCCCTGCGAGAAGTTGGTGATGATGCCGGCCACCTGCGCGCCGAGGCCCACCTGGGCGGGGTTGGTGCCACCGAGGGCTTCCTGCGGAGCACCGGCCCCCTGCGTCAGCTGGGACAGCGTGTCCTGGAACTGGGTGGCGGAGGCCTTGTAGCCCGTGGTGTTGACGTTGGCGATGTTGTTGCCGGTGACATCGAGCATGGTCTGGTGGGAGCGGAGCCCCGAGATGCCGGAGTAGAGCGAGCGAAGCATGATGGTGCCTTTCGAAAGCGGAGCGGGCGGATCAGGAAGTGGGGTGCGGGATCAGGAAACGGGTGCGGGCGACGGCGCAGGGAGCACGCCCACGCCGGAGACGAGGTCGAGGGCGATGCTCTTGCCGCCGATCGTGACGGTGGGGACGGGACCGCTGTAGGAGACGGCCGTTGCCAGGCCGCGGGCCTCGACGCCGTCCGCCCCGGTGTAGGAGACCTCGTTGCCGATCAGCGCGGCCGCCGAGGAGCGCATCTGGAGGTGGAAGTTCTCCTCGCTGACGCCGGTCATCTGCGTGATCTTCTCCATCATGGCCAGCTGCGTGGTCTGCGCGATCATCTCGTTGGTGTCCATGGGAGCGCTGGGGTCCTGGTTGCGGAGTTGGCTGACGAGCAGGGACATGAACACCTCGGAGTCCATGGTCTGCTTCCGGGTTCCGGTGGCCGGGGCCTCGGTGGGGGCGAAGGTCGCGGACGCGACGGGGTCGATGGGCATGGTGTCCTTCCGGGTCAGGCGAACAGATCGAGGGTGGAGGAGCCCGCGGCGGGGCTCGGGGTCCAGGGGGTGCCCTGCACCGGGCGGTGGATCGCTGTGGCGGCATGGCCGGACGGCTCGTCGCGCCGCTCGTCCCTGCGGTCCTCGGGCGTGCCGGTCCCGAGATCGAGCGATGCGGACAGGCCCGACGACGACGCCTCGCGCCGCAGGTCCGGCATGGCCTGCTTGAGGGCCTCGCGCCCGACGTCCGTGGAGGAGAAGAACTCGAGCCGCGTGCCATCCGGGGCGAAGCTGGCGCGGATGGTGATGGGTCCGAGATCGTCGGGTGCGACGGTGACGGTGATGGTGCTCGTCCCGCCCGGAGCGTCGGCCGCGGACCGGGCGAGCGCGAACGCGTGGCCGCCCAGTTGCTGCGGCAGGGGTACCGTGGCCGGTCGGACCGGAGCCGCTGCTGCCGCATCACCGGCTCCGACGACGGCGGCCCCGGACACCGGCGGCAAGGGCACGGGCAGTTCGGCGCGTCCGGGTGCCGGCTGCGGGGCCGCCCCGGCCTGCTCGGTGATCCCGTCGGCGGCCGTTCCGTCACCGGCCTGGGTCGGCGTGCCGGAATCGGTGGTGTCCTGCATGCCGGCCACCGCTGCGGGGGCGGTCGCCTCAGGTATGGGGTCGGATGCAGGCACGACGCCGTCCGCCGGAACGGTAGAAGCAGTAGGAGCAGTAGGAGCAGCTGCGACGCCTGGGCCGGTTGGAGCAGGTGCGACGCCCGTACCAGTTGGAGCAGGTGCGGCGCCCGTACCGGCGGAACCCGCCGTGGCACGAGAAGCCGACGACGACGCCGGGACGGTGTCTGTGGCTGTGCCTGCGTCTGTGCCTGCGTCTGCGTCTGTATCTGCCGATGGCGCTCCGCTGTCCGTGCCCGACGTCGCCGCACCGGAAACGGCTGTTGCCCGCGGCGTCCCCGTTCCCGCGTCCATGACCGGCCTCGCCTCGCTGTTCTCCTCCGTCGGCACCGCGCCGGGGACCGTTCCCGGAATCGCCCGTGCAGGGGATACCGGGCCACCGGGTACGCCGGCATCACCGCTGGACGACGCTGCGGCTCCGGGGACGGTGGGGCCGGTGGTTGCCTCGACGGCAGGGGGGACCACGGGCCCCGGCGATGTCTGCGTGGCCGGTCCGCCCCCGTGCCCGGGCGCCGGGGCGGACCCTGCCGAGGCAGTGGTGACGCTCGACGTCATGGCTTCCGTGGATCCGGCACCTGAAACCACTGCTGCAATGACAGTGTCGGTTCCCTCCGCAGCGGAGGCTGCCGGCATCACCCGCGAGCCGGCGTCCGGGCCGTGGGGACGGCTCGTGGGAGGCACCGGGGGACGGACACCACCTGGGGCGTCGCGATCCGGGCGATTCGCTTCGGCATGCGCGGTCGGGCGAGCTCGGCTCACGGCCGGGCCCGAGCCGGGTCCGGCTGCCGTGCCCGCTACAGGACCCGAGACACTGCCAGGAACAGGGCCGGAGGTACGGCCGACACCCGGGGTGGCGGTGCGATCCGTCGCACGACCCGCGACGCCGCCCGCGACATCGCCACCACGGCCGATCCCGCGCTCGCCCGGGCGCTCCCCCGCATGCCTCCGGTACAGCTCGCCGAAGGACGACGCCGAGTGCGTGTCCCGGGCACCGGCACCCGGGCGCGACGGATCCGCTGCCGCGCGCGGAACGGCTGCCACGGGAAGCCCCTGCACGGGGGTCATCGCGCCATGCTCGCGAGGAAGGCCGCCTGGGCCGCGTAGGCCGGCTCGGCAGACTCCGGAGTTGCGGCAGCGCCGACCACCGGGGCCGCCACGGACGCGGCTCCGGCGGGAGCCGTCGGCAGGAGGCGGCGGATGGTGGTGATGTTCGCGTCGGTCTCCCACATGTCCCGGACCGCGACGGTCTTGCCGGGCTGCGGGGCGTCGATCGCCTTGCCTCCCCCGAGGTACATGGACACGTGGCCGCCCTCGAGGCTGAACAGCAGGTCGCCGGGCTGGGCCTCCGCGAGCGACGGGACGTGGGTCCCGGCGTTCATCTGGTCCCAGGTCACGCGCGGGATCTGGATGCCGATATCCGCGTATGCGCGCTGCACGAAGCCCGAACAGTCGAGGCCGGACGCGGGGTCGGTGCCTCCCCACACGTACGGGACGCCCTCGTAGGACCGCGCGGCCTCGATGAGCCGGGCCGCGTCCGCCGAGGCCGGAACGGGTACAGGTGCGGTGCCTGCTCCGGCGACGGGCGCCGGGGAACCGACAGCGGGTGCGACGGCGGGCGCCGGGTCGACGGCCTCGGCGGCTGCAGCACCACCGGAAGCACCGGAGACACCCGCGAGTGCGTCGGCGAACAGGTCCGCGGTGCTACTCGCCGGTGTTCTGGACGAACCTGCCGAGGTGCCGCCCGCCGCCGCCGCCGCCGGAGCGGCCTGCGCCCGCGCCGCCGGGGCGGAGAGCATGGTCAGGGTGGACTGGATCTGCTGGATGCGGCCTACCGCGTCGGTGATGGTCATGATCTCTCCTCTGCACTGCGCCGGGCACTGCTGACCGAGGCGAGTTCGTCGAGGACACGCTGCTCGGCACCGATCAGCGCCGTCGCCTCCGCGTCCCGGTGGCGGTCCTCGAGTTTCTCGAGGCCCATGGTCGCCGCTCGAGCGGCGCGGTACTGGTCCTGCGCGCGGCACTGCTCACCCTGCAGCTGCTGCTCGAGAGCGTGCAGGTCGGCGAGCATGCTGCGGGCCGACGCCCGGGCCGCGGCCACCGCGTACAGCGACGCCGAGCCGGCGGGGCTGATGTCCGTGCCGTCGAGGGCGTCGCTGAGGTCGTCGGTGCGGGTGCGCGAAGCCCGGAGGCGTTCGTTCGCTGCCGCCAGGGAACCCGCGGCCTCTTCCTCCCGCAACTGGCGCAGCCGGAGCAGGCCCGCGAGGGGGAACTGTCGTGCCATCAGGAGACTCCCATCGATGTCGTGAGGCCGGCCAGGCGGTTCCAGGCGTCGTCGAACGGGGTCTGCTCGTCCATCCGCTGCTGCAGGAAGGCGTTGATGCCGGCCTCGTGGTTCAGGGCGGCGTCTACGAGCGGGTTGGACCCGCGGGCGTACGCACCGACGTCGATGAGGTCCTGGGCGGCTTTCCGTGCGGCAAGGGTCCTGCGCAGCACGGCGGCCACCGCGGCCTGCTCGCGCGTGGTGACACGGGACGCCACCCGGGAGATGGAGGCCAGCGGGTCGATCGACGGGAAATGTCCTGCGACGGCGAGCTTGCGGTCGAGCACCACGTGCCCGTCGAGGATGGACCGCGCGGCGTCGGCGACGGGCTCGTTGTGGTCGTCGCCGTCCACGAGCACCGTGTACATGCCGGTCACGGAGCCTGCCGCGCCGGTCCCCGCCCGTTCGAGGAGCTGGGCGAGCAGCGAGAAGGTGGAGGGCGGGTAGCCGCGGGTGGCGGGGGGTTCGCCGACACTGAGGCCGATCTCGCGCTGGGCCATCGCCACCCGCGTGAGCGAGTCCATCATGAGCATGACGTCGGCGCCGCCGTCGCGGAACGCCTCGGCGATCCGCGTGGCCACGAACGCGGCGCGCAGGCGCAGGAGTGCCGGCTCGTCCGACGTCGAGACCACCACGATCGACCGGGCGAGGCCTTCGGCGCCGAGATCGTCCTCCAGGAAGTCCCTGACCTCGCGGCCGCGCTCGCCCACGAGGGCGATCACCGAGACGGCGGCGTCGGTGCCGCGGGCGATCATGGACAGCAGCGAGGACTTGCCGACCCCGGACCCGGCGAACAGGCCCATGCGCTGCCCACGGCCCACGGTGGTCAGGGTGTCCATCACCCGCACGCCCAGCTGGAGGGGTTCGGTGATGCGGGTGCGTTCCAGCGCCGGCGGCGGGGTGTTGTCCAGCGACACCCATGCGACGTCGGTGAGCGGGCCGCGCCCGTCGATGGGCCGGCCCACGCCGTCGAGCACGCGGCCCAGGAGGCCCGGTCCCACCGGCACCAGCAGCGGGCCTCCCTGGGCGCGCACGGGCGCTCCCGCCTGAATGCCCGAGAGGTGGGCGTACGGCATGCAGCGCAGCCCGGTGAGCGAGGCGGCGACGACCTCGGCGTCGACGGTCCCGGAGCCGGCTGCAGGATCGCCGATCGTGACGACGTCCCCGATGGCGCAGTCGAGGCCCACGACATCGACGCCGAGCCCCACGACGGAGGCGACCCTGCCGTACCGCTGCGGCGCGGCGGCGGCGAGTGCGTGCCCCACGGCGTCCTCGATAGCGAGGCTCATGCGGCACCCCCGGCGGTCAGGGCGGACCGCACACGGGCGAGCGCCGTACCGAGGCACGCGTCCACATGACCGTCCGGGCACTCCGCGACGGCGTCGCCGCGCTGGAGGGAGGCATCGGGCACGAGGCGCACGGCGGCCGGGGTGTCCCCCGGGGTGAGCACGGCCAGGTCCGCGGGATGCAGGCGCACGGCACGCACCTCCACACCCTCCGCTCCCCGGAGGGCACGCGCGACGGCGGCACGCGCCGAGGACGGCCCGTCCTCCAAGGCGCGGCCGAGCAGCGCCTCGGTGATGCCGACGGCGGCGTCGAGGATCCGGGTGCGTGCCTCGTCGATGACCGGGGCGGTCCGCGCGTCGAAGGCCCGCGCGGCCGTGTCCAGGACCCGCAGGCGCTGCGCGAGGACAATGTCCGCCTGCGCACGGGCGGCGGCGTGCTCGGCGTCGAGCCGCGCCCGGTGCTCGGCGAGTTCGGCGCGCGCGAGGGCCAGCCCGTCGGCGTACCCCGCCGCGTGGCCCTGGGCGACGGCGGCATGGTGCGCGGCCTGGCCCGAGCCGGGGCCGAGACGTGGGAAGGCGAAGGGTGCGAGGGCGTCAGTCGACATACTCGTCCTCGTCCCCGCGCTGGATGGTGATGGTGCCCTGCGCCTCGAGATCGCGGATGGCGCGCACCACCTCGGCGCGGGCCTCCTCGACCTGCGACATGCGGACGGGACCGACGGCGCGGATCTCGTCGTCGAGGATCTCCCGGTTGCGCTCGGAGACGTTGGAGCGGATCACGGTCACCACCGCCTCGGCGGCTCCCTTCATCGCGAGGGCGAGGACGGCCGAATCGATCCCGCGCAGGACCTGCTGGACGTCGCGGCGCTCGAGGTGGACGATGTCCGCGAAGGTCAGCATGCGCGCGCGGACCTCCTCGGCCAGCACCGGGTCGCGGAGCTCGAGGCCGTCGAGCAGCGCACGTTCGGTGCTGACGTCCGCCCGGTTGATGATGTCGACGAGGGGCTGGATGCCGCCGATCGCCGTCGTTCCCCGGCGCGGAGCCGCGACGGCGCCGGCCCTGATCTTGATGGTGTCGGCCACGATGGACACCGCCTCCGGTGTCGCGGAACCCATGGTCGCGATGCACTGGGCCACGTCGGTGCCGGTGTCCTGGTTCAGCCCGGTGAGAACGGTGGACGCGTGTTCGGGCCTGAGGTGCGCCAGGACCAGGGCGATGGTCTGCGGGAGCTCGCCCTCGAGGACCGTCTGGATCTGGCCGGGCTCCACGCTGTCGAGGAACTCGAACGACTTGCCGGCCGCCGTCGAGGCCAGGCGCCCCACCACGCCCGCCGCGCGCTCCGCGCCGAAGGAGGACTCGAGCAGCCCGATGGCCACGTCCATGCCGCCGCGCGTGCGGCGCAGGCCGCTGGTGGTGATCTCGTGGAACTCCGCGAGTGCCTCCTGCGCCGCGGCGGGTTCCACCCGGCGCAGGCGCACGATCTCGGCGACGATCTCCTCGGCCTCGGCCTCGGACATCTGCTTGAGGACCTCCGCCGCCCGGTGCTGGTCCAGCTGCATGAGCACCATGGCGGCCTTCTGGGTCCCGGTCACGGCGGCGCGGGCGAGGGTGCTCATACGCTCTGCCTGTCATCCATCATGCTGCGCAGGAACTCGGCCGTCTTCGCGGGGTCCTGGGACGCGAGGGCCTCGACCTCCGCACGCATGCGCTCGAGGTCGGATTCCGCCGCCCCTGCCTGCAGAGCGGCCTGCACCGCGGCGACGTCGATCGTGGTGGTGCTCGGGGCCGGCTCCAGGGGGGTGAGCAGAGCGGGCACGGGATCGATCGCGGGGGTGCTGGGCGCGGGGATCGCCGGGTAGACGCCCTGCAGCTCCCCGAGGTCGAGCGGTTCACGTCGCTGGCGGCGCGAGCGGCGTGCGTAGATGATGAGCGCCACGATGGCGACGAACAGGATGGCCGCCACGATGGACAGCGTCCGGATGAGGTCCGCCCGCTGCTGTGCCGCGGCGGCGGCCTCGGCCTCCGCCAGCGCATCCGCGGCGGCGTTGGCCCCGGCGTCGCTGAACGGCAGTTCCTCGACCGTCACCACGTCGCCGCGGGCTGCGTCCACGCCGGCGGCGCTGGAGACGACCGCAGTGAGCGCGGCGACGTCCATGTTGGCCGTGGCACCCCGGTTCACGGCGACGGAGATGGTCTGGCGGTTGATGCCGCCGGCGGGCACCGTGGTGGACTCCGTGGTCTTGTTCACGGCGTTGTTGCGTGTACTCGTCTCGGAGTTGAAGGTGCCGTCGCCGTCGGCGCCGTCCTCCGGCACAGCGATGTTGTCCGGGCCGAGGACGCCGGCCCGGGCGCCTCCGGCGCCCTCGTATTCCTCGGTGGAGGTGGACTCGTTGAGGGCGGGAGCGTTCTCGGGCGTCGTGAAGGTCTCCTCGACACGCTCGGCGCTCTCGCGCTGCATGTCCGCAGCAACGGCGACGGTCGCGTTGCCGACCCCGACCACGCGGTCGAGCATGGCCTGCACGGAGGCCTGGATGCGCTGCTCGTAGTCCGAGGCCTGCTGGTCGCTGCCGCCGGTGGCGCCGACGCCGACCGCGGACAGCACCCGGCCCTCGGAGTCGATCACGGCGACGTCGGCGGCGTCCATGCGGTCGATCGAGGCCGAGGTGAGGTGCGTGATCGCCTGCACCTGGTCGCTCGAAAGGGTGGCGCCCGGGTTCGTCTGCACGAACACCGACGCCGTCGGCTTGCCCTGCTCGGCCACGAAGACGGTGTCCTCGGGGACGGCGAGGCGGACGGTCGCGGCCTTGACGCCGTCGATCGCGGAGACGGTCGCGGCGAGCTCTCCCTCGAGCGCCCGCTTGTAGGTGGTGGACTGCTGGAACTCGGAGGACGTGACCCCCATGTCGTCGAGCAGCGAGTAGCCGCCGGTGGAGGACGACGGCAGCCCCGCGGAGGCCGCCTTGATCCGCTGGTCGTAGACGGCGGTCTCGGGGACGAGGATGGTGCCGCCGCCCTGGGTCAGCTCGTACGGCACGCCGTCGGTCTGCAGCTGGTCCACGATGGTGCTGGCGTCCTCGCCGCTCAGCCCCGAGAACAGCGGGGTGTAGGAGGGCTTCGAGAGCCAGGACGTGAGCGCGATCCCGCCGAGCACCAGCACGGCGACGCCGATGATGGCGATGGTGCGCTGGGCGATGGTGAAACTCTTCACGGCGTCACCCAGGCGGGTGGCGGCGGTGGACAGGGGCGTGGGCATCAGGCCTGCATCCTCATGATCTCGTTGAAGGCGTCAACGCCCTTGTTCCGGACGGCCGCGACGAGCTCCAGCGTCACCTGGGCGCGCGTGGAGGCGAGGGTGGCGTTGTGGATGTCGGTGAGGTCACCGGTGACGGCCTGCACCGAGAGCGCGTTCGACGCCGACTGCAGGCCCTGGATGTTGTCCACGGCGGAGGTGAGGGAGGTTGCGAACCCCTCGCCGCCGGTGTCGGACACGGCGCCGGCGGACGGCAGGTAGGAGGTGGCAACGGGCTGGACGGCGCCGATGGCGGGGACGGGCATCAGGAGCGTCCGATCTGGAGGGCGGCTTCGTAGGTGGCTTTGGCGCGGTCGACGACGGCGGCGTTGGCCTGGTAGCCGCGCTGCGCCATGATGAGCTGCCCCATCTGGGCGCTCATGTCGATGTCGGGGTAGCGGACGTAGCCGTCCGCGTCCGCGAGGGGGTGGGTGGGTTCGTGGACCAGACGGCCCTCGGCACTGCCGAACTCGGTCCCGGCGACGTACGCGCCCTGCCCGTTCCCGTCGGCGCTCGCCGTGATGTAGCGCTGCTGGAAGGCGGCGCCGTCGGTCGAGGTGACCGTGTTGGCGTTGGCCATGTTGTCCGCGACGGCGTCGAGCCACTTGCGGTGCAGGGTGAGCCCCGTGCCGGAGATGCCGATGGCGTCGAAGGTCATCAGTTGGTCCTCAGTGCGGTGCGGATGCTGGTGAAGGGGCCCTCGACGGCGCGGGCCGCGAACTGGAAGCGCAGCACGGTGTCGATGTTGGAGAGGGTCTCCGTGTCCATGTTGACGTTGCTGCCGTTGAGCCGGGTGGGTTCGAGGGAGGTGTCGGTGGTGGCCTGCACGCTGCCGTTGCCCATCGACACCGACCGCGCGAGGGCGTCCTCGAAGCTGACTCGCTGCGCGTGGAAGCCGGGAGTGTTGACGTTGGCGATGTTGTTCGCTGTGACACGCTGGCGCAGGGCGAGCCCGTCGAGGGCACTGCGCAGAGCGAGCGAGGACACGGAATCGAGCACGGCGGCAGAACCTCTTCTTGCAAGGCTGAGCGGCCGATCCATGGCCTGGGGGTGAGCGATCCATGCTCACCGGGAACTATCGGTCGTGCCCGTACCTGCCGTTAGGTACTCGCCGGTGGAACTTCAGCCCGTGACGTCGAGGTAGACGGCGGACTCCTGTGCGACTGTCGCTGCACGGACTGATCCGACGGCGCTGCGGTGGCGCCGCAGGGTCTCGGCGTCGGCGGTCAGGCGGGTGAGCACGGCCTGCTGGCGTTCGCTGATGCGCTGCGCACGCGGAAGGAGCTCGGCGGGGATGGGACCGTCGACCTGTGGCGGTATCCAGCCGGCGAGGACGGCGGTCTGACGCATGAGGTCGCCGGCCGCGGGGTTCCCCGCGTCGTCGAGCACCGAATCGGGCGCGGCCTCCAGCGCGGTTTCGAGCGCGTCGAGAACAGTGGTCCAGGCCGTGAGAGCTGCGGTAGTCATCGGACTGTCGGGATCAGCCGACACCGAGCACTCCGAGGGAGCGGGGCGCGTCCTGGCCCTGCTGGAACGCGGGAGTCTGGCCGGTTGGCTGCGTGTGACCGGTGCGGGCCGCCTCGTGCCACGCCTGACGCAGAGGCTCGAGGATCTCGGCGCACTCCGCGGTCTTCGCGCGGTCCCGCCGGGTGTTGGCCTCGACCAGGGTCTGCCGTACATAGGTATAGAGGGACATAAGGCCTGCCGCGCCGTCCCAGACGTCCGTGCGCAGCGAGGACATCAACTCGCCCACGATGTCCTGCGCGTGCAGCAGGTTCTCCGAGGCTTGCGTCCACTCCGCCGCCTCCTGGGCGGCACCGGCCCGCGCGAGGTCGAGCAGCAGGCGGTCGTAGAGCATGGTCAGCAGCCCGGCGGGGGTGGCCGAGAGGACGGCGTCCTGCACGTACTGCGACCGCTTGGCCTGGTATCCGTTCATCTGCAGCATCTAGAGCCCGCTTCCGGTCGGGAGGCCTGCCAGCTGGGATGACAGCCAGTCCCCCTGTGATTGGAGTTGTGAGAGCTGGACCTCGAGTGCCGAGTAGGTGCGTTCGAGGGTCGCCCGGCGCTTCTCGAGCCGGGTGTCCCAGCCGGACACCTGATCGTTGAGGTTCCGGACCGTCGATTCCTGGCTCTGGATCCGGCGCGTGAGTTCGCCGTCGAACCTGTCCGAGGCGGCATTGCCCGCGTCGGCGACGCGCGTCGAGAGCTGGGTGAGGGCGTCCTTCACGACGGCCGGGTCCTTCGCGAGCGCGGCGGCGAACTTCTCGGCGTCGAACTCCACTGTCCCGGAGCGGGTCAGCGTGATGCCGAGCTCCGACGTCGACCTGCCATTGATGGGCGCCGTCGCCGCCGTGAGCATCGACTGGGTGATCCCCCGGACGGCGCTGTCGCCCGTGAACCGGCCCGACGTCGGCGCTGCACTGGCTGTCGCACCCGGGGTGACCTTGGTGTTCGTCTCCACGAAGGAGAACACGCCCCGCAGCGCGTCCACGAGCTCCTTCGCCTTCGTGGAGGTGGCCTCGGCATCACGGGAGACGGTCACGGACACCGGTTCGGTGGTGGTCTTGGCGACGGTGACGGAGACGCCGGGGAGGATGTCCGTGAACGTGTTCGACGACGACGTGACGGTCTGCTCGGCCGCGGTGCCGCCCCAGAGGAGCACCTCGGCGTCCTGCGCTGTGCGGACGGTGGCCGCGCCGGTCTCGGTGAAGAGGTCGGTCGCGGTGCCGGCGGAGACGTCCGCTGCGGTGCCGCGGAAGACTTCGAAGCCGTGCTCGGCGCCGGGTTCCTGCGCGGTGAACTGGAGGCGGTACTGCTGCACGCCGGCGGCGTCCTTGCCGGCGCTGACCTTCGTGGCGGTGATGCCCACGTCGGCATTGTTCACCTGGGCGACGACGTCGTCGAGCGTTCCGGTGGTGGCGAGCTCGGTGGTGGTGCCGTCCTGTGCTCGCAGGGTGAGCGTGGAGGCCTGCGCGGAGAAGGCCGTCATAGCCGCCGTGACGGAGGACTGGGACTGGGCGAGCTGCCTGACGGTGAAGTCAAGGGTGCCGGCGCCGGCGGAGGACGTCGCGGTGGCGGTGGCGGCGTCGGAGCTGCTGGTGACCTTGTAGAGGTCGAGCGCTGCGGGCTTGGCGGTCTTGGTAGCGAGCTCCGTCAGGGAGCCGAGCTGCTTGTTCAGCTGCTGCAGGGCGGTGACGAAGCCCTGCGTCGAGGTGGCCTTCGCCCTGAGGAGCGTCTGCGGGCGGGCTTCCAGCTGCATGAGCTGGTTGATCATATTCGTGGTGTCCAGCCCGCTGGCGATGCCGTCGATGGAGAACGCCATGGGTCTACCTCTCGGATGGGGCTGGAAGGTGCTGCTGATTCGACTGCAGGTTCATCTGCGAATTCCTCGGGGCGTTTCGCGGCGAATGCACGGTGGCGGGACCTCTCGGTCCAGGATCGGTCCCGCTACCGTGCACCTTCGCCTACGAGCTCACCGTCTAGCGGAGGAGCTGAAGGACACCCTGGTTCATCTGGTTGGCCTGCGCGAGCATCGCGGTACCGGCCTGCGAGAGGATGTTCGAACGGGTGAAGTCCGCCATCTCCTTCGCCATGTCGGTGTCGGTGATGCGGGACTTGGCCGCCGAGAGGTTCTCCTGCGAGACGTTGATGCTGTTGATCGCGGACTCGAAGCGGTTCTGCACGGCGCCGAGCTTCGAGCGTTCCGTCGAAACAGTCTCGATCTGGGTGTCGAGCGCCGCGATGGAGGTTAGTGCGGTGTCCGCGCCAGTGAAGGTCAATGCCTTCACAGCGGTGGCGACTGCCTCAATATCCGTCCGTGCGACCGTGATCTGGTCGTTCGCCGCATCGGAACCCGCGCCGACCTGGAACGTCAAAGCGCCCTCAGTCGCGCCGGCCGCGCTCAGCAGATCCGTCCCGTTGAAGTTCGTGGACTTCGCGATCCTCGTGAGTTCTTCGCCAAGCGCGTCGACTTCGGTCTTGATAGCCTCGCGCGCCTTATCGTTGTTCGAGTCGTTGCCCGACTGCACGGCCAGGTCACGGACGCGCTGCAGGATGCTGTGGACCTCGGACAGCGCACCTTCAGCGGTCTGGACCACGCTGATGCCGTCCTGGGCGTTGCGGGCTGCAACTCCCAGGCCACCGATCTGCGAGCGCAGGCCCTCGGAGATCGCCAGGCCGGCGGCGTCGTCGGCTGCACGGTTGATGCGGAGACCGCTGGACAGCTTCTCGAGCGACTTGGACATATCGCCCTGAGTGCTGGAGAGGTTGCGGTATGCGGTGTTGGCCGCGGTGTTGGTGTTGATCTGGAAACCCATGATGTATTCCTCCGTGAAAGGGTTGCTATCGCAGGCCCATCCATGGGCCTGCAACCGTAGCTATCGGAAGCGGTCCCACGGAGTGTTAGGAATCCGTCGAACTTTTTTTCCGTGCACGTGACGCGGCGTGGTCAAACTCAAGGAAGCCCCAGTTTTCGCCGTGGGTTGGGCCGGAACAGGCCCGATCGGGGATCGGGCCCGGGGGGCGGCCGTAAGCTCGCTGTTCGGTCAGGTGCCTGATCCTGATCCTGAACGGAAGGAAGTACCGGATGCATGCTGATGCCCGTGTATCCGATGGCGGCAGTGCTACGCAGCCGCAGATCTCCCGGATCCCGGTGATCGTGCTGGTCACCATCTCGGCGCTGTATGTCGTCGCCCTGCTGCTCGGCGACCTGGTGCGGTTCGACGTCCTCGGCGTGTGGCTCGGCGTCATCGCCGAGCTCTCCGCCGTCGCCGTGTGCATTGCCGCGGTCCTGAGGACCCGCCTGTCGCGATGGCAGGTGGTGCTCGGAGCCGCGGCCGTGACCGCCTACACCGCAGGCGATGTCTACTACCTGTCGACACTCAACGGGCAGCAGGCCCACGACGTCGTCTCGGCCGCGGACGTCGCCTACCTCGCCTTCTACCCCCTGATGCTCGGCGCCCTCGTCGTGACCGTGCGGAAGCTGAAAGGCGCGGCGTGGCCCCTGCTGCTGGACAGCCTGGTGGGAGCACTGGCCGCCGCATCCCTCATGGCCCTGATCCTCGCGCCGGTCCTGCGGTCCGGCGCCGGCGGCGGCACGACGTTCGGGATGGTCGTCGTCGTCATCTACCCGCTGCTCGATCTCCTGCTGATCACAGCCGTCGGCGGCCTGCTGGCCTCCCGCGGGCTCGATCTCGGGCCGCGCTGGCTGGTGCTCGTCGCCGGCCTGATCCTCTTCGCCGCTGCGGACATCGGCTTCGCGCTGGGCGCGCAGGAGTACGCCGTCGGCTCGATCATCGACAGCGGGTGGATCCTGGGTATCGTCGCCATCGCCCTGTGGATCGACGGCGTCGCCCGGGCCGGGACGGCCTTCCGCCACCACGACCGTGGACTGCCCGCCTTCACCACGCTGATGGTGTCCACGACCTCGGCCCTCGCAGTCCTGATCATCGGGTGCCAGATGCCCATCTCGCCCCTCGCCCAGGTCCTCGCCGCCCTGACCCTTCTCCTCGCCGCGGCACCCCTCCTGTTCAGGAACCGGCTGCTGGTCACCCTCGCGACCACGGACGACCTCACGGGACTGCCGAACCGCCGGGGATTCGTCACGGACCTTCACGGACGCCTGGGCAAGCATCGACCCGGCGCCCTGTTCTTCCTGGACCTCGACCGCTTCAAGGACGTCAACGACGCCCTGGGGCACAACGTCGGGGACGCCCTCCTCGTCCAGGTCAGCGAGCGCTTCGCCGGGGCGCTGAGGCATGACGATCTCCTCGCACGCCTCGGCGGCGACGAGTTCGCGGTGTTCCTCGACGGCCTGTCCCAGAAGGAAGCCCTGATCGTTGCGCGACGACTGGAAGCAGAACTCGCGGAACCCATCCGGGTCGGGACGGCCTCCCTGAAGATCAGCGTCAGCATCGGTATCGCCCTCACGCCCGAGAACGGCTCGGACATCAGCCTCCTGATGCGGAAGGCGGACATCGCCATGTTCCGGGCGAAGGCCACCCGCAGCGGACACCACCTCTACAGTTCGATGGACGACGACGGCGGCGCCCGGAAGCTCAGGACCCTGCAGGAGCTCCGCACGGCTCTGGTCGAGCGGCAGTTCGAACTGCACTACCAGCCCAAGGTGCACCTCTCCGACCACGCCGTGACCAGCGTCGAGGCCCTGGTCCGGTGGAACCACCCTGTTCTCGGCCAGCTGCCGCCGACGTCGTTCCTCCCCCTGGCGGAGGAAGCCGGCCTCATGCCCCAGCTCTCCGAGCTCGTGCTCGAGGCCGCAGTGGACCAAGTCTCGCGATGGCATGCCGACGGGCTGGCGATCAGCGTTGCCGTGAACCTGTCCGGGTCCTGCATCCAGCAGTATCTGCCCCGGCAGATCCTCACCCTCCTCGAGCAGCACAACACGCCGCCGGAGTGCCTCATGCTCGAGATCACCGAGGACATGCTGATGGCCGACCCCGCCCATTCCGCGAAGATCCTCGCACGCCTTCGCAGCGCCGGTATCCAGATCTCGATCGACGACTTCGGGACCGGTTACAGCTCCCTGGCGTACCTGCGCGACCTTCCCGCCGACGAGCTGAAGCTGGACCGCTCCTTCATCACCGCGATGCGCACCGACCCACGCGCCGGCGGGCTCGTGGGTTCCATCATCGACCTCGCACACAGCCTCGACCTGCGGGTGGTCGCCGAAGGAGTCGACAACGCGGAGACCCTCGTGGAACTGCGTGCGCTGGGGTGCGATCTGGCCCAGGGCTTCCACTTCGCCAAGCCGCTGCCGGCCGCGAAGGTGGTCCCCTGGCTCACCAGGCACGCCCGGCCCGCAACGGCCACGAGCGTTCTCGGATGAGCGCCTGCTGGTGGGTTGTCGGCGACGCACCTGACGACAATCCCTTACATCGCTGCAGGCACCGCCGATAGTTCTCCCGGTTCCACCGTTCGTGGCACCGGGGAGGAGGTAGAACCGTGAGCGCCCAGAATCTGTCGGCACTGCTCTGGCAGGAGCGTGAACTGCTCGAGCTCCTCGTCTTCAAACTCGAGGAGGAACAGCTCCTCCTCACCTCCGGCAGGACCCGCTGGCTCCACCACGCCACCCGTGAGGTGGAACAGGTGCTCGAGCGGCTCCGCGACACAGGCCTCGCCCGTGCCGTGCACGCCTCCGGTGTCGCGAAGGACTGGGGCATCGATGGCACCGCCACCCTCCGTGAGCTGGCCGCAGCAGCCCCCGACGAACCCTGGGGTGAACTGCTGACCGCGCACCTCCAGGCGATGACGGTCCTCGTGGCGCAGATCGGCGCGCTGCGCGACAGCAACCAGCACTTCCTGAAAGCGGCCAGCCGATCCGCCCAGGAGACCCTCGCGGGGATCGGCACCGGCGCAGGCACATACGCCGCGGACGGCGCTGCGGCCCGCGGTCACCGCCAGGGCCACGCACAACCCACCCTCCTCGACAAGGACATGTAGCGCGACGATGAGCACATTCAGCGGACTCACCACGGCGTACTCCGGACTGGCCGCAGCGCGCGCAGGCCTCGACGTCACCGGGCAGAACATCGCCAATGCGACCACGCAGGGGTACACGCGGCAGCGGCTCGAGACCGCTTCCGCCGCCCCGGCCCGGCCCTCGCTCTTCACCACCGGCATCCGTCCCGGCGAAGGCGTCCTCACCACGGGCATCGCCCGACTCGGAGACGCCCACCTCGAGGCACGCGTCCGGATCACGGCCGGCGCCGCCGGCTACACCGCTGTCCGCGCGCAGGCCTTCGCCACACTCGAGGACGGGCTGCGGGAGCCCGGCGCCCACGGCGTCTCGGCGTCCCTCCAGGACTTCTGGGCCGGCTGGCAGGAGGTCTCCAACGCACCCGAGAAGGGCGCCCCGGCGTCGACGCTGCTCGCAGCCGCAGGGCAGCTCACCTCCCGCATCGCCGCGGGCTACCGCGAGGTCGAGACCCAGTGGGCAACCTCACGCTCCTCGGCCACCTCCCTCGCCACCGAGGTCAACGACGCCGCCGCGCTGGTCGCCGACCTCAACCGGCAGATCCGCTCCGCCGTCAACGCCGGTACCTCCGCCAATGAACTCATGGACCGCCGCACCACGCTGACGGCGACTCTCGCAGGGCTGACCGGTGCCACGGTCCGCGACAACGCGGACGGCACGACCGACGTCCTCGTGGCCGGCAACCCCCTCGTCTCCGGCACCACGGCCCTCACGCTGCAGGTCACCGGACCGGCTGGGCTCGGCGGCGCCGGGACCGTACAGGTCGAGTGGTCGCACCGCCCGGGGACTCCGGCCGGCGTCGAGAGCGGAGAGCTCGCCGCGACGCTCTCCCTCCTCGCCCCCGCCGGCGACGGCGGTCCCCTCGCCCAGGCAGCGGCCGGGTACAACGCATTCGCGACGACGCTCGCCGACCAGGTGAACACACTCCACAGCGACGCAGGCAAGGGTCCGTTCTTCGCGTACCAGCCGGACCGCGCCGCCGCCTCCCTCGACGTGCTGCCGACCCGCCGCGAGGACCTCGCGACCGGCGCACCGGGAGCGGGCGGCCTCGACGGCTCCGTGGCCGACAGCATCTCGGCGCTCGGCACGGGCAGCGGATCGCCCGACGCCGCATGGTCGGCGTTCGTCGTCGATCTCGGTGCCGTAGCGCGCACCGAGCGGCAGGCCTACTCCCTCGCGGAGGTCTCCGCCACCAGCGCCCTGCAGCAGCAGCTGAGCGCCACTTCGGTCAGCATGGACGAGGAACAGGTCAACCTGCTGCAGTACCAGCACGCCTACCAGGGCGCCGCGCGCGTGATGACGGCCGTCGACGAGATGCTCGATGTCCTCATCAACCGCATGGGAATCGTCGGACGCTAGGGAAAGGCCACCATGATCACGCGCGTCACCAACCACACCATGATGCAGGGAGCCCAGCGCTCACTGCAGCACAACCTCGCGCGGCTCGCCGAGCTGCAGGAGAAGGCGTCCAGCCAGAAGGCGATCAGCCGCCCGTCCGACGATCCGGCCGCCGCAGGGGAGGCGTTGCGCGTCCGCGCCGAGATCCGCGCGAACGAGCAGTACGCCCGGAACATCTCCAACGGCGAGGGCTGGCTCTCGCAGCTCGACAACGCGATGACGACGTCGAAGCGTGCGCTCGACCGCGTCAACGACCTCACGCTGCAGGGCTCGAACTCCGCCCTCCCCCCGGCCGCCCGGGAAGCCCTCGCACTCGACGTCAAATCCCTGCGCAGTGAACTCGCTGCCCAGGCCAACGCGACCTACGCCGGCCGGTTCCTGTTCGCCGGGAACACCGACGCCGACGATGCCCTCCGTGCGGATCTCACGTTCGAGCCCGGCGGGACGGTGGAGCGCAGGGTCGGCCCCGACCAGAACATCCGCGTCGATGCGGACGGCACGGCCGTCTTCGGCAGCGGCGCCGGCTCGGTCTTCGCCCTGCTGGACGCCATCGCCGCGGACCTGGACGCCGGCAAGGACGTCTCGGTGCACCTCGCGCCGCTCCAGCAGCGCATCCAGGCCCTCACCACCGAGCACAGCGAGATCGGCACCCGCCACGCGCGCCTGCTCGAAGCCAAGGACGCCGTCGCCGATGCCTCGCTGACCCTCGAAGGAGAACGCGCCACAATGGAAGACGTCGACCTCGCCTCCGTCATCCTGGACCTCAAGCTCCAGGAGACCGCCTACCAGAGCGCGCTCGCCGTCTCGGCCCGCGTGCTGCAGCCCTCCCTGATGGACTTCCTGCGATGAGGGCCGCGTTCGTCACCCCTCCCCCGGGGCTCGCGCCGCTCACGGACTTCCACCTCGAGCAGGTGCAGGGCGCGGACGGGCTGTTCACGCTCACCGCGGCGCAGGACACCGGCGTGCGCCTGTTTCTCCTCGACGCCGCCACGTACGTCCCGCAGTACAGCCCCCGCTTCTCGGACGCGCAGCGCGACGTCCTCGGAGCGGACGTCCCGGAGGCCCACCTGTTCGTCGTCGCCAATCCCGGTCCCAGCGGTACCACCGTCAACCTGGCCGCGCCGATCATCCTGGATCCGACCACGGGACGCTGCGCTCAACTGATCCTCGAGGGAACCGACTACCCGCTCCGGGCGTCCCTGGCCCAGGCCGCCTGACAACGGGTCGGAGACGGAAAGAGCCGCCCGGCGATGCCGGGCGGCTCTTGTCATCTCACGTCGTCGTGCAGGTGTGGCGGGTCACGCTGTCGCGCACCCACCACAGCTGCTCAACGAGCGGACGGTGCGCGGAGGCTACGCGAAGTCGGCCGTCGCGGGATCGGCGCCGATGCGGCCGGCCGCGCCCTTGTCGAGCCCGTTGATGGCCTCGATGTCCTCGTCCTCGAGCTTCACATCGAGGGACTCCCAGTTCTCGATGATGCGCGACTCCGTGACGGACTTCGGGATGACCACGTTGCCGAGCGCGAGGTGCCAGGCGAGCACGACCTGCGCAGGGGTGGCGTCGCGCTTCTGCGCGATGTCCTGCAGCACGGCGTCGTCGAGCAGTCCCTTGCCGGAACCGAGGGGCGACCACGACTGGTGGAGGATGCCCTTCTCGGCCTCGAACGCGCGGAGCTCGGCCTGGTTCAGGAAGGGGTGCGTCTCCACCTGGTTGATGGCCGGGACGACGCCGGTGGCGTCGATGATCTCGTTGAGGGCCTCGATGGTGAAGTTCGAGACGCCGATGCTCTTCACGCGTCCCTGCTTCTGCAGCTCGATGAGGGCCTTCCAGGTGTCCAGGTACTTGCCCTGCTTGGGCTGCAGCCAGTGGATGAGGTAGAGGTCGAGGGTCTCGAGGCCGAGACGCTCCATCGACTCCTCGAACGCCTTGAGCGTGCTCTCGTAGCCCTGGTCGGCGTTCCACAGCTTGGTGGTGATGAACATTTCGTCGTGGCTCAGGCCGGACGACGCGATGGCACGGCCCACGCCGGCTTCGTTCCCGTAGATCTTGGCGGTGTCGATGTGGCGGTAGCCGACCTTGAAGGCCTTGCCGACGACGTCCTCGGCAACGTTGTCCTCGACCTGCCACACACCGTAACCGAGCTGCGGGATCGTGTGGCCGTCGTTGAACGTAAGATTCGGTGATGTAGTCATATAGGCGGGAACCAACGATGCAGCCCGTTTATTTCTGTTCCCACCGACAACTATCAGCCAGCGTGCTTTCGGACCGGCTCTGGCGGCCGCGCCGGTCGGCCCGCGGGACGGGGGTGGGACATGCTCGACGACGACCAGGCAGCCCTGCATGACGCCGCCTACCGGTATGCCTTCCGCCGATCGCTCTCGGCACGGCTCGCGTCCTCCGCCGCCCGCGAGGCCATCGAGTCGCTGGACGCCGGTCCCGTCACCGGACCTCCCGATCCGGGCGACGACGGATTCTCCGCCCCCGAGGCCGGCCCGGACCGCGACGCCGTCCTGCGGGCGACCAGGGCCGTCCTGGAGCGTTACCTTCCCTCGACGCTGCCACCGCGCGCCGGCGGCGATGCGTCCCTGCAGACGGCGCTTTCCGACCTCTCCCCCGCCGACCGCGAGCTCCTCCTCCTGCACCATTGGGACGGTCTCACGGCCGAGGACGCCGCGCGGGTGGCCGGGGGCGAGCCGGGACGCCTCCCCGCCGTCGAGGCCGCCTGCGCCCATCCTGCCCTGCGCGGGAGTGGGACGGCCGGCGAGGTGCCGTCCGGCGCGGCGCTCTCCGCCGCACTGGCCGCCGCCGACCCCGCCGCCGTGATCACCTCCGAGGACCTCGCCCGCAGCCGCCGCGGTCTTCCCGGCATCGGAGTCGCGCCGTCGACCGATGAGCGGCGTGCCTCCCCTCCGACGAGCGAGCGGCGTGCCGCCGCCACCCCAGGCACCCCAAACACCCGGGTCACCCCGGCAGCACCCGCCACCGCTGCGGCGGAGCATGCCCCGGCGGTGCGGGAGGACCACCCCCGACTCCTCGCCCGCGCCGGGATGCCCCGCGGGCGGGTCCAGGCGGTCCTCGGGACCCTCCTCCTGCTCGTCGTCGTCGCGGGTCTGGCCACGGCCCTCATCCCGCGCGCCGCCCCCGGCCCTGCGGGCGACGTCGAACGGCTGTTCGCCCTCGCCGACGTCGTCGCCGTCGTGTCCGTCGCAGCTGTCGAACCCACGACGGTCGACGGCGAACTGCGGATGCTGCAGGCCTCCTCCGTGGTGCAGATCGTGAAGGGGGACGCCGACGGAACCACCCTGACCGTCGACGTCACCGGGCGGAGCACTCTCGAGCGCCCCTACGGCCGGGAACTCTTCCCACCGGACCGACTCGTGTTCCTGGTGCGTGACGGCGACGGCGTCCTCTCGCCGATCGAGGGGGAGGGGTCCGTCCTGACGCTGATCGACCGCCGGTCCCCGGAGGCGGCGACGATCGGCGGAGACCCGGCGCCGCTGCCGGACGAGCTCCGCGACGCCATCCGTGCCCTACCCGCGGAGGAGCTCACGCTGGACACGAACGGGAGGGCACCGGGGTCGCTGCCTGCCGAGTCCGTCGTAGGCACCCGCCCGGCCGAGGGCCGCGACGTCCAGAACCTGCCCGCGGACCGGCTCGGCACGTTCCGCGTCCTGCCCGCGGGGGACGGCCGGGCGTGCGTGGTCTTCGAGTACACCGGGCGGTCGGTCCTCCTCCGCTGGCCCGAGGGCTTCTCCGCCTACGAGCGCATCGAGGTCCTGTCCTATCCGAACGGGGACCCCCGGCGCGGTCGGCAGGTGCTGACGGTCCTGAACGACCGCGGCTACCCGTACGTGGACGAGCAGCGGCAGGCCCCGTTCATCGGCGGCGTGCCGACCGGCGAACAGGGCGAGTGCGGCGGACAGGAACTCGAGGTCTGGGACATCGCCGTGGAACCCGGGACCACGCTGCTGTCCTACTGACCGCCGGGCATCGCCCGCTCGGCCTCCTCGACGTCCTCCGCGACGAGCTGGGCGCGGCGGCGTACGTTGTCGAGGCCCGAGGACGCGACCCCCCACCGTTCGCCGTCGAGCCTCGTCATCGCAGCGGCCTCCGCGGTGGTCGCGAGGGTGTTCCCGGCCCGGGACAGCGCCCGGTGCACCTGCAGGAGGGCGCCGGGGATGTCGAGGCCCGTACTCGGGGACGAGGCCTGGGCGCTCACGCAGATGGCCCGCACACGCGGCAGCATCGCGCCGAGCTCGTCGGCGACCGCCACGAGCTCGTTGTAGACGTCGTCGTCCTCGATGCCTTCGAGGATCTGGTGATAGCGGTCGAGGCCCCGGCGGAAGCGGTCGTGCGCGCGGCGCCACACCCCGGTTCCGAGCTCGGCGTCGTCCCTGCGACCCTGCCGCGCCGCTGCGAAGAATGCCACCTGGCTGTTACAGGTACTGGCCGGGGCCGTGGCCCTCGGCCTGGTTCGAGGCGGCCTGCCGGCCGGGCAGGGTGCGTTTCGGTTCGCCGTCCTCGCCGATGACCACACCGGGGGCTATCACGGTGCCGGGAGGAAGCTGGCGGAGCTGGAGGCGGGCCGCCAGCTGCTGGTTGGCCATCTGCTGCGCCGCGAGCGCCGTCTGGATGCCGTGGAAGAGGCCCTCGAGCCAGCCCACGAGTTGCGCCTGTGCCACGCGCAGCTCTGCGTCGGTGGGAACCACGCCCTCGTCGAAGGGCAGGTTGATACGATGCAGCTCCTCGACCAGCTCCGGGGCGAGTCCGTCCTCGAGCTCCCGCACCGAGCGCTCGTGGATGGAGGCGAGCCGGGTGCGGCCGGCGTCGTCGAGCGGCGCGCTGCGGACCTCCTCCAGCAGCTGCCTGAGCATGGTACCGATCCGCATGACCTTGGCCGGTTCGTCGACGAGGTCCGTGAGCGACGCCGTGCGCCCCTCGGCGGGCACGGGGAGGCTCTCGCCCTCGGCGGGCACGGGGAGGCTCTCGCCCTCGGCGGGTGCCGCGGGCGCCGGGTCGGACGGACTGGCAGGCTGCTGTTCAGTCATCCCGCTATGCTCCCACAACCGTCCGGGGCCGATACGTCAGATCCAGCCCTGCTCCCAGGCGAGCGTCGCGGCCTCGTAGCGCGACGGCGCGTCCAGCTTGGTCATCGCGGAGGACACGTAGTTCCGTACCGTGCCCGGCGCCAGGTGGAGCTCGCGGGCGATCGTCTGCAGGCTTGCCCCCTGCCGGCTGTGCCGCAGGACGTCGAGTTCGCGGGCGGTGAGCGGACACGATTCGCCGGTGAGGGCGCTGGCCGCGATGTCCGGATCCACGTAGCGGCGGCCCGCGGCGACATCCCGGATGACGTCCGCCAGCTTGTCGGCGGGGGTCGACTTCGGGACGAACCCGGACACCCTGCTCGCCAGGGCACGGCGCAGCACGCCGGGCCGGGCATGCCGGGTGACGATCACAACCCGCGTCGCCACCGTCCGGAGGATCTCCTCCGCGGCGTAGATGCCGTCGGTCGGCGGCATCTCGAGGTCCAGGA
Source organism: Arthrobacter sp. TJ-265 (assembly GCF_058269135.1). NCBI lineage: Bacteria > Bacillati > Actinomycetota > Actinomycetes > Micrococcales > Micrococcaceae > Arthrobacter > Arthrobacter sp. TJ-265. The sequence continues at coordinate 393,132 of NZ_JBZCND010000003.1, read as the reverse complement.
CGCACACGTCGGGGGTGTGCTCCTTCGCGAGGCGCGTCGCGTCCGTCCCGTTGTCCGTGCTCGCCACCACCTCGAGGTCCGGTTCCAGTCCCAGCAGTGCCTCGAGCGCACCACGGATGAGATGCTCGTCGTCGGCGAGGACCACCCGGATCACGTCCGGTCCCCTCGGGCACCGGTGGTCCCGGCGAGGGCGGAGGCAGCTGAGGAGACCACGGCCGTCTCCGTCGGTGCAGCCGGCACGGAGACCGGGCCAGGGGTGGCGCGGCTTGCACCCGAAGCCCCGAGGGCGGTGCCCGGGAGCCCGGGTGTGGTGGCCGTGAGCACGAAGAGCCCGTCCTCCTGCCGGACCTCGATCCCTCCCCCTACGGCTTCGAACCGCCGTCGGAGCCCGTCGATGCCTGATCCGCCGGGGCGGGCGTCGGCGCCGACGCCGTCGTTGATCACGGTCAGGACGGATCCGGTCCCGGTCCGGGCGAGGCGCAGCGTGACCGCGATCGCCTCGCTGTGACGGAGGATGTTGGTCGTGGCCTCGCGGATCACGAGGCCGAACAGGGTCCTCTCCTCCGCGGGCAGCGCAGCGGCGTCGACGTCCACCGAGCATTCGATGCCCGCGGCGCGGAGGACCTCGGCGGCATTCGCGGCCTCGGCGGAAAGGGACACCGTCCGATACCCGTGAACGAGGGCCCGGGTGTCCTCCAGCGCGGTCCGGGCCAGCTGCTGGGCCTCCGTGATCTGGACACGTGCCGCTTCGGGATCGGCGTCGAGCAGTCGGCCGGCGAGCTCCGTCTTGAGCGCGATGACCTGGAGGTGGTGACCCTGGATGTCGTGCAGGTCCGCTGCGAAGCGCAGCCGCTCCTTGGCCACTGCGAGCTCCCCGGAGGTGCGGCGGCTGTCGTCGAGGCGCAGCACGATGTCCCACCACCAGATACTCGCCACGAAGAGCATGGGAGTCATCAGGGCCCAGACGGCGAGGGAGGCCACGGCGCCGCCCTCCCAGGACGGACCGCCGACCGTGTGGCCGAGCAGGAGTCCGAGCGGCCCGTGCACGAGGAGCACAACCAGCCCGACACCGAGGATCCACCACCGGGGGCGCCGCCCGACGACGACGGCCAGTGCGTTGCAGGCCAGCCAGAGCGGGACGGCCCCCACCCACAGGGTGTGCGGCTGTCCGAGGCCGATGAACCAGAGGGCGCCGCCCGGCAGCAGCAGCCACAGGGTGTAGTGGCGCGCAGGCAGTCCGCCGCCCAGGCCTCTCCTGAAGAACCAGCAGTAGCGGACCAGCGATGCAGCGGAAGCCAGCGCGAGCACGAGGATCACGAGGTCGGGCAACTGCATGCCGTACTCGCCGCCACCGAGCATCACCAGGGTCGAGACCGCCGTTACGAAGAGTCCGTAGGCTGCGATCGTCCCGACCGTGTAGCGCCAGGTCGCCCTGACTCCGCGCCCGGGCTCCGGCTGCTCCGTCGTCTCCCCGTTCCGGGTGCTGCGTCGAGCAGTGAAAAGCGCCATGGTCACCATGGTAGGACCATGACATTTGTCATGGTCCCGGTGTGGAGACCATCAGGTGAGGTCATGACGGACGGCCACTGACACGTGCCGGCGCGGCTGGCGAGGATTGACCCATGACCACATCACCCAGCACCCAGGCATCCCCGTCCAGGCAGGGCCGGCGGGCCGCGTCCGAGGCACCCGCCGACACCATCGCGGTCTCGGCCGAGGGCCTGCGCTGCGCCTACGGCTCATTCGAGGCCGTGCGCGGCATCGACCTGTCCATCAGGAACGGGGAGTTCTTCGCGCTTCTCGGCACCAACGGCGCAGGCAAGACCACCACCATGGAGACACTCGAGGGGCACCGCCGTGCCTCCTCCGGCAGCGTGTCGGTCCTGGGTGGCGACCCCTACAGCGACAGGGCCTCGATCCGCCCCCGCCTCGGCATCATGCTGCAGGAAGCCGGGTTCGCCGACGACCTCACGGTCGAGGAGACCTGCCGCCTCTGGCTCCGGCTTTCGTCGGCCCATCCGCGGACCGGGAGCCAGGCGGAGGTGATCGCGAGCGGACTGGAGGTCCTCGACCTCGCGGCGAAGGCGACCACCCGGGTCAAGATGCTCTCGGGCGGTCAGCGGCGGCGCCTCGACCTCCTCCTCGCGACGGCGAACGAACCGGACCTCCTGTTCCTCGACGAACCCACCACGGGCCTCGACCCGGAATCCCGGGAACGGACGTGGGAGCTCGTCCGGGGCCTGAACGACGCCGGGACCACGGTGGTCCTCACGACCCACTACCTCGAGGAGGCCGAGAGCTACGCGGACCGGCTCGCCATCATGCACGACGGTCGGATCGCCGTGGAGGGCACCCTTCCGGAGGTGCTGCGGCGCGAGCCGTCGGTCATCTCCTTCGAGGTGGATGCGTCCGTCGACGTCCTGCAGCTCGGCGGCCTCGGGCTGTCCCCCGACTTCACCCCTACCCCTGCCCGGACCCGGGTGACCGTGCCGTCCCTGGACCTCCAGCAGGACCTCTGGAGGGTCCTGTCGTGGGCGGAGGGGGACGGCGTCCGCCTCGACCGCCTGTCCGCGTCGGAGGCCTCCCTCGCCGCGGTCTTCCGCCGGGTCAGCCTCGGCGACACCGCCTAGCTCCCGATCCAACAGTCCGACAGGAGAAAACCATGACCACCCTCGCAGAGGCCCACTCGACGCCCCGCGGTCCTTCCGCCGCCGGCCGCATCACGTCCATCGCACTCATGGAGCTGCGCATCATCTTCCGCAACAAGACGGTGCTCCTCGGCGCCGTCCTCATGCCGATCGCCATGGCCGTGTACTTCTTCTACTTCGGTGCGGAGCAGATGGTCGGGCCCTCGGCCACCGCCGTCATGGCGGGATTGACCCTCATGATCGTCGCCCTGCTCGGCGTCTACCTGACCGCGACGACGACGATCGCGACGCGGCGCGAGGAGCTCTTCCTGAAGCGGCTGCGCAGCGGTGAGTCCTCCGACACCGTCATCTGGCTCGGCATGCTGGCACCGATCGTCGCCCTCGTCGCCGGGCAGCTCGCGATCATCGCCGTCGGCTTCGGGGTGGCGGGGATGGACGCCCCGGCACGGCCGCTCGTGGTGCTCGGCGCCGTACTCGGGTTCCTCGCCCTCTGTGCGACCGCCGGCATGCTGACCAGCATCTACACGCCCTCCGCGGCGGCCGCCCAGATCACCACCCTCCCCTTCCTCGCGGTCGTCATCGGCACCTTCTTCTGGACCGCCTTCGACGACGGTTTCGAGGCCGTGTCCCGGCTGACCCCGGGCGGCGCGCTGCAGAACCTGCTGATGGCGGGGTGGGGCGCCACCGAGCTGGACCTGACGGTGGCCGGTGCCGCCGCCGCCCTCCTGGCATGGATCGCGCTTCCCTACCTGGCCGCCGCGAAGCGCTTCCGGTGGGAGAAGCGCTGACCTCCCGGGGACGACGAAGCCCGACGCCGATCCTCCGGCGTCGGGCTTCTTCGTGCATGAGGTGCCGACTAGCAGCAGCGACCCTCCGGGTTGGCGTCCTGGCGGTCCGTCTTGTCCCGCCAGAACTCCCGCTCGGTCATGGGTCGGCCACCGGCGTGCGTGCGCTCGTGGTGGTCGAGGTACGCCTGGTAGGCGTTCTCCCCCATGATGCCCTTGAACAGCCAGGCCAGCTCCCGTGCGGTGTCGCGCACCCGGGTGAGGCTGTGCGGCACGGTCATCAGTGGCCCGTCCTCGCCGGACGCTTGCCGGGTTCGAGGGCCGCCCACTGGGCCTCCAGGTCCTTCTCGGCGGGGGTGGCGATCAGGCCGGCCGGCGCGAAGACACGCGAGGCCACGGGAGCATCCTCGGCATCCGCCCCGCCACCGTGCCGGTAGGCCTTGATGGTGGCGATGATCGAGGTGGTGATGACGATGATGGCCAGCACCACGAAGACGATCGACAGTGTGCCCTGGATGAAGGTGTTGCGGACCACAGCCTCCATGGCTGCGACGGTCTGCGCTGCGCCGAAGCTCTCCTCCCCCGCCGCGAGCGCGTCGCGGAACGCCCTGTGCTGTGCCCAGTAGCCGATGGCCGGGACCGGCGAGAAGATCTTCAGGAACGACGCCGTGATGGTCACCACGGCGGCGAACGCCAGCGGCAGGGCGGGGATCCACAGGAACTTGAAGTACCCGCGCTTCGCGCAGATCGCCATGCAGACCGCGAGCGCGATCGCCGCCAGGAGCTGGTTCGCGATGCCGAACAGCGGGAACAGCGTGTTGATGCCGCCCAGCGGGTCCGTGACGCCCATGATGAGGATCGCCCCCCAGCCGGCCACCATGATCGCGGTGCAGATCCACGCCCCGGTACGCCAGGAGGTGTCGCGGAAGCGGGGCACGAAGTTGCCGATGCTGTCCTGCAGCATGAACCGCGCCACGCGGGTACCGGCGTCGACCGCCGTGAGGATGAACAGGGCCTCGAACATGATCGCGAAGTGGTACCAGAACGCCATCATCCCCGCGCCGCCGAAGACGCCCTGCATGATCTGGGCGATGCCGACGGCCAGGGTCGGGGCGCCACCCGTGCGGGAGACGATCGACTCCTCACCGACGTTGGAGGCCATGGTGCTGAGCGCCTCGGGAGTCAGGCTGACGCCGGTCAGGCCGAGGCCGTTGACGAACGCGACCGCACCCTCGATGGTGCCGCCCGTCGCTGCCGCCGAGGAGTTCATGGCGAAGTAGATGCCGCGGTCGATCGACAGCGCCGCGACGAGGGCCATGATCGCCACGAAGGACTCCATGAGCATGCCGCCGTAGCCGATGAAGCGCGTCTGGCGCTCCTTCTCGATCATCTTCGGCGTGGTACCGGAGGCGATCAGGGCGTGGAACCCGGAGAGAGCACCGCAGGCGATGGTGACGAAGAGGAACGGGAACAGCGTGCCCGCGACGACCGGGCCCTGCCCCGAGCTCGCGTACTCGGTGACCGCGGGGACACTGATCTCGGGACGCGTGACGACGATCGCGACCGCGAGCATGATGATCGTGCCGATCTTCATGAAGGTGGAGAGGTAGTCGCGCGGGGCGAGCAGGAGCCAGACCGGCAGGACGGCGGCGATGAAGCCGTAGATGATGATGCCCCAGGCGATGGTGATGCGGTCGAGCGTGAAGAGCTCGACGCCCCACGCCGTCTCGGAGATCCAGCCACCGCCGATGATGGCGAGCAGCAGCAGCACGAACCCGATCACGGACACCTCGGTGACCTTGCCGGGCCGGAGGTAGCGCAGGTAGACGCCCATGAACAGGGCGATCGGGATGGTCATCGAGACGGAGAAGACGCCCCACGGGCTCTCGCCCAGGGCGTTCACGACGACGAGGGCGAGGATCGCGACGATGATGATCATGATCGCGAGGGTGGCGATGAGCGCCGCCGTGCCGCCGATGATGCCGAGTTCCTCGCGCGCCATCTGGCCGAGCGAGCGGCCGCCCCGGCGCATGGAGAAGAACATCACGAGGTAGTCCTGCACCGCGCCCGCGAAGATCACGCCGATGATGATCCACAGGGTCCCGGGAAGGTAGCCCATCTGCGCGGCGAGCACCGGGCCCACGAGGGGGCCGGCTCCGGCGATGGCGGCGAAGTGGTGGCCGTAGAGGACGCGGCGGTCGGTGGCGGCGTAGTCCTTGCCGTCGGCCTTGTACTCGGCGGGGGTCGCACGACGGTCGTCCGGCTTCAGCAGGTTCCGCTCGATGAACTTCGAGTAGAACCGGTAGGCGATCAGATACGTGCAGACCGCCGCGAAGACGAACCAGATGGCGTTGACGGTCTCTCCGCGGACGATCGCGAGGATGGTCCAGGAAACACCGCCGAGGAGGGCGATGCCCACCCACAGGGCGATCTTCGCCGGCGTCCACCGGCGGTCTTCTGCTTCAGCCCGCTGCGGGTCGACGGCGACCGGCGGCAGGTTCGGGTCCGTCACCAGCACGTCGGCGTGCCGGTGGGACCCGTTCTGCTTCTTACTCATGTTGCTCCTCGAAGGCGAGAGTGTGATGCACACGAAGGTAGCAACTTAGTGAGGCGTACATCACAGCGCAAGCCCTTCGAGCCGTGGGTTGCGCCGAACGCGCCCGGACCTGCGGCGAGTGGGCGGCGCTTCCCGCCACTTCCCGGCGCTTCCAGCCGCCTCCGGTGCCGAACCCGGCCCGTGGGAACCAGCGATCCTAGGTCATGGTCATGGTCAGCAGGACCTTGCCGGTGTGCTCCCCGGAGTCGAAGTAGGTGTGCGCGTCCGCGACCTCCGCGAGCGGGAAGCTCCGGTCCACGAAGGGCCGCACCGCTCCGGACGCCACGAGCGGCCAGACGTGCTCCTGCACAGCGCGCATGATCGCGGCCTTCTCCGCGACGGGACGGGACCGCAGCGTGGTGCCGGCCACGCTCGCACGCTTGCCCATCAGCGCCGCGAGGTCGAGTTCCGCCTTCGCCCCGCCCTGCAGCCCGATCACCACGAGCCGCCCGCCCGTGGCGAGCGCATCGATGTTGCGCGGCAGGTATCCCGCGCCGACGACGTCGAGGATGACGTCCACGCCCCGACCGTCCGTTGCCGCCCGGACCTCCGCGACGAAGTCCTGGTCCCGGTAGTTGATCAGGGATCCCACGCCCAGGGACCGGGCGACGTCGAGCTTGGCGGCCGATCCCGCCGTGACGTGCGGGACCGCACCGAGGGCGAGGACCACCTGGATCGCCATCAGGCCGATCCCGCCGGACGCCCCGTGGATCAGGACGTGGTCACCGGCCTCGAGTCCGGCCTGCACGAGATTGGACCAGACGGTCGCGGCGGTCTCGGGGAGCGCGGCGGCCTCCACGAGGCCCACGCCCGCCGGCGCCAGGATCACCTGCCCCGCCGGCACGGCGACCTGGTCGGCGTATCCGCCGCCGGCCAGCAGTGCGACGACGGCGTCCCCGACCGCGAAGCCGGACTCGCCCGGGTCCGCCACGTGCCCCGAGACCTCCAGCCCCGGGACGGCGGACGCCCCGGCGGGCGGAGGGTAGAAGCCGCGCCGCTGCTGCACATCGGCGCGGTTGAGGCCCGCGGCGAGGACGTCGATGAGCACCTCGCCGGCGGCCCGCACCGGTGCGGAGACCTCCTGCACCGAGAGCACCTCCGGCCCACCAGCCCCCTCGATCACGACTGCGCGCACACCGACCTCCACTCTCTCCCGGGTATTTGGGCGTCACCTGCCCCGCATGAAACACTAACGGCGGGAAGGTTGTCCGAGCGGCCGAAGGAGCTGGTCTTGAAAACCAGTGGGCGGTTACCCCGTCTCAAGGGTTCGAATCCCTTACCTTCCGCGAGAGCGCCGCACCTGCGCTGACACGAGGCCGGTCGGGCCGATCGAAGGATCGGCTCGATCGGCCTCTGTCGTTGCGCAGGCCTTCTCGCGGGCCGGACGGTATGCCTATACGGCGTCGGATGCCTCCAGGCGGCCCGAACGGACCGCCTTCGCGAAGGCCTCGTAGTCGCGCTCGTTCTGATCGGCGTAGCGCTGTGAGAAGTCGGTGATGGAGCGGTCGAATTTGTCGCTCTTCCCGAGGTAGGCGGAGATCGCGATCGGGTCGCCGGAGCGGGCGTGCGCCCGGGCCAGGGTCCAGCCGCAGGCGTCGGCGTAGAAGGTCAGGGCGAGCGGTCTCATCTCCTCGACGACGGCCGAGCCCTTCATGTCGCGCAGTTGGCGCCAGTACAGGTACCGGTTGTCCTGTACACCCTTGGTCCATCCCAGGAAGATGTCGCTCGCGGCCTGCATCATCCGCTGCCCCTGCACCACGCGCTCGCCCGGCTGCTTGAACCGGCTCTTCGGCAAGTGGTCCTCGAGCACCGACCTCGTGGCCTCCTTGACCTGCAGGAACAGGGGATCCTGCTGGTCGCGGCCCTGCAGCAGGGCGATGAACGCCCGCGTGCCGACGCTGCCGACCCCCACGACCTTCCGGGCGACGTCGACGACCTCGAAGCGTTCCAGCAGCTGGCGCCGGTCGGCGGGCAGGGTGGCACGGTAGGACCGCAACTGCTTACGGATGGCGGGTCCCACCTCGTCGGGCGACATACCGTACACCTCGCCCAGCTCCCGCACCGGGATGACGATCGGTGGCTGACTGACGATCCGGTACTTCCCGTCCACGAGCTCGGCAAGTTTGGACAGTGCGTGCAGGCTGTCCCGGGCGCGGGCCTTGTCGACGTTCCGTCGAGCCGCCTTCGCCCCGCTCTCAGCCTTCTTCAGGGCCTTGCCCTTCTGGGTACCCACGGCCAGGTCCATGGCTTCCATCAGCCGCTCCTCGGAGAAACGGGCGTACCAGATGTCCAGCGTGCGCATCTGCGCGAACCCCGCCATCGCCTCGCGGTAGGCCCGCACGGCCGTGAGCGTCACGTCGCGCACCTCCTCCGCGGTGAACGCGTTGTTCCGTGCCGCGATCGTGAAACTCGCGGCCATGCGCTTGACGTCGTACTCGAACGGTCCCGGAAGGGTCTCGTCGAAGTCGTTCAGGTCGAACAGCAGGTTCCGCTCCGGCGAGGCGAAGACGCCGAAGTTGGACAGGTGGGCGTCACCGCACAGCTGGGAGACCAGGCCCGCCCGCGGAGTGTCCTTCAGGTCGGCGGCCATGATCCTGGCCGCACCCCGGTAGAACGTGAACGGTGAGCCCATCATCCGCCCGTGCCGCACCGGCAGGAGATCCTGGTCGCGGGTGAGGTTCTGTTCCTCGAGCAGCGCTACCGGATCCGGGCGGTCGGACGAGGGGACCCATCCCTTGTGGCCGGAAACCGGCGACTTCTCCCGGCATGCCTTGCCCCTCGCAGCACGTTCCTCGGCACTCCTGTGCTTGACCTTGGTCTCGGCCATGATCGGTGGCCTCCCTCTTCCGTCAGGGAACCGGCACCGGGGGTCCGGGGGGCGGTCCGTGCTCAGCGCGCGAACGCGCCCTGTCTTGGTGTTCCACGGCGAACCCGGCGGAATGACGAGTGCGCCGCCGGTCACGGTAGTGCTCACGATCGTCGTGTACCTCCTCCGCAGGGGGTGACCACGCGGACCGCTCGGCCATCGCCGTCGGGTGGGGCTTTGTCCTCTGGCCGGACCGCCCGGAGGGCGGAAGACTTGTCCGGGCCCCTACGCCATCCCGAATCCCGCGAGTCGAGCAGGTACCTGATGAGCCTTCCGAGCAGAGGCGGCGTCCAGACGGCGCCGTTCAACCAGCGACTCGCCCTGCTGCTGGCGACGGCGATGTTCGTCCTGGTCGTCGACACGTCGATCATGAACGTCTCGATCTCCGCGGTGGTGGACGACATCGGAGCGACCGTCAGCGGGCTGCAGTCGACGATCGCCCTCGAGGCACTGGTCTCGGCGGCCTTCATCCTGATCGGCGGCAAGATCGGCGACCTGATCGGCCGGAAGCGCGCCTACGTGATCGGGCTGTGCTGCTACGCCATCGGCGCCGTGGCAATGACCCTGGCCCAGAGCCTCCTCCCGATCATCATCTTCTGGGCCCTGATCGGCGGCCTGGGTGCCTCGCTCCTCCTCCCCGCCATGCAGTCCCTCATCCATGGCAACTTCGAAGGAGACGCCCAGAAGCGGGTCTACGCCCTGGTCGGCGCCTCGGCAGCGATCGCCGCCGCCGTCGGGCCTCTGCTCGGCGGCTTCATCACCACGTTCCTGTCCTGGCGCGTCGCCTTCCTGCTCGAGGCCCTCCTCATCGTGGTCGTCCTCTCGGGGATCAGGCTGGTCCGCGACGTCCCGTACACGGGTCCCCGGGAACTGGATGTCGTCGGATCGATCCTGTCCATCGTGGGCATGGGCGGAGTGGTACTCGGCATCCTGGTGTGGCAGGAGGGCGGCGAATCGGTGGGAGCGCTCCTGACGGTGGGCGTCGTGGGACTGGGCAGCCTGGTCTACTGGCTCGTCCAGCGCAAACGCCACAGCAAGCCGACGCTGCTGGACCCGGACCTGTTCCAGGCGAAGACCTTCCGCTTCGGCGCCACCGGCCAGATGCTCCAGCAGATCGCCCTGGGGGGCACGATGATCGTGCTGCCCATCTACCTGCAGATGGTGCTCGGCTACAACGCGATGGAGTCAGGGCTGTCGATCGCCCCGCTCTCCCTCACCATGTTCGCCGTCGCCCTGCTGGTCGGGAAGAAATCCGGCGCGCGACGCCCGGCGGGTCTCATACGGTGGGGCTTCCTGCTGCTGCTCGTGGGTCTGGCACTGCTGGTCCCGGTCGTGCCGCGCGCGGACTCCGGCTGGTGGCTCCTGATCCCGCTGGTCATCGCCGGTGGCGGGCTCGGACTGCTGGTGTCCCAGCTCAACAACTACACCCTGTCCCCCATTTCGGACGAGCGGGTCAGTGAGGCCGCCAGCGTGAATTCGGCCGCGGGATCCTTCGGTCTGTCGTTCGGGCTCGCCTTCGCCGGCGGGATCATGCTGGCGTCGCTCTCCACCATCTTCATCGGCATGGCGACCTCCAGCACCGTCCTCCCGTCCGCCGAGCAGCAGCAGGTGGCGACGGCCCTCGAAGAGGACGCCCAGGTGGTGAGCAACACCCAGCTCGAGGAGATCCTCGTGGGCCAGCCGGAGGAGATCCAGGACGAGATCATCCGCATCAACACGGAGGCACGGCCCCTTGCCCTCCAGATCGCCCTGTTCGTCCCTATCCTCGCCGGGCTCGCAGGGCTCGTCACATCCTTCCGTATGATGCGGATCCCCGACCCCAAGCCTGCCGGTACCGGCGGGGGGAGCGTCCTGGGCTGAGTCCCCGACCGCCGGGTCGGGCCGTCGCGCCTCGACAGCGGCCTCCGCCGTGGTGCCCCGCGCCGTCGTGCGGTACTGTCCCGAGGAGCAGCAGCCGCGCCACGAATGCGTGGCCTGGGACAGGGGTTCTATGGGTAGCCGGCAGGGCGGACGGGCGTCGCGGCGCCGTCGGGGTGCAGCGGTGTCGGTCCTGGCGTCGGTCGCGACGACCGCCCTGATCGCAGGGTGCAGCGTCTTCGGGTCGGAGGAGCCGGAGCGCCGACCCGGCTCCACCGGGACGGCCGAGACCCCCACGACGGAGCCGGAGCGCCGCGCGGGCTCCGCCGGGACGGCCGAGACCCCCACGGCGACCTCCCCGATCGCCGTGGGTGATTGCATCGATGATCCCGGCATGGAGGACCACTCGGACATCGCCGTGATCCCGTGCGATGAACAGCACGTGTTCGAGGCCTTCGCCACCACGCAGATGCCCGAGGGCGAGTATCCCGGCCAGGGCGGGGCCAACACCGCGGCCACCGACTTCTGCGCCGAGGAGTTCAAGAGCTTCATCGGCGTGGACTACGACACCTCCGTCCTCGAACTGCTCTATTTCTATCCCGTCGAGGAGAGCTGGGACGCCGAGGGCGACCGGGAGATCCTGTGCTTCGTCGCGGAACAGGAGGAGACGCCGGTGACAGGAACGCTGCGAGATGCGGGTCGATAGCACCATTCGTCCATGGATGACGGCCAGAGGCCCCGGATCTTCCGGGGCCTCTGGTGTTTTAGTAACCCGTTGTTAACGATCTTCTGGTTGGCTACTCCTGGGGATAGGAATGTCACCTGCGTCACATACGGTGCACATGCCAACACGTCCACCCACCACGGGTCGGCGGGCTTCACTCGCGGCCGCTGTCGCGGCCATCGTCAAGGAGAAGAAAGAACGAATGGCTAATTCGTCATGGAAGGGAGCGCTCTGTGCGGCGCTGTCGGTAGGGCTCATGGCCTCACCGATGATCGCACTGCCGGCCAACGCGGTCGAGACACCCCCGGGTACGGCGTCCGTCACAGGAGACGGCGTCATCATCAACGAGGCGTATCTCACGGGCGGTTCTTCGGGAACACCCCTCAGCAACAAGTATGTGGAGCTCTACAACCCGACCGACGCTCCGGTGAGCCTCGACGGCTGGTCGCTGCAGTACCGCGCACCGGGCTCCACCGCCACACCCGGTGCCACCGTGCTCCGCGGCACCATCCCGGCCAAGGGCTACTTCCTGATCCAGGGCGGCAGCAACGGTGCGAACGGCGCGGCCCTGCCCGCCCCTGACCTCACCAGCGGCTTCAATCCCGGCGCGCCGGGCGGCGTGATCATCCTGGCGAACCAGACCACCAGTGTCGGGGTCCTGCCGCTGGGCAGCATCGTGGGCACGCCCGGCGTCGTCGACGCCCTGGGTTACGGCACGGCGAACGCCTTCGAGGGCACCGCCGCCGCCACACCGGGCGCGGGCAGCACGAAGTCCGCCAACCGCACCGGATTCGTGGACACGGACAACAACGGCGCCGACTTCACGCTGCAGGACACCACGCCGATGAACGCGACCGGCCAGGCCGGCACGCCCACCCCGACGCCGACCCCGACGCCGACGCCGACGCCGACCGACCCCCCGGTGCCGGGCGTCGTCACCCCCATCCGTGACATCCAGGGCTCCGGCTCCGCCACACCCCTGGCCGGACAGACCGTCACCACGCGCGGGAAGGTCACCGCGGCCTACCCGACGGGCGGCTTCGCGGGCTTCTACCTCCAGGCCGCCGGCAGCTCGGCAGCCGCCGACCAGACCGCCTCGGACGCCATCTTCGTCTACTCCCCCGCAACCGTCGGCTCCGTCGCCGTGGGCGACTACGTAGAGGTCACCGGCATCGCCGGCGAGTTCTTCAACCTGACGCAGCTCACCGTCGCCGCAGGCGGCACGGTCAAGCTCACCGAGCCCGCCGAGGAAGCGAAGGCCTCCGCCATCGCGCTCCCCGCCACGGATGCCGCGCGTGAAGCCGTGGAGGGCATGCTCTTCCAGCCCTCCGAGGCCTTCACCGTGGCCGACAACTACGCCCTGAACCAGTACGGCGAAGTCACCCTCGCGGCCGGGGCCGAGCGCCTCCGCCAGCCGACCGACGTCGCACGCCCCGGCACGCCCGAGAACGCTGCGGTCATCGCCGACAACGCCGCCCGGAGCATCAGGCTCGACGACGGTGCGTCCACCAACTTCTTCACCCAGGTCAACCGCGGCGAGGTGCTGCCGTACCTCACGCCGTCGCAGCCCGTCCGCGTCGGCTACAGCGCGCAGTTCACCTCCCCGGTGGTCCTCGACTACCGCAACAGCGCCTGGAAGTTCCAGCCGCTGGCCGAACTCGACGGCGCCCGCCCGGACGGCGTCCAGCCCGTGCAGTTCGCCGGCGAGCGCCCTGCCGCCCCCGAGGAGGTCGGCGGGAACGTCAAGATCGCCTCGTTCAACGTGCTGAACTACTTCGCGACCACCGGTGAGCAGCTCACGGGCTGCACCTACAACACGGACCGCGCGGGGAACCCCATCACGGTGAGAGGCGGATGCGACGCCCGCGGCGCCGCGAACCAGGAGAGCTTCGAGCGCCAGGAGGCGAAGATCGTCTCGGCGATCAACGCACTCGACGCCGACGTCGTCACCCTCATGGAGATCGAGAACTCGGCGAAGTTCGGCAAGGATCGCGACTTCGCCCTCAAGGCCCTCACCGACGCGCTCAACGAGCAGGCGCCGGGCACCTGGGACTACGTCCGCTCCCCCGCGGCCCTGCCGGCGCTGGAGAACGAGGACGTCATCCGCACGGCCCTGATCTACAAGCCGGCCACAGCCGAGCCCGTGGGCGAGTCCGTCATCCTCGACGACAACGTGGTGTTCACCAACGCGCGCAAGCCCCTGGCGCAGGCCTTCAAGCCCGTCGGCGGGACCGAGGACGAGACCTTCCTCGCCATCGTCAACCACTTCAAGTCCAAGGGATCCGGTCCGAGCTCGGGCACCAACGCCGACACCGGTGACGGCCAGGGCGCCTGGAACGCCGCGCGCGTGGACCAGGCCCGGGCCCTCGTCGCATTCGCCGATTCCATGAAGACGACGGCGAAGACGGACAAGGTCTTCCTGACCGGCGACTTCAACTCCTACACGCAGGAGGACCCCATGCAGGTCCTCTACGAGGCGGGATACGTCAACCAGGCCGAGAAGGACGACAGCTTCTCCTACGTCTTCTCGGGCCTCAGCGGCTCCCTCGACCACATCCTGGCGTCGCCGACGGCGGACGCCACGGTGTCCGGGGTGGACACGTGGAACATCAACTCCGTCGAGTCGGTGGCCCTCGAGTACAGCCGGTACAACAACAACGTCACCGACTACTACCAGGCGGATCCGTACCGCGCCAGCGACCACGACCCCGTGGTGGTCGGCCTGAACCTCGCACCGGCCGATACCACCGCGGAACTCAACCTGCTGAACATCAACGACTTCCACGGTCGCATCGACTCCAACACGGTGCGCTTCGCCGGGACCGTCGAGAAGCTCCGTGCCGAGTTCGGCGATGAGAAGACGGCCTTCCTCTCGGCCGGTGACAACATCGGCGCGTCCCTGTTCGCTTCGGCGCTGCAGGACGACCAGCCGACGATCGACGTCCTGAACACCCTGGAACTCCGCGCATCCGCCGTGGGCAACCACGAGTTCGACAAGGGCTTCGGCGATCTGACCGGCCGTGTCGCCGATGCCGCGGACTTCCCGTACCTGGGCGCCAACGTGTACACCAAGGGCACCACCGAGCCCGCCCTCGACGAGTACTCGATCATCACCGTCGACGGCGTCGACATCGCGGTGATCGGTGTGGTCACCGAGGAGACCGCGTCACTCGTCAGCCCCGGCGGCATCGCGACCGTCGACTTCGGGGATCCTGTCGAGGCGGTCAACCGCGTCGCGCAGGAGATCGAAGCACAGGACCTCGCCGACGTCATCGTCGCCGAGTACCACGAGGGTGCCGGGGACGGCGCCGTCGAGGGTGCAACCCTGGAGCAGGAAGTCGCAGCAGGTGGCGTGTTCGCCGAGATCGTCACGGAGACGACGCCCCTCGTGGACGCCATCTTCACCGGCCACACGCACAAGCAGTACGCGTGGGACGCCCCCGTCCCCGGCGCCGCAGGCGAGACCCGGCCCATCCTCCAGACCGGGTCCTACGGCGAGTTCGTCGGCCAGATCACGCTGACCGTCGACACCACGACGGGCGACGTCGCGTCCTACACGGCCCGCAACGTCGCACGCTCCACCGAGACGGATGCAGCCCTCGTCGCGGCCTACCCGCGCGTCGCCGCGGTGAAGACCATCGTCGATGCGGCCCTCGCGCAGGCGAAGGTCATCGGCGACCAGCCGGTCGGTGCGGTCACCGGGGACATCACCACGGCCTTCACGGGTGCAACCCGTGACGACCGCGCCAACGAGTCCACGCTGGGCAACCTCGTCGCCGACTCCCTGCGGGCCAGCCTCGCACCGGCCGAACGCGGCGGTGCGCAGATCGGCGTCGTCAACCCGGGCGGGCTCCGCAACGAGCTCTACTACGCTCCGGACGGCGCCGTGACGTTCGCCGAGGCGAATGCGGTCCTGCCGTTCGTCAACGACCTCTGGACCACCACCCTGACCGGTGCGCAGTTCAAGGCCATGCTCGAGCAGCAGTGGCAGCCGGACGGCAACACGCGGTCCTTCCTGGCCCTCGGCCTGTCGGACAACGTGAGTGTCACCTACGACCCGGCCCTCGCCCGGGGTTCGAGGATCACCTCGGTGACGATCGACGGAGCACCGCTCGATCCGGCCAAGGACTACCGGATCGGCACGTTCAGCTTCCTGGCGCAGGGTGGCGACAACTTCACCGTCTTCCGTGAGGGCACCGACACCCGCGAATCGGGACTCGTGGACCGTGACGCGTGGATCGACTACGTGCGCGCCAACAGCCCGCTGTCGCCGTCGTTCGACCGCCGCAGCGTGCAGGTGCAGGGTGCCCCGACCACGGTGAAGGCCGGTGACGCCGTCTCCTTCACGGTGTCGAAGCTGGATCTCACCTCACTCGGCAGCCCGACCAACACCACGCTGGCCGCGAGCTTCGTGGCTGCGGACGGCACGGTCACCGAGCTGGGCAGTGTCCCGGTCACGGCCGGCAGCGCCACGGTGAACCTCACCGTTCCCGCAACGGCAAGCGGACAGGGGCGCATCGTCCTGACGGCCGCTCCGAGCGCGACGACCGTGACCCTGCCGGTCACCGTCGAGGCCGTCACCCCGACGGAACCGCCCGTGCCGCCCGCACCGGAGAAGCCGGAGAAGCCGGTCAAGCCCGTCAAGCCGGAGAAGCCCGTCAAGCCCGTCAAGCCGATCAAGCCCGGCAAGCCGGCCTGCTCCGAACCGACGGCACCGGCCGAGGGCGCGAACAACGGCAGCTGGGTCAGCTACCGCGCGCACCTGGCGAACTACGACCGCTGCCTCAAGGGCTAGGTCGGCCGCCGGTCGCCCGCGACCGGTCGGAGATGACAGAGGGACCCCCGCCGGTTCGATACGGGCGGGGTCCCTCTGTCGTTCGACGTGCCGGGTGCGGACTCCGTTGTCCGTCCGGCCTTCCGCCCCTGATCGGAGGCGGGCGTCAGCCCGCCGCCGACGCGTCAGCTGGGGTCCAGGCCTCGTTCAGCTCGGCCCCGGAGCGCCGCTCGCCCGACGACGGAACCACACGCGGTGTCCGCGTCGACGCCCGGTCCAAGACGGCGCCCGCGATCGTGTCGGCGTCGAGCAGGGTCCTGCTGCCCGCCTCCAGCGCCGCGCCGGCGTGGGCGGCGATCGCCGTGCCCCACTGCACGGACGTGAGCTGGAGGCCGATGACGAAGAGGGATTCCTGCTCCCGGCCGGATCGGTCGACGGCCCGGTACGGCGGCGGGGTGACATCCAGCCCGTCGGAGGTGACGGGGGTTCCGGTCTCCCCCATGAACGTCGCCGGCCGGACGATCCCCTGCTGCAGCATCTGGCGCATCAGCGGGGAGAGGCTCGTGGACACCCGGTTCGCCGGCATCATCGCCTCGACGAGATAGTGCGCCGTGAACGAGTCCCCCGAGACCCACGGTGAGGCAGCCCGGAACAGACCGGCCTCCGGGTCGAAACCGAATCCGGGGTTGGGCCCGACGAAACGGACGATCCCGGCCCGGACGAGCGCCGCGAGCTGTGCGATGCGCAGCGGGGGCGGGCCGCTCGCAAGGCCCTCGACCAGCGGCTCGAACCACCCGCGCAGCTCCGCGTTCCAGGACGAGACGGAGATCCCGCCGTCCGCCACGGCCTGCTTGATCACCGTGCGCCCGGCATTCAGGGCACCGATCGCCATCTTGAGCGGGTCGTCCTCGCCCTTCGCCGACCCCGCGGCATCCGCGTCGAGGTAGGCGAGCACCGTCGCGGTGAAGGCTGCACCGTCCGCGAAGCGACGTCCGGCGAAGGGGTGGGCGAGGGCTTCGACGTCGAGCCTCAGCTCCACCGGCACGGCCCGCGCGACGGCCTCCCCGGCGGCGGCCTCCCAGCCCGGTCCGTCGCTCACGAGGGCAGCATCGAGTCCGGCGAGGAACGTATCGGGCGGCGTGAGGAGCGCAGCAGGCGCGGTGCGGCTGAGGGTCGAGTAGTAGGTCCAGAGCACGTCGCGGTGCAGGAGGGGCCAGAGGTCGTGGTCGAATCCCGGCTGGACGCCGGACGCCCGGAACGCGAGGGCGTGTTCGGGGGTGCAGAAACGCAGCACGACGCTGCGCGGGAAGTACGAGTCGAGGGACGCCTTCGCACGGTAGGGGACGCCGCGTCTCGACCCGGCCACGAGGCGGGGCTCCTTCCCGGACGGCGCGTAGACGAGCCGACCGTCGTCCTCGCTGGAGAACCGGCCGCCGCGACCCTCCGTCAGCTGGATCATGGCGTCGAAGAAGTTGAGCCCGAGTCCGCGGACCAGGACGGTCTTCCCCGCCGGAAGGCGGTTCCAGGCGACGTCGGCCGGGACTGCGGGCGGCCAGTACTGCAGTCCGTGCCGCGCCGCGGCGTCCTGGAGCCGGCCCTGGTCCGGGGTCAGGGTCGCCGCGAGATGGCCGAGTGCCAGGACGACGTCGTCGGCATCGAACTGCGACCCGTCGTCGAGGGTGATCCGCCACTCCCGGCCACCGCGTCCGGCGGAAGCGTCGCGGTGTCGAGCCGCCGCGCTGTGGTCGAGGCCGACCGCCTCGTTGCGGTGATGGACCACTGCGACACCCGGCGGCGCCGTCCGAACCACCTCGGTGAACACCCAGGCGAGGTACCGGCCGTAGAGCGCCCTGCTCGGGAAGTCCCGCGAGGCGAGTCCCCTGCATTCCGCCACGTCGTCGCCGTCGAGCCCCTGGACGAGGCCGGCGACCACACGCTCGCGCCACGCGTCGAAGGACAGCCCCACGGACGACTCCGGGATGCTCGCGGCCGGCGCCCCGACCGGCACCACCGTCGGATACAGGCAGGGCGTGTTCATCAGGAAGAGCCGTGACTGGTCCGGGCGCCAGACGTGCCCCGGTCCGGGGTCGTGCGGTTCGACGACGCGGATGACCAGCGCGGGAGCGGACGCCCCGAGGGCCCGATGTCCGGCGATCAGCCGCTCGACCACGGAGGTGCCGCGAGGGCCACCACCGATGACGGCCACCTGTCGTGCGTCCTGATTCTCCACCTTGCAAGAGTATCCAACGTGGCGCCTGCGCCGGTCCGCCGGGATGCCGGGCTTGGTGACGCTTCCAGGTCCCTGCATAGGATGGGCGCATGACGCTGCACACGGATGACCCCGCCATGACGGACGACCCCTTCCTCTGGCTGGAGGACATCTACGGCGAGCGCCAGCTCGACTGGGTGCGCGCCGAGAATGCCCTGACGGAGGATGCGCTGGTCACCCCGGACTTCGGGGTCCGCGAGCGCGGGATCCTCGAAGTGCTCGACTCCACCGACCGCATCCCGATGGTGGGCAAGCACGGCGACTTCTACTACAACTTCTGGCGCGACGCCGCGCACCGGCAGGGCATCTGGCGTCGCACGACCTGGGAGAGCTATGCCTCAGACGACCCGCAGTGGGAGCTCCTCCTCGACGTCGATGCCCTGAGTGCCGCCGAGGGCACGGACTGGGTCTGGGGTGGCGCGCTCTTCCTGCGCCCCGCGGACGGCGAACCCCACGGGCGGGTCCTCGTGGTGCTCTCCCCCGACGGAGGCGACGCCGCACGGTACCGCGAGTTCGACCTCGACACCCTGGCCTTCGTGGACGGCGGGTTCGACATCCCGGCGGCCAAGAGCCGCATCACGTGGGCGGGGCCGGACACCCTGTATGTCGGCACCGACTTCGGGCCCGGCTCCATGACATCGAGTTCCTACCCCCGGACCGTCCGCACCCTGCAGCGCGGCGGCAGCCTGGACGACGCCGACGAGTACTTCGGCGTGGACGAGGACCACATGATGGCCCTCGTCCTGCACGATTCCACTCCCGGCTTCGTGCGCGATGTCGCCGTCGACACCATCGACTTCTACACGCGCCGCACCTACCTCCGGCGGGACGGGTCGTGGCGGCTGATCGAGGTGCCGGAGGACGCGAGTATCTCCCTGCACCGCGAATGGCTGATCGTGCGCCCCCGCACGGACTGGACCGTCGACGGCAGCACGCACGCCGCCGGGTCGCTGCTCGTCATCGGGTTCGAGGCGTTCCTCGCCGGCGGGCGCTCCTTCGCCACCGTGTTCGCCCCTGACGCGTCGACGTCCCTGCAGTCCTGGAGCTGGACCCGGGACTACCTGCTGTTGAACCTGCTGCGCGACGTCTCCTCAGAGATCCGCATCCTCGACCCCGCGCAGGGCTGGGCGGCGGAACTCCTCGACGCCTGCCCGCCGCTGCACTCCGTGGACGCCTACGCCGTCGACGACGAGGACGACGACGCCGGCAACGACTACTGGCTGATCGCCACCGGCTTCCTCACACCCTCGACGCTCTACCGCGGGACCATCGGCGGGGACCACACCGCCGTCAAGTCGTCGCCGTCGTACTTCGACGAGGACCGCTACGCGGTCGAGCAGCACTTCGCGGTCTCCGACGACGGCACGCGGGTCCCGTACTTCCAGATTGCCGCGAAGAACCTGGTGCTCGACGGCGGGAACCCCACCCTGCTCTCCGGGTACGGCGGCTTCGAGCACTCCATGACGCCCGCCTACAGCGGCGTGATCGGCCGCGGCTGGCTGGACCGCGTCACCGACGACGGCCGCGCCGGTGTCTACGTGCTGGCGAACATCCGCGGCGGCGGCGAGTACGGACCCGCGTGGCACCGCGCAGCCCTGCACGCCGATCGGCACCGCGCGTACGAGGACTTCGCGGCGATCGCCGAGGACCTGGTGCAGCGCGGCGTGACGGCGCCGGCCCTGCTGGGCTGCACCGGTCGGAGCAACGGCGGCCTCCTCGTGGGCAACATGCTCACCGCCTACCCGCACCTGTTCGGCGCCGTCTCCTGCGGTGTCCCGCTGCTGGACATGCGCCGGTACACGAAGCTCTCCGCCGGGTACTCGTGGATCGCCGAGTACGGCGACCCGGACAAGCCCGAGGAGTGGGAGTACGTCCGGACGTTCTCGCCCTACCACCTGCTGCGCGACGACGTGGCCTACCCGAAGACCCTGATCTGGACGGCGACGAGCGATGACCGCGTGGGGCCTGTCCAGGCCCGCAAGATGGCCGCGAGGATGAAGGACCTCGGCGTCGGGAACGTCTGGTTCCACGAGGCGCTCGAGGGCGGGCATGCGGGTGCGGCGGACAACCGGCAGGCCGCAAGGATGCACGCCATGAGCTTCGAGTTCCTCTGGCGGGCCCTGACCGGCTCCCTCTGACCGGCGGCGATCCGCCCGCCCCGCTTCCTGCCCACCCGGGCCTGGGCGCCTGTTTTGCTTGTGCCGACACCTTCCGGGTAGCCTTGGGACGCTAGCGATAGCCGATGGAGACGTGCCAGAGCGGCCGAATGGGCTTCACTGCTAATGAAGTGTGGGCCTAAAGCCTACCGGGGGTTCAAATCCCCCCGTCTCCGCTGGAAGAGCCCCTAGAAATAGGGGCTCTTTTTTGTGACCTTCCCGTAGGATCGAAAATCCTTCCCGTGGCGCTCGGATTAGTGCGCAAACCCCGTAGACAAGCTTCACTACCGGGGTAATGTCAGGGAATGACAACGAAGAAGGAAACGATCAGACACCTGGGTCGACTGATTAGTCAGGGTCTGCAAGACGCGGGACTCACACAGGCTATGGCAGCGGAGAAGTTGGGGACGTCGAGGCGTTCAGTGAGCAACTGGGCTGCGGGTGACTCGTGGCCGACCGCGAAAGTCCGAGCACAGCTTGAGCAGATCCTGGGGTGGAAGGAGCACTCGTTGCAGGAGGCGTTGGCCTCGTCCCTTGGTGAGCATGGGATTCCGTTGACGACGTTCACTGACGCTCATATGAGGGGTAAGGGTGCGTCCGAGACGTGGCCGCAGGCGAGTACGGAGGCGTTGGTGTCTGAGCTGTTGCGCCGCTTTCACCGGCAGGAGGACAGGATTACGAAGTTGCAGCGTGAGTTGGCGTTGGTAAAGGAGGAGGTGCTCGCTCAGCCTGACTCTTCATTGGCCGCGCATCGCACGGGGCCGTCGATGATCGCCCTGTGGCGGGCGGAGGCCGAGGGTGAGAGCCGTACCGTCTAGGAATTGCCGCCGGGGTGACGCGGGCCCGTCGGCGTCCGGACCCTACGGTGCTGGCCGGGGACGGAGCGCGCCGACGGTTGTCCCGTTCTCCGGTCGGACGGCGTCCCGTGTCCGGGGGCCCGCCAGCAGGAGCACCAGGGCCACGAGGTAGGCCACCAGGATGGGTGGCTCGTTGGGGTCAGCGGCTGTGGCACCCGGGATGCCGGCTCGGGACTGGAAGGCGAGTTGAGCCATATAGCTGAGCTGCTGCAGCGTGCCGGAGGCCAGGAGGGTCCCGCCCAGGAGGTAGCCCCACGGTTGCTGCCGCCACAGCTGGACCGCAGCGAGCAGGTAGGCCGGCACGATCAGGACGAGGTCTGCGGCGTAGGACAGGTGCAGGCCGGAGGCAGGCTGGACGAGAAGGCCCTCCGACGGGACTGTCTCCGTCAGGGCGAACCGGGACGCGTAGTACGTCCAGATGCCACCCAGCCCCAGGCCCAGCAGACCCAGGACGATCGCGGCTGCCCGGGCGGGGAGGCGGTGCCGGAACCGCCGGGCCAACTCCTCCTGGTCCGCGCTGCCCAGGGCGAGGGCGAGGGCGTAGACGGCCATGGCCAGGACGGCCGCATGGAGCAGGAAGGAGGCGGTGAATCCCAGACCGAACACGAACAGCGTGTAGGTGTAGAGGGTATAGGCCAACGCCCCGGTCCAGAGGATCCAGCCCCGCAATGATCCCCGGGTGGCCAGCCACAACGATCCCACAAGCGCCGGCACGGCCACGGTGAGGGTCACAGCGTCCATGCCGCGGAACATCGCCACCACCGACGGCGGCTCCTGATACAGGCCACGCACCGTCAGACCCATCAGGCTGGACGCCAGCAACAGAGCGGCGATGGCAGCGGTCAGCAACCGAGGAATCCGCCCGGGGCGGACAGGCACGATGCTGTGTGGCTGGTCGGCAGAGGCCGGTGCCCGTCCGCGGTCACGGCCGGTGTCGTCGCTCGCATGCACCGGCCGGGCACGCGAGCGAGCCCGCCGCGCGAACGCAGCCGCCTTGGCGGCCGCCCTGCGGCACAGGGCGATCACGCGTCGTGCCAGGGATTCTTCGGCGAGGGGAGGAACGCTCATGCGGATCAGACTCCTGATGCAGGCAACGGCACGACGAGCGCGAGGTCCACGGTGATGGACCGGCGGGGCAGACACCAGCATCACCGGCGTCCGCCGCGCCGGGCAGGGCCCAATGTCCCGAACCGCACCCGACACCCCGGATGCCCCCGGCGCTACACCCAGCCCAGCCGACACCTCAGCGCCAACAGCAGCGCCCGGGATGCCCCGCAGCAGCCCTGAGTGTCAACGCTCCCCCGGCCCCGCCGACGCCCAAGGGCTGCTGCATCCAGCCCCGCCGACACCCCGGAGCTACGCCTTGAGCGCCAGTGCGAACGGCAGCACCCCGGACGCCCCGGCAGCGCGCAGCGCCCGCCCGGCCTCCGTGATGGTCCACCGGCTGTCCGCGAAGTCGTCGACGAGCAGCACCGGCCCGGGGTTCGCCGCGAACCATGCGGCGCCCTCGTCAGGGACGGCGAAGTGATCCCACACGGAGGCGAGCCGGAACGCGCTGTTGCCGCCGGGCTGCCCCTGCGGAAACCCGTGCGGCGTGGTCAGCTGCCCGAGATAGGGGATGCGGCCCACACCGGCGAGCGCCTGCGCCAGGGACCCGACGAGCTGGGGACGCCGCCGGGAGGGGATGCTGACGACGGCCACGGGCCGCTCCTCCCAACCCCACTGGGCCAGCACGCGCACGACGGCTTCGACGACCGCCGGATCGAGCGGGGCGTCGGGTGTCGCGTCCGCCAGGAGTTCGCGGAGCCTGTTGCCCCAGCCGAGGTCGGTGAGGCGTGCGAGGGCGCAACCCGGAAGGCTGACCTCGCCCGGTTTCAGCTTCCCCTTGAGTGGCACACCGAGCTTGTCCATGCCGGAGGGCCACTGGCCGCGGGGCTCGAGCTCCACGCCGACCCTGCTGAGGGCCTGGTTCGCGGAGTCGGATGCCTCGCGGGCCACCTCGTCCGAGTACCAGGGGCCGGCGCAGTTGTCGCAGCGGCCGCAGGGGGTGGCGGCGGGGTCGTCGAGGGACCGCGAGAGGAACTCCATGCGGCAGGCCGTGGTGTTCTCGTAGTCGAGCATCGCCTTCTGTTCCACGACGCGCGCCTCGCTGATGCGGCGGTACCGCTCGGCGTCGTATTCCCAGGTCGCCCCGGTGCCCTCCCACCCGCCGGTGACCTTGCGGACCGCGCCGTCGACGTCGAGCACCTTGAGCAGCAGCTCGAGCGGCGAGCGCTTCAGGTTCACCCGGGTCTCGAGTGCGGGAGTGGACAGGACGACACCGGGCTGGAGGGCGTCGATCACCCGGAGCGCGGCGTCCTGGGACGGCATCGAGGCGGTGGCGAAGTACTCCCAGATGTCGCGGTCCTCTGCGCCGGGCAGCAGCAGGACGTCCGCGTTCGGCGTCCCGCGCCCGGCGCGGCCGACCTGCTGGTAGTAGGCGACCGGGGACGAGGGCGCCCCGAGGTGCACCACGAACCCGAGGTCGGGCTTGTCGAAGCCCATACCCAGGGCGCTCGTGGCCACCAGGGCCTTCACCTCGTTGTTCTTGAGGGCTGCCTCGGCGGCCTCGCGGTCGGCCGGATCCGTGCGCCCGGTATAGGCCCGGACCGCGTGACCGTTCTCCCGGAGGAGACGCGCGGTGTCCTCGGCGGCGGAGACCGTGAGGGCGTAGATGATGCCGCTCCCCGGCAGGTCCGAGAGGTGGGTGAGAAGCCAGGCGAGACGCGATCGCGGACTCGGCAGGCGCAGCACCCCGAGCCGCAGGGACTTCCGGGCGAGCTCCCCGCGCAGCGTGAAGACGTCGGTGCCGCCCGCTCCCAGCTGCTCCTCGACATCCTTCACCACGCGCGAGTTGGCGGTCGCGGTCGTGGCGAGCACGGGCACCCCGGCGGGCAGCCCCATGATCAGCTCACGCAGGCGCCGGTAATCCGGCCGGAAGTCGTGCCCCCAGTCGGAGATGCAGTGGGCCTCGTCGATCACGAGCAGGCCCGTCCGCCGCATGAGTTCCGGCAGGTGCTGCTCGCGGAAGGACGGGTTGTTGAGGCGCTCGGGGGAGACGAGGAGGACATCCACCTCGTCGGCCTGCAGCTTCGCGGTGATGTCCTGCCACTCGGTCTGGTTGGCCGAGTTGATGGCCTGCGCCCGGACACCGGCCCTGGCCGCGGCCGCGACCTGGTCCCGCATGAGCGCGAGGAGCGGCGAGACGATCAGGGTGGGCCCCGCGCCGCGCGCACGCAGGAGCAGGCTCGCGACGAAGTACACCGCCGACTTGCCCCACCCGGTGCGCTGGACCACCAGCGCGCGTCGGCCGCCCTCCACGA
Source organism: Arthrobacter sp. TJ-265 (assembly GCF_058269135.1). NCBI lineage: Bacteria > Bacillati > Actinomycetota > Actinomycetes > Micrococcales > Micrococcaceae > Arthrobacter > Arthrobacter sp. TJ-265. The sequence continues at coordinate 368,238 of NZ_JBZCND010000003.1, read as the reverse complement.
GGGCCTCGATGGCCTCGAACTGTCCGTCGTGGAACCGTGCGTCCGGCGACCCGACGAGGGTAGTCAGGATATCGGTGGCTTGCTCGTTCAGCGTGGTGGTCGGCGACATCTCCCCAGTATCCCAGCCGCCTCCCCCACTCCCCGCGGTGCAACCGCTATGTGTACAGCTGTCGCTCCGGCACCAGCCGATACACTTCCAGACGTGACTACAACCTTCGATCTCTCTGCATCCTTCAAGGCCTACGACGTCCGCGGCATCGTCGGTGAGACCATCACCGCCGACTCGGTCCGGGCGGTCGGAGCAGCCTTCGTCGACTCGCTCGAGCTGTCCGGTGAGACCATCCTCGTCGGCGGAGACATGCGGCCGTCGTCGCCCGAGTTCTCGAAGGCGTTCGCCGAGGGTGCCACCCGCCGCGGGGCGAACGTGGTCTACCTCGACCTCATCTCCACCGACGAGCTCTACTACGCCAGCGGTACCCTGAATGCGGCCGGTGTGACGTTCACCGCCAGCCACAACCCGGCCCAGTACAACGGGATGAAGATGACGCGCCCCGGTGCCGTCCCCGTGTCCTCGGAGACGGGCCTCAACGACGTCCAGGAGCGTGCCGAACGCTACCTCGCAGACGGCTCGATCCCCGCCGCCGCGGTGCAGGGCACCACCGGCGTGCGCGACGTCCTCGAGGAGTACTCGCGGTTCCTGCGCACCCAGGTGGACCTCTCGTCGTCGCGCCCGCTCAAGCTGGTGGTGGACGCCGGCAACGGCATGGCGGGCCTGACCACCCCCGCCGTCCTCGGCGACAAGATCCTGCCCGCCCTGCCGTTCGAGATCGTGCCCCTCTACTTCGAGCTCGACGGCTCCTTCCCCAACCACCCGGCCAACCCGCTCGAGCCGGAGAACCTCCGCGACCTGCAGGCCGCCGTCGTCGAGCACGGCGCGGACATCGGGATCGCGTTCGACGGCGACGCCGACCGCTGCTTCATCATCGACGAGCTCGGCCAGCCCGTCTCACCCAGCGCCATCACCGCGATGGTCGCCCGCCGCGAGATCGCCCGTGCGCAGGCCGCCGGCGAGGCCGAACCCGTGATCATCCACAACCTCATCACCTCCCGCGCGGTGCCGGAACTGATCAGGCACGACGGCGGCCGTCCGGTCCGCACGCGCGTGGGCCACTCCTTCATCAAGGCCGTCATGGCGAAGGAGGGCGCCGTGTTCGGCGGCGAGCACTCCGCCCACTACTACTTCCGGGACTTCTGGAACGCGGACACAGGGATGCTCGCCGCGATGCACGTCCTCGCGGCCCTGGGCGAGCAGGACGGACCGCTCTCGGAGCTGGGCCGCGAATACGAGCCCTACTTCTCCTCGGGCGAAGTCAACTCTAAGGTCGAGGACCTCACGGCGTCCATCGCCCGGGCGCGCGCCGAGTTCGAGCAGGACGGCGTCGTCGTCGACGACCTCGACGGACTGACCTTCACCCCGGACCACGGGAACTGGTGGTTCAACCTGCGCCCCTCGAACACCGAGCCGTACCTCCGGCTCAACGCCGAGGCCGTGGATCCCCGGACGCTCCAGGACCTCGTGCAGCGCGTCCTCGGGGTCATTCGCGACTGACCCTCCGCGCGGTACCGGCCGGGAGCGCACGTATGGCGGGTCCCATCACTCAGGACCCGCCACAGGTGCGCACTCACCGAGGACCGGCGTCGTCGGCCCCTGATGTCAGGAGACGCTGAACCGTCCCTTCAGTTCGTGGAGCTGGCCCCGGAGCTCGTCGGGCAGGGACTCACCGAAGCGGTCGTACCACTGCTCGATGCCCCGGAGTTCCTCGGCCCATTCGGCGGCGTCGACATGCACGGCGGCCTCCACGTCGGCCGGCGTCATGTCCAGTCCCGTGAGATCGAGCGCTTCCCCTGTGGGGACGAAGCCGATGGGGGTCTCGACGGCGTCCGCTGTGCCCTCCAGCCGTTCGATGACCCACTTGAGTACCCGCGAATTGTCGCCGAAGCCGGGCCAGGCGAAGCCTCCGGACGCAGTGCGGCGGAACCAGTTGACGAGGAAGATCTTCGGCAGGCGTGCCTGGTCCGCGCCGGCGCTGAGGGTGAGCCAGTGCCGGAGGTAGTCGCCGGCGTCGTAGCCGATGAAGGGCAGCATGGCCATGGGGTCACGGCGCACGCGGCCCACCTCGCCGGCAGCGGCCGCCGTGGTCTCCGACGACAGCGTCGATCCCATGAAGATGCCGTTCGCCCAGTTGCGCGACTGCGTGACGAGAGGGACCGTCGTCTTGCGGCGTCCGCCGAAGAGGATGGCCGAGAGCTCGACGCCGTCGGGCCGGTTGAACTCCTCGGCGAGCATGTCGATCTGGTCGATCGGGGTGCAGAACCGGGCGTTCGGGTGCGCGGCGGTGTGATCCATGTCCGGCGTCCAGTCGCGGCCCTGCCAGTCCGTGAGGTGGGCCGGCACCTCCTCCGTCATGCCCTCCCACCAGACGCCGCCGTCGTCGGTGAGGGCCACGTTCGTGAAGACCGAGTTGCCCTTGGCGATGGCGCGCATCGCGTTCGGGTTCGTGTGCCAGCCGGTGCCCGGGGCGACGCCGAACAGGCCTGCCTCGGGGTTGACGGCCCGCAGCTCGCCCTCCTTGCCGAAGCGCATCCAGGTGATGTCATCGCCCAGGGTCTCGACCTTCCAGCCGTCGATCGTGGGGTCGAGCAAGGCGAGGTTCGTCTTGCCGCATGCCGAGGGGAACGCCGCGGAGAGGTAGTAGGTCTTGTCCTGGGGTGAGGTGAGCTTGAGGATCAGCATGTGCTCGGCCAGCCAGCCCTCGTCGCGGGCCATGACGGATGCGATCCGCAGCGCGTAGCACTTCTTGCCGAGCAGGGCGTTGCCGCCGTAGCCGGAACCGTAGGACCAGATGGAGCGCTCCTCGGGGAAGTGGACGATCCACTTGTCCTCGTTGCAGGGCCATGGGACATCGGCCTCACCCTCGGCCAGGGGTGCTCCGAGCGAGTGGAGGGCAGGCACGAACGCGGCGTCGAGTTCGGTCATGCGGTCCAGGACGGGGGTGCCGATCGTCGCCATGATGCGCATGGACGTGACCACGTAGGCGCTGTCGGTGATCTCGACGCCGAACTTGGGGTCCTCGGCGTCGAGGTGGCCCATGACGAACGGGATGACGTACATGGTGCGCCCGCGCATGGCCCCGGTGAACAGGCCGGTGAGCTTCGCCTTCATCTCGGCCGGATCCATCCAGTTGTTCGTGAAGCCCGCTTCCCGCTCATCCTTCGAGCAGATGAAGGTCTGCTCCTCCACCCGGGCCACGTCCCTGGGGTCCGAGAACGCCGCGAAGGAGTTGGGGAAGGTCTCCGGGTTGAGCCGGATGAAGGTGCCGCTCTCGACCAGACCATCCGCGAGACGCCGGTTCTCGGCCTCCGACCCGTCCACCCAGACGACGTCGGCGGGCTGCGTCAGCTGCCGCACCTCCTCCACCCACGCGAGCAGGGCCCGGTGGGTGGTCGGCGCAGTGGGGGGTGTGTCGACCGTGAGCTGCCGTACGGGATCGCCCATTACTCTTCCCTTCGTTGGTGCCTGGTGTGTACCGATGCTAGGGGCGGGATATTTCATGTGAGGGTCCGATCGGCGGAGCATGCACCCTGGACCTGGGGTGTTCCGCGTCACTGCGCCGATGTCCAGCGCTTACGTTACGCCTTGCTGTGATGAAGGTCACGTAGACCGGTCTACCCGGCACTGGAGGGGTACGCTGATTAGGCGCCGCAGCCAATCCACGCTAGAGTGATTCACGGCCAAACGGCCGGTTTGTGGGACTCATCCGCCCGGCGGATCGACGAACTGCGAATGCGTGCGTAGCTCAACGGATAGAGCATCTGACTACGGATCAGAAGGTTGGGGGTTCGAATCCCTTCGCGCGCACCACGGTCGAATCAGACCACGAAAGGCCCCGACTCCGGTCGGGGCCTTTCGCATGTGGGTTGCTCCCGGGTGGGGCGGATGGAAGGCTCTGCCTATGAGCGAACCCCAGAGCATCGATGTCATCGTGATCGGCGCCGGCGCAGTCGGCGAGAACGTGGCGGGCCGGGTGGTCGAGCGGGGACTCTCTGCGGTGCTCGTCGAGGCCGATCTCGTCGGGGGTGAATGCTCCTACTGGGCCTGCATGCCGTCCAAGGCCCTCCTCCGCCCGGGCACCGTCCTCAACGCGGCCCGCGGCGTGGCCGGCGCACGGGAAGCTGTGACGGGTGTACTCGACGCGCAGCAGGTGCTCGAGCGCCGCACCTCCTTCACTTCCGACTGGGACGACTCCTCACAGGAGGAATGGGTGACCTCGACGGGCATCACCCTGGAACGCGGCTGGGCGAAACTCACCGGTGAGCGCGAGGTCGTCATCGGCCACGGCGACGGATCCGAGACCAGCTACCGCGCGAACCACGCCGTCGTGCTCGCCACGGGCTCCACGCCGACGGTCCCGCCCGTCGACGGGCTCGCCGACCTCAACTACTGGACCACCCGTGACGCGACCTCCGCGAAAACGATCCCCGCAAGCCTCGCCGTCCTCGGCGGCGGCGTGGCCGGCGTCGAACTGGCCCAGGCCTATGCTCGACTCGGCGCGGAGGTCACCGTCATCGCCCGCAGCGGGATCCTCGGCAATTACCCGAAGGAAGCCTCGGACCTCGTCGTCGACGCCCTCCGCGGTGAAGGGCTCACCATCCTGACGGACACGGCGACGAACGCGGTGCGCCAGGCGGACGGCGGCTTCGTACTCGACGTCGGCGACGGCCGGACCGTCACGGCGGAGAAACTCCTCGTCTCGACCGGGCGGCACCCGCACACCTCCGGACTCGGGCTCGAGAGTATCGGCCTGGACCCGAAGACGCTGACCCGGGACGCCACCGGACGCGTCCCCGACGCCGGCGGCTGGCTGTACGCGGTCGGCGACGTGGGCGGCGTGGTCCAGCTGACGCACCAGGGGAAGTACGAGGCGCGCGTGACCGGTGACGCCATCGCGGCCCGCGCCCGGGGCACCCTCGGCGATGCCGCCGAGGACTGGAGCGCCTACGCCTCGACGGCGGACCGGACCGCTGTCCCCCAGGTGGTGTTCACCGACCCGGAGATCGCCATGGTGGGGCGCACCCTCGAGCAGGCGCGGAAGGACGGCGTCAACGCCTCCGAGACGTCCCTCGAGATCGCCGTCGCCGGGTCCGCCCTGCACTCCGACGGGTACAAGGGCTGGGCGCAGATGGTCGTCGACGAGGACCGGAAGGTGCTCGTGGGCGTCACCTTCGCCGGGCCCGAGGTGTCCGAGATGCTCCACGCCGCCACGATCGCCATCGTCGGGGAGGTGCCCCTCGACCGCCTGTGGCATGCCGTGCCCTCCTACCCCACCGTGAGCGAGGTGTGGCTGCGGCTGCTCGAGAAATACGGGCTGTAGCGGACCGGACCCGTCAGCGGAGAGTCGATGCCCGGCGGACCACGAAGTCCGTGACGTCGGCATCGCGCCCGTCGAGCTCCGCCCAGGGACCGTCGAACGCCATGACGGTGAGGCCCGACGTCGGGTAGTCCGTCGCGAGATCCATGACCGCGCGTTCGCTGGAGCGGACGGAAGCCAGGCGCATCGCCAGGTCCTGGACGCCGGGATTGTGCGCGATGACGAGCAGGCTCGTCACGGTCTGCGGCACGTGGTTGATGAGGGCGAGCATCTCGGAGGGACGGGCCGCGTAGAGCTCGTCCTCCAGCTTGGGCGTGGGCGCTTTGTCCCCCAGCTCCTTGCAGACCCAGGTGCAGGTCTGGCGGGTGCGCAGGGCAGTGGAGACGAGGATGAAGTCGGGGACGGCATCGTGTTCCAGCATCCAGCGCCCCACGAGCGGGGCGTCGGCGTGGCCGCGCGAACTCAGCGACCGCTCGTGGTCGGGGATGCCCTCCTGGAACTCGGCCTTCGCGTGGCGCAGCAGCATGAGTCGTTTCAGGTGGGAGGCCATCCTCGCAGTCTAGGGCTTCCCCGGCGTTCCCAGCAGCCTAGATGGAGTACTCGGGCGCCGCCCAGACCACTACTTCGGGGTGGTCGTAGAAGCGGTAGCCCTGGCCGCGGACGGTGCGGACGGTGTTCGCCAGGCGGCCCAGCTTCGAGCGCAGGCGGCGGATGTGCACGTCGATGGTGCGCTCGTTCGGCACCTCGTCGGCGTTCCGCCACAGGCCGCTGAGGAGTTCCTCCCGGCCCACGGTGCGGGTCGCGTTCTCCACGAGGTAGTTCAGGAGTTCGAACTCCTTGAACGTGAGGTTCAGGGTCTCGCCGTCCAGGTGGACCTCGCGCCGCGACAGGTCGATGAGCACTCCCGTGGGGCGGGACTGCTGCGCCCGGGACGGCGCGGGCACGGCCTCGGGGCGGGCACGGCGGGCGACGGTCGGATCGCCGAGCGCAGCGCGGACGACGTCGATGTCCGACCCAGGAGCATCCGCCGGGGCGAGGGCGACGGCCGCGTGGCTCTCGGCGGTCGGCACGAGGGAGCGCACATAGGCCCGCACGTCCTGCGCAAGTTTGGCGAAGGTGGTGCCCGCAGCCGCGGCGGTGGCCTCGTCGAGGGCGACGTAGAGCACGAAGCCCCGCGCGGTCGTGTCGCCGGTGACCGCCTGGGGGCCCGGCACGCCGTTGGGCGCGACGACGGGGACGGGCGCCGTCATGGCCGGCGCGATGTCCCCGCCGGGGACGGCCTGCAGGCGGGACTGGGGGCCTTGGGGCTGCTGCGCGTGACCGTGCCCGAAGGACGGGCGTGCCTGGCGGTTCTGGGGCGAGCGGAGGGAGATATGGACGTAACCCGGATTAACTGACATTGAACCAACCTCGTGAAGTGTGCCGTCATCGCGGCTCGAATGCGGGATGTGCCCGGTCGGGATGAAGAGGATCGCCCGCCGTTGGGCCTGAAAGTGCGTAAAAGGGTTGGGGTGTAACCGTTACGCGTGCATTCGAAGACAGCAGCGGCCTGCTCCGGACGGGACGCCCGGGGAGGAGACTGCGGCTGCACATGCGAGTGAAAGGGTGTTCACGTGACGAATTATTGCATGTAACAATTGGCTACGCGCAAGTAACAAAGGTCGATAGTCCAGCATGCGGACGCCTTGCGCGGAAGACGGAACGCGCGTCGACGCGAGCCGGTCCCTCTGAAATGGCGCAGTACGTCCACGCTCTGCGCCGATCAGGATCGATTCGTCCGATTGCAAGCCCTCGGGAGGGCCGACGGCCGAGCACGCCGAGCCGTCACGAGACGAAGCGGCCGGCGGAAGTCCTAGCCGACGACGCCGTAGAGGCGGTCTCCGGCGTCGCCGAGACCCGGGACGATGTACGACTTCTCATTGAGCCGCTCGTCGATCGAGGCCAGGACGATCGTGACGTTGCGGCCTTCGAGCTCCTCCTGCAGCGTGGCGAGTCCCTCGGGCGCGGCGAGCAGGCAGATGCAGGTGATGTCCGCGGCTCCCCGGGCGAAGAGGAACTTGATGGCCTCGCGGAGGGTGCCTCCCGTGGCGAGCATCGGGTCGAGCACGAACACCTGGCGCCCGGTGAGGTCGTCCGGCAGTCGCTCGGCGTACGTGATGGCCTCGAGGGTCTCCTCGTTGCGGGCCATGCCGAGGAAGCCCACCTCGGCGGTCGGCACGAGGCGCGTCATGCCCTCGAGCATCCCCAGGCCGGCGCGCAGGATGGGGACCACGAGGGGGGTGGGCTTCACGAGTCCGACGCCTTCGGTCCTCGTGACGGGCGTCTCGATGGACACGGTCTCCACGCGGACGTCACGCGTGGCCTCATAGGCCAGCAGGGTGACGAGCTCCTCGGTGAGGAGCCGGAACACCGGCGACGACGTGTCCTTGTCCCGGAGAACCGTGAGTTTGTGGGCTACCAGGGGGTGGTCGACTACCAGTACACGCATGCCTCAAAAGTACCATTGGAGCCATGTCCCCCTCCCTCCTCCCTGTCCTCCCCGAGCACCGGGCGTGGATGGGGCTGGCCCTGGAGGCGGCCGCACTGACCCGCGCGAGCGCCGACGTGCCGATCGGCGCGGTCGTCGTCGGGCCCGACGGTGAGGTGCTCGGCACGGGCTGGAACCAGCGCGAGGAGCTCGGGGACCCGACGGCGCACGCCGAGGTGCAGGCCATCCGCGTCGCCTCCGCCCGCCTCGGCGCGTGGCGGCTCGAGGGCTGCACCCTGGTGGTGACGCTCGAACCGTGTGCCATGTGCGCCGGCGCCTCCGTCCTGGCGCGCATCCCCCGCGTGGTGTTCGGGGCCTGGGACGAGAAGGCAGGAGCGTCGGGTTCCGTGTTCGACGTGCTGCGCGAGCGTCGGCTGAACCACTGGACCGAGGTCTTCGCGGGGGTCCGCGAGGACGAGTGCGCCCAGCTGCTCACGGAGTTCTTCGCCGCCCAGCGGTCCGGCTCCGGCCCGGGGTGATGACCGGGGGCATAGTGCGTAGGCTGAGGAAATCCGCAGCATCCCCTTCGAAGGAGTAGACGTGGCAGATCAGCAGGACGGCTTGAAAGAAGTACAGGACATCCTCGGCAAGACCGACATCGCGATCCTCACCACCGTGAGCCTCGACGGCCAGCTCGTGAGCAGGCCCCTCGCGCTCCAAGCCAAGGACTTCGACGGCGACCTCTGGTTCTTCACGGAGGACCCTTCCCCCAAGGCCGACGAGATCCGCGCCAACCCGCAGGTCAACGTCTCGGCGAGCACCGGCAAGGGGTACGTCTCGATCGCGGGCACGGCGACCCTGACGAAGGACCAGGCGAAGATCGACGAGCTGTGGGGGCCGTCGGTGTCCGCGTGGTTCGAGAACGGGCGCGAGGATCCCGCCGTCGCCCTCATCCACGTCGACGCCGACACCGCCGAGTATTGGTCCATGGACGCGCCGCGCGTCGTCTCGGCCGTGAAGATGGTCAAGGGCCTCGTGACGGGCACCAAGCCCGACGTCGGCAAGAACGACGTGGTCGAACTCCCCTAGGGCTTCCCCCGCGCCCCGTTTTGGGTCTGGGGCGCTGCACCCGGTAACGTAGTGGCGTTGGTGACGTGTCCGAGCGGCCGAAGGTGCAACACTCGAAATGTTGTTTGGTGTAAAAGCCAACGTGGGTTCAAATCCCACCGTCACCGCCACCGGAAAGGCCCCTGCATCCCTTTGTCCATAAGGGAAGCAGGGGCCTTCGCTGTGCTTCGGACGGAGCCATTGGCAAGAAATTGGCAAACATCCCCTACGACGCCGAAGCCGAAGCGAGGATGGCCACACGTGGATGAGGCTCGCAGAGTACTTCGAAACATCACGCCAACCCGCCGGAAATCACTCCGCTGACTCGACCTGAGCAGACCAAGTCCGACACAGTACGGAGTGCTCGGCACAGGGCCGCCAAGGGTCGCTACCTACCGGCGCAGGGACCGGCACGCTGGGTGAACTGACCCGACGTCCACGGCACGATCATCGCCCCTGAAGGCTCAGCACCACCGAGCCATACGCAGGACGCTACCTCTGGACTGCATTCCGGGATCCTGGCGAGGTAAGCCACGATCTCGTAAGCATCCTCGGGTGCAGCATCGACATGGATGCTCCATTCTTCCCGGTCTAGGGTCTGCATCAGATCTCCTCCTTGCAGGTGCACCCTTGTCACGGGAACGGTGTGCCAGCAAGGATCGCTCCGACCGTTCGGGGAGTCAATCCCTTCATGTCCCCTATGACCAGACGGAAATGTGGCCGCACGGCGATGCCCCCAGCTACTTCTACGCCACAGAAGAACCCGGGCCGCCCACCACCGGATCGCTCCGTGGCACCACCACTGCGACCCGGTGACAGCCGCAGCACCATCGCCCCGAGTTCGGTGCAAGTTCGGATTACTTGCCTCCGGCCTCGGTCCGTATCAGGATGTCTCCTTCGCGCTGATCCTGGGGTAGCGGTACATGGTGGCGCGACTGGCGCCGAATGATCTCCCGATGTCCACCGGGGCGAACCCCTGAGCCTTCAACTCGTGGTCCCGCTGACCTTCACATGGGCGGCTGTGACTTCACGCCGGCCAGCCTTCCTGCCGTATACCGCGGCTGCCGACATGCCCACCCTGGTTCGCTTGGAGAATTGGTCGCGCTCGATTTGGCATAAGCGGACATGAGGGTGAGCATGGGCCCCACCCATCGATCCGGTCGTGCTGAAGTCTTCGGGTGTAGCCAAGAAACCTCATTCCAGCAGGCTGCCTCACAAAGTACCGGCGACACGACTGCCGAGACGCTTCATGGCAAGACAACTTTCCAGGACAGCCGAGATCCCCGGATCGCGGAGAGGTCCTTAGGCCTCGGTCTCTACTGCCCGGTGTCTCTTCAAGCTGTAGTTTCCCAAAATACGTCGAACACTCGTTTAGCCAGAACCAGCGTTCCACTTGAGGTAGCTTTGCACCCGTTCTCATCGTCCCGGCTAAACGTCCCTCCCCCGGCCTGGCGGGGTCGGCAGGTCCGGAACCCCTGCGTGGTGTCAGTGGACGACCCCCCTACGGGATTGGATAGTTGGCCTTGAAGTGTTGCGTGCAGTCCCATTCATAGGTTGTACTTCCGACGCTTACGTTGTGTCTGCCCGGGTCATTGCTGATTGTGGTGGCCCGCCGGGGAGGAGGAGGGCGGTTGTGTTCGCGGTGACGATGAGGACTATCCCAGCCCATTCGTCGACACCGAGTTCCTCGTGAAGCAGTATCGCTCCAATCAGGGCGGCCAGGACCCGGTTGACGCTCATGAGGATCGCCATCCGGTACGGCTTGTTGGAGTCACACAAGAAGCTCTGAAGCTAGCGGTTACGTCGGATATGACGGCGGGTCCTTGCCATCGGTGCATAGCACCACCCCCTGTCGCCGCCTACCGGTTGGGTCACAATGCGACGCGATGGACTGCCTGGAGGCGCCGCGAATAACGATTTGCACACCTCGCCCTCGCGCTATACCCGGAGTGATCACTCGGAGGTAATGTCTGCCTCGGGGGATGAAGCAGGGCAGGGTTCTTGTCGGGCGATTCCTCGTCGTCCACGCCACCTCGTCTCAAGGAATTGCGTCCGTGACCAAGCTGCCCTCCCTTCTCGCCCTCGCTGCGATCACCGCTCTTCTCGCAGGCTGTTCCAGCCCTGCCGACGAGCCTGCCGCGGCTCCTGACGCTGCTGCCACGACTGGTTCGGCATCGCCCAGCGCCACCGTGAAACCATCCGTAGCACCGTCCGCCTCACCCTCAGCAACAGCGTCTGCCGCGCCGTCGACCGAGTCGGCTCCGCCAGCAGAGGAGGCAGGGCCCGAAGTTCCCGTGGCACCGCCGGCCGTCGAGGCGCCTGCCATGCCGCCGCTGGCTCCGCCTGTAGCACCATCGATCGAGCCGGCGCCCGCGCCCGACGTTCCCGTGGCACCGCCGGCCGTCGAGCCCGAGGTGCCCACTACCACCGTGGTGACGCCTCAGCGCGAGTGGGGCGCGGTGCGCGCCACCGTCACCCAGGGGTCCTCGTTCACGATCATCGGCAGCGGTTACCGGCCAGGACAGCAGATCATCATCAACATGGGCATCTACCAGTCCGACGGCATGGTGATGGATGAGCAGGTGGCGATCGCCGACGCCGCGGGGAATTACAGCTTCACGATCTCGGTCGGGGCCGATCTTCCTCCGCGGGCCTATGGCGTCCTGACCTATCACGCGGATGCACCGGGCGGTCCCGAACGTGAGGCGTCGAAGACCAAGGCCATCATCGATGTCGTCGCACCCTAACGGGGAGTAAGTCCCCACGTCATCGGCACATTGGCGCCCGGCCGCACACATCATTCGGCAAGCCAGATCAGATGTCACCTATCCGTACAGCAGACCCAAGTATGTTCCACCGTCGTGTCTCGCTTTCATGATGTAGCCAGCGCCGACTCGTCTAGCGGGCGCGCAAGCAGAGCTGTGGGTCCTCGGAAGGATCAATTATCTGAAGCGCCCGCAAGCGGATCGTCCATGACGAGTCTGTCCGATCAGGGCGCGGGTGCTCGTAGGAGCTGTGCCGCCATGTCAGCAAGCTCATCCTGCAGGACCCCGTCGGGCTCGACATCGCCTACGGACTGCACGGAGGCGATGAGGCCGTTGCCTTGAGCGTTGACTGAGAGCGTGTACTGGAAGTTCTCGGGCCCCAGTTCTTGCGTGATGAGAACGGCGTATGCCTCATCTCCGATCAGATCCTGATCAAGCTCATCGATGGTGGCCGTGGACTCTTTGGATGAGTTGAAGGAAGTGCAACGCTTCAACTGCTCCCGGGTGCCGGTGAAGTCGCCTGCCGTCGTCGTCGCGGTGGAGATCTCCAGTAGTCCTGCTGAGAGGACTGATCCCCAGGGATCGGCCACGCCGGTTCCGATCGCGCCCTCGCCTGCGAATTGGTTGCCGGAGCCCATGTTCCGTGCGGCAATGCCTTCACACTCTGCAGGCTGAACGCCTCCATCGGCCACGACCGCCGAAGCCGCATCGAAACCCGCGCGAGTCAGCTCTGGTGGGGCGAGGTGCAGGGCGTTGCCGTCCGTGTCTTTCAGCTCGGCGACGCGGCGTTCGACCTCCGACCGGTCCTCGTTCTGAGGCTTCTCGGGTGCGTTGGAGGTCCCGCTTGGAGATTCATTCGGATTTTCGGTTATGTCCTCGATTGGACCGTCTGCGGCAGTGCTGGTGCAACCTGTGAGAAGTGCCAAAGCCAGAACAGTGCATGGCATGACGAATGACGCTTTGATGTTGGGTCCCCTTCGACCGCGAAGCCCTTCACGGATGTTGTCAGCGTAGTGGTCAATCCGCCAGACGCGCATTGAACGACCAGCTCACAGCACCGTGAGACTTAGCCCCACGAGCGTCCGGTGTGGATTCTCTCGCCGTGCTCGGAACGTAGGACCTTCAGAAGTCCTAAGAACGACCGATGGTGATACGCGTTATGCGATCGTGTATTTGAATCCGCGGTGGGATCCGACGAAACCCAAGCACTCGTAGAAGCGGTGAGCGTCCAGGCGTGCCTCGTCGGAGGTGAGCTGCACGAGGGACGCCTCCAGGGCTGGGGCTGCAGTTCCAGTGACCCAGCGCATCATGGCTGATCCCATGCCTGCTGCTCGGAGATCGCTCCGCACACGGACGGCCTCGATGAGAAGCCGCGTCGATCCGCGGCGGGCCAAGCCAGGTATCCGGGTGAGCTGCATCGTCGCCAGCGGCTCATCCGCTTCGCTCACGGCCACGAGTACGTCGTTGGAGGGGTCCACAACGATTGCAGCCAGCGCCGAAACGTAGGAGGCGTCGTCAGCTTCGTCTGCTGTGTCGCCCCTTGACGCGCTGATGGGGTCGTCGGCGAGAAGGCGCATCAGTGCTCCGAGGTCATCCTCGGTGGCCCGACGAAGGGCGAACTGCTGAGTCGGAGTGCTGAGGGTGACGGGCAAGTGCAGAGTACGAATCACTCCCGCAGTCTCCCATCGATCGTCCCGCACAACGTCCCGTCGAGGATCCCGTTGCGGACGCACGCCAGGACGGCGTTGCGTGATGTTTAGGCCCTCGAACGTTCCTGTTGCGGGAGTCTCAGAAGGACCCTAGAGCAACACGATTCGGCCCGATCTGCACTGTTGCGTTGGGTGATCTGGAAGAGGCTGCCATGGGGCAGGTCGGCTTCTACCTCGTGGGAGATCTGGTCCTCCAAGAGCGCTGCCTCAGCTGATTCGAGCGTCGGTAAAGGACGGCATCCCAGCCGAGTGCGGCCGGTGCGATCGCCAGGGCGTTGTCCGCATCGAGCACGATGTCTTTGGCGGTGAGGTTGAGGTAGGCAGTGAGGTTCATGACAAATATATGTGCGGCGCCGGCACTCGGCGTCCCCCGGGAAGACCGACGTCGGCTGCCGCACACGTGAGGCCCATGCGAATTCTTGCCCTCGAATCCAAATCCACCCACCGGTCTGACGTTGCCTTCCGCGACGTTGCCTCCCGCTTCGACACCCCGGACGAGATCCGTTTCGCCTGGAAGTACATCATCGAGAACGACTGGATTGTCGACTTCTTGTACAGGTCCAAGTCCGAAGGTGCAACGACGATCGAGCGTTCGTCGGGAGCTACCTGGCCCGGTATCGTCGGACGCTGGTCTTCGAAGAGATCGAGCCAACGGTCTTCGAACGCCTCGTCCGCGGATTCTTCGGCGCGGACCTCTTCCAGAAAATCATCGACGTCATCGAGCCTGCCTGAGCACCGGCGGCAACGAATCACTTCCGGGGCGACTCGGATCCACCGACAAGAGAACCAGGCCATGATCACCAAACCCGGCGAGTACCACGACGCCAACTCGGCGGTGCCCGTCCCGCAGTCACGCCGCGTCCTCGATCTGATCGCACGCGGCCGGCTGATGCCTCCCTTGCCCCTCCAGGTCGCGCTGCGCCAGAGCATGACCGCCCAGGTCGTCGTCCTGCCCGCGCTCCTGCCTGCAACCGACGCTGAAGCGGCGTAGCGAGTCCTCCGCCCGTGGTGAGCAGCGCGGGCCTCTCCATACACACGAGCCTCATGATCGCTGCACCCACTACGGCCTACGACCGCCTCATCCCCTCCGGGCACGACGTCCACCTCGACAACGGCGAGTCCACGAGGCGACACCGGAGGACCTCGCGAAGTTCGGGCTTGAAGCCGCGGGCATGATGCGTGCCGCTAAGCGCGAAGTGCAACAGGAACATCTCCAGAGGACCGAGTACGTCCTCGGGGTGGAGGTGTGGGGTGTTGAGACGCACGGGATCCACGACTACCGGGGGCAGCGCGTCGACCTCACCGCGCGTCGACCTCATCGACAGCGGCTTCACCATGTACTGGTACCGAGCAACCGTTGCCGAGCACCCACCGACCAGGCCCCCACCTAACCGGTCAATGACCCGGGACGAAGTGGGAGGCTTGGGGCTTATCAACACGAGAAGGTGAGCTCGATGGCTTCCGCTGTGACTCTGATCCGCTCTACCGCCCTTGCTGGCACGGTGCAGTACGCCTATGCGGCGACTGCGCCGGCCGATGCACGGCTGGTGTTCCTCGCAGGATCGTGTCCCCTTGACGAGGCTGGAGCCACGGCGGGCGTGGGTGACTATGCGGTGCAGGCAGCGAAGTGCATCGACAACATGCTGGTCGCGCTCGGTGAAGCGGGCGCGACCCTGAAGGACGTGATCAGTACACGTGTCCTGGTGGCGTCCACCGATCGGGCTGACCTCGTGAGGGCATGGGATGTTGTGCGGGCAGTGTTCGGTGCACATGACGTACCAAGCACCCTGTTAGGGGTGACGGTTCTTGGTTACGAGAACCAGCTCGTGGAAATCGAGGCTGTCGCTGCTGTCCGCGACTGACGCACAGCGGCGTTTCGTCTACGGATCTGCTTTCGCTCCAGGGGAAGATACCTGCGCACCCGCCTGATCTGTTGGTCCGGCCCGGAGGCGGGGAAGGGTCGGGGGCGAGGAGCGGGGCAGGAGTCGGAGTGATCCACCAAACGATCCCGACTCCTGCCCGAGAGGCCTAAGCTCTGGCCGGCTTCTTGACCAACTAGTAAGCCTACTGACTAGTTGATCATGGGTGGGGCGGGGAAGGTCAAGGGAAAAGGCAAAACTGCTCAGTCCCCTTGGCGGGAATAGAGACGCTACGTCGGCGTCGATCTACTTGGGCGTCAGGTCCTGCGGGGCGGTGTTCGGTGCAGTGACGCTTCTTGGTCGGAGGTGGCGCCTGACGAGCAACGGCATGGGCTCCTGGTGGTTACGTTCATCCGTTCATCCGCTTATCACTTACCGCTGGTACCGTCGGCCGATGGACGCCACCGTGCCCGAACCCCGCATCATCACCACTGCAGCTGCCGCTAGAGCTACCGTTGCAACGATCGGGGGCCTGTCGGACCGTGAAGGCTTCGACGAACAGTTCCTCGGCCCTCAGGTGCCGATCCCAGCCCTGAAGGATGTCGATACCGCCCTGTTGCCCTACACCCACTTCTCGATCCTGATGCGTCCCGACAAGCGCCTCGCCGCGGTCACCGCACTCGGCATCGACGGCAAGAAGCTCATGGACCTGGACCGCTCCGGCATCGCTTGGCGACTGGACCCGCGCCTTCCGGAGGACCAGCAGACCGGGGAGCGGGTCTACGCCCGCAACGACATCGACCGCGGGCATCTCGTCCGGCGAGCCTCGGCGGTCTGGGGTGACACCCGCGCCGAGGCAGCCCAGACCAACGAGGACACCTTCCACTACACGAACGCCGCACCGCAGTCGGCAAAGTTCAACCAAGGCCTCGAGCTCTGGCTCAGGTTGGAGACATACCTGCTGGAGAACGCCGCCGACAACGGCCGGCGCCTGATCGTGTTCACCGGCCCGATCTTCAGTGACCAGGATCCTGTGTACCGGGGGTGGAGATCCCGCTGCGGTTCTTCAAGGTCGCCGTGTCCCTCCAGAGCGGGTCCCTCGCCGCGACGGGCTACGTCGTGGACCAGACACCGCAGCTGAAGGACCTGCCGGACGTGCCGCGGCCGGGAGCAATAGGCGAGGGAAATGACGGGGACGCTCCCCCACTGGGCCCGTTCCGAACCTTCCAGGTCCCGATCCGGGACATCGCGACGCTAACCGGCCTCGATATGGCACAGCTGACCGCCGTCGACCGGATGCCCATTGCCACAACGCTGCCCGCCGCCCGGATCACCTCGACGTGGCGGGAACTCACCAGTCGAGAGAGCCTCGACCTAGACTTCGACCTCAAGAACTAGAGGCGCCATCCGCACCAGCGCCCCGACAAGCTGGCCGTTGGGCCGACAGGCAGGACTGTGGCAGGTCGACATGAGCCTGGAAGAGCGCCATCAAGATAGGAGCTATGGATATGTCCGAACATGGGAAGCCCGGCAGCAAAGTCGACAATTTCACGGGGCTCCGTGCGATCTTCCTCAACTGCACCCTGAAACGCAGCCCTGAGTTGAGCCACACCTCGGGCCTGATCGACCTCAGCGCTGAACTGATGCGAAACAACGGCGTCGAAGTTGAGGTTGTGCGGCCCATCGATCATCCGGTAGCGACGGGGGTGTACCCGGACATGACCGAGCACGGGTGGGACGAGGATGCCTGGCCGACCATCTTTGAGAAGATCGACCACGCCGACATCATCGTTCTCGCCGGGCCTATCTGGCTCGGAGACAACAGTTCGGTCATGAAGCAAATCATCGAGCGTCTCTATGCCATGTCGAGCATGACGAACTCCCGCGGACAGTACATCTACTACGGCAAAGTCGGGGGCGCCTTGGTGACGGGAAACGAAGACGGCGTCAAGCATTGCGCCATGAACATCCTGTACAGCCTGCAGCACATCGGAGTGACCATCCCCCCGGCGGCGGACGCAGGCTGGATCGGGGAAGCGGGCCCGGGACCGAGCTACCTCGATGAAGGATCGGGCGGCCCCGAGAATGATTTCACTAACCGCAACACAGCTTTCATGACCTGGAATCTCCTTCACATGGCGCGCATCCTGAAAGATGCAGGAGGGATCCCGGCATGGGGAAACACCCCCGAGGCCTGGAGCAACGGCGACAGGCCAGGCCATGAACCCAATCCGGAGTATCGGTGAGATGACAGAGGATCAATCGGCCCCTACGGCGAGGATCACCTCGACCTGGCGGGAACTTGCCAGCCCCGAATGCCTCGACCTCGACTTCGACCTCGGCTGAAGCGCGTAGTTGAGGAGGGCGGCGTCAGAGCGCGGCGTTTCCGGGAGTGTGACTGGTAATGAGCAGCTGCCCGAGGGCCCTGATCCTTTGGGGCGATGTGTAGCCGGTGCCCATGGCGGCGACGACGGATCACTGGAGGAGGATCATCCAGCATTCCGCGAAATCATCTGGGTCAGTGAGCTCTATCGCTGCGGCGGCGCCGACTTCCTCACGCATGTCCCGCAAGTGCTGTGCGCTGGCCGCGCCCACTTCATCGCCCGCGCCCATCTCCACCAGTGTCCGGATGTAAGGGCAGCCGGCGAAGTCCTCGGTCTGGAACCACTCGTCGAAGATGTCGAAGATCGCCAGAAGCTGATCCCGCGGAGAGTCCCTCCGCTTCCGGGATTCGGCTCCCAGGTAGCCAACGGTGAACCAGGGTCGACGTGGCGATGCTCGACGAGGTCACTGCTCGGTGCGGGACGCGCGTTCCCCGCGGTCGACGCCGGTCGCGGAGCCGAAGGAGTGCAGATCGAGCTCGACGCTCAGAAGGTCGGAGGCGACTCGCCCGCGCACGCTCGTCCCCTGCTCGTCGAGAGGCGGGCTTATGACCGCGGCACCGAGCCGCCCGGGGGCGGAGAGCACGATCGCCCCGGAAACGCTGGACTTCGCGGGGATGCCGATTCCACGCATCCAACGGCCTGAGCCGTCATACACACCGCAGGTCGCCATGACCGAGACGACGTCGCGAGCCACGCCCGGCGAAACGACGCGCTTCTCCGTCACCGGGTTGACTCCGCCGCAGGCGAGGGTCGCCCCCATCACCGCGAGTGCCTTCACGTCGACCAGGACGGCGCAGGCGCGAGCGTAGACGGCGACGGCATCGTCGGCACCGACGTGCAGGGTTCCCTCCGCCCGCATGAGGTGTGCGAGGGCGTGGTTGCGGTCGCCGAGGAGGTGCTCGTTGCGGGCGACGCCTTCATCCACTTCGAGCCGACGCCCGGCGAAGGCGGAGAGGCCTCGGAGGATCCGCTCGTTACGCTCGTCGACATCGCTGCCGTCGACGAGCGATGCCGTGAGCAGCGCTCCGGCGTTGACCATCGGGTTGGGTGGGCGGCCGGAGCCGCTCTCGAGCTTGATCGCGTCGAAGGCTTCGCCGGTCGGTTCGATTCCGATGAGGTCCAGGGCGTCGCCGTCCGTGTCCAGCAGGGCCAGGGCGAACAGGAACGGTTTGACCGCCGACTGCACGCTAAACGGCGACTCCGCCTGCGTAGTGCCGCGCACCGTCCCGTCGGGCAGGGCCAGGGCCAGCGCGCATTGGTCGGCGTCCGCGGCGGCGAGTTCGGGGATGCTGTCGTCCACCGATCCGCCGTTCTTTTGCATGACCCGCGCCCGCAGATCCTCGAGGTCATAGGTTCCTGCGTCCGGTGTCATCCGTCTACATTGACACAGGTCGTGCTGAATGAAGGCAGTAACGGGTGCGATCGACTGCGTGCAGGGCAATGGCCTGCGACGACAGGAGTGACTTTCGGCCAACTCGACTATGCCCTGCCATCGAACGGGCCTGTTCTAGGCATCTGGATGCCATGCCGAATCCGCGACAGCGTCTCCGTAACACTCCGCTTCGACCCGTCCGGCTAACCATCCCCTACGGACTGAGCACCCCCCTCGTTGCACGAGGTCTAGACCCTCGCACGTCTCTGTTGCGCAAGCCGCAGAAGGACCCTGAAGCAACACGATCAGACCGATCTGCACTGCGGCGTTTGGGTGTACTCGACGCACCATGCTCAGTCACGTCAAGCGGTCCTGATCGCACGCGTCGCCGAGCGGAACGCTGCGGTGGCACCCTGTCGATCTTGGGTACTCTCGGTCGGGGACCGGGGCCGTGCTCGCGATTTCCCTGCGGAATTAGCGGGGCGAGGGATCGACCGACGTAGAGATGTAGACGGCAGCCTGGGTCCGCCGCTGGAAGCCCAGTTTCGCCAGGATCGAGGACACACGGTTCTTGATGGTTTTCTCGGCCAGGAACAGTTCGCCGGCGATTTCCCGGTTGGACAGCCCCTTCCCGATCAGGGTCAGGACCTTCCGCTCCTGTGCCGTGAGGCCGGCAAGGCGGGCATCTTCCTCCGGTGCGTCGTGCAGCCCGGCAATGATGCGCTCCTTCATGCCGGGCTCGAACAAAGACTCACCCGCAGCGGCCCGGAGGACTTTCCCGACCAGATCCGAGCCGAGAATCTCCTTCAGGATGTACCCCGCGGCACCGGCGAGTACCGCCCCGCGCACGGCCTGGCGATCGTCGTCACTGGTCAGAATGACACAGGACAGCGACGGGTCGATGGAGTGCACATCCCGGCACACCTCCATCCCCGTGCCATCCGGCAGCCTCACATCCAGGATCGAGACGTCCGGTGCCAGGGCCGGGATCCGGCGCGTAGCTTCCTCGGCGGACCCGGTTTCCCCAACAATCACACACCCCTCGGTCTCCAACAGTTCCCGTAATCCCCGCCGCACCAGTTCGTGATCATCGAGGAGGAATACCGTGGCGCCCTTCACCTGCTGACCCTCATTGTCCGCATCCGGCACCTTCCCCTTTCATCCGCCTGACTCGTCACGAATCCCCCCTTGACTTCTGCATGAACCCTTTTTCATCATCAGTAGTTCGCTCGGGCCGGGTGTGCGCTGCTCAGTCCTGCTCCAGGTCACCGCAACTCCTAAGGTGCTCAGGTAGGGCGGCGATCGGCGGAACTCCCTGTCGCAGTGATAGCCGCGCAGATCGACATTCTTCAGGGGCGGTAGCAACGAAGGTCTGTGCCTGAATGGGTAGCGAATCATCGACCGGTCGGCCGATGCTGTCCGACGGGAAGATCTCAGGAGGTACCCGACTTCTCCATCACTGCTTCAGGAAGAATCGGTGGGCAAAGATCCGCGATGAGACCCGTTCCGGCGCACTCACGGACGACACGGATCCCCTCGACGGCGGAGGCCTTATTGGAGAACGGCCTTGATACGGCGACGACTTCCCCCTTGGGCCCCGTCAATCTGAACGCGAAGGATGTGTCTTCGTCGTGAAAAAGCTCGAACGTTCCGGTCATGGCTGCCTCCTGTAATCACCTGAGCAGAAGGACCGCTCGGGCTCGTCATTTCATCCAAGGCGCGCAGTCCCATACCAGTCGATACGGCAACGAAACAAGCCCTAAATATGACCCCAGCCACACATGAAGCATGGTAGGGACCATCGTCTCGTACTCGCAAGTAACCGCTACGGAGCAGCACCCCGTCACCAGCGCGGGAAATCGACGACGCTATCCTGCATCGGCGTCTGCGTCTTGACACTCGTGTGACACTGAGGAGACTTTGTTGATTTGGAGGCAGCGCCCGACGGGAAGATGCCGAAGGGAAGGGCCGATCTGTGGGGGATTTCGACGACTGCATGAACACCAGGGACGACAGGGTGTCGCTGGAGCACATCGTGCAGCGCCTTTGGCAGCTGAACGAAACGCTCAGTGAAATGGCTGACGTGGCGCAGCGCCGGAATGTCATCGGGCAGGCAACAGGCATTCTGATGGAGCGGTACGCGATCGGGGAGGAGGAAGCCCACACGTTGCTTGTAACGGCCAGCAACCGCAGCCACTCCACGTTGGGGCACGTCGCGGCGACGCTGGTGACCAGCGGGCAGCTCCGCGGCCCCGATGGACGACAAACGGGGCCCGCAGGCTGAGTTGACGAGGTCAGTGATTTCCAATCGAACCCGTCTTGCCGATCCGGGTTAGTACTGTTTCACCCACTCGGGGTGAAGATGGACGCCCACCTGCGCTGAATGTGTCTAAGGTGGCCGTCAGGCTAGCGCGCGTGCCACGTCGTAGCCGGCCGATTTCGTGAGGTCGCTTCGCGGGCGGTCATCGCGCCGCGTGGTGGGTGGATCGGCATGTCCCATCGAGTCTTGGACGTCGTGCAGGGTGGCGCCCGCCTCCAGCGCGATGGTCGCAAACGTGTGCCGGAGACTGTGGGGATTGATCTCTCCCTTGATGCCCGCCACGTGAGCCAACCGCTGCACCGTGCGGAAAGCCTCCGACGCCGCCCATCGCTTGCCCGTGATCGTCGTGAAGATCGGCTGACCGGCGCCGGTCGCTGTCACGAACTCCGGCCCGGTGGTCCCCAGATAGGCATCGAGAGCTTCGGCGGCGGGGGCCGGCACCGCCACCGTGACGAGGTGGCCGCCCTTGCGTTGCACTGTCAGGATGCGGTGCCCACTCTCGCGCCCGTAGTCCGTGGTGTCCGCATTGAGG
The DNA here is from genome assembly GCF_058269135.1 of Arthrobacter sp. TJ-265. NCBI lineage: Bacteria > Bacillati > Actinomycetota > Actinomycetes > Micrococcales > Micrococcaceae > Arthrobacter > Arthrobacter sp. TJ-265. The sequence goes on along the minus strand of NZ_JBZCND010000003.1, from coordinate 346,294 downwards.
GCTTCACTGAGACGTAGGCCGGTGAACAGGAGCAAACTCACCAGGGCGTGGGATCGGGGTCCATTGGCTCGTGCCGCTCCGAGCAGGGCGCGTGCCTTGGCTTTGCTGAGGCCTTGCGTGCTGGAGTGAGCCGCAGACACCTTGGGACGCTCCACCAGCTCGGCAGGGTTGGTGATAATCGCCCCGTAGGACACCGCATACCGGTAGAAATTCGATACGGCGGCGATCCTCTGGGCCGCGGGGACCGATGCCGCGGTGACCGGAGCCCCGGTCACCTCATGCCGCCACCGCTCCACCTGCCCCCGCTGGACAGTGAGCAGATCGAACCCATGATCGTCCAGCCATCCACAGAACTGACTGAGGTTGCGCCGGTACGCCCGGAGCGTGCGCTCCGGCCCCGGGAGCGACAGCTCCCACGCGGCGAGGATGTGCCGGTGGCGAGTCACGTTGTCAGTGGTACCGGACGACAGCGTGCCGAGATTCATGAGCACATGATACTGACACCATTGTGTGGATTAGCGTGTTCTGCATCCTGAACACGAACGAAAACCGTCTCCTGAATTCGCTGTTGCGCATTTTGTATGGGCCGATTAACACCTGCCCGGTGGAAATTCCTCACCGTTTGTCGAGTGGTGATGCTTAGGAGAAGCGACAACTAGACCACCCGACCGGTTGACCGCGTCCACCTATGTCTGCATCCTCAACAAGTGAACCCTGAAGAAAAACGCATAGCCCTGCTCATCGATGCCGACAACGCGCCGGCGTCCAAGGTCGACGTCGTCCTTGCTGAAGTGGCGCGGTACGGCATTGCGAATGTGCGGCCATCTTACGGTGACTGGAAGAGCCATCATCTGCAGCAATGGGAAGCAACACTTCATCCATACGCGATACGACCCATCCATCAGTTCGCCTACGGCACCGGCAAGAACGCCTCCGACATGGCCATGGTGATCGACGCCATGGACTTGCTCCAAGCAGGCTCAGTTGACGCGTTCGCCCTGGTCTCCAGCGACGCCGACTTCACGCCCCGGGTAATGCGCATCCTCGCGGACGGCCTGAAAGTCTACGGATTCGGCCAAAGAAAAACCCCGGAACCATTCGTCAACGCATGCTCGCTGTTCACGTATGTCGGTCGCCGGCCGGTTTCAGAGCTGGCTGATGAAATTCAACGTCTCGTCGTCGCCACGCCCGATGGCAGACCGTGAAAGAGGATGGGCCCAAGCGGGAATTCATGTGCTCACTGGCCGATGACCTTCTCGCCTCCCTCGGGCCCACGGGCCGGCTCGTGGCCATCGATGGCGTCGATGGCAGCGGCAAGACGACCTTCGCCGGGAACCTGGCGGCCGAAATCCGGCACCGTCCCGTGATCGTCATCCACGTCGATGACTTCCTGAACCCCTCACCCATCCGGCATGCCCAGGGCCGCCACTCCCCCGGAGGCTTCTGGAAAGACACCTACAACTACGCCGCCCTGCGCGAGTCCGTGCTCGCCCCGCTCGGACCCAACGGAGACGGCCGGTACTCGCCGGCCTCCTACAACCCGCTGACCGACCAGACAGCACTCGCGAAGTCACTCCAGGCTCCGCTGGATGCACTGGTCCTGGTGGAAGGCATGTTCCTGCACCGCGACGAGCTCCGCGCATTCTGGGACGCCTCGGTGTTCCTCGACGTCCCCTTCACCGAGACCGCAGCACGAATGGCAATCCGGAACGGCAGCAATCCTGACCCCGAACACCCGACGATCCGCCGATACGTGCACGGCCAACGCCTCTACTTCGACGTCGCCCGGCCCTGGGAACGAGCCACTTTCGTCATCGACAACCGCGACTTCACCTCACCCACGACGATTCCACCCGACAGGGCCTCACCACTCCGTTGAAGGATGGCGTTCCGGGCAGCTTGTGATGGTCCGGTGTTAGATGGCGCGCACCGTCGAGGCATCACGCGTCGCGACGCCAGTCGGTGACCTCGGGGTGGGCGGAGAATCCGGCTGCCAGGTAGGTGGACACGGCGCCGGCGTTGGAGCTCTCTGCGCAGACTGTGGCGCTGGATGAGCCCATCTCGCGAAGCGCCGCCGCGGCTGCGCGCGTCATCATGGTGCCGTACCCGCGACCGCGGTGCTCTTGATGCACCCCCATCGGCTCGATGAGACCGGGACGCCCCGCGCCGGCAGACCATACCGCGGCGACGGCGACTGCATCGCTGTCGTTGTAGAGCGCCAGGATGCGCGCGGCGTCAAGGAATGGTCCCTCCGCGGCTGCCCGCCATCCATTGACGAAGTTGCGACGCCGCTCCTCCGGCATGGGCGTTCCTCGGAAGGCCGACCAGTGCACGGACACCCACTCATCGGTGCGATCTGGTTCGATGGTCTCGATTCGGAGGCCCGCAGCCTCGACGGGCGCTGGCAGATCACGGTGGAGCGGCGTCCACGGCTCGTCGGGCAACCACCCCTCCTTCGCGAGGTGCACGGCAAGTGCCGACGCGCCGCGCGCCTCGATGGTCGCGCTTCCTGCATCGAGGACACCCGTCGCCGGCTCGCCGACATCCGCGACGATGCGACGGGCGAGAGACTCGTCCTGGCGTCGCGCGGGGTCCATCGCGAACCGCAGCAGCTGGGGGCCGTCGATGAGTGCGATCGCCAGGGTTGTGTCACCAGAGGACCACACCCGCGTCGCGGCGGCAGTGGCAGCGGCTCCACGGAGCGAGTACCAGCCCAGATCGCCCGGATGCAGATGCAGTGGTCCCTGGTCGTACTGCCACTGCTCCAACACACGAAGTATCTGATCGAGCTCGTCGACGTCCGGCGTTCTCACGTTGACATCCATGACCCCTAGCCTCCCATTCCAGCAGGGCCAGACCACGCCATCACCATCGCGTCGATCCGGTTTCGGCGGTGCGATGGCAAATGAAGCCCGGGTGTACCGCACCGGCCACCTCGAACCGCGCGTCCCGCCGCTCGACGGACAGACGCCCACCCTTCGTGCCGTTCAGGGCATGCAGGGCAGCACCAGCCGCTTTCCGCGCCTCCGCGACGGTGCTCATGCCTCGACCGTCCACTGTCCAGGCAGCAATCGCGGGCGCCGGCTTCCCGTTCTTCGCAGCGATCCGCCAGGCAACGCCCAGATGCGTCCCGGCGACGAAGCCTCCTATCCAGGCGATGCCCGCGGCGCCAGCCACGTCGGTGCGGGCGAAAAGCACCAGACCGACCGCCAGAGCGCCGAGCAGGCACAGCAACGCCAGCCAGGCGTGACGCACCCCGAACCTGAACAGACAGAGGCCCAGCAAGACGCCCGCAGCGAGAGCTGCGAACGCGGGCCAGGACGCCTCGAGTTGCCCGAAGACGATCAGCGCGACAGTACCGCAGGCAATGACGGCGCCGAGGACAAGGTATCCCAACCCCGATTCACGTTTACGCGCTGGTCGTTTCATATTCCTGTTCATCGTTCCTGACTTACCGTGCCGACACCTTCTCACCGCGTCTCCGCCCCTGGTCGTATCGGACCAGGACGATGTGTCGGTCGCGTAGATCTTCATGACATCGCCGTTCGGCCATCATTCGAGGGCTGGGGACCGCTGGCTCCGGACTCCAGGCATCGACAGGACCATCGATGCGAACGGGATAGCAATCGGTGCCGGCGTATACGGGCCGTCGCCTAGGAGAAACGAAGGTCCTGGGCTTGAGCGCCGCTCTCCCAAGCCCAGCCGGTCAGGTCCTTGGCTCCCTGGGTCTCGAAGAATCCGTTGAGGGCCTGCTCCGCCACTTCGGTGGGAACTTTCACTCCCTGCGGCACCCTGCCCGTCAGACCATGTGTATCCAGGCGGATCGATACTTCGTCGTTCTGGTGGGGAATATGAGTGAGCACTGACAACGTCTCAAGGTCTCGACCGTCCGAAGCGATGTGTACAACGAATCCTTCCGCTGCAGCGCCCCAGGCCTCGAAGCGACGGTGACCGAGAACGACGACGAACCGACCGTCCTCGAGACTCTCCCAGCGCCCCAGTCGGGACAGCGCCCGTTGTTTGGCTTCCGCGACACTGTCGATCGCTTCTCCGGCCACGACCCATGTGGACGGTGAAGCCTGGTGACGACGGTTGTATCCGAAGAAGGCGAGTTCCTTCCCGATGACGTATCCGATGGCGGACACCGGAACGGACAGGAGGGCAAACCCCCGCCAGGGGGCAGGCGCGAGGAGCAACAGAGCCAGTCCAGCAAGAATTACACCGTAGATGAGCCAGGCCGGCCCGCGGATGCCCGTACGAACACCTACAGCGCCACTGATCAGTAGCCCCGCTCCCACTACTACGATCGCCGGCACGAGCGCCTCGCGCGGCACATAGCCGACCAGCAGAAACAACAACAGGACCAGAAGTATCGCGGGAATCAGCAGTCGGAGCCGGAATTCACGTGACTCACCTGAACCACGCAATCGAGCAGATTTACGGTTGTCCATCAATTTCTCCGCGTCTCAGTTTCCAGCAACGAAAAATTTGGCAACATCCAGTCCCGATCCCGTCGTCGTTCCATAGAGCGAGGAACGTACCAACGCCATCGAGTTCGGGCCGCCACTCGCGAGCCCCGACAACGTACTGACGTTCGTTCGTGCCGCTTGCTGGAGTGTACTGGATGAGCTGGGTCCGCCAGGTAGGTGGGTGAGCGCACCGCCGGTGACCCCCGACCACCCTACGTCGGCCCATGTGACTGCTTCCCCGGAGATGAACTTGTCAGTCACGGTACCCGCGATCGCACCACCACTTCCAAGCGCAGTGGTTGCTGCCGCAGCCTGAAGTGTAGGCCTGGCGCCTGCGGCAGTGAGCGTATATGCGCCATGACCGCCTGCACGAGCCAGGGTCCCGCCAGCAGGTCCCGCCAGCCCGCCCACAGCGCCGCTCAAAGTACCGCCGGCTACGGATCCAGCGAAGGACCGCCAGTTATCGACTCTGCCCCCGTTCTTGATCAGATGAGTCGCAGCGCCACCAACAGCACCCGCTACCCCATTGACACCCGCATTCACGGCGACGTAGCTGCCGAGTCTCGAAACCGATGACGCCGTAGCAGCGGCGGCCCGCCCGGCAGTCAGCGCCCCACCTCCGAGCAGCCCGACAGCCCCCATCGCAGCAGATTGCGCCCAATTGACATCGCCGGTGGTGGCCTTCTGGATGACGACGTCGGCGCCGAAGCTCATCAATCCCATACCTGCGATTTGCCCGCCCGGGACGAACATCAATGCTGCGCCAGCCACGACGGCCAAGCCGCCGACGAGATACGCATTATCGTCCGCCCACTTCTCGACCGCGGCGACGGCTCCGCCTGCAGAGCCGTCGTAGGCCTTGAGGTCCTCGTCGGTGAGGGGCCGTAGCCCCGTGGGGTCGGTGACGTTCAGCGGGTTGTTGCCGGCGTAGGCGTAGGGGTTACCGTCCCAGCCCGCTCCGAGGACGGGTGCGAGCGGGTCAGTGGACAGGAAACCCCTCGCCCTCGGATCGTACGCGCGTGCTCCGAGCCACTCCAGGCCCGCAATGTCCACCCCGCCGTGACGGGTCAGGCTGACACCCACCGGCAGTCCACCGACCATCCCGGTCGAGGTGCTTCCGGGTGCGGGGTCGGGGATCGCGGGGGCACCCAGGACCGCCCACGGGTCGGCCTCATCGGTGGGGCGGGCGGCCCGCCAGCCCGACGCCGTCCATGCCTCCCCGATTCCCGTCACACCGCCGGGCAGGGACAACACCTGTCCACCAGCGACACCTGCGAGGCCGCTGGTGGGAGTAAGGCCAGTGCCGCCGGAGGTCGTCGGGGTGATACCCGTGAGGGTGGGTATGGGGTTGGCGGTGTCCCACCACAGCCGGGCGCCGTCGACGCCGGCGAGCTCGCCGAGGGCATCGACCCACAGCTCGTGCCGGGACGTGACCTCGCCGTCGGGGGTGCGGTCGCACGTGCTCTTCAGGTAACCGGTGGGGCCCCATGCGTATTCGGTCCAGGACCCCTCTGGGCGGATGAGCCGGGTGCGCCGGCCGAGTCCGTCGTGGACGAATTCCGTCCGTGACCCGTCGGCGCCGGTGATGGCCAGGAGTTGTCCTGCGGCGTCGTAGTCGAATACCCGTGACCCTGCCGGGGTGGCCTCGCGGACCAGTCGTCCACCGGCGTCGTACTCCCACTCCGACGTCGACTCCGCCTGCGGTGCCGGTGCTTCCGAGCCACCGATCGCGGAGGTGGTGGCGGTGATGAGCTGCCCGGCTCCGTCGTACCCGTACCGTGTGACCGCCCCGGCGCGGGTCAGCGCGGTGATGCGGCCGTCGTCGTCCCGACCGATGAGCGTCACGTCCGTGCCGTCTGTGCGGGCGGAGGAGGTTGTGCGGCTGTGCTCCGACAGGTTCCCGCCCCGGTAGGCCCATTCCTGGGCGAGGTTCCCGGCGGTGACACCGGTGAGGCGCCCGGACGCATCGTGGGTGAACAGCGCGTCCCCGAGCAGCGGGTTGGTGACGGTGGTGATGCGTCCGGCACCGTCGCGGGTGTAGGTGGTGGTCGTACCCCGGGTGTCGGTGAAGGAGATCCGGTTCCCGTCTGCGTCGTACGCCCACGACAAACCCTGCCCGCCGCGGGTGCGGGAGGTGAGCTGCCCGCGCCGGTCGACGGCGAGTTCGTGCTCCACGACCAGCCCGTCGGCGTCCCCGCCCGCGCCCACGTTGCCGGTGTGGTCGGTGATGACCACCCGCCGGTTCATGACATCGCGCTCGATCGAAGCCACCAGTCGTCCGTCGACACTGGTGGTGGCCTCCTGGCCGGCGGCGTCGTACGTCCAGGTGGTGGTGTGACCGTCGGGGTCGGTCTGGGACAGTTGCCTGCCGGCCGGGTCGTAGGTCGCGGTGGTGACCCGACCCAGCGGATCGGTGACGGAATCGACCTGATCGGTCTGGGTGTGGGTGCGGGTGGTCACCCCGCCGAGGGAATCGGTGATCCGGATCAGGCGACCGCGGGTGTCGTACTCGAAGCGTGTCTTTCCGCCGACCCCGTTGGTGGTCGAGACGAGTTCTCCGGCGGTGTTGTAGGCGAAGCGGCGGGTCCCGTACCAGGTGTCCTGGGAGTAGGTGAGCCGCCCGCACGCGTCGTACCCGTACCGGGCTGTGCCACTGCCCGGGGTGCGGCGCAGGACGAGCCGCCCACACGGATCGTAGGTGAAGGTCTCGACCTCACCCGTGGGCAGGGTCCGGGAGGCCACGCGCTGGTCGGCGTCGTAGGTGAGTTCGGTGACCGCCCCGGTCGGGTCGGTGGTCCGCCATGGGCGACCGCAGACGTCGTACTCGTACCGGGTGATTGCTCCGGTAGGACTGGTGATGGAGGTGATCTTTCCCGCGACATCCCGGCCCAGGACCGTCAGCCCGCCCTCGCCGTCGAGGAGTTCGACCGGATTCCCGGCTGCGTCATAGGTGGTGAGCTCCGCCGTACCGTCCGCGCCCTGGACTTTCGTGGGGCGCCCGTACTGATCGAAGCTGTAGGTCGTGGTCGCGAACGCGTCGGCGAGGGTCGCCGTCCCGGCGGTCCGGTCCGTGGTGGTGTCGGTGCGGACCCCGGTCGGGTCCACGACGGCGGTCAGGGCGCCGACCCGGTCGTATTCGCGGACCCAGTCGTGTCCGGCCGGGTCGGTGATGCCGACCAGCCGGGACAGGGTGTCGTGGGTGAAACCCCAGCGGGCGCCGTCGGACAGGACCGCCCCGGTGACGTTCCCGAGCTCGTCGACCACCCGAGAGATGGTCCGGCCGAGGGGGTCGGTGGTGCGGACCAGGTCCCCCGTCGGCCCGTACTCCAGGCTCGTCCGTCCCCCGTCGGGGGCGATCGACGCCGTGAGGCGCCCCGGCGGGTCGTGCTCGAACGCCCACACCGCCCCGTCCGGGTCGACCTGGCGGACCAGCAGACCCTTGCTGTCGTACACGAACCGGGTCTGCGCCCCCGACGGGCTGATCGCCGCCACAGGGCGGCCCGCCTGATCCCGGACGATCCGGGCGACATCGCCGACGGCGTTGCGGGTGGCGATCAGGTCCCCGAACCCGTCGTACTCGAACCCGACACTCACCCCGACCGGGTCCGTCACCCGACGAAGCTGCCCGTCCTTCCAGTGGAGTTCGGTCCGCCCGCCCAGGGCGTCGTCCACCACGCAGGGATCCCGGGTAATGCCGCCGGCACCCTCGTCGGCGTACTCGTACGTGATGACGGACCCGGTCGCAGTGACCAGGGTGATCAGGCGATCGTGCTCGTCCCACCCGTAGGTCAGATCCGCGCCCTCCGGGGTCACCGTCCGGGTCCTTCGGCCCCGGTCATCGTAGCCGTGGACCGTAACGGAGCCGTCGCGCTCGGTCAACGACACCAGGTTCCCGTGCACGTCGTAGGCCATGGACTGGCGCCTGTCCTCCGAATCCAGGACACCCACCAGGCGTCCCTTGGCATCCGCGACCCACGAATTCGACCGGGACCCGTCCTCGTCCGAGACGACCGTGACCCGGCCCGGCAGATACGCGAACCGGACCCGCCGCCCGTGCTGGGTGAGTTGCAGGACCACCCTGCCTTGCTCGTCATAGGAGTTCTCCGCCTCCACAACCCCCGCGGCGGACACCACCGCGTCGATCAGACCGGCCTCGTTCCACCGGTACGTGCGCGTCCCGGTTTCGGTGCTGACCGTCACCAGCCGGCCGGCGTCGTCGTACCCGTACTCCACCCGACGCCCATCCGAAGCCCGCACGACGGCTGCCCGCCCGTCCACGTACTCGACGTCCAGGAACCGCCTCCGCACATGCGCCAACCGGCTGATCAGCCCCGCAACCTCGGAAGCACCATCGGCGGGCGTACTTGCTTCGGAGAAGCCGGCATCAGAGTCGGCTGCGTCGACCGGCGCCTCCCTGTGAACGGAGACCGTGCGGCCGGGACCGGACCCGGCACCCAGCCACACGCCGGAAACGCTGAACACCCACCAGGCACCCCGGTTGTCCCGGACCACCAGGACCTCGGAGGAACCCTCCGGCACCGAGTCCAGTTCCCCGAGGTGCGCAGCGGTGGCGGGTTCCCGGGTGAGCCAGTAGTTCTCGCCCACGGCCCGACCCCAGGCGTCCCCGGTGCGGGGGAAGTCGACGGCCCGGCCGTCGGCCATGACCCAGCGGGCACCCTCGTCCGAAAGGCTCAGGTGCTGGTCCAGGACCGAGGCCCAGCCCGGACCGAACACCCCCGCCGTCTCCAGGCCCGAAGCGAGCGAGTTGTACATGCGCGAGAGCACCAGGCTCGAGGCGGCCCCCGTGAACCCCAGGTCGGTCTCCGGTTCGATGAAGTTCCCGGTGGCGGTGTTCACCGGATCGTTCGCGTACCCGCTGGTCGGCATCGCGCCCGCCGCCGCGGGCGGGTCGATCGTCAGGGCGGACCGGGACGCGCTCACCCCGGCCGCCGCCAACGCCTCGTTCAGCGCCGCGTCCGAGACGGTCGAGACGTTCCCCTCGCCCCCGGCGGCCGCGAACGCATCGGCGATCGTGACCGCCCACGCCGCGTCGTTCTCGTTGGCGGTCAGGAACGCCCGGTACGCGGCCAGGACTCCCGAGGCCTCCAGGGACCCCCACGAGCAACTGGACGCGAAATCGGAGAGGTGCCCTTCCAGGGAACCCGGCGCCGACGCCAACCCGTCATCCAACCCGCGGGAGTTGGTGGCGAAGGTGCGCAGGTGCTCCGGGCGCGCCGACGACGTCCCGCCCCCACCGCCCCCGGACCCGCCACCAGGCCCCGGGGTCTCACGGGATCCCGTGGACGCCGACGCAGGGGCGAACGACGGCGCCTTCCCCGGGTCCGCGTTCGGCCGTTCCTCCTCACCGACAAGCCAGTCCCAGCCCTTCTCGAGCGCGTTGCGTTCGTTGTGCTCGCGCACCCACTCGTTGTTCTCCCGGCGCCGGGCGTCCTCCTCGTGCGCGGCGTCGATCATCTGCCCCACATAGCCGGCCACGGTCCGCAGGGCCGATGCCAATGCGCTTGCGTCACTGGCCGCGGTAGAGCCATTGGTCTGGAAGAGCTCGGAGAAATGTCCCTTGAAATCCTCTTTCGCCGCCGTGACATAGGAGGTCCGGGTCCCGGACTGGTTCTCGAGCCGGGTCGCGGCCGACTCGAAAGCCCGCCGCACCGACCCGGCCACCCCGTAACTGAACCGGCCACCATTGGACGCATTCGACTCCGGCAACAACGGCATCTCAACGAATTCGGTCACAACGAACGCCCCCCCAAGGAACAAGAACAACAGCAAGAAGAAACCATCGACCATGCCGGCAGGCACCCGCACGGGAAAAGCACGAAGAATAGAGACCTACAAAGAAAGAGACCTACACCGGACAAGGCCGGCGCGGAGGACGCCCCGCACACGGCAGGACAACCCAAAAAAACCCGGTCCGGGAGAACCCAGCGCCGGGGAGACCACTTTCCGTGACGGACGGGCTGACCGCACCACGCAGACGCGTGGAGCGGTCAGCCCGACCTCACAGCCGCGACGACGTGCTCAGGCTCCGCCGCCCGCGGAGAAGATGTCCTGGGAGATCTTCTGCAGTTGCGTCCGCAGCTCCTCGAGCTCCTGCTTGGCCTTGTCCAGGGCGGCCTTCGTCTCCGGCCACGTCGACCCACGGAACTGCTGAGCCAGCGGCCCGTCCCAGATATTCGGATCGGACAGGATCTTTCCCTGCGAATCCAATGCCGAGATCTGATCGGTGAAACCACCATTGATGATCGACTGCACCTGACCGATAGCAGCCTTCGCCTGCTCGGTCGACAACACACGCGACATGAAAAATATCCTCCCCAAGAGACAACCGCTTCAATGCCGGACGAACAACCACCGGCGAGCGGACGCACGCGACGCTACCAACACCGGTCCATAAAAGCCACCACAGCCACAAACACCATTTCGGGACACCAGGAAAAGCCCTTCGAGAGCGCCGAACAATGAATATGTTCGCGCGTGAGTATGATGCTCGAGGCACCGAACGGAATTGGGGACGATCATGGCCACACGGTCTCGCATGCACCAGCACAACTCGAGACGCCGTAGCGCGCCGGGACGGGGGCTGGGCGCCGTCGTCATCGCCGCAGGACTGATCGCCACGACATCCTGTACGCCGACTCCCGAGCCGGAGCCGGTGTCCGATCCCGTCAAGCTCCTGCAGCACGTCCGGGTGGGCCTCTCCCCCGCCGCCGGCATCGAGACGATCGAAGGAACCACCATCTCGGTGAGCGCCACCGGTGCGTCCTCCACGGAGAACACGGAGTACAGCACGGCCGACACGGTGGGCGAACTGCCGGTGCGGGTGAGCCTGCAGTACCGGGCCGGGGGGAAGTCCGGTTCCGACCTCGCCGAGCTGCAGGGCCATACCGGTCCGGTGGAGATCGACCTGACGCTCGAGAATCTCACCGTCGAGCCACGGACCATCGAGTACGACGCCGCGGGCCAGACCCGCTCCGCCACCGCCCTCGTAGGCGCCCCCCTGACGATCGCCGCGTCGACGAAGCTCGAGGGCGTCCGGACCGACGACGTCACCCCGGGCTCCGCCGATGGCACGGCCGGCACCAATGGCGTGCTGAGCAGCACCGAGGACGGCGCCGCCGTCGTGCAGTGGGCGACGGTGCTGGCGCCGCCCCGCTCCGGAGCGAGCACCACGCTGCGCCTCGTGGCCGACGTCGAGGACTTCCAGGTTCCCGCTTTCGATCTGGCGGTGCAGCCGGGCCTCAACACCGACCTCAGCGCGGACGGCGTGATCACCGACGCGTTCTCCTCAGGGACCGGTTCCGAACTCGACCTGCAACGCCGCACCATCGCCCTCGTCGCAGATGTCAACATCGTGCTGACCAAGGCAGGGGCCACCATCACGGACGTCCGGCAGAACCTGGAGACGACCTCCGAGACCCTGGGGGTCGAGACCGCCGGTGAGCTGCGCGACAACTCCCAGGCCCTGGCCGGCACCATGCAGGACCTGAAGGACCAGCTGCAGTCGCTCGGCTCGGATCTGGAAGCCGCGACGAGCACGACGCAGTCCACCACCCTGTCGCAGCTGCAGCAGACCGTGTCCGCGGTGGACTCGATGCTGGGGGACACCTCGGCTGCACCCACGACGGTCCCCGTCAACGGCGACGGCTGCACCGCCGAGGTGCCCAGGCCCGGGCAGACGGCCACCGTGTACTCGAGCATCCTGACCATGGCGGCCCAGCTCGATGCCTACGCGAAGGTCAGTGCTGACTGCCGGGACATGGTGGCGGACTCCCTCAGGACCACCGTGGGCCCCGAGAACCCGACACCGGAGGAGTGCGCCGCACAGGGCTCGGTGACCTGCTCCCTCCGCGGCTCCGCCGTCACCGTCACCGCCGCGCTGGTGGGACTGGTCGCGAAGAGCGACGCTCTCGTCGCGAGCCTGGACTTGACGTCGCTTCCGCGAGCGCTCAAGAATCAGGAGGCATCAGAAGGCTCGCTGGCGGAGGTGAGCGAGGTCCTCGAGGCGCTGCTCGAGACCACCGCGGCCGACGACGACTACACGGCGGCCCTCGCTACCGTGGAGGACGCGATCGAGTCCGCGCGCGACTCCGTCACCGCGACCCGCGACGCATCCGCAGCAGCCCGCGACAGCATCGACGAGCTACGGGACAGGCTGGAGGTCATCGGCGGGACGGCGACGGCTGCCAGAAGCGAGTTGGCCGACGGCACGCTGCTGGACGGGTCGATGATGCAGCAGAGCCAGCGGCTCGCCGACGAGCTGTGCCGACTGGCCGACGGCAACTTCCCGCGCAATGGCCGGCTGTCCACCCGGGACGCGGAGCAGCTGCGCTCCTACCTGACGTCCACGCCGTGCGAGCCGACCGAGCCCACCCCTTCACCCGAGCCCACTGAGCCCGTGCCTTCACCCGAGCCCCCTGCGCCCACGCCCACCGGATCCGCGCCGGGCACCCCAACACCCGAGCCCACGGACTCCACGCCCAGCAACCCCACACCTGCGCCCACGGACTCCGCGCCGACCGTGCCCGCACCCCCGGTGCCCACCCCGGACGGGTCCGCGACGGACGACCCCGCGCCCGGCGTGTCCGCGACGGACGGAGCCTCGGCGGGCGCCACGATGGACAGGGTCATGCAGGTCGAGCTGCTACCTCCGCTGGACGTGATCCCGCCGCTCGGCTTCGACGACCCGCTGGATGTCCGGCTACGCGACCAGGCCACCGCCTGGGACTCCGTCCTCGCCGCCGTCGACACCACCGACCCCGACCAGGAGATCGCCCAGGCGTTCGACGCCCTGGACACCACGATCGACGACACCGAGGCCGGGCTGGACGCGGTCGAGGACGCCGTGGAGGCGCTCGACGAGACCGCCACCGCGGATGTCACGAGCATCGAACGCGAACTCGAGGACCTGAAGGACTTGCTGGGCACAGCGATCGTGTCCTCCGAAGGGATTGGGGCAACCCTCACGGAGCTGAAGGCACAGCAGGACGGGCTCGGAGCCGAGATCACGAAGTCCCTCGGCAAAGTATCGGCCGACACGAAAGCCGAGATCGACAAGACTGTGGGTAACCAGGTGCGCGAGGTCGCCGAGATCGGAGACGCGGGCTCCGCGTCCGTGATCACGGCGTTCGACCGCTCCATCTCCGGCCTGAAGGTCACCTCGGACGAGGTCGTGACCGACGCCGGGGGGACCGTGGACAAGCAGCGGATCGACCTGAACCAGCGGGGTGCCGCCCTGGCCGCGAGCCTGGACGAGAGCACGCAGGCCTCGCTCGCGAACATCGCCTCCAGCACGTCCGGCTCCACCCGCGATGTCGAGGGTGCCGGTGCCCTGCTGGCCTCGAGCCTCAACAACGTGATGCTCGATCTCGGCGACCGCTCCGTGAACGGCTCCGGCCTCCTCGGCTCCATGGCCACGAGCGCCGCCAAGGCGGACACCGCCGATTTCCAGCTGGCCCTCGCCTCCCAGAACGCCGAGGGGTACACGAACATCCGTTCCCGGGACGTCGCCGGGCTGCTGCTGCGCCAGGCACAGTTCAAGGCCTCCCTCGCCGCCGTCGAGGAACTGCCGCCCTTCCATCTCAAGGTGCCGGAGGGCGCGACCTCGCAGACCCTCTACACGCTGACGATCGACGCCGGCGCATGAGCCCGCGCACCGGGCTTATGACGCTGGTCGTCGCCGGGGCGGCCGTCCTCGTCGCAGCCGTGATCGCCGTGACGGTGATGCTGAACCGCCCCGCGGAGGCCATCCGGCCCGATCCGGTGGCCGCGACGGTCCCCGTCGCCCTGGACGCCGACGGTTTGCCCGAGGACGTGTCGATCGGCGTCGTCGTGACGTTGGGCCAGTCCGGCGAGCCCGGCTCCGAGTACAACCGGGCGGCCCAGGGCGCGGTCGTCGCCGGCCAGCGCTTCGCCCAGGGAGGCGCCGCGGTCGCCCTCCCCACCGAGAACGACCGCGGCACGGAGGACGGCGCACGCGCCGCCGTCCAGACGCTCGCGGAGCAGGGCGTGTCCGGCATCGTCGTGGCGAGCTCGGGCCCGCAGGCCCAGGCGGCGGCCCGTACCGCCGCGGACCTCGGCCTCCCGGCCATCCTGCCGTACGCGCAACCGTCGGAGCCCGCGCCGTCCGTCTGGACCACGATGCCGTCCGGCAGCTCCGTGGAGGTGGCCCTCCGGACCGCGGTGAACGGCAGGAGCAGCGTGCTGCTCGTCGTCGACGGCGGTCCCACCCCGACGTCGGTGCCGACCGCGCAGACCCTCGACCTCCAGGATTTCGACGACGTGACGGGCCTGGCGCAGGAGGCCGCGATCCTCACCGGCGACCAGCAGCGCGCACCGGACGCCCCCGCGGGCACCGGGTCCGCAGGCGTCGCCGGTCCCGCGGACGCCGTGGTCGTCTCGGCCGCCACACCGCAGCGGCTGGCCCGCCTGGTTCAGGCCCTGCAGTCCCGTGACGTCTCCGTACCCCTGATCCTCCCGGACGGCGCGACAGCCCCGGCCTTCGCCTCCGCGCTCTCCGAGCTCGACGGGACCGCTTCCGGGCAGCTGGTCGGCATCGCATCGTCCGCCGGCGACAGCGCCGCCCTGCAGCAGGATGCCCAGGGGCGCGGGATGTCCGCCTTCCTGTCCGCCGTGCGCCTCGCGGCGGGAGACGCGGACATCAAGAACCTGACGGGTGACGCCCCGTTCTCCGCCGATGCGTGGGCGGCGGACCCGGCCAGCCACGACGCCGTCGTCGCCCTGGTACGGGCGACCGCCCTGGCCGGCAGCGCCGACCCGGCGGAGATCGGCGAAGCCCTCCGCGCCGTCTCGCTGGGCCCCGGCGAGGGCCTTGCCGGGCCGCCGCTGGACTTCTCGCGCCCCGAGGCGCTCACCGCCAAGGCCATGCCGGTCTACGCGTCCCCCCAGGATCTGGGCCTGCGGCCGGCGGACGAGAACGCGCCGCGCCTCGTCTGGGTGCCGGCACCGGCCCCCACGCCGACGAGCCCCTGACCGATCTCCCCCGGTCCGCCCTCAGCGGACGGGCCCCACCGACAGAAGGAACGCCACCGTGCGTGTGCTGATCGATCTGGACGAGCGTCGCTTCGAGTGCGAGGTGGCGCACGCCGCGCCGGCCACCACGCTGGCCGACCTGGTGGAGACCGCCGGCGGGCCACGCCTCGCACCCGACGAGTCCGTGTTCGTCGACGAGACCGAGGTCCGCGGTTCCACCCCCGTGTCGGAGCTCGTCCTCCTGGAGGGCAGCCGCGTCGCCCGGGCGCCGTGGCAGGTACCCGCGCGCATCCACGGCTGGAGTGTGACCCTCGCCGGCGGGCAGCACGCCGGCAGGGTGGTCGACGTCCCGCAGGGGCGCGAGATGCTCATCGGCCGGTCCCCGCACGCGGACCTCACCCTGCCTGCCGAGAGCGCATCGTGGGAACATTGCCGCCTGCGCCGGGAGGACGACGGCGTGCGGGTGCTGGACAGCGGATCGACGAACGGCACCCTCGTGGACGGTGAGAAGGTGGGGGACGACGGCGTCCTGGTCCCCGAGATCGCCACGATCACCGCGGGCGGGACGGTGCTCCTGCTGCGCCGGTCCCTCGACGAGACACCGGCCCCCGCGCCGGGCAGCCTGCACAACCTGACGCCCGCAGCGACGGCGCCCTTCAACCGGCCGCCCCGTCCCGGGAAGGCTCCGGCGGCCGACGCGCTGGTCCCTCCGAACCCCAAGGACGTCCCGCCGGCCAGCAAGTTCAGCTACATCAGCGTGCTCGCCCCCCTCGTGATGGCCGTGGCCATGGTCATCATCCTGCGGGACCTCCGCTTCGCGATGTTCGCCATGCTCAGCCCAGTGATGGCCGTGGGCATGTGGTTCGAACAGAAACGCCGTCATGCCCTCGGCCTCAAGGACGAGGACGCCCGCTTCACCGGGGCGATCGAGGAGTTCGAGCAGCAGATCCGTACGGCGGCCGAGACCGAGACCGCCCTGCGCCATCGGCTGATCCCCGACCCCGCGACCGTCGTGCGGCGTGCGGCCCTCCCCGCCACCTCCCTGTGGCAGCGCCGCGCCGACGCGGACGACTTCCTGGCCCTGCACGCCGGTACCGGCGACGTCCCGTGGAAGCCCCCGGTGGAGCGGGCAGCGGGCCCGCGGCTGCACGAGAAGGTCAAGGACTCCCTCATGGCCGCGCGCCTGCAGGCCGCCCCCGTGCTGGTGGACCTGACCGACGCCGGCGTGGTGGGCATGGTCGGACCGCGGGAGGGGACCCTGGCGCTCGCCCGGTCCCTCCTCGCCCAGGCCACGGTGCACGTGGGACCGGCGGACCTCACCGTCGGCGTCTTCTGCGACGCCGGGCGCGCCGACGAGTGGGAGTGGGCCTCCTGGCTCCCGCACACGCGCCAGGCCGGCAGCAGCACGGGCCAGCGGTGGATGTCCGCGCACCGCGAGACGAGCCTCGCGACGCTGCGCACGCTCAAGGACACGGTCACCGACCTGCCCACGCCGGCCCTGCTGGTGGTCCTGGACTCCGAGGTCCTCACCGAGGGCCGGGACGCCCCGGCCCGCGCACTGCTCGGCATGGGCCGCTCCATGCCCGGGGCCTCCCTGACGGCGCACCAGCGCACGTCCCGGGTGGCGGGCATCGTCATCGCCACCTCGGAGGAGCAACTGCCGGCAGCCTGCACCACCATCATCAGGGTGGGTGCGGACGCGGCGGCCACCGTGGAGCAGCCGGAGGACCTGACCCGCGTGGACGACGTCATCCTCGCCGGTCTTGACGAGGAGGAGGCCCTGCGCTGCGCCATGCGCCTCGCCCGCTTCGACGACCCGGAGCTCAGCGTGCCCGGGGCCTCGCTGCCCGCCCTCGTGCGGCTCCCCCGGCTCCTGGGCTACGAGCGCCCGGACCCGGCGACCATCCGCCGCATGTGGGAGGCATCCCCGGGAGTGTCCACGCCGATTGGCACGGACGAGAACGGGACCCTCACGCTGGACCTCGTCAAGGACGGCCCGCACGGCCTGGTGGGCGGCACCACCGGCTCCGGCAAGTCCGAGTTCCTGCGCTCGCTCGTGGCCGGCCTCGCAGCCCGCAACGATCCCACGCGCCTGAACTTCATCCTCGTCGACTTCAAGGGTGGTGCCGCCTTCAAGGCCTGCGAGCGCCTTCCGCACACCATCGGCACCATCTCCAACCTGGACGAGCAACTGGCCGACCGGGCCCTCCTGGCCCTGGAAGCGGAGATGGAGCGGCGCCAGCGGGTCTTCGCGGCGGCCGGCGAGGGCATCGACAACCTGAATGCCTACCTCGCCACGAATCCGGCCGAGCCCATGCCGAGGCTGCTCCTCGTGATCGACGAGTTCGCCATGCTGGCCAAGGATTTCCCGGACGTGCTGAAGGCGCTCGTCAGCGTGGGAGCCGTGGGCCGGACACTGGGCGTACACATGATCCTGGCCACGCAGCGCCCCGCCGGCGTCGTGAGCGAGGACATCCTCGCGAACACGAACCTCCGCGTGGCGCTGCGGGTGCAGAGCCGCGAAGACTCCAGCAACGTCATCGGCGTGCCCGCGGCCTCGGCGATCGGCCGGGCCCAGATGGGCCGGGCCTTCGTGAAGCTGGGGCAGGACGAGATCACCCCCGTGCAGACGGCCCTCGTCACGGGACGCGTACAGGTGGGCGGCGGCGCGGCAGTGGATGTCCGGGAGGTGCGCCGGTTCGGTGTCCCCGTGGCCCCGGCGGCGCCGTCGGCACCCGCGACGTCGGACGAGAACGACCTCGACCTCCTCATCGACGCCGTGGTCGGGGCCAACGCCGACGCCGGCTATGCGCCGCCGCGTCAGGTATGGCCGGAGGCCCTCGGCGAGCGCGTGGAGCTCGACGGTTTCCTCGCTGAAGGGGACGACGACGGCTCGGCCGACCCGGATCCCCTCCGCCTCCCGCGAGTGGGCGGCGTCCGCGGCTCCTCCGTGCTGGTGACCCTCATGGACGAGCCGGAGCTGCAACGCCAGTCCCCGGCGGGCTGGGACCTGTCCGCCGGGAACCTGATGCTGATGGGCGTGGCCGGTTCCGGCACCACCACCACGCTGGCGTCCATTGCGCTGTCCCTCGCCCGGGACACCGATCCGGCCGACCTGGACCTGATGGTGCTCGACCTGGGCTCGCGGGCGCTCGAGGCCCTGGAAGGCCTGCCACACACCGTGGCCTACGTGGGGTCCGGTGCCGGAGCCAAGGAGCAGCAGGCCCGCTTCCTACGGCACCTGCACGCCGAACTGGAGCGGCGCCGCGCGGAGCCGGGCACCCACCGCCGCACCGTGGTGCTGCTGGACGGCCTGGCATCGCTGCGGGACGAGCTGCAGGACTACGAGGGGCAGCAACTGCTGGACCTGCTGTACCGTGCGTACGCCGACGGCCCGGCGCTCGGACTCTCCTTCGCGGTGTCCACCACCCGCGCCAAGGCGGTGCCCTCGGCCATGAACGAGGTGACCCTGCAGCGGTGGCTGTTCCGCCTGGCGGACACCTACGACTACTCCTCCCTCGGCGTCCGGGGCAAGCAGATCCCCGCGGCACTCCCCGGCCGCTGTGTGGACCCCCGCAGCACGCTCCAGATGCATGTGGCGACGCCCGGCATCGGCATCGAGGCGGCGGTGGAACGGGTACGGCAGAACTGGGCCCATGCCCCCGCGAAGTCCCGGGCGATCAGGCGCCTGCCCGCGGACGTCACCCTGCAGGATCTGGGGGTGGAACCGCAGTTGGACGCCGAGCCGTGGCGCATCCCGATCGGGCTCCAGGAGGCGGACCTCTCCCCGGCGTTCCTGGAGGTCTACGAGGGCGAGCACGCGCTCATCGCCGGGCCCGCCCGGTCCGGGAAGTCCACCCTGCTCATGGCTCTCGCCGCAGCCCTGCAGGGGACGGCCACACCCCAGGGGGTGGCCCAGGTCTGGGGCATCTGCGACCGCCGTTCTCCCCTGGCCTCCGCCGCCCTCGACCGGACGGCCGTCGGCGCGGACGAGGTGCCGGCGTTGCTGGCCTCCCTGCGGCTCGAGCGCGGCCCGGTGTTCCTCCTGATCGACGACGCGGAGCGCTTCGAGGACCCTGACCAGTCCATCGCGGGCATCGTGGCCTCCGGGCAGGCGGGCCTGTGCGTCGTCGCTGCAGGACGGGCGGCGGACCTGCGCGGACTGTACGGCCACTGGACCAAGACGGTCCGCAAGTCCCGCCTGGGCGTGCTGCTGCAGCCGGACGTGGACTACGACGGCGAACTGCTGGGCACGGCACTCCCCCGGAAGGCGCCGGTGGCGATGACTCCCGGACGCGGATATCTCGGCGTGGGCGGGCAGGTGGCCCTCGTCCAGTCGATCAGCCCCGGCTGACCGGCACCTACGATGACAGGGGCGCCGACGCGGGTGTCCACGGCAGAGCAGACCGACGGCGTTGGAGAGATCGAGGGAACGGTATGCAACTCGCACAGACGGGCCAGGCACTCGGGGCGTCCTACCGCTTCGGCGAACGGGTGGGCTCCGGTGCGGTCGGCGAGGTATGGACCGTCACCGCGACCGACGACCGCATCCTCGCCGCGAAGGTCCTGCGCCCGGAGCACGCCGACGACCCCTCGCTCGTGGAGCGGTTCGTCCGTGAACGGTCCGTCCTGCTCGGACTGCAGGACCCCTCCATCGTCACGGTGCGCGACATGGTGGTGGAGGGTGCCCGGTTGGCCATCATCATGGACTACGTCGCGGGCGGCTCGCTGCGGGGCGTGGTGCGGGAGGCCGGTACGCTGCGGCCCGCAGACGCGCTGGAGGTCACCGCCGAGGTACTCGACGCGCTGGCGTTCGCCCACGCGCGGGGCGTGACGCACCGCGACATCAAACCGGACAACGTGCTCCTCGCCCAGCCCTGGCCCGAGTGGACCCCGGGCGACGTACGGGTCTCCGACTTCGGCATCTCCGACGTCGTGGGCGAGAGGGTCCGCCAGACGACCGGCCTCATCGGCACCCCGCAGTACATGCCGCCCGAGCTCATCAGCCAGGGCCGCTCAGGCCCTCCGGGCGACATCTATTCCACGGGGGTCCTGCTCTACGAGCTCCTCGCCGGGCGCACCCCCTTCGCCGGCCCGGGCACGGATTTCAGCGTCGCGTACCGCCATGTCTCCTCACGCCCGCCGAGGATCCCCGTGGACGACGCCCTCTGGGACGTCCTGGCCGGGCTGCTGTCCAAGGACCCCGCGGAGCGGCCCTCCGCCCCCGAGGCGGCAGCGACGCTCCGGCGTCTCGCGGCCCGCCTCGCCTCCAGCGCGCCCCTCACGCGCGGGGAGGCCCCGGCGGACTTCGACGACGTCGACCGCCCCGCCACGGTGGTCCGGGGCGCCTTCACGGACGCGGACCTCGCCGCCCTGGCGTCCGCCCCGCCCGTGCACGAGGACACGGAGGTCCCGAGCCTCGGGGACGCGGGCAGCGCGACCATCGCCCGCCCCATGCCGCGCCGCGACGTGCGGCCCCTGGCCGAGGCCCGGCCCGAGCCCGAGGAGGCGCCCCCGTTCTGGCGCACGCGCACGGCCCTCCTCCTCGCGGGGACCGCGGTGCTCCTCCTCGTGGGGATGGTCGTCGGGTTCGTGGTCCTCAGCCCTGGAGAGCAGCAGGCCGCCTCGGGCGGCTCCGGCGATCCACTGACCGCCCAGACGCAGGACACCGCTTTGCCCACCGGGCTGACGATCTCGCGGGCTGCCGCCTACGAGCCCTCCTCCGGGCGGGTCCGTCTGACGCTCACCTACGCGGCCCAGAAGGCGCCGCTGTCCGGGGAGTTCCTCGAGGTGGTCCCCGCGATGGCGGAGGGTGAGGCGTGCCCCGCCGTCACCTGGGAGGGTGCCTCCGTGAAGCGCAACCAGGCCTCGATCACCGGGCTCGACGTGGCCTGCGGCTGGACGCTGTCGGACCTGCAGGTCCCGGCGGGCGGGTCCGTCCAGGTGACCGCCTCGGTGCCGGCGCAACCTGCCGACCAGCAGGCACTCGACGCGTGGGTGCGCGGCGGCTCCGAAGCGACGTCGGCCGCGACGCAGGACCCGACCGTCACAGGCACCGCCTACCCCGTCCAGCGCCTGACGGGCGTGGAGGTCCGCACCCCGGCGCGGGTGGTGACGCCGAGCCCCCTGAGAATCACCCTCATCCCGGTGTGGGCCGGGGGCCCGGACGAGCTGAACCCGCTCTACGTCAGTCCGGCAGCCGGCACGCCGTCACAGATGCTCACCGCCGTCACCGGCGGCGAGCAGGGGATGCGGTTCGCCGACGGCTGCGGCGGTGCACTCGCCGTCGACAGTTCTGGGCTCACCGTCACGGCCCTGCAGATCACGCCCGAGTGCACCGTGCGCGCCAGCGTCGGGAACTTCACCGAGTTGCAGTCGCCCGCCTTCGACATCACGTCTCGGGAGGACGCTGCCAGGTGACGGCAGCAGGGGTTCGCACCTCACCCGGAGCCGGCCGGCTCCGGGTGAGGTGGCGGGGTCAGCTCTCGTCCTCCGCCGCAGCGGCCTTGAGCGCGTCCTTCTCGGCGCGCAGCGCCTCCGTCTCGTGATGCTCCTCGGCCTTCTCCTGGTGGATGACCTCGGCCAGGAGCTTCTCCATCTCCTTGGCCACGCCCGCGGCCGACGCCGGGTTCTGCCCGGTCACCAGTCGCTCGTCGACGACGACCTTCTCCTCGAAGGCATCGGCGGAGACGTGGGTGGCGCCCTGCTCCTCGAGCCGGTCCGCCAGGAAGAACGGGATGACCTTGTCCTTCCCCACAGCGACCTCTTCGTCATTGGTGAAGGCAGCCACCCTCCGGCCCTCGACCAGGCGGAGACCGTTGTCCAGTTCGACGTCCAGCAGGCCCGCTGGTCCGTGGCAGACCGCACCCACCAGGCCCCCCGCGTTGTAGATGCCGGCGACGAGCTTCCGCAGGCCGTCGCTGTCCGGGAAGTCCCACATGGTGCCGTGGCCGCCCACCAGGTAGACGGCGTCGTACTGGCCGGGATCGACGACGTCGACACGAGCCGTGTTGTAGAGGCCCGCCCGCGTGGTCTCGTCCTCGGTGAAGGCCACCTGGATGGGGTCCTTCGTGTCCACCTCGTCGCGCGGTGGCTGGCCGCCCTGGATCGAGGCGAAGTCCACGAAGTGCCCGGAATCCTTGAACACCTTCCAGGGGTGCGCGGCCTCGGCCACGTTGTAGCCGGTCTTCTCCCCCGTGTCGCCGAGCTCGGAAACGCTGGTCAGAACCATGAGAATTTTCTTCATGTAGTGCTCCTTTCGTCCGCTTTCCACCCTACGGGGCTGGTTCTCGCAAGGCGTCACCCGGGCGATAACCTGAACGAATGGCAATCCGGGTGCTCGCAGTGGGCCGCAAGCATGAGAGCTGGGTGTCCGAGGGAATCGAGCGGTACTCCAGGCGGCTGAAGAAGCCCTTCGATCTCTCCTGGCAGCTCATCGCCCATTCGGCACGGGAACACGATGCAGCGCGCAAGGAGGAATCGGAGCGGCTCCTCGCCAGGCTCGGGACCGACTACGTGATCCTCCTCGACGAACGCGGCAGGGCCATCGACTCGCCTGCCCTCTCCCGGACCCTGCTGAAACCGCTCGAGGCCTCACGCAGCGTCACGGTGATCATCGGAGGCGCATACGGCGTGGACCAGCAGGTGCACCAGCGGGCCGATTTCACCTGGTCCCTGTCTCCCCTGGTCTTCCCGCACCAGCTCGTACGACTCATCCTCGCCGAGCAGGTGTACCGGGCGCAGGAGATCGCGGGCGGGCGCTCGTACCATCACGAATAAGCCGCCGAGGTAACGATCTCGGTACGACGTGTCGGACCTCTGTGGCGTCGGGGGCCGCGGCCGTAGGGTGAGCCCATGACTACACTGCTGGGGAGCAAGCGTTGGATCGCGGCCATTGCGGCTGCTGGAGCACTCGTCGCCGTGAGCGGCTGCGCGGCGTCGGATCCGGGGGCCGGAGAACCGGCGGCATCGACGTCCGAGACCGCGACCGAAGCACCGACGCCGTCCGGATCACCGTCCACGGAACCGTCCTCGGAGTCGACGGCGCCAGCCACGACACCCGCGCCGGAACCGTCGGCCACGGCCTCGCCGTCCACCGCACCCACGACCGCACCCGCGGACGCTGCGGTCCCCGCGCCGAGCGCGTCGCCGTCACCCGAGGCGTCCACGCCGGCCGCGGCAGGCACCTGCACTGCCGCCCAGCTGACGGGGTCCATCCAGGACCAGGCGGGCGGCGGTGCCGCCGGGAGCGTGTACCGCACACTCGTGCTGACCAACGCCTCGGATCAGGGGTGCACGGTCGCGGGGTACCCGGGAGTCTCCTCCGTCGACGGTTCGGGCAACCAAATCGGCGCCCCCGCGGACCGGGACGGGACGGCTTCTGCGCCGGTGCTCCTCGCCCCGGGCGGCTCAGCCACGGCCACCCTGAGGCAGACCAACGCCCAGAACTACGGCGCGGACTGCGGCCTCACGCCCGCGACCGGCCTTCGCGTCTACCCGCCCGGCGCCACCGACTCGCTCGTCCTGCCCCAGGCGCTTCCGGCCTGTTCGGCCGCATCGATCGTGCTGATGACGATCAGTCCCCTGCAGCCCGCCGCCTAGTCCTTTCCTGCAGGTCGGCGTCCTGACCGAGTGTCGGTGCGCTGGGGCATGATGAGGGAGTGACGCAGGTACTGACGAGGTTCACCCCCGCAACCCATGAGTGGTTCGCGGGAGCCTTTTCCGAACCCACTCCCGCCCAGGAGGGCGCCTGGTCCGCCATCTCCGCGGGCTCGAACGCGCTCGTCGTCGCACCCACCGGCTCGGGCAAGACCCTCGCCGCGTTCCTCTGGGCGCTGGACCGGCTGATCGCCTCCGGCGAGGGCAGCGGCGACGTCGAACCCGAGTCAGCGACCCCCGCCAAGGGCCGGAAGGCCCCGGCGAAGCCGAAGCGCAGCACGCGCGTCCTCTACATCTCGCCCCTGAAGGCGCTCGGCGTCGACGTCGAGCGGAACCTGCGGGCCCCGCTGATCGGCATCACGCAGACGGCGAAGCGCCTCGGCCTGCCCGCGCCCAGCATCACCGTCGGCGTCCGCTCGGGCGACACCCCGCAGGCCGAACGCCGGGCCATGCTGACGCGGCCGCCGGACATCCTCATCACCACGCCCGAGTCCCTGTTCCTCATGCTGACCTCGAAGGCACGCGAGACGCTCCTGGAGGTGGACACCGTCATCATCGACGAGGTCCATGCCGTCGCGGGTACCAAACGGGGCGCGCACCTGGCGGTGTCGCTGGCCCGCCTCGACGCCCTGCTCGAGAAACCCGTGCAGCGCATCGGGCTCTCCGCCACGGTGGAGCCGAAGGAGACGGTGGCCCGCTTCCTCTCGGGCAACGCCCCCGTGGAGATCGTCGCCCCGCCGTCGAAGAAGCAGTGGGACCTGACCGTCACCGTGCCGGTGGAGGACATGACGGAGCTCGGCGGTGCGGCGGCGAACACCGAGGACGACGGCGACGCCGTGCCCCAGGCGAGCATCTGGCCGCACGTCGAGGAGAAGATCGTCGACCTGATCGAGCAGAACCGGTCCACGATCGTCTTCGCCAACTCACGCCGCCTCGCCGAGCGCCTCACCGCGCGGCTCAACGAGATCCACGCGGAACGCCGCGAGCGCGACGCCGCATGGGCGGCGGGCGGTGACCCGGCCGCCGTCGAGCCCGCACCCGCCCCCCCGTTCGCGCACACCACCACGACGCCGGCGCAGATGATGGCCCAGGCGGGGCAGACCACCGGCGCCGAGGCGCTCCTCGCCCGCGCCCACCACGGATCGGTCTCCAAGGACCAGCGCGCCCTGATCGAGGACGACCTCAAATCGGGACGACTCCGCTGCGTGGTCGCCACCAGTTCACTGGAGCTCGGCATCGACATGGGCGCCGTGGACCTCGTGGTGCAGGTCGAGTCGCCACACTCCGTGGCGAGCGGCCTGCAGCGCGTGGGACGCGCGGGCCACCAGGTGGGCGAGGTGTCGCAGGGCGTGCTCTTCCCCAAGCACCGCGGAGACCTCATCAACACCACCGTCACGGTGGAGCGCATGCTCGCCGGGCAGATCGAACCCCTCTACATCCCCACCAACCCGCTCGACATCCTCGCGCAGCAGACCGTCGCGGCCGTGGCGCTCGGCACCATCGACGTCGAGGAGTGGTTCGACGTCGTCAGGACCTCCGCGCCGTTCGCCACCCTGCCCCGCTCCGCCTTCGACGCGACCCTCGACCTGCTCGCCGGACGCTACCCGTCCGACGAGTTCGCCGAACTGCGCCCGCGCATCATCTGGGACCGCGTGGAGGGCACCATCACCGGACGGCCCGGAGCGCAGCGCCTTGCCGTCACCTCGGGCGGCACCATCCCCGACCGCGGACTGTTCGGCGTGTTCCTCGTCGGCTCGGAGGGCGAGGGCCCGCGCGCCGGCGGCCGCCGCGTGGGCGAGCTGGACGAGGAGATGGTCTACGAGTCACGCGTGGGCGACGTCTTCGCCCTCGGCGCCACGAGCTGGCGCATCGAGGAGATCACACACGACCGCGTGCTGGTCTCCCCCGCCTTCGGCCAGCCCGGCAAGCTCCCGTTCTGGAAGGGCGACTCCCTCGGTCGGCCCGTCGAACTGGGGCGTGCCCTCGGCGCCTTCCGACGAGAGATGTCCGGCGCCACACCGGAGAAGGCGCAGGAGCGGTGCGAGAGGATCGGGCTCGACACCTGGGCGTCGGGGAACCTCATCACCTATCTCAGCGAGCAGCGCGAGGCCACCGAAGTGGTGCCGAACGACAGGACGCTCGTGGTCGAACGGTTCCACGACGAGCTCGGCGACTGGCGCGTGGTCCTGCACAGCCCCTTCGGCATGCCCGTGCACGCACCCTGGGCGCTCGCCGTGGGCGCACGGCTCGAGCAGCGCTACGGCATGGACGGATCGGCGATGGCCTCGGACGACGGCATCGTGCTGCGCGTCCCGCTCATGGACGACGAGCCGCCCGGCGCCGACCTGTTCCTGTTCGACGCCGAGGAGCTCGACGGCATCGTGACGGCCGAGGTGGGCGGGTCCGCGCTCTTCGCGTCCCGTTTCCGCGAGTGCGCGGCCCGCGCCCTGCTGCTGCCCCGCCAGAATCCGAGCAAGCGGACCCCGCTGTGGCAGCAGCGGCAGCGGTCGGCGCAGCTGCTCGACGTCGCCAAGAAGTACCCGACGTTCCCGATCGTCCTCGAGACCGTGCGCGAGGTCCTGCAGGACGTCTACGACCTCCCCGCCCTGAAGGATCTCGCGGCCTCGCTCGAACGCCGGGAACTGCGAATCGTCGAGGTCACCACGCAGCAGCCCTCCCCGTTCGCGCGCTCCATGCTGTTCGGCTACGTGGCGTCCTTCCTGTACGAGGGCGACTCCCCGCTGGCCGAGCGCCGGGCCGCCGCGCTCTCGCTCGACCCGACCCTCCTCAACGAGCTGCTCGGCCGGGCCGAACTGCGGGAGCTGCTCGATGCCCGGGTCATCGCCGACACGGAACTCGAGCTGCAGCGCCTCAAGCAGGACCGCCTCGCCCGGGGGCTCGAGGGCGTCGCCGACCTGCTGCGCCTGCTCGGACCCCTGACCGTCGAGGAGATCGCCGAGCGCCTCGCGGCACCCGCCGACGAGCAGGCCGCCGCCTCCGCCCTCGTCGACAGCGCCCCGCCGTCAGGCGCGACCCTCCGGGCTGTCGGCGACGGCGCGGACGACGAGGCGTCCCCGTCCGACGATCCCTCGGACGAGGAGCTGCTCGCCGCGGACGTTCCCGCCACCCCGAATCCTGTGAGGGCCTCACCGGACGTGGTCCGCGGGCACGTGGCCGCCCTCGTGAAGGCCAACCGCGCACTGACCGTCCACATCGGCGGCGTGGAGCGCATCTCGGCCGTCGAGGATGCCGCCCGCCTGCGGGACGCCCTCGGTGTCCCCCTGCCCATGGGCATCCCCCTGGCCTTCATCGAGCCCGTCGACGATCCGCTCGGGGACCTCGTGGGGCGCTACGCGCGGACGCACGGTCCCTTCACGGCCGCCGAAGCGGCATCCCGCCTGGGCCTCGGCGTCGCCGTCGTCGCCGGATCGCTGCAGCGCCTCGCCGGCGCCGGCCGCGTGGTCGAGGGCGAGTTCCGCCCCGCCGAGTCGGTGCCCGTGCTCGACATCTCGGCGGCGTCCGGCGCCGAGCCCGGCACCATCACCGTGCACGCGCCGGCCGCCAGCGAGTGGTGCGACGCCGAGGTCCTCCGGCGCCTGCGCCGCCGGTCGCTGGCCGCCCTCCGCCAGGAGGTCGAGCCGGTGGACCCCGCCGCCTACGGGCGGTTCCTGCCCGCCTGGCAGCACATCGGCTCCGGCCTGCGCGGCCTGGACGGCGTGGTCACCGTCATCGACCAGCTCTCCGGCGTCCCCATCCCCGCCTCGGCGTGGGAGCCGCTGATCCTCGCCCAGCGCGTGGCGAACTACGCGCCTGCCATGCTCGACGAGCTGACGGCCACCGGCGAGGTGCTGTGGTCCGGCGCCGGGTCACTGGCCGGCAACGACGGCTGGATCGCCCTGCACCTGGCCGAGAACGCCCCCCTGACCCTCCGCCCCGACCCCACCTTCGAGCCGACGGCCCTCCACACCGGGCTGCTCGAGCTCCTCGCCGGCGGCGGCGGGTACTTCCTGCGACAGCTCACCAACCAGCTCGACGTGCAGGAGGCGACGTCGGACACCGCCGTCGTCACCGCGCTGTGGGACCTGGTGTGGGTGGGCAGGATCAGCAACGACACGTTCTCCCCGGTGCGCGCCCTCCTCGCGAACGGCAAGACGGCCCACAAGCAACGGCCGGTCCCCGCCCGCGCGCGGACCTCGCGGGCCGGGCGGCTGGGCCGTGCCCCCGGCAAGTCGTTGACCGGGGCCTCGATGCGCCTGAGCGTCGCGGGCGACGACGCCGCTACCGGCGGCTACCAGCGGGCCACCCCTCCCCTGGCCGCCGGCCGCTGGAACATGCTGCCCGCGGTCGAGGCGGAGACGACCCTGCACGCCCACGCGCAGGCCGAACTGCTCCTCGACCGCTACGGCGTCGTCACGCGCGGGGCCGTCGGCAACGAGGGCATCCCCGGAGGGTTCGGCCTCATGTACAAGGTGCTGGCGCGGCTCGAGGAGATGGGACGGTGCCGGCGCGGCTACTTCATCGAGCACCTCGGCGCCGCGCAGTTCGCCGTGCCCGCCACGGTGGACCGCCTGCGCTCCTTCAGCGCCGACAACCAACTGCCCACCGCCCAGGACGTCCTCGGCGGGGAGGCTCCACCCCTGAAGGCGGTGGCCCTCGCGGCCACGGACCCGGCCAACCCCTACGGCGCGGCGCTGAGCTGGCCGCAGGCCGACGGCGGTCACCGCGCCGGGCGGAAGGCCGGGGCGCTCGTCGTGCTCGTGGACGGAGCGCTCGCACTGTACGTGGAGCGGGGCGGCAAGACGCTGCTGGCTTTCACCGAGGACGTCGACGTCCTGCGGGCGGCTGCGCTGGCGCTGGTCACCATCATCCGCCGGGGGGCCGCGGACAAGATGGCCCTCGAGAAGGTCAACGGCGGCGAGATCCTGGACACGGACATCGGGCGAGCGCTCGCCGACGCCGGCTTCTACACGACACCGAGGGGACTGAGGATCCGTGCCTGAGGGGGATACCGTGTGGCGCGCCGCCCGCGAACTGCACCGCGCCCTCGCCGGGAAGACATTGACACGCTGCGACATCCGCGTGCCCCGCTTCGCCACCGTGGACTTCACGGGTGACACCGTGCAGGAGGCGGTGTCCCGCGGGAAGCACCTGCTGATCCGGGGCGGGGGCGACGACGGCTGGGACATCCACTCGCACCTCAAGATGGAGGGCCTCTGGCACGTCTACGCCCGCGGGGAGAAGTGGCGGAGGCCGGCGTTCAAGGCGCGCTGCATCCTGGAGACCGAGGACGCCGTCGTCGTCGGTTTCGAACTCGGCTTCCTGCGGGTGATCCCCCGCGCCGAGGAGGACGACGCCGTCGGATACCTGGGACCCGACCTGCTCGGCCCCGACTGGGATGCGGAGGAGGCGTTGCGGCGGCTGAGGGAGCAGCCGGAGCGGCCCATCGGCCTCGCCCTGCTCGACCAGCGGAACCTCGCGGGCATCGGCAACGTCTATCGGTGCGAGCTGTGCTTCCTCGCCGGCGTCCATCCGCTCACCCCGGTGGGCGAGGTGCCGAACCTGCCGCGCATGGTCGAGCTGTCCAAGAAGCTCCTCGAGGTGAACAAGGAGCGCAGCACCCGGGCGACGACAGGACAGCTCCGCGGCAACACGCTCTGGGTGTACGGGCGGTCCCGACGGGGCTGCCTGCGCTGCGGCACGCCCGTCGCGCTCGAACAGCTCGGGGACAAGGAGACCGAACTGCGCGAGCTCTACTACTGTCCGCACTGCCAGCCGCGATTGGATGCCCCTGCCGGCGCGGCATTACCCTGACCAGGTGGACGGATTCGGACGGGTGATGCGCTGATGGCGATGAGATCACCCCTGCCCGTACGCAACGGCGTCAACGCGACACGGCTCCGCCTGCCGGTGGAGGGTCCGTGGGAGACCGCC
Source organism: Arthrobacter sp. TJ-265 (assembly GCF_058269135.1). Classification (NCBI taxonomy): domain Bacteria; kingdom Bacillati; phylum Actinomycetota; class Actinomycetes; order Micrococcales; family Micrococcaceae; genus Arthrobacter; species Arthrobacter sp. TJ-265. The sequence continues at coordinate 316,226 of NZ_JBZCND010000003.1, read as the reverse complement.
CTCGACTACATCCTCGACCGTTTCGACCACGTGGATCCCGAGGGCATCGGCGAGCGCTTCGACCGCGGCGAGGTCGTCGCGCTGGGCGGCGAGGTCCTGACACGGTCCACACCACTCGGTGAGCACACCTTCGTCTGGTACTACCGTGAGCTGCCGGTCGAGGAGCGGCTGCCCGTGGAGCTCTCCATCCTGCATCAGGACGATCACCTGCTCGTCGTCGACAAGCCGCACTTCCTGCCGACCACGCCGGGCGGCATGTACGTGGCGGAGTCCGCCCTCGTGCGGCTGCGCGTGGAACTCGGCATCCCGGACCTGATCCCCATGCACCGGCTGGACCGAATGACGGCCGGCATCCTCATGTTCTCCGTCGATCCGGACACCCGCGGCGCCTACCAGCTGCTCTTCGAGAACAGGCGCATCAGCAAGGAGTACCGGGCCGTGGCGCCCGTCCGGCCGGAGCTGCGGCTCGACGACGAGCCGCAGGACGTGCGCAGCAGGATCGTGAAGTCCCGGACCTATCTGCTGGCCCAGGAGGTCGAGGGACCGGCGAACACCCACACCACGGTGAGCCTGCTGGATCAGCGCGCGGACCGCGGCCTGTACCGGCTGCAGCCGCACACCGGGAAGACCCACCAGCTCCGGCTGCACATGGCATCCCTCGGGCTCGGCATCGTCAACGACCCGTTCTACCCGGTGCTGCACCCGCAGGCGCCCGACGACTACACCCGGCCGCTGCAACTCCTCGCCCACAGCATCGCGTTCACGGACCCGGTGGACGGCACCGAGCGGAGCTTCGAGTCCGGCCTCACCCTGGCCTGCTTCGCCTGACCCTGCCCTGATCCGTACCGACTCCCGACCCGGTTCTCCACGGGTTCTCCACGGGTTCTCCACCGGGTGCTGGACCGTTTTCTCGACCATGTTCGTCCCCTGGCCCGGACCGGTTTCCTCCCGGGGCCCCGGCGGTGCCCCGGGTCCGGACGGTACATTTGCGGAGTGGACCTGCCCGGAACGGACATCCCCGACCCGCTCTACCTCCTCGTCATGTTCGCCGTCGTCGTCGCCGATGTGGTGCTCCCCGTCGTGCCCTCCGAACTGCTCGTGATCGGCGCCGGCACCATGGCCGCCGACGGCATGCTCCTGCTGCCCGTCGCGGGCCTCGTCGCATGGGCCGGCAGCTGGCTCGGGGATGTGGCCCTGTTCCTCCTGTTCCGGCGTCGGCTCACGCATGTCCTCGACCGCTTCCGCTGGGGGCGCCGGGTCCACCGGGGGCTGCGTGAGGCCATCGCGAAGGCGGGCTCGTCGCCCACCTACGCCGCCGTCGTCGCCGTGCGCTTCCTGCCCGGCGGGCGCACCGCGAGCGTCTCCGCGGCAGGCATCGCCGAACTGCCCCTCCGCCCCTTCATGCTCGCGGCGGGCACCGGAGGGGCGCTGTGGACGGCGTGGCTGGTCGGCCTCGGCTTCGTCGCGGGCGCTTCGACCGGGCTGCCCGCCTGGATGGGCGCGCTGCTCGGAATGGTGGTCGGTACGCTGGTGGGAGCCATCACGGCAGCAATCATCGCCCTGAAGAGACACCGGAAGGCCAAGAACGCGCATGAGCACCCCGAAGAACCCGGGTCCGAGGCTCCCTGACAAGCCGGTCAGGCCTCCGACCGTCGCACAGGAAGCTCCCGCCGCCCCGCGCTCCTCCGAGTCGACGGGTGTCCTCGAACGCCTCAAGGCCGCGCAGCCACGGGGTGCCGGTGCTGCCGACCACGACGGGCCCGACCGCCCGGCCGCTGCGACCACGGCGGCGAGCGAAGGAAGGTCCGGCGGCGTGGGGTACGGCGCCTCACGCGCGGACGGCCACGACCGGTCCGATGCCTCGCGCGGCCCGGGTGCCGCCGGCAGCAGGAACGACCCCAGCGGCGGCACCCGCACCCTCGATGCGCCCACCGGGGCCGAGGGCAGCAAGGAGATCCCGAGCCGCCAGGGCAGCGACGACGGCGGCGCGGCTGCCGCCGAGCGGCTCCGGGTCGCGGCCGTCCGGGCGAGGGCAGCGGCCGTTCGCGCGAGGGAAGCGGCCGGAGTGACCGGCCGGGCCATCCACCACGGCAGCAGCGCGACGGCCCGGCAGGTCTCCTCCTGGGACCGGGACGTGGTCCGGCAGGTGGTCGTGACGGTATGCGCCCTCGCCTGCATCCTCGGGTCGGCGGCGGGTGTCGGCGCCTTCGGCGGCCCGTCGATCCGGGACGCCGCCGGCGGCCTGTTCGCCCCGGACGCGACGCTGCTGGCGCCGTCGTCGGCGGCCTTCTCCATCTGGAGCGTGATCTACGTGGGCCTGGTGGCGTACACGGTGTTCCAGTGGCTGCCGTCGCAGCGGAGGACAGACCGCCAGCGGGGCCTCGGCTGGACCGTGGCGGCCTCCATGCTCCTCAACCTCGCATGGATATTGAGCGCACAGGCCGGCCTGCTGACCTTGAGCCTCGTGGTCATCATGCTGCTCTTCTTCGCACTCCTGTCCGCCGTCCGGACCATGAACGACCACCCCAACGAGACGCGGCTCGAGGGTGCGCTCGTGGATACGCCGATCGGTCTCTACCTGGGCTGGGTGCTCCTGGCGGCGGCCGCGAACTGGGCGGCGTTCCTCACGGCGACGGGCGCGGACCTCTTCGGCTGGTCCGGTGTCGCGTGGTCCATCCTCGGGATCACGGCCGTCCTCGTGACGGCCGCCATCATCTGCTCGACGGACCGCGGACGCCTTGCCGTGGCCGTGGCGACCTCGTGGGGGCTGCTGTGGATCGCCGTCGAACGGGTGCTGGGCGAGCCGTTCGCGATGAACCTGGCGTTCTTCGCCGTCCTGGCGATCTTCCTGCTGCTCATCACGGCAGGCTCGCGCCGCCACCGGGTGGACCACGAGTATCGGCACTGGCTGCGGGCGCAGCAGGACGCCCGGCGCGAGCCCGTCCACCTGGGGGGCGGCGACTACGAGGACTCGCGCTACTAGCCCGGGTGGGCGGGCGCGGGGCTGAGCCCAGCGCCGGGCTCAGCCCGTGTTGCGCATCCCCGCGGCGACGCCGTTGATGGTGATCAGCATCGCGCGCTGGAGCGGCCCGTCGGGCTGCCCGCCGTCGGCCTCGGACCGCACACGGCGCAGCAGTTCCACCTGGAGGTAGGAGATCGGGTCGAGGTACTGGTCGCGCACCGCGAGGGAGCGCTTGAGGACCGGCTGGTTGTCGAGCAGTTCGTGTTCACCCGTCAGCTGCCTGATCTCGGCGAGCGTGAGTTCGTACTCCTCCCGGATGACCCCGAACAGGTGCTGCAGGTCGTCCGGCACGAGGGCCTCGACGTAGTGCGCGGCGATCTCCAGGTCCGTCTTCGCGAGGGTCATCTCCACGTTCGACACCACGGTGCGGAAGAAGTGCCAGCGCTCCAGCATCTCCGCGAGCAGTCCCTCATGGCCTGCCTCCCGCGCAGCGCGCAGTCCGGAGCCGACGCCGAACCAGCCGGGGACGATCTGCCGGGACTGCGTCCAGCCGAAGACCCACGGGATGGCGCGGAGCCCACCGAGGCCGCTGCCCGAATCCGGCCGCTTGGCGGGACGCGAGCCGATGTTGAGCGAGCCGAGCTGCTCCACGGGCGTGGAGGCGAGGAAGTACGCCGGAAGGTCCTCGTGGTCGATCAGCGAGCGGTAGCGGGCGAACGCGGCGTCCGACACCGTCTCCATCACCTCCGCCCAGCGATCCCGCTCGTCGTCCGACGAGCGGGGTGTGCGGTGCAGTGCGGAACCCTGCATGACCGCGGCCAGGGACAGCTCGAGGTTCTCCCGGGCGAGGGCGGGCAGCGAGTACTTGTCACTGATGACCTCGCCCTGCTCGGTGAACTTGATCTCGCCCTCGAGGACGCCGTTGGGCTGGGCGACGATGGCGTCGTACGTCGGTCCGCCACCCCGGCCCACGGAACCGCCGCGGCCGTGGAACAGGCGAAGCCCCACCCCGTGCTTCGCGGCGACGTCGCGGAGGAGCCGCTGCGTCTTGTGGATCTCCCAGAGGCTCGTGAGCACGCCCGATTCCTTGTTGGAATCCGAATAACCGAGCATCACCTCCTGCACGTCACCGCGCAGGCGCACCACCTCCCGGTACGTGGGATCGCACAGGAGCGTGTCCACGATCCGGGCGGAGACCCGCAGCTCGTCGACCGTCTCCAGGAGCGGCGCGAAGCCGATCTTCGCGAACGCGCCGGAGTCGGCGCCCCCGGAGCCGTTCCCGACGACGTCGACCAGTCCGGCCTCGCGGGCCAGCACCACCGGGGCGAGCACGTCATCCGCGCCGCGCGTCATGGAGACGATGTAGGTCTCGATGACGTCGGGGCCGTAGGTCTCGAGTGCGGAGGCGATCTCGCGGAAGACGTCGAACGTGCGGCGTGCGGCGTCGTCGAGGGGAGGGTTCGCCGTCGCCAGCGGACGCCGGGAGGCCAGTTCGTCCGACAGCGTGCGGAGGCGGTCGGCCCGGGACAGCTCGAGGTAGGGGACCTCCAGCTCGCCGAGCCGGTCGGTCAGCTGGGCGATCACGTCGTGGTGCATGTCGGCGTGTTCGCGGATGTCGAGGGTCGCGAGGTGCAGCCCGAAGGACGAGATGACGCGCGACGCGGTGGCCAGGGCGCCGTCCGCGGCGAGGCCCGCCGCGTGCTCCCGGAGGGAGTTCCCGACGAGCTCGAGATCCGCCAGCACCTGTGCGGTGTCGTTGTAGTCCCGGCCGGGCTCGTGCGCCGAATGGTTCTGCACCCGCGCGGCGGTGTTGAGGAGCTTGGCCTTCACACAGGTCAGCTTGAGCCGGTAGGGCTCCTGGGCGTTGAGCTCGAGGATCCGCTTGTCCAGCCGGGGGAGGTTCGCCAGGTCGCGCTGGATGGATGCCGTCAGCTCCTCGGACGCCGCGACGATCGCGGTCGAGGACGAGAGCGAGGAGATGAGCCGGTCGATGAAATGGATCGCGATGCGGACGGCCTGCTGGTTCTGGATCTGCAGGATCTCGCGGGTCACGGCCGCGGTGACGTTCGGATTGCCGTCACGGTCGCCGCCGATCCACGAGCCGAACCGGAGCGGGGCCCCCTCGGCGGGCAGCGCCACGCCGTGCTCGGCGAGGAGGTCGGAGAGATCCTCGAGCAGTTCGGGCATGGACGTGGTGAGGATGCCGCCGAGATAGTAGATGGCGTTCCGGGCCTCGTCGATCGGCGTGGGCCGGACCTGCCGCAGTTCGTCCGTCTGCCAGATCAGGTCGATGACCTCGGCGAGCCGCCGGTCCTGACGGCGTCGGCGCTGGGAGCCCTCCGGCGTGGCCTCGGCGAGGATGTCCGACAGGAGGCGGAGCTTGTCCAGGACCGACCGCCGCGACGCCTCGGTGGGGTGCGCCGTGAAGACGGGGCGCACGTCGAGGGAGGCGACGACGACGGCGAGCGCGCCGGGACCGGCGTCGGACGCGATGCGGGAGACGGTCTGCGCGAGCCAGCCGTCCTCCTCGGGCCGTGCGCGCAGGCCGCGCACGCGGTGGACCTGCTCCGCGGCGTTGGCCAGGTGGAAGTAGGCGGCGAAGGCCCGCACCAGGTCCGTCGCCTGGTCGATGGGCAGGTCCGCGAGCAGCTCGCGCACGCGACCGGCCAGCTCCGCGCGCTCACCGGCGTCGCTGACGCTGCCCGATTCCTTGGACTGCTTCGTGAGCAGGCGGACGCGTTCCACGAGGTCCAGCAGCTCCTGCCCGTGCTGCCGCACGAGGGATTCGCCCAGCAGGGTGCTGACACGCCGCACGTCGGCCCGGAGTTCGGCACTGACGTCTCCTCCCGCATCTCCGAGCCGGTCGCCGGCGGGTGGGGCTGTCACTTCGAGGGGCACTGTCACAACGGCCTGCTTTCAGGTCACGGAAAACGGGCGTATACGGCACTGGATACGACGGATGATGGTCGGATTTTACCCGGCGATGTGGCGCCGACCTCACCCGGTCCGTCATGTGAAGCGGCCCCAGCCGGTGCACCCTGCCTCATGCCCGGCGATCAGCGCAGGGGCAGGGCGACGACGACGACGAGTGCCAGCGCACCGAGCAGCGCCACGGCGGCCGCGGTCCCCAGGACGCCGACGACGTCGGCCTCGATCCGCCCGACGCGGATCCCGCGGGCGCTGCGCCGGTAGCGACGGGCCTGCCCGGCGGTGATGGCCAGGGCCGTCGCGGCGGTCAGCAGGGTCAGCCCGAGGGGGAACCAGCCGTAGCGGGGCACCCAGCGGAGCAGGAGGACGCCGGCGACGACCAGCGCGAGCATGGTGCGGTTCCAGGCCAGCGTCGTCCGTTCGGGCTGCAGCCCGGGATCGGCGTGCGGTCTCGGGACCGGGTCCTCCTGCGGCGTGTGCACGGTCAGGCGTTGCCCAGGACCACGACGAGGAACGCTGCGGCGACGAGGGCGCCCCCACCGGCGAGGACGGGGACGAGGATCGACAGGGGCAGCGGGGCCTGCCGGCGCATGGCCCGTTCGACGGCGAGCCAGCGGACGCCGGCCGCGACGGCCAGGACCATCGCGAGCAGCAGGAGCACGACGGCGAGCGCGGTCCGGACCGGGCTCGCGAACGTGTCCGAGGTGAAGGCCTCGACGGCGACGCCCCCGGCGAGGAGCGCGAGCGCCGTCCGGATCCACGCGAGGAACGTCCGCTCATTGGCGAGGGTGAACCGGGGGTCCGGCTCGGTCCCGCCACCGAGGATCCGCGCGGACCAGCCCCGGCGGCCGGGGGGCGAGGCGCCTTCGATCGCGGGTGCGCCGGCTGCCTCCGGGGCGTGTTCGGACGGTTCGTCCCTCGATGACCTCACGGCCCCATGGTAGGGCCGGCCGACGGCGGCGGGGTGTCCTGCCGTGCCGGTGGACCTCCATCCGCCTGCGCCGGTGGTCCTGGACGCAGGGACGTTTTGCCTTTTCACGCCATAGTACGGTTGGCTGGGAAGCCGCCGATCGCCCCCCACCGTCGAGGTCCACATGCATCAGCCGCAGGAAGGTCCGACCACCCGGTCGGGCCGAATTCCCGCGACACCCCAGGCCCGACGTCGCGTCCTGATCGTCGCCACGGGCCGGGATCGCGGCGCACTCGCGGCCGCCCGCGCCTTCCGGCGCGCGGGCTGGTACGTCGGCGTGGGAACCCCCGAGGGTGGGGGATCGCTCGGCGCGTCGGCTGCCTGCGACACCACGTTCCACGTGCCGCGTCCCCGTGACGGGAGCTCCGGCTTCATCGAGGGTGTCCGTGGAGCGGCGGAAGCAGGGGCCTTCGACGTGGTCTTCGGCGGAGGGGACGACTGGATGGCAGCCCTCGCCGCCTACCGGTCGCAGATCCCCGTCCCGGTGGCGCACCCGGACTTCGCCGTCGTCGCGACGGTCCTGGACAAGCTCAGGCTCGCTCAGTTCGCCGGGAAGGCCGGGCTGGCGTCGCCTCACACGGAACTCGCCACGGACGAGGCCCTTGCGGGCTGGTCCGGGCCGGTGGTCGTGAAATGCAAGGAACACTGGGCGCCCCAGCAGACCCATCCGCTGCGCATCGAGGCCAAGCTGTTCGGCACCCCCGCCGCCGCACGACCCCAGGTCGAGAGGATCCGGGCAGCCGGGGCGCAGGCGATCCTGCAGGAGCCGGTCGAGGGGACGCTCGGAGCGCTGATCGGCGTCTTCCACGGAGGCAGGCTGCTCGGCCGCACCCAGCAGGTGTCGACGCACCTGTGGCCCACCCCCAACGGCGCCTCGGCCCGGGCGTCCACCGTCACCGTCGACGAGGTGCTGGTCGGGAAGGTCGAGTCGATGCTCCTCGACATCGGCTGGCACGGCCTCGTCGAACTCCAGTTCCTCACCGGCGACGACGGTGTCCCCCACCTGATCGACTTCAACGGACGGTTCTACGGCTCGCTCGCGCTGGCCGAGTCCGCGCGGCCCGGCCTGGTGCACAACTGGGCGCTGGCCGCGATCGGCGCGGAGCCGTCGTCCCTCGCCGACGCGACACCCGGGAAGCGCTACTCGTGGCTCACCGGCGACCTGCGGCGCGCCCGCATCGAACGGCGTCATGGTCTCCTCCGCGATCTCGCCGACAGCATCCTCTGGTCGACGCGCGCACGCCACAGCATCTGGGATCCCCGCGATATCGGCCCCTCGGTGAGCCTGGCGCTCCGGCGGTTCCGCCGCCCCTGAGGATCGGCCGGAGCCGTCACCGCCGGCGCGCGGCCCTCACCATCTCGAGCGGCACGAGCCGCTCGGGCGCACGCGCGAGGACCAGGCCTGCCACGTACACGCCGAGGATCACGGTTCCGACCAGCGTGCCCTGGACGAGCGGGGAGGCGCCGTCGGTCGCCGCCAGGACCGCTGCTCCACCCAGGGCGGCAGCAGTACCGATCGCCGCGGCGCGCGCCACGAGGGCGAGGGCAGGCCGGACCTCCACCGCCGCGTGCCGGCGCGCGAGGAGCCAGGCGTTCGCGACGGCGGCGAAGACGAGTGAGACCGTCGTCGCCAGTGCGATGCCGGCCACGCCCATCACCGGTGCGAGGAGGATGTCACCGGCGACGTTGATGACCATGGCGGCGAGCGACACGAGGACCGGCGCGCGTGAATCACCGAGCGCATAGGACGTGCTGACCATCACCTGCCGGACCCCCATCGCGACGAGGGCGGGTGCGTACCAGAGGACCGCGACGGCGGTGGTGCCGGCGTCGTCGGCCGTGAACTCCCCGCGTCCGTAGGCGACGAGCGAGAGCGGCAGCGCCGCCACCATCAGCACGATAGTCAGCGGTACCAGGATCGTGACGGTGACGGACAGCCCGCGGGACACGAGGCGCCTGACCTCCTGCACGTTGCCGGCGGCCGCCCCGAGCGCCGGATAGAGCGGCACGAGAAGGGAGGCGATGAGCAGGGTCTCCGGCAGGTTGACGAGGCGCCAGCCGTAGGACAGGGCCGTGATGGCGCCGTCGCCCAGGGTCGATCCGACCGCCCGGTCGACCAGCGAATTCACGTTGGCGATCGCACTTCCCACCAGCAGCGGCGGCATGAGCCGCGCGATCTCCACGAACCCCGGGTGCCGTACCTCCCACCGGGGCCGGACGCGCAGACCGAGAGCGTGCAGGGGCGGCAGCTGCAGCGCCAGTCGCGCAGCGGATCCGATCACGAAGCCGACGGCGAGCGCCTGGATCCCGTACTGCGGGCCGAACAGTCCGGCCGCCCCGATCATGATGATGTTGAACGGCACCCCCTGCAGCGAGGACCAGACCACCCTGCCGTGGGCCTGAGCGACGGCAGCCAGGAGGTCGGTGCCGGCGATCAGGACGGTCGCCAGCAGTACGATCCTGGTCAGGGTGACGGTGAGTTCTGCCTGTTCGCCCTCGAACCCGGGCGCCAGCACCGCCGTCACGGGGGCCGCGAGGATCCCCACGACGACGGCACCCAGCCCGAGAACCACCATGGTCACGGTGATGGCGGTGTCGAAGCTGCGGTGCCCGCGGCAGCGCGGACCCTCGGCAGCGACCTCGCGCGCGATGACGGGGGTGACGGAGCGGGCCATGGCGTAGGCCACCAGACCCAGCACGACGTTCATGAGTCCCTGCGCCACCAGGTAGGAGTCGAGGGACGGCCCCGCGCCGTAGACCGCGGCGATGACGACGTCGCGCACGAAACCGAAGACCGTGGAGACGGCCGTCAGGGCGGTCACCACGACGGCGGCACGCGAGACGCTCACCCGACCGCCTCCCGATGTCATGCCCAGCCAGAACCTCGATCATTCAAGCATGACGGCCGTCTGGAGGGCGAAACGGGTGATCCCCGACCCCGCCATCGATCAGGTGCGGGCACAGAGTCGGCTGCGGGTCAGGCGAAAGCGGAGATGCCCGTCAGCGCCCTGCCCACGATCAGGCTGTTGATCTCGTAGGACCCCTCGTAGGTGTAGACGGCCTCCGCGTCGGCGAAGATCTTCGCCATGGAGAAGTCCGTCACGATCCCGTTCCCGCCGAGGATTCCCCGCCCGAGTGCCACCGTCTCGCGCATCCGGGCCGTCGTGAAGGACTTGGCGAAGGCGGCCTGCGGCATGTCGGACGCGCCCTGCTCCTGCAGCTGGGCGATGCGGGTCATGACCCCGAGGCTCGCCGTCGTGTTGCCCATCATCGTGACGAGCTGGTCCTGGACGAGCTGGAAACCCGCGATCGGCCGGCCGAACTGGTGCCGCTCCACGGCGTACTGCCGGGCGACGTCGAACGCGGCCAGTTGCTGGCCGACGGCCTGCCAGCCGACGAGGATCCGGGACCCCAGCAGGAGCTGCCGCGTGTCGTCGAAGGACGCGATGCCGGCGAAACGGTCGGCCTCGTCGACGCGCACGTCGGTCAGCGTGATGTCCGCGTTCTGGACCGTCCGGAGCGCGGTCTTGTTCGCGATGACGGTGCGCGTCACCCCGGGCAGCGTCGCGTCGAGGATGAAGCCCCGCACGCCCCCCGTCTCCGTATCCCGCGCCCACAGGAGCATGTAGTCGCAGAACGTCCCGTTGCCGATCCATCGCTTGGCACCGTTGAGCACCCAGGTGTCGCCGTCGCGCGTGGCGGTGGTCGCCATGCCGCCGGCGACGTCGGAGCCGTGCAGCGGCTCGGTGAGCGCGAACGCCCCCGTGATCGTCAGGTCCATGGCGTCCTGCAGGAGCCGCGCCTTCTGCTCCGCGCTGCCGAACAGGTGCAGGGCCTCGACGAAGAGGTCGTGGTGGACCATGAAGAACGTCGCGATCGAGGTGTCCGCCCGGGTCATCTCCGCGATCACGAGGCCGCTGAACAGAGGGCTGTAGCCCTGCTGCACCGGCGTGCTGAGCTGCAGGTCCGCGAGCTTCGGCAGGAGCTCGTGCGGGAACTCGGCCCGGTTCCACCAGTCGACGGCGCGCGGAGAGACCTCCTTGTCCAGGAAGTCCCGCACGTCCTGCAGTTTCGAGCGCTCGCGGGCGGGGAGGAGGGATTCGAAGCCGAGGAAATCGGCGGTGGGCAGCTGGCTCATCATCGAGCCGTCCTTTCGATCGAGCTGAGACCGGGAGCGGCGCTACCTCGGCGCCATGCGGATGGCACCGTCGAGGCGGATCGTCTCACCGTTGAGCATCTGGTTCCCGACGATGTGTGCGGCGAGCGCCGCGTACTCGACGGGCTTGCCGAGCCGGGACGGGTGCGGTACCTGGGCGCCGAGGGAATCCTGGGCCTCCTGCGGCAACCCGGCCATCATGGGCGTCTCGAAGATCCCGGGGGCGATGGTGACCACGCGGATCAGGGACCGCGCGAGTTCACGCGCGAGGGGCAGCGTCATCGCCGCGACCCCGCCCTTCGACGCGGCGTAGGCCGGCTGTCCGATCTGGCCGTCGAACGCCGCGACGGACGCGGTGTTGATGATGACGCCGCGCTCGTCCGAGCCCCCGAGGCCCCGGACGGTGGGGGTGGCGGCCATGGCTTCGGCGGCGAGCCGGACGACGTTGAAGGTGCCCACGAGGTTGACGGTGATGACCCGGGTGAACTGTTCGAGCGGTAGGACGCCGTCGCGCCCGAGGACCTTGCCGGGTGTGGCGATCCCGGCGCAGTTGACCACGATCCGCAGCGGGCCGAGGCCTGCGGTGGCGTCCACGGCGGCCTGGACCTGGGCGGGATCGGCGACGTCGGCGGCGACGAAGCGCACGCGCTCGCCGCTCGGGTCCAGCTCCGCGGCAGCGTCGGCGCCGGCGGACTGCGGCAGATCCACGAGGACCACCGCCGCGCCGTCGTCGACCAGCCGGCGGGCCGTGGCGAGCCCGAGCCCGGAGGCGCCACCGGTGACGAGGGCCACTGCTCCCCTGATGTCCATGCCTGGTCCTTCCGCATTCGATGGACCGCCGTTGGTCCATCCACGCGCCCAGCGTACTGTGACGTGGCCCACTGCGCACCCGGCGGAGGATCTGCTGCGCATCCTGCCCAATCCGGCAGTACTCCGACGTGACTAGGGTGGTCACATGCCCATTCCCGACCACGCGGCCGCCGCCGCTGCCCGAAGCGTCCGGCACCTGTTCGCCCGGCGGAGCCTGCGGGTGCCGGGGACGCGCCTCGCGGCGGTCGCCTTCCCGGCACCGACCAGTCCCCGGAGCCACTGGCACTACTGGTGGCAGGCGCACTACCTCGACTGCCTGCTGGACGAGCACCAGCGCGATGCCGGGTCGGGCGCGCTGCTCGAGGCCCGGAAGCTGGCCCGCGGCATCTGGCTGAGGAACGGCGGCCGGTGGCGCAACGCCTACTACGACGACATGGCCTGGCTCGCGCTCGCCCTGCAGCGCCTGGACGCGCTGGACGGACGGCGCCGTCCGCGGCGCGGCGTGCGGGTGCTGGGTGACGCGCTCCGTTCGGCGCACACCCCGGACCTCGGCGGCGGCGTCTACTGGAACACCACGCGCGACTACAAGAACACGCCGAGCACGGCCCCCGCGGCCCTCTTCTTCGCACGGGCAGGAGAGACCGGGCGGGCGCAGGAGCTGCTCGACTGGCTGAGGGATCGCCTGTTCGACGCCACGAGCGGCCTCTACCTCGACGGCGTCAAGGCCGACGGCCGGGTGGAGCGCTCGCTGCACACGTACAACCAGGGCACGGTGCTCGGCGCGCTGGTCGCCGTCGGCGGACCGGCCGGGCTGCGGCACGCGGCGGACCTCGCCGCAGCGGTGGCCAGGGAGGTCGCCGACGGCGACGGCGTGCTGCCGCTGGCGGGCACGGGCGACGCCGGTCTGTTCACCGGGATCCTGGCGCGCTACCTCGCACAGGCCGCCGCGGCGGAGATCGGCGCGGCGCCGGCCACGGAGGCCCGGGCCGTGCTCGCCGCGACGGCGGAGCATGTCTGGTCCGGCCGCCGCACGGACGCTTCCGGGATGCTCGTCTTCCCGCCGCGGCAGGACGGACCGGTCAGCCTGTCCTCCCAGCTCCAGGCCTGGATGATCCTCGAGGCAGCGAGCACGAGCCGCGCACAGGAGGGGCAGGCCCATCGCCCCGGGTGACAGACTGCTCGCATGGAGAACCCACCCCGCGACCACGACCTCGTCATCTACGGAGCGACCGGTTTCGTCGGCGAGTTGATCGCCGCCTACCTCGCGACGCACGCCCCGGCCGGCCTGCGGATCGGGCTTGCGGGCCGGTCGACGGCCAGGCTCGAAGCGGTCCGCTCGCGGCTGCCGGCCGCGGCGCACGCATGGCCCCTCATCGAAGCGGACTCAGGGGACACGGGTTCGATCACCGCCCTGGCCGAGGGCACCCGGGTGCTCTTCACCACCGTCGGCCCCTACGCGAAGTACGGGCTGCCGGTCGTCGAGGCCTGCGCGCGGGCGGGCACCCACTACGGCGACCTGACGGGCGAGGTCTCCTTCGTCCGGGAGGCGATCGACCACTGCGACGCCCTGGCCCGGTCGAGCGGCGCCCGGATCGTGCACTCGTGCGGCTATGACTCCGTGCCGTCCGATCTGGCGGTACTGCTGCTCCATCAGGCGGCAGAGGCCGACGGCGCCGGCGCCCTGACCGAGGTCCAGCTCGTCGCGACGGCCAAGGGCGGCATCAGCGGAGGCACCCTCGACTCGATGCGCGTGCAACTCGACGGGATGCGGTCGAGCGCCGCGCTGCGGTCCCTCATCGCCGACCCCTATGCCCTCAGCCCGGACCGCGTGCGGGAGCCCGCGACGCCGCAGCCGGCGGACGCCGGTCCGGTGAGCCGCTCCGGCGACGGCCTGTGGACCGCGCCCTTCGTCATGGCCGCCGCGAACACCCGGATCGTGCGCCGCAGCAACGCCCTGCAGGACTGGGCCTACGGCCGCTCCCTGCGGTACGGCGAGGTGATGGGCGTGGCCCGTGGCCCGGCGGGGGCGGTCATCGCCGGGGCGACGGCGCTCGGACTCGGCGCGTTCGCCGGTGCGATGACGTTCCCGGTGACCCGCCGCCTGCTCGACCGCGTGCTGCCGGCCCCGGGGACGGGCCCGAGTGCCGGCACACGGCGCAAGGGGTGGTTCCGCTCCCAGGTGACCGCCCTCACCGAGGGCGGTCACCGGTACCGGGCGGTCGCTGCCGGTCCCGGCGATCCGGGCTACGCCGCCACCGCCGTCATGGCGGGTGAGACGGCGCTGGCCCTGGCACTGGACGGCGACCGGCTCCCCCGGGTGAGCGGATCACTGACGCCGGCCACCGCGCTCGGCGATGTGCTCGTGCAGCGGCTCCGTGCAGCCGGCCACACCTACGAGGTGGCCAGGCTGGCCTGACCGACGTCAGTCGCCGGTCGTCGAGCCCTTCCCCTGCGGGTAGAGCGCCTCCCCGCGCGCCAGCATGGCGACGAACTTCGTGATGTTGCGTTCCTTCGCCGCGTCCGTCCTCAACTGGGACAGCCGGAAGATCATGGCGTAGCGGTTCTGCGAGGACAGGGTGCGGAAGGTGGCGAGCGCGGCGTCGTCGGCCTCGATCGCGGCGAGGAGTTCGGGCGGCATCTCGGCGTTCGCCGGTCCCGAGTAGGCCCGCTCCCACCGTCCGTCGGCCTGCGCGGCCGCCACCGCCCGCTCGCCCGCCTCCCGCATGCGGCCCTCGGCGCGGAGCCGCTCGATGTGACCCTGGTTGCGGACGGACCAGATGCTCCGCGGACCGCGTGGCGTGAAGCGCTGGAAGTAGCTGTGCTCGTCCCGGGACTTCGCCTGCCCGTCGATCCACCCGAAGCACAGCGCCTCGTCGAGCGCCTGCGCGTAGGTGAGCCGGGTCGTCGTCCCGCCCTTCTTGTGCTCGATGAGCCAGACCCCGGGCGAGGAGGCGTGGTTCTCCTCCAGCCAGGCCCGCCATGCGGGCGCGTCGGGCAGGAGGAGCTCGGGCAGTTCGGCCTTCATGCGATCACCCTAGGACGACTCCGGTCATTGCGGAACCGGGTGCTGGCATGCTGGACAGACCCGGACCTCACCCCGACCCGAAGGAGGACCGATGCTCCGCGTCCGCCCCCTCGTCCATACGCCGGACCTTCCCGGTGCGGCCCGCTTCCTGCGGACACTCGGTCTCGCTCCGGCGCAGCACCCCGTGCCGACTGCCTCCTGCGCCGTGTTCGACGCCGGGAGCGGCCGCTTGGCCCTCCACGCCTGCACGCCGGGCAGTGAGGAGGACGGCACCGTGACCCTCGCCTTCGACGTCTCCGACGTACGGGAGTTCGCGCGCCGGACCGCGGAGGCGGGCACCGCCGTCGGGCTCTCCGACGAGGGCCACGGCCTCGCCGCCCGCGTCACCGCGCCGGACGGGCTGTCCTTCCTCGCCGGCGTCGGGCCGCGCGAGACGGGTGCGCCGCCGTCGCCGCTGGCGGTCCTCGCGCTCTGGCACACGCCCGACGTCGGACCGGCCGCGAAGGTGCTGGGAGACATCGGGGGGAAGCCCAGGACCAGCTCCGGTGCCGGCACCTGGCACGACTTCCGGGCGAAGAACGGAGGCCTCGTCGCCGTGAGCGCCGGGCCGCGCACCGCTGTCGACCTGGCCTTCGAGTACGACGGCGATGTGCGGGAGATCCTCGCCGGCCTCGCCGCGGGTGGCCCCGAGGCCGTCGTCGTCGAGGGTGCGGACGGACGGTCGCTGCGCGTCCGCGCCCCCTGGGGTGCGGAGGTCCGGATCACCGAGTGGCAGCGGGATTCATCCGGCCGCACCGTGCACTGACCGGGCGCCCGCGGCGCATCACGAACGAGGGGTCACGTCCGCCGCGGTGAGCCCGCCTACCGCCCGAGTGCGGCCCCGAGCTGCGCGGTGTACAGCGTGGCGACCGCATTGTGCCCGTCCTGCGACAAGTGCACATCGTCCAGGTACTCGGCGTTGGCTGCGCTGGCGAGGCCCGCGACCGAGATGAAGGTGACGCCGTGCTGCGCGGCGTTCAGCGCCAGCACCTCGTCGATGTGACGGCGCTGGACGTGCGAATCATCGCTGCGGGACATGACCCCGTTGATCACGATCCTGCTGTTCGGGTACATCAGCTTCAACTTGGCCCAGAGGGCCGTGCTGTCGGCGATGACCTGTGCGTCCGACTTCCACGATGTCGCGTCGTTGCCGCCCATGGAGACCAGCACTAGGCCCGGGGTGCCGCCAGGGAACGGCATCAAGCCGTTCCGGACCGCGGTCCAGCCGGTTCCACCGGCCCCGACACTGGCGGTCGAATAACCCATCCCCCCGAAGGCGAGGTGCGAGGCCTGATCGGAGAAGCCCATGGCGCGGGCACCCTGCTCGCTCCAGGAGTCACCGTCGAGCTGTGAATCGCCGTAGAGCACCACCGACGTCGCGGTGGCCTCGACGGAGGTGAAGGGGTAGACGGAGGACCCCGGGGGCGCGGCTGGCGGGGCGACTGCCGGCGCGCCCGTCGTGATGATGCCTTTCTGGAACTGGGTGTAGGTCCCTGCCTCGTCCTTCCAGGTATCGCTCGTCGGCCAGCCGTACCTGCCGAAGTTGCTCTCCAGCGTGGTGAAGTGCCCGGTGTCGATGCTCTTCGCACCGGTTGTCGGGCCCCACACGATCATGCCCCCCTGGAAGCGTTGGTAGTACCCACCCTGCCAGGCGGTCTTGTTGCCGGTCGGCAGGCCGAGGAAGGATTGGGCGCCGCCCTTCTGCTCGTAGTAGGTCTGGATGCCACCGTTGGTGGTGGCGAAGACCTGGCCGCGGGACCAGANCCGGTCGGCAGGCCGAGGAAGGAGTGGGCGCCGCCCTTCTGCTCGTAGTAGGTCTGGATGCCACCGTTGGTGGTGGCGAAGACCTGGCCGCGGGACCAGAAGACCTTGCCGCCCTCGAAGTCCTGCCGCACGCCGTTCGGGACGGCGACCTCTCCGGACGTGGGATAGCCCAGGAAGCCGCGCTCGTACCGGTTGGCGGCGTAGTAGCTCCTGATGCCGCCGATGACGGCACGGGCTCCGGTCGCAGGCGACCAGTTCACGTAGCCGTTCTGGAAGCTCTGGGAGTACCCACCCTGCCAGCCGGTCTTGTTGCCGGTCGGCAGGCCGAGGAAGGAGTGGGCGCCGCCCTTCTGCTCGTAGTAGGTCTGGATGCCACCGTTGGTGGTGGCGAAGACCTGGCCGCGGGACCAGAAGACCTTGCCGCCCTCGAAGTCCTGCCGCACGCCGTTCGGGACGGCGACCTCTCCGGACGTGGGATAGCCCAGGAAGCCGCGCTCGTACCGGTTGGCGGCGTAGTAGCTCCTGATGCCGCCGAAGACGGTCTGGGCTCCGGTCGCAGGCGACCAGTAGATGAACCCGTTCTGGAAGTGCTGGAGTCGGCCGCCACGTACGGAGAGCCCGCCGGCGTCGCCGGTGGGGAAGCCCAGGAAACCCCTGGTCCACCCGGTGGCCGAGTACCGGGCACCGATGGCGTCGTCGAGCACGATCTGCGCGCCGGTGCTTCGGGTCCAGAGGACATGGCCTTTCTGGAAGCGCTGGGAGCAACTGATCCCGTCACAGCTCTTGTAGCCGAGGGGGTCGCCGAGCACGGCGCGGTTGGCGTTCCATTTGAGGTACGTCTGGCCATCGACGGTGTAGCCCGCGACCCGGAGCAGGGGTGGGGGTTGCGGCGGGACGGCCGCCTGCGCGGGGGGTGCAAGAGCCCCCGCCCCCGACCACAGAACAAAGGTTGCTACAGCAACGGCGCCGAGCCTCATCATCCTGGACATCAAGACCCCATAACTCGCGAAAGCGTTACTGAGACCCTGATGCGTCAATACGGAACGATCACCCCGCCTGCCTGTTTCGTTCCGTGTTTCGGTGACTATACGGGCGTATCGCGCTCTTGTGACCACCAATCGGGCAGGGAATTCTTCGACAGCGGCTTTCCGTCCGAACCCGGAGACCGCGTCGGCCTGCCTTTATCGGGCGAGGAGTTCCTCGACCGCTCCTGCACCTCCGGGCGGATTCAGCCGCTGGCCGAAGAACCGCGCGCCGCCTGCCCCGGGCGGAGGCACTGCGATAGAACTGGGGTATGAACGTTCGTACCCCTGACCCCAATCCGGGTTGGCTCTCCGAAGATGACCTGTACGAGGCCCGCCGCCGCCTGCCGATGGTGTACGTGGAGGCGATTCCCGTGCGGTGCGACGCCCTCGGGTACGTGAACGAGGTGGGACTGCTGCTGCAGGCCAGCGAGCAGGGCGAGATGGTGCGCACCTTCGTCTCAGGACGCGTCATGTACCGGGAGACCATCCGGGCCGCACTGCTGCGACACCTCGAGAAGGACCTGGGGCCGCTGGCCCTGCCCCAGCTGCCGCCGTCGCCCGTGCCGTTCACGATCGCCGAGTACTTCCCCTCCCCCTCGGAGACGGGACTGACCGACGACCGCCAGCACGCCGTCGCCCTCGCGTACCTGATCCCCGTCACCGGGGAGTGCAACCCGCGCCAGGATGCGCTGGAACTGTCCTGGCTGACGCCGTCCGAAGCGCTGAGCCCGTCGATCCAGGCCGAGTTCTCGGGAGGACGCGCGGACCTGCTGCGCCAGGCACTCGCCCACGCCGGCTGGGGACGCTGAGCCGACGGCACCTGCCGGCTCCTCGTTCCCGTATCGTCGTATGGGCGCGCTGGGGCGCCGGGAACATCCAGGGGGCTAGAGGCAGAGGTTGGCACGACGTACATGATGGTTAACAGGGTGGACAGGACAGGACTGCGCGCGGTCCCGGCGGAGATGCTGGCGGCCGGTGATGTGCTGGCGCTCCCCGACGGCGGGGACACGGCCGAGGTCACGGCGATCGGGATCGAGAACGACGACTTCGGGGTGCCCGCACTCGTCGTCGCGACGGTCGCCGGAGACCACCGCATCACGATCGCCACGGGCTCGATGGTCTATGTGGAACCCGCGGACGCCGAGATCGGGGTCTCCCCCGTGGCCGCCGACCACGGATCCCCCGAAGCGCTCGTCGCCCAGGTGGCCCAGGCGCACCCGGACAGCACGGACATCCAGGACGTCGCCGGGCGGTTGGCCCGCGGCATCAACCTCAAGTCCGGCAGCAACCTCCAGGACCTGCACCAGCTCGCGCTGGCCCTGTTCGTCGACGAGGGCGACGCCGCAGCGGCCCTGGGCATCGCCGACCTCCTGGCGGAGCTGCCGTTCGACGGCAACTTCGGCCGCTGGAAGTGGATCGAGGGCGGCCTCGCGATCGCCGCCTACCTCACCCGGCACGACGAGGAGCGCTCCCTCCGCTACTCCGCCGCGATCCGCGCGGCCGACGACGCCGAGACGGACCCGCTGCGCGCCAAGACCAGCGCCATGTACCGGCAGCGGCAGCTCAACGAACCCAATGTCTACGACCCCGAGATCCTCCGTGCCTCAACCGCCGGACGGATCGACGTCGAACGCGACTGGCGCGTGCTCCGCATCGGCGTCCTGCTCTACCTGCGCGCCCACGGCGGCTCCGAGACACTGAGCCGGGACGTGCTGGAGCGGCGCATCGCCGCGGAGCTCGCCGCCGTCGCCGCCCTCAACGCGCAGCTCGCCGACCGGTAGCGGTCCGGCCGACCGCCGTCGGGCTGGCAAAATGGGGTGGTGCATCCACAGTCCCAGCAGTCCTCGTTCGCCTTCTCCGTCCGTCACCGCCTCGAGGACACGACGCCGGGAGCCGGGAGCGGCGGGCCGCGGCACGGGCGCACCGGGACGATCACCACCCCGCACGGCGAGATCCGCACGCCCGCCTTCATCCCGGTGGGCACCAAGGCGACCGTGAAGGCCGTGCTGCCCGCGGCGATGGCCGAGCTCGGCGCCCAGGCACTGCTCGCCAACGCCTACCACCTGTACCTGCAGCCGGGCGCGGACATCCTCGACGAGGCCGGCGGGCTCGGTGCGTTCATGAACTGGCCCGGCCCCACCTTCACCGACTCCGGCGGCTTCCAGGTCATGAGCCTCGGATCGGGCTTCAAGAAGGTGATCACCATGGACGTCCCGGTGGACTCGGACAAGGCGGGCGCCGACGACCGCGTCGCCGTCGGCAAGGAGCGCCTCGCGCACATCGACGACGACGGCGTCTGGTTCAAGAGCCACCTCAACGGCGACCGCCACCGCTTCACGCCGGAGATCTCCATGCAGGTGCAGCACCAGCTCGGTGCGGACATCATGTTCGCCTTCGACGAGCTGACCACCCTCATGAATTCGCGCGGCTACCAGGAGGAGTCCCTCGAACGGACCCGGCTCTGGGCCCAGCGGTGCATCGGCGAACACCAGCGGCTCACCGAGGAGCGCAGCCACCGCCCCTACCAGGCCCTGTTCGGGGTCATCCAGGGCGCGCAGTACGAGGACCTCCGAAGGAAGGCGTCCGCCGATCTCGGGGCCATGGACTTCGACGGGTTCGGCATCGGCGGTGCCCTCGAGAAGGAGAATCTCGGGACGATCCTCGGCTGGTGCAGCGACGAGCTGCCCGAGGACAAGCCGCGCCATCTGCTCGGCATCTCGGAGCCCGACGACCTCTTCACCGCGATCGAGAACGGCGCCGACACCTTCGACTGCGTCTCGCCCACCCGGGTGGCCCGCAATTCCGCGTTCTACACCCCCCACGGCCGCTGGAATCTCTCCAACGCACGGTTCAAGCGGGATTTCACGCCCCTCGTCGACGGATGCGACTGCTACACCTGCGGGAACTATTCACGCGCCTACATCCATCACCTGTTCAAGGCGAAGGAAATGGTGTCCGCGACCCTCATCTCGATCCATAACGAACGATTCGTCGTGCGCATGGTCGATGACGCCCGCGAGGCCATCGACAACGGGACGTTCCACGAATTGAAAGCCGAAGTGCTGGGGTCCTACTACCGGTAGAACTCGTTCCTGACAGGAAGCTGCGGAATTCTTGTCGAATTGCGGGCCGGATCACGGGAGATCGCTGATAATCTCCGACTGTACGATATTCCCGGTCAGAAGCCCCTGGTTCCCGAACGTGGAGTTCACGGCAGGAAATGGGGGAACAATGCGGAGTCCCACGCCGCTCTTCTTGTGGACGGCCGCGGGCGTCCTCGCCCTTTCCGGCTGCACTTCGCCGCCCGCCGATGCGCCGGGCGCACCGGCATCAGGACCGTCGGCCCCGGGATCGACGACGGCGCCCGAACCGTCCGTCCCGGCGACGACGTCGGGGGCTACGGCGACGGTACCGGTTCCGGTTCCGCCGGCAACGGTCGCCCCGGATCCGGGACCGAGTGTCGAGGCAACCCTCGAAACCGGCATGGAGTCCGTGCCCGCGAGTCCCACCGCCATCGCCAATGAGGCCCTCGGCGATGTGGTGTGCGCGGCGGATGCAGCGGGCGTCTGGTCCTTCTCCGGGACGCTGACGAACACGGCCGACACCGAGGTGACGTTCTCCGTCGTCGTCGCGGTCGGCAGCACCAGCAGCGTGGCCGGCCGCGCGCGCATCGAACGAACAGTACCAGCCGGCGGCACGGCTGAAGTCCGCGCTGACGCCTTCGCCGATGGGGCCCCAGCATCTTCCACATGTCAGGCGGTTGTCTCCCGGTGAACCATTCATCCACGTCCCTTCCGGCGCGCGCGCTCGCTGTAGTCTCGCTGGCCGCGCTCCTCCTCTCCGGACTCGCTCCGGGTGCGGCCGCGGCGCCCGCGCCCGCGCCCTCCGTCACGAGCACGGAGCAGAGCCCTCCCGCAACCACACCCCCGGCGACGGCCGATCCGGGCACGACTCCCCCTGCTGCCGGGCTGCGGACACCCGCGCCCGAGAGCCCGGAAGCAGTTCCGGAGCCGTCGACCTCCGGGACGGTCCCGTCCGAGCGTCCAGCGACAACGGCGCCTGTGGTCCCGGACCCGGCTGAACCGTCGGACCAGGCGCCGGTCGCCCCGGCCGGCCCGGGACGTGACGTCCCACCTGAGGGAACCGCACCGGAGGGAACCGCACCGGCGGTGCCCGAAGTGAAGGAACCGACGCCCCCGACGGGATCATCGAAGCCCGAGGCCGGCGTCGCTGCCACAGGCCCCTTTATCCCCGTCAGGGGCATCGCCGCCAAGTGGAGGGAACTCGGTGGTGCTGCTGGCCCGCTGGGTGAACCAACCTCTAATGAATCCTGCGATGCGGCAGCACACTGTGTAGAAACCTTCGTCGGTGGAGAACTCCATTACACCCCCTCGACGGGAACGCGCGCAGTGCTGTTCACCTCCGGCAAGACCGGTCCTCGATGGGCGGCTACCGGGGGCCTACGCACTCTCGGCTACCCGGTCACCGACGAACAGTGCACCACAGGTGGCTGCTCGCAGCGGTTCTCCAGTGGGATCGACCTCACGTGGAGCACGACGGCCGGGCACCAGAAGGTGTGGACCCGGGGCGCCATCGGCGGAGCGCTACACAAGCTGTATGGCGGCTACGCTGGTGCTGGTTACCCGTCGTCGGCCGAGGTCTGCGGCAAGCGTGACAACGGCTGCGTCCAGGACTTCGGTCGATTCCGGATCATGTGGTCCGCCCCGACCGGAGCCTACGGGGTGTGGACTCCCGGAGCCATCGGTGGTGTCTACTCACGGACCGGGGCAGAGAACGGCTGGCTCGGTTATCCGAGGTCCAGGGAAACCTGCGGGCTACGGTCGGCCGGCTGCAAGCAGACCTACCAGCGCGGGGTGATCTCTTGGTCACCGGCCACAGGCGCTCGCATCAGCCGTGGCGGCATACTCACCGCCTGGGCAGCCCGCAGCGCCGAGAGCGGTGCACTCGGCTACCCCCTTGAGAACGAGGTTTGCGGACAACGGGATGGTGGCTGCTACCAACGGTTCCAGGGAGGCGTGATCCTTTGGTCACCCGCCACCGGGTCCCAGCCAGTGCGCGGAGGAATCAGAACCAAGTACGAATCAATGGGTGGGAACCTGAGCTACCTCGGCTACCCCCAGACACCGGAGCGCTGCGAAGTCGACAAATGCGTCCAGACCTTCCAGGGCGGGTACATCTCCTGGAGTGCCTCTGGCGGTCGGGATCACCGGCACACCGAATGCACCTCGCTGAACAATGGGCGTTCCAAGTACCCGACGGGCGGCGCGAAGAGGGTCCTGCTCACCATCGCCGGCGGTTACGGCCAGAGTTCCGCCAAGGCCGTGTACTGCCAGCGGGTGGCGGGAACCTATGTCACCGACTGGCAGACGGACGCGACGGTAGGAGCCAGCGGCTTCAAGCGGCCGGGAGTCCCCTCCGGGCCGACCCGCTTCAACTACTCCCCCACCGGGTCCTACTCCGTGACCGAGGCCTTCGGCCTGGGCAACCCCGGCACCGCGCTGCCCTACCGCACGCTCAACCCCCGCTCTCGCTGGGGCGGCAACCCCTACACGAGCACCTACAACAAGTACTTCGAGTCCTCCACCTGGGTGGGCTACGACGAGGACATGTGGTACTTCGCGACACGGGCGACCCACGACTACCGTCAGGGCGCCGTGATCAACTACAACCGGCCGCCGGACTCACCCATCGTCCAGGATGCAGGCTTCGCCATCTTCCTGCACCAGAACAAGGTTCCGACGGCCGGGTGCATCGCGCTCGACGACTGGGCCGTCGTGGACTACCTGAGGAAGTCGACGCCCGGGGACCGCATCATCATGGGCGTCGCATCGGACCTGTTCCGGTAGCAGCACTCCTGCCGCACCGAGAGGACCCCCGACGGGAGACCGGCGGGGGTTCTCCCGTTCCGGGGGCCTTCCCGCCTGCTCCGGACGAACGGGAACCCTCTGCAACGGCCAGGATTCGAACGTGTTCAGTTCTGGTCTACACTCAGAATTGAACACGTTCGAAAAAGGAGACCGATGCCCTCGCCGACGGCCAAAAGCGAAGCGACCCGGGAGTTGCTGGTCTCCACCGCGCTCCGGCTGTTCCGTGAGCACGGCTACGAGAAGACGACCATGCGGGCCATCGCCGCCGCCGCGGATGTCTCCACCGGGAGCGCCTACTACTACTTCGCCTCGAAGGACGACCTCGTCCACGAGCTGTACCGCAGCCTCCAGGAGGAACACCGCTCCCTGGCCCTCCCCCGTCTCCGCGAGGGCCAGAATCTCGGCGAACTCCTGCGGATCGTCCTGAACACGGGGGTGGGCGTGATGGGTCCGTACCACGACTTCGGTTCGAACTTCATCAACATCGCCATCAAGCCGTCCGCGACGACGAGCCCGTTCGGCAGCGAGTCCGCCGTGGCCCGGGCCCGCGCCATCTCGCTCTTCCGGCAGGCCGTGGCGATGTCGCGGCCGCAGCCGCCCCTGGCCATCCGGGACGACCTCCCCGAACTCCTCTGGTACGCCTACATGGGCATCATCCTCTTCTGGGTCTACGACTCCTCCCCCGACCAGATCCGGACGCGCCGACTCATCGACCAGGCCGCGCCGCTCCTCTCGAAGCTCGTGATCCTCTCCCGGCTTCCCGTGGTGCGGAAGATCGTCGAGGACATCGTGCAGCTGATCCGGGGGACCCGGCAATGACGGAGGACCCGGCAGGAACGGCCGACGCCGGGCGGCGCGCACCAAACCCCCGCCATCGGGTGACGTTCGGGATCGGCGCCGTCGCCGTCGGGTTCCTCGTGGGACTCTCCACCCTCGCGCTGGCCTTCGCCCTCTCCTGGGGGCCCGACGCCCCGGGCGTCTTCCTCCTGGCACTCTGGTACGGCGTCGGCGTCGGCGTGATCACCGGCCTGCCCCTCGGCATTGTGCTCGGGCTCCTGCTGCGCCCCGTCGCCAACCAGTGGGTGCACATCGGGGTCTTCTTCGCCGGCTTCACCCTGGTGTCCTTCGTCATCATCACCCTGCTGTCCCCCTCCCGGGTGCTCCTCGAGAGCCTCCCCATCGCCCTGATCATCGGAGGTGCGGGCGCCCTGGCCCGTGCCAGCGTCTGGAAGCTGGTCCACGTGCACGGAACCGAGCAATGAACCCTGCGATGCATGACGACACGATCATCCGAACGGTGGTCATCGCCGGAGCCTCGGGATTCATCGGGGCCCACCTGGTCCGGCCGCTGGTCATGCTGGCGAGGACCGGGCTCGGCGGCCCGATGGGTCCGGGGGCGCAGAAGTTCAGCTGGATCCACCTCGACGACGTCTTCCGTGCCATCGTGTTCATCGCCGGGACGCCCTCGCTGAACGGGCCGGTGAACGCGGCGGCCCCCGACGTCGTCACCAACGCCGAGCTCATGGCCGCCCTCCGCACACGCCTCCGTATCCCGGTCGGGCTCCCCACCCCGGCATGGCTCCTCGAGCTGGGCGGCAGGATCATCCGGACGGAAGCAGAGCTGGTCCTCAAGAGCCGGTGGGTGGCCCCGCGCAAGCTCGTCGACGCCGGCTTCACCTTCGACCATCCGACGCTGGGACCGGCGCTCGACGACATCCTCACCCCGGACCGGGTGGCCGCCGTGGAGCCGAGTCGGGCAGACTAGGACGATGTCCGAACTCCAGCCCTCCGCAGCCCCCGCCGTCACCCTCACCATCGCCGGTTCCGAGGCCACGGGCGGCGCAGGAGCCCAGGCGGATCTCAAGACGTTCCAGGAGCTCGGCGTCTACGGCGTCGTGGCCCTCACCTGCATCGTCTCCTTCGACCCGAAGAACGAGTGGCAGCACCGCTTCGTCCCGGTGGACCAGCAGGTCATCGCGGACCAGCTCGAGGCCATCCAGTCCTGCTACCCCCTGCGCACCGTCAAGCTGGGCATGCTCGGCACCCCGGCGACCATCGACACCGTGGCCTCCGCACTGACGAGCCAGGAGTGGGACAACGTGGTCCTGGATCCGGTGCTCATCTGCAAGGGGCAGGAGCCCGGCGCCGCGCTCGACACCGACGAGGCACTCAAGGCGAACATCCTGCCGCTGGCGACCTTCGTCACCCCGAACCACTTCGAGGCGGAGTCGCTCTCCGGCATCAGCATCGGGTCACTCGAGGACCTGGAGGAGGCTGCCCGGATCATCCACAGCCGGAGCGGTGCCGTGGTCCTCGCCAAGGGCGGCGTGCGCATCGACGGCCCGGACGCCGTCGACGTCTACTTCGACGGCGAGACGCTCGAGGTCCTGTCCTCCCCGAAGGTGGGCGAGGTCGCCGTCAGCGGCGCCGGCTGTACCCTCGCAGCGGCGATCACCGCGGAACTCGCGAAGGGCTCGACGCCGCTGGACGCCGCCCGCACGGCCAAGGCCTTCGTGACCGAGGGTATCCGCAACCGCATCGCCTCCAACGCCCCGTTCGATGCCGTCTGGCAGGGCGGCGCGGGGTCCGCCCGGTAGCCGGCACGCGATGGGCGCCGCCGCGGGGCAGGAGAGCGCCGGAGCAGGGGCCACCCCGGCTCCGGCCGGCGCCGCCGGCGGGCGGGGATCTTCGGCGCGGCGTCCCGTGCACGACGACCGACGCGGCGAGAGCGGGAACCAGCGCCTGGACCGCAACTGGCAGGAGATGCTGCAGGAGCTGCGCGTGATGCAGGCCGGCATCCAGATCCTGGCAGGGTTCCTGCTGGTCCTGCCCTTCCAGCGCCGCTTCGAGGAGCTCGACGACCTCCAGGTGGCCGTCTACCTGTGCCTGCTGTGCATGTCCGTGCTGATCCAGGCACTGTTGCTGTCCACCGTGAACCTGCACCGGGCGCTGTTCCGCCTCCATGTCAAGGGGACGCTGGTCAGGCACACCTCCGCGATCATCCCGGTGGCCACGGCGCTCGTGGGACTCGTCCTCGCGGGGACCCTGTGGCTGGTCTTCGACCTCGTGCTGGGCCGGACTGCCGGCCTCGTCGTGGCAGGAGCGCTCCTGCTCGTGGAGGCGGTCCTCTGGATCGCCTACCCCCTGGCCCTCCGCCGTCGCGCGCTCACGAAGCGCCGCTGATCCGCCGCCGAGGGCGGCCGGCAAGCGCCCCGCGTCAGCGCGAGTGCGCCGCGAGGAACGCGTACACCTCGGTCTCGTCGACGCCCGGGAACGCCCCCGGCGGCATCGCCGCGAGCAGGTGCGAGTGGGCTCGCGCGCTCGGCCAGGCATGCCCGGCCCACTCCCGCGCGAGATCCGCGGGCGGCCGGCGGCAGCATGACTCGTCGGGGCAGAAGGACTTCTCGCGGATGTCCGTATCCCGTCCGCGGAACCATTTCACGTGCGCGTACGGCACCCCGATGCTGAGTGAGAACTCGCCGCTCGCCGCCCGCTCGGTCCGCGCCGTGCACCAGTAGGTGCCGCTCGGGGTGTCCGTGTACTGGTTGTACGCGCGGAACTTGTCCTGGACGTCGAACACCACGCGTGAGGTCCAGCGGCGGCACGACGGCTGACCCTCGATGGCGCCGGTGTGGTCCTGGGGGAAGGTCACGCCGTCGTTCTCGTAGGCCTTGTAGATGATGCCGCTCTTGTGCGTCTTCTGGAAGTGCGTGGGGATGTCGAGGTGCTCGGTGGCGAGGTTCGTGAAGCGGTGCGCGGCCGTCTCGTAGGACACCGCGAAGTTGTCGCGGATGTCCTCCACGGAGATCTCCTTCGCCGCCTTCGCCCGCTTCAGGAACTCGACGGTGGGCCGCTCCGGGAGCAGGAGCGCCGCGGCGAAGTAGTTGGTGGCGACCCGTTGGCGCAGGAATTCGCCGTAGTTCTCGGGTGTCCGGTGCTCCAGGACGTAGTGCCCGAGCGCCTGCAGCAGCACCGAGCGGGGGTCGTGATCGGTCCGCTGCGACTGCGTGAGGTAGATGCGCCGGTTCTTGAGGTCCGTGACGGACCGGGTGGAATGCGGGAGGTCGCCCACGTGGTGCAGGGAGAAGCCGAGATGCGCGGCGATGTCCGCGATCAGGTGCTGGGACACGGGCCCCGTGCTGTACCCGACGGCGTCGAGCACGGTCTGCGCCTGGACCTCGATCTCCTGGAAGTAGTTGTTCCGCTCCCGCATGACGGCACGCAGTTCGGCGTTGGCCCGCCGCGCCTCCTCCGGCGTGGCCACCTGCTCGTTCAACCGGCGCTCGAGCTCTCCCTGCAGGCCCACGAGTGATTCCAGCACCTCCACCGGCAGCCTCGACGAGATGCGGACCTTCGGCAACCCCAGCGACTCGTAGAGGGGGCCGCGCTGCGCGCGCTCCAGCGCGATCTCCAGGGCGGCCCGGCGCGACGGCGGCTCCGCGCCGAGCAGTTCGTCGATCGTCACCCCGAGCGCCGCCGCGAGCCGCTGGAGCATGCCGAGCTTGGGCTCCCGCTTGCCGTTCTCCACGAGGGACAGCTGCGACGCGACCGCGCCGACGGCGGCGCCCAGGTCATCGAGGGTCAGGTCCTTGGCCTTGCGGAGGTGCCGCACACGCCGCCCCAGGCTGATGAGGTCCAGGGCCTCGCCCCCGACGCCCGGCGGGGTTGCGGAGGTCCCGGAGGCGGGCTGGGTCCAGGCGGAAGTCGTCATTTCTTGACGATAGGCGAAGAAGTGCGTTTCTTGCCAGAGCCGGAGGGTAGGAACGTCGGCAGAAGTGGCGAATTGTTGATTCCACACCCGCCGGGGCAGCCGGCCACCCACGAAGGAGACAGCAATGACGCAGGAACCCTCCCCCTCGAATCCCTCCACCGGGCTGCAGGGCCCGGCAGCGGACGCCGCCCGGGAACTGGACCTCGAGTGGTCGGCCGATGCGCGCTGGGAAGGCGTACGGCGCGACTACTCGGCAGCCGACGTCGTCCGCCTGCGCGGCACCGTCCAGGAGGAACACACGCTCGCGCGGCGCGGCGCCGAGAAGCTGTGGCGCCAGCTCACCGACGAGGCCCGCACCGGCGGGTACACCAACGCCCTCGGCGCCCTCACCGGCAACCAGGCCGTGCAGCAGGTCAAGGCCGGACTGCGCGCCATCTACCTCTCCGGCTGGCAGGTGGCTGCGGACGCCAACAACGCCGGGCAGACCTACCCGGACCAGTCGCTGTACCCGGCGAACTCCGTGCCCACCGTCGTCCGCCGCATCAACAACGCGCTGCTCCGCGCCGACCAGATCGAATGGGCCGAGGGCACCTCGACCGTCGAGGACTGGCTCGTGCCGATCGTCGCCGATGCCGAGGCCGGCTTCGGCGGGCCGCTCAACGCCTACGAACTCATGAAGTCGATGATCCAGGCCGGTGCCGCCGGCATCCACTGGGAGGACCAGCTCGCGTCGGAGAAGAAGTGCGGGCACCTCGGCGGCAAGGTCCTGATCCCCACCCAGCAGCACGTGCGGACCCTGAACGCGGCGAGGCTCGCAGCCGACGTCGCGGGGACGCCGTCGGTCATCGTCGCCCGCACCGACGCCGAGGCCGCCACGCTCATCACGTCCGACGTCGACGAGCGGGACCAGCCGTTCGTCACCGGCGAGCGCACGCCCGAGGGCTTCTACCACGTGCGCAACGGCCTCGAGGCGTGCATCGCCCGCGGCCGGGCCTACGCGCCGTACGCGGACCTGCTCTGGATGGAGACCGGCACCCCGGACCTCGACCTGGCGCGGCGCTTCGCCGAAGGGATCAAGGCGGAGTTCCCGGACCAGATGCTCGCCTACAACTGCTCGCCGTCGTTCAACTGGCGCAAGCACCTCGACGACGCCACGATCGCCACGTTCCAGCGCGAACTCGGCGCCATGGGGTTCACGTTCCAGTTCATCACCCTCGCGGGCTTCCACGCCCTCAACTACTCGATGTTCGACCTCGCCCACGGCTACGCCCGCAACGGCATGAGCGCCTACGTGGACCTGCAGGAGCGCGAGTTCGCCGCCGAGTCCCGCGGCTACACCGCCACCCGTCATCAGCGCGAGGTCGGCACCGGCTACTTCGACCAGGTGGCCACGGCTCTCAACCCCGGTGGCAGCACGCTCGCGCTCGCCGGCTCCACCGAGACGCAGCAGTTCCACTGACCCTCCCCGCAGCATCGGCATCCGACCTCCCAGGAGCACACCATGAACGACCCCTACACCCTGAACGGCATCACCCTCACCGCGCCGCCCATCCGGCGCCAGGGCGAGATCCTGACCCGCGAGGCACTGGACTTCGTCAAGGCGCTGCACCGGGCCACCCACAAGCGCCGCGAGGAGCTCCTCGACCACCGGTGCCGTCAGCGCAAGGCCGTGGCGGCCGGCGCCGACCCGCACTTCCTGCCCGAGACCCGGCACATCCGTGAGGACGCGTCGTGGCGGGTCGCCCCGACGGCCCCGGGACTCGAGGACCGCCGCGTGGAGATCACCGGCCCGGTGGACCGCAAGATGACCATCAACGCCCTCAACTCCGGCGCGAAGGTCTGGCTCGCCGACATGGAGGACTCCTCGACGCCGTCGTGGTCCAACGTGATCAACGGCCAGCTGAACCTCCGGGACGCCCTCGCGGGACGGATCGGGTTCACCTCGCCCGAGGGCAAGGAGTACCGGGTCGAGGGCCCGGCGGACGCGCTGCCCACGATCGTCGTCCGGCCCCGCGGCTGGCACCTGCCCGAGAAGCACGTCCTCATCCAGGACGTCGCCGTGGCGGGGGGCCTGTTCGACTTCGCCCTCTACTTCTTCCACAACGCCCGCACCCTGATCGACCAGGGACGCGGACCCTACTTCTACCTCCCGAAGATCGAGAACCACCTCGAGGCGCGGCTGTGGAACGACATCTTCGTCCAGGCACAGCAGCTGCTCGGCATCCCGCAGGGCACCATCCGCGCCACCGTGCTGATCGAGACCATCACGGCGGCATTCGAGATGGAGGAGATCCTGTACGAACTGCGGGATCACGCGGCGGGCCTCAACGCCGGCCGGTGGGACTACATCTTCTCCGTCATCAAGAACTTTCGCACCCGCGGCCCGCGCTTCGTCCTGCCGGACCGCAACGCCGTCACCATGACGGCACCGTTCATGCGCGCCTACACCGAGCAGCTCGTCCGTGCCTGCCACCGTCGTGGCGCCCACGCGATCGGCGGCATGGCGGCGTTCATCCCGAACCGGCGCGACGAGCAGGCCAACGCCCTCGCCCTGGAGAAGGTGCGGGCGGACAAGACCCGCGAGGCCGACGACGGCTTCGACGGATCGTGGGTGGCGCACCCCGACCTCGTGCCCGTGGCGATGGAGGTCTTCGACGCGGCCTTCGGTGACCGCCCGAACCAGCTTCACCGCCTGCGCGACGACGTCCGCCCGGACGACGTCGCGCTGCTCGACATCGCCGCGACGCCGGGCACCATCACGGAGCGCGGCGTCCGCGAGAACCTCGAGGTCGGGGTGCGGTACATCGAGTCCTGGCTGCGGGGCAACGGCGCGGCCGCCATCAACAACCTGATGGAGGACGCGGCGACGGCCGAGATCTCGCGGTCGCAGATCTGGCAGTGGATCTACACGAGCGCGCTCACGGACGACGGCGAGGTGATCACCCGGGAGCGGGTCACCGATCTGCTCGACGAGGAGTTCGCGGCCCTGACGCGGTTCGACGGCGACCGGTTCGACGAGGCCCGCGAGGTCTTCGAGGAGGTGGCCCTCGGCACGCAGTTCCCCGCCTTCCTGACCGTGACCGCGTACTCGAAGTACCTGCGGGACGAGCGGGCGCTCGCCGCCGCGTGACCCCTTGCAGGGAACAGGGAGGGACGGCGTCCAGGCGCCGTCCCTTCGTCCGCGATCAGGCCTACGGGGCCGTGGGTGCGGCCGTGGGGCCTTCTTCCGGGGCACAGGACAGCCCGGCCGGCGTGACGTCGATCCGCTCGGGCGGGACGACTCCCGCGTAGCCGGAACCGAGGACGACGTCGACCGTCCGGTCCTCGCGCTCGTCGGCCACGTAGATCGAGTCGGGGATGGTGCGCTGCAGGGTGAAGGCGTTGGCGCGGCCGGCCTCGCCCGAGACGATGATCGCCGTCATCCCGGTGCGGTCGACCGGCCTGTTGGCGATGTCCCGCACCGCGAAGGAGCGGCCGCGGAGCTGTTCCGCGGCGATGCCGGCGAGTCCGTCGATGCTCGTGCTGTTGTAGACGTTGACGGTGATGGCGCTCGGGTCCTGGTAGTCGAACGGACCGGCGGGGCACGTCGATGTCGGTTCGGGAACCGCTTCGGGCGCGCCGGTGCCGATGTCTCCGCGCGCAACACCCAGGGCGACGTACACGGCGGCGATAACGAGCCCCAGGAGGAGCACGAGGACGACGCCATGGAGGATCCTGCGCATCGACACCCGCCGCCGGCGATCGGCGTCGTCCTCCGGGAACACGGCGCCGAGATCCGTCTCGGTCACGATCCGCTGGCCGTGCCACTCGGTCGGGTCGCGTCTGGCCTGCGCCCGCTGGTGGCGCGGCGAGCCCTGCTCACTCATCGAGCACGAGGACTCTCGCATGCAGGATGGTCCGCTGGTGCAGGGCCGTCCGGACGGCCCGGTGCAGGCCGTCCTCGAGGTACATCGTCTCGTTCCACTGCACCACGTGCGGGAAGAGATCACCGAAGAACGTCGAGTCCTCGGCGAGCAGTGCCCCGAGGTCGAGCGTGGTCTTGGTGGTCACCAGTTCATCGAGCCGCACCTGCCGGGGAGGCACTTCCGCCCAGTCCTTGGGGGTCACGCATCCGTGGTCCGGGTATGGCCGGCCGTCACTCACTGCTTTGAAGATCACATCTCTAGGGTAAGTAATTGCTTCGGCCAATGGAACGCGCGTGTCGGGCAGGCGATCGTCCCGTGGTTCGACGGTCACGCCGCCGGACCCGCCGGCAGTGCGGGAAGCTCGTCGGTGGACGTCGGGTAGGAGGGCTGCGCGCCCGGGCGCCGGACCGAGGAGGAACCGACGCGCACGGCGAACCGGACGGCGTCGTCCAACGGTCCACCCGCCGCGAGCCGCGCCGCGAGCGCTCCGACGAAGGCGTCCCCGGCGCCCGTCGTGTCGACCGCGGCCACCTGCGGGGCGGGCACCCGGCGGAGGCCACCGCTGGTGGCGACGAGGGCCCCGGCGCCGCCGAGCGTCATCACCACCGACGCGAAGCCGAGGGCGAGGAGGGACCCGGCGACGGCTCCGTGATCCGCGGGCACCTGACGCCCGAAGCGCGCGAGGACCAGGGCCCCCTCGTGCTCGTTGACCACCAGGGGGTCCGCGCGGAGGAGCGTGGGACCGTCGACGGCGATGACCGGTGCCAGGTTGACGATCACACGTCCGGCGGCGAGACGGATGGCCGCAGCCGTGGCGTCCGCGGGCAATTCGCCCTGGACGATCACGACGCCGGCATCCCGGATGGCGTCGGCGGAGGCCTCGACGAGTTCGGGCGTCATGGCGGCGTTGGCTCCGGGCAGCACCACGATGGTGTTCTCGCCGTCGTCGGCCACCTGGATGACCGCGATGCCGGTGGCACCGCCGGTCCGCCGGACGGCCCACAGGTCGACGCCCGCCGTCGCGAGGACGGAGAGGGCGACATCCGCGTACGCGTCGTCCCCCACGGCGCCGATCATGGTGACCTCGGCGCCCAGCAGGGCGGCGGCGACCGCCTGGTTGGCGCCCTTGCCGCCGGGCAGCACCGTCATCGAACGGCCGGCCACGGTCTCGCCCGGCCGCGGGTGCCGGTCGGCGGCGACCACGAGGTCCGCGTTGATCGACCCGACGACGACGATTCCCGACCGAGTGCTCATGCCGCGAGTCTGTCACGCCGATCCCGTCCGGGCGCGCCCGGACCGGTCGCGGATGGAGGGACCGTGCGCGGCGGAACATAATGGACCCATGCCTACGGACGCCCCCCTCGACCTGCTGCCCGCCGCCCCCGCCCTGCCCTCCCCCGGCCGGGGACAGCCCGCCCAGGGGCTCCTGCTCGACGTCGACGGGCCCGTGGCCAGCCCTGTCACGCGGACCGTCCCCGCCGGGATCATCGCCGACCTGCTCACGCTCGCCGCGGCGGGCTGGCCCGTGGTGTTCAACACGGGCCGCTCGGACGCGTTCATCCGTGAGCAGGTGATGGAGCCGATGCTCGCCGCGGGTCTGCCGGCCGGGGTGACCTTCCACGCCGTCTGCGAGAAGGGTGCCACCTGGTTCTCGTTCACTGCCGACGGCGCCGGGGAGGTCTTCCTCGACCGCGGGCTCGCGCTGCCCACGAGCTTCGCCGACGACGTGCGGGACCTCGTCGAGGAGAAGTACTCCCACCTCATGTTCTTCGACGAGACGAAACTCGCCATGGTCTCGGTGGAGCAGTCCCTCGACGCGGCGAACGCCGACTACCTCGAGGGCCAGAGTTCCTTCGACGACGACGCCCTGGACATCATGCACAGCCACGACATGGGCGCCTGCAGGCTGGACCGGGAGGAACCGGACAGCCGGGGGGACATCGAGTACCGGGTCGACCCGACCATCATCTCGACCGACATCGAGTCCGTCCGCGTGGGCAAGGACCTCGGGGCCGAGCGAGCCCTCACCCTGGTCGCGCCGCTCATGGACCTGCCCCGCACGTGGCGGACGGTGGGCGATTCACGCACCGACTACGCCATGGCCGACTACCTCCACGAGCAGGGGTACGACGTCGCGCACCTCGACGTCCGCCCGGCCGACGGCGTGCCCCCGAAGCCCTACGAGGTCCTGACCGAGGGCTCACTCATCCACGAGGAGGCGGGCGCCGCCTTCCTCGCGCGCTGCGTCGCCTCCCTCGGCTAGGGCCCGGCGCCGACCCCGGGGAAGCCCGGGGTCAGGCGGCGGGTCGTGCCAGGGCGTCCTCGATCGCGGCAATCACCTCGGGCGCGTCCGGCTCGACCGTCGGGGCGAACCGCGCGAGGATCTCGCCGTCGCGACCCACCAGGAACTTCTCGAAGTTCCACTTCACGAGGCCGGGCAGGAGCCCGGTCCCGAACCTCGTCAGCTGTCCGTAGAGCGGGTGCTGGTCCTTCCCGCGGACGTCGCCCTTGGCCATCAGCGGGAACGTGACGCCGAAGGTCCTCGAGCAGAACTCGGCGATCTCGCCGTCGTTCCCGGGTTCCTGTCCCATGAACTGGTTGCAGGGCATGCCGAGCACCACGAGGCCCTCGGCCGCGTAGCGGCCGTACAGCGCCTCGAGGCCCGCGTACTGGGGGGTGAAGCCGCACTTCGACGCGACGTTGACCACCAGGACGGGGTGGCCGCGGAAATCCCCGAAGGACTTCGTGCTGCCGTCGTTCATGGTGAGGTCGATGCCGTACAGGCCGGACGAGGACATGATTGCTCCCAGGGGACTCGGTGGTGCTGGTGCTTCGTATCGTCGCACGCGACGGATGGCCCACCGTGCGGACGGAGCAAATCGGCCCGTGGGTACGTTGGAAGGAACGGCGGCCCGGAGGCCGCCGCAGGACACCGACAGAACGGGTCACCCGATGGGAATCATCGACACGTGGAAGACGCAGCTCCGAACGACCTTCACGGACGGTGATCCGGCCATCCCGCAGTGGCAGTTCGAGTTCGAGAAGGGCGACGACGTCGGGTATTTCCCGATCGGCTCCGCCGTGTGGACGGTGCACAGTTCGATGACACCGACGGTGGCGGGCATCCGGGCGCTCCTCCTGCAGACACTGCACCCGGGCGCGATGGCCGGCGTGCACGCCCACTCGAGCTTCCGGGAGGAGCCGCTCGGGAGACTGGCGAACACCATCCGCTGGATCTTCACGGTGACGTACGGTTCGAAGGTCGCAGCCCGGGAGGGATCGGCGTTCGTCCAGCGCCTCCACACCCGGGTGTCCGGGACGTACACCGACAGCCGGGGCGTCGAGAAGCCGTATTCGGCGGCGGACCCGGACCTGATCCGATGGGTGCACCTCGCGTTCACCGACGCCTTCGTGGCGGCGCACTCCGAATACGGCGGGGCCATCCCGGGCGGCGTGGACCAGTACGTGGCGGAATGGGCACAGGCCGGGGAACTGATGGGCCTCGAGGACCCACCGCGGTCCGCCGCCGGGCTCAGGGCGCAGCTCGCCGCGTTCGACGGCGACCTCAGGAACAGCGAACAGGTGCAGGAGGCGCTCACCTACATCCGGCGTCCGCCCCTGCCCCGGTCCCAGCGCCTCGGGTACCAGATCCTGTTCGCGGGGGCGGTGGCGACGCTGGAGCCGCGCCACCGCGAGATGCTCGGCCTGCGGGCGCCGTCCCTCGGACCCGTCCCGCTGCCGATCCGGCCGGCGGTACGGCTGGTCCTCGGGATGATCCGGCTGGGGCTGGGGCCGGAGGGTCCCGCGGAGGCCGCCGCGAAGAACCGCATCCGCCGCGTGGCAGGAACCGTCTAGACAGCCTGGAGATGGAGCCGCCCGACGACCGTATACCCGGTCCGACGCGGGCGTTAGGCTCCAGGCATGCGAACGCTGCTCTTCGCTCCTGTGACCTTCAATCTTGCCGAGACGACCCGCATGATCATGATCGCGCGGGCACTCGGCCCCGCATGTCACGCCATGTTCCAGGTGTACGAATCCCCGTACGTGCACCTCGTGCGCTCGGCCGGTTTCGAGGTGCGCCACCTCGGCCCCGTCCTGTCGAGGCGCGAGCAGGGCCAGGTCCTGGCCCTCGACCAGGGGCGTTCGCTCCGCCATCCGTTCTCCCCCGGGCTCGTCCGCGCCCGGGTGGATGCCGAGCGTCGGCTCCTCCGTGAGACCGGCGCCGAGGCCGTGGTGATGGGGACGAACGTCACCTCGCTGATCTCGGCGCGCGCCGAGGAGGTGCCGCTGTTCTACGCCGTCCCTTTCGCGCTCACCCGACCTCACGTGGAGCAGACGCCGCGGCTCGGTCTCGTCACCGGGGCTGGTCGCCTCAGCGGAGTGGCCGACGGCCTCGCGTCGGCAGCCCTCCGCCTCGTCTACGGTCGGTTGCCGATCGCCCCGCGCGCCTTCCGCATCGTCGCCAGGGAGAACGGGGTGCGCCCCCTGCGCACCGGATTGGACCTGTTCGAGGGCGACGTCAACCTCCTGACGGTCATGGCCTCCGAACTCGAGGGGTACCACCTACCGGCGAACTACATCAGGGTGGGTCCGATCTTCGCTGAACTGCCGGGCGAGGTTCCCCAGCTGGTGCATGAGCTCGCCCATTTGGACCGGCCACTCGTCTATCTGGCGCTCGGATCCTCGGGCAACCGGAGGACAGCGCTGCGTGCAGCCCACACCCTGGGCGCACTGGGGATCAACGTCGTCGCCCCCATCCGCCACTTCCTCACGCCCGGCGATGTGGCCGGGTTGCCGACGAACGTGCACGTCGTCGACCTGCTACCCGCACACCGACTCGGGGGGCTCATCGACGCGGCGGTACTCCACGGCGGACAGGGCACGGTGCAGACTGCGTGCGCGACGGGAGTACCGTTCGTCGGCATCGGCATGCAGCCGGAGCAGGCCTGGAACGTCGCGGTGTGCGTGCGGCAGGGCAACGCGATCGCGGTGTCGCCCCGGGATGCAGGCACCGAGCACCTCGCCGGCGCCGTGCGGCGGTTGCTCACCGACGGGTCCTTCCGCGCTGCGGCCGAACGGGAACGCCTGCTCCATGCGGACGAGGACGGGCCCGCCGCTGCCGCGCGGGCCGTCCAGGGACACCTGGGACCCGCGCGCTCGAGCGTTTGAGCCGGTTCGGCACGATACCGGTAGGACCGCGGCAGCCCGCCGGTGCGGGGTGGTCCGTGGCCTCCGTTCGCGACCACCCACCCAGACAAAAAGGAACACCCCGGTCCGAAGACCGGGGTGTTCCTTGTCGAGCCACAAGCGGAGGATGGGGGATTTGAACCCCCGAGGGCGTGAACCCAACACGCGTTCCAGGCGTGCGCCATAGGCCGCTAGGCGAATCCTCCTCCTTTGGAGCAGATACCAGAATACCCATACAACCGGCTCACGCCGAATCGCCGGGATATCGCGGGGCGACGGCGGCGCTTCTCCCGCCCTGCTCCGCGGATTCGAACGCCACGCGATCCACTGTGTAGACTATTTCCCGGCCCCTCATGTGGTGTCATCCTGTGAACTCCCCCAGGACCGGAAGGTAGCAAGGGTAAGCGGGCTCTGGCAGGTGCATGGGGGGTCTTCACTTTAAGGACTTTAGGGACGCGGGCAGCGGGAGGTTCCACGGTGGCAGACACGGGCGCCGGCCGCTTCGCCCCGAGCCCTTCCGGCCGCCTCCACGTCGGCAACCTCCGCACGGCCGTCCTCGCATGGCTCTTCGCCCGCTCCACCGGACGCCGGTTCCTGATCCGGGTGGAGGACTTGGACCGCGTCCGCGCCGGCGCCGAGGCGGAGCAGCTCGCCGAACTGGCGGCGCTGGGCCTCGCATCCGACGAGCCGGTCCTCCGTCAGAGCGGGCGCCTCGCCCGGTACACCGCGGCGCTGGAGCAGCTCATCGCCCGGGACCTCGCCTACGAGTGCTTCTGCACGCGGCGCGACGTCGCCGAAGCAGCGAGCGCCCCACACGGCCGGCCCGGCTTCTACCCCGGCACGTGCCGCGCTCTCAGCGAGGACGAGCGGGCCCGACGGCGCCTCGGCCGCCGCCCGGCGCTGCGGCTGCGCTCCGCCGTCGACAGCGGGACCGTCGAGGACCTGCTGGCCGGGCGCATCACGGCTCCGGTGGACGACGTCGTACTGCGGAGGAACGACGGCGTGATCGCCTACAACCTCGCCGTCGTCGTCGACGACGCCGACCAGGGCATCGACCAGGTGGTGCGGGGCGAGGACCTCCTCGAATCGGCCCCGCGGCAGGCCTACCTCGCCTCCCTGCTCGGCCTCCCGATACCCACCTACGCGCACGTGCCCCTGGCGGTGGCGTCCGGGGGCCGCCGCTTGGCAAAGCGCGACGGCGCTGTGACACTGGAGGACCTCGCCCTGCAGGGCTGGTCCGCGGCCGAGGTCCTGGAGACGATCCTGGCCTCCCTCGGTCTTCCCGGCGGGAGTCCGGACGCGGCCCTCGCCGTGTTCGATCCGGGGCGGCTGCCGCGCCACCCGTGGGTGGTCGACCCCGCCGTCCTGTTCCCCGCCGCCGCCGGACCGGCATGCAAACCGTCAGCACCAACCGATAAGGTTCATCCGTGAGTACAGCCCTCTACCGCCGCTACCGTCCCGAGACCTTCGCGGACGTCATCGGCCAGGAGCATGTCACCGAACCCCTGATGGCGGCCATCGACAAGGACCGCATCAACCACGCCTACCTGTTCTCCGGGCCCCGTGGATGCGGCAAGACCACCTCGGCGCGGATCCTCGCCCGCTGCCTGAACTGTGCGCAGGGCCCTACCTCCACACCGTGCGGTGTCTGCGACAGCTGCGTCGAACTCGCCCGGAACGGCTCGGGCAGCCTGGACGTCATCGAGATCGACGCCGCGAGCCACGGTGGCGTCGACGACGCACGCGATCTCCGCGAGCGCGCCACCTTCGCCCCCGTCCGTGACCGGTTCAAGATCTTCATCATCGACGAGGCCCACATGGTCACGTCGGCGGGCTTCAACGCACTGCTGAAGATCGTGGAGGAGCCGCCGGAGCACATCCTCTTCATCTTCGCGACCACCGAGCCGGACAAGGTGATCGGCACCATCCGTTCGCGGACGCACCACTACCCCTTCCGGCTCGTCCCGCCCGAACCCCTCATGGCCTACCTCGAGCTGCTGTGCCGTCAGGAGAACGTGCCGGTGGCGCCGGGAGTCCTCTCGCTCGTGGTCCGTGCCGGCGGCGGCTCCGTCCGCGACTCCCTGTCCGTGCTCGACCAGCTCATGGCCGGCGCGAGCGAGTCCGGGCTGGACTACGAGCTCGCCGTCTCGCTCCTCGGCTACACGCATGCGACCCTGCTCGACGACGTCGTCGACTCCGTGGCGGCCGGCGACGCCGCGACGGTGTTCAACGCCGTGGACCGCGTGATCCAGACCGGGCACGACCCCCGGCGATTCGTGGAGGACCTGCTGGAGCGGTTCCGCGACCTGATCGTCATCAACGCGGTCCCCGAGGGTGCCGCGTCCGTCCTGCGCGGTGTCCCCGACGACCAGCTGAACCGCATGCGCACGCAGGCGAACCAGCTCGGTGCCGGCGAGCTGTCCCGCGCCGCCGACGTCACCAATGCGGCCCTGAACGAGATGACCGGCGCCACGTCGCCGCGGCTGCACCTCGAACTGCTGTGCGCACGCCTGCTGCTCCCCGCGGCGGATGCCTCGGTCCGCGGTACGCTCGCCCGGGTGGACCGTATCGAGCGTCGCCTCGAGTACGCCGCCGGGACGCCCGCTGCCGACGGCGGCAGCGAACCCGCTGCTGAACCCACTCCGGTCGCTGCGGCCGAGCCGACGAGACCACCGCGTCCACGGCTCGACGGCGTCCCCCGGACGGCCGAGGAGGCCGCAGCCCGCTGGTCGCTGCCGGTCGCCGATCCTTCCGCTCCTGCAGTGCCCGCCGCCGCTCCCGGCGCGCAGTCTCCCGCGATCCCGGCCGCCGCACGTGACCAGCAGGCGAAATCGCCGGCAGCGGACTCCTCGCCCGACTGGGGCGGCAACTGGGGCGTCTCCACCGACTCCGCCTTCGCCGACCCGGGCTCCGATGCGAAGACGCCGGCGCGTCCCGTGGCGGGCGCCCCCGGCGAGTCAGGCGCACCCGGCGCACCAGGCACACCAGGCGCTCCGACCACCGCAGGCATGCGGGAGGCCGCAGGCTCTCCGGACGCGGCCGGCGCAGCAGGAACCACCGGCGCGACCCCGCCTCCAGGGGTCACGACGGCGGACACCTCGGCGACGGCCCCCTCGGCGCTGGACCCCTCGGTGAGCGCCGACGACCGCGAGGAGCACCCGACAGCCGACGAGCGCAGGCCCGACCCACGGGGCGCCACATCGGGGGCGGTCCCCGCGGAGCAGGCCTCCTCCGTCGAAGACGGTTCGCGGAGCCCTGCCGCTCAGGGCCCGCAAACGTCCGGCCACGAGAGCCGGCAGCCGAGCGCCGATTCCGGTCGGCAGTCCCATGCGGCACGGGAGCAGACCCCGTCCCCGGGTCAGCCGGCACAGACTCCGGGCGGTCCGGCACAGCCGCAGCAGGGATCCCGGCAGCCCGAACCGGGCCAGCAGGGGCAGCCCGCCGGGTCCGGCAGCAATGTCGAGATGATCCGACGGGCCTGGCCCGAGATCATGGACGAGGTCGCGCACATCAAACGCGCCACCTGGCTCATCGTGAACGTCTCGGCCAAGCCGCGGTCGTTCGAGGGCAACCAGCTGGTCCTCGCCTTCGTGAACCAGGGCAACGCCATCGGGTTCCAGCGTGGACCCCACATGGACAACGTGAAGCAGGCGATCCACAAGGTCCTCGGCCTCACCTGCTCCATCGAAGCCGTCCACGACGCCGGCGGGTCGGGTGAGTCGGGCCCAAAAGTACCGGCCCGCACGGCGGGCCCGGGTAGCAGCCCGGGCCCTGCTTCCTCGGCGTCGGCGCGCGAAAGCGACCCGACGGCCCCCCGGGATGACGCTCGACCGTCTCCGGACGCAGGGTCCGCCCAGCACGCGGACCCGGGAGCTTCGTCATCGCCCGCCGGCCCTGTGCCGCGGGCCGGAGCCGGCGTTGCTGCGCCGGGTGACGCCGGAGTCGGCGATGCTGCGCTGTCGTCGTCCACGAGCCCCGGACCGCGGGACGGCGGGACCGCCGAGGCCACGCCCCCGCGGCCATCGGGCGATGCGGCGCATGATCTCCCGGCCGGCACCCCCGACGAGGCGGGCCACCCGGACGCGGGATCAGTCGGCACCCAGGCATCACCGAGCCCTGACGATCCCTCCTCCGTCCCGGCGGCGACCGCCACCCGTCCGGCGCCCACCGCGACCGCTGCCGGTGACGCACACCGGACCGGCACCCCCGCACCCCCGCCCGTCACGGGCGATGCGCCCACTCCGAACCGCGCGAACACCGCGGGAGTGACCGCGGACGCCGAAGGTGCCGTCCACCCGGAACGGGACCTTGCACCGGCCGCGCCGCAGGCCCGGCAGTCCTCCGACACCCGCCCGGCACCCGCTGCGGAGCCCGACCGCTCCAGCACCGCGACGTCCGCTGCCGCACCTGCAACGCGCCGGGCCTCCGGTGACGCCACGATGCCGGCCCGCCCGAGGGGTCCGGTGCCGGACGCGGGCGCCGACCGTGGCACCCGCCCGGCCGAACGCGCAGCGTCCGCTCCGGCCGGCGCGGAGACCGTCGGTGCCTGGGACCCGTCCATGTCGGACGATTCCTGGGCCCTCGTCGAACCTCCCGAGGACGCGTACGATCCCGGTCCGGGCTGGGATTCCGTCCCGGAGGATCCCTCCGACCGTCGTACCGCAGGACCGCGCGGAGCCGGAGGCGTTCAGCTGCCTACTCCCCCCGCACCCGACACCCCGGGCGGCCGAGGTCCGGCCCCCCAGCGCTCCCAGCGTGCCCCGATGTCCCAGAACCCAAACGCCTCCGGCTCCCGCGCCGCACCGGAAGGAGCGGCCGCGAGTCCGGCCCCGGGGCCCACGGCATCCCGATCCGTCATCTGGAGCCCCCCGGGCGCAGGGGCGCCACCGGCTGCCGGAGGTGACGGGACGCCGTCGCCCGGCACGGGAGGCACCGCAGCGGGGACGGCACACCAGCCACCCGGCGCACGCATCACGGCTCCCACTCAGCCCAGGACGCCGGTCGTGCCCAGATTCGCGGCGCCCGCCCCCGCTGCCGCCGCCCCGACGCCGTCGTCCGCACCCGACACGGCGGCACCGGGCACGTCGTCTGTGCCCGGTGGGCCCGGACCGGTCGCAGCCGGCGACGTCCGGCAGAAGCCGGTCAGCCGCTACCAGCAGCTGCTCGACGAAGCAGAACGCAAGCGCGCCGAGGAGGC
Organism: Arthrobacter sp. TJ-265; assembly: GCF_058269135.1. NCBI lineage: Bacteria > Bacillati > Actinomycetota > Actinomycetes > Micrococcales > Micrococcaceae > Arthrobacter > Arthrobacter sp. TJ-265. The sequence continues at coordinate 273,659 of NZ_JBZCND010000003.1, read as the reverse complement.
AGCTGCCACACGGGGCGCGGTCGATCTCCGCTTCGTGGAGGACGAGCCAAGCGCGGACGACGAGACCATCGAGGAATCGGGACTCGTGGGACGGACCGCGATCGAGCGCATCCTCAACGGGCGCCTCATCGAGGAACGCAGCATCGACGGACAGTAGGCCGCGCCCGGCAGCAGGACCGCCCGCGCCCACGCTCAGGGCGTAACACCGCCGCCTCCCCGCGGGCGCTCCATACCCACGGCAGGGCGGACAATGAAGGGTGCGCTTCTTCCCGCCGACGCAGCGGGGAGGGCGCACCACGCCCCTGGTACCGGAACACCGGCACCATCACCACAGGCAGAAGAGGACACACCGTGTACGAAGGCGCAGTGCAGGAGCTTATCGACGAGCTCGGACGCCTGCCCGGGGTGGGCCCGAAGTCGGCCCAGCGCCTCGCGTTCCACATCCTGGAAGCGGACGGCGAGGACATGCAGCGCCTGGTCACGGCGATCACCACGGTCAAGGAACGCGTGAAGTTCTGCACCATCTGCGGCAATGTCGCCGAGCAGGAACAGTGCGCCATCTGCCGTGATCCGCGCCGGGACGCGACGATGATCTGCGTCGTCGAGGAATCGAAGGACGTGATCGCCGTCGAACGCACGCGCTCGTTCCGCGGCAGGTACCACGTGCTGGGGGGCGCCATCAATCCCATCGCGGGCGTCGGGCCCGACCAGCTGCGCATCCGCGAACTCCTCGCCCGCCTGTCGGACGCGCAGATCCAGGAGATCATCATCGCCACCGATCCGAACCTGGAGGGGGAAGCGACGGCGACCTACCTGGTGCGGATGCTCAAGACCATCGGCATCCCCGTCACGCGCCTCGCGTCCGGCCTCCCGGTCGGCGGCGATCTCGAGTACGCGGACGAGGTGACCCTCGGCCGGGCCTTCGAGGGCCGCCGCGTCATGTCCTGACGCGAGCGGCCCTGCAGGACCCACCTAGGCGATGCGAGTCCCCCGCGCGAGGCGCCCGGCCGGCATCGTCAGCTTCCGGCGGGCGGCCAGCAGGAGCCCGGTCGCCAGGACCAGCTGGATCCCCAGCCCCAGAGGCCAGATCGGTGTCTCCTGCGGGAGCGGGCGAAGAGCCTGGCTTGCCTCCTCGCAGGTCTGGTCGGTGTCGGGTCCGGCCTGCGCCGACCGCACCCCCTGGCTGATCGTCTCCATGACGCCCGGCGTGTAGTACGGGCCGTCGGCGGGACCGTAGGGATTCGGCGTGCCCTGCTCCGGCAGGTCCTCGACGCTGTAGGGCACGGCGTCGGCCACCACCACGAACGGGTTCGCGGCTAGGATCCAGGTGATGTACTGCGTGTTGGGTACCTCCGACCGGTAGGTCTGCGTCACGCACTCCAGCTCGGCGCCCGGATCGGGGACGCCCATGCTGTCGAGGCTTGCCTCCGGGTAGTTGTAGTAGGACGACGTCATCGTCCGCTCCTCCATCACCAGCATGGTGCTCAGCCCGAAGACGATCACCGTGCCGACGGCCAGCAGCGCCACCAGCATGTACGTACTGACGATGGAGAAGAGGGGCCGGTTGGCAAGCGCCGAGACGCCCACGCCGATCGCGCAGACCACGCCGAGCTGCACGGCGAGCATCAGGAGCGAGACCACGGCCTCCTGGCCGTTGACGCCGCCGAGCGTCAGCGCCCAGAAGATGAAAGGGCTGCTGAGGACGAGGAACGCGAGGGACCCCACCCAGGAGGCCAGCCATTTCCCCGCAAGCAGCTGCCCCGGCGTGAGCAGCGTGACCTGGAGGATCGCGAGGGTGCCGCCCGCGCGGTCACCGTTGATGGCGTTCGCCGAGAGGCCCGGGGAGACGAGGAGCCCGAAGAAGAGGACGAAGCCGACGATCAGGTCGAAGAGGATCCCGCCCTCGTTGTCGGTGGCCCCGATCACCCCGAGGGCGAGGACGAAGATGAAGCCGATCACCACGAACCAGGTGCCGAGCATCCAGTACCAGCCCCTGCCCCGGAGTCGCTGCTTCATCTCGAGGGTGAACACCGTGCGGACCGCTGTCCGGAACGGCAGGGAGGTGGAGGAACGGACGGGGTGGGGGGTCGAGGGTTCGGTCGCTGTGCTCATCGTCTGTCCGTATCGAGGCTCATGTAGGTTTCTTCGAGCGCACCGCCGGCGGGTGCGAAGGCGGTGACGACGACGTCGGCCATCACCAGGGTGCGCAGCAGCCAGGAGGCCTCTGCGGTGCTGCCGAGCTGGACGAGGAACTCCTCGCGCCGCGAGTCGCGGCGCGTCTCGAAGCGCACGCCGTGGCTCTCCAGGGCTGCGGCGAGGGCTGTCATCGGCTCGGCCTGAATGTAGTAGCGGCGGATCTGGCCGCCGGCCTCGTCGAGCGTCTGGCTCTTCACCGACTGCCCCCGGCTCACGAAGACGGCACGGTCGGCGATCTCGTCGAGTTCCGACAGGACGTGGCTCGAGACCACGACGGTCCTGCCCTCGGCGGCGAGCGAGCGCAGGAGCGACCGCAGGTCCACCCGCGAGCCGGGATCGAGGCCCGACGCCGGCTCGTCCAGCAGCAGGACCTGCGGGTCGTGGATCAGGGCGCGGGCCAGACTGAGCCGCTGCTGCTGACCGCGGGAGAGGACACGGGCCGGCTGGTGGCCGAAGTCGGTGAGCTTCACAGCCGCCAGCAGTTCGTCGGCCCGCCGCGTCCGGTCCGCGGAGCTCATCCGGTAAAGCGCGCCGATCGTCGTCAGCACCTCGTGGGCGGTCAGCGATTCCCACGCGCCCAGGGTGTCCGGCATCCAGCCGACCCTGCTCCGCACCTCCCTGGGCTGCGTGACGGGGTCGAAGCCCGCCACCCGGATGGTGCCGAGATCGGGAGCCAGCAGGCTCGCCATCATCAGCAGCAGGGTCGTCTTGCCGGAGCCGTTGGGACCGATCAGAGCGGTCACTTCCCCGGGCGGAGCCTCGAAATCGATATCGCGGACGGCCTGCACCGAGCCGAAGCTCCGTGCCACCCCCTCGACGACGATTCCCCCAGATTCGTTGGTCATGCTCCGAGATTAGGCGACGCGCGAGCATTTGGGCCGGAGTTCGGCAAGGGAATCGTGGGGCGCCCGCAGGTTCTTATTCGGACCCCGACTTTGAGCGGACGATTCCCCCGCCGCTACACTGGCACGGGCGTAGGATCCCGATCCCCCGCTCCCTCAGGCGCCGACGCTGCCGCCCGTCACAGCAAGCACGGCCGGCTGACGCCGCCGTCCTCCTTCGTCAGTGAGCGAGTGCATGAGCCTCATAGTCCAGAAATTCGGCGGATCGTCGGTGGCCGACGCCGAAGGCATCAAGCGCGTCGCGCGGCGGGTCGTCGACACCCAGGCAGCAGGCCATGAGGTGGTCGTCGTCGTCTCCGCGATGGGCGACAGCACGGACGAACTGCTGGACCTCGCCGGGCAGGTGAGCCCGACGGCGTCGGACGCCCGGGAGATGGACATGCTCCTGAGCGCGGGCGAGCGCATCTCCATGGCCCTCCTGGCGATGGCGATCCACGCGGCCGGCGCCTCCGCGCAGTCCTTCACCGGCAGCCAGGCGGGCATGATCACGGACGCCATCCACGGCAAGGCGCGGATCATCGACGTCTCCCCGCACCGCATCCGGACGGCCATCGAGAAAGGCGATATCGCCATCGTCGCCGGTTTCCAGGGCATGAGCCGCGACAGCAACGACATCACGACCCTCGGCCGTGGCGGATCGGACACCACCGCCGTCGCCCTCGCCGCCGCGCTGGGCGCGGACGTCTGCGAGATCTACACCGACGTCGACGGCGTCTACACCGCCGACCCCCGGGTGGTCGCCTCGGCGCAGAAGATCGACACGATCTCGAGCGAGGAGATGCTCGAGATGGCGGCGTCAGGAGCGAAGATCCTGCACCTGCGCTGCGTCGAGTACGCGCGCCGCTTCGGCGTCCCCCTGCACGTCCGCTCCTCCTTCAGCCACAACGAGGGCACCTGGGTGCTGCCCAGCCCCGATGACCAGATCAAGATTCAAGAGGGAGAACCCTTGGAACAGCCCATCATCTCCGGCGTCGCGCACGACCGCTCCGAAGCGAAGGTCACGGTCGTCGGCGTACCCGACATCCCCGGCAAGGCAGCCGAGATCTTCGGGATCGTCGCCGGCGCCAACACGAACATCGACATGATCGTGCAGAACGTCTCGACGCACGGGTCCGGCCGCACGGACATCTCCTTCACGCTCCCGATCGTCGACGGCGCCGAGGCGCTCGCCGCGCTCGGCGCCGCGCAGGACCGCGTCGGCTTCGAATCGGTGGACTACAACGAGAAGATCGGGAAGCTCTCGCTGATCGGCGCGGGCATGCGTTCGAACCCCGGCGTCTCCTACCGTTTCTTCCGCGCCCTGTCCGACGCCGGCGTGAACATCGACATGATCTCGACGTCGGAGATCCGCATCTCGGTGGTCACGGGCGCGGACCTGCTCGATACCGCGGTACGTGCCGTGCACGCCGCGTTCGAGCTCGACGGCGATGCCACCGCGACGGTGTACGCGGGGACGGGCCGCTAGCCGCTTCGTCGGGGCCCCTGCGTCACCTGACGACCTTCGTCCCATCGGCCGCGGCCGTGAAGCGGGACTGTTCGAACCCTCCCACCCCGCGGTCCCGTGGAGTGGGATGACGACGACCGGACACGGACATGGAGAAGGCCGGTGGATCAGGGATCCACCGGCCTTCTGCCTGTCATTCAGCTGGGGTGTTACTTCACGACGACCGTCACGTAGGTCACCGCCGAGGATCCGGCGTAGGTCACGCGGCCCACGTAGGAGCCGGCGGCGAGGCCGGTCCAGGTGAGCGTGACGGCACCCGTGCTGCCGTTCGCCAGGGCGAGCGGGTTCGGGGTCAGCGTCGCATTGTTCTCCGTGCCGCTGAGGACCGCCGCATCGATGGTGCCTGCGGTCGGCCGGTTGTCCGTGCTGCCGTACAGGTTGGCGATGATCCGGTACTTGCCGGGTGCCGGCTTCTCGAGCGTGATCGTCTCGCTGGCATCCGCGGTCGCCACCTGGGTGACGGTGCCTGCCGGCGTGATCAGGAACATGTCGAAGTCGGCGCTCGGGTCACTCGAGAGGACCGAGAACCTCGCGATCGGGGCGCCTGCGGGGACGGTGACGTCCTTGACGGCGTTTGAGGCGTTGTTCGCGTTGGCCAGGCCACCGGGGACCAGGTTGATCGCCGTCGAGTCCGCCTTGGCGAGGCCCTGGAGCGTCATCTGGATCGGGGTGTTGGTGCCCGAGGTGACGTCGAAGGTGCCGCTGCCGTCAGGACCCGCGGAGGTGAAGGCTGCCTCGGCCGGAGCCTTGACGGCCTGCGGGCGGACGGCCACCGGGGAGGTGACGGTCTTGCCCTGGCCGGACCAGGTCAGGGACCCGGCTGCGAACTTGCCGAACGGCGCGCTCTCGTTCTCGAAGGTGACCTTGAAGGTGCGCTTCTCGCCGGGTGCACTGAAGTTCAGGACCGACGGCGTGACGGTGACCTTGACTCCGGGGACGTTCGCGGTCGCACGGTAGAGGCCGGGGGTGACGGCCGTGACCGTGCGGGTGACCTCGATGCGTCCCGTCAGGTTGCCGAGCCCGAAGGACGGCACGTTGGTGTCCTTCGTGGCGACCGGCTTGACACCGGTTATGCCGAGCTCGACGCCGGTGCCCGCGATGAAGCTGAGGTAGTCCTCCACGGTCTGGTCGTAGACCAGTCCGGGGCTGAGTACGGTTGCCGGGTTGATGTGGCCGGCGCCCACCGCGAGGACGTCGGTCTCGACGCCGCCCGTGGCGGTCTTCAGTGGGTAGGCGGTGGTCATCATCGCCGACTTCACGGTGGCCGGGGACCAGGCGGGGTTCTTGCCGAGGACCAGCGCGGCGAAGCCCGCGACGTGAGGCGAGGCCATCGAGGTTCCGGAGAGGAACCCGAACTGCGCCCCCTTGGAACCGACCGTGGAGACGCCCGCGAGGACGGCGACGCCCGGAGCCGTGATGTCCGGCTTCAGCAGGTCGGACCCGGTGGCCAGCAGGGGGCCGCGCGAGGAGAAGCCTGCGATCTGCGGTGTGGGAGGCAGGGGCTTGCCCGTGGTGTCCGTGGGCTGCAGGGCGACGGTGATCGACGGGTTGGCCGCGACCTTCGCCTTGAGCTCGAGGGCCTCGGGCGCGTTGACGTGGACCGTCGGCACCACGTGCTGATCGGTGTCCGTCGAGGAATCGACGAGGTTGACGAGGATCATGCCCACGCCTCCGGTACGGAGCACCTCGGCACTCTTCGCGGTGCGGTCGACGACGCCGCGGTCACAGACCACGATCTTGCCGGCGACCTTCGCCGGGTCCAGGGTGTTGGGGCCGCACAGGTTAGGGCTCGCCGCGCCTGCCGCCGCCGCGTTCACCGCGAGGACGACCGGGGTGGCGGGCACACCGGCGCGCATGATCGACGCGCCGCGGTACTTGGTGCCGTCCGAGAATTCGGCGGTGCCCTGCAGCTCGTAGTTGAAGGTGCTCGCGGCGACCGTGGTCATCCACGGGGCGCCGTGGTTCACGGTGCTGGCGGTGGGGCCGGAGTTGCCGGCGGACGCGGCGACGAAGATGCCCGCCGAGGTGGCCGAGAGGAAGGCGAGGGACACGGGGTCCGTCGTCGTCGTCGTGCTGCCCGAGATCGAGTAGTTCAGCACGTCCACGCCGTCGAGGATGGCCTGGTTGATGGCGTCGACCGATGCCGAGGAGTAGCAGCCGCCCGTGTTGGGGTCGGTGTCCTCCCAGCAGGTCTTGTAGACGGAGATCTTCGCCTCGGGGGCGACCCCGGAGGAGACACCGAAGTTCCGGCCGTCGACGGTCTGGGTGACGCCTGCGTTGCCCGCGGCGGTGCTCGCCGTGTGCGTGCCGTGGTTGTCGATGTCCACCGGGGAGAGGACTTCCTCGGGCGCGCGGTTCGCGGCGGGCACGCTCGCGATGAAGGCCTCGTCGAAGTACTGCGCGGAGACGACCTTCGAGTTGCAGAGGCTGCCGTCGAAGCCCTGGCCGACCTCGCAGTCACCGACGAACGTGCTCCCGTCGGCCTTCAGCATGGCGATCCTGCCGTCGGCGTCGCGGTAGGGCTCACCCACCTTGGGCTTGGAGTTGCCGGGGAGCGGCTTGACGGGCTTACCGGCGAAGAAGGGGTTGTCGGGGGCGTAGCCGGTGTCGATGACGCCGACGACCGTTCCCTTGCCCGCGTTCTTCTCGCCGCCGAACTGGGTCTTCCAGGCTCCCTTGTTGCCGTTGAGACCGAGGAAGTCGATGGTGGAGTAGTCCGGGGCGTTCTCCACGTCCGGTGCGACCATGAGGACCTTGTCGCTCTTGGCGAGCTCGATGGCCTGGTCGGCGCTGAGATCCGCCGCGAAGCCGTTGATGGCCGCCGTGTAGGTGCGGTCGATCTCGACGCTCTCCGCGGTGGCGACCTCCTGCTGCTTGGTCTCGAGGAACTTCGAGTACTGCTGGACGTTCGGCGCCTGGGCGTCGAGCTTCTTGCCCGGCTGCGGCTTCGTCGGGGCGATGCCCTGCACGCCGCCCGTGTAGGTGGCGATCGGCTTGTCGGCGAGTACCACGATGTACTTGCCGGCCGGGTACTGCGCCGGATCCAGATTCTTGGCGGGCGCCTTCTGCGGCGTCACTGACGTCGCCGGAGCCGGCGCTGCGAAGGCAGCCGGCGCCACCGCCGTTGATGAGACCAGTAGCGGCAGACCCAGAACGATCGTCGCGGCGGCGCGCATGCTGGTGCGCCCCTGCCCGGCTATTCTCCGTTGTGTCATAGGAAGGTAGTGCCTCTCGTGAAAGTACGGGCCGGCCGAAGCCGTTCCCCCGATGCCGTGGTCTCCCGTATGGGACCCCACCCCTGTGATGACGCTCACAGACGCCACAGCGAGCACAAACTTACCCGAGGCAACACACCCTGAACAGTGACCTTCGGCCGTGTTTCCCAGAATTCACACAGGATATTTACCAGGAGGCGAACAGGTGATAATAGGAGAATGCCCGCTGACCTCCTGACCCGTCTCGCGCAGGCGGAATGGCAGGACCGCGAACGGCGGCACCACGAGCGGGTGGCCCGCTTCGCGGAGCCCTACCTGGAGCGGCGGTCGCGTGGGGCGAAACATCCGGTGGAGGACTTCCTCTTCACCTACTACACGCAGAAGCCGGGCCAGCTCATGCGCTGGCACCCGGGGGCCGCCGTCGTGCTGGCGGGACCGGCCGCTGCGGAGCGCACCGGCTGGAAGTACTACGCCGCCGTCGACGACGGGGTCCGGGTCGACGCGCAGCGCTTCGCGGTCGAGCGGCGCGACGCCGTCGACTTCGCCCGGTTGATCCTCGCCCGGACCGCGGCGCGGCCCGCGCAGTTCGGCTGCTTCGGGCTCCACGAGTGGGCGATGGCATACCGGTCTGCGGTCAACGGCGTCCGCCACGACTATCTGCAACTGCGCCTCGGAGCGGACGGCACCGACGGCGTCGTCGACTCCGCGCGGATCCGCTGCACCCACTTCGACGCCTTCCGTTTCTACACCCCGGAGGCGGTGCCCCTGAACGAGCTCACGCCCACGCGCCGGACGCAGCGGGACCTCGAACAACCGGGCTGCCTCCACGCCAACATGGACCTGTACAAATGGGCGTACAAGCTCACCCCGCTGCTGCCCAGCGAGATCGTCATGGACTGCTTCGAACTGTCCTGGCGGATCCGGACCATGGACATGCGGGCCTCCCCGTACGACCTCGCGGACTGGGGCTACACGCCGATCGCGATCGAGACGGCCGAGGGCAAGGCGGAGTACGTCCGGCTGCAGCGCAGCTTCGCCGAGGAGTCGCAGGCGCTCCGGGCGCGGCTCCTCGGGCTGCTCGATGACGCGCTGGATGCTCCCTAGCCGCGCCGCCCGGGACGCCTCGCCGTCGTCCCGCGTTGTTCTATCGCCAGCCGTTACGCTGGGGAGCCAGCCGAAGGGGACGCCATGACCAGCACCGATCCGAGGCCTGCAGCGGGCCGTGCACGCAGGGCCGCCCGGCGTGCCCTGGTTCCGCTCGTGGCGCTCGCCCTCGCCCTCTCCGCCTGCAGCGAGAGTGGCCCGCCAGACGAACCCGATGAACAGGAGACCTCCGTGCAGTCCCCCACCCCCTCGCCCGCGCCGGACGACAACGCCACCCCCGGCCCGGCGCCCTCCGGCGCGGGCTCCGCTCCACCGGCGTCCGCTCCACCGGTGTCCGCTCCACCGGCGCCGGCGACTCCGCCGGCGGCCTCGACGAACGCCCTGCTGACCATCTCCGTCCGGCAGGATGCCTCCTCGGACCCCGTCCAGTACGTGCTCGAGTGCGTCGACGGCGTCCCCGGGCCGGCCTCCACCCATCCCAACGCCGACGCCGCGTGCGCGACCCTCACGCGGATCGGCGCCGCGTTCTTCACGGCTCGCCCGAACAAGGACGTGCTCTGCACCCAGCAGTACGCGGGTCCGCAGACGGCGAGCATCACCGGGGAGATCGACGGGACCCCGGTGGTGGGATCCTTCGCGTTGACGGACGGCTGCGAAATCTCGCGCTGGAACAGTCTGACGGATCTCCTGGGCGCGCCCGGGGCGCAGTAGAGCCGGCGGACGCTGCGACGGGATCGGCCGCCCGCCGGACCGGGCAACCTCAGCGCAGCACCTCGACGAGGGCGACCCAGGAGAACAGGATGCCTCCGACGATCGCGAGGACGCATCCGGCAGCGAGCCAGGCGAGACCGGTCGCGGGCGCGCCGAGGAGCAGGAGGACGGCGCCGACCGCGAAGGGGCCGAGGGGAAGCGCCCCTGCAACGATCTTTCCGGCGCGCTCCGAAGGCTTCCGGCCGCTCTCGGCGGCGACGAGGCGGACGGCGTGCACCTCGAGAGCGAGCACGACCACCAGTGCGGCGAGGACCTCGAGGCCGTGGGCCCAGGCGGTCTGACCGGGAACGAGTCCGATCGCGCCGACCACGATCGCAAGAGTGAGGGTGCCGATCGAGGCGGCGGCGCGGGCCGGCAGTGCCGGCGACGCCACGATCGCGGAGATGTTGACCGACATCGCCACGATCAGCAGGCCGGCGAGCGCCGCGGTCGCCCCGACCATGGCGACGTTGAAGTCGGTCCACGCCTCGAGGGACTCCGCCATGACGGGCATCCTACGGGACCGGAGCTGGGGGCCGAACAGGCGCGCACCGAAAGCCGGCGCCGGACGGGGGCTCAGGGAATGCCCGGTAGACTTGGACCGCAAGCTCGCGGAGCGCCGGTATCAACCCTGATGCGGCGTGAGACGGCACTTCCGGGCTACTGCATTTAATGCTGGAACCCCCAGCACTTGCCGCTCACGCACAGGAGTTGCCGGATGCCCCGGATCGTTGTCGACGTCATGCCCAAGCCCGAGATCCTCGACCCCCAGGGTAAGGCGATCGCCGGAGCACTCCCCCGGATCGGGCTCACCGGCTTCGCCGGTGTTCGCCAGGGCAAGCGCTTCGAACTGACCGTGGACGGTGACGTCACGGAGGAGGTCCTCGAGCAGGCCCGCCATGCCGCCGCCACGCTGCTGTCCAACCCGGTCATCGAGGACGTCACCCGCGTGGAGGTCATCCAGGAGGACGGCCAGTGACCCTCGAGACCCCGCTCATCGGCGGCCCCCAGCCCGTCGCCGGCCGCGAGGACAGGGCGCTCGACGGCGTGAGGGTCGGCGTCGTCACGTTCCCCGGCTCGCTCGACGACCGCGACGCCGTCCGCGCCGTCCGCCTCGCCGGCGGCAGCGCCACCCAGCTGTGGCACGGCGACCACGACCTGCAGGGCGTCGACGCCGTCATCATCCCCGGCGGCTTCTCCTACGGCGACTACCTCCGTGCCGGCGCCATCTCCCGCTTCGCGCCGCTCATGGAGCAGATCACCGCGGCGGCCTCGGGCGGGGCGGATGCCCTCCCCGTGCTCGGCATCTGCAACGGCTTCCAGGTCCTGACCGAGGCGCACCTGCTGCCCGGGTCAATGATCAAGAACAACTCCCTGCACTTCATCTGCCGCGACCAGCGCCTGCGCGTCGAGAACGCCGGCACCTCCTGGACCTCGGACTACGCGGACGGTGAGGAGATCGTCATCCCGCTCAAGAACCAGGACGGGCAATTCGTCGCCGACAACCGCACCCTGGACGAGCTCGAGGGCGAGGGTCGTGTGGTCTTCCGCTACGTCGACGGCAACCCCAATGGCTCTCGCCGCGACATCGCCGGCATCTCGAACAGCGCGGGTAACGTCGTCGGGCTCATGCCGCACCCCGAGCACGCCGTCGAGGCGGGCTTCGGCCCGGACTCCTCGGCCCGCGGCGCCGTCGAGGTCCGCGGTGGAACCGACGGGCTCGGCATCTTCACCTCGGTACTCAAGAAACTGGTGGGCTAAGTGACTGCAGGAACAACGTCCCGTGCGTTCAACATCGACACCGTCGCGAATGCGGAGGCCACCCCCGGCCAGGCGCTCCCCTGGGCGGAGCTCGGGCTCAAGGAGAACGAGTACCGGCGCGTCGAGGAGATCCTCGGGCGCAGGCCCACCGGCGCCGAGCTCGCCATGTACTCGGTGATGTGGAGCGAGCACTGCTCCTACAAGTCCTCCAAGGTGCACCTGCGCCAGTTCGGCGAGAAGGTCACCGACGCCATGAAGAAGCACCTCCTCGTCGGGATCGGTGAGAACGCCGGCGTCGTCGACATCGGGGACGGCTGGGCCGTGACCTTCAAGGTGGAGAGCCACAACCACCCGTCCTTCGTGGAGCCCTACCAGGGCGCGGCCACCGGTGTGGGCGGGATCGTCCGCGACATCATCTCCATGGGCGCCCGCCCGGTCGCCGTCATGGACCCGCTGCGCTTCGGGGCGATCGACCACCCGGACACCGCCCGCCTCGTGCACGGGATCGTCGCGGGCATCGGTGGCTACGGGAACTCCCTCGGGCTGCCGAACATCGGCGGTGAGGTGGTCTTCGACGCCGTCTACCAGGGCAACCCGCTGGTCAACGCCCTCGCGGTCGGCGTGCTGCGGCACGAGGACATCCGCCTCGCCAACGCGTCCGGCGCGGGCAACAGGGTGGTCCTCTTCGGTGCCCGCACCGGCGGCGACGGCATCGGCGGTGCCTCCGTGCTGGCCTCCGAGTCCTTCGACTCCTCGAAGCCGTCCAAGCGTCCCGCCGTCCAGGTGGGCGACCCGTTCGCCGAGAAGGTGCTCATCGAGTGCTGCCTAGAGCTGTTCAAGGCGTCCGTGGTCGAGGGCATCCAGGACCTCGGCGCGGCGGGCATCTCCTGCGCGACGTCGGAACTCGCGTCCAACGGCGACGGCGGCATGCACGTGGAACTCACCAACGTGCTGCTCCGCGACCCCTCGCTCACGCCCGGCGAGATCCTGATGTCGGAGTCGCAGGAACGCATGATGGCGGTCGTGACGCCCGCGAACGTGGAGGCGTTCGAGGCCATCATGGACAAGTGGGCCGTGGAGTACTCCTGGCTGGGCGAGGTCACCGACACCGGCCGGCTCATCATCGAATGGGACGGCGAGAAGATCGTCGACGTCGACCCCCGCACCGTCGCCCATGAGGGCCCCGTCTACGAGCGCCCGTACCACCGGCCCGAATGGCTCGACGGCGTCCAGGCCGATGCCTTCACCGCCTCCGCTGCCGCCGAACGGCCCGCCGACCTGCGCGAGGCCGTCCTGGAGCTCATGGCCTCACCCAACATGTGTGCGAAGAACTGGGTCACCGACCAGTTCGACCGCTACGTCCAGGGCAACACGGCGCTGGCCATGCCCGACGACGCCGGCGTGGTCCGGGTCGACGAGGAGACCGGCCTCGGCGTCGCCATCTCCACCGATGCGAACGGCCGCTACTCCTACCTCGACCCCTACGAGGGGGCGCGCCTGGCGCTCGCCGAGGCGTACCGGAACGTGGCGACGTCGGGTGCCGAGCCCCTCGCCGTCACCGACTGCCTGAACTTCGGCTCCCCCGAGGACCCCGAGGTCATGTGGCAGTTCGCCGAGACCGTCCGCGGCCTCGCCGACGCCTGCCAGGAGCTCGGCGTGCCCGTGACCGGCGGCAATGTCTCGCTGTACAACCAGACCGGCGGCGTCGCCATCCACCCCACCCCTGTGGTGGGCGTGCTCGGCGTGTTCGACGACGTCGCGCGGCGCACGCCGTCGGGCTGGCGGGAGGACGGGCAGGCCATCTACCTGCTGGGGACGACGGCGGACGAGCTGGACGGCTCCGAGTGGGCCAACCTGCGCGGGCACCTCGGCGGGCAGCCGCCGGCACTGGACCTCGCGGCCGAGAAGACGCTCGCGGCGATCCTCGTCAACTGCTCGCGGGACGGCATGATCGACGGCGCCCACGACCTCTCCGAGGGGGGCCTCGCGGCCGGGCTGAGCGAGATGGCGCTGCGCTTCGGCGTCGGCGCGCGGATCGGGCTCGACGAGCTGTGCGAACGCGACGGCATCGACGCATTCACCGCGCTGTTCAGCGAGAGCCAGGCCCGCGCCGTCGTCAGCGTCCCACGCTCCGAGGAGGTCCGCTTCAACGACATGTGCACGGCGCGGAACTTCCCCACCATCCGGATCGGCGTGGTGGACACGGAGAACCGGGCGTTGGACGTGCAGGGCTACTTCACCCTGCCGCTGGACCGGCTGCGCGAAGCCCACGAGGGGACGCTGCCGAGGCACTTCGGCTGACCCCGGCTCCGACGGGACCCGGTGTCCCGCCGGCGGGGTTCCTCGACCGGACGCAGATGCGGGAGTCGCAGCCCGCGGTGGACGTCAGGCGGTCTTCGGCATCGCCGTGACGACGACGTTCTTCCCCCAGGGGTTCTCGGTGTAACAGCTGATGAGGACCACGCGGTTCGGGACGATGTTCCAGATGTCGCTGTCCTTCAGCGTGTCCTTGTCATGGGTCGTCACCGAGTCGACGACGTAGGTGAGGTCGCCCGTCCCGACGGTGAGCGTGAACTCGGCACCCACCAGGGTTTCGTCGCTCAACGCGTTGAACGGTGCGTCCCTGCCGTCCCAGCTGTGGCCTGCGATGTAGGTGGTGTTGACCGATCCGGCGCCGGGGATCCCGTAGGACGTCAACCAGTAGGCGTCGATGGTGAGCGGAGGGACGAGGGTCTGCGCGGCGAGGTCCGCCTCGCTCGGCGTGAGCGGCAGGACCGCCATGTCGACCCCCGCGGCGGGGAAGGACAGTCCGATGGGCTCGGCTGCGGCCGGGCCGGGCGCCGGGGTGGACGCCGCGGATGCGGGGGCAGCCGCTGCTGCGGACGGCGAGGACGACGACACGGGGGTCGCGACGGCCGACGGCGTGCTCGACGACGTCGGGGCTCCCGACGACGCCGGGGGCATGACCGAGACGGCGATGGCGAGCCCTGCGGCAGCGACGAGGGGCAGCGCCGCCCAGCGCTTCGCAAGCGAGCGGCGCGGCTGCGGCTGTGGGGTCGTCTGCGCGGGAGCACCCGGCCGGTCCGGGGCTTCGTCGGGCATCCGGGGCTGGTCCATGGCTGCGCTGTCCTGAGCTCGAAATGGATGATGCGCCGGTCCGGCCCCGGGGCAACGGTCCTTCGACCACTACCCCGGGGCCGGATCGGCCGGCCTCTAGCGCTGTGCGCGCTCGAGACGACGCATGCGGGCGGCGGTGGCCGCCGGAACCGCGACCCCCACGGCCAGCAGCGCCGCGATGAGGGCCACGGCGGCGCTGTTGTCCTCCGTCGCGACGGCGGTCTGGACGTTCAGGCCCTTGTTCGTACCGGTCGGTGCGGGGACGACGGCGCTGGGAGCGGCGGGAGGAGCCGGCACTGCGACCGGGGCCGCCGGCACGGCGACCGGAGCCGGACCCACCGGAGTGATCCCCGGGCCGGCCGGATCGACGCCGATCGCTTCGGCGTCACACGCCGCGAGGAACGCCTCGAACAGGGCGAGGATCTCCTTCGCGAGGGCCTCATCCACGTTGAGCTGGTCGAGGAGGTCGGATGCTGCGCCGTCTGCCGCCTCCAACGCCGCCGAAGCGGTCAGGACCTCGGGGGTGATCAGCGCGGCATCGTAGACAGCGATCGCTGCATCGTATGCCGACGACGCTTCCTTCTCACCGTCCTGCGCAGCCAGAAGCGCCTGCTGTGCCTCGATGACGACCGGGTCCGTATTCGGATCCTCGGCGGTCGATTCCTCAATGGCCGTGGCGAGTGCCGTGGTGGCGTCCGCAGTGACCAGGGCCGCGGCGTCGATTGCTCCTTCGGCAGTGACGACCTGAGCCTCGGCGGCGATTGCTGCCTCCGACATCAGCGCAGCCTGCGCGACTGCCTCGAGGTTCGCCGCAGCGTCCACGACCGCCGCCGTCGCCAGCTCGAACTGGCTGACGAAGCGGAGATCGACACCGGCGAGACCGAGAGCCGCGTTGAACTGCGCAGAAGCCTGCAGGCACGCCGCGTCACCGGGTGCGGCCGCCGCCATCGGAGCTCCGAAGAACAGGCCACCGGCGAGGAGGGTGGCCGTCGAACCGGCGGCAACCCACGTATTGGTACTCATCATGTCTGTGCGTCTCCTGGACACGTAGTTTCCCCCGGGCCATCCCCGACGGCGCAGCTTGCGGCCCCACACGCAAGCAGCGCCCTCGGAGAGGGCGCTGCGAACAAGATCGCCATGATCCGCTGATCGTTTCGGGGCAGGAGCCCCAGCATCCTGTGAATTACCCGAACGATCGCTGTATGCCTCAACCTAGAGCTGTTGTGTGACGTAAGCAATGAGATGAGGCCATCAAGCAGGGTCACGCTTTGGCATCGATCAGCGTGTTCGACGGAGGCATGGCGTTGTGCGGCTTCGCAGGCAGGGCCGCTGCGGCGGATGCCGGGCCCGGGGCGGCATCCCCCGCTCAGGCGAAGTGCGCCTTCGCGATCAGCCCGTGCACACCGACCGTCCGGTCGACGACCTGCGACACCGCGAAATCCGCCGCCGCGGAGAGGTACGCGTAGGCCACCGCGCGGTCCATGCCCCGATCATGCTGCAGGAAGTCGAGCGCGTTGATGATGGCACGGCGCATGGCGACGTTCAGGTCGCCCGAGACGCCCCCACCGGCCAGCCCGTCCGGATCGGACAGGCCGATCGGGATCCAGGCTTCCTTCGTCTCGGCGAACGGGTAGGAGTACGCGACCGAGGGAGCGTCGCCGGAGCCGGGTTTGCACACCGTCAGCCGGAACGTCCCGCGCAGCGAGCCCTCCATCGCAGTGAGCGCCACCTCGCCGTCGCCCATGCCCATGTGCGGATCGCCGACGTAGAAGAGGGCTCCCGGGGCCTTCACCGGGAGGTAGAAGGTGGATCCCGCGCCGAGGTGACGGATGTCGATGTTCCCTCCGCCGAGCGTCGGCGGCACGGAGTTCGCCTCGGGCGACGTGAGGCCGTCGGCCTCCGCGAAGGCGACGCCCATCATCCCCATGAACGGCCGCAGCGGGAATCGCACCGTCAGGTCACCGCTGGTCATCACGCCCTTGCCCTTCTCGATCCGCGTGAACACCGAGACGTTGCCGTAGTCCGACGGGATGCCCGATGCGCGGTTGTCCGTGGCCACCGGCGGCATGACCTCGTCGAGGGTGATCCCGGCCGGGGGCATGGGCCCCGGCTGCACCGCGAGGCCGCCCTTCCCGTGCCGGCTGGAGACCACGCCGTAGGGGACGCGGGGAACCACCTCGAGCGTCTCGATCTTGAGCACATCGCCCGGTTCGGCGCCCTCGACGGCGATGGGGCCGGTGACGACGTGCGGGCCGTCGACGTCGAAGCGGCGTTCCGTCCGACGGTAACCGGCGGCGATGTCGACGGCGTCCTCCAGGACCGACGACCGGCCGACGCCGAGCGCACCGAAGTACTCCACCGGGTCGCGCCCCTGGTCCTCGAGGATCCCCTCGTGCGAGAGGGCGTCGATTGTGACCGTCCGGCCGGACCGCATCGTCATGACGGGTGCCGCGTTCACCGTGGGCACATAGCCCCAGAGGACCTCGTCGGGTGTGGAGGAGAGGTAATGGTCGCCGCGCATCCGTCCGCGTCCCGGCTGCAGGATGTCGAGGGGCGCCTTCCCCGCGGATCCCTTGCCCGGCGCGTAAGGGGCCTTGCCCTGTGCCCCCGCGTCGTGCCCGGCTCCGGGGCCGGTGGCGATCGCAGCCGGCGCTCCGGCCACCGATGCGGCCGAGAGCGCGCCCAGGGCAGCGACCACTCCCATGAAATTCCGCCTGCCCAATCCATCCGTCAACACCTCGGCAGCTTCCTGCCCTCCTACGTCAGCCATGCTGGATCCTCCCGGGTCGTGGAGTTTCCCAAGCTAGCGTCGGGGCGTTACGGGCCCGTTTCGGATCCGATACGGCAGGAAGTCCGTTGCAGCAGGCACACGACGGACGAAGGCGAGGGACCGACGTCGGGGCGCGCCGGGTGGCTAGGAACCCGCGAGCCCGTGAGCTGCCTTCACGTACCGCGACAGGACGTACCGCTGGGTCAGCCTGGTCACCGGCGCAGCGAGCCGGTAGACGAGGCTCGCCGGCACGCTGTAGGCGGAGCAGATGAAGAGCAGCCGGTTGTCGGCTGTCAGCTCCGCGTAGAACCCCTCCTCGCCGCGCACCGGGTGGCCGGGCAGCGTCCCGTAGCCGAACCCGCCGCGCTGGCCCGGGACCGCCCTGCCCGCGCCGTCGAGCTGCGGCGCCCGCGACCAGATGACCCTGCACGGGGCCTTGATCCGTGCGGGGCCGACGCCGAATCCGGAGACGACGCGGGCGCCGGGAACGGCCCGCACGGCGTCGGACTCCATGGTGAGACCGGCTCCGCGGTGCAGCTCCCAGGCCAGGATGCCCTCGGTGAGGGCGATGAAGGCGGCCGAAGGATCCCCGGTCTCGATCTCGTGGGTTTCCACCATCACGGTGTAGCCGCCGGGCCAGCCGCCCTCGAGGGACTCGGGGAACGGCCTGTCCGTCGCGCCGCGCTCCTCGTACGTGAACTGTTCCATGCGTGCCTCTTCCCTCGATGCCTCGCCGCCAGGGCTCCCTGGTGAACGGGTCCGGTCCCAACCTAGTGGACCGGAAACGGACCGGCGGGCGCAGATGGACGAGCAATGGCAGGATGGAGGTCCAGACCGGCCCGGACGCGCCTGTGACGTCCGCCCCGCCGATCGACAAGGGAGGCGGGAGCACCATGACACCAGGGACGGGCACACCAGGCAGGGACGCGGCGGACAAGGCGTCCGACGCCGCGGAGGACGCCGCGAACTCCAAGGGCTTCGAGGTCGCGGCCCGTGCGGGCTACGTGGCCGCCGGGATCCTCCACATCCTGATCGGCCTCATAGCCCTCGGCCTGGCGCGCGGCGGCTCCGGGGAGGCCGACCAGAGCGGAGCGATCGGGCAGCTGGCCGGCAGCCCCGGCGGCACGGCCCTCCTGTGGTTCTGCTTCATCGGATGCATCGCCCTCGCCCTGTTCCAGTTCAGCGAGGTGTTCTTCGGCGCGAAGGGACGCCAGGGCAAGGACAAGCTCAAGGTGCAGGCCAAGAGCGGCGGACAGGCCGTGGTGTACGCGGCGATCGGCGTCACCTTCGGCCGGTACGCGCTCGGCGGCTCCAGCGACAGCAGCAGCAGTGCGAGTTCGCTGAGCGCCACCCTCATGTCCAATCCGGTCGGGGCCGCGCTCCTGCTCGCGGTCGGCATCGGCATCCTCGCCGTCGGCGGGTACTTCGTCTACAGCGGGGCCACCCAACACTTCCGCAAGAACCTCACCGGCCTCCCCCCGGGACGCGCCGGCACCGCCGTCGTCGTCCTCGGCGTCGTGGGGTACATCGCCAAGGGCTTCGCCCTCGGGGTCCTCGGCGTCCTCGTCATCGTCGCCACCCTCACGAACAACCCCGAGCAGTCCACCGGGCTCGACGGCGCCCTGAAGTCCCTGCGGGACCAGCCCTTCGGCGTCTGGCTGCTCGGCGCCGTGGCCCTGGGCCTCGTGGCCTACGGCGTCTTCATGGGGGTGCGGTCGAAGTACCAGCGCATGTAGGCGTCAGAGGCCGAGCGCCGGGGCCTCCATCGCGGGCACGTGTCCATGACGACGTCGAGCCCGGCCTCCGCCGCACGGCGGGCGGCGTCCTCGTCGATCACGCCCAGCTGCAGCCACACCGCCTTCGCGCCCACGGCGATCGCCTGGTCCACGACGGCTCCCACCCGGGACGAGTTCACGAAACAGTCGACGACGTCGATCGGGCCGGGGATGTCCGCCAGACGCGTGTATCCCTGCTGGCCGTGGACGTCGTCGCCCTTGAGACTCACGGGGATGATCTCCATCCCCAGGCCGTCCTTGAGGAACTGCGACACCCCGACGGCGACGCGCCGCGGGTTGTTCGACAGGCCCACCACCGCCCACCGGCCGTGCTCGGTCAGGAGCCTCCTGATGACCTGCGGATCGTTCTGGTGTGCCACGACGCCTCCCGGGGGTGTCCTGCGATTGTTACCTCGTTTGTTACACGCCCCATTTTGCTCCCACGGGACCCCGGGCGTTTCATAGGAGTGACCATCCCGAGCGGCTGAGAGACCTGGATCAGTGAAGCCGCAGCAACCCTGGTCGTCCGCATCCCCCTGATGCCGGACGATATCGAGGTCCGAGCCACGGGAACCACCGGAGACGGTGGCGAAGGCTCGGTCCGTAGGGTGCTACCGCCAGGACCGATGGAGACACCATGACCGCAGTTCTGGCACCCGGCAGCACCCAGTCCCACCGCAAACAGGCCCTCGGCGTCCGCTTCGCCGGGCTCGGGCGTAGTTTCGGCCCGTCCGCGAACCGCCGCACCGTCCTCCGGGACGTCACCGTGGACGTGGAACCCGGCGAGATCCTCGCCATCCTCGGCACGAGCGGCTGCGGCAAGTCCACCCTCCTGCGTGCCGCCGCCGGACTCGACATCCCCGACAGCGGGCAGGTCCTGATCGATGGCACCCCCGTGACGGGCATCGACGAGCGCTGCGCCGTCGCCTTCCAGGAACCCCGGCTGCTGCCGTGGCACACCCTGCAGGCCAACGTGGCGATCGGGCTCCCGAAGTCCTCCAGTGCCAGTGCCGGCAAGGCGAAGGTCCTCGAGCTGCTGAAGCTCGTGGGACTCGACACCTTCGCCAAGCACCGCCCGCGCGAGGTCTCGGGAGGCATGGCCCAGCGGACGTCGCTCGCACGCGCCCTGGCCCGCAACCCCGGCGTCCTCCTCCTCGACGAGCCCTTCGGCGCACTCGACGCCCTCACCCGCATCCGCATGCAGGACCTCCTGCTGGACATCCACCGCGCGCAGCCCACCACGGTGCTGCTGGTCACGCACGACGTCGACGAGGCCCTCCAGCTCGCCGACCGGATCCTCGTGCTCGGCCGCGGGGACGGGAACGGGCCTGAGGGTTCCACCGTCGCCGAACTCGTCACCGTGCCCGGTGACCGACCGCGGGACCGGAATTCAGCGGACCTCGGGGCACTGCGCAGCACCCTGCTGTCGATGCTCGGCGTCACCGGGCACTGAGCCCGCCTTCCCGCCCTCCCCGCAGCGCCGTCGTACCGCGCTGCCTCCCTGCCTACCCACTTTCCATACCCTCCACCGAAGGACCACCATGAACCGCCGCGCCCTCCTGCCGACCCTCGCCCTCGCCACCGCCCTCTCGCTCAGCCTCAGCGGCTGCCTGGCGGGAGAGAACGCCTCCGACACGCAGGCCGCCGACGGCGGAGCCACCCAGGGCGGTGAGCTCAACATCGACTTCGCCACCTATAACCCGCTGAGCCTCGTCATCAAGGAGCAGGGCTGGCTCGAGGAGGAACTCGCCGCCCAGGACATCACCGTCAACTGGGTGCAGTCCGCCGGGTCGAACAAGGCCAACGAGGCACTGCGCGCCGGGGCGATCGACGTCGGCTCCACCGCCGGGTCCGCCGCCCTGCTCGCCCGCTCCAACGGCTCCCCGATCAAGGCCATCGACATCTACTCTCAGCCCGAGTGGGCGGCCCTCGTCACGCTCCCCGACTCCGGTATCACGAGCGTCGAGGACCTGCGCGGCAAGTCCATCGCGGCGACCCGCGGGACGGACCCGTACTTCTTCCTCCTGCAGGCGCTCGAGGCCGCGGGCGTGGACCAGTCCGAGGTCACGATCGAGAACCTGCAGCACGCCGACGGCCGGGCTGCGCTCGCCAGCGGCGCCGTGGACGCCTGGTCCGGCCTGGACCCGATCATGGCCGCCGCCGAGCAGGACGGCGCGGAGCTCTTCTTCCGCGACATCGACTTCAACACCTACGGCTTCCTCAACGCCACCGAGGACTTCCTCACGGAGAAGCCGGACGTCGCCCAGACCGTGGTGGACGCCTACGAGAAGGCACGGGAATGGGCGAAGGAGAATCCCGAGGAGACGGCCGCCATCCTCGCCGAGGTCGCCGCGATCGACCCGACGATCGCCGAGTCGGTCATCATCGACCGCACGAACCTCGACGTCGATCCCGCCCCGGGCGACGCCCAGCGCAGCGTCCTGGAGAAGATCGGCCCCGTCTTCGTGGAGACCGGTGACGTGCAGAGCCAGGAGCAGATCGATGAAGCACTCGACTCCCTGTTCGACGCCTCGCTCGTCGAGAACGCCGATCCGGCATCCGTCGGCTCTGATTCATGAGTGCCGACTATCTGACCGGGGGCAGCGCGGTTCCCATCATCAGGGACGGATTCTCCGCGGCGGGATCACCGCTGGGAGGCCCCGAGGCACAGAACGACGCGGGGCGGGGCAGGGCGGTCCGGCGTACCGGCGTCATCCTGCTCGGGCTCATCGTCCCGGCACTGATCCTGCTGGCCTGGCACCTCAGCACGGCGTCGGGTTTCTTCCGCCCGTCGCAGCTCCCCTCGCCGGCGTCGGTCCTCGCGGCCGCCGTCGACCTCATCGAGCGCGGCCAGCTCGCCACCCACATCCTGATCTCCACCCAGCGCGTGGTCCTCGGCTTCGTCATCGGATCCCTGCTCGGCGTGGTGGCCGGCGCCCTCCTGGGCCTCTCCCGCCTCGCCGACGTCCTGCTCACCCCGACCGTGGGAGCCCTGCGCGCCGTCCCGTCCCTGGCGTGGGTCCCGCTGCTCGTGCTGTGGATCGGCATCAACGAGGACTCGAAGGTCACGTTGATCAGCATCGGCGCCTTCTTCCCCGTCTTCACCACGCTCTACCTCGGCCTGCGGCACGTCGACCGCAACCTCGTCGAGGCCGCCCGGGCGTTCGGGCTCAACGGCATCCGCCTGCTCACGACGGTACAGTTGCCCGCCGTCGTGCCCGCCCTGTTCTCGGGCCTCCGGCTGGCGCTCGCGCAGTCCTGGCTGTTCCTCGTGGCCGCCGAACTCATCGCTTCGTCCATGGGCCTGGGCTTCCTGCTCACGGACTCCCAGCAGACGGGCCGGGTGGACCGCATCATCCTCGCGATCATCCTGCTGGCCGTGATCGGCAAGACGACGGACGCGCTCCTCGGCGTCGCCGAACGCTGGGCGGTGCGTCGGTGGGCGTGAGCACGGTGAGTGCAGGCACGGCAGGCACAGGCACGGCGACGGGGGCGGGCGCCACCGCGCAGGAGGAGGCCGAGCGCCTCGCGTTCTGGGCGGAGCAGGCAGCCAGGCTCGAGTGGGAGGCACCGTGGCACACCGTGCACTCCTTCGAACGGGCGGAGCCGCAGAGGGACGGGACGCTGAGCATCCCCGCCATCGAGTGGTTCGCCGGCGGCACCCTGAACGTCGCCGTGAACTGCGTGGACCGGCATGTCCGGGCCGGCCGCGGCGATCGTGTGGCCCTCCACTTCGAGGGTGAGCCCGGGGACCGCCGCGCCGTGACCTATGCGGACCTGCAGGACGAGGTGTCGCGGGCCGCGAATGCGCTGCTGGCACTGGGCATCGGACCGGGTGACCGGGTGGTCGTCTACCTGCCGGTCCTCGTCGAGACGGTGGTCGTCACGCTCGCCTGCGCGCGGATCGGCGCCGTGCACTCGCTGGTCTTCGGCGGGTTCTCCGCGGAGGCGCTCCGCTTCCGCGTGGAGGACACGGGCGCCAAGCTCCTGGTCACCACCGACGGCCAGTTCCGGCGGGGCGTCGCCGTGTCCGTGAAGGACAACGCCGACGCCGCGGTGGCCGGGGACAACAGCATCGAGCACGTCCTGGTGGTCCGCCGCACGGGGTCGGACATCAGCTGGACGGAGGGCCGCGACGTGTGGTGGCACGACGTCGTCGACACCGCCTCACAGCACCACGAGCCGGAGGCGTTCGACGCCGAGACGCCGCTGTTCATCATGTACACGTCCGGGACCACAGGAAAGCCCAAAGGCCTGGTGCACACCTCGGGCGGGTACCTCACGCAGGCGTCCTGGAGTTTCGAGCACCTCTTCAGCAACCCCGACCCGGCCCTGCGGGAGCGGGACGTCCACTGGTGCACCGCCGATCTCGCGTGGGTCACCGCGCACACCTACGAGCTGTACGGGCCGCTCTCCAACGGCGCCACGCAGGTCCTCTACGAGGGCACGCCGAACACGCCCCATCCGGGACGCCACCTCGAGGTCATCGAACGCTACGGCGTCACGAGCTACTACACGGCGCCCACCCTGGTCCGCTCGCTCATGGGGTGGTTCCCGGACGGCGTCCCCGCCTCCCACGACCTCTCGAGCATCCGCGTGCTGGGCACGGTCGGCGAGGCGGTCAACCCCGAGGCGTGGCGCTGGTTCCGCCGGAACCTCGGCCGCGACGAGGTGCCCGTCGTCGACACCTGGTGGCAGTCCGAGACCGGCGCCACGGTGCTCTCCCCCAGCCCCACCGACGCGGACTTCAAGCCGGGCTGCGCTGCCCGCGCACTGCCCGGGGTCAGCACGCGCATCGTCGACGAGGAGGGCCACCCCGTCCCGCCGGGCGTGCATGGCCTGATCGTGGTGGACCGCCACGGCCCGGCCATGGCGCGCACCGTCTGGGGAGACCCGCAGCGGTATCTCGACTCCTACTGGCGGAGGTTCGCAGCGCAGGGCTGGTTCCTGGCCGGCGACGGCGCCCGGTACGACGACGACGGTGACACCTGGATCCTGGGCCGCGTGGACGACGTCATCAACGTCTCGGGTCATCGCCTGTCCACGATCGAGATCGAATCGGCGCTCGTGGCCCATCCCCTCGTCACCGAAGCCGGCGCATGCCCCGTGCCCGATCCCCTGACGGGCCATGCCATTGCGGCCTTCGTGGTCCTCGCCGCGGGTACGGATCCGGACACGGACGTCACCTCGACGCTCCGCGCCCACGTCGCGGCGGCGATCGGACCGATCGCGCGGCCGTCCGCCGTCGTCGTCGTGCCCGATGTGCCGAAGACGCGCTCCGGCAAGATCATGCGCCGTCTGCTCACACAGCTCTACGAGGGCTCGCCGCTCGGGGACACCACGTCCCTGCAGAACGAGGGGTGCATCGCGGGGATCCAGGACGTGCTGTCCCGCCGCTGACGCACCGTCCGGGAGCGGTCATTAAAAGAAGGAAGCGGCAGGGCCCCGTCCAAGCACCTGCCGCTTCCCGCGCGTGGTTCGTTCCGGTGTCAGCCAGCAACCCGGA
Organism: Arthrobacter sp. TJ-265; assembly: GCF_058269135.1. NCBI lineage: Bacteria > Bacillati > Actinomycetota > Actinomycetes > Micrococcales > Micrococcaceae > Arthrobacter > Arthrobacter sp. TJ-265. Next base: position 249,059 of record NZ_JBZCND010000003.1, on the reverse strand, counting down.
CGAAGGAGGCTCCCGGGAGGTCGGAGAGGGAGTGCTGCATGGTGAGGTTCGCCCCGTTCATGCCGCTGCTGATGACCTGGCCGCCGCCGGCGTAGATCGCGACGTGGCCGCCGGTGACGACGAGGTCACCCGGGGCAGGGGATGCCACCCTGGAGCCGAACTGCAGGAACTGCGAGGGGCCGAGGTCGCCGACGGGGATTCCTGCGGCGCGCAGTGCCTTCTCCGCGAGGATGGTGCAGTCCTGGACGGCACCGGAGGCGAGCTGGGACCGGGCGGAGGCCAGAAGGGTGCCGGCGGTACCACCGGAGGCTGCGACCGGGGTGATCTTGGCGGAGGCCAGGTACACGCCGGAGCCGGGAGCCGTGGAGGCGGGAGCCGGGGCGAAGGCCGCGGCCTGCTGGACAGGCGCAGCAGGAGCCACGACGGCCGCGGGCGCAGCCTGGGGAGCGGCCACGGGCACCGAGACCGTCCGGGCCGGGGCCGCAGCGGCGCCGCCCGTCGGGATGGTGATGGTGTCGCCCGGGAAGATGATCGATGCGACGGACAGGCCGTTCGCCGTGAGGACCGCGGTCAGGTCCACGCCGTAGCGTGCCGAGACGGCGCCCAGCGTGTCACCCGGGACGACGGTGTGCGTCGTCGGGGAGGCGACCGCTGTCTGCGCGGCGGGGGCAGCCTGTGCTGCGGGGGCTGCAACGACCGCGGGGGTCGTCGTCGCGCCCTGCTCGGTGTACTCACCGGCATGGGCGGTGCCCACGGCGCCGAGCGCGAGGCCCGAGGTGACGGCGGCGATGGCGACGGGGCGGCCTACGGCGGTGGTGTGGGCCCTGGCGGCGCGGGACAGGCCCTGCAGCGCGAGACTGCCGTCGACGTCGGCACGGTGGCGCGCTGAAGAAATGTTTCGTGACATGGTTCTATACCTCTCCCATGCCTGCGGGGTGAGCTGTCGGGTTCGGATGGGAGTCACCCGGCCGCGAACATCACCCGTGGGTGATGTGGTGCGACTTAACCCCGAGGGCGCCTGCAGGGTCTCCTGCGCGCCCGGTGGAACTAGTGGTTCCCCCGTCCCTGCCTTTCGTGGTTGCGAACGAGTCCGGGACGACGGCAGGGCTCGGCATTCCGTCCAGGAGCGCCCCACGGTCGCGGAAGCACATGTTGACCATACCCAACAGCAGTCACTTCTGTCACATTAGAGTAACGGGGGGTGAAGTGCTCCTCAGCCGCGCAGCGCCCGCCAGCGACGGAGGGCGAAGACCGTCCCGGCTGCACTGAGCGAGAGCAGCACCGCCTGCTGGATGTAGAACCAGTCCGTGGCCGCCGTTCCAAGGCCGCCCAGGGCCACAAGGATGCTGCTGGCCAGCGTGAGCGTCAGCGCGGCTCCGACGTACCAGAGCGTCTGCCACAGCTTGCGGTCCTGCGCCCGGCTTGCCGATCTCCATTCCTCCATCCCTCCAGCCTAGGTCGCCGCAACCCCTGCCTCACACGGGGACACATGGTTTGGTTCTGCACCGGCCCGGTGTCAGACTCGATCCGACCATCCCGAGCGGCTGAGAGATCTGGCTCACTGACGCCGCAGCAACCCTGGCCTCCGCGTTGCGCGGCGGCATGAGGGTGCTACTGCCAGAACGATGGAGGAACCCATGAGTGCAGCCACGGCAGCCTTCGGCATCGACGTCGCCCCCGAAATCCCCCTCGCAGCATCCGAACCCAGCAAGGCAGGTGCCTGATGGCAGAACGTTCCTTCGGTTTCCGCACGCGTGCACTCCACGCCGGCGGCACTCCCGACGCCACCCACGGGGCCCGGGCCGTCCCCATCTACCAGACGACCTCGTTCGTGTTCAAGGACACCAACGACGCCGCGAACCTCTTCGCCCTGCAGAAGTACGGCAACATCTACTCGCGGATCGGCAATCCGACGGTCGCGGCGTTCGAGGAGCGCATCGCCTCCCTCGAGGGCGGGATCGGGGCCGTGGCGACGGCGTCGGGCATGAGCGCGGAGTTCATCACCTTCGCGGCGCTCTGCCAGGCCGGGGACCACATCGTCGCCGCCTCCCAGCTGTACGGCGGCACGGTCACCCAGCTCGACGTCACCCTGCGCCGGTTCGGCATCGAGACCACCTTCGTCCCCGGGACGGACCCCGCGGACTACGCGGCCGCCCTCCGGGACAACACCAAGGCGGTCTACGCCGAGGTGATCGCGAACCCCTCCGGCGAGATCGCCGACCTCGCAGGCCTCGCGAAGGTCGCCCACGACGCCGGCATCCCGTTCATCGTCGACTCCACGCTGAGCACGCCCTACCTGGTGCGCCCCATCGAGCACGGCGCGGACATCGTCATCCATTCGGCCACCAAATTCATCGGCGGGCACGGCACCACGCTCGGCGGCGTGATCGTGGAGAGCGGCCGCTTCGACTGGGGCAACGGCAAATTCCCCATGATGACCGAACCCGTGCCCTCCTATGGCAACATCCAGTGGTGGGCGAACTTCGGGGAATACGGGTTCCTGACCAAGCTGCGCACCGAGCAGCTCCGCGACATCGGGCCCTCCCTCTCGCCGATGTCCGCGTTCCAGCTCCTCCAGGGGGTCGAGACCCTCGCGCAGCGCCTGGACGAACACCTCGAGAACGCCCTGGCCGTCGCGGAGTGGCTGCAGGCCGACCCGCGGGTGGAGTACGTCAACTACGCCGGGCTCCCCACCCACGCGCATCATGAGCGGGCGAAGACCTACCTTCCGCAGGGCCCCGGCTCCGTGTTCAGCTTCGGCATCAGGGGCGGGCGCAAGGCGGGACAGAAGTTCATCGAGTCCCTGCAGCTCGCCTCGCACCTCGCGAACGTGGGCGACTCCCGCACCCTCGTGATCCATCCGGGCTCGACGACGCACCAGCAGCTCTCGGCCGAGCAGCTCGCAGCGGCGGGCGTCCCCGAGGACCTCGTGCGCATCTCCGTGGGCCTGGAGGACCTCGAGGACATCCTCTGGGACCTGGACCAGGCCCTGGACATCGCGGTGAACGCCGCCGACGCCTCCTTCGAGGACCTGCCGCAGGAAGCGGCCGGAGAGAACGACGACGACGCATCGGCGACGCGGGCAGTGGGAGTGGGAGCATGAGCGGCGGCACCGGCAACGCGACACCTGGACGGACCTGGGAAGGGCCGACGGCGCCCGAACGGCTGAACCTGCTGAGGCACGCTCGGTCGGTCGCGATCGTCGGGGCCTCGGACAAGCCCTCGCGGGCGTCCTACTTCGTGGCGACCTACCTGCAGTCCTCCTCCCCCTACCGCCTGTACTTCGTCAACCCGGTGGCGAAGGAGATCCTCGGCCGGCCGGCCTATGCATCGCTGAAGGACCTGCCCGAGGTGCCCGACGTCGTCGATGTGTTCCGCAAGCACGACGACCTGCCCTCGGTGCTGCAGGAGACGCTCGACGTCGGCGCGAAGACGCTCTGGCTGCAGCTGGGATCGTGGCACGAGGACGTCGCACGCGAGGCCGAAGCGGCCGGCCTGGACGTGGTGATGGACCGGTGCCTCAAGATCGAGCACGCGCGCTTCCACGGCGGGCTCAACCTCGCCGGCTTCAACACCGGCGTCATCTCCTCGAAGCGGCAGATCACCTCCTAGCGGAGGGCCGGGACCTCCGGCGGATCCGTCCGGTCGGGCTGCCCGGCAGCGGGCTCATCCGCGGCGGGGTGCACTGCGGGGTGCACTGCTGCGGCCACATCCGTGGCGGACTCGGACGCCCACGGCTCCGCGACGGGTTCCACCGCCGCTCCGGAGGTCCCCGCGGACGGGACATGCCCAGGACCGCCGCCGGGCGCGAGGAGCCAGGCCCTGCTGGGCGGCGCGGAGATCGCCCGTGCCTCTGCGGACGAGCCGACCTCAGCCTGCGGATCGGCCCCAGGACCGACCGGAGTCTCCACCCGCGCCTGCCGCGGCTGCCGGATCTCGTTACCCTGACCGTTCGCCGTTCCATTCCCGGAGACCTGGCCGTCCGCCGTCCCGGTCCCGGGCACCGGATCGCCCGACGTCCCGTTCCCGAGGACCGGGGTCCCCGGACCGTGGCCTCCCCCACCGTGACTTCGGGGCACCGCGCGGCGCTCGGGCCCGGGCGCGGATCCGGTCGGTGCCACGGGTGACGCCGCAGGGGGTGGGACAGCGGCAGGGGGAGCCGCACCGGGGGGCGCCTGACGGGCAGGAGGGACTGCCGCGGGTGGGACCGCGGCAGGTGTCGGAACGGCAGCAGCCGGCACAGCCCGTACGGGAACGGACGGCGCGGCCCCCACCGGGACGGACGGCGCCGTGTCCACCGGAACGAGCGGCGCGGCCTCCGCCACGGACGGACCGGCGCCTGCCGCGGAGGAACCGGTATCGGCCGCCCTGTCCGCCTCTCCTGCAGCCGACGGCGCTGGGACCAACTCCACGAGCGAGCGGGCCGGGGTGCCCGTGGACGGGGCCACGACGCCGTGACCCCCGCCGTCGTCCTGCCCCGCCCGTGCGTCGGGAAGGAGGTCCGCCCGGTCGGCACTCTCCCGGATGCTGAAGCGCGCTACCGACTCCACGGCCTCGGTGAGGCCGTCCGCGAGGTGGAAGGTGCCGGCCGCGACGCCGGACATGCCGACGCCCATGGACACGGCCAGCGCACCGCCGATGAAGGTGATGCGCCGCTTGGTGCGGCGGTCCGACGGAGCCTTGCCGCCGTCGGCCATCAGCTGGGCGAGCTCGGCGGCGACCTCCGGCGCGGGGCCCGCGCCGAGCTCCCCGATGGCCTCCAGGGCACGCACGAGGGCGGGCTCCTCGGCGATGCCGGCCTCGTCGAGGAGATGCAGCACGACGTCCGGCGACGGCGTCTCACGTCCAGTCATAGCGCTTCCGATTCATTGGGTCGAACAAGTTCCTTCAGCTTGAGCAGCCCCCGCCGCTGCAGCTGCTTGACCGATCCTGTCGACCTCCCGAGGATTTCCGCGACCTGGTCGATCGGCAGCTCGGCGACGATGCGCAGGAGGATGACGTCGCGCTGTTCGGCGCTGAGCTGCTCGAGCAATTCCCCTGCACCGCCGGCGTCGAGGGTGCCGAGCACCACCGCCTCCGCGGAGTCGGTGGTCCGGGTGTCGCCGTCGGCCTCGTAACCCACCAGGACCGGCGCCCGTGTCCTCTTCCGCACCTCGTCCACATGGCGCGCATGGGCGACGGAGAAGGTGAACGTTCGCAGCCCCGGCAGCCCTCCGGTGACCGAGTCCAGCCTGGAGAAGACCGCGAGGAAGACTTCCTGGGTGAGGGCCTCCGGGTCCTCCGACCTGCGCCCCACGAAGTACCCTAGGACAGCTGGGCCCAGCGCCTGATAGATCAGCGACAGCGCCGCCGGCTCCCCCGCCTGCGCGCGGCTCAGCGCATCATCAGGCAGCGTTGAGACCACGTTTCATCGAGTCCTTGTTCGGGTGGGACGGCGTCACCATCGTAACCGTCGCCTCCCGGCCGGGGCGGAGCCCCTTCGTCCACGTGCACAAAAGGCCGCACCGAGGCCCGTTGGGGGATAAGCCTCGGTGAGGCACTTCCATTGGGGTAATCGACCGGGGGGCGGGGAAAGTTACGCCCGTCCCGTTCTTTTCCCGGATTCCTGTCCGAGGCCCTATTTCAGGGCGTTCGAGGCGCGCCGCTTGTTGAACACGTCGAACCCGACGGCGAGCAGGAGCACCATGCCCTTGATGAACTGCTGGACGTCGATCCCCACCCCGAGCAGGGACATGCCGTTGTTCAGCACACCCATGATCAGGCCGCCGGTGATGGCCCCGATGACCGTTCCCACGCCGCCCGTCACGGCGGCGCCGCCGATGAACGCCGCCGCGATGGCGTCGAGCTCGAACAGGTTGCCCGCACCCGGGCCGGCCGAGTTGAGGCGGCCGGTGAAGATGAGCCCGGCCAGTGCAGCCAGCACGCCCATGTTGACGAACAGCATGAGATCGATCCGCTTGGTGTCGACACCGGACAACTGCGCGGCCTGGAGGTTGCCGCCCCGGGCGTAGATGTGGCGGCCGAAGACACTGTTGTTCATCACGGCGCTGTACGCGACGATCAGCACGCCGAGCACCACGAGGACGATCGGCGTCCCGCTGCGCGAACCGGCCAGCAGGTAGGTCAGTCCGAGGATCATGACCGCGATGAACGCGAGCTTGGTGAAGAACCACGCCGCCGGCTCGTCCTCGAGCTTGAGCCGGGCACGGGTGGCCCGGCCGCGCAGCTGCGTGACGACGAGGAGCATCGTGGCGATGAGGCCGAGGCCGACGGTCGTCCAGTCCAGGAGGTTGGTTTCCGGCGGGAACAGTCCCGGGAACAGGAAGCCGCCGCCCAGCTGGCGGTACTCCTCAGGGAAGCCGGTGATGCGCTGGTTCCCGAGGACGATCTGCGTGAGCCCGCGGAACATGAGCATGCCGGCGAGGGTGACGATGAACGCCGGGATCCCGACGTAGGCCACCCAGAAGCCCTGCCAGGCGCCCACGAGACCGCCGATGATCAGCGATGCGAGGAAGGCGGCCCACCAGGGGAAGCTCCAGTCCTGCACCATGATGCCGGACATCGCGCCGACGAAGGCCGCCACGGAGCCGACGGACAGGTCGATGTGCCCGGCGACGATGATCATGACCATGCCGATGGCCAGCAGGAGGATGTAGCTGTTCTGCACGATGATGTTCGAGACGTTGTCCGGCTGCAGGAGGGCGCCGCCGGTCAGCACCTGGAAGAGGGTGACGATCACCAGCAGGGCGACGAAGATGCCGATCTGCCGCAGCCTGCTCGTCAGGAAGGAGATCCCGTGCTTGACGGGAGGCGGTGGCGCCGCGACGGCGGTGTCCTTGACGGTGGTAGCCATGGAGTCAGTCCTTTTCCTTGGTCATGTGTTGCATGAGGAGTTCCGGGGTGGCCTGTGCAATGGGCACCTCGGCGGTGATGCGGCCCTCGGCCAGGGTGTAGATGCGGTCGCAGATGCCGAGGAGCTCGGGGAGCTCGGAGGAGATGACGATGATCGCCTTCCCCTCGGCGGCCAGGCGGTTGATGAGCGTGTAGATCTCGTACTTCGCGCCGACGTCGATCCCGCGGGTGGGCTCGTCGAGGATGAGGACGTCGGGGTCCGAGAACATCCACTTGGAGAGCACCACCTTCTGCTGATTGCCGCCGGAGAGCTTGCCGGTGATGGCTGTGACGGACGGCGCCTTGATGTTCATGGACTTCCGGTAGTCGCCGGCGACGACGGCCTCCCGGCCGCTGTCCACCCACCCGCGCTTCGCGAGCTTGCCGAGGGCGGCGCCGGAGATGTTGCGCTTGATGTCGTCGATCAGGTTCAGGCCGTAGCGCTTCCGGTCCTCCGTCGCATACGCGATGCCGTGCCGGATCGCCTCCCCGACCGTGCGCGCGGTGATCGGCGAACCGTTCTTGTAGAGCGTGCCCGTGATGTGGGAGCCGTAGCTGCGGCCGAAGATGCTCATGGCGAGCTCTGTGCGCCCGGCACCCATGAGTCCGGCGATGCCGACCACCTCGCCCGCCCGGACGGAGAGGTTCACTGCGTCGACCATCACGCGGGAGCTCTCCTGGGGGTGGCGCACCGTCCAGTCCTCGACGCGGAGCACCTCCTCGCCGATGACCGGCGTGCGGTCCGGGTAGCGGCTCTCCATGTCGCGCCCCACCATGCCCTTGATGATGCGCTCCTCCGTGACCGAACCGTCGTGGAGGCTGAGCGTCTCGATGGTGCGGCCGTCGCGCAGGATCGTGACGGAGTCGGCGATCTCGCGGATCTCGTTGAGCTTGTGGCTGATGATGATGCAGGTGATGCCCTCCTCCCGGAGTCCCTTCACGAGACCGAGGAGGTGCGCGGAGTCCTCGTCGTTCAGGGCGGCTGTGGGCTCGTCGAGGATCAGTAGCTTCACGTTCTTCGAGAGTGCCTTCGCGATCTCCACGAGCTGCTGCTTGCCGACACCGATGTCACCGGCGCGAACCACCGGGCTGAGGTTCAGGCCCACGCGGCGCATGAGCTTGGCCGCCTCCACGTTGGTCTCGTTCCAGTTGATGAATCCGCGCTTCTCGCGCTCGTTGCCCAGGAAGATGTTCTCCGCGACGGACAGGAAGGGGGAGAGGGCGAGTTCCTGGTGGATGATGACGACGCCGGCGCGTTCGCTGTCGCGGATGTCCTTGAACTCCACGACGGTGTCCTCGAACTCGATGTCGCCGTCGTACGTGCCGTGCGGGTAGACCCCGGACAGTACTTTCATGAGGGTCGATTTCCCGGCCCCGTTCTCCCCGCAGATCGCGTGGACTTCTCCGCGCGCGACGTCCAGGCTGACGTCCTGCAGTGCCTTCACGCCCGGGAAGGTCTTGGTGATGCGGTGCATCCGAAGGATGTTCTCCGCCATGGTCAGGCCTCACTCACTCGTATGGAAGTCCCGGCAACGGCCGGGCGAGGAACCCGTGGCTCCGGACCAGGACGGTCCGGAGCCACGGGGTCAGGCATACTGCGGGACGCCTACTTGAGCTCGTCCTCGGTGTAGTAGCCGGTCTCCACGAGGGCGGCCTCGTAGTTGTCCACCGTGACGATCTCGGACTCGAGCAGGTAGGAGGGGACCACCTTGACGCCGTTGTCGTACGTCTCGGTGTCGTTCACCTCGGGCTCCTCACCCTTCATGAGGGCGTCCACCATCGTCACGGCCTGCTTGCCGAGCTCGCGGACGTCTTTGAAGATCGTCGAGTACTGCTCGCCGGCGATGATGGACTTCATCGAGCCGACCTCGGCGTCCTGGCCCGTGACGACGGGCAGCTCGTCGGCCGAGTAACCGCCGGAGGTCAGGGCCGAGATGATGCCGATCGACAGGCCGTCGTACGGCGACAGGACGCCCTCGAGGCGCTCGCCGCCGCCGACCGTGAGGAGGTCCTCCATGCGGTCCTGTGCCGTGTCGGGGAGCCAGCGGAGGATCGCCGCCTGCTCGAAGTCGGTCTGGCCGCTGGGCACGCGCAGCACGCCGCTGTCCAGGTAGGGCTGCAGGGTCTTCATGGCGCCGTTCCAGAAGAACGTGGCGTTGTTGTCGTCCGGGCTCCCGGCGAAGAGCTCGACGTCGAAGGGGCCCTCCTCGCCCGTCTCGTTGCCCTCGGCGTCGAGGACGCCGAGGCCGGTGAGCAGCGACGTGGCCTGCTGGACGCCGACCTCCTCGTTGTCGAAGGTCGTGTAGTAGTCCACGGTTTCGGATTCGTTGATGAGCCGGTCGTAGGCGATGACCGGGATGTCCTGGGACTCGGCCTGGTCGAGGACGCTCGTGAGGGTGGTGCCGTCGATCGAGGCGATGACGAGGGCCTTCACGCCGCCGTTGATCATGTTCTCGATCTGCGAGACCTGCGTGGGGATGTCGTCGTTGGCGAACTGGAGGTCCACCTCGTAGCCCAGTTCCTCGAGCTGGCTCTTGACGTTCTCGCCGTCGGCGATCCAGCGCTCGGACTGCTGCGTGGGCATGGCGACGCCGATCTTGGCGCCCTCGTTGGACCCGCCCTCGCCCTCGGCAGCGGCGTCGCCGCCGCCCCTGCTGCCACCGCACGCGGTGAGGCTGAGCGTCAGGATGCTGGCGGCCGCGATGCCGGCCAGGTATTTCCGATTCATGGTGGATCTTTCTTGTGAGTGGTTTCCGGCGGCGTTGCCGGCTTGTGGTGGAGGGTCCTAGAGTTTCTGCGCCAGCCGGTAGTAGGCGGCGTTCCAGCGCAGTTCACGCTGGAAGTCCCGCAGGGTGGTGTCGGCGTCGATCCGCAGCAGTTCCACCTCGGCGATGTCCGCGAAGTCCTCGAACACCTCGAGGCCCACCGCGGTGCTGAGGACGGTGTGGTGGGCGGCACCGGCACTGAGCCACGCCGCGGCGGAGGTCGCCAGGCTCGGCTCCGGCTTCCACACCGCGCGGGCCACCGGCAGGTTGGGCAGCGGGGCATCGGGCAGCACCACCTCGACGGCGTTCGCGGTGAGGCGGAAGCGGTCCCGCATGTCCGACATCGCGACGACGACGCCCGCGCCGGGGTCGGTGTCGAACACGAGGCGCACGGGGTCCTCCTTGCCGCCGATCCCCAGCGGGTGCACCTCGAGGGACGGCTTCGCGGTGGTCAGGGTGGGGCAGATCTCGAGCATGTGCGCGCCGAGGATCTTCTCCTCCCCCGGCACCAGGTGGTACGTGTAGTCCTCCATGAGGGAGGCGCCGCCCGGGAGCCCCGCGCCCATGACCTTGGCGGCCCGGACGAGGACGGCGGTCTTCCAGTCGCCCTCGGCGCCGAAACCGTAGCCGCGGGCCATGAGGCGCTGGACGGCGAGGCCGGGCAGCTGGCGGAGTGCGCCGAGGTCCTCGAAGCTGGTGGTGAAGGCCCCGAAGCCGCCCTCCTCGAGGAAGGAGAGCAGACCGAGTTCCTGCCGGGCGCCGTAGCGCAGCGACTCGTGCCGGTCCCCGCCGCGGCGGAGCTCCGGGACCACGTCGTACGTCTCCTCGTACTCGGCGACGAGCGCGTCGACGTCGGATTCCGACTGCGCCTCGACGGCGACGACGAGGTCGTTGACGCCCCACGTGTTGATCGAGACGCCGAACCGCAGCTCGGCCTCGGTCTTGTCCCCCTCGGTCACGGCGACGTTCCGCATGTTGTCGCCGAAGCGGGCCACCCTGAGGTCGTGGACGGCGGCCCAGCCGGCGGCGGCCCGCTGCCATGATGCGATCCTCGCGCAGACGTCGGGACTGGACACGTGCCCGACGACGGTCTTGCGCGGCACCCCGAGGCGCGACTGGATGTAGCCGAACTCGCGGTCGCCGTGCGCGGCCTGGTTGAGGTTCATGAAGTCGAAGTCGATCTCGCCCCACGGCAGTGCCACGTTGATCTGCGTGTGCAGGTGCAGCAGCGGCTTGCGGAGGGCGTCGAGCCCCGCGATCCACATCTTCGCGGGGCTGAAGGTGTGCATCCAGGCGATCACCCCAATCGCGTGGTCCGCGGCGTTGGCCTCCAGCGCCATGCGCCGGATCGAGGCGGAATCCTTCAGCGTGGGCTTCCAGACCACCTTCACGGGCAGGCCGGACTCCTCGAGCAGGCGGACGATCTCCTGCGACTGCTCGGCGACCTGCTGCAGTGTCTCCTCGCCGTAGAGCTCCTGGCTGCCGGTGAGGAACCAGACTTCGTAGGCGTCGAGGGTGGTGCTGAGGCGGCTCATGCAAGGGCTCCTGGGGTCGATGACTGACCGTACACGTTCTGGTACCGGTCGAAAAGGGAGTCGACGTGTTCGGGCTCGATGGGCACGGGGGCGCCGAGCTGGCGGGAGACGTGGACGGTCCGGGCGACGTCCTCGAGCATGACGGCGGCCTTGACGGCGTCCTTCGCGTCCCTGCCGATGGTGAAGGGCCCGTGGTTCTTCATGAGCACGCCGCGCGAGCGGTGGCCGGTGAGGGTCTCCACGATGCCGCGGCCGATCGAGTCGTCACCGATGACCGCGAACGGACCGACGGGGATCTCGCCACCGAACTCGTCCGCCATCGCGGTGATCACGCACGGGATCGGTTCGCCGCGCGCGGCCCAGGCGACCGCGTAGGTGGAGTGCGTATGCACCACGCCGCCGACGTCGGGCATGTGCCGGTAGACATAGGCGTGGGCCGCGGTATCGCTCGACGGGGAGCGCTCGGACCCGGCGGTGCCCGCTATGACGTTGCCGTCGAGGTCGCAGAGGATCTGGTTCTCCGGCGTCAGGTCGTCGTAGCCGACCCCGGAGGGCTTGATGACGAACAGATCTGCGCCGGGCACGCGGCCCGAGACGTTGCCGCCGGTCCAGACCACGAGTCCGTAGCGGACGAGTTCGGCGTGCAGGGCGGCGACGTCCTGGCGGACCGCCGCGACGGCGGCCTCGACGTCGGGGGTGAACCGGCTCATGCGGTCACCGCCTGATGCATGCGGGCCGCGCGGCGGAGGGCCTTGAGCCGGTGCATGACATCGTTGGTGCCGCGCCCGAAGTAGTCATGGAGCTCGGTGTACTCGCGATACAGGGCGTCGTACGCCGCGGCGCGTTCCGCGTCGGGGGTGTACGCGGCGCGGTCCGAATGGCCCATCGCGGCGGCCGCCGCATGGATGTCCTCGTACGCTCCGGCGGCGACGGCGGCGTGGATCGCCGACCCGAGGGCCGGCCCCTGGGAGCTGCCGATCACGGAGATGGGCATGTTCAGCACATCGGCATAGACCTGCATGAGGAACGGGTTGCGGATGAGCCCGCCAGCGGCCACGAACTCGGTCACGGGGACGCCCGAGGCGTTGAAGGTCTCCACGATCGTCCGGGTGCCGAACGCCGTCGACTCCAGGAGTGCGCGGTAGACCTCGTGCGGCTTCGTGGCGAGCGTCAGCCCCACGATGGTGCCGGACAGTTCGTGGTCCACGAGCACGGAGCGGTTGCCGGAGTGCCAGTCGAGGGCCACGAGCCCATGCGCCCCGACAGGCTCCGCCCTGGCCTGCTCGGTGAGGTACTCGTGCACGCTGAGCCCCTGGGCCGTCGCGGCGTCGCGGATCTCGCCGGGCACCTGGTTCGCGACGAACCACGCGAAGATGTCGCCGACGCCGGACTGCCCGGCCTCGTAGCCGTAGAAGCCCTCGACGATCCCGCCGTCCACCACGCCGCACATGCCGGGCACCTCGGCGAGGCGGTCGGAGTTCATGACGTGGCACGTCGAGGTGCCCATGATGGCGACCATCTGGCCCGGGTCGGTGGCCTGCGCGGCGGGAGACGTGACGTGCGCGTCCACGTTCCCGACGGCGACGGCGATGCCCGCGGGGAGGCCGGTCCAGCCGGCGGCCTCCTCCGACAGGGAACCGGCCCTCGACGCGAGGGCGCCGATGGTGTGCTCCACCTTGTCGCGGGCGAATCCGGCGAAGTCCGGGTTGAGCGCCGCGAGGAACTCCTCGGAGGGGTAGGCGCCGTCCTGGTAGATGCCCTTGTACCCGGCGGTGCAGGCGTTGCGCACGTACTCGCCGGTGAGCTGCCAGACGATCCAGTCGGCGGCCTCCACCCAGTGGTCCATGAGGCCGTACAGCTCGGGGTCCTCCTCGAGCAGCTGCAAGCCCTTCGCGAACTCCCACTCGCTCGAGATCAGTCCGCCGTAGCGCGGCAGCCAGGCCTCGCCGCGTTCTGCCGCGAGGTCGTTGATGCGGTTGGCCTGGCCCTGGGCGGCATGGTGCTTCCAGAGCTTCACGTAGGCGTGGGGGCGGCCCTCGTAGCCGTGGACCTCGTTGAGGGGCGTGCCGTCGGCGAGCGTGGGCACCATGGTGCACGCCGTGAAATCCGTGGCGATCCCGATGACGTCCTGCGGGTCGATGCCCGCCTCCCGCACGGCGGCCGGGACGGCCGTGCGGAGGACGTCGACGTAGTCGGAGGGTACCTGCAGGGCCCATTCGGGCGGGAGTGGCTCGCCCGTCGCGGCGAGCGTCGAGTCCATGACGGCGTGCGGGTACGCGAGCGTCGAGGCACCGAGTTCTGCGCCGTCAGCGACGCGGACGACGACGGCGCGCCCGGACAGGGTGCCATAGTCGACGCCGATGACGTAGGCGGGCCTGCCGACGTCCTCGGTCGGCGCGGATGCGCCCAGGGTGGAGTCACTCAAGGGAAGGACCTCTTTGTTCTTCTCGGGACTGCAGGCAGTGCCCTGATGGATCGTGGTGGCGGTGCATCCGGTTAATGTGACCGTTCACATCCGCGGTCACCAGTGTGTGCCCTGCCCGCGGGCTGTGTCAATGCGTGGGGAGGAGGCCCGGGGCGCAGAAGCGTCAGCCCGGGAGGCGGGCCGTGGACTCGCGCAGGATGAACTCGGGACGCACATCGGCGGTCGATCCCACCGGTGCGGTGACGGCAGCAGATGCCGGCACGCCGATCAGCCCGAGCAGCCGTGCGACGCAACGCCGGCCGAGTTCCGGGAAGTCCTGCCGCACCGTGGTGAGCGGGGGCCAGTAGTGGGCGGCCTCGGGGACGTCGTCGAAGCCCACCACGCTGATGTCCTCGGGCACCCGCAGCCCGTGCTCGCGGAAGGCGTGCATCAGGCCGAGCGCCATCTGGTCGTTCGAGGAGAAGACAGCAGTGATCCCGGGGTCCTGGATCAGTGCGAGCCCGGCCCGGTACCCGGAGTCCGCCGTCCACGTCCCGGAGAGGAGGGGCTCGGGTGCCAGGCCCCACGCCTCCATCTCACCGCGGTACCCGCGGATGCGGGCGTCCGTCTCGAACCAGCCCTCCGGACCGGCCACGTGCGCGATGCGCCGATGGCCCAGCTCGAGCAGGTGGCGGGTCGCGAGGACGGCCCCGCCGGACTGGTCCACGGACAGCCGGTGGTCGTCGTGGGCCCGGGCGGAGTGCACCGTCACGAAGGGCAGGGTGATGGACAGCCGCTCGATCTCCTCGAGCGTCTGCGCCTGCGGCGCCAGGATGATGAGCCCGTCCACGCCGTGGGCCAGCAACCGGTCCAGGGCCGAGCGGATCGAACCGCCGTCGACCTCGTCGAGGTGCGCGACGTCCACGGCGTACCCGGCGCGGCGTGCTGCGCTGTCGATGGCCTGCAGGCTCGCCGCGGGCCCGTACTCGAAGCCCTTGCCGACGAGCACGCCGATGGTGGTGGACCGGCTGGTCACGAGCGCGCGGGCCGCACGGTTGGGCCGGAAGCTGAGCTCGTCCATGGCGACCAGGACGCGGTCACGCGTCTCCGGGCGGAGGCTCGGATGGCCGTTGATCACCCGGGACACGGTCTGGTGCGAGACCCCTGCCCGCCGGGCCACGTCCCGGATGTTGGCGGCACGTCCCTCCGGGGGCCGCACCCCCTCCGCGAGGCGGGACGGCTCGGCCGGACGGGAGGACTCCGCGTCAGTGGGCGTCGACAATGGACTCGTTCCGCGCGAAGCGCCTGTTCCGCAGGACGGGCAGGAACTCGCGGACGTCGTCGACCCTGCGCCGTGTCACCTCGGTGGTGACCACGCCGCGCTCCTCGTCCCCCAGGTGCGCCTGCGGCACCCCCATGGGGTCGATCATGGCGGAGTGGCCGATCGTATGGCTGCTGGAGGTCCCGGCCGCCGCCACCCACACGGTGTTCTCGATGGCCCGCGCCTTCAGCAGGGTCTCCCAGTGCTCGATCTTGTGCTCACCCCTGAACCACGCGGCCGGCACGCAGATGAGGTCCGCCCCGGCGTCGGCGAGCGCCCGCGCCTGCTCGGGGAACCGGAGGTCGTAGCAGGTCATGAGCCCCACCCCGAGGCCGCCCAGCCGGGCCACCGTGATGCCGCCGTCGCCCGGCTTGATGCGCGTGGACTCCTGGTAGCTGAAGGCGTCGTAGAGGTGCAGCTTCCGGTACGTGTCCATGATCCGGCCGGTCCCGTCCACGAGGACGAGCGTGTTGAAGGGCCGTTCCTCGCCGCTGGGCTCGTAGCCCCCGGCGACGACGGCGATGGAATGCGCGGCTGCGATGAACGACAGCTGCTGGACGAAGGAGGTCCAGGTGGCCTCGACGGCCTGGCGGAGGGAGCCCTCCACCCGGCCGACCGTGAACATGGACTCCTCGGGGAAGACGATGAGTTCCGAGCCCTCGGCGGCGGCCTGCTCCGCGAGGTCCCGCATCACGGCGAGATTCGCCGCGGCGTCCCCGCCGGGCCTGAACTGACCAACGCTGACCAACATGTTCCCGCCCTCACGTGTGGATGACACCTCCCGTCCAGCGTACAGACCCCGTCCAGCGCGCCGGAGTAGCCTTCGTCCCATGAGGAACCCGGTGACGAGACAGCGTGTGCAACCCGGCCCCGGCCAGGAATCCGTGTGGGACTACCCGAGGCCGCCGCGGGTGGAGCCGACGACGGCGAGGATCGAGGTGCGGTTCGGCGACCGGCTCGTCATCAGCACGGACAACGCCGTCCGGGTCCTGGAGACGAGCCATCCGCCGGTCTACTACCTGCCGATCGATGCGTTCGCACCCGGGGTCCTGGTGCCCGTCGACGGCACCACGCACTGCGAGTTCAAGGGTGCCGCGAGCTATTTCGACGTCGTCGCCGGGACCGCCCGCAGCCCGCGCGGTGCCTGGACCTACCCCGCTCCGGTGCGCGGGTACGAGGACCTGGCCACGCGCGCGGCGCTCTACCCCTCGCGGATGGACGAGTGCACCGTGGACGGCGAGCGGGTGCAGGCCCAGGAGGGCGATTTCTACGGCGGCTGGATCACCTCGGCGATCGTCGGCCCGTTCAAGGGCGGCGCGGGGACCTGGGGCTGGTAGCAGCCCGGCTCGGAGGGCACGTCCAGCGGACGTTCAGGTGGCACCGCTATCGTCGCAGGCTGACCATCGCACGCGACGCAAGGACAGGCTCAGCATGACCATCAAGGGAACAATCCTGGGCCGGCGCCTGATCGCAGCCGCGTTCGTCGGCTCCATCGCGGTCCTCGGTGGCTGCGGTGCCGCGGGTGACGAGCCCGAGGGCGCAGCGGCATCGAGCACGGCGCCCGCACCGGACGAGTCGGCCGCCGCCGGGGACGCCGCCCAGCCGGAGCCGGACGTCGAGGGCCTCCCCGATGTCGTCGCGGTGGTCAATGGCACCGAGATCACGCGGGAGGAGTTCACCGCGGCCTACGAGGGCCAGTTCCCGCAGGCGGCCGCCCAGGCGCAGGCCGGCGGCCAGGAGGTGGACCAGGACCTGCTGAAGACGACCGTCGCGGACAATCTCGTGAGCACCGAGCTGCTGCGCCAGGAGGCGGACGAACGCGGCATCGAGGCCACGCCCGAGGCCCGGGCCGCCGCGATCGAGAACCTGCTGGAGACCAGCGGACTGGGCTCCGAGGAGGAGCTGCGTGCCGCTTTCTCCGAGCAGGGGCTCGACGACGCCGAGTTCGACTCCCAGCTCACCGACCAGGTGAAGCTCGACGCGCTGCTCGCCGAGGAGGCCGGCGACACGACGCCCAGCGACCAGGAGGTCCAGGACGCCTACGACGCCGCAGCAGCCCAGCAGGAGGCCAGCGGTGCCACCGCGACGCCGCTGCCCCCGATCGACGAGGTGCGGGGCGAGATCGAGGAGCAGCTCAAGGGCGGCAAGACGTCCGAGGCCGCCCAGGCCCTCATCGCGCAGCTGCGCGAGGGCGCGGACATCACCGTCAACCTGTAACCCCGGACCGGCACGAGCCCGGACGACGGCGGCCCCCTTCGCAGGACGAAGGGGGCCGCTGTCGCGTGGTCGACCGCCTAGTTGATGAGGTCGTTGACCACGATGGTCTGGTCCCGGTCCGGGCCGACGCCGATGGCCGAGAACCGGGTGCCGGAGAGCTTCTCGAGGGCCCGCACGTAGTTCTGCGCGTTGTCGGGCAGGTCCTCGATGGTCCGGGCGCCCGTTATGTCCTCGGTCCAGCCGTCGAAGTACTCGAAGACCGGCTTGGCGTGGTGGAACTCGGTCTGCGTCATGGGCATCTCGTCGTGCCGCACGCCGTCGACGTCGTACGCGACGCACACCGGGATGCTCTCGATCCCCGTGAGGACATCGAGCTTCGTCACGAAGTAGTCCGTGAAGCCGTTGACGCGCGAGGCGTGGCGCGCCAGGACGGCGTCGTACCAGCCGCACCGGCGCGGCCGGCCGGTGTTGACGCCGAATTCGCCGCCCGTCTTCTGGAGGTACAGGCCCATCTCGTCGAAGAGTTCCGTGGGGAAGGGGCCCGCGCCCACACGGGTGGTGTACGCCTTGATGATGCCGATCGAGCGGGAGATGCGCGTGGGGCCGATGCCCGAGCCGACGGACGCGCCGCCGGCGGTGGGGTTCGACGACGTCACGAACGGGTAGGTGCCGTGGTCCACGTCGAGGAAGGTCGCCTGGCCGCCCTCCATGAGGACCACCTTGCCGGCGTCGAGCGCCTCGTTGAGCACGAACGTGGAGTCGATGACGAGGGGCCGCAGCCGTTCGGCGAAGGACAGGAAGTAGGAGACGACCTCCTCCACCTCGACGTCGCGGCGGTTGTAGACCTTGACCAGCAGCTCGTTCTTCTGCTTGAGGGAGCCCTCGACCTTCTGCCGCAGGATCGACTCGTCGAAGACGTCCTGGACGCGGAGGCCCAGACGGGCCACCTTGTCCATGTAGGCCGGGCCGATGCCGCGGCCCGTGGTGCCGATCGCACGCTTGCCGAGGAAGCGCTCGGTGACCTTGTCGAGAACCTGGTGGTAGGGCGCCACGAGGTGGGCGTTGGCGGAGACACGCAGCTTCGAGGTGTCCGCGCCGCGGGCCTCGAGCCCGTCGATCTCCTCGAAGAGCGCCTCGAGGTTGATGACGCAGCCGTTGCCGATGATCGGCACGGCGTTCGGGCTGAGGATGCCGGCGGGAAGGAGCTTCAGCTCGTACTTCTCGCCGTTGACGACCACGGTATGCCCGGCGTTGTTGCCGCCGTTCGGCTTCACGACGTAGTCGACCCGGCCACCCAGCAGGTCGGTGGCCTTGCCCTTACCCTCGTCGCCCCACTGGGCTCCGACGATGACGATTGCTGGCATGGGATCCTCCCCCATTCGGTACGGGTCCCCCCGCGCGACCGCGGAAAGTACGCCGTGCATCAGAACGCCCCAACCGGTCGCACGCAGGGTGCGGCCACTGGGGCTCTTACCGTCCGAGTTTAGCCGAGGGGCCCGGGGAACGCCGCAAAAGCCTCGTCCGTGATGGTTGCGGTTCCGTTGCGGCTGCCCCTCCCGGTGCCGTCGGGACGTCCCGGACCCACGCGGGCACACGCGGGCACACGCGGGCACAATGGGGGCATGGACCGCTTCGAAGGACACATCGCCGGTATCGGCACCACCTCGGGGACGCGCCTCGTGATCGGCCGGTGGGACACCTCGCCCTTCGGCTCCTTCACCGACGTCATGATGGAGGACGCCGCGGGCCGGCGGACGCTGCTCGCGCCCGCCGCCGCGATCGCGGACTACGTCGGTGCGACGTACACGTTCGACGACGTCGTGATCATCCCCATCTCCTCGGCCCTCGCGGGCGGCCGGCTCGTCGTCGAGGCCGGGGACCTGCGGGTCCACGCCGAGCTCGGCGGCGTGACACTGCTCGGGCGGCTCCTCGGCCTGGTCCCACGGCGCCTGGCCACGCACCCGCGGTGGCTGGCGCTGATCAACCCGGTGGCCTCGCTGCTCGTGAAGGGCGTCGCAACGGCGGGCTCCGCGGGGCAGGGCCGCACCGAGTACTACGGCGCCACCTCGGCGCGGGCCGTCCGCGCCGCGACCGCGACCTGGAACGGCGCGGACCTCGGCGCCCTGACCACCCTGAGCCCGCCCGTCCGGTTCGGCTTCAGCTCGGCGCCACCCCGCCCCCAGGTGGTGACGGTGACGACGACGATCCGCCGGCCCGAGGGGTGACCGGTCCGGTTCAGCGCTCCGGGCGCATCCGATCCCGTGCCACCCGGTAGTGCGGCCAGTAGCGTGCCCTCCCGGGGAGCAGAGGCACCACCAGCCGGGTGGTGCGCCGGAGGACGGCGAACACCAGCCGCTCACGACGCCGCCACGGGAGACCGTACTGCTCCCGCAGCCGCACGGGCAGGATGCCCGCCGCCAGGATGGCGGGCAGCGGGCGGAGCGGCCGCGGGATGATCGGCGGGTCCGGCGCGAGGATCCGGCGGGCGATCAGGCGCGCCGTGGGACCGGCGTCGAGCGTTCCCCGGAACTGCTCGGCGACGTAGCGTTCGAGGCCGCGGTAGTCCTGTGGCAGCACGGCGTCCGTCACCCCGAAGAGGTGGGCCAGCTGCCTCATGTCCCGGTAATAGGCGTCGCGTTCCTCCGCCGACGTCGGGCGCAGGAAGCGGTCCGTGACCTGGAGCGCCGTCCAGACGAGCGTCGCGAACACCCAGAGGGCGAGCCCGGGGTCGGTGGCGCTGTAGGGGGTTCCGGCGGGCACCGACGCACTGGGGCGGGGCAACGTCCCCGTGACCGGGCGGTGCTTCCGCGCCACATGTCCGGCGGCCGCGCGGACCTGCGCCCGGTCCCCGAACGTGACCGTGAGGACGGCGTCGAGCGTTCCACGCAGTCGCCGGAGGGGATCGGTGGCGAAGTCGCTGTGGGCCCGCACGCCCTCGCCGACCAGCGGGTGCGCCACCTGCAGCAGGAGCGCCGCCGGCCCGCCCGCCATGATCAGCCGCTCGCGCGCGAGGCGCCACACCGTCGAGCCCGGGTCGAAGAGACCTGCGTCTCCGGCCATCCCGGGAGCGGGCGCGGGAGGGAAGAACCGGGCCGGGCCCCTCATTCCGGCCCGTCCGCCGCGAACCCGATGGAGCGGATCAAATGGAGTAGTCGGACCCGGAGTTCGTCGAGGCGATGTACTCCCGCACCGCGCTCTGCGGTACCCGGTAGGAGCGCCCGAACCTGATGCTGTGGATCGTCCCGGCCTGCACCAGGCGGTAGACCGTCATCTTCGACACCCGCATCATGGCAGCGACCTCCGCCACCGTGTACAGCTCACTGGTACTCACATTCGTAGCCATGCTCACCACTGCTCCCGTCCGCCTCACCACGTTCCGTGGAGCTTTTAACAGTGGTCGCGTTGGTAACAGCGGCACAAGGATCAGCACTACTCGTTTATGGCTCGCGGGTCCGAGTAGGGCTACGCTGCCTGCCGGTCCGGGACGGCGGAGAAGACGGGCCCGCCGCAGCGGAGCCCGTCGTCCGAGCCATCCCGTCCGGGGTGTCAGCCGGCGAGCTGCGCGCTGGCCTCCGGGTCCGATTCCCTGAGGAACGCCGCGATCCGCTCGGCCTCCTCGATCTCGCCGATGGAGGCGGCGGCCCTGCCCAGGGCGAAGAGGGCCCGGAGGAAGCCCCGGTTCGGCTCGTGCGAGTACGGGATGGGCCCCGCCCCGCGCCAGCCGCTGCGCCGGAGCGCGTCGAGGCCGCGGTGGTAGCCGGTGCGCGCGTAGGCGTAGGACTCGATGGTCCGCCCCTCCGCGTACGCCTCGTCGGCGAGGATGGCCCACACCAGCGACGACGTCGGGTGCGCAGCGGCCAGGTCCACGGCCTCGTCGCCCGCGGCGAGGCGCCCGACGACGTCGGGCTCCTCGGGCAGGAGGGTGGGCTCCGGGCCCAACAGGTTCTTGCGGAACTCATCCGACATGGCGCTAGAGCTTCTTGCCGGCCGAGCCGAGGGCGGCGGCGGCTTCGACGACGCGCGCGGCGAGACCCGCCTCGGCCGCGGCACCCCAGACGCGGGGGTCGTAGGTCTTCTTGTTGCCGACCTCGCCGTCGACCTTCAGGACGCCGTCGTAGTTGCGGAGCATGTGGTCAGCGACCGGACGCGTGAACGCGTACTGGGTGTCCGTGTCGATGTTCATCTTGATGACGCCGTAGGAGACGGCGTCAGCGATCTCCTGGTCCGAGGAGCCGGAGCCGCCGTGGAAGACGAGGTCGAACGGCTTGTCCTTGCCGAGCTTCTGGCCCACCTTGTCCTGGATCTCCTTGAGGATCTCGGGGCGCAGCTTCACGCCGCCGGGCTTGTACACGCCGTGCACGTTCCCGAAGGTCAGGGCGGTGATGTAGCGGCCGTGCTCACCGGCGCCGAGGGCGTCGATGGTCGCGAGGGCGTCCTCGACCGTGGTGTAGAGCTTGTCGTTGATGGCGTTCTCGACGCCGTCCTCCTCGCCGCCGACGGTGCCGATCTCGACCTCGAGGATGATCTTCGCGGCCGCGGCGCGGGGCAGGATCTCGCGGGCGATCCTGAGGTTCTCCTCGAGGGTCTCCGCCGAGCCGTCCCACATGTGCGAGTTGAAGACGGGGTCGCGGCCGTTCTTCACGGCCTCCTCGGACGCGGCGAGCAGGGGCAGCACGAAGTCGTCGAGCTTGTCCTTCGGGCAGTGGTCGGTGTGGAGGGCGATGTTGACGTCGTAGTTCCTGGCGACCTCCTTGGCGAAGGCGGCGAAGCCGAGCGAACCGGCGACCATGTCCTTGACGCTCGCACCGGACCAGTACGCAGCGCCGCCCGTGGAGACCTGCACGATGCCGTCGGAACCCGCCTCGGCGAAACCGCGCATCGCTGCGTTGAGGGTCTGCGAGGAGGTCACGTTCACGGCCGGGAACGCGAAGCCGCCCGTCTTGGCGCGGTCGATCATCTCGGCGTAGACGTCAGGGGTTGCAATAGGCATGCTGAGGACTCCTTCGTGGTGGTGAGTGCTTCGCCTCATCCTAGCGAGCGGACCTGCCGGGCGCTGCGGCCGCAGGCAGGATGACGCCACGGACGACGTCAGGTCAGACGGGCTGGCCGAACACGTGCCGGCGCACCCAGCCGTGCATGGCGATCGCAGCGGCCGCTGACGCGTTGATGGACCGGGTGGACCCGAACTGGGCGATCGAGAGGGTCGCCTCGGCCGCCTCGTGGACCTCGGGGGTGAGGCCCGGGCCCTCCTGCCCGAACACGAGCACGCACTTCTCGGGGAGGTCGTAGGTCTCCAGCGGCACGGAGTCCGGGAAGTTGTCGATGCCGATCACGGCCAGCCCCTCGGACGCCGCCCAGGCGGTGAAATCCGCGACCGTGGGGTGGTGGCGGACGTGCTGGTAGCGGTCGGTGACCATCGCGCCGCGCCGGTTCCACCGGCGTCGTCCGATGATGTGGACCTCCCGGGCGAGGAAGGCGTTCGCGGTCCGCACCACGGAGCCGATGTTGAGGTCGTGCTGCCAGTTCTCGATGGCCACGTGGAAGCCGTGCCGCCGCTCGTCGAGGTCCGCCACGATCGCCTCGTGGGTCCAGTACCGGTACGCGTCGACGACGTTACGGGTGTCGCCGGCGGCCAGCAGGTCGCGGTCCCAGTGGTCGCCGTCGGGCGCCTCGCCCTCCCACGGGCCCACGCCGACGGCCGGGCCGGGGGTCTCGTGCGCAGGATCGTCGATGCGGTCGGGAGTCTCCGGCAGGGGTTCATTCACCGTTCAAGCGTAGACGGCACCGGAGGTGGGAGACTGGCAGCGGCAGCTCCCCGTACACCCTGGAAAGGAAGTCCCATGCGCGAGAACGAACACATCGAGTGCTGGCTCACGGACATGGACGGCGTCCTGGTGCACGAGAACCAGGCCATCCCCGGCGCGGCCGAGTTGATCGAACGGTGGGTGGCCACCTCGAGGCGCTTCCTCGTCCTGACGAACAACTCGATCTACACGCCGCGTGACCTCGCCGCGCGCCTCAAGGCGTCCGGGCTCGAGATCCCGGAGGAGAACCTGTGGACGTCGGCGCTGGCGACGGCCCAGTTCCTGCGGGACCAGCTACCGGGCGGGCGTGCCTACGTGATCGGCGAGGCGGGGCTGACGACGGCGCTGCACGAGGCCGGCTTCGTCCTCACCGACACGAACCCCGACTACGTGGTGCTCGGCGAGACCCGCACCTACTCGTTCGAGGCGATCACCAAGGCCGTCCGCCTCATCCTCGACGGCGCGCGGTTCATCGCCACCAACCCGGACGTCACCGGTCCGTCGAAGGAGGGCCCGCTGCCCGCGACAGGCGCCATCGCGGCCATGATCACGGCCGCGACGAGCCGCGACCCGTACATCGTGGGCAAGCCCAACCCGATGATGTTCCGCTCCGCGATGAACCGGATCGACGCCCACTCCGAGACGACGGCGATGATCGGCGACCGCATGGACACCGACATCATCGCCGGCATGGAGGCGGGACTGCACACGGTCCTCGTGCTCAGCGGCATCACCCAGCCGGCGGACATCGACGCCTACCCCTTCCGGCCGGCGCAGATCTGCAGCTCGGTGGCCGACCTGATCGACCAGGTCTAGTCCCGGCTCAGAAGAAGCTCTTCCAGCCGCCGCCCCGCGGCACCGGCACGTACTCGCGCTGCACGGCCGAGACGACGTCCTGGTAGATCACGGGGTTCCACTGCGGGCTGGCGTGCGCGGGGAGGGCGCCGTCCGTCCGGTGGTCGACCGAGACCACGTTGTCCGGCAGCGAGCGCGCCCAGCCGGCGCGGGCCATCGCGTAGTCGACGACGCCGTCCTTCGGGTTGCCGGCGAAGACCACCTTCGTGTCGCCGAGGGAGAGCCGGAACCGCGAGACGTCGAAGTGGTAGATGTACGAGGACTCGGTCTGGATCAGCTCGCTGCTGGGTGCGAGCGGCGAGAGCTGCTCGAGCGTCTGGTTCACGATCTGGCTCCAGGTGCGCTCGTTCTTGTGGACGATCCGCTCCCCGAGCTCGTACGTGCCGCGCAGGCTGATCGGCACGCGCACCCCGGCCTCGTAGAGGCGCACGACGCCGTCGAACATGCGGGCGTCGCGGACGTCGTAGCGGCTGGACGGCGACGAGTCGAGGAAGATCAGCTCCACCGGGATGCCGCGGTCACGCAGACGCGCCGCGACCTCCACCGCCACCATGCCCCCGAAGCTGTGGCCGTAGAAGTAGAGCTTCTCGAGCCGGAAGTTGTCCACGTAGCGGTTCATGGTGGCCACGACGTTGTTGATGTCCAGGCCGCGGTTGGAGTAGCCCATGACGGCCATCTGCGCCCGCCGGGACAGGGCCGGGCGCAGCGAGTTGAGGATCCAGAGCCCCTCCTCCCAGCTCGTCTTGTAGCCGGGGAACAGCACCCAGCGGTCGTTGGGGAAGCGCGCCCGGGCGTCCTCGTCGTCGAGCGGGAGGATGCGCGTCTGGTCCCGCTGGGACTGGATGACACGCGTGGCGACGAGATCGGCCGCCACCACGGTGGCCGCGGCGGATCCGATGAGGAAGGAGCGGCGCGAGGACTCACGGAAATCACGCGCCTGCCGGAGCGCCCTGCCGTCGTCGTCCTGCTCGTGGATCACCGGATCGTGCTCGTGCACGGGCGTCCCGGTCAGGCGAGACCCAGCTCGTCCTTGCCGAAGGCGAAGAGGTACGGAACCCCGGCCTCGGACTCGATGCGCTCCTTCGACCCGGTGTCACGGTCCACGATCACGGCGACGGCGCGCACGTCGCCCTTCGCCCGGCGGACGCCTTCCACTGCGGTGAGGGCGGATCCGCCGGTGGTCGAGGTGTCCTCGAGCACGACGACGGGGCGACCGGACACGTCCGGCCCCTCCACCTGCCGGGCCATCCCGTGGGTCTTCTGCGTCTTGCGGACCACGAAGGCGTCGATCGGGCGGCCCGCCCGGGCGGCGGCGTGCATCACGGCGGTGCCGACCGGATCGGCGCCCATCGTCAGGCCGCCGGCCGCCTCGAACGCGATGCCGGCGTCGTCGAGCAGCTGCAGCATGACCCGGCCCACGAGCACGGAGGCCTCATGGTGCAGCGTGATACGGCGGAGGTCGATGTAGTAGTCGGCCTCGACCCCGCTCGAGAGCGTGACGCGCTCGTGGACCACGGCGAGTTCCCTGATGAGCTCCAGGAGGCGGGAGCGGTCGGCGGTCGGGGTGGTCTCGGCGGTCATGGGCCAAGTCTATCGACGCCGGACGATCCCGCCGGTCGGCAGGAGCCCGCGCCGCGCGGAAGGCGCCTAGCCGGCCACCGATTCGGTCAGGCCCAGGACCATCGCGTCGATTCGCTGGGGAGACATCGCGTGATGGATCGCCAAAATGCTGGCGCCGAGAACCCCGGCGTCGAGCCCCGAACTGGACTGAGCGATCTGGAGATGCTGGGTGGCGAGCGGGATGGTCCGCGAGTACACCACCTCACGGATACCGGCGATGAAGTGCTCTCCGGTCAGCGCCATGGAGCCGCCGATGACGATCACCGAGGGATTGACGAGGCTGATGCAGGCGGAGAGCACCTCGCCCACGTCACGGCCCGCCTGGCGTACGGCGTGAATGGCATCCCTGTTGCCCGACTCGACCAGCCGGACCACGTCCTCGCCGTTACTCGCATCGAGCCCGCGAGTGCGGAGCTTGGCGGCGACGGCCGGTCCCGACGCAACAGCTTCCAGGCAGTCGAAGTTGCCGCAGCGGCAGGGCGTCTGGGCGCCGCTGTGGACGCGGATGTGGCCGATGTCGCCGGCGACGCCGTCCGCGCCTCGCTGCAGCCGTCCACTCGACACGATCCCCGCGCCGATCCCGGTCGCCACCTTGACGAAGATGAGATCGTCCACGTGCTGCCAGGCGGCATTCCGCTCGCCGAGGGCCATGATGTTGACGTCGTTGTCCACCAGGACGGGAACATTGAAGTGTCCCTCCAGGTGGCCGGGGACGTCGTACCCGTTCCAGCCCGGCATGATCGGTGGGTTGATCGGCCTGCCGGTCCGGTGCTCCACGGGGCCCGGCACCCCGACCCCGATGGCCAGCAGGTCGGTCGCCGAGCGGCCGGATTCCCGCAGAAGCTCGGTCCCGAGTTCGACGACCGCGCTCAGCACCGCCGCCGGACCCCGGGTGATCTCCATGGCTCGCGTCGAGCGGTGAAGTCCGTGGCCCGTGAGATCGGTGACCGCGACCCTGAGGTGGGATGCCCCGATATCGACACCGAGCACCACTTTGCTGCCGGACTTCAGGGCGATCCTCGATGAAGGCCGCCCTCCGGTGGAGACCACTTCGTCCACGAAACCCACGAGACCCAGTTCCCTGAGGGCCTCGATCCGCAGCGTCACCGTCGACCGAGCCAGACCCAGCAGGTCCGCGAGCTCGGTCCGCGTCCGGGGACGCCCGTCGCGCAGGACCTGGAAGAGTTCGCTCGCGCCCGACGCCGCAAGGCCCCCGAAGCTGGTTATGTCGCTCATCGATCAATTACAGCATGTAGTCGACGGAAGAATGGCCCGCCCTCGGGGACCCGGTCACACCTTGACCGGCTTCGCTCCACGGACATCGCGAGCGGCGAAACGCTGCTGCAGCAGGACTGCGATGACCAGGATCAGGCCCCTGGCCAGCGCCTGCACGGAGGTGTCCAGGTTGTTCTGGGTGAACACGTTGGTCAGGGTGCTGAAGATCAGCACGCCGAGGACGGTACCCATGATGGTGCCGCGCCCGCCGACGAGCAGGGTTCCACCGACGACGACGGCGGCGATCACGTCCAGTTCGAGGAGCAGCCCATGGGTGGAGGTACCGGCCGTGGTGCGACCGAGGAACATGATGCCGCCGATGCCCGCCGTGAGGCCGGTGAGGACGTACAGGTAGACGAGGTGCCGCTTCACCTTGATGCCCGCCAGTCGCGATGCCTCGAGGTTTCCGCCGATGGCAACGGTCCGGCGGCCGAACGTGGTGCGGTTCAGGAGGAACCATCCGGCGGCTGCGACAACGACGAAGATCCAGATGAGGGTGGGGACCCCCAGGAAATCAGAGCGCATGACCTGCAGGAATTCGCGGTTGCTGACGATCTGGGTGCTGCGGCCGGAGATGAGTTCCGCAAGACCGCGCGCGCCGACGAGCATGGCGAGGGTGGCGATGAAGGCGACCACGTTCCCGTAGGCGATGATCACTCCGTTGATCAGTCCGGCGCCGGCTCCGACTGCGAGCGCCACGAGCACGATGAGGATCCAGGACGACTGGGTCGCTGCCAGTTGCACGCTGGTGAGACTGGCGACCACCGTCGTCAGGCCGAGGACCGAACCGACGGAGAGGTCGATGCCGCCCGCCGTGATGACGAAGGTGACGCCGATGCTCACCACACCGATGATCGAGGCGTAGCGGAGGATCGTGAGCATGTTCTCGACGTTGAGGAACCGCTCCCCGCTGGTGACCGCCCCTACGACCAGGAGCAGTGCGAGCGCGATGACCAGCCCCAGATTCCGGCCCGCAGAGCCCCGCAGGAAGTTCCGGACGGCGCTTCCCTTGGGCGCACCGCCGTCGTCTGCCGCTGCAGGACGCTGTGCCGCCTCCTTCGTGTTCTGCTCGCTCACGCGGCACTTCCCTTCATGACGAGATCGAGCACGGCGTGCTCGTCGAGATCGCTTGCTATGGATTGAGTGAGTACCCTGCCGTCGTCGATCACGAGCACGGTGTCGGCGAGGCCGAGGACCTCCTCGATCTCGCTCGAGACCACGATGATGGCCGTGCCGTCCGCAGCGAGTCGACGGATGAGCGCGTAGATCTCCGACCGCGCGCCGACGTCGACGCCGCGCGTGGGTTCGTCCAGCAACAGCACGGGGGTGCCGTGGACCAGCCAGCGGGCCAGCAGGATCTTCTGCTGGTTCCCGCCGGAAAGGGTCCTGGCCGCACGGTCCGGGTCAGCCGGACGAAGCTCGAGCGCGGCGATCTGCTGCCGGGCGGCGTCACGTTCGGCCCGCTCGTCGAGGTACCCGGCACGGGCGAACCGTTCGAAGGTCGAGAGGGTCACGTTCTTGAAGATCGGTTCGTCGAGGATGAGCCCCTGGGCCTTGCGCTCCTCCGGGGAGAGGCCGATCCCCGCATCGACGGCAGAGCTGACGGACCCCGCCCTGAGGGGACTGCCATGGACCGAGACCGTTCCGGAGGATGCCTTCCGCGCCCCGTAGATGGTCTCCAGGATCTCGGACCGCTTTGACCCCACGAGCCCGGCGAAGCCGAGGATCTCCCCCGCTCGAACGGTGAAGTTCACCTTCTCGAAGTGCCCGTACAGCTCCAGATCCTCGACCTGGAGGACGACGGGGGAATCAGCGGGAATGGGCGTGCGCTCCGGGAAGACGTTCTCGATGTCCCTGCCCGTCATGAGCCGGATGATCTCCGCCTTCGGGGTGTCCATCGCACTCAATCCGCTGGCCGTACTGCGGCCGTCCTTGATCACCGAGATCCGGTCGCCGATCTGTCGGATCTCTTCGAGCCGGTGGGAGATGTACACGACCGCGATGCCCTGCGCCGTGAGTTCACGCACCACCCGGAAGAGGTTGGAGACTTCTCCCGAGTCGAGGATGGCGCTCGGCTCATCCATGATGATGAGCTTGGTGTCCCGCGACAACGCGCGGGCCATGCTGACGATCTGCTTGTTGGCCGCGGAGAGCGAGCCCACCTCGGTCGTCGGCGACAGCTTGCCGTGTCCGAGCCGCTCGAGGAGCGTACGGGCCACGGCGTTGGATTTCTTCACGTGGAGCACGCCACCCGTCGAGCGCTCATGTCCGAGGAAGATGTTCTCGGCCACGGACAGCCCGTCTACGACGTCGAGCTCCTGGTACATGGTCGCGATGCCGAGATCGAGGGCATCGGTCGGCCCGCTGATCGTGATCTCCCTGCCCTCCCAGCGGATGGTTCCGCTGTCGGGCTGATGGACGCCGGAGAGCGTCTTGATGAGCGTCGATTTCCCGGCGCCGTTCTGCCCCATGACGCAGTGGACTTCCCCCGGGACGACGTGCAGGTCGACCCCCTTCAGCGCCTGCACACCGGCGAACTGCTTGGTGATTCCGCGCACCTCGAGCAACGGCTCTGCATGATCATCCTCGAACATGTGACGAACGTAACACATTATGTCGTTGTTCGATATAAAGCCGTCGATTTTCCGGTCACTTCTGTTACTGTGACTCATGTCACGCACCGTAGCTGGCACGAGAAGAGCATGCTGCACCACGCGGAGACGCACCAACTCAATGAGGAGATCCCATGCTTACAGTTCGAACGGGCCGGAAAACGCTCGTTACCGTCGGTGCCTTTCTTGCTGTCGGAGCCCTTGCTACCGGGTGTACACCGGAAGCGGAGAACTCCAACGCCCAGCCGACCAACGCTTCCGTCGAGGGCAATCAGGCCGAGGGGGACACCGTCGTCATCGGCTTCTCCGGGCCGGCAGCCGACCACGGCTGGCTCGGTGCCATCAACTCCGCCGCCACTGCGGAGGCGGAGAAGTACGGCGATATCGACCTCCGTGTCGCGGAGGGCACCAACGACGCGAACCTCCAGATCAGCCAGGTCGAGCAGTTCATCAATGACCGGGTCGACGCCATCGTCCTGCTGCCCACCGACGGCGCGGCCCTGACACCCGTCGCCATCCAGGCCATGGAGGCCGGCATCCCGGTCATCAATGTGGACCGCGAATTCTCCAGCCCCGCCGCGGCGCGCGCCACCGTCCTGGGTGACAACTACGGGATGGGCGTCAGCGCCGGCAACTACATCTGCGAGGAGCTCGCCGGTGACGAGGGCGCGGTCGTGGCCGAGATCGCCGGCATCGATTCCCTGCCGCTGACCCAGGACCGGAGCCGTGGCTTCGCCGATGCGCTGGAGACGTGCGGACTCGACGTCGATAATCGGGTCGCTGCCGACTTCACCGTTCAGGGCGGCGAGGCAGCGACGTCCCAGCTCCTGTCGGCCGCCCCCGAGATCGACGCCGTGTGGAACCACGACGACGACCAGGGCGTCGGCGTCCTGGCTGCCATCGACAATGCGGGACGCGACGAGTTCTTCATGGTCGGCGGGGCCGGGTCGGCCAATGCCATGCGTGAGATCGAGTCCGGCGAAAGCGTCCTCAAGGCGACGGTCATCTACCCGTCGACCCAGGCGGCCGACGGCATCCGGCTCGCTCGCCTCATCGTCCAGGACAAGGCCATGAGCGACCTCGTCGAGGTGGAGGTTCCCACGCGCATCGTCCTGAATGCGCCGGTCGTGACCGCAGACAACGTCGATCAGTACCTGCCGTCGGCTTTCGAGTCCTAGCAGGGACGGAGGTGGGTGCCCGTCGTGGACGCGGCACCCACGGATCCGCCAGTCTTCCCCCACTGCCGCCGGAACAAGAGGAAACATGCCCAACGACGTACCACCCCTGAAGATCGCCATGGTCGGCCATGGCTTCATGGGCGCCGCCCATTCCCAAGGATGGCGGGTCGCACCGCGGTTCTTCGATCTGCCCGCACGACCGGAGATGGCCCTGCTCGTGGGGCGCAACTCGACCGGGGTCGAGGCCGCAGCCCGGAAGTGGGGCTGGCAGGACACCGCGACCGACTGGCGGGCCGCAGTGGACCGCGACGACATCGACGTCGTCGACATCGTCACGCCCGGGGGTTCGCACGCCGAGATCGCCATCGCTGCGCTGGAAGCGGGCAAGCACGTCCTGTGCGAGAAGCCGCTGGCCAATACCCTCGACGAGGCCGTCGCGATGGCCGAGGCGGCTGGACGCGCCGGCAAGGACGTCTTCGCAATGGTCGGCTTCACCTACCGCCGTGTCCCTGCGGCCGCCTTCGCCCGTGACCTCGTCCTGTCCGGGGCCGTCGGCGAGGTGCGCCAGGTCCGGGCAACCTACCTGCAGGACTGGCTCGTCGATTCCGACGCACCCTTGACCTGGCGCCTGCAGAAGGACCTCGCCGGATCCGGTGCGCTCGGCGACCTCGGCGCCCACGCGGTCGATCTCGCCCAGTTCATCACCGGCCAGAGAGTGACCGGCGTGAGTGGATTGCTGAACACCTTCGTCCACGAGCGCCCCCTGCTCGGAGAAGCGGCCGGGCTGGCGGGTACCGCCACCCAGGAGAGGGGCCTCGTGACGGTGGACGACGTCTCCCTGTTCACCAGCCGTTTCGACGGCGGGGCCATCGGGTCCTTCGAGGCGACCCGCATGTCCACCGGTCGCAAGAACGCGCTCCGCGTCGAGGTGTCGGGTTCCGCGGGGGCGGTCTCCTTCGATCTCGAGAAGATGAACTCCCTCGGCTTCTACGATGCGACGGCCCCGGACACCCGCCGGGGCTTCACCGACATCATGGTGACCGAACCCGCCCACCCCTACCTGTCCGCGTGGTGGCCGCCCGGCCATTCCCTCGGCTACGAACACGGCTTCGTGCATCAGGCAAAGGACTTCGTCGAAGCCGTCATGGAAGAACGCCAGCCCGAGCCCTCCTTCGCCGACGGCCTGCAGGTCCAGAAGGTACTCGACGGCGTCGAGCGCAGCGCCGCCGCGGACAGCATCTGGACCAAGACGATCTAGCCCCGCCGCCCGGTCGCGCGCCCGTTCGCAGGGCGCGCCGCCGGGCCCGGGAACTGCAGACCGGCCACCCCACCCGAGGAGACCGCATGACCCGCAACTACACCCTGTTCACCGGCCAGTGGGCCGACCTCCCCTTCGAGAAGGTCGCCGAGCTCGCCGGCCAGTGGGGCTACGACGGCCTCGAGATCGCCGTCTCCGGCGACCACCTCGACGCGTGGCGATGGGACGACGACGCCTACATCCAGGACCGGCTCGACATCCTCGAGCGCAACGGCCTCAAGGTGTGGACCATCTCGAACCACCTCAAGGGCCAGGCCGTCTGCGACAACCCGATCGACTTCCGCCACCAGGCGATCGTCGGCCCGAAGGTCTGGGGCGACGGCGACCCCGAGGGCGTGCGCCGGCGTGCGGCGGAGGAGATGAAGCTGACCGCGCGCCTCGCGAAGAAGCTCGGCGTGGACACCGTCGTCGGCTTCACCGGTTCCTCCATCTGGCAGTACGTGGCCATGTTCCCACCGGTACCCGCCGACGTGATCGACGCCGGGTACCAGGACTTCGCGGACCGCTGGAACCCCATCCTGGACGTCTTCGACGAGTGCGGGGTCCGCTTCGCGCACGAGGTCCACCCCTCGGAGATCGCCTATGACCACTGGTCCACGCAGCGCACCCTCGAGGCCATCGGCCACCGCCCGGCCTTCGGCCTCAACTGGGACCCGAGCCACTTCATGTGGCAGCAGATCGACCCGGTGGCCTTCATCTCGGACTTCAAGGACCGCATCTACCACGTGGACTGCAAGGACACGAAGATGCGCATGGGCGGGGGCCGGAACGGCATCCTGTCCTCCCACCTGCCCTGGGGAGACCCGCGGCGCGGCTGGGACTTCGTCTCCACGGGTCGCGGCGACGTGCCCTGGGAGGACAGCTTCCGGGCGCTGACGGCCATCGGCTACACCGGTCCCATCTCCGTGGAGTGGGAGGACGCCGGCATGGACCGGCTGCAGGGGGCGCCCGAGGCCCTCGCCTTCCTCAAGCGCTTCGACTTCGCGCCGTCGGAAACGTCCTTCGATGCGGCGTTCAGCCAGTAGGAGTCCCACGGCGCCCCTCCTCACCGGGTCCCACGCGGCGCCGGCCGGCCCACGGCGGCCCGCCCGGACACCGGGTGCGCCGCCCCGCGGTGTGATTCCGCTCATTTCGTAACCTCGTAGAAATGCAGGCGGAGTAGCCTTGGAGCCATGCATGAACTCCAGGCACGGATCATCGAGGAAATGGGCGTCAAGCCCGTCATCGACCCGGCGGCGGAAGTCCGCAGCAGGGTCGGCTTCCTGAAGGACTACGCCAGGTCCACGGGCACACGCGGATTCGTCCTCGGCATCAGCGGCGGGCTGGACTCCACGCTGGCCGGCAAGCTCGCCCAGCTCGCCGTCGACGAACTGCGATCCGAGGGGGCCGATACCGATTTCATCGCCATGCGCCTGCCCTACAACGTCCAGCAGGACGAGGAGGACGCCCAGGCGGCCCTCGCCTTCATCCAGCCGCGCACCTCGAGGGTGTTCAACGTGGCTCCCGCGGTAGACGGCATCCAGCAGGAGTACGCGGAGTCCACGGGCGAGCGTATCGCGGACTTCACCAAGGGCAACACCAAGGCCCGTGCCCGCATGATGGCGCAGTACGCCGTGGCCGGGCAGCACAACCTGCTCGTGATCGGCACGGACCACGGCGCCGAATCGGTCACGGGATTCTTCACCAAGTTCGGGGACGGCGGAGCCGACGTGCTGCCGCTCTTCGGGCTCAACAAGCGCCAGAACCGCGCCCTCCTGAAGGAGCTCGGAGCACCGGCCGCGCTCTACGACAAGATCCCGACGGCGGACCTGCTGGACGAGGTGCCAGGCCGCGCCGACGAGCACGAGCTCGGCCTCACGTACGAGCAGATCGACGACTACCTCGAGGGCCGCGAGGTCGACGCCGATGCCGCGAAGGCGATCGAGCACCGGTACTGGACCACACGGCACAAGCGCGCGGTGCCGGTCAGCATGTTCGACTCGTGGTGGCGGGAGTAAACAGCTCCGTTGGTAACGTAGGGGGCGTGAAGATCGCCACCTGGAACGTCAATTCCCTCCGTGCCCGCGCCGACCGCGTCGAAGCCTGGCTGAACAGGTCCGACGTCGATGTCCTGGCCATCCAGGAGACGAAGTGCAAGGACGACAATTTCCCCTGGGAACTGTTCGAGAACAGCGGCTTCGAGGTGGCGCACTTCGGCCTCAGCCAGTGGAACGGCGTCGCCATCGCCTCACGCGTGGGGCTCGACGACGTCGAGCGGACCTTCCCCGGCCAGCCCCCCTTCGGCAAGCCGGGTGCGGACGAGGTGCAGGAGGCGCGGGCCATCGCGGCGACGTGCGGCGGGGTGCGGGTCTGGAGCCTGTACGTCCCGAACGGGCGGGCGCTCGACGACCCGCACATGCCGTACAAGATCAACTGGCTGGACACCCTCCGCGGTCACGCCCGGCAGTGGATCACCGACGACCCGGAGGCGCAGATCGCCCTGATGGGCGACTGGAACATCGCACCGCAGGACGACGACGTCTGGGACATC
The DNA here is from genome assembly GCF_058269135.1 of Arthrobacter sp. TJ-265. NCBI lineage: Bacteria > Bacillati > Actinomycetota > Actinomycetes > Micrococcales > Micrococcaceae > Arthrobacter > Arthrobacter sp. TJ-265. Next base: position 214,734 of record NZ_JBZCND010000003.1, on the reverse strand, counting down.
GACCTGTTCGTCGACGGCGGCTACACGCATGTCAGCCCGGCCGAGCGTGCGGCGTTCCAGGCCTTCCTCGACGCCGGCTTCGCGGATCTCGCGCGCCCCTTCACCCCCGGCCCCGGCCTGTACACCTACTGGGACTACAAACAGCTCCGCTTCCCGAAGAAGGAGGGCATGCGCATCGACTTCGTCCTCGGCTCGCCCGCCCTGGCCGCCCGCGCGACCGACGCCTTCGTGGACCGGGAGGAGCGCAAAGGCAAGGGCGCCTCGGACCACGCCCCCGTCGTCGTGGAACTCAGCGGGCCGTGAGTCGGATGGGCGGCGTCATCCGACCGTTCCCGTACGTCTCCTACCTCCGCGTCTACGAGCCCCTCGACGCCTTCTCCGACGCCCAGCAGCTGGCGATCCTCGAACAGCGTGCCCGCGAACGGGAACTGACCGAGGAGATGGAGCACGAGCAGTCGCTGCGCCGCATCCTGCGCACCGTCTCGGACCCCTTCCCGCACCACGAATCCGACCTCGTGCGGGTCACCCACTTCCCCAGCCTGAACGGCACGACGACGCCCTACTACTGCCCCAACCAGCTCGCCGTCCGCACCACGCTCGCGGCCGAGTCCCTGGACCAGAGCCTGCGCGGACCCCTGATCGACGTCCTCGTGCCGGAGATCGCCCGTGAGGCGCACCAGGCCCGGCTGGACCCGGACACCTTCGCCGACTCGGTCGCGAAGCTCTACACGCGGTCGGCGACCTGGGGGGTGCCCTTCGCCTGGTTCGCCCTGATCCACGAGGACGATCTCACGGAGGTCGTCGAGGACGACGGGCGGGTCAGCACCGTCCGGATCACGGCACGCATCGGCGACTGCATCGACCGCGGGCGCCGCTCGATCGCCCAGTTGGCCGTCGGCGCCCCGGAGATGGACCTGCTGGACGAACTCACGGAGATCGTCGAGTGGCTGGAGATCTTCCGGCGGGACGCCGTCGTCGAGGTGGACTACGGGCCCGTCGCGGACCGCGTCTTCCCGGACGACTCACCGATGGATGTGCGCCTCGGGATCGAGAGCCTGGCCGAGGCCGACATGATGGGTGCGGCCGCCTCCTACCGGCGCCTCGCGTCCCGGTGGATCCCGATCCGCCAATTGGCCCGCGCCTCGTGATCCGCACGGGATCGCGGCACCCGGCCCGCAGGCGGGCGACGGCGGTCCTCAGGCCCTGACCGGCCCGGTCGTCTTCCGCTCCACGAGCGTGTGGGGTCGCGACGGCGGGTAGTCCGCCGGCTCGTTGCGCAGCAGCTCCCCGAGCAGGAGGTCCGCCGCGTAGGCGCCCTGGTCCTCGGGATCCTGCCGGATGGTCGTCAGGCCCATGGGCTCGGAGAACTCGTGGTCGTCGATGCCGATCACGGACAGCTCACCCGGGACGGCGACGCCGAGCTCCGCGGCGGCCTTCAGCACGCCGAATGCCATCTCGTCCGACGAGCAGAACACCGCCGTCGGCCGGTCCGCCGGATCGGCGAGCAGTTCCACTGCCGACCGGCGGGAGGTGGCGAAGCGGAAGTCCCCGAACGCGGACCAGTCCTCGCGCACCGTCAGCCCGTGGTCCGTCATGGTCTGCTGGAAGGCCTGCTCCCGGAGGCGCGGCACTTCGAAGTCGATGTCGAAGGACCCGCCGCCCCGCATGTGCGCGATCCGCGTATGGCCGAGACCGATCAGGTACTCCACCGCGTCCCGTACCGCGCGGGCGTCGTCGATCCCGACGTGCCGGACCCCCTCGACCGCACCGCCCACCATGATGTTCGGGTAGTCCAGCTGCTGGACGGCTGTCCGCTCCTCCTCGGTGAGGTGCATGCACATGACCAGCAGCGCGTCGATCCGCTTGCGGAGGATGGAACGATGGAACACCCGGTCGCGGTTCACGCCCGCGCCCCCGAGGCTGAACAGGATGAGGTCGTACCCGGCCGCGCGCAACTGGCGATCCACGCCCTCCAGCACGGCGGAGAAGTACCAGCGGTCGATCACCGGGACGAGCACGCCCATGGCCATGGTGCGGCCCGATGCGAGGCCGGAGGCAGCCGACGACGGGACATAGCCGAGCCTCTTCGCCTCCGCGGTGACCCGCGCCCGCGTGTCCTCGGCGACGCCCGGCAGCCCGCGCAGCGCCCGGGACACCGTGGCCGTCGATACCCCGAGGGACGCCGCGACGTCGTCGATGCTCGTCACCGGTCAGCCCTTCAGGCCACCGGCCAGCAGGCCCCGCACGAAGTACCGCTGGAGCCCGAAGAACACGGCGAGCGGGATGACCATGGAGACGAAGGCCCCCGCGGTCAACCGCTGCCACTCACCGCCGCGTGAGCCCTGGAGCTCGGCGAGCCGCTGGGTGATGGGCGCGACGTCGGCTCCGCCGCCCGAGAACACGAGGGCCACCAGCAGGTCGTTCCACAGCCACAGGAACTGGAAGATCCCGACCGAGGCCAGGGCGGGCGTGGCGAGCGGGACGACGATGCGCCAGAAGATGGTGCTGTGGCCGGCCCCGTCCACCCGCGCCGCCTCGATCACCTCTCCCGGGATCTCGGAGATGAAATTGTGCAGGAGGAAGATCACTAGGGGCAGCCCGAAGATCGTGTGCGCGACCCACAGCTGGGCGTAGGTGCCGCTGGGCAGGAGCTGGAACTCGCCGATCGTCAGGACCTTCGTGAACAGCTGCAGGAGCGGGATGAGCGCCATCTGCAGGGGCACGATCTGCAGGGCGAAGACGAAGATGAAAAGCCCGTCCTTGCCGCGGAAGCGCCCCCACGCGAACATGTAGGCCGCCATCGCGCCGAGGACCAGCGTGAAGATGGTCCCGGGGATCACAATCGCCAGGGAGTTGACGAAGTAGGACAGCAGGTTCGGCGACTGGCTGCCGCCGGGGCTGAGGACGTCCGCGTAGTTCTCCAGCGTCAGCTCGCGGTCCGTGAACACGTTCCACCAGCCGTTGCCCTTGATGTTGTCCTCGGGCCGGAAGGACGAGATGAACATGCCGAAGGTCGGGATGGTCCAGAGGACGGCGACGAAGATGGCAGCGGCCGTGGCACCCCGGGACGTCAGCCTCTGCTTGACGCGCTTCTGCAGGGTGGGGCGGCCCCTGGTGGCGTCGTCCTCGACGTCCGGCAGGAGGTCCTTGTTCTCGAGGGGGACGGTGCTCATCGGATTTCCTTCTGCTTGCGGAGAAGCCGGGCGTTGTACACGACCACCGGCATCACCATCAGGAAGAGGACCAGGGCCAGCGCTGCGCCGCGGCCCGGCTCACCTGCCCGGAAGGCCTGGGTGTACATCTCGTTGGCGACCACGGACGTCTCGTACTGTCCTGCGGTCATGGTCCGGACGATGTCGAAGACCTTCAGCGTCCCGATCGTGATGGTCGTGACGACGACGATCAGCGAGCCGCGGATGGTGGGGATGGTGACGTTGCGGAACTGCTGCCACGCACTGGCGCCGTCGAGCCGTGCGGCTTCCACGATCTCGGTCGGGATGCCCTTGATGGCGGCCGAGAGCACCACCATGGCGAAACCGGTCTGGATCCAGATCATGACGGCGATCAGGAAGAACGTGTTCTCGGGGGCGTCGAGGAGGAACTGCTTGGGTTCCTGGCCGAACCAGACGAGGACCTGGTTCATCAGGCCGATCTGGTCCTGTTCGGGGCCCTTGTAGGCGTACATGAAGCGCCAGATGACACCGGCGCCGACGAAGGAGATCGCCATGGGCATGAACACCAGCGACTTGAGCACCTTCTCCCCGCGCGCCCGGTCGATGAAGACCGCGTAGGCCAGACCGATCGAGGACGCCAGCAGCGGGACGATGACGACCCAGATCACGGTGTTGCGCAGAGTGACCAGCGCCTCGGGCTGCGTGAACATCCAGACGAAGTTGTCGAGCCCCACGAATTCGCCGTTGCGGCCGGTCAGGGAGAGGTACGAGGTCTGCAGCGCGGGGAACACGAGCCCGACGGCGAGGAGGATCAGGGCCGGCGCGAGAAAGCCCGCGATCTGGACCTTCTCCCGCCCGGTCTTGGGGGCCCGGTCCACCACCAGCATGATGAGCCCGATGATGGCGGCGAAGACGGCGAGCCCCACCACCACCTGTAAACCTTTGTCTGCAATTTCTTCCACAGCCCAGCCTCCTGGCGTGCTCTTGGAACGTGAATGGGGAGGCGGTGGAGCGGGGAGGGCCGCGAGGCACGGTCCTCCCCGCTCCACCGAAGGTCCGCGGGCACCCCGGCGGGGGTGCCCGCTGCTACCGGGCTAGGACGCGGGCCAGCTGTCCTCGACGCTCTGGGTGACTTCCTCGGTCGAGGAGCCGTTGATCCAGTTGACGATGCCGCTCCAGAAGGAGTTCGCGCCGACGGCACCCGGCATCAGGTCGGATCCGTCGAAACGGAAGACCGTGTTCGGGTCCTGCAGCAACTCGATGGACTGGCGGTCCAGGTCGGACTCCGCGAGCTCGGGGTCCAGTCCCTTATTCGCGCTGATCGCACCACCCTGGGAGACGCGGGCGTTGGCGAACTCGGCGGTCGCCAGGTACGCCTGCAGCGCCTGGACCTCGGGACGGTCCGCGTACGCACCGATCAGTTCCCCGCCGCCGGTGATCGCCGTGCCCTGGGACGCGTCGATCGGCGGGGTCATGAAGGCCCAGACGTCGCCGTCCTCGGCGACGTTGGTGCCCTCGGGCCAGTTCACGGCCTGGAAGGACGCCTGGTGGTGCATGGCGCACTGGCTGTCCAGGACGGGCTGGCCGGCCTCCGCGAACGGCGTCGAGAGGATCGACCGGACGTCGCCGAAGCCGCCGTTGACGAACTCGTCGTTCTTCAGGATGTCGCCGACGCGGTCGAAGGAGTCGACGATCCTGGGATCGTCGAACGGGATCTCGTGCGTGACCCACTGGTCGTACACCTCGGGGCCGTGCTCGCGCAGGACGGCGTCCTCCACCCAGTCGGTGCCCGGCCATCCGGTGGCTTCACCCGACTCGAAGCCGGCGCACCAGGGCTTCATGTCGCCCTCGCCGGCGATCTTCTCGGTCAGCTCGGTCATCTCGTCCCAGGTGGTGGGAACGTCCCAGCCCTTCTCCTCGAACGTGGCCGGTACGTACCAGACGTAGCCCTTCACGTTGGCGAGCATCGGGGCTGCGTAGAACGTTCCGTCGACGGTGCCGTAGTTCTTCCAGTCCTCCGACCACCCCTCGTCCACGAGATCGGAGACCTCCTGGGGTGCCGGCTTGAGGAACCCGGCCTGCGCCTGGGCTGCGAGCAGTCCGGGCTGCGGGAAGATCGCGAGGTCCGGCGCCGTGCCGCCCTGGGCCCGGACACCGATCTGCGTCTCGAACTCCTTGGAGCCCTCGTAGGCCACCTCGATGCCGGTGCACTCGGAGAAGTCCGCCCAGGAGTTCTCGAGCCGCTCGGCCTCGATGTCGACGATCGTCGAGTAGACGCTGACCTCGGCGCCGTCGAAGGTGCCGTAGGACTCGTAGGCGGCGCAGTCCGCGTCGCCCGATCCTCCCGCGCTGTCCGAGCCTTCCGAACCACAGCCGGCGAGTGCGAGAAGGGAAACACTGAGTGCTGCAACGGGCAGCACGAATTTCCGTGAGCGAATATTCGCCATTGAAACAGACTCCTTTGTCTGGCGGTACGTCTACGTACGGGCGTGCGCCTGGACGCGCCAGGACCCGGGGAAGTTCCGCCTCACTGATTGGTATCGCAACAGTAAGCGCTTACATAATGCGTCACAAGCATCCCGGACGCCTGAGCGCTTTCGATACCGAAATGTGATCCACTGCACTACTCAGGCGACGCGGTCGGCCCGCGAGAACCGGACCCGCGCGCCGGATCTGATACTGATCAGCACCGGCGTGCGGTAGCCGGTGACCCGGTCCAGGGCCTCGACGAGACGCGAGACGTCAGCGGCGACCGCGTACGCGGGCACGCCCTTGCGGGGGAACACCTGGACACGCAGGCCCGGCACGCCCCGGACCCGCCAGGTGCTGACGGAGGCGGCGGCGAGATCGGGCCGTTCCAGGAGCGCGGCCTTGAGCGCCTGCTCGGCGGCGGCGGCCGTGATCGTCACCGTCCCGACGGCATCGGCGCCGGCAGGACCACCCGGATCACCGACCGCGGGGGTGCGGGGGTCCTCCGTGGACGCGAAGATGCCTGTCCGCCCCCTCCCCTGGGCCGTGATCCAGAGGACGAGCAGCACGATCAGCAGCAGCAGGACCGCCGCCAGCGCCAGCCACAACCAGGTGTCCTCCTGGCCGTCGGGGGTGGTCCGCGTCCGGGCGCCGTCGAGGGCCTCACCGACCCGCGGCGCCGCGGCGGCCCACCGGGAGGCGACGGCCGGCACGGTCAGGAGCGCGAGTCCCGCGGCCCCCGCCGCCAGCGCGAGGAGCCCGATGACGGCGAGCACCCACCGGTTGAGTCCCCGTGGTGTCGTGTTCACTGGCCGATCACCCCCGAGTCCGCCACGACGACGGCGATCCGCGGTTCGGGGTCGACACTCGATCGGCGGAGGTCGTCCGCGACCGCCGCCCGGACGGCCTCCGCGTCGACCGGGATCCCGGACGTCGGCCGGACCTGCACCCTGACCAGGGTGCGTCCCACCGTGACGAGGACCTGCTCCGGCCCCACCCCTGCGGCGATCCGCGCCCTGCGGGCGAGCGACGACGCCACGACCTCGGCGTCGACGACGACCGCCGCACGCCCGTTCGGGATGGCGTAGCGGGCCTGCCTGCCCGGGAGGACGGCGAGCAGGACCAGCAGCAAACCGATGACGAGCAGCAGGACGGAACCCGCTCCGAGCAGGGACGCGGGCACGCCGTCGGGCAGGGCGCCGAGCCACGCCGCCGCGGCGTCCAGGTCGAGCAGGAACGGCTCGTCCCCCACGGCCTGCAGGACGGCCTCGAACAGCAGGACGAGGCAACCCACGATCAGCAGTGCCGCGGTCACCACAGAGGCCGCGGCGCGGGAGGAGTGCAGTTCGCGCCGCACGAGGCGCGCGGTACTGGACGGCGTCGACCGATCGGGCAGATCCGTAGTCATCGGACCCTCACCCCCCTGGTGACGGTGCTGCCGATGATGCGGATGTCGACCCGGCTGAGCCGCGCCCCCGTGAGCTGCTCGACCCGCTCGAGGATCGGGGACCGCGCAGCGTCCGCCCGAGCCCACAACGGGCCGCCGAACGTCCCGACGACGTCGGGTTCCCGCACCACGCGGGCCAGCGGCGGCACGGGCAGTGGCAGCGAGAGCAGGAGCGCGAGGAGACCGTGGTCGTCGGAAAAAGCCGCACGGACCTGGTCGGGCGGAACGCCGAGCACGTCCGCGGCAACCGCCCGCGCGGTGCTGGAGAGCGCCTGCGTGGTGATGCGGTTGTGGCCGGCGAGGGACGGTCCGGGAGGACGCCCGGGGACAGCCGCCATCGGCTGGATGTGCTGCGGGAGGCGCGCCGGGACGGGCTCGGTGGTCACGACGACGAGCGGCGGCCGGACAGGGCGTCGAAGACGCCGCGCAGGTCGAGCTTGCCCTCGATGATGCGCCCCACGACGGCCCCGCAGAGCACCAGGAGGAACGTCAGGAGAAAGCCCCAGAAGCCGAAGATGAGCGCCGCGAAGGCGAGGACCGCTCCGGCGGCCATGCCGACGATGGTGGGGTTCATGGGTGCCTCACTCGATCTGTCGCTGGAGCTGGGTGGAGCCCGTCGCAGGGGCGCGCTCCGCGGTTCTCGGTTCGGCCGGAGGCGGGAGGTGGACGTCGAGGATCTCGACATTCACCTCGACGACCTCGAGGCCGACGAGCTCCGTCAGTGCCTCGTACACGGCCGCGCGGACGGCGTCGGCGAGCGCGTTCAGCGCGAACCCGTAGGAGGCGACGAGGCTGATGTCCACGGCGAGTTGGGTCTGACCGACTTCGACCTTGACGCCGTGGGAGAGGTCGTTGGCACCGACGGCGTCGCGGATGGCACCCAGGGCGCGCCCGCTGCCGGGGCCCAGCGCGTGGACGCCCGGAACGGCCCGGGCCGCGATGGCGGCGATCTTCACCGCCGCGGCGTCGCCGATCACGGTCCTTCCGTCCGCCGCATTCCGGGGAACGGGCAGCTGCCGGCCCGTGGGTTGGTCGATCATCGGATAACGCCCCTTTCGCTTGTGCCCAAGCGTAAGCCACGGCCCGTCCGGCCTGCCGCGGGCGCCGTGTCAGGACTCCGTGCAGTGCCGCCCGAGCCAGTCCTGGACCGGGACCATGGCGTGCCGGAACGCCTCCTCGTCGAACGTGCCCGATCCCTCGGGTGGTGCTTCGACGGAGAGCGCGAGTGTGGTGAAGTCGTCGTGCAGGTCTTCCGGCACCTTCTCACGGAGGTCGAGGATCTGCTGCTGCAGGGCCAGCAACTCGTCGGGGTCCGAGCCGGAGAGCAGTGTCAGGGGCGCGAGCATGGCGGTGGTCATGCCGCCGGCGACGATGACACAGTGGTCGGAGGTCTCGGGGGCCGCCGTCGGGCTCTCCGCCCCGGCCATGCTGTCCGGTGATGGCGCCGCCGTGCTGGGCTGCGGGGACGGGCTGGCCGGCATCGTCAGCATCGTCTCGGCGGGCGCCGAGTCGCCCTGCCCGCATCCGGCCAGGGCGAGCGCGAGGATGCACAACCCTGTAGCGGAAGGCAGGAGTCTCACTGGTGCCCTTTCGTCTCGGTGCGGTGCCGGGGGTCCAACGCGCGGTGACCGTGCAACTATCCCGGGAAGTTCCCCGCGGCGACCTGGTACGGCGAGGACGACAGCACGCTGCGGACCCTGCACGACGGGCGCGGCCCCGCTGCAATGCTACGGGCGGAACCCCGGGGTTGGCTGGGAGGAGGGCAGACGAGAAAACCCCGCGTTCCGTGGGGAACTGCGGGGTTTCAGCGGTGGCTCCGACCGGCGTCGATCCGGTGACCTTTCGATTTTCAGTCGAACGCTCTACCAACTGAGCTACAGAGCCTTGCAACCATCTTGCGGATGATCACCGTATCCAGCCCGGCCGGCTTCCCCGGGGGGATCCGGCCGCCTGAGCGACCCTGACGGGACTTGAACCCGCGACCTCCGCCGTGACAGGGCGGCGCGCTAACCAACTGCGCTACAGGGCCTTGCTAACTTCACTTGCTGTTTTTGCAAGAGTTCCAGCCTACCAGCACTTTTCGCTCCGGTTGACCGCCCGTGAGGGCGCCTCGTGCGTACCCCCAACGGGATTCGAACCCGTGTCGCCGCCGTGAAAGGGCGGTGTCCTAGGCCACTAGACGATGGGGGCCAGAACCACAGTCCGGGCTCCTGCGACCTTCCGGAGGACGAGCATTTCCGGCGGATCATTCCCTGTCGTGGACCTATAGAACTATAGAGGCACATCGCCGTTTACACAAAATCACCGTCCACGGCCGGAGTGGATACGATCGGGGCGTGCCGTTCGAGATCTCGCGTGAGGAATTCGAGGACGCCGTCGACGACGCGATCGACCGCATCCCCGACGATCTCGCGCGCGCCATGACCAACGTGGCGATCTTCGTGGTGGAGGAGTACGAGCCACCCCCGGGCGAAGCCGCGGACACGGAACTGCTCGGCCTGTACGAGGGCACGCCCCTCACCGAACGGGACTCCTGGTGGGACGCGGGGTCGCTGCCCGATCGCATCAGCATCTTCCGGGGACCCCTCATGCGCCTGTGCGACTCCCGCGAGGAGCTCGTCGAGGAGATCCTGGTGACCGTGGTCCACGAGATCGCACACCACTTCGGCATCGACGACGAGCGGCTCCACCAGCTCGGGTGGGGCTGACGCGGCCCGCGGTGACGGGCCGGTCAGCCGGCCTGGGGAACCATCGGGCCGAACGAACTCCGGTCCTCGAGCCGCGGGTCCGCCCGGTCGGGGACGATCAGCACCGGTCCGCGGGCGTGGTGCAGGACGCCCTGGCTCGTCGATCCCAGGAGCATGCCGGCGAACCCCCCGCGCCCGCGCGTCCCCACGACCAGCAGCTCCGACGTGGCCGAGGCCTCGATGAGCACCTCGGCGGGCGGTCCGTCCACGAGGTCCACCGTGATGTCGACGTCGGGGTAATGGCTCTGCAGCCAGTCGCGGCCGGCGGCCAGCTGGACCGCGAGGTCCGCGTGCAGCGCCTTCCGGTCCACCGGCGCCGGAACCCAGGCGAGCGACCCGTTGAACGGCGCCACGGAACAGATGACACGCAGGGGCAATCCCCTGGAGCGGGCTTCCTCGGCTGCGGCGAGCGAGGCCGTGCGTGCCTGCTCCGACCCGTCGACACCGACCACCACGACGGGCTCCACGGGCGCGTCCCTGTCCTTCCCCTGCTTCCTGCCGAGCTCCGGGTGGCCGAGCCGGACACCGGTGCAGACGGGGATGACCGCCGTCGGGCACTTGGCATGGGCGGGCAGGGCGCTGCTCACGGAGCCGAGCAGCCGGCCGACGAACCCGCCCCGGCCACGCGATCCCACCACCATCAGCTCGGCTTCCTCGGAGAGATCGAGGAGCACCCCGGCGGCGTCGCCCGTCTCGATCCGCGGATGGATCTCCAGCGCCATGCCCTCCAGACGGGACACGGCCTCGTCGAGGACGGCCTGTGCGCTCTCCCGGATGACCTCGTCGTCCACGGTGGCGTAGCCGGCGTCCATGCTCGACGCCGCGAAGACCGGCACCGTGTAGGCGGTCACCACGTAGAGCGGAGCGCTGCGGCGCCCGGCCTCACGCGCGGCCCACAGCAGCGCGCAGATGCTCTGGTCGGAACCGTCCACGCCGACGACTATCCCGTGCTGAACCAGCCCCTGCGGCAAGCCCTCGGTGTTCTCGCTGCTCACGGCAGGCCTCCCTCGGTGGTACCCCGGACCGCCGAAAGCGGCCGGTCCACCATTTGTAGCGCACCGGGGATGATCGGTCTATCCACGGTCCCAAATGTTATATAGGCTGCAGGAACCCGTCGCGGGGCCCTGCCTGGCAGGTGGAGAACCCCGCACGCAGTGCTCCTGGTCGACCGTTCGCACCCAGGAGTCCGTACGGCCCGGAAGAGGCGCCGGGCCGTACGGAATTCATGCTTCGTGTGGAGGTAACCCGGTGGATTCCTTGCCGCTTGATCCCGTCCGTTCTGCGTCTGCGTCTGCGCCCGCCGCGGCCGAGCAGACGAGCACCGTGGTCATCGGCTCCGGGCTGTCGGGCCTCGCCGTCGCCAGCGAGCTCAGCCGCCGCGGCATCGACGCGATCGTCGTCGAGAGCGTCGAGTGCTTCGACTCCGGGCCCCTGCGCACCGTCATGACGGACTCCGTCTCCCTCTCGGAACGCACCGAACTGATGCGGCTCCTGCGCGGCTACGCGACCGCCCACCAGATCGACGTCCGCCAGACCACCGTGGCCGAACAGCTCTGCATCATCGGCCACCCCCAACTCATCAAGGCTCCTGTGGAGCGCAAGAAGTGGGCGGTCCAGACGGCGGACGGGGTGCTCCTCGCCGACCACGTGGTCCTCACGAAGTTCCCGCAGAACGAGCTGCGCAGGTTCCTCCGCTCGATGGACATCGCGATCGGCCGCGACGTCAAGGACACCCTGCGCGCGATCGGGCTCTACCTCGTGGGCGTCGGCGAACTCCTGACGCCCACCACGCGCGAGATCATCCGCCAGGCGAAGCTGGTCAGCGACGCCATCGTGGAGCAGGGGCCCTCCGCCCTGAACCGCATCGTGCCACCCCGCGCGGCGATCTCGCCCCTGTAGGCCGGGTGCTGCGGGCGCCTGTCCATCCGCGCCTACGTGCCGGCGCCTACCTGCCGGCGCCGAGCCGCTTCCGTGCCGTGACCGCGAGCACGACGGCGATGGCCACGAGTGCCGCGATCATGAGGACGATGCTCCAGGGGAAGTCGCCGACGCCGGCCTGCTGGGTCTCCTCCGCCTGATCGTCCTGGACGTCCATGGGACCGGGCGTGCTCGCGGTGTCCGGCGCCGTCGTCCCGCCCTCCTGCGTGGTGAAGGCGAAGGAACCCTCGATGGGGTGGGAGTCGGCGCTGACCACACGCCAGTTGACGGTGTACTCGCCCGCGGGAGCGCCCGGGCGCAGGGGCTGGGTGGCCGAGCGGTCGACGATCGCCGCAGGACCGTCCGCCCAGTCCGCCCCGGATGCGTCCAGGACCTGGATCTGCGCTCCGATCCCGGACGGGACGCTGGAGAAGCTCAGTTCCAGGCTCGGCGGCAGCACGTCCACCACGGCGCCCTCTGCGGGATTGCTCCCGGTCAGCTCGTCGTGGGCGGTCGCGGCCCCACCGGCGCCCAGGAGGACCGCGAGCGCGAGCAGGACGGCGGGGAGGAGCGCCGCGAGGACCCGGTCAGCACGACGGCGGCGCGGGCGGTCGAATGTCGCGGACCGGGAGGGCAGGAGGAAGGCAGCCATGCTTCCACCCTACGTGGCGTCCCTGATGGCGTGCTGGGACACCGGGCTCCCGCCGAGGTCCGTCACGAACGGGGCCACAGCGGACCACCGGGATAGAATTTCCCCGACCCGCCCCTTCCCCCTAGGACCTCCCATGCTCAAAACCGGTTCCGCGCTGGATCGCTACTTCCACATCACCCAGCGGGGGTCGTCCGTCTCCCGCGAGATCCGGGGCGGACTCGCCACCTTCTTCGCCATGAGCTACATCGTGGTGCTCAACCCGCTCATCCTTGCCGGCGCCGATTCCTCGGGCACCGAGCTCGGGTTCGAACGCGTCGCCGCGGTGACCGCGCTCGTGGCCGGCATCCTGACCATCGTCATGGGCGCCTGGGCCAAGTACCCCTTCGCCCTCGCCACCGGACTCGGCGTCAACGCGTTCGTGGCGATCACCGTCGCGACGAACCCCGGCCTGACCTGGCCGGACATCATGGGCCTGGTCATGCTCGCGGGCCTCACCATGCTGGTGCTGGTCCTGACCGGGTTCCGTACGGCCGTCTTCAACGCCGTCCCTGAGAGCCTGAAGACGGCGATCGTGGTGGGCATCGGCCTGTTCATCGCGCTGATCGGCCTGGTCAATGCGGGCTTCGTGCGCCGCGTCCCCGACGTCGCCAACACCACCGTGCCCGTGGGCCTCGGCTTCGGCGGCGTCCTCATCGGGTGGCCCACCCTGGTGTTCGTCTTCGGCCTGATCCTGACGATCGCCCTGGTGGTCCGCAGGGTGCGCGGGGCGATCCTCATCGGCGTGCTCGCCGCGACGGTGCTCGCCGTCGTCCTCGAGGCCGTCTTCGATATCGGTGCCAGCTTCACGCCGGGCGAGGAGCCGAACCCGGCAGGGTGGTCGCTCGTGGTCCCGGAGCTCCCGTCCGGCTCGTGGGTCGGTGTCCCCGACCTCAGCCTCATCGGCAACGTGAGCCTCTTCGGGGCCTTCGGGCATCTCGGCGGGACCGCGGCGGTGCTGCTGACCTTCACGATCCTGCTGAGCATCTTCTTCGACGCCATGGGCACCATGGTGGGGCTCGCGAACGAGGCGAAGCTCGTCGACGCCAAGGGCAACATCCCCGGCGTGAACCGCGTCCTCGTGATCGACGCCCTCGGGGCCGTGGCAGGCGGCGCGGGATCCGTCTCGTCCAACCAGATCTACGTCGAGTCCGGGGCGGGCATCGGCGAGGGAGCCCGGACGGGCCTCGCCAACGTGGTGACGGGCATGCTGTTCCTCCTGGCGATGTTCTTCACACCGCTCATCAGCCTGGTGCCGTTCGAGGCCGTTGCTCCGGCCCTCGTGGTGGTGGGCTTCATGATGGTGGCGCAGGTGGGGCGCATCGACTTCGACGACTGGGGCATCGCCATCCCGGCGTTCCTCACCTTCACCCTCATGCCGTTCACCTACTCGATCGCGAACGGCCTCGGCGCGGGCTTCATCGCCTTCGTCCTGATCCGCGCCATCCAGGGCCGCGGCCGCGAGGTGCACCCGCTGATGTGGGCCGTGGCCGCCGCGTTCGTGGTGTTCTTCGGCATCGGGCCGATCGAGGAGATCCTCGGCGTCTGATCCGCGGCCGACGACGGCGGTCCGGGGACCGCCGTCGCCTCTCCTCCGTGATCAGCGGGCGGACCAGCCGCCGTCCATGACGTAGGAGGAGCCGGTGACCATCCCGGCGTCGTCGCCCGCCAGCCATGCGACGAGCGAGGCGACCTCCTCCGGTTCCACGAGCCGCTTGATGGCGGCCTCGGTGAGCATGATCTGTCCGAGGACCTCCTCCTCGCTGATCCCGTGCACGCGGGCCTGATCGGCCAGCTGGTGCTCCACCAGCGGCGTCCGGACGTAGCCCGGGTTGACGCAGTTGCTCGTGACGCCGTGGGCGCCGCCCTCGAGGGCCGTGACCTTGGAGAGACCCTCGAGGCCGTGCTTGGCCGCGACGTAGGCGGCCTTGAACGGCGAGGCACGCAGCCCGTGGACCGACGAGATGTTGATGATCCGGCCGAAGCCCCGCGCGTACATGCCCGGGAGTGCGGCGCGGATGAGGAGGAACGGCGCCTCGACCATCAGCCGCTGGATGCGGCGGAAGTCCTCGGGGTCGAACTCCTCGAGGGGGCTGACGGTCTGGATCCCGGCGTTGTTCACGAGGATGTCCGTCTCGAGTGTCAGCGTCTCGAGCGCCCGCGTGTCGAGGAGGTCCACCGCCCACGCGTCGCCGCCGAGGTCGGCCGCCAGGTCTCCGGCGCCGGCTTCGTCCCGGTCCGCGACCACGACGTGCGCTCCGCGTCCAGCGAGCGCTCGGGCGCAGGCTGCTCCGATGCCGCTCGCACCGCCCGTGACCAGTGCCCGCCGGCCGGACAGGGGCCCGGCGGTCGGAGCGGTCACCGGTTGGGACGCCGTCGTGCTCATGGCTTGGCCTGTCCTGCGACCGGCTCGTCCAGTCCGTGGCGGCGCGCATCCTCGGCGTCGACCTCGCGCAGGGAGGCTCCGCGGGTCTCCTTCAGGGTCAGCACCGCGACGAGGGTGATCCCGCAGGCGATCACGAGATAGATGGCCACGGGCACCCAGCTGCTGTATTCCTGCAGGAGGGCCGTCGCGATGATCGGCGCGAGGGATCCCGCGAGGATCGAGGTCACCTGGTAGCCCAGGGAGACGCCGGAGTAGCGCATGCGCGTGGGGAACATCTCCGACATGATGGCCGGCTGGCCCGCGTACATGAGGGCGTGGAAGACGAGGCCGATGGTGACCGCCAGGATGATCAGGAAGGGGTTCAGGGTGTCGAACATCGGGAAGGCGAAGAACGCCCACGTGGCACCGAGGACCACTCCGGCGAGATAGACCGGCTTGCGGCCGAAGGCGTCCGAGAGCCTGCCCACCTGCGGGATCACGAGGAAGTGGACGACGTGGGCGATCAGCAGGGCCAGGAGGAGCTGCGAGGTGTCGTACTGGTGCACGGTCTTGAGGTAGACGATCGTGAAGCTGACGATGATGTAGTAGAGGATGTTCTCGGCGAACCGCAGGCCCATGGCCCCGAGGACCCCCTTGGGGTACCGCTTGACCACTTCGAAGACGCCGTAGCTGACAGCCTTCTCGGATTCGATCTTCTCGCGTGCCTCGAGGAAGATCGGCGCCTCGCTGACGTGGGTCCGGATGTAGTAGCCGATCACCACGATGATCGCGGAGGCCCAGAAGGCCACGCGCCAGCCCCAGCTGAGGAATTCGTCCTGCGGCAGGATCCAGCTCATGCCCAGCAGGACGAGCGTGGCCAGGAGGTTGCCCACCGGGACGGCCGCCTGCGGCCAGCTGGACCAGAACCCGCGGGACCGGTTGGGGCTGTGCTCGGCGACGAGGAGCACGGCGCCGCCCCACTCCCCGCCGACGGCGAAGCCCTGGACGAAGCGCAGGACCACCAGCAGCGCCGGAGCCCAGTAGCCGATCGAGTTGAAGCCGGGGAGGCATCCCATGAGGAAGGTGGCGACGCCCACGAGGATGATCGTGATCTGGAGCGTGTGCTTCCGTCCGAGCTTGTCGCCGATCTGCCCGAAGACGATCCCGCCGAGCGGCCGGGCCACGAAGCCGACGGCGTACGTGAGGAAGGCCGCGATGATGCCGTCGAGTTCGGAACCTGCGTTGGGGAAGAACAACGTCCCGAAGACCAGGCTCGCCGCCGTGGCGTACAGGAAGAACTCGTACCACTCGACGATCGTCCCGACCATGGCGGCTCCGACGATCCGCTTGAGGCCCGATGTCTCTTCCGGCGCGTCACCGCCCTTCCGGCTACCGGGGGTACTCGCCCGCTGATTGACGCTCATGGGATCTCCTTGGTCGACGCTGACAGGGGTGCCGGCCCGCAGGGGGCCGCGGCTGGTTCTGTTCGAGTATCCCTGCGACCCTCCGGTCCGCCAATGACCAGATCGGCACCAGCGCTCTGCAATACTGCAGATATGTCCGCGCCCAATGCCCAGGATCTCGTGGTGCTGCTCGCCGTCGCACAGAGCGGGCGATTCACCACGGCCGGTGAGTCGCTGGGGCTGAACCACACCACGGTGTCCCGGCGGATCGCGGCCCTGGAGAAGGCGCTCGGCGGGCGGGTCCTCTCCCGTGGCAGCGGCGGGTGGGAGCTGACGGACCTGGGCCGACGGGCGGTGGACGCGGCAGCCGTCGTCGCGGAGGCGGTCGCCCGGCTGGGTGATGGTGACGGCGCGCTCTCGGGCGTGGTGCGGATGAGTGCCACCGACGGCTTCAGCGCCTTCATCGCGGCCCCCGCCTTCGCCCGGCTCCGGGCCGCGAACCCCCTGCTGCGCATCGAGATCGTCAGTACGACCCGCCGGGCCTCGCAGACCCGGACGGGCCTCGACTTCGAGGTGGTGGTCGGCGAACCGCAGGTGCACCGGGCGGAGGCGGAGCGGCTGGGCTCCTACGTCCTCGGGCTGTACGCGTCCGAGGAGTACCTCGCGGCACACGGGGCGCCGGCGACGCTCGTGGAGGCCATGGATCATCAGCTCGTGTACTTCATCGACGCGATGCTGCAGGTGGACAGCCTCGATGCCCCCCGGCGGCTCCTTCCCGCCATGCGTGACGCCCTGAGTTCGACCAACGTCTTCGTCCACGTCGAAGCCACCCGGGCGGGCGCCGGGCTCGGCCTGCTGCCCTGCTTCATGGCCGATCGGCACGCCGACCTCGTCCGGCTCCTCCCCGACGACGTCGCCGAGGAACTCGACTACTGGCTCGTGGTGCGGGCGGACGCGCTGCGCCAGCCGGCGATCGCCGCCGTCGTCGACGCCCTGAGGCACTCGACCGCGGCCATGGAGCCGCAGCTCCTGGGCCTCGGCTGACGGTCCGGGAGCGGGCGCCGGCCGGTGCGCTCCCTCAGTCCGCGAGGAGCCGGGCGTTCGCGGCGAACGTCCGGACCCGGGCGTCCTGCCAGAGGTGTGCCGGCACTCCCCCGCCGAGCAGTTCGCGCGCCAGTCCCGGATCCTCGCCGAGGGGGGCGTCGCTGCCGGCGATGATCACGTTGCCGTAGCGCCGGCCCTTCAGCATCGCGGGGTCGGCGACGATCGCGGTGTGCGCGAACTCCGCGGCGATGGTCGCGGCCTCCCGCCGTGCCATCGCCAGGTTCGGGGTGTCGCCGCAGTTGACGAGGTAGACGCCGTCGGCCGCGAGCACGCGCCTGGCCGCCCGGGTGAACTCCGTCGTCGTCAGGGATGCGGGCGTGACCGCCCCGGCGAAGACGTCCCGGATGACGAGGTCGCGGCTGTCCTCGCTGAGGGACTCCGTCACGGCGCGGGCCTCCCCGACCCGGATGCGCACGAGGGGTGCGCGCGGCAGGTCGAACCACGTGCGGACCAGCTCCGCGAGCCGCCCGTCGAGTTCGACGACGACCTGGCGGGCCTGGGGGTGGCTCGCGGCGAAGCGGCGCGCGAGCGAGCACGCCCCTCCCCCGAGATGCAGCACCCGCAGCCGCTCCGACGGCGCCCACCGGGAGTCGACGAGGGAGGCGATCCAGTGCATGTACTCGAAGTCCAGGTGCAGCGGATCGTCCAGGTCGATATGGGAGCTGGGGACGCCGTTGACGCGCAGCACCCAGCCGTTCGGGCTGTACGGATCGGGCTCGAGCTCGCACGTCCCGGTGTCGATCGGGAACTCGCCGATCTCGGGGCGGGGCCCTGCCGGTTTCGCCATCGTCGGAAGCCTTCTCATTCTCGGTCGGGGCGGTGCATGCGGAACATGGGCCGGTGGTGCCAGGTGGGTCCGCAGAGCATGGACGTGCCGTCCGGTGCGAAGCCGTTGCGGACGTAGAAGCGCTCGGCCCGCGGATTGCCGTTCAGGATCCAGAGGTACGCTGCCCGGGCGCCGATCGCCGTGTCCAGCAGGCGTTGTCCGAGACCCGAGCCGTGCGTGGACCGCAGCGTGTAGATGTGGTGCAGCTCGAAGTCGGGGCGGTCCTCGTCCCGGCCCGGGCCGGAGGTCGCGATGGCGACCGGCCCGCCGTCGTCGTCGAACGCCAGCCAGCTCCGTGCGCTGCCGGGGGTCCGCGCCGCCTCCTCGAACGCCGCACGACGGCGCGCGATCAGGTGGGGCAGCTCGGCGTCGTAGTACGCGTGGTACTCCGGGGGCATGATGTGCTCGTACGTCTCGTGCAGGCCGGCGACGTGGGTGCGGACGTACGCCTCCGCGTCGTCGGCGGTGGCCGGCCGGATCACGTAGGGCAGTGTCAGCAGGGGCTGTGTCACCGTGTCAGCTTAGTGGCCCGGGGCTACCGCCCCGGTCCGGGCGGTCCTAGGAGTGGCCCTCGAACTGTTCCTGTTCGGCGAGCGCCGCCTCGAGCCGCTCGACCTTGCCGGTCAGCTCCCCCGTCCTGCCGGGGCGGATGTCCGCCTTCAGCACGAGGGACACGCGGCTCCCGTAGCGGCCAGCGGCCTCCGTGGCGTGCTTGACCACGGCCATCACCTCGTCCCACTCGCCCTCGATGGTGGTGAACATCGAATCGGTGGAGTTCGGGAGGCCCGATTCCCGGACGACGGCGACCGCGGCGGCGACGGCGTCGTGCACCGAGCCGTCGGGATCCTCGCCGGAGAGGGCGGAGGTTCCGGACGGGGCGACACTGAAGGCTACGAGCATGGTCCCAGTCTGGCATGCCACCGTCCCCGGGGTCAGCCCCAGTCGGTCAAGGCGCCGAGGGTGCGCAGGCCCGGACCTGGTGCGCCGGCGGCGCTGCGGGTCCGGGCACCCGGCGCGGCGGCCCGCCCCACCGCGACTCGCTCCGGGCCCCGGCGATCGCTAAGCCAACTGCTTGTTGCCACCCTCTGCCGGCCGTTAAGATTCAGACGGTCGCCGTGCGGTCCACGGCCAGCAGATTGGATGCCATGAAGAGCAGGATCTCCCCCGATGAGCCGTTCCCCGAGGACCTGGGTGATTTGAAGGACCAGGACGTCGAAGTCCTCAACAGCAAGGTCCACCGGGAGGTCGACCACGAGTTCGCGACGGAGGGGGAGGTCGACCCCGAGACGGCGGCACGCAGGGACGAAGTCGCAGGTGAGCTCGACGACCGGGACGCCGGCCCCGGCCTCAGACTGGTGCCCCGGCACGACGAGGACGACGAGGACGAGGGCAACGCCGTCCGGGCCGACGGCGGGCGCTAGGCGGAACTGCCGCACACCGGCCTGACGTCACGGGAGCACTTCGGGGAATGCTCCGTGCGGCATGTGCGTTGCCGCAGGAGTCGCGCCACTCAGAGGGCCCGACCTCTGTAAGCCTCCCGGTCTTCAACGGTGCGACCGGGGCGACGACCGCCGGACATCCCACGATTGGTACCCCTTGTCTGTTTCCTCCGCGAAGGTGACCACCACCGCGCCGTTCCCCTATATCGGGCTGCTGTCCCTTGCCGGAGCGATCTTCGTCTCCGTCACGAGCGAATTCCTGCCCACCGGCCTCCTGCCGGCCATGGCACGGGACCTCGGCGTCGGCATCTCGACCGCCGGCTATCTCGTGACCATCTTCGCCGGAACCGTCGTCGTCGCCACCACGCCCCTGGCCGCCGTGACGCAGCGGTTCTCCCGCAAGTCCCTGATCGTCGTCGTCCTCCTGGTGATCGCGGTCTCGAACGTGCTCGCGGCGATCGCCCCCACCTACGGTGTGCTCGTGGCCGCGCGCATCCTCGGCGGACTGGCGCACGGCCTGTTCTGGGCCGTGGTCGCCGCCTACTCCGCGCACCTCGTCCCGGCGCACCAGCTCGGCAAGGCGGTTGCCATCACCGCGGGCGGCGGCACGGCCGCATTCGTGCTGGGTGTCCCCGTGGGCACCGCGATCGGGAACGCGCTCGGCTGGCGTGCAGCGTTCACGATCATCGGCGTGGTCGTCGCCCTGCTCGCCCTGGTGATCGTGAAGTTCCTGCCGCCCGTCGACCACCACGTGGAGCGGAAGGCGGGCGAGGTGCGCGTCCCGCTGCGCCGCGACCCGAGCTTCCGCGCGGTCATCCTGCTGTGCACCGTCATCCTGATCCTGCTGACCGGCCAGAACACCTTCTACACGTACATCGCGGCATGGCTGACCGACGTCTCGGCCTTCGAACCCGGGTCCGTCGCCCTCGTCCTGTTCCTCTACGGCGGCGCGGGCATCATCGGCCTTGTCGGCGCCGGCTACGCCGCGGACCGCTTCCCCCGGAAGGCGTTCGTCGGTGTGGTCCTGATGGTCATGGCCGCCGTCCTCACCCTCGCCCTCGCGACCTCCAACACCGTGGTGGTGCTCGTCGGCGTCATCGTCTGGGGTGCCGCGTTCGGCGGGATCCCGGCCCTGCTGCAGACGCGCATGCTCCGCACCGCCTCCTTCCGCACGCGTGACCTCTCGGCTGCCCTGCAGACGACGGCGTTCAACATCGGCATCGGCGGCGGCGCCCTCCTCGGCGGGCTCCTGCTCGACGGCATCGGCCTCGACATCCTCCCGTTCACGATGATCGCGATCGTCGCCGCCGGCCTTGCCCTGAGCCTCGCGACCGACACCGTCAAGGACCGGCGGGAACGGCGCCGGCTCCGCGCCGACTGACCAGGGACGGCGCATTCCTGCGCGCGGACGGGCGCCGGGAATAGGGCATTCATCACAGTCGGGGGTTTCCGCAACTCCTCGAGGAGGCTCTTCCCGGGCGCCGTCCGTAGCCGGCGTACGGGATGGCCCGCCGCCCGGACGGTCCGCGACCCGCCGTCGAGGATCGCCGCAGCCACAGGGAAGCAGGGCTCATCCGGTCAATCCCGGAGCAGGTTCCGACGGGCGGATCCCCGGTGCATCATCCACCGCCGACGGGCTCCTGCAAGCGGGTTCTCGCGCAGGATCCGCCCGGAGCAGGCCGCCACCGCACGCGTACGGTCGGGAGTATGTCTAATTCCACCCAGCCCATCCAAGG
This sequence comes from Arthrobacter sp. TJ-265, assembly GCF_058269135.1. Taxonomy (NCBI): domain Bacteria; kingdom Bacillati; phylum Actinomycetota; class Actinomycetes; order Micrococcales; family Micrococcaceae; genus Arthrobacter; species Arthrobacter sp. TJ-265. Next base: position 193,420 of record NZ_JBZCND010000003.1, on the reverse strand, counting down.
ATCACCGCCCAGCGAGGACACACCCTTCGAGGTCCCTCCCGGACAGGCTCCCACGAAGGCTGCGCTGGACAAGCCCGTCCTCTTCGTCTCCCTCTCGATCGTCATCCTGCTGATGCTCGCGGCAGTCCTCTCCCCCACCCGTTTCTCGGACTTCACCACCTCCGTCCTCACCGGACTCGTGGCGAACTTCGGGTGGGCCTTCGTCCTCACTGCCACCGGCTTCGTGGTGTTCGCCCTGTTCCTGGCGTTCAGCAAGTACGGCCGGATCACCCTCGGGCAGGACGGCGAGAAGCCCGAGCATTCGCGGCTGTCCTGGATCGCCATGATGTTCAGCGCCGGCATGGGCATCGGGCTCATGTTCTACGGCGTCACCGAGCCCATCTCCCATTACACCGCGCCGCCCGTCGAGGGTATCGAGCCCGGCAGTTCGGAAGCCGCCCGGCAGGCCATGAACTACACGCTCTTCCACTGGGCCATCCACCCCTGGGCCATCTACGCCGTCGTCGGCCTGGCCCTCGCCTACTCGGCCTTCCGGAGGGGTCGCGGCGTCGGCTTCAGTGGCGCATTCACGGCCCTGTTCCGCGGCCGCCCCGCACCCCGGGCCCTGCGCGCCATCGACGTGTTCGCGATCTTCGCGACCCTCTTCGGATCGGCCACCTCCCTGGGCCTCGGCGTCCTGCAGATCAACGGCGGTCTCTCCGAGGTCTTCGGCACGGGCAGCAGCCTGGCCCTGCAGATCGGCATCATCGCCGTGCTCACCGTCTGCTTCGTCATCTCCGCCGTCAGCGGCGTGAGCCGCGGCATCAAGTGGCTCTCCAACGGCAACATGATCCTGGCCCTGGCCCTGCTGTTCTTCCTGTTCGTCGTGGGCCCCACGGTCTTCATCCTCGAACTGATCCCGGCCTCGGCAGGCAGCTACCTCGTCAGCCTGCCGCAGATGGCGTCCCGCACGGGCGCGTTCGGCGGCCACGAGTGGCTCGCCGCATGGACCATCTTCTACTGGGCGTGGTGGGTCTCGTGGACGCCCTTCGTCGGTTCCTTCCTGGCGAAGATCTCGCGCGGACGCACCATCCGGGAGTTCGTGATCGGCGTCGTCGCCGTCCCCAGCGTCATCAGCGTGATCTGGTTCGGTGTCTGGGGCGGCTCGGCGCTCAACCTGCAGGACAACGGGGTCGACATCGCGGCCGCCACCGCCGAGAGCCAGGAGTCCGCGATGTTCGCGCTCCTCGCCCAGTACCCGCTGGCTGCGGTGACCTCGATCCTCGTGGTGATCCTCGTGGCAGTCTTCTTCATCTCGGGTGCGGACGCCTCCTCGATCGTGCTCGGGTCACTCTCCTCCTTCGGCGCAGCCGTCCCCCGCAAGTGGCTGACCATCCTGTGGGGCACACTGACCGGCGCGGTCGCCGCCGTCCTGCTCTCGGTCGGAAGCCTCGAGGCCCTGCAGACGCTGACCATCATCGCCGCCGCCCCGTTCCTGCTCGTCATGATCGGGCTGTGCGTGGCCCTCATGATGGATCTGTCGAAGGACCCGCTCATCACCGGCGCCCGCCGCACCGGCTCGCGGGCCGCGCGGAGGATCACCACCCCACAGCCCTGACGCGCCCGGGGGCGATGCGCCGGGCGGAGACCCCGCGGGGCAGAATGGTGCGATGCGCGCCGTCTGCTTCGATGAGTTCTCCGCCCGTCCCGTCCTCCGGGACGTGCCCGGACCCGTGCCGTCGCCGCGCGGCGTCGTCGTCCGCGTCGAGGCCACCGGGCTGTGCCGCAGCGACGTGCACGGCTGGCTGGGGCACGACGACGGCATCACCCTCCCGCACGTGCCGGGCCACGAACTCGTGGGCACCATCGCGGCGGTGGGCGAGGACGTCCGGCGCTTCTCGGTCGGCGAGCGCGTCACGACGCCGTTCGTCTGCGCCTGCGGTCACTGCCCCGAATGCATGTCCGGCAACGGCCAGGTGTGCCGTAACCAGACGCAGCCGGGCTTCACGCACTGGGGCTCCTTCGCGGACCTCGTGGCCCTGCACGACGCCGACACGAACCTCATCGCTGTCCCCGAGTCCCTCGACGCCGGCGCCGCCGCCCTCCTCGGTTGCCGCTTCGCGACGTCGTACCGCGGCCTCGTGCACCAGGCGCGGCTGGCTGCCGGCGACACCCTCCTCGTGGTCGGTTGCGGCGGCGTGGGGCTGAGCGCCGTCATGATCGGCGTGGCGCTGGGGGCCCGCGTGATCGGCGTCGACGTCGACGGGGACGCCCTGGCGCGCGCCGCCCGCTTCGGCGCCGCGGACACCGTCCAGTCGGCGGGACACTCCCGCGCCGCCGTGCTCGACGCCGTGCGGGACGCCGCGCCCTCGGGCATCGACGTGTCCGTCGATGCGCTGGGCCGCGAGGAGACCGCCGCGATCGGCATCCTGTCCCTGCGGCCGAGGGGCCGGCACGTGCAGATCGGCCTGTTCCCCGCGGACCCGGTGATCCCGATGGGCGCCGTCATCGGGAAGGAGCTCGCCGTCCTCGGCAGCCACGGCATGCCCGCGCACGACTACCCGGGGCTGCTGGACCTCGTGGCCGCCGGCCGGCTGCGCCCGCAGGACCTCATCGAACGCAGGATCGCCCTCGATGCCGTGCCCGACGCCCTGGTCGCGATGGCCGGCGACACGTCCGCGGGCGGGGTGACCGTCGTCGACCTCGGAGTGTGACGCGGACCGCGCTACCGATGGCGCTTCGCATACGGAGATACTGGGGCATGGAACCCATGCCGCGCCCCGCTGATCCGCCGTCGAACGCGGTCACCCTCCGATTCCTCGCCTCGCCCACCGATCTCGGGCACAGCGGCTCGGTGGACGCCGGCACCGTGCTCGAGTGGGTGGACAAGGCCGCCTACGCGGCCGCCGTCGGCTGGGCGAAGACCTACTGCGTGACCGCGTACGTCGGGAACATCCACTTCGCGGATCCCGTGATGGTCGGCGACCTCGTGGAGGTGGAGGCCACGATCGTCCACACCGGCACGTCCTCCATGCACATCCGCACCATCGTCTCCTCCGGATCCGTGACCGGGGACGACGGCGGGAAGCGCAGCGAGTGCCTCGTCATCTTCGTCGCCGTGGGGCCGGACGGCAAACCCGTCCCGGTGCCGCCCTTCGAACCGCGGACGGAGGCCGAGCGCGTGGAGAGTGATCATGCGATCGCGCGCATCGAGGTCCGCAAGGAAATCGTCGAAGAGATGCGCCGGCAGGAATACACCGACGGCAGCACCGCGGAGCGGACGGTCCTCCGGTTCCTCGCCGCACCCACCGACGTCAACTGGGGTGGGAAGGTGCACGGCGGCACGGTGATGGACTGGATCGACGAGGCCGCCTACGTCTGCTCCACGCGGTACTGCGGGCTGGACACCGTGGCCGTGTTCTCCGGCGGCGTCCGCTTCCTGAAGCCCCTGCACATCGGTGACGTCGTCGAGGTGGAGGCGCGACTCGTCTATACGGGCAACAAGGGCATGCACATCGCAGTGCACGTCCGCTCCGGGAGCCCGAGGTCCCGCGACATGGAGCTCACCACCACGTGCCTCACGGTCATGGTGGCACGCGACGAGGAAGGGACGGCGGTGCCGGTGCCACCCTGGGTGCCGAGGTCGGAGGAGGACCGACGGCTCCACGACCACGCCCGGAACCTGCTGCTGATCCGCAGCCGTGCCCCGGGCAGCGTCCTGCCGACGCATCTGCAGCAGGCCGGCTGAGGGTCGTCAGCGGATCGTCGCCGACCGCGCCGGTGAGGAGGGCGACGGCCCTAGTGCCTCGCCGCGGTGCTGTTGGCGATCCGGTAGGACTCCTCGATGAGTTCGGCCAGCTCCTCGTGATCGATCCGGCCGAGCCGTACGAGCACCAGTGACTCGTACTGGTCGTGGTGGGGATGGATGAAGAAGGCGCCTGGCTGGGTCGCGAGCAGCGCATCCCGTTCCTCGGTCTTGATCGTCAGGACGGTGTCATCCCACATGCGGGCGAAAAGCGTCTGGGCGAACCAGGCGGGTCGGTTCCAGCTCATCCGCTCCGAGGTCCCGGGCAGGGCGAGGCAGGCTGATCGCACATCGTCTTCGCTGACCATGGACCAACCATGGCACCGGCGGTGCGGCCGGTCCAGTGCTTGCTCGAGGCGATCCCGTGAATTCCCCGGCCGCCGCCGCATCACGATACGCATACGGATCGGCAACGATCCCGCAAACCTCATAACGATCCGGGCAGGGCGCTGACCGGGTATCCCTGACAGCACCATCATGGAGCGATCCACCCGCGCTACGAAGGAGTAACCATGGGTCGCCCAGGTACCGTGCTGCTGTCCTCCGGGGCTGTGTGCCTCGCCCTTCTTCTCACCTCCTGCGCTCCTCCCGAGGCCGACGCCGGTGCCGATACCGCGCAGACCCGGGAGGCCCAGGACGTCCCGTCAGTGACCGGCACCCCACCCGCCGGCACCCCGGCGTCGGACCCGCCGTCCGAGGCCCCGGCGTCGGAGGCCCCGCCGTCCGAGGCCCCGACCGGCGACGGCGACGGCGACCCGGGATGGGCCACCTACACGACCCCGGACGGAGACCTGTCCTTCGACCACCCCGGGGACTGGACCGTCGTCGCGTCCACCCCGGCCCCGCCGGAGGGCGTGGCCGTCGCCGTCGAGGATGACGCCGGCCGACGGCTCGCGTCCCTGCAGACGAACCTGGTCACGGGGGCCGTGTGCCCGGCGGAGGTGCCGTACTCGCTCCTGGACTCCGAGCCGCTGCCGGCCCTGGCCCAGGATCCGGGCATCCCGACCTTCGTCTTCGAAGGCCGTACGGACCCCTCGGTGGCCGACCCGGTCGCGGCGTCCATCCTCGCCTACGGCATCACCTCCGGGCCCCTTCCGGAGGGGCCGACCGCCTGCCCCATCGCCCATTTCTTCACATGGCCACCTTCCGGGGCGGCGTTCGGCGGCATCTACGACCCGTACGAGATCTACCCCGGTAAGCCGATGCACATCGACACACCGCAGGCCTACATGGAGACGGAGGAGTACCAGCAGATCAGGACGATGCTCACGTCCCTGCGCCCCGCCGGTTAGGAGAGAGCCCGGGCGGGCGCAGGAGCGGCATGATGGACGCAGGGACGTGAGCCGGCCGAGCGGCCGACGCAGGAGGAGGATCCGCGGCGATGAGGAGTGTTCGTACCATCGAGGAACTCGGGGCCCTCCTGCCCTCCCCCGTCCCCGGCAGGAGGACCCTGCTCGGAATCGCGGGACCGCCGGGTGCAGGGAAGTCCACCGTCGCCGAGGCCATCACCGCGGCCGACCCCGAGCACCATGCCCTGGTCCCCATGGACGGATTCCATCTGGCGGATCAGGCCCTGGCCACCCTCGGCCTGCTGGACCGCAAGGGCGCCCCCGAGACCTTCGACGCCCACGGTTATGCCGCCCTGCTGGCACGTCTGGCGGGCCATCCCTGCCATACCGTGTACGCGCCGGCGTTCGAGCGTCGGCTCGAGCAGCCGCTCGCCAACGCCCTGCCGGTGGCACCCTCGTGCTCCCTGCTCATCACCGACGGCAACTACCTGCTCCTCGACGCACCGGGCTGGCGGGACGCCAGGAGCCACCTCGACCAGGTGTGGTTCGTCGACGTCGAGCCCGGGCTGCGCCGGCGCCGCCTCGTCGCGCGGCACATCCACTTCGGCAAGACACCCGCGGAAGCCGAGGACTGGGTCCGCCGGGTGGACGAACCCAACGCGGCGCGCGTGGCCGCCACCCGGGACAGGGCCGACCGCGTCCTCGACCTGTCCGAGTGGCGCGTCGGCTGACCGAGGCGCCTCAGTCCGTCAGGAACCAGTCGCGCGCCGGATTCGCCACCTCCGGCGGGGTGCGGCCGACCCCCGGCTGCGCCACCCAGTCGACACTGTTGGCGAGCACACGCCGGATCTGCGGGTGGTGGTAGACCGGGTACTCCTGGTCGCCGGGGCTGAAGTAGAAGATCCGCCCCTTTCCGCGAGAGAACGTCACACCGGAGCGGAACACCTCGCCACCCTCGAAGGAGCTGATGAAGATGAGGTCGTCCGGTTCGGGAATGTCGAAGAGTTCGCCGTACATCTCCTGCTCGGGGATCACGATCGGGCTCTCGATGCCGGCGGCGATCGGGTGCGAGGGCTTGACCGTCCAGACCAGTTCGCGCTCGCCGTCGTTGCGCCACTTCAACGAGCACGTGGTGCCGAGGAGCCGCGTGAGGATCTTCGAGAAGTGGCCGGAATGCAGCACCACCAGTCCCATGCCGGCGAGGACATGCCGGTGCACGCGATCGACGACGTCGTCCGCCACCTCGCCGTGTGCGATGTGCCCCCACCACAGCAGGACGTCGGTGCCGGCGAGGATCTCCTCGCTGAGGCCGTGCTCGGGGTCGGCGAGGGTCGCCGTCGTGATGTCCGAGCCGGGGAAGTAAGCGGCGAGGGATTCCGCGATGGCGCCGTGGATGCCCCGCGGGTACATCTCGCCGATGGTCGCGGGCTCGTTGCGGGCCTCGTGGACGCCCTCGTTCCAGACGACGATCGTGGGCTTGCTGTCGAAGACCATCAGAGCTCCACCTCGCGACGCCCGGCCGCGGATGCGTAGCACGCGTCGATGATGCGGGCCCGCGTGAGCGCCAGGGACCCGTCGTGCCGCCCCCACTCGGTCTGGCCCGCGCGGATCGCGGCGAGGAAGTCGTCGATGACGCCCTGGTGCCCGGCCGAGGAGCCGACCTCGGGCTCGTAGTCGCCGTCCTCGCGGAACACGCGCAGGCTCTCGACGGCGTCGGACGGCGAGCCGACGCGGCTCAGTTCGGCGCCGCCGTCGGTCCCGTAGATCCGGAAGTCCATGAGGTCCGCCGTCGGTCGGTACGCCGCCCATCCCGCCTCGACCAGGAGGGTCACCCCGCCCTCGAGCCGGAGAAACGCGGTCGCGAAATCCTCCACCTCGAACGCGGAACCGGCGGCCTGCGCGCCGTAGGCTCCGCCGCCGCGACCCTGCGGGCCGAGTTCCGAGTAGGTGGACGCCGAGACCGAGAGCACCTTCGGCTCACCGAGCAGGTGCAGCGCGTAGTCGATCACATGGACGCCGATGTCCGAGAGCGGGCCGCCTCCGGCCATCTCCCGGTTGGTGAACCAGCTGCCCAGCGACGGGATGCCCGAGCGGCGCAGCCAAACCGCTTTCGCGTAATAGGGGCGCCCGATTCCGCCGTCGTCGATCACGCGCTTCAGGGCCGCGATGTCGCCGCGTCGCCGGTGGTTGAAGGCGACATCGAGCACCCGCCCTGCCCGGCGTGCGGCGTCGACCATGAGCCGGCCCTCGTCGCCGTCGCGGGCGATCGGTTTCTCGCTGAGCACGTGGAGGCCGCGGTCCAGGGCTGCGACGGCGATGGGGGCGTGGAGGAACGTGGGGACGGCGACGCTCACGGCGTCGAGCCCTTCGAGGGCGATCAGGTCCTCCCACCGCTCGACCGCGTGGGGGATCCGGTACTCGGCCCGGAGTTCGGCGAGCAGGTCCGGTTCCATGCCCGCCAGCCCGATGATCTCGACGTCCTCGCTGTTCGCGTAGGCCGCGAGGTGCTGGCGACCGGCCCAGCCGATGCCGACTACACCTACTCTCAGGCGTCGTCCGTGCGGTGCGTGCTCGTCCAAGGAGGCTGTCCTTTGCTGTCGGGTGCGGCGGCTGCGTGGCGAGCCCCTCCAGCAGTCCTACCGTCTCGCCGTGGGCGCTGTCCATGGGACCGGTAGCCGCCCGCCGGCACGGTTACGCTGGTTCGACGCCCGCCGCCGCACCGGGAAGGAGCCGCGCGTGACCACCGACCAGGACCTCTCCGTCGGCCAGCTCGCCGCACGCAGCGGCATGAGCGTCTCCGCGCTGCACTTCTACGAACGCCGGGGCCTGATCACCAGCCGGCGCACCAGCGGCAACCAGCGTCGGTACGACCGCTCGGTCCTCCGCCGGGTCGCCGTCATCGGCGCCGCCCAGCGCGCGGGAATCCCCCTCGCCACCGTAGCCCGCGCCTTCGCCGAGCTACCGACCGACGGCGTCCCGGACCAGGCGGACTGGCAGCGGCTCTCCGCCGCCTGGCAGCAGGAGATCGACAAGCGGATCTCCCAGCTCGAGCACCTGCGGGACCGGTTGGACGGCTGCATCGGCTGCGGCTGCCTGTCCCTCGCCGCCTGCGGTTTCGTCAACCCCGACGACGCCGCCGGTTCCAGGGGCATCCGGTCCACCCTGCTGGACGCCGACCCGCCGATTTGACCTCAACCTCTGTTGAGGTTCTAGCGTTGACGGCATGACGACTCCCACCGGCCACGCGATCGCCACGGCCGAGCTCTTCAAGGACGCGTTCCGCGCGCACCCGGCCGGCATCGCCGTCATCACCGCTCAGGGAGTGGACGGGCCGGTCGGCCTGACGGCGTCGTCCGTGTCCTCCGTCTCCGCCGAGCCGCCCGTCCTCGCCTTCTCGGTCTCGACGGCGTCGTCGTCGGCGGCCGCCCTCATCGCGGCGGAGACGCTGGTGGTCCACCTGCTCGGCACCGATCAGGTCGGCATCGCGCAGCTCTTCGCGACCCGCGGCGCCGACCGTTTCGGCGGCGCGGTGGACTGGCGGCCGCTCCCCACGGGCGAGCCGCTCCTGACGGAGGCACCGTGGGCCCTGCGGTGTCGCATCCTGCACCGCCTGCCCGTCGGGGGGTCGATGATCCTCGCCGCGGAGGTCGTGGCCATCGAGCAGGGCGACGACGGCGCCGCCGGGGCGCCGCTGGTCTACCACAACCGCTCCTACCACCGGCTGGGCGACCACTCACTGCTGTACTGAGCGGTCTGGGCCGGCCGCCGGCGGACCCTCGGCGAGCCATTGGTTGCCTCTGCGATCGAAAGCCTAGAATGAACCGTCATCGACAGAGGGGACCGGTTCGTGCGCGACGCCTGGAAGCGGCTGGGGTCCTTCACCGCCGTCGGGGCCGTGGCCTTCATCGTCGACATCTCGGTGTTCAACATCCTCTCCTCGGGGCTGGGGGTGGGCCCCATCTCGTCGAAGGTCTCCTCGGTCGCCCTGGCGACCGGCGTCTCCTGGTTGGGCAGCAGGCACTTCACGTTCCGCGAGTTCAGGGGCCGCGCGAAACGCCAGGAGGCACTGCTCTTCGGGCTGACCAACCTGGTGGGCCTCGGTATCGCGACGGCCTGCCTCTTCGTCTCGCACTACCTCCTGGGCTTCAGGAGCCCGCTGGCGGACAACGTCTCAGGGAACGTCATCGGCGTCCTCCTCGGCAACGTGTTCCGCTACCTTGCGTACCGCTTCGTGGTGTTCCAGCCCCCGCACCGTGTCTCCGCCGGCTGGTCGGGTGGGGTGGACCGGGCTCCGGGCAACGGCCCGGAATGAGTCCGACGCCACCTGTCCAACGGAAGATTCCGGTGGGATGGCCGACGCCCGCCGCGTAATGTTGAAGGTGTAGTCAGCCTGCTTGCAAAGCTGACGGGCCGTCCCGCCACCATGCACCACCGTTCTTGGAAGTCCCCGCCATGCGCGCCCCCTCGATCCTCCCCACCCTGGCCATCAGCATCGGACTGCTGCTGTCCGGGCCCGCGGCCGCCGACGCATCCCCGGCTCCGGCACCCCAGTCCTCCGATCAGGTGTCTCCGTCCGCACCGCCTGCACCGTCCGCTTCACCCCTGCCGGCCATGACCGGCACGACGCCGGCTGTGCCGCCGATCGAGCAGTCCCCGAGCGAGCCGGCGGTTCCGCCCACCGGCCCTCCGGCGGACGCGCCACCTCCCGTCGAGGATGTGATCGCCACCGCTCTCGGCACCTCGGATCCCGAGCCCGCCGTCGAGACTCCCTCGACGGGTCCGGAACCGGCCCCGGACGCGTCGTCGGTCCCTCCCACCTCGGATGCTCCGACGCCGCCCTCGTCCCCCGCCGCCGAAGCGACGCCCGAGGAGACGGACCCGGCCGTGGAAGCGGACGAAACCCCGGTCCTTCCGGGAGACGGGCAGCAGCCGGGCGCGGGCGAAGCCGTCGTCGACCGGTCGGCGCCACGAGCGCCGCAGCCCGTGCCCGCCGGGAACGGCGCGGCGCCCTCCCGGGTGCCGACCCCGGTCGAGGAGGTGCGGATCGACAAGGTGGAACAGGCGGAACAGGCCGAAGGCTTCCAGCCGCCCGTCGAAGGCACGTCGCTCCGGTACACGGTCGCCGGGATCCTGAGCATCGTCGCCCTGCTCCTCGCCCTCGCGATCGCCTTCGTGGCGCACCCGCGGCGGCCGCGCGGCACCCACTGAACCGAACGGCAGTCCTGAGCCGGCACTGACCCGCCGGCGCCGCTGAACCCCGGCCCCCCCCCCCCCCCCCCGTGCCCGTCGATGCCTCTGCGCACCTCCGGGGCCACATACAGCAGGAGCCGGGAGTGACCTCCCGGCTCCTGCTGTCCTGCATCCCTCGGGACTAGCGGACCTGGAGGGTCAGCATGCCCGTCGAGTTGGACTGGACGACCTCGATCTTCGTCCCCGTGCCGGCGACGACGACGGACCCCTGGGGGTTCGTGGCGTCGTAGTAGGCGTTCGGGTCGGTGTCGTCGAAGACGGCGACACCGGGCTGCGACGGAACGGTGAGCGTGGTCATGCCCGCCGCCGTCTCGCGGTGCAGGCTGAGCGCATCAGTGGCCTGCTTGCCGAACGTGGCGTCGAAGCTCTGGATGCGGTTGCGGACGATCGTGCCGTCGGACCACCTCAGCGCCTTCGGGTGGGCGTCCACGGGCAGGGCGAGACCTGCGCCCGGGTGCTGGCGTGTGTTGTTGTTGCTCTGCGCGGTGTTCCAGTAGGTGATGCTCAGACCGTCCTGGTAGGCGTAGTGCTCCACGGTGTCCGGCGCGGTGACACCCCAGCCGAAGTTGTACGGACCGGTGGCGAGCGTCGCGTCGTAGCCCGCGTAGACGCGGTTCTCGGCGATGTAGAAGCGGTTCTTGCCGGCGGCGTCCTTCGGCAGGTTCACGACGACGGCCTGCGGGGCCTTCGTGGCGTGGAACGAGGGGCCGATCTTATGGGTGGACTTCTCACCCGCCGTGGCGACGTCGTAGTCGAGCCACCCGAGCTGCAGCTTCTCCCACGCACCCATGTGGTTCGGGGTGGTGCCGATCGAACCGTCGCCGTGTCCGAGCCACGAGCCGGAGCTCATGAGGCTCCAGAAGCCGGTGCCGTTCTCGCCGCCGCTGGTGTCGTACAGGTCCGGCAGGCCGAGGTCGTGGGCGTACTCGTGGGCGAAGACACCCAGGCCGCCGTTCTCGGGCTCCGTGGTGTAGTCGCGGATCCAGACGTCGGACTTGCCGATCTTGATGCCACCGAAGGGGTTCGCGGACGGGCCGGTAGTCCCGCGGCCCGCCTGGCCGACGGCCCAGCGGTGGGACCAGATGGCCGACGACGCCGCCCCGGCCTCCTCGCCCTCTCCGGCGTGGATGGCCTGGAAGTGGTCGATGTAGCCGTCGGCCTCGTTGAAATCGCCGTCCTTGTCGAAGTCGTAACGGTCCCACTGGTCGAACGTCGCGAGGTACGCGTCGATCTCGGCGGGGGTCTTCCCCGCCGCGATCTGCGCGTCGTACCAGGCATTCGCGGTGTCCTGCACGAAGCGGGTCATGTCCGCCTGGCTCTCGGTCTCGCCGTAGCTTGCCGAGTTGTAGGGGACGGTCACCCAGTCGCTCACGTCGCCGTCGACCGTGTACCGGCCGCTGGACAACTCCCCGAAGACGCTCTTGAGGGACTCGCCCTCCTCGCTGAAGAACATGTCGAGGTAGTGCTGGCGGTCGAAGGAATCGGTCCAGTAGGTGGAGTTGTCCACGGCGCGGTCCGGTTCCTTGATGGCGCCGCTCGCGGGTCCGGGGGTCGATGCGGGGAAGCGGGGATCCACCTTGGTGCCGAAGTCGACGAGGAAGGACAGGATCTGGTCGCTGTCCTGCAGGCCGTACTGCGCCCACTGGCCGGGAGCCATCCTGACGGCCTTCGAACCGTTCCGGTCCTCGACCATCGCTTCTCCGGCGAGGACCCTGCCGAGGGCCTGCTGGTTGAGGTCGCGACGCGCTTCGTCCGCGGGGTCCGAGCGGTCGTCGAGCCTCTCTGCTGCGCCGTCGGCGCCGGGTGAGGACGTGAAGGACGACGGCGGGGTCGGTGAGTCGGCCGCGGGACCGGGTGCGGCCTGCGCGGTCACGGGGGCAAGGACGACGGCGCCGGTCACGGCGAGCGCCAACGCGCACCGCAGTCCCCGGGTACGGGTGATGGAAATCAAGGGTTCTCCTAAGTGAAATGTCCCAGCTGGTGCAGAACACCGATGAAGCCGGTGCCTGCGGTGATGAACATGTTGCCTGAGTCACACGTTCTGGAGGGACCGTAGCACCGGCGTCGGACACTTCGACGATTGGTTGCGGGGTGTGAACCACTTTCCTCCCGCACTCTGGCGCTGACGGGTAGGCGGTCGTATAGTGCAGCGCCGCCAGGCGGGTGACCTCAGACGAACGGCGCCAGAACCGCCGCGGCCTCGCCGAACACCTCGGAACGGGTGGTCGCGTGCACGGAGAAGCGGATGCGATCCTCCCCGTGGAGTGTGGCAGTGACGCCGGCGGCCGCGAGGGCCGCGTGGGCTCGGGCCGCGCGCCCGGCAACGCCGGCCACCACGATCCCTGCACCCGATCGGTCCCGCGGCGAGAGCACGGGCACCCCGGCGGCGTCGAGTTGCGCGATGAGCGCCTGGGCGTGGGCGGCCACGATACCCTCGATCGCCGGCACCCCCACCGTCTCGATCAGGGCGAGGGCCTCGGCGAAGGCGCCGGTCGCATAGGGCGAGAGGTTCGAGACGGAGAAGCGCTGCGCTCCGGGCAGTGGAGGGTGCTCGTCGCCGTCGTACCTGCGGGAGTCGAGGACGCCCGTCCACCCGGTCAGCAGCGGCTCGATCCGCTCCAGGCCCTGCGGCGACAGCGCGAGGGCGGCCGCCCCCCACCCGGCGCGGATCCACTTCTGCGCACCGGCGATCAGGACGTCGGCCTGCGTCCACTCGAGATCCGCGACGCCGAACGCCTGGATGCCGTCGACCACGAGCAGCCGATCGGGACCGATCACCGCGCGGAGGCCCGCGAGGTCGGCGCGATAGCCGGTGCGGAAGTCGACGGCGCTGACACTCACCGCGACGGTGTCCGAGGTCAGGGCGTGGGCGACGACGTCGGGCGTCATGCGGGTGCCGGGGCCGCCGATGAGCTCGACGCGCGCCCGTCCCGCGGCGCTGGTACGGAGCCACGGGTACCTGTTGGCGGGGAACTCGCCGGCGCTGACGAGCACCGAGCCGCCGGTCAGTCCGAACGCCACCTGGAACAGGCCGAGCGAGGTACTGCCGGTCAGCCCCACGTTCTCGAGGGGGAAGCCGCTGAGCCGCGCGAAGGATTGCCGCGCGCGGAGGTCCTCCCCCGACAGGGTGCCGTCGATCCCGGGACCGCCGTCGCCGGCGAGCTCCAGGAGGTGCACCACCCGGTCACGGACCGCCCGCGACGGCGGCCCGTAACTCGCGAAGTTGAGGAACCCGCACGCCTCCGTGAAGGACGCCCGGTAGGACGCAAACGCGGCGTCGCCGTGCTGCGCAGGACTGCTCATGGTCTTCCTCGCTGTCGGCCCGGGCCGGGCTCTCGCCGCCCCGATCGCAAGCTATCAGCCTGAAGGCGGCGTGCGGCTGAGGCCGCCCCTCAGCGCCGCTTGTTCTTGCCCTTGAGCAGCGGGTTGGGGCTGTTGGTGACGATCCTGCCCGACTGGTCATCGGCCTGTGCGGTCGTGCCGCGGCCTGCGGCACCCACGGCCCTGCCGCGGGTGCGGCCGCCGGATCGGCGGGAGCGGGCGTCGGTGTCGGTGTCGGTGTCGAGACCGGCATCGGAACCGGCCATCGTCACGCCGTCGACGCTCATGACGATGCGCTCCTTCCGCACCTGTTCCCTCACCGTGGCCCTGCCCGCGACGGTGGTCCTGGCCAACCGGACGCGCTCGACGGGCACGGTCTCCCGGCCCAGGATCACGGCCTGCTCCTCGTGGCCCACGAGTTCGACGACCTCCTCGCGGAAGAGCGACTCGTTCCCCGGCGCGTTGCGCGCGGTGATCGGCTCCCGCTCGACCCGCAGCTCCTCCTTCAGCAGCGGCACCGTCCGGCTGGCCTCCTCCGTGACCACATATTTCCGCAGCCGGACGCGGGCAGCCTCATGCGCTTCGGTCCCGACACGGAGCCGCTCCTCCGAGCGGATCATCCAGGGTCCGCGGTCGCCGTCGCGCCGCTCACGGGTGATGGTGCCCTCACCCGCCGCCCCCTCATCCGCCGCTCCCTCACCTGCCGCGTCGTCGCCGGCTGTCGCCGTCGCCGTCGTCTCGTCCAGGCCGTAGTGCGCGTACAGCACGCTTTTGTCCTCCGGGCTCAGGTGGCCGTCCCGCTCGATCGACGGCGCGTGCCGGATGAGGTCCCGCGGATATGCGACGACGAGCCGGTCGTCCTGCACGGTCGCACCTGCGAGCGGCACGAAGGACTCCTTCGTGCCGAACAGGCCCGTATGGACGGTGACCCAGGTCGGCATCTCGGTGGCGTCGTTCAGGTACACCTGGCCGATCGAACCCACCTTGTCCCCCTGGTCCGTGACGACCGCCGTGCGGTGGCCGAGAAGGGGATCGAGATCGTGCATCGTGAGCATGGTGTTCCTGTCGTCGGTGGCACCCGCGTGAAGGGGCGCATTGACGACAGAATAAGGCGTTCCGACCCCAGATAACAAGCACACTTACTATCTCGGTCCGGTGGGCCCGTCAGCCGGCAGTGGCCGCCGTGGGCAGGAGTCGGGGCCGGGCGAGCGCGGCCAGCAGCTCGTCGGAGATCGCCTGCGCGTGGAGGTCGTACGCGCCACCGCTGACCATCAGCTCGTCGGCACCCGTGCGTGCGTGCAGTTCGACGAGCTGCTGTTCCACCTCGTCCGCCGTGCCGTACACGGCCGCGGCGAGGGACTCCCGCACCAGCCCCTCCTGCCGTTCCGTCAGCGGAGCGGTGTCGTCGTCCAGGGGCGGGAAGGATCCTTTCGTCCGGGAGGCGGCGAGCGCGCGGGCCTCGGGCAGGAGCAGCTGCCGCGCCGCCGCCGTCGTGCCTGCCACCGCCACGTTGAGCGAGACCGTGACGTGCGGGGCGTCCCACCACCGCGACGGGCGGAAGGACTCCCGGTAGCGCTCGAGCCCGGGGTCGGCGGCGCGGGACAGGGCCGGTCCGCCGAGAACGACGGCGAGGCCCGCTCGCGCCGCGATGTCGATGCCCTGGCCCGTGGCCAGGACGAAGACGGGCGTCCCACCACCGTCCGCGGGACGGGCGGTGATCGGAGCGGTGCCGCCGAGGAAGGCGAGGAGATCCGTGACGTCCTGCGCGAAGCGGCCGGCGTCCTCCCCGTCCGCCCGGAGCGCGGCCCGCACCGCGGAGGTGAATCCGAGGGACCGGCCGACGCCGAGATCGAACCGGCCGCCCGTCAGCGCGTTCAGCGTCGCGGCCTGCTCGGCGACCACCAGGGGCTGGTGGTTCGGCAGCATGATGCCCCCCGTCCCGATCCTGATAGACGTCGTCGCGGAGGCCACCGCAGCCGCGAGGACGGCGGGAACGGACCCCGCGATACCGGGTACTCCGTGATGCTCCGCGACCCAGAACCTCCGGTAACCGAGCAGTTCCGCCCGCTGCGCCCGCGCGATCACGTGCTGCAGGGCCTCGGCCTCGGAGGAGCCGGTCCGGGACTGGGCGCGGTCGAGGATCGAGACACCGGCGAAGGGAAGGGGCATATGGAGGGAACCCGTGGCCCGCCGGTGTCATTCCGCGTGCGGGACCGGTTTCGGGAAATGGGGGTGGCACGCGTCAGGATGGGCTCTCATCGCCGGCCGCCCCTGCAGCGCGGCGTGGTCTCAACCGGAAGGACTCCCCGCCATGATGGGCGCCCACCATGCTGCCTGCGGCGCTGCCGCCTGGGTCGCCGCCACCACCCAGGTCGAGGTGCAGGCGGGCCGATGGCTGCCCGTCCTGCCCGAATCGGTCACCCTCGGCCTGGGGTTCCTCGACGTCAGCCCCGTCGGCGTCGTCACCGGGGCCCTGGTGACGGCGGGGGCGGCGCTCCTGCCGGACGCCGATCACCACAGCGCCACGATCGCGCATTCCCTGCCGCCGCTGTCCAATCTGTTCTGCGCCGGCGTCGGGGCCATCGCGGGCGGACACCGGCGCGGCACGCATTCGCTGCTCGGGGTCGCGGCGTTCGTCGCCGTCGCCTTCGTCGCCGGGCTGTGGACCGTCGAGACCGTCGATTTCGGAACCGTCTATCCCGGCGCGGGACTGTTGACGGTGCTGCTGGTCTCCTTCGCGGCGAAGGCCCTGAAGATCATCCCGGACCGCATGCGGAAATCACCGTGGGCGGTGGGCCTCACCGTCGGCGCGTTCATCACCGCGTTCGCGCCCGAGGAGCAGTTCTGGTTCCCGCTCGCCGTGGGCATCGGCGTGGTCGTGCACATCCTCGGCGACATGCTGACCACCGGCGGCTGCAACCCGGTGTATCCGTTCCGCCTCAGGAGACCACGCAGCCTGGCGAGGACGCCCGTCATCGCGCAGGTCTGGCGACCCAACGGCAACATCGCCGTGCCCGTCCTCGGTAACGCCGGATCGCTGCGCGAGTGGTGCCTGCTCGTGCCCGTCTCCCTCTACGCTCTCGGCGGGATCGGCTGGGCCATCATGAACATCGACGACGGCGGAATGGTGGTCGCGCGCCTCTCCGGCGGCGGATGAGCAGTGGCGCGAAAGATGTTCGAAACATGGGCGCACTAGGGTCGGGGCAGACCCGACCCGCGAAAGGATCGCATGCACGGCGACCACTTGTTCTTCGACCCCCTCGATACGGAGGCGGGTGTTGATGCACCGGAACCCGAGCGGGACCATGGTCCTGGTGCGGACGATCTCCAGGCCCAGCGCCGACGCGAACTGGCACGCGTGCAGGAGGAGCTGAGGAGGATGGCGCAGGGGCGTTCCTGACGACCGAACGCCCGGGCCCCGGTCCCGAAGGACCAGGGCCCGGGCCTCGCTGTCAGCAGCGGTCCGGGCTGCTAGCGGCGGTTCAGCAGGCCGCGGAGGATTCCGCCGGCCTTGCCCGCGGGGACGGGCGTGCCGCGCTTGCCGGCAACTCCACCGGCAGGCTTGCCGGTGGTGCGGGTGCCCTTGTTGCCGAGGTAACGGCCCGCAGCGTTTTTGAGCGTGTTGCTGATTCCCAAGATGATCTCCTTCGGTTGCGCGTCTGCACCCAAGAACATCAGGTGGTTTATGAGTTTATCCCGCGCTCCCCACTTGTGGGGCATCGGAATCTCGTCGGCCACACGGCGGTTCTCCGTCGTCGCGCGTCCCGTCGCGGTCCGGCGCGGGCCGACCGGCCCGGTATGACCGATGAACCCTCGTTCTGCAACCCCTCCACCGGGGCGCGGCACCCCAGGACCCCGGCGTACGGTGGAGGGATGAGCGTGCCGACGGATTCCAGGGTCACCTTCGATGGGCGCTTCGCGCGGGACCTGCCCGAGATGGCGGTCGCGTGGCAGGCGGCGGCCGCACCACAGCCCGCCCTCCTCGTCCTGAACGAGCCGGTCGCCGCGGAACTCGGGCTGGATCCCGCGTTCCTCCGCTCCCCCGAGGGGCTGTCACTGCTGGTCGGCACGGCCGCGCCTGACGGTGCGACGCCGGTGGCCCAGGCCTACGCGGGCCACCAGTTCGGCAGCTTCAACCCGGGGCTCGGTGACGGCCGTGCCCTGCTGCTGGGAGAGGTCACCGCCGTCGACGGCCGCCTCCTCGACGTCCACCTCAAGGGGTCCGGGCGCACACCCTTCGCGCGCGGCGGTGACGGTTTCGCCGCCGTCGGGCCCATGCTGCGCGAGTTCATCGTGAGCGAGGCCATGCAGGGGCTCGGCATCCCGACGACGCGCTCCCTCGCCGTCGTCGCCACGGGCCGCGACGTGCGACGGGAGACGATGCTGCCCGGCGCCGTCCTGGCTCGCGTGGCGAGCAGCCACCTGCGGGTGGGCAGCTTCCAGTACGCCGCCGCCACGGGCAACCCCGACCTCCTCAAGCGCCTCGCCGACCACGCGATCAGCCGTCACCACCCGGCCGCCGCGGCAGCCGAACGCCCCTACCTGGCACTGTTCGAGGCCGTCGTGTCCGCGCAGGCCTCGCTCGTGGCGCGATGGATGCTCGCCGGATTCGTGCACGGCGTCATGAACACGGACAACATGACCATCTCGGGCGAGACCATCGATTACGGACCGTGCGCCTTCATGGACGTCTTCGACTATGCCGCCCTCTACAGCTCCATCGACCGTGACGGTCGCTACGCCTACGCGAACCAGCCGCTCATCGCCGAGTGGAACCTCGCGCGGCTCGCCGAGACCCTGCTCCCGCTCATCGACGACGACCAGGAGCAGGCGGTCCCCCTGGCCGTGGCCGCACTCGAGGCGTTCCGCCCCCGGTACAGCGCCGCCTGGCTGGCCGGGATGAAGGCCAAGCTGGGACTGCCCGCCGACGCCGACGACGACGTCGCGTCGGCACTGGCCAACGACGTCCTCACCCTGCTGCAGGACAACCACGTGGACTACACCTCCTTCTTCCGGGGTCTCGGCTCCGTGGTCCGCGGCGACGCCCGGCCGGCGCGGGACAAGGTGCTCGACGTCGCCGCCTTCGACGCCTGGGCCGCCCGCTGGCTCGCCGTCGCGCCCGACGCGGACGCGATGGACCGCGTGAACCCCGTGTACATCCCGCGCAACCACCTCGTCGAAGAGGCCCTGGACGCCGCGACCGCCGGCGACCTGGACCCGCTCGGCCGGCTGCTCGAGGCCCTCACGAAGCCCTTCGAGGAGCGGCCCGGCCTGGAACGCTACGCCGCCGGGGCACCTGACGATTTCGGCGCGTACACGACGTACTGCGGTACGTGACGGGCGCGAGGCATCCGATGGCCGCTCGGCGAGCCGGTGAGGAGCGGCTTGTCCACCGGAAAGTGGTTCCCCGGTGCCGCCGGTCGAACCGCGTAGCGTTACGACCATGAGTGCATCCTTCGACATCACCTGGGTCAGCGACCACGAATATCGAGTGCGGACCGAGGCGGAAGGACAGTCCGTGGAATCGCTGTTCCGGATGAACCCCGATCTGCAGGGCCGTCTCGGGACCGGGGACGCCGAGGAGGTGGCGGTCGTCGAGGCGACCGCGCAGTTCCTGTCCCGCCACCAGTCGGTCATCGACTTCCCTCCGATGATCGACCTCGAGGACATCCTGGCGACCTACGACGACGCCCCCGAGCAGATCCGGCGACTCCTCGCGGAAGGGCCCTCGGCGCCGGAGGCATAGGGCCTGGGTGCGCCGCGGATCGGACAGCCGGTGACCGGCGTCAGCAGAGGACACCACATCCCGCTCCGCAGCGCACGTTCTTTCGTCCGACTGCTCGGACTTCCGGAGGAGACGGCCGCGGCCCACTCTTGGACGTACCACCCATCGCACAGGAGGTCCGCATGAGTTCTCGACATCTCGACCGGGTCCAGGCCGCAGGACGCCAGGGCGCGGGCTCCATCAGTTCCATGCTTCCGGAGGGCCTCGACGCGAGGACGGACCTCCAGGACGCCGTGGCGGACGCCCTGATCAGCGGCGAACCCCTCATGACGGTGGCGATCCTCGCCGATCTGTCCCCGCTGGCTGCCCTCGACGCGCTGGAGCAGCGCACCGGCGCACGGGCCGGTTCCCTGAAGACGCTTCCGGGCGCCTGACCGCCCCGTCCCGGACCAGGGACTCCTGCGCCTGCCTATGAGCTTGCCGATGCGTGCCTGCATATGCAGGAAAACACTGTTCCACCGGTGAACCGCCCAAGGCCATCGACGGTCGGATCCTGCTCGGCGGCTGCATGGCCTGACGGCCAGGGCACCGAACCGAGGAAGCCCTGGGACCGGACGTCCCAGGGCTTCCTCGTGTCCACTGCCGTTCCAGGGGCCCTACCGCACCCCGGCCCGACGACGGCGGTCGTTGCCCGAACGCAGGTCCCGGTTGAGCCGGCGGTCGCCGTGGTACAGGATGGACTCCCAGTCCGCCTCCTCCGGCGCCTTCTCGATGACCTTCGACTCCTCGACCTTCTTCACCCGGGGTGCCACGTACAGCCAGTTCAGGACGCCCAGCCCCATGTCCACGGCCGAGTTCTTGATCCCGATGTACGCGCGGATGGCGCCGGCCGCCAGCACGGCGTTCAGCCCGGCGAACAGCGCATTGCCCCAGTTCTGCTCCAGGACGTCCCGGGCGAGGGTCAGCAGGGAGAAGGCCACGATCGCATACGGGATGACGACGTACAGGCCGGGCGCCGCGGTGCGGTCCTTGACCTTCGGGGTGCGGACGAACGGGATCTTCTCCCCCGTGAAGGCCTGCTGGATGGACTTCAGGACGCCGGCGAGGTTGACCGGCAGCAGCACCAGGTTGAACCCGTAGATCCGGAAGATGTCCGAGAAGCGGTGCCCGCAGTCGCGGAGGTCGCTGCCCATCGCGAGGAAGTACGGGGCGGCGGCGAGGAACACGACGGGACTCAGGAGCCGGCTGTCGTACGGGTAGGCGAGGAGGAACAGCAGCCCGAAGCTCGCCCACGCGATTGACGCCATGTAGTTGACCCGCAGCAGCACCTCCCGGAAGAGGACCTGCTCGCGGAGGTGCCGGCGCCGTCGCAGCTGGTCCCACAGCTTCGGCAGGATCAGCAGCCCGCCGTTGGCCCACCGGCGCCGCTGCACCACCAGCGAGCCGAAATCCGGCGGCGTGGCGCTGTAGCTGAGACGCTCGGGGTAGTTCATCAGCGTCCACCCGTGGCTGCCGAGGTCCACGCTGGACTCGGTGTCCTCGATGACGGTGCGGTCCTGGATGTAGGTCTTGATCTCGAAGCCACCGACGTTCTCGACCTCGACGATGTCCTCGACCGCGCGCTTGCGGATCACGGCGTTCGCGCCCACCCAGAACGTCGCCCCGTAGTAGGACATGCCCTGATGCAGGATGTGCTGGATGTCCGTCGACGCGCCGGCCACCCGCTCGATCCGCGTCGGCGCACCCCGGAAGGAGGAGTACGGCGTCTGGGTGACGGCGATGCGCTCATTGCCGGGGGACTCGAGCAGGTGCACGAGCCGCACGCAGTAGTCGCGCAGCAGGAGGGAATCGGCGTCGAGGGTCAGCAGGTAGGTGGAATCCGGGACGTCCAGGACGTCGTCGTCCTCCGCTCCCTCCCCCTCCGCCAGCGGGCGCAGCACCGTGCCGGTGGCGACGTGCTCCTTGCGCCAGCGCTGGCCCATCAGGGAGATGTAGGCGTTGAGGTTCATGGCCTTGTTCGCCTCGTGGGACAGCGAGGCGTAGGCCTTGCGTTCGAAGGTCTCCAGCCGTGTGTTGAAGATCCGCACGAGGCGCACGTACAGCTCGCGGATGCGGACCGGCTCAGGGCACTGCTCCTGCGCCAGCGCGGCGTTGAGGGCGTACACGGTCAGCCGCAGCTCGCGGGCAAGGCCCATGACCACGAGATCCACGAAGAACTCGTCCACGTGGTCCTCCACCGTCTCGGCGTCGGCCATGTCCTCGAGCCACACGGCGGCGTCCTCGTACGCCGTGATGAGCGGGGGCAGGTCATCGAACGACGACGGCGCGTCCGCGTCGCGGGCGGCCAGGGCGGCCTCGAACGCGGCCAGCGCGGAACCGGCCCGCGTGGAGGGCTCGAGGAGCGCGGACTCGATCTCGAACGTGAGCGCCCGTGTGGCATCGAGGCGCTGCCGGATCGCCGGGTCGGTGGGGTGCGGCGGGTCGTCGAGGAGCAGGACCACGCGGATGTTGGGGAACTCCTGCAGGGCGGCGGACCACAGGGTGGCCCTGACGACGGCGGGTTCCTCCGCGTAGGAGGGCACGAGGACGGTGATGCCCTCCTGGTGGTCGGCGAAGTGGCGGTCCAGCTCGCCCCGCGGCACGCGCCGGTGATCGCGGAACCGGTACAGCGCACCCTGACGGGCCAGCAGGTACATGAGCGCCGAGAAGGTCAGGAACGTGACGACGATCAGGTACGACGTCGCCTCGACCTGGAACCGGAAGCCTGCGTCGGGATTGTTGGCGAACTGCCGCAGGATCGTCGTGACGACGTACGTCAGCCACGCCAGCACGGTGACCACGATGCCGAGGCGGCCCAGGGCGATCTTCCGCGAGGACGGCGTCGGGTGCACGATGGACAGCGGCTCCGAGCGCCGCTCCGAGCCCCACTGCCGGCGTCGCCCGGCGACGGGCGGGGGCGCCTTCTCGAGGACCGAGGCGGAGGCTGCGCCCGGCGACGGGACGGCCGTCACGCCCGCCATCCCGTCGGGTGCGGCATCGGCGCGCACTCGGGGAACCGGTGACTCGGTGGCATCGCTGGATCTGGACATGGCTACCTCGGCAGTTGGCGGGCAGGGGGATGCACGACGTCGCCCCGCGACATGCAGCGTCACTCTCCACCATCGGCCCGTCCGCCGTGAGCGTTAGCCGAAACAATGACGGGGGCCGAAATTTCCCATACGCTTCAAGCGTCTCGCGCACCTCGGGTGCGCACTCCCGCCTCCTGTCGAGGCCGTCATCTGGGGTTCCTGTGTCTGCACGTTTTCCTGGCCGGAGGCTGTCTTTCCTCCGCATGCTGATCCTGTCCGTCGTCGTCGCCGCCGTGACCGTGGGTGGCCTCACGGGGTGGCACCGTTGGGAGGACGCCAAGGCCGCCGAGAGTGCGGGCGCCTTCTTCGCCGGTTACGTCGACGTGACGGCGACGCCCTCCTACGCGTTCGAGGACCCCGCCGGGGAGAACGGCGGCAGCGCGGTGCTGTCCTTCGTCGTGGCGTCGGAGGAGGATCCGTGCACCCCGTCCTGGGGCACCTACTACGGCCTGGACGAGGCCGAGGCAGCACTCGACCTCGACCGCCGCGTGGCCAGGCTCGTGCAGGACGGCGGTGAGGTCATCGTGTCCTTCGGCGGACTCCTGAACGACGAGCTCGCGACCGCCTGCACGGATCCCGAGGACCTGGTGGACGCCTACGCCGCCGTCATCGATCGCTACACGCTGGCGACCGTGGACCTGGACATCGAGGGCGAGAACCTCAAGGATGTCGCTGCCGGCGAGCGCCGCGCCGAAGCCATGGCCGCGCTCCAGGCCGAGCGGGCCGGCACGGACACGCCGCTCAACGTGTGGCTGACCCTGCCGGTCGCCCCGACCGGGCTGACCGCGGACGGCACGGCCGCCGTCGCGCAGTTCCTGGAGGCAGGCGTCGACCTCGCCGGGGTGAATGTCATGACCATGGACTACGGCGGCAGCCGGCCCGCGGGCACGAGCATGCTCACCGCCTCGCAGAACGCCGCGGACGCCACGCACCGCCAGCTCCAGGTGCTCTACGAGCGGGCGGGCATCGAGATCGGCCCGCAGGCCGCCTGGCGGAAGATCGGGCTGACGCCGATGATCGGGCAGAACGACGTCAAGGGCGAGATCTTCACGCTCGACGACGCCAAGGCCTTCAATGCGTTCGCCGCCGAACGCGGCGTGGGCCGCATGTCGATGTGGTCCCTGAACCGCGACGCCACCTGCAGCGAGAACTACGCCGACACCACGGTGGTCTCGGATTCCTGCAGCGGCATCGACCAGCAGGGGCTCCTGTTCGCACCGATCCTCGGAGCGGACTTCGAGGGCCGCGCCGCCACGCTCGCGGATGAGCCAGTCACCGAGGAGAGCCCCGAGGCCCTGGTCGAGGACGATCCCGAGACGAGCCCGTACCCCATCTGGTCCGACGTCGGCACCTACCGCGAGGACGACCGCGTGGTCTGGCAGGGCAACGTGTACGTGGCGAAGTACTGGACGCAGGGCGACGTCCCGAACGATCCGGTACTGCAGGCGGAGGAGACCCCCTGGACGCTGCTCGGCCCGGTGCTGCCCGACGAACGGCCCGTGCCCGCCGTCACGGCCCCGGCCGATCTCTACCCGGAGTGGGATCCGAAGCAGGTGTACGAGCGCGGCGACCGGATCCTCGTCGACGGGCGCGTGTACGAGGCGAAGTGGTGGAGCCAGAGCGACAGCCCCGAGGCCGCAGTGCAGGGCTCGGACGCCTCACCCTGGCAGAAGCTCGACGACGCCACCCTCCTGAAGATCCTCGAGGAACCCGCGACGTCCTGAGGTGTCGGGGACCTTCGGCACTGTGCGGTGGACGCCGGCACAACGAGGGTTGCTCCCATGGCGACGATCCAGGTCAGCGAGCACGACGAGCAACTCACGGCGGGTGTCCGGGAGAAGGTGCCGATGATCGAGCTCACCGAGTTCTTCCCCCGCGCCTTCACGGACACGATGGCGGCGCTGCAGGCCCAGGGCGTGCATCCCACCGGGGCCCCCTTCGGGAAGTACTACGGCCCGCCCGGTGCCGTCGCCGATGTCGAAGCGGGCTTCCCGGTCTCCGCGGTCATCGCTCCGGCGGGGAACGTGGTGCCCGGGTCCCTGCCGGCCGGGCGCGTGGTCGCAGCGACCCACGTCGGCTCCTACGACACGATGACCGACACGTATTCCGAGCTGGAGCGCTATTTCGCGGACGCGTCACTGACGCCGGGCCCGGTGATGTGGGAGACCTACCTCAGCGATCCGGAGGAGGAGCCGGATCCCGCGGGGTGGCGGACCGAGATCTGCTGGCCCGTGCACCGGGGCTGACGAGCCTCGGAGCGGATTGCCCGACCTCAGGCCTCCGACGGGGCGCGGCGGTCCGTGACGGCGACCGCGACGAGGGCGACGAGGCCGAGCACCGGGATGACGACCACCAGGGCGAGGCCGATCAGCGACGACGACCGGGTGGGGTCCGCCGGGGGCAGGAAGAGCGAGATGTCCCACAGTCCATGGGCGATCATCGCCGGAAGCAGGAGACCGCCGATCCTCCGGAACGAGTAGAGGATGGCCCCGGTCAGCGTCGCGAGGAGCACCTGGTTCAGGACCGCGGGGACGGGCGAGCCGGTGACCAGGTTGGTCAGGTGGAAGACGCCGAAGGCCACCGATGTACCGACGGCGACCGTCAGCTCGGTGCGCCGGTCGGTCCTCAGGCCCCTGAGGAGGATGCCGCGGAACAGGGTCTCCTCGGCGAAACCGACCAGGAGCCCGACGATGACGATCGGGATCAGGAGGTCCATGCCCAGGCCGGACCAGTCCACGAAGACGAGGTGGAGGACGATGCCGATGACGAAGGCGGCGACCGCGATCCGGAGCATGACCGGGACCTGCAGCCGTTCCTTGTCGCGGAAGATGCTGTCCCAGCGGGACCACCACACGAAGGCGACGAGGACGATCGTTGCGACCACCAAGGGCAGGACCGCGGTACGCCAGACGTTCGCAGGGGTGTCGAACCACTCCGTGGAGGGGATGCCCGACGTCACCGCGGTGATGCTGAAGACCGCGGCATACGCCACGACCATCAGCAGCGCCGGCCCTGTGGACGGTCTGATCCGGGGAGAGCGCTCGAGGGCAGCGGATGAGGTGTTGGATTCCGCCATGGTCGACGCCTCCGGACAGGTCCGCCGGTGCAAAGGTGTTCAACGAGACCGTAGGCCGCCGATCATCCGACGGGAATCCTCCCGTTCGGGTGATCGGCGGGACCCACGGACGAACCGGGCGGGCCGTGCCCCCCGCCCTTCTACAGCCGGGAACGGGGCGGTACTGTTCTCCGCATGACCGCCCAGCCCGGTGTTGTTCTGCCGGCCCAGGATGGTGCCGGCGCCCGTGACACCGTCATCGATCGTGCCCTGTTCGCGTTCAGCGGTCTTGCCGCTGTCTGGTTCGCCGTCATCCTCCTCGAGGAGACGCTGCAGTGGGGGCAGCTGTGGTTCGGCTTCGTCTTCTGGGTGGTCCTGGCCTACCTGGTCCTCCCCCGGGTGCACCGCATCCTGACGCGCATCTACCTTCCCGACTACTTCATCGGCCGCGCGCGGACGAGCGACGGGCTGCTCGGGGACCCGGTCAACGTCGCACTGCTCGGCAGCGCCCAGCAGCTCCACACGGCGATGCGCCGAGCCGGATGGATCCTCGCGGACGCCGTCGATCTCCGCAGCAGCCGGCGGATCGTCACCGCCACGCTCCGCCGCCGCAGCTACGACCAGGCTCCGGTCAGTCCCCTGTTCCTCTTCGGGCGCCAGCAGGACCTCGCCTACCAGCAGGAGGTGGACAACAGTCCCGGCAAGCGGCACCACATCCGGTTCTGGCCGTGCCCGCCCGGCTGGGTGCTGCCGGGCGGGACGGCTGTCGACTGGCTGGCGGCGGGTACGTACGACCGCTCCGTCGGGCTGTCGCTGTTCACCCTCCAGATCACGCACAAGATCGAGGCGGACACGGACCGGGAGCGGGACTTCGTCCTGGCGTCGCTCCAGGCATCGGACCCCGGCATCGGTGTGAGGGTCATCGAGGACTTCTCCACGGGATACCACTCCCGCAACGGGGGCGGGGACACCATCTCGACGGACGGCAACCTGCCCGTCGTGGACCTCACGGGCGTGGAACCGGACCCGGAGGCACCCCTGCCGCCGGTGGACCAGCGACGAACGACGCCGGCCCCCACCGTGGTCGGCGCGATCCTCGTCGGGTTGCGCGGGCTGGCCGCCCTGGCGCTCGGCCTGGCCCTCCTGGGCGGGTCGGCGGACGCCCTCGTCGCTGCCGGATCGAACGCCCGCGTGCTCCCCGCCGTCGCCGTCGTCCTCCACGCGTTCGGGTTCTTCGAACTGATCCTCGCCCGCTTCGTGCTGCGCGGCGGGAACAGGGCCCGCATCACCGCGATGATCCTCAGTGCGGTCGCCATCACGAGCCAGGCCGTGGTCGCTTTCGGGACCGGTGCGCCCGTGACGTTCGAGACCACGCTCTTGGGGCTCTCGCTCGACATCCTGCTCATCATCGCCCTGTCGAGTCAGCGCTCACGCGAGTTCGCGCATCGGCACCGCCCGGGGTGATCCTGCCCCGGCGGGCGTCGGCACGTCGGGCCGGCCACGCCGTCGGGACCGCGGCGAAGGACCTCCCTCGGAGCGAGCAACATCCTTTGCGGGTGAGGACATGGACGGCTGTGGCGGCCAACAATGGCGGGACCAACGGCGACCGGCACAGCCGCACCACCGCCGCGCTCCAGAGAGGAACCCTCCATGTCGACGACGAAACCCGTTCTGGCCGGATTGATCATGTGTGGGACGGCCGCCGCCCTGATGGTCGGCTGCAGTGCGGCCACCCCGAGCGAGAACACGGACCAGGCCTGCACTTCCGCCGACGCCTTCAGGACCGCGGTGAACGATTTCACGGACACGCTCCGTCCGGGCGCGACCGCCGATGAGGTCCAGGCGGCGCGGGCGGAGGTCCGGCGGACCTTCGACGATCTGATGGAGGAGGGCGGGGACGTGGTCGAGGACAAGAGGGAGGCCCTGAACGAGGCGGTCGGGGAGTTCCAGACGGCGGTCGACGAGGTCCCCGATGGCGCAACCCTGTCCGAGGGCGTCACCGCCCTGCGGGAGGAGGCCGCCAAGGTCGATCTCACGCGCGACGAGTACGTGGCTGAACTCGGGTGCGGCTGACCGGTGAAGGGCGCACCATGAACGCCGAAGGAGTGCGGACGTTCGGCGTGGAGGAGGAACTCCTTCTCGTCGACGGCGGCAGCGGCCTGCCGCTCCCGGCGTCCTGGGCTCTGCTCGAGGAGTACGCGGACGCCGAGGACGGCACCGGGCCGAAGCTCGAGGCCGAGCTGCAGCAGGAGATGATCGAGGTGGTCTCCTCCGCGCCCCGCACGCTGGTGCAGCTGGTGTCCGACGTCGTCCTCGGCCGTGCCGTCGCGGACCGGGCGGCCCGTGTGGTCGGGGCACGGGCGGCCGCCCTGGCCACGTCCCCCCTGCCCGGGCGCCCGCACGTCCACCCGACCGAGCGGTTCGGCAGGATGGTCGACCGGTACGGCGTCCTCGCCCGGGAGAACCTGACGTGCGGCATGCACGTCCACGTCTTCGTGACGTCCCCCCAGGAGGGCGTGGGGGTCCTCGACCGCATCCGCAACTGGCTGCCGGTGCTGGTGGCCCTGAGCGCGAACTCCCCCTTCGTCAACGGACAGGACACCGGTTTCGCCAGCTACCGCTCGCAGGTCTGGCAGGGGTGGCCCTCGGCCGGGCCCTCACCGGTGTACGGGTCGGTGGGCGCCTACCGCGCCCGGGAAGAGGAGCTGATGGCCACCGGGGTCCTCCTGGACCGCAAGATGCTCTACTTCGATGCACGGCTGTCCCAGACGTATCCGACCGTGGAGATCCGGGTGGCCGACGTGTGCCTGTTCGCCGAGGACGCCGGATTGATCGCCGCCCTGGCCCGCGGTCTCGTGGAGACAGCGGCGCGGGACTGGCGCGCCCGCGTGCCTCCGACGAAGATCTCCTCGCCCGCGCTGCGCCTCGCCGGCTGGCAGGCGAGGCTGTCCGGGCTGGGCGCGGACCTCGTGCATCCGCTGACGGGACGCCCGGCACCGGCGTGGGATGTGGTGGCATCCCTGCTGAATCATGTCCTTCCGGCCCTGACCGACGCCGGGGACACCGAGGCCGTGATGGACGGGTTCGTCCGACTGATCGATCGGGGCACCGGCGCCGACCGGCAGCGCGCCGTCCTGCACCGCACCGGCCGCCTGGCGGACGTGGTCACCGATGCCCTGGAGGTCACTCACGCCTTCAACAGGAACGGGACCACGGCGGACGCCGTGGACCCCGGGGTCGGCTGACCCGATGAGGGCCGGTGGTCTTCCCGGGCACCGGACGCAAGTGCACCGAGGAGCCAGGAGGCCCCCATGAACGAGCTGACCATCGTCCTCATCACCGCGGCCCTCTTCGGATGGGCGTTGGTCTCGGCGCGCCTCCAACGGGCCGATCTGACACCGCCGATCGTGTTCCTCGCCCTCGGAGGAGCCCTGGCGGGGCTCGGCCTGGTCGACGGCTCCGCGACTCCGGAGAGGTTCGCCCCCCTCGTCGAGGTCACCCTGGTGTGGGTGCTCTTCTCCGACGCCGCCCGCCTCCGGGCGCAGCAGCTGCGCGGTGACGCGGGCCTGCTCCTGCGGCTCCTGGGCCTCGGTCTGCCGCTGACCATCGTGGTCGGGTGGGCGCTGGCCGCCTGGCTGTTCCCGCAGCAGGGACTGTGGCTGGCCTTCGTGGTGGCTGCCGCGCTGGCCCCGACGGATGCTGCATTGGGGCTTCCCGTGGTGACGAACCCGGCCGTGCCGTCGCGGATCCGCAGGCTGCTCACCGTGGAGAGCGGCCTGAATGACGGCATCACCACTCCCGTCGTCCTGCTGGCCATCGCAGGAGCGGCCGCCGCCGCCGGCGTGGAGGACGCCGAGGGTGCCGGGCCGGCGGTGATCACGCTGCTCATCGGTGTGGTGGTGGGTGCGGTGATCGGAGGCACCGGCGGATGGCTGCTGCGGCGGGCCCGGCAGCACGGGAGTGCCGCGGAGGAGTTCGCGGGCATCGGCGTCCTGGCCCTGGCCCTGCTGGCGTACGCCGGTGCCGTCGAGGTGGGCGGCAACGGATTCGTCGCGGCCTTCTGCGCCGGGTTGGCGTTCGGCATGTTCGCCGGCCCCCGCGCGGAGGGCGAACTAGCCTTCCTCGACCAGACGGGCAGCCTGGTGTCGATGCTCGTGTGGTCGGTCTTCGGGGCCGTCGCCGTCTCCGTCGTCCTGGAACGCATCACCGTGCTGACCGTCGTCTACGCGGTGCTCAGCCTGACGGTGGTGCGCATGGTCCCCGTGGCCCTGTCCCTGATCGGCACCGGCCTCGACCGCCCCACCGTGCTGTTCGTGGGCTGGTTCGGTCCACGCGGGCTGGCGTCCATCGTGTTCGCCCTGCTCGCGCTGGAGGCGCTCGGCCACGAGGCCGACGACGCCGTGGCGGTCATCGCCGTCACCATCCTTCTCAGCGTCCTGGCGCACGGGCTCAGCGCCGCGCCGCTGGCCGCACTGTACGGGCGGGTGTCAGCGGCGTCGACGTCGGCTCCTCCCGCGTCGCGGCCGTGATGGCGGACAGCATCAGCGCCGTCGGGGTCTACTTCGGGAGGCTTCTCCCGTCGGCATCGAGGTAATCGCGCCAGGATCGCCTGGGTGCCCACCCGAGCAGCTGGTGGGCCTTCCTGCTGGAGATGCCCGAAGCGTCCGTACGGTCCAGTGCGCGCAGTTCGATCTGGTCGCCGTAGTACTTCGAGAGGATCTCGGCGAAGTCGTAGCCGCCCACGTTGTCGGGGGATGCGATGTAGAAGACCTCGTGCCCCGGCAGGTCCGACCCGGTGGCGAGGACGATCGCGTCGGCCAGGTCGTAGACGTCGATGTAGCTCCACAGGTTGGGGCTCAGGTTCGAGGCGTCGCGGATCTGCGGCCCGAGGTTGTGCTCGTAGTTGCCCTCGAACTGGACCCAGCTCGGTCGGATGGAGATGCACCGGATGTCCGCCCGGGCCACCGCGGCGTCCATGAGCTGCTCGCCGAAATGCTTGGACAGGGCGTAGGGGTCCTGCGGGCGGATCGGGTGCTCTTCGTCCACGGGTGCGTAGTCGGGCAGGAAGTCACGCTCGGGGAAGAAGAACCCGGGCACGGTCTCGCTCGAGATGTAGACGAAGCGTTCGACGCCGAAGCGGATGGCCGCTTCGAGGACGTTGAACGTTGCCATCAGGTTGGTCTGGAACACGACGTGGGGCGGGTTGCCTGTCGGCTCGGGGATCGCGGCGATGTGCACGACGGCGTCCGCGCCGTGGACGACGGCATAGGCCTGCCCGGCGTCGGTGAGGTCCGCCATCGTGTACCGGGGTGCGTCGTCGGCCTTCCGTTCGAAGCCGGGCCGCGTGAGGTCGGTGGCGTGTACTTCGTGTCCGGCGTCGATCATCGCCTGCGTCGTGGCGCGACCGACCTTTCCATGGGCGCCGGTGATCAGGACTTTCATGGTGTCTCCTCGGGTTGATGCATGTCGATCGGGTCGGTCGGGTCGGTCGGATGTCCGGACGGGGCCGGCTACTCGTCGACCCCGGTGCTCTCGCTGACGTCCCGCCAGGTCTCGAGCGAGGCGAGCTGGGCCCGGAGGACGTCGGCGTGGGCGGTGGTCGCATCGGCCCCGAGGACGAGCACTTCGGGAGGGTCGGCTGAACCCACGGCGGTGATGATGGCCGCTGCCGCTTTGACAGGGTCCCCGGGCTGCGTTCCGTGGGTGGTGTCGTTCTCCTTGCGGCGCTTGCCCGCGGTGTCGGCGTAGTCGTCGATCGCTCCCGCGGACTGCTGGAGGGACCGGCCGGAGAAGTCCGTCCTGAATCCGCCGGGTTCGACGACCATCGCCGTGATACCCAGGGGTTGCAGTTCCTTGCGCAGCGACCCGGTGAGCCCTTCGATCGCGGATTTCACGGCGGCGTAGTAGCCGGAACCCGCCGGGGTGATCCTCGCGCCGATCGAGGACAGGTTCACGATGGTGCCCTCGCGGCGGGACCGCATCTGGGGCAGGACGGCTTTGATCATGTCCACGGCGCCGAAGAAGTGCGTGTCGAACAGGGTGCGCACATCGTCGTCGTCGCCCTCCTCCACGGCGGCGCGGTATCCGTAGCCGGCGTTGTTGACCAGCACGTCGATCCCGCCGAACGTCTCGGTGCCCCGCGTGACGGCCGCCTGTACCTGGCCGCTGTCCGTCACATCGAGGGGAAGGGCGAGCGCCGTGTCAGGGTAGTCCGCCGTGAGGTCCTCGACCTTCGAGGCATCGCGGGCCGTGGCCACCACGTTGTCGCCGCGCTGGAGCGCGGCCTCCGCGAGGGCGCGTCCGAGTCCTGTGGAGCAGCCGGTGATCAGCCAGGTCGTCATAAGGTCTCCTTCGTAGTGCCGGCGCTCCACCGGCGATGCAACCAGTCGATGTCCCGGTCGGGATCGTCACACGGTCCGTGACGAATCAACTCCCGACCGGCGGCCCGGAACGGGGTCCGTCAGCCTCCGTGCCCGAGGACAGGATGATGCCCTCGGGCACGGAGGGTGACGACGGGCGCCTGGAGGTCAGGCGGTGACGGAGACCTCCGCCGGCTCCGTCAGCGGTGCCAGGGGGACCTCGGCCGGCCGGTCCGCGGTACTCCGGACCGGAACCGAGGCGCCGTCCGCCGCCGATTTCAGGAGCGACTCCATGACATCGAGGACGTGGTACGCAAGCTCACCGTTGGCGCGGTGCTGCTCGCCGGCCGGCGTCAGTGCCATGTCGGCGAGTCCGTAGCCCCTGCCGGCGTCGAGGTAGCCTGCGCTGACGGGAAGGACGTCCCACCCGATCTCCCTGTCGTTCTCCCTGTTCGCGAGATCGCAGACTGACACTTCCCCGTCGAAGTAGTTCGGGTCGGGGACCGTCATGCTGGCCTGTTCGCCGTGGATCTCGATGTTGGAGGACCGCGTCTGCACGGCGTCGAAACTCATCACGAGGGTGGAGAGGGCCCCCGATTCATGCACGAGCACACCGGTCACATGCGTGTCGATGGACACGGGCACCGTCTGGCCCGCCCGGGGGCCGCCTCCGATGGTCCGCTCCGAGCGGGTGTGGCTGGCGGCGCCGATCACGGAGGTGACCGGACCCAGCAGGGTGACCAGCGCGGTGACGTAGTACGGGCCCATGTCCAGCAGGGGACCTCCCCCGGGCACGTAGTAGAAGTCCGGATTGGGGTGCCACCGCTCGTGACCGGGGGTGACCATGGTGGCGGTCGCGGAGATGGGCCGGCCGATCAGGCCGCTGTCGATGGCATGGCGGGCCGTCTGGATGCCGGTCCCGAGGACCGTGTCCGGCGCGCACCCCACCCGGACGCCTGCCTCCGCGGCGAGCGCGAGGACCTTCCTGGCCTCGTCCGTGTTCGCTGCCAGGGGTTTCTCGCCGTACACATGCTTCCCGGCGGCGATCGCACGGGTGGCGATCTCCGCGTGCGCTGCGGGGATCGTGAGGTTCAGGACGGTGTCGATCCGGGGGTCGGCCAGCAGTTCGTCCACGGTCAGCGCCCGCACCCCGTCCTGGGACGCCGCCACGGCCTCGGCGCGGCCGAAGTCCAGATCGGCGACGGCCAGGAGGTTCACGGATGGAAGCGATGGCAGGGTCTTCAGGTACTGGGCTACGATCGCTCCGCAGCCGATGATTCCGACGTTCAGCGGCTCGCCCACAGCAAACCCCTTTCGATGATGGTGCGGACGTTCGGGTCGTCGAGGATCTCGACGCGGTGGCCGGGGGTCGAGACGAAGATGCGGCCCTTGCCCCACTGGCGGGTCCAGATGGCGGGAGACGTCACCGGGCGGTGCCAGGGGTCCCATTCGCGGACGGCCTGGGTCGTCGTCGCGAGCACGTCGATGTAGTCGTCGGCCAGCACCCAGTACTGCTCCGTGACGAGGTCGAAGTCCCCGATCCCGCGGGTGATGGGGTGGTCCGCGGCGGCCGGGAGCATGGTGACCCGGTACGGCACGTAGTTGTCGGACTGCTCGCCGATCCTCTCCTCCGGGTGCTTGCCGGGGTGGCACGCGAACTGCCCGCCGATCAGGTGGAGGTAGTCGGACTCGTTGCGGTACGAGTCGGCGATCCCGCCGTGCCAGCCCGCCAGTCCCGTTCCCGCTTCGACCGCCGTCCGGAGACCGGCGAACTCGTCCTTCTCGATGGTGTTCATCGTGTTGCACTGCAGGATCAGGTCCACTGTCGACATGTAGTCCGCGTCGGCGTAGATCTTCGGGGACTCCTCGATCCGCACGGCGAAACCATGCTCCCGGAGGAACGGGATGAATCGATCCGTGGCTTCGACGGGCTGGTGCCCGTCCCATCCCCCGCGGACGACGAGAGCTTCCTTGCTGGTCATGGTGCCTCTTTCGTGATCGGTCGCTCACGGCCCTGCGCCGGAGCTGAGAATGCTGCGTCGAAGGACGCGGCCGACGGGGCTATCGTCGCCAGGTCCCGCACGAGGGCGAGTGCCTGCGGGGCGCCGACGAGCCGGTCCATGCCGGCGTCCTCCCATTCGATGCTGGTCGGCCCCTGGTAGCCGATCGAGTTGAGCATGCGGAAGATCGGATTCCACGGGACGTCGCCGTGGCCTGCCGTGACGAAGTCCCACCCCCTGCGCGGGTCGCCCCAGGCCAGATGCGAGCCGAGCCGGCCGTTGCGGCCGTTCAACTGTCGGACGGATTCCTTCACGTGGACGTGGAAGATGTGCGGCGCGAAGTCCTGGAGGAACATCACCGGGTCGAGGTCCTGCCAGATGAAGTGCGAGGGGTCGAAGTTGAGACCGAATCCGGGCCTGTCGCTCATGATGTCCAGGGTCCGTCGGGCGGTCCAGTAGTCGTAGGCGATCTCGGACGGGTGGACCTCGAGGGCGAAACGGACCCCTTCGGCGTCGAACACGTCCATGATGGGGTTCCATCGGGCGGCGAAGTCCTCGTAGCCCCGGGTGATCATCTGTTCGGATGCGGGCGGGAACATCGCCACGTACTTCCAGATCGACGAGCCGGTGAAACCGGTCACCAGGGATGCTCCGAGGCGTGCTGCTGCTCGTGCGGTGTCCTGCAGGACACCCGCGGCCCGCTGCCGGACGCCCTCGGCATCCCCGTCTCCCCAGACGTCGGGGGCGAGGATGGCGCGGTGGCGTTCATCGATCGGGTCGTCGCAGACGGCCTGCCCGGTGAGGTGGTTCGCGATCGCATGGACGGTGAGGTTGTTCTTCTCCAGGACGCGGAGCTTGGACTGGACGTAGGCGTCGTCGTGCGCTGCCCGCACGGGGTCGAGGTGATCTCCCCAGCAGGCGATCTCCAGGCCGTCGAACCCCCACTCGCCGGCGAGACGCGCCACCTCCTCGAACGGCAGGTCCGCCCATTGCCCCGTGAACAGCGTCACGGGGCGCGGCGGCGTGCCCGCGGCCGGGACGGCGTCAGACATGCTGCCACCCCGAATCGCTCGAGGCGGACTGCTCGACGGCGTGCAGGACCCTCTGCACCCGCAGCGCCTCGTCGAACGACGGCGACGGCGTCCGACCGTCCGCGATGGCGTGCACGAGGTCCACCACCTGGTGCGTGAACCCGTGCTCATACCCGAGACCGTGCCCGGCGGGCCACCAGTTGCCGGTGTACGGGTGGTCGGGCTCCGTGACGTTGATGGTGCTGAAGCCTGCGGTCTCCGCCGGCACCGTTCCGTCGTAGAACTCGAGGGAGTTCATGTTCTCGAAGTCGAAGGCCAGCGAGCCGAGGGTTCCGTTCACCTCCAGTCGCATCGAGTTCTTCCGGCCGAGCGCGAAGCGGGTGGCCTCGAAGACGCCGATCGCTCCCCCGTCGAAGCGCGCACTGAAGATCGCCGCGTCGTCCACGGTGACCTGGCCGGTCCCGCCGTCGTCCGCACCCGATCCACCGAGGCCCACGCGCGTCCCGCTGAGGGGGCGCTCGTGCACGAAGGTGTTCAGGAGCGCCGAGACGCCCGAGATCTCCAGCCCGGTCACGTACTGGGCAGCATCGATGCTGTGCGCTCCGATGTCGCCGAGGGCCCCCGACCCCGACTTGGTCCTGTCCAGGCGCCACGTCATCGGCGCCTTCGCGTCCGACAGCCAGTCCTGGAGGTATTGCGCCCGGACGTGCCGGACCGTTCCCAGCCTCCCCTGCTCGACGAGCCGGCGGGCAAGGGTCAGCGCGGGCGTCCGGCGGTAGGAGAATCCGCACATCGCGAAGACGCCCTTCTCCGCGGCGTCCCGTGCCGCGACCGCCATCCGCTCGGCTTCCTGCACGGAGTTGGCGAGGGGCTTCTCGCAGAGCACGTGCTTTCCCGCCTCGAGCGCTGCGATCGCGATCTCGGCGTGCGTGTCGCCCGGCGTGCAGATGTCGATCAGGTCGACGTCGTCCCGCTCCACGAGCGACCGCCAGTCCGTTTCCGTGTCCTGCCACCCCATCGTGTCGGCGGCGGCTTTGACGGCCGTCGCGTCACGCCCGGCGAGGACCGCGAGTTCGGGGTGGAGGGGGAGGTCGAAGAAGCGCGGCGCCGTTCGCCAGGCGTGGGAATGCATCGCTCCCATGAAGGCGTAGCCGACCATACCGACCCTCAGGTCAGGTCTCAGTGTGGGTGCCATAGGGCTGCGGTTCCTTTCTACTTGTTGAAACCGGCGGTCAGTCCGCTGACGAGCTGGCGGCGGGCCAGCGCGTAGAGGACCACCAGGGGAAGGGTGGAGAGCACGACGGCCGCGAGCACCGCAGGGATGTTCACCGTGAACTCGTCCTGGAAGGCCCAGAGGGAGAGCGGCAGGACCCGCTTGTCGGGGCTCTGCGTGAGGATCAGCGGGAAGAGGAAGCCGTTCCACACGTGCAGGGCGTTGTAGATGGCGATCGTGACCACCGCGGGGCGGACCAGCGGTAGGGCGAGGCGCCACATCATGGTGAACTCCGAGCACCCGTCGAGCCGCATGGACTCGAAGAGCTCGCGGGGTACGTCCCGGAGGAAGTTCGAGAGGATCAGTACGGAGATCGGGATGGCGAAGGCGATCGACGGCAGGATCAGGGCAAGCAGGGTGTCGTAGAGGTTCGCCCTCGTGATCATGAAGTAGATCGGGATGATCGTCGCCTGCAGCGGGATGGCCAGCCCCATCAGGAAGAGCGTGTTCGCGGACGCGATGATGCGCCCGTGTCCCCTCACCATCGCGTAGGCGGCCATGAAGGAGACCGCGGTGGCCGGGATGACACTTCCCAGCGTCACGATCACGCTGTTGGCGAAGTATCGGACGAAGTCGGCCTCCAGAACCGTCCGGTAGTTGGCCAGTGTCGGCTCGGTGGGCGGCGCCAGGGGATTCGACCCGAAGAAGCCTGCCTGATTCTTGAGGCTCGTGATGACCACGTAGTAGATGGGCAGGATGATCAGCGCGAGCCATACCCACCCCCCGAGGCCTCCGAGGAAATTGGGCGTACGCCGACCCAGCCGCTTCCGCTGACCGCGCTCATCCGATTGCGCCGGGGCACCAGGTGCCGCATCGGTGACTATTGCCATGGCCTACGCTCCTTCCAATTGGCTTGCGCTGCGGTTTTTGCCGCCGATCCGCTGCAGGACGAGCGCGAGGACCAGGCCGACGACGACGAGGATCACACCCAGGGCGCTGGCCGCGCCCATGTCGTTCGCCCTGAACCCGGTGAGGTACATGTGCAGCGGGAGGAGACGGGTTGCGTACCCCGGGCCGCCGGCCGTCAGGATGAAGATGAGATCGAAGTACGCCAGCGATCCCAGCACCATCAGGGTGGACGAGGTGATGATGGTGTACTTCAGCTGCGGCAGCGTGATGTGGATGAACTGCTGCACGCGGCCCGCCCCGTCGATCTGGGCGGCCTCGTAGAAGGAGGCCGGGATCTGCCGCACCCCACCCTGGTAGATCAGGGTGTGGAAGGGCACGAACTGCCACGCGATGACGAAGATGACCACGAAGAGCACCAGATCTTCGTTGCCGAGCCAGTTCTGCGCCAGCGCAGGTATCCCCAGTCCCGGCCCCATCCCGAAGTTCGGATCCAGCAGTGCCTTGAAGGCGATGGCCACCGCTGCCGATGACAGCAGGAGCGGGACGAAGTACAGGACGGCCAGCAGCGCCCTGTACCGCTGGTTGCCGGCGGTGAACACGCCCAGGAGGAGACTGATGGGGACCTGCACCACGAGGGAGTAGACCATGATCTTCGCCGTGACGACGAGAGCGTTGAGGGTCACCGAATCCGTGAGGGCCGTCTGCCAGCTGTCCAGTCCCGCCCACGAGATCGCACCGAGTCCGTTCCAGCTGGTGAAGCTGAGGAACACCACCCCGAGCAGGGGGACGACGGCGAAGGTCAGAAAGAAGACCAGCGCCGGGACCACCATCCACGCCGAGGGACCCTCGGTCCGGGGACCCCGGACCGCCATCCCGGGCTTGGGCTTCAGGATGGTGCTCATTTACCGAGCGTTGCGTTCATGTTCTCGGCGAACTGCTCCGGCGTGATCTGACCGATGAAGATCTGGTCCAGATTCGCGAGCATGGCGTCTCCCTGGGCAGGGCTGAGCGCCTGGTCCCACGAGAGCTGGAAGCTCGGCGCGTCCTGCGCGAGACCGTAGACGAACTCGACGAAGTCCTTGTCCTCGGACTGTGCCAGCTGGTCCTCGATGCCGTTGACGGCGGGAACGGCGCCGGAATCGATCATCGCCTGGGTGTACTCCTCGCTGAACAGCTCGTCCTTGAGGTAGGCCAGCGCGTCGTCCTTCTGCTCGTCGGACGCCGTGGACGAGAGGGACCACATGTTGGCAGGATTCCCCACCACGTTGGCCGGATCGCCCGCTCCGCCCTCGACCGCGGGGAAGGGGACGAAACCGACCTCACCCGATTCGACGAACTCCGGAGCATCGTTCTTCAGGTTCTGGTAGACCCAGCCGCCATGCACCATCATGGCGGCGCGGTCCGTGTAGAGGAGGGCGCTGTCCGCTCCGGCGTCAGCCGCGATGGAGGAGAAGCCGTTGACGAAACCGTCCGCGTCGACCAGTTCCTGGATCTTGGTCAGCGCTTCGATGACCGCGGGGTCGGACCAGGCGCCCTCTTCACCGTCCAGGATCGACTGGAAGACCTCGGGCCCACCGATCCGGTCCACCAGATAGGACAGCCACATCAGGTTCGGCCACTTGGACTGGCCGGCCAGGGCGAAGGGGGCGATTCCCGCGTCGTTGAACTTGGGGACCAGCGCCATCAGCTCGTCCCACGTCTCGGGGGGCTCGGCGCCGATCTGCTCGAACACCTGCTTGTTGTAGTAGAGGACGACGGGCTGCATGTTGTTGTTGGGCAGGGCGTACGTCTTGCCGTCGATCACCCCGTTCTCGAGGACGGAGGGGATGTAGCGATCCTTGACGTCGGGGTTCTCGGCGAGGAACTCGTCGAGTTCGTCGACGTGCCCGGCGTCCACGTAGGACTTGAGGACGCCTCCGCCCCAGCCGTAGATGAAACTGGGCCCCTCACCCGCTCCCACCGCCGTGCGCACCTTGGTCTTGTAGGCGTCGTTGGCGAAGAATTCCTGGTTGATCGACTTGTCCGGGTTCTCCTCGTTCCAGCGCTCGACCGACGAGCGGAAGATGTCCTCACTGCTACCCGTGAGGGCCCACATGGTGGGAGAACTGGAATCAGCGGCAGGATCCGCCGGGCCGCTGGATCCGCAGGCGGTGAGGCCGAGGGCGAGCGCGAGGGCCGAGGCCGTGGCGGTCAGGGTCTTGGTAGTTCGCATGTTCATCAGTTCTTCCGTAGTCGACTCGGCGTCATGGGTGACGTCTGGCGGGAATAGGCAGGTCAGTTCCACGGGGACGCGGTCGCTGACCGCCACGCTGCGGAACGGAATTCGAAATGTTTTCGATAACAACAAACTTACAAGGTAAAGTAACTCACATCACATCGGTGAGGTCAATGGCCTTCCAGTCGGCGTTTTTCGGCGGGTCCCACCAGCGCTTCACAGGGGCGCAGCAGTGTGGAAGCCTTGCCCGTGACGTCGCATACGAGGAGAAAGTCGAAACATTGTCGGAACTCGAAGTCAGGACGAGAGCCACGCTGGGGTCGGTCGCGGCACTCGCGGGAGTGTCGATCCCTACCGTGTCCAAGGTCATCAACGCCCGGGAGGACGTCGCCCCGGCCACGAGGAAGCGGGTCCTGGAGGCCCTCCGCACCGCCGAGTACCGACCACCCGGGCAGCGCCATGCGCTGGCTCCGCCGACGTCGACGCTCATCGACGTCGCGGTGGACAGCGTGACGACGGCGTACTACGCGGAGGTGATGGACGGGATCCTGGAATGCGCCGAGAGCCACGGCCTCGAGATCGTGCTGTCGACGACGGGCCGACCGCATCGCGAACCCCGCGACCTGGCCGAGAACATGCAGTCCCAGGGCCGCCGCGGCCTGGTCCTCGTGACATCCCGATGGTCTCCGAAGGAGATCAGGGAGGTGAAGAAGCGGGGGATCGCCGTCGTGGTCATCGACCCCATCAACCCACCGGGCACGGGCGTGGCCAGCGTCGGAGCGACGAACTGGGCAGGAGGCAAGGCGGCCACCGAGCATCTCCTCGGTCTCGGCCATTCCCGCATCGCGTTCATCGGCGGACCGACGAGCGCGGAGTGCAGCCAGGACCGCGAGCACGGCTATGCCGCGGCCCTGCTCGAGCGCGGGATCCCCCTCTCCGAGGACTACGTGCTGGCGGGGACCTTCGACCCGGCGACAGGACGCCGCAGTGCTGCCCGCCTCCTCGCCCTTGACGAGCCGCCGCAGGCCATCTTCGCCGCGTCGGACAGCATCGCCCTGGGCGTGCTCACCGAAGCCCATGCCCGAGGTGTCTCCGTACCGGGAGAGTTGAGCGTCATCGGCTTCGACGGGACCTATCTCAGCGAACAGACCTCTCCCCAACTCACCACCGTCGCCCAGCCCCTGCGGGAGATGGGAAGGACCGCCGTCCGCGCCCTGATCCGGGAGATGGAGGGCGAGAAACCCGATCTGACGCGGGTCGAGCTGGCGACCCAGCTCATCGTCCGGTCCTCGACGGCTCCGCCACCCTCCTGACCCGGGTCCTGTCCCCGGCCGCCGCATCAGCCCTCGGGCAGCTTCGCCTTCAGGATGTCCCGGATGTAGTCCCGGTTCATGGCCGTGACGCTGAGGCCGTCGCCACCGTAGTGCTCCACGCACATGGGTCCGTCGAAGCCGGCCTCGAGAGCCATCCCGATGGCTTCGCGATAGTTGATGAATCCGAGGGCCAGCGGCGCCGGCGCGGAGGCATAGGCGCCGGTGGCGGGGTCGTAGTCCCGGAAGTAGTTCTTGAGCTGCCAGTAGTTGGTGTACGGCAGCATCTTGGTCAGCATCTCCCGCCAGTCCTCCACCTCGCGATGCAGGCGCACGATGTTCCCGATGTCGGGGCAGAGCCCCACGGTGGGCAGGTCCACGGCGGTGACCAGCTGGACCGAACTGTCGGCCGTGCCGAGGAAGGTCCCCTCGTACATCTCGAGGGAGATGCTGACACCCCGCGCGGCGCCGTACTCGCCGAGTTCCCGGAACCGCGCCGCCGCCTTGTCCCGGTTGTCCTGCGTGTCCTCGTCCTCGACCCCGGGCGCCAGCCAGAACCAGGTCGCTGCCTTCTGGGCCTCCGTGAACGGGTCGTGCAGGCCCAGGCACACCATGGGTACCTCCAGGTCCGCGGCAGCGTCGATGGTCCGCTTCACGTAGGCGATGTTCTGTTGCGCCTGGTCCTCGTCGGGCGTGATCACGCTCTTGCGCGTCACCGCGATGTCGCTGAAGGCCAGATCGTAGGCGCGGGCCGTCTTCAGCAGCTGCCTCCTGCCTTCGGTATCGAGGTCGCCGGGGCGGACCCAGGAGTCGGTGAGGTCCACGTGGTCGAAGCCGGCGGCGCGGACCTCACGGAGCGTCTGCCGCCACGCCTCCGGCCCCGCCGCGGTGCGGTCACGGCCGTCCGCGGTGGTTCCGGTGAAGTTGAGCAGGGCAGCGCCGATTGGCCAGGTCTCGGGCGTAGGGGTCATGGTGTTCTCCTTGGTTTCGGGGATGGGCGGACGGACGGGTGGACGCATGGGACGGGGCTGGACGTCCGACGACGGGCACTCTGCCTCAGGCGGCGATGACGTAGACGACGCAGGCGAGGGCGAAGGCCATGAAGCCGATCGCGGTGCCGACGACGGTCCAGGTCTTCAGGGTGGTGACCGTGTCGAAGCCGCAGAACTTGCCGATCAGCCAGAAGCCGGAGTCGTTGACGTGGGAGAACGTGATCGACCCGGCGCAGATCGCCACCACGATCGCGGCCAGCGCGACGCCGGACAACCCCAGTTCCGCGACTGCGGGAGCCATGATGGAACCGGCCGTGGTGGCGGCGACGGTGGCCGATCCCTGTGCCACGCGGAAGGCCACCGCGACGAGGAATCCCGCGAGGATCACCGGGAGGCCCATGGCATCGAGGCCGTCGGCGATGGTGGTGCCGATGCCGGTCTCCGTGAGCACACGGCCGAAGGCGCCGCCGGCGCCGGTGATGAGGATGATCGAGCATACGGGGGCCAGGGCGTTGTCGACGAGGTCCTCGAGGGCGCCGCCCACGCGTCCACGGCCGCGGCGCGGCCGCATGTAGAGCAGGTACATCGCGGACAGGGCGGCGATGAGCAGGGCCACGGGCGTGTTGCCGATCAGCCTCGAGAGCTGGAAGAGCGTGTTGTCCTCGCCGACCGCGCCACTCGCCTCGAGGGTCGAGAACAGGGTGTTGAAGAAGATCAACACCAGGGGCAGCAGGAGCACGAAGATGATGGTCCAGAAGCCGGGACGGGGGATGTCGTCGTCGAGGTCCGCCTCCCCCAGCAGGTTGGGGACGGGCATGTTCGGGTAACGCCTGGCGATGATGAGGCTCAGCCTGTACCCGGCGAGATACCAGGTGGGCAGGCCCACGAGGAGGGCGATCAGCACCACCATGCCCACGTCCGCTCCCATGACGGTGGCAGCGGCGGTGGGGCCGGGATGCGGCGGAGTCAAGGCGTGCATCATCAGGAAGGCGCCGATGGAGGGCAGGACGTACAGCATGAACGAGCCGCCGAGCCGGCGGGCGACCGTGTAGATGATGGGCAGCATCACGATGAAGCCGGCATCGAGGAAGATCGGGAAGGCGTAGAAGAGCGAAGCGACCGCGAGGGCCAGGGGTGCCCTCTTCTCGCCGAACCGGCGGAGCATCGCGTCGGCGAGCACCTGCGCACCACCCGAGATCTCGACCAGCCGGCCGAGGACCGCGCCGAAGCCCACGAGCAGGGCGACAGTGCCGACGGTGGTGCTGAACCCGGCGATCACCACGGTCATGACATCGGCGACACCGATACCGGCCGCCAGCGCGGTGAGCACACTGATGATGATCAGTGCGAAGAAGGCATGGAGGCGCACCTTGATGATGAGCAGCAGGAGGGCCACGATGGCCGCGACGGCGATGACCATGAGCGCCCAGGAGGGCCTCTCGGCCAGGACCAGGGCGTCGTCGACGGCGGCTGGAAGGAGGATTGGCATGACGGGAGCACCTTTGATCGCATCGGTTGAGCCGTCGGGACCACATGTGTGCTGGAGCACACCCCGACTCTGATTGGGCACCACCCTATAGGATATTTTCAGATCGGGCGCACCTGATGGTTCGTCCCGAATCCGCTCACCGCAGTGTCAGCTGCTGTCGAGGTGAGCGGCTCCCCGCCGCGGGGCTCGTGGGAGAATTCAGGACATGACAGCAGGAAGCAGGACAGAGCCGTGAGTGAGGGCCGTGCGGGTGGATCCTGGGTGGAGCGCAGCGTCCTCGCCGACCAGGTGTACAAGCAGGTCCTCTCCCGCCTGATGGACGGCAAGCTCTCCTCCGGGGACCCGCTCAGCATCGACGGCACGGCGCGCGAGCTCGGGGTGTCGCCGACCCCGGTGCGGGAGGCGCTGGCCCGCCTCGAGTCGACGGGGCTGGTGACCCGCGCCGCACTGCGGGGATACCGGGTGGCCCCCATGCTCAGCCACGTGGAACTGTCCGACCTGATGGACGCGCGCCTGCTGCTGGAGCCGCACAACGCCGAAGTGGCGTGCCACCGCGCGGATGCAGCCTTCCTGGAGGCCCTCCGGCAATCGATCGATGATCTGCGGGTGGCTCCGAACGGCCCGCACTTCTCCGACTACCGGTCCTACTGGGAGGCGGATGAGCGC
The DNA here is from genome assembly GCF_058269135.1 of Arthrobacter sp. TJ-265. NCBI lineage: Bacteria > Bacillati > Actinomycetota > Actinomycetes > Micrococcales > Micrococcaceae > Arthrobacter > Arthrobacter sp. TJ-265. Next base: position 149,684 of record NZ_JBZCND010000003.1, on the reverse strand, counting down.
TTCCACCGACTGATCGTGGAGCAGACCGCCAACAAATTCCTGCTGAGCGCCTACGACTCCCTCGGCGGACACGTGCACCGGTTCCGGTTGTTCAGCGGTGTCGGCGTGCGTGATGCCGAAAGCGCCATCGACGAGCACACGAGGATCCTCACCGCGATGCGGCGGGGCGATGCGGGGGCCGCGCGCGTCGCCATGGCCAGCCACATCTACGGCGTGAGCGAGCGCGCGATCCACGAGTACGAGGCCTCGGACGAGACCACGCCGGACAGGTCCGCGTAGGGCTGCACCCACGGGCGTGACGGTTGACACCATCCGGGACCGCGTGGATCCTATAGGAACACGATCCGCGCCCCCACCGGCCCTGATTCCTCGCCGGGACACGGCCGGTGTGGTGGCGCGTCAACGCGCAGTACCGTGCACATCAGAGGAGATGCGGCTCATGGCTCAACGTTCAGTGGCAGTTGTCGGTTCGGGTTATATGGGCGGAGGCATCGCGCAGGTCCTGGCTCTCGGCGGGGCGAAGGTGGCGCTCGCCGACGTATCCCAGGAGATCGCCGAGAAGAACCTCGAACGCCTGATCGGTGAAGCCGAACGGTTCGTCACGGACGGCCTCTTCCCCGCGGATGCCGTCCAGCGCCTGCGGGACCAGCTGTGGGCCGCCCCGAGCATCGAGGAGGCCGTCGCGGATGCCTCCTACATCGAGGAGGCCGTCCCGGAGATCCTCGACATCAAACACGGCACCCTCCGCCGGATCAGCGACGCCGCACCCGCGGACGCGGTGATCGGCTCGAACACGTCCACCATCCTGATCGCCAAGCTCGCCGAGGCGGTCGAGAACCCCGGCCGGTTCCTCGGCGTCCATTTCTCGAACCCGGCACCCTTCATCCCGGGCGTCGAGGTCATCCCCCACGCGGGGACGACGCCGGAGACGGTCGAGGTCGCCCGGGAGATCGTCGCACTGACCGGCAAGAAGGCGGCCGTCGTGAAGGACGTGACCGGTTTCGTCCTCAACCGCCTCCAGTACGCGCTGTTCCATGAGGCTGCCCAGGTCGTGGAGCAGGGCATCGCATCGGCGGAGGACGTGGACACCCTCGTCCGGACCACGTTCGGGTTCCGGTTGCCGTTCTTCGGCCCCTTCGCCATCGCCGACATGGCCGGCCTCGACGTCTACTCCTTCTGCTACGCCTCCCTGCAGACCTCCTTCCCCGAGCGCTTCGCCACACCCGCGATCCTCCAGGACCTCGTGGACGCGGGAAAGCTCGGGACGAAGTCCGGCGCCGGGTTCCTGGACATCCCGGCCGAACGGACGGACGACCTGGTCGCGTACCGCAACAAGGCCTACGTGGCCATGGCCGGACTGCTGAACGAGCTCGGCCCGAGCCCTGCCGAAGAGTCCGCGAAGTAGCAGCGCAGCGGAACCCTGCCCACCCCGGGCCATCGGCGGCGCGACGCAATGCGTGGCGCCGCCGACGGCCTTTCGAGACAACCGAGGTTGAACAATGACGTACCTTGTGAACGATCCCGAACACTTCGCTGCCGACGCCCTGCGCGGTTACGCGGCGGCACATCCTCAGCACGTGATGCTGGCGCACGGCGGGGTGGTCCGCTCGACCGACACTCCCCAGGGCCAGCCGGCACTGGTCATCGGTGGGGGGTCGGGGCACTACCCCGCCTTCGCAGGCTGGATCGGACCGGGCATGGGCCACGGCGCGCCGTGCGGCAACATCTTCTCCTCGCCGTCCGCGTCCCAGGTGTACTCGGTGTCGCGGTCGGCCGAGAACGGAGGCGGCGTCATCCTCGGCTTCGGCAACTACGCCGGCGACGTCCTGCACTTCGGGCAGGCCGCGGAGAAGCTGCGCGCCGAGGGCGTGGACGTGCGGATCATACGGGTGTCCGACGACATCGCGTCCGGGCCGGCCGCGGAGCACCGGGACCGCCGCGGCATCGCGGGCGACCTCGTGGTCTTCAAGATCGCCGGTGCGGCCATCGAGTCCGGGGCCGACATCGACGAGGCCGAGCGGGTCGCCTGGAAGGCCAACGACGCAACGCGGTCCTTCGGCGTGGCGTTCGAGGGCTGCACCCTCCCCGGGGCCGACGGCGCACTGTTCCACGTGCCCGAGGGCGAGATGGCGATCGGTCTCGGCATCCACGGAGAACCCGGCATCCGGGAGGTCCCCCTGGGCACTGCCGCGGAAGTCGCCGACCTCCTTCTCGACGGTGTCCTGGAGGAGGAGCCGGAGCGCTCCGCCGGCGGCTACCAGGGGCGCGTCGCCGTCGTCCTCAATGGCCTCGGAAGCGTGAAGTACGAGGAACTCTTCACCGTCTACGGGCGCCTGGCCGAGCGGTTCGCCGAGAAGGGGCTCACCGTCGTGGCCCCGGAAGTGGGCGAGCACGTCACCAGCCTCGACATGGCCGGGCTGTCCCTGACGGTCGTCTTCCTCGACGACGAACTCGAGGAGTACTGGCTGGCCCCGGCCGACACCCCCGCCTTCCGCAGGGGCGCGCCGGACTCGTCCGCCAGGGCGGGACGGACCCGGGTCCACACCCCCGGCGAGGAAGCAATCCCCGAGGCCTCCCCCGAGTCACGTGAGGTCGCGGCGTCGATCGTGAAGGCCCTGGAGGTGCTGCGCGCCACCGCGTCCGAGCACCAGGAGTACTTCGGCCGGCTCGACGCCGTCGCCGGCGACGGCGACCACGGCCAGGGCATGGCCTACGGCTCGCGGGGCGCGGCAGAGGCCGGACGGGCCGCCGTCGAGAAGGGCGCCGGCGCCCGGACCGTCCTGCTCCACGCCGGCGACGCCTGGGCCGAGGAAGCAGGCGGCACATCGGGGGCCCTGTGGGGCGCGGCGCTGATCGCAGCGGGAAGCGTGTTCGACGACGCGGAGGGCGCCACGCCCGCCCACGTCGTCCGGGCCCTGATGACCGGGAGCGACGCCATCAGCCGCCTCGGCGGGGCGGAGCCCGGAGACAAGACGATGGTCGACGCCATCGTCCCGTTCCGGGAATCGCTGGCCGCCGAGTTCGAGGCGTCGGCCGATCTGGCGGCCTCGACCAGGAAGGCAGCCGCCGTCGCCCGTGAGGCAGCCGACGCCACCTCGGGTATCGCCGCCCGCCGCGGACGGTCACGCGTCCTCGGGGAGAAGAGCGTGGGCACCCCGGATCCCGGCGCCATCTCCTTCTCCATCCTCATGGACGCCCTCGCGGAGCTCTTCGGATCGGCCACCGTGGAGAACCGACCGTGACGGTATGGGTCGGCACGAGCTGGAAGATGAACAAGTCCCTCGCCGAGTCCCGGGACTATGCGAGAGGCCTGCTCGCGGGTCTGGCGACGCGGGAAGCAGGCATGGTGCAGCCCTTCGTGATCCCTCCCGCGACGGCGATCGCCGCCGTGGCGGAGATCCTCGCAGAGGACGGCCGCGTCCTGCTCGGTGCGCAGAACGCGCACTGGGAGGACTCCGGGGCCTGGACCGGTGAGCTCTCCGTGCCGCAGGTCGCCGATGCCGGGGCACGGATGGTCGAGATCGGTCACTCGGAGCGGCGTGAGCACTTCGGTGAAACCGACGAGACCGCCCGCCGGAAGGTGGCTGCGACCCTCCGGCACGATCTGATCCCGCTGCTCTGCATCGGCGAGCCCACGGGCGTGAAGGACGCCGGTGGATCCACAGACTTCATCCTCGAGCAAGCTGCCCGGGCACTCGACGGGCTCGGCGAAGAGCAGCTGGCACGCGTCATGATTGCTTATGAGCCGATCTGGGCGATCGGCGACCATGGACGTCCCGCCACGGTCGACGAACTCGAGAAACCGTTCGCCGCACTCGGGCAGGAGTACGGAGGCCGCATCGCCGGCCTGCTCTACGGCGGTTCGGTCGGGCTCGACAATGCTGCGGCCCTCCTGGGCATCCAGCACGTGGACGGGCTGTTCGTCGGCCGCACGGCATGGGACCTGAAGGGCTACCTGCGCCTGATCGACATCGCTGCGGGACGGTGACGGCCACGTCCGCGACCACCAGTTCCATGATCTACAGGAAGAGGAACCAACTATGAGTCAGAAACTACGCATCGTCATCGGAAGCGACGAGGCCGGACTGGACTACAAGGAGGTCCTGCGCAAGGACCTCGAGGCCGATGACCGCGTCGAGAGCGTGGTGGATGTCGGAATCTCCCGCTCCGAGAACGTCGACTACCCCCATGTCGCGGTGGATGCAGCCCGCAAGGTGGAAAGCGGCGAGGCGGACCGCGCCCTGCTGATCTGCGGTACCGGTCTGGGTGTGGCGATCTCGGCCAACAAGGTCTCCGGCATCCGGGCCGTCACCGCCCATGACTCCTATTCGGTGGAACGCTCGGTCCTGAGCAACAACGCCCAGGTGCTCTGCATGGGCCAGCGGGTGATCGGCGTGGAGCTGGCACGGCGCCTGGCCAAGGAGTGGCTCGGCTACGTGTTCGATCCCTCGAGCGCGTCCGCCGCGAAGGTGGATGCCATCAGCGGCTACGAACAGCGCTGATCGTCGCTCCTGCCTGACACACCGACGGCCACCGGTTCCCGCCTTCGCGGAGCCGGTGGCCGTCGTCCGTGCGGTGGTTACTTCCTCGCGCCCGCGGCGGTGCTGGCGTCGTCGTCGGACTGGGGATCCGTGTCGTTGTCGTCCGAAGCGGCGGTGACCACCGGCTCGTCCCGCACCCGGTCGCGGTCGTTCCTGGCGTCGTCGCCCCGGGTCTTGAGCAGGCTCGCGACGGTCGCGACGGTGATGGTGGCACCGATGAACAGCAGCGAGAACCAGATGGGGATCTCGGGGACCCAGAGGAGCGGCTGCCCGCCGTTGATGAAGGACAGCTCGTTGACGTGCAGGGCGTGGAACACGAGCTTCACGCCGATGAAGGCGAGGATGACGGCGAGTCCCTGGGCGAGGTAGACCAGGCGCTCGAGCAGTCCCCCGATGAGGAAGAACAGCTGGCGCAGGCCCATCAGGGCGAAGGCGTTGGCGGTGAAGACGATGTACGCCTCGTTGGTCAGGCCGTAGATCGCGGGGATGGAGTCGACGGCGAAGATGAGGTCCACGAAGCCGATCGCGATGATGGTGAGCAGCATCGGGGTGACGAAGCGCGTGCCGTCCTTCTTCACGGTCAGTTTGTCCCCGTGGTACTCGTCGGTGACGGGCAGGACGCGGCGGACGAGCTGCATGAACTTGCCGTCGGCCGGGTTGGTGTCGTGGCTGCCGAACGCCTGCTTGTAGGCCAGGAAGAGCAGCAGGGCGCCGAAGATGTAGAAGATCCAGGAGAAGTTCTCGATCAGTCCGGCGCCGATGGCGATGAACCCGCCGCGGAGGATCAGGGCGATGATGATGCCGATCATCAGCACCTTCTGCTGGTACTTCTTCGGGACCGCGAAGCCCGTCATCACGATGAGGAAGACGAAGAGGTTGTCGATCGACAGGGCCTTCTCCGTGAGATAGCCGGCGAAGTACTCGCCGCCGAACGTCCAGCCCGACACCACGCCGATCCCGACACCGAACAGCAGGGCCAGGCCGATGTAGAACGCCGACCAGCGCGCCGATTCGCCGATGGTCGGTTCGTGGGGTGTGCGCACGTGCGCGAAGAATTCGTAGACGAAGAAGAGGATCGTCACGGCGATCGTGATCAACCAGATGGTGGGGGTGACCTGCATCAGGGGTACTCCAAAGGGTAGGCGTCGGACATAGGCGCCAAGGTCTCCTCCGCCCGGCCGGAACCGGAACCGATGGGCCCGGGATGCTTCAGTGCATCCGTATTGACGGGCCGATCACAGACGGGAGTACTCCCCTTGATAGGAAAAGCCTAACGCACGCCTGCCCGTCCCGATTTCTGTGGCGCGAGCGGGCGACGCCGTCGACCGGGTGGCTAGGCTGGGTGGATGGCGACAGTGATCCTCGTGCGGCACGGCCGCACCACAGCGAATGCCACCGGGCTGCTGGCCGGTCGGACCGTCGGCGTCGGCCTGGACGAGATCGGGCGGGACCAGGCGGCCCTGACCGGTGACCGGCTCGCCGCCGTGCCCGTCGTCGGCGTGGTCTCGAGCCCCCTCGAGCGGTGTCGGCAGACCGCCCGGTTCATCCTCGATCGCCAGACCGGCACCCCGCATGCGCCGATCGATCCCGATCTCACCGAGTGCGATTACGGCCAGTGGCAGGGCCGCCTGCTCAGTGACCTCGCGACGGAACCCCTGTGGCCGGTGGTGCAGTCGCAGCCGTCCGCCGTCACCTTTCCCGGTGGCGAATCCATGGCCGCGATGCAGGCGCGGTCGGTGGCGGCGATCCGACGCCATGATGCGGCCTTCGAAGCCGAATTCGGGCCCGGCGCCGTATGGGTGGCGGTGAGCCACGGAGACATCATCAAGTCCATCCTCGCGGACGCGCTCGGCATGCACCTCGACCTGTTCCAGCGCATCAACGTCGGCCCCGCCTCGGTGTCGATCGTGCAGTACGGCACCAGCCGGCCGAGCGTCTACGCGACCAACACCGACGCCGGGGATCTGTCGTGGTTGGCGAAGAGCGCCCTGTCCGACGATGCGGCGGTGGGCGGCGGGGCAGGGCCGACGGCGACACGCACCTCGTCGGCCTAAAATACTTCTATGCCTACAACTGTTCACGAGTTCGCCTGGCCTGACCGGGTTGTCGTCGGCACCATCGGCCTCCCGGGGGCGCGTACGTTCTACCTGCAGGTGCGCTCGGGGTCCCAGCTCGTGAGTATCGCGCTGGAGAAGCAGCAGTCGGCCCTGCTCGCCGAGAAGATCGACGAGATCCTCGACGAGCTCAGCACCCTCGACGGCAACCCCTTCAGCGTTCCCACGAGTACGCCCATCGAACTCGTCGACAACGACCAGCTCGAGACCGTCGAGGAGCAGTTCCGCACCGGCGCGATGAGCCTGGGGTGGGATCCCGCGACGGCGCAGGTGGTCATCGAGGCCTACCCGCTGCCCGATACCGACGACGACGCCGCGTTGCTCGACGACGAGGTAGAGGCGGCCGAGATGCTGCTGGTGCGCATGCCGGTCGGGACCGCCCGCGCCTTCACCAAGCGCACGCGGGAGGTCGTGGGCGCAGGGCGTCCGATCTGCGTGATCTGCGGCCAGCCCATCGACGCCGACGGGCACATCTGCGCCGTGCCCGAGGTCTGATGCCGGCGCCCGACCTCGTGACCGCCGAGCTGACGCTCACCGGGCGCATCACGACGGCGTCGAACGCCACGTTCCTGGGCAGCATCGGCGACACCGCGGTCGTGTACAAACCGATCCGGGGCGAGAAGCCGCTGTGGGATTTCCCCGACGGCTTCCTGGCCCACAGGGAGGTGGCCGCGTACCTGGTCTCGGAGCTCCTCGGCTGGAACATCGTGCCCCGCACCTGGCTGCGCGACGGCCCGTTCGGCGAGGGCATGGTGCAGCTCTGGCAGGAGACGGACCCCGACCGGAGCGCCGTCGACCTCGTTGCGGCGGCCCTCGTGCCGGAGACCGGGTGGAAGCAGGTCCTCGAGGGTCAGGACGAGAAGGGGCGGATGGTCGCCCTGATTCATGAGGACACGCCTGCGCTGCGCCGTATGGCGGTGTTCGACGCGGTCGTCAACAATGCCGACCGCAAGGGCGATCACATCCTCGAGATGGTGGACGGACACCGGTTCGGTGTGGACCACGGGCTCACGTTCCACAGTGACCACAAGCTGCGCACGGTGCTGTGGGGGTGGCTGGGCGACGAGCTGACCGCCGAGGAACTCGACGGTATCGATCGTGTCAGCGACGGACTGGACGGTGAGCTGGGGCGGGAGCTGACGGATCTGCTCACCGCCGAGGAGATCGCTGCGCTCGCTGCACGCTGCGCTGCGTTGCGCTCGGCGGGGCGGTTTCCGGCTCCGAGCGGTGAGATGTCGGCGGTGCCCTGGCCGCTGTTCTGAAGGGGCACCCGCTACAGCGCACTCGTTGCTGCCCCCTGTGCAAGCTGCCATTCTTGGTGAACCCGCACTTCTGACAGTGAACGAAGGGAAAAGACGATGCCGCTCTATCTGTCGAAGTTCAGCTATACATCAGAGACCTGGGCAAGGCTGATCCACACTCCCGAGGACCGCGGGAAAGCCGCCCGAGCGTACATCGAATCCGTCGGAGGGAAACTTCATGGGTTCTGGTACGCGTTCGGCGCCCACGACGGCTACACCTTGTGGGAGGCACCCGACAACGTCTCGATGGCCGCGGTTGCGTTAGCGATCAGCGGAGGCGGCGCCATGAACTCGCTCGAAACGACAGTGCTCCTGACCGTCGACGAAACGATGGAAGCCCTGCGCAATGCGGAGCAGATCGGGTACCAGCCTCCCGGCACCCACCATGCTTGACGACCTTCCATGACGACGAGGCTCCTTCTGCAACACCCCTGCATCGCCTCCCGGGTCGCTGCCGATCCTTTCGCCGACCCTTTCCACTGATCGGCCCATCTCGGCGTGACGGCGCGTCAGCCGGAGCCGAACCGGACGCGAACCTGATCAACGGTGTTCCGGTGCTGCGCGGCGCCGGCGGGGACGAACTCCTGCCCCTGCTGCGGGACGCACTGGATCAGAGCCCTTCCACCAGCTCGTAACACTGGAAGCCCTTCACCACGACGCCGCCGCACACCCGGTCGTTCCACTTCTTCAAGGCTTCTGTGGGGCTGTTCCCGGACTGCCGCCAAGGCGTCCGACGGGCCGTGTGCGAGGTCACCGGCCCGGCTCGGCGCCTGGATCGGAGTCACGGTCGGTGTCTGCGTCTGCGGCATCCAATGTCTCCTGGCGAGAATCGACGGGGATCCTGTCCCCGAGGTCGGAGGTGTGCGCGCTGACCCGGGCATGCTCCGCCTGGCCCTTCCCGTCGTCCTGCTGCTCGTCCTTGCCGGAGTCCTGCCCTGAACGCCGTCGGGAATCCTGGCGGGGATTCTCTTCGGCCGGCTTGCTGGTAGGGGTGTTGCGGGGTCCGTGGCCCTGTTCGTCCATGAGGGTGTGTGTCTCGGCCTGGGTGATGGCCTTGTCGGTGATGTCTTCGTCGCGGTCGGCGTTCCATGCTTTGATGCCGGCCCAGGCGACGGCGGTGAGGGGGACGGAGAGGATCGCGCCGATGATCCCTGCCAGGACGGTCCCCGCGGTGAGGGCGACCAGGATCACGAGTGGGTGGACGCTGAGGGTATGGCCCATGACGACCGGTTGCAGGAAGTTGCCTTCGAGCTGGTTGACGAGGATGACGACGCCGAGCACGATCAGTGCGGTGACGGGCCCGTTGGTGACCAGTGCGACGAGGGTCGCCACGGCGCCCGCCAGGGTCGCGCCGACCAGTGGGATGAACGCTCCGATGAAGACGATCGCGGCCAGCGGCAGGGCGAGGGGCACCCCGAGGATGACCAGGGCCAGTCCGATGAAGAACGCGTCGACGGCCGCGACGATCGCGGTCCCGCGGACGTATCCACCGAGTACGGCGACGCTCTGGTCTCCGACGTTCCGGGCTCTGACCAGGCGGGTGCCTTTGAAGGCCCTCAGGGTGAAGGCCCAGATCTTCTCACCGTCCTTGAGGAAGAAGAAGAGGATGACGATCATCAGCACCAATCCGGTGAGGAAGTTCGTCGCAGCGCTCAGTCCCGCCAGGGCCGTGGTGCCGGCGGCGCTACTGGTGGCGAAGTCCGCGGCCGCGTCACGGGCCGCCTGGAGTTGCCCGTCATCGACGGGTATGGGCCCGTTCTCCACGAAATCGATCAGTTGATCGACGCCCTGAACGGCGCTGCTGGTGAGGGTGTCGGTCTGGCCCATGATCGCGAACACGACTCCCGCGAGCAGGCCGCCGATGAGCGCGAGAAGGATGGCGAAGGACGCTGCGGTCGCGAGGGAACTCGACCATCCTCGGCGTCGCAGCCAGGACACGAAGGGTCCGATCGCCGAGGCGAGGATCAGGGCCAGCAGGAGCGGGATGATCACCAGGCGTACCTGGATCAGGGCATAGACGACCACGGTGAACAGTGCCAGCAGGAGCAGGACCTGAGTTGCTCTGTGCGCCGCACGGCCGAGCGGCCCGGCCCAGGGGTCCTGGTGATCGGTCTGGCGTGGAAGCGCTCGTGGTGAGGTGGAGGAGCTCATGGGGTGTGGCCTTTCGGTAGCTCTGCCGGGTGCCGGTGTCGAACACGATTCTGCCCGCCGCGCGTCGTGACCACGCTGTCGGATTCTGACGGCAACAAGAGAGCCGAAATCCTGCAATGGCAGGTAAATGCGGTCGGGTCGGCGGCAAGGGGGCGTGTGCAGCGTCCCCATGACCCGGGGCGACTGTGCATAGACTGGAACGGCCGGTGCAAGAAGCCGGTGGTACCACCAATGACGTCAACCGTAGGGAGAACATCATGGGACTGGACGACAAGATCGGCAACACCGCGGACAAGCTCGGCGGTAAAGGCAAGGAAGCTGCCGGTGACGCCACGGGCGACGACAGCCTCAAAGCCGAAGGCAAGGGCGATCAGGCCAAGGGTGATCTGAAGCAGGCCGGCGAGAAGGTCAAGGACGCCTTCAAGAAGAACTGACGCTCCTGCCGTCCTGCACCGCGCCGGGACTCCAGGCAGCGAGATAGAAGAGGCGAAGGGGAGTGCACATCAACAGGGTGCACTCCCTTTCTCTGTGCTTTTCGCCTCTGCCCCCGGCATACCACTGCCATGACAGCCGGATGCGGGCCACATCTTTATCAGGAAACCGCAGTGTGGGCAGGAGGGGGCAGACACGCGGCGGACGCTGCCGCAAGAGGCCCATTGCCTATGAAGATGAGAGCCGCTCTCATCTTGCTTCAGTATCGTTGTGGTCAGTCATTTGTTGCCTATTGAGGGATGCTGGTTCTACTGAGCGCGCGGCACGGGTCCATCGACGACCCCGATCATGGGTGTACTTCCTGTTTGGGATCTGACGCCGAAGGCGTGCCTGGTGGAGCGACACAGGCTTCGCGCCGAGGACCACGCCGGTGATTGCAGCCGTCCTCACACTTCTCCTCGGCATCGTCGTGATCCTGGCGATCATCGCCGCCAACGGATACTTCGTGGCACAGGAGTTCGCCTACATGTCCGTGGACCGCACGCGACTTGCCGCACGCGCTCAAGCCGGTGACGTCGCCGCGAAACGCGCCTTGAAAGTGACACGCCGTACCTCGTTCATGCTCTCCGGAGCACAACTGGGCATCACCGTCACCGGCCTGATGATCGGTTACGTCGCCGAGCCGCTGGTCGGGGAATCCTTGGGAGTACTGCTCGGAGGCGCCGGCATTCCTGCTGCCCTGAGCATCTCGATCGGCACCATCCTGGCACTGGTCCTCGCCACCGTGGTGCAGATGATCTTCGGCGAGCTGTATCCGAAGAACCTCGCGATCGCGAACCCCGAACCACTGGCCCGTGGGCTCGCACGCTCCACCACCATCTACCTCACGGTCTTCGGGTGGCTGATCACCGTCTTCGACCACGCCGCGAACGCGCTGCTGCGCCTGCTGAAGGTCGAGCCCGTCCACGACGTCGATACCACGGCGACCGCGAAGGATCTCGACCGGATCGTCGCTGACTCCCGGGAGAGCGGCGACTTGCCCGAGGACCTGTCGATGCTCATCGACCGCATCCTCGACTTCCCGGACCGCGACATCGAGCACGCGATGATTCCCCGGTCGCAGGTCGGCACCGTTACGCCGGCTTCTTCCATCGATGAGGTGCGCACCCGGATGGCCGAAGCGCACACCCGGTATCCGGTGGTCTCCGATACCGAGGAACCCCTTGGCGTGGCCCACCTGTCAGATCTCCTGGGTCCGGACGTCGACGGGAACGCTGCGGTCACCACCATCATGCGCCCGGCCGTGGTCCTCCCCGCCCTGATGTCCCTGCCCGACGCGCTGGACCGTCTGATGCAGTCCCGGAACCAGCTCGCCTGCGTCATCGATGAATACGGCGGCTTCACCGGTGTCATCACCGTCGAAGACCTCGCAGAAGAACTCCTCGGCGAACTCATCGACGAGCACGACGACGACACCCCACCCTTCATCGAAACAGGGGACGGAGCGTCCTGGCGCATGAGCGGCAGCATCCACGCCGACGAGGTGGAACGGGCCGTGGGGCACAGCCTTCCCGACGGTGACTACGAAACGCTCGCCGGGCTCCTCATCGCCACGCGAGGCGAACTGCCCGCGATAGGCGAGAGCGTCTCGGTGGAACTTCCCGACGACGCGCGGGATTACGTCCTGGACGAGCCCGTCCGCCGGATCCTCGAGGTCCAGGTGCTCGAGATCGAACGCCATGTGCCCAGCGTGCTCGACGTTCGGTTGCGGCAGCTCACCCGCGACGAAGTCGACACCGGGCGCCCCGGAGACGCCGCAGTAGGTACTGACGGCGGAGCCGAAGCAGCCGACCACAAGCAGGTCGCACCGCAGCAGGAGGAGGACCGATGACGGATCCGCTGATCGTCACCCTCGTCACGACCCTGTTGATCGTCCTCAGCGCGTTCTTCGTGGTGATCGAGTTCGCGTTGCTCGGTGCCCGCAGCCACCGTCTCGAACCGGAGGCTGCGACCAACCGCTCCGCCCGCGCGGCGCTGCGTGGCATCAACGAGCTGACCCTCATGCTCGCAGGAGCGCAGCTGGGCATCACAGCGTGCACGTTCGCCCTCGGTGCAATCACCAAGCCCGCGGTCGATGCGTGGCTCGGCCCTGTCCTCACCTCCTGGGGCGTGCCCGAAGGTATTGCAGGTGGAGCAGCATTCGGCTTGTCGCTGCTGTTCGTGACCTTCCTGCACCTCGTCGTCGGTGAGATGGCCCCGAAGTCCTGGGCCATCGCTCATCCCGAACGGTCGGCGAAACTCGTCGGCATCCCGTCGAGGATCTACATATGGCCTCTGCGCCCCCTGCTGAAGTGGGTCAACGCCGTGGCGAACCGATTGGTCGCCGCCAGCGGTGTCACCCCCGTGGAACGAGCCGCCGTCGGCGGTCAGGATGCCGACACCATCCGCCACCTCGTGGAACACTCCGCGTCCGTCGGCGCGCTCGATGCCTCTTTCCAGACCCAGCTCTCCGGGGTCCTGCACCTCGAGAAGCTGACCGTCCGGGAACTGGTCTCCCCCGGCCTACCGACTTCCGTGCCATCCACTGCGACGATCGCCGACGTCCAGGCCGCGGCCGCGCGCACCGAGCATCTGCGTATCCTGGTCGACGAGACGACGACAGCGGGCCCGGGGGTGGTCCACGTACGCGATACCCTCCTCGAACCTGCTGATCGGCCCGTCAGCGACCTCAGCCGACCCGCTTTCCAGCTCGACGCCGGCACCCCGGTGTACGAGGCGCTCACCCAGCTGCGGGGCGCGAGAGAACAGCTGGCCGTGGTCATGGAGGACGAGCGCCTCGTCGGCGTGATCACCCTGTCCGACGTCCTGGCACATGTGCTGCCCCCATCAGCTCACCACGCCTGAGAAGGACGCCGATGAGAGCAGTGACGATTCACGAAGCCACGGCGTCGCAGTCGATCAGGCTGCAGGATCACACGAGAGCGGCCGTCAGAGGGTGGGTGCTCCGGTCTGTGCCTGTTCTGCGATGGTGCGGAGCCGGTGAAGACTCTCCTCGATGCCGTCGTGCAGGGTCTTGCGGCGGTTCCTATCACGCCCGAAGCCGCTTACGATGATCCATCCGGCTCGGGTGATGGGCCGCACTACTTCGTACGATTCGGTGACGCGGGTTCCCCCGTGCTCGGGTTCGAACCTGTAACGCCAGTGCACGGTGCCACAGAGGGGTTCGGTGCGGGCGAAGGCGAACTCCCGACCCTGCAGCACCGCCGTGACGATCGGCTTGTTGCTCCATCGGGACTTCCCGATCCTGTTCTGTGCTTTGAAGCGGGCACCCAGCGCGGGCCCGGCAGCACCACCGAGCCACACGCAGGATGCCACCTCGGGGCTGTATTCAGGCGTCCTGGTCACGTCGGCCACGATCTCGTAGACGTCCTCGGGCGGAGCATCGATGTGGATACTCAATTCATCCCGGTCCAGAGTCTGCATCAGAATGCCTCCCAACAGGACACTTCTCCCACCGAAGCGGTGTGGGTGTACAGGATCACCCCGATGCCCTACCGAGTCAATCCCCGGCGTCCACGGACGATCAGTAGCAACTCCCCCTGGCGAACGGTCGGCGGAGTCAGCTGTTCTTGGTGCGGACGGGGCTGTCCTCGATCTCCTCGAGGGGCGAGTCCTCGTCGTCGTCCTTCGACAGCTTGTCGTGCCCCTCGAGGGACTCGGACAGCTCTTCGTCGGCCGACTCGTCGTGCTGGGGCTGTTGGTTCTGGCTGCTCATGGGGAGTCCTTCCGATGGGATCCTGCTGGCCGTGCGACGCGCTGCGAGGGTGCGGGGTAGGACCGCCACGGTGGGGTGTTCGACGTCGTCCTTCCAGCCTACGCGAATCATCAGCCTGCTTGGTATCTATCGCCATCGGGTGGATCAGAGCTTGGTCGGTCCCAGATGCAGGCCATCCGTGTCGGGATTCGGATCCGCCTCCTTCAGTTCCACGAAGAAAGCGTGCGACGGCGTCGTCCCCGAGTTCTCGCCGTAGTGGTCCTGGGCGGGCAGCCAACGGACCTCCCCGTCCTGGAGTTCCACGTCGATGCTCCTCCCATGGGCATGCAACCGCCGACGGAACGAACCGGCGGTGATCATGACGCTGTCGGGGTGCTGGTGCTCTGTGCTGATATCGCCGGGCTCGTCCGTGTACTCGAGGACGCGAACGCGGTGGTTCTCGAACACCACCCGATAATGCCGAGGATTGGTCTGAACCGGATCAAGTGCCATGGGCGGACTGTACGCCCGCGGGCAACTGTCGGCCAGAGTCCTCCTGCCGCCCTTCCCGGGACGGTTTAGGGTGTGCGGATGGACCTGACGGAGCAGTTCGAAGCCGAACGCCCACGCCTCGTGCGCATCGCGGCCGGCGTCCTCGATGACCGGGCCGAGGGCGAGGACATGGTGCAGCAGGCCTGGCTGCGCCTCCACGCCACCGACACCGTGATCGAGAACGTGCCGGGCTGGCTGACGGTCGTGACGACACGCCTCTGCCTCGATCGCCTGCGGTCCAGGGTGCCGGAGCCGACGGACACCGTCCCGGAAACCGACGCCGGCGCCGTCACCGACCCGGCCGAACAGCTGATCGAGGCCGCCAGCGTGGGCGTCGCCCTCCAGGTGGTGCTGCAACGCCTGTCACCGTCCGAACGGGTGGCGTTCATCCTGCATGACACCTTCGGCGTGGACTTCCGCACCATCGCAACCGTCCTCGCGGTCTCACCGGAGGCCGCCCGCAAGCTGGCGTCGAGGGCCCGGTCCCGGGTCTCGGCCCTCGCCCCGGACGGGACACCCGCCGACTGGGAGGTCGTCGACGCCTTCCTCGCTGCGTCCCGGGGCGGCAGCTTCGCGCGCCTGGTACACCTGCTCGCACCCGATGTCGTCGTCAGCGCCGATACCGAGGCGATCGAGGCCGGCACCCCGGCACGGCTGGAGGGTCGCGCGACGGTGGCGGCGATGTTCGACGGCGCCGCGACCACCGCCTTCCCGGTCTTCGTCGACGGGCGGCCCGGCGCCGCGTGGTTCCACCGCGGCGAGGCTCGGGTGGCGTTCGACTTCACGATCACCGACGGCGTCGTCAGCGCGATCACGTTCCGCGCACGGCCGGACGTCCTGAGCGCCCTCGTCCGGCGCGCGGCTGCGGAACGCACATGAGCTCACCGGTCACACTTCCGATGCCTGATTCGTCATCAGTACGAGGGCGGCGGACGCCGATCTCGTACACCGCACCCAGCGAAAGGGAACTCCCATGAAAACCATGACCTGCAGGCAGCTCGGCGGCCCCTGCGACCTGGCGCTCCACGGCGACTCCGCGGACGACGTCATCAAGGCCCAGGACCAGCACCTGAAGGACGCCACCACGGCCGGTGACACGCAGCACCAGGCGGCCCACGACGCGATGAAGGGCCGGTGGAAGAACCCGATCAAGGGTCTGGGCTGGTACAACGACACCAAGAAGGCCTTCGCCGCGCTGCCGGAGACCTGATCAGAAGCGCCGCTGCAACGCCACCGCCGCGTCGGTCACCTGCCGCCGGAGTGAGCCGGCCACGCATTAGCGCATGCTGATGTGACGTTATTTCTTGCACTTTGACGTTAGGACAACCTAACCTAAGCTCGTGCCCCTCAACGAGTCCGCCGTTCCCCCGTCCCTCGCCGTCGCGGGCCTCGGCGTCTCCTACGGCAGCCGGCAGGTCATCGAGTCCGTCTCCTTCGGCCTCGCGCCGGGCACGATCACTGCGCTCATCGGCCCCAACGGCAGCGGCAAGTCCACGCTCCTGCGCAGCATCGCGCGCCTCCACGCACCCGACGCCGGATCGGTCACGCTCGACGGCGGCGTGGACGTCCTCGGCCTCTCCCCCAGGGACTTCGCCCGTGCGATCACCCTCCTGGCGCAGAGCCGGCCGGTCCCCGGCGGCCTCACCGTCCGCGAGGTCGTCACCTTCGGCCGCCACCCGCACCGCAGCCGCTGGACGGGCCAGGACGGCGAGGGCCCCGCTGCCGTCGGACGTGCGCTGGAGCTGACGCGCACCACCGACCTCGCGGATCGCCCGGTCGCCGCGCTCTCCGGCGGACAGGTGCAGCGCGTCTGGCTCGCCAGCTGTCTGGCGCAGGACACCGGCGTGCTGCTGCTCGACGAACCCACCACGTACCTCGACCTCCGCTACCAGGTGGAGATCCTCGACGTCGTCCGCGATCTCGCCACCCACCACGGCGTGACCGTCGGCGTCGTCCTGCATGACCTCGACCAGGCTGCCGCCATCGCCGACCACGTGGTCCTGCTGGAGGACGGCGCCGTCATGGCCCAGGGCGCACCCCTGGAGGTCCTGACCTCCGAGAACCTGTCCCGCGCCTACGGCGTCCGCGTCGACGTCACCGTCACGGACGGCACCGTCCACACCCGCGCCGTCGGGCGCCATAATGCACCCCGCGAAGCCGTCCCGGCCCCCTGATCCGCTCCATCCCCGCGCCGTCCGCGCACGAACAGAAACGAACCCGATGACACAACCGAAGATCCTCGCTGCCCTCGCCGCGGCGGCCCTGCTCTCCCTCACCGCGTGCGGCACCACGGAGGAGGCCGCCGGGAGCCCCTCGCCCGAGGAGACCACGGCCGGCGAGAGCATCACCGTCACCGATGCACGCGGCAAGGAGGTCACGCTGGACGGACCCGCCGACCGCGTGGTGGCCACCGAGTGGAACGCCGTCGAGAACCTCGTGGCCCTCGGCGTGATGCCGGTGGGTGCCGCCGACGTGGAGGGCTACGCCCAGTGGGTGAGCGCCGAGCCGCTCGACGACTCCGTCACCGACGTCGGCGTGCGGGGCGAGCCGAGCATCGACACCCTCGTGTCCCTCACGCCCGACGTCGTCATCGTCACCGACCAGCTCGTCGAGGGTGCGATCGAGCAGATTGAGAAGACCGTGCCCGTCGTCGTCGTCCCCGGCGGCGACGCGACGGACAACCTCGGCCAGATGTACGAGAACCTCGACCTGATCGCCACCCTCACGGGCACCGAGGACCAGGCCGCGGACCTCAGGTCCGGTCTCGAGGCGCAGATCACCGAGGGCAAGGCCGCCATCGAGGCGGCGGGCGCCGCGGGCGCCCCGGTCGCGTTCTCCGACGCCTATGTCGACGCCGGCAGTGTGTCGATCCGCCCGTTCACCGAAGGCTCGCTCGTCGGGAACGTCCTCGCCCAGCTGGGCCTCACCGACGCCTGGGAGGTCGAGGGCGATCCCGCCTACGGCCTCGGCCAGACCGACGTCGAGGGCCTCACCGCGCTGCCCGAGGACACCCGCTTCTGGTACATCGCCAACGACGCCTTCGGCGATCCGTACCAGGACCGACTCGAGGACAACGCCGTGTGGAAGGGACTGCCGTTCGTCGAGTCCGGCGATGTGACGCGCTTCCCCGACGCCCTGTGGACGTTCGGCGGACCCAGTTCCATGGGACAGATCGTGGACGCGGCCGTCGAGGCCGCGCAGGCCGGACAGTAGCCGCCGTGCCGCCGGCAACCCTCACCCGGTCCGCTCCCGCACGGGCCGGGGCCCCCGCCGCCCGTCCGGCAGCGCGACTGGCCCTTGCCGGCGGCGTCCTCGCGGCAGCCACCGCGGTCCTCGCCCTCGTCCACCTCACCCAGGGCACCTCCAGCGTCGACGCCGCGGACATCCTCGGCCTGCTGGCCGGGAACGACGACGGCACCACCGGTGCCGTCGTCGCCGCGAGCCGCATCCCCCGGCTGGCTGCAGGGATCCTCGTCGGCGCCGCCCTGGGGGCGGCCGGCGCCGTCATGCAGTCGGTGTCGCGGAACGCCCTCGCATCCCCCGACACCCTGGCGGTGAACGCGGGCGCCCATCTCGCCGTCGTCGCCGTCGCGGCCCTCGGCCTGCAGGTGCCACTGCTCGGCGCGGTGGGAGTGGCGTTCCTCGGCGGCCTCGCCGCGGCAGTCCTCGTCCTCGCGCTCTCCGGAGCCGGGCAGTCCTCGAGCGTGCGCCTGGTCCTCGCCGGCTCGGCCATCGCGCTGGCGTTCGGCGCCCTCACCAGCGCCCTCCTGCTGCTGTTCTCGCAGGAGACCCGGGGGCTGTTCGCGTGGGGGGCCGGCTCCCTCGGGCAGAGCGGACTGGAGAAGGTCACGCTGCTGGCGCCGCTGGTCGGCGCGACGCTGCTCATCCTGCTCGTGAAGTCGCGGTCCCTGGACCTGCTCACCCTCGGTGACGATCAGGCGCGTGTCCTCGGGATCAACGTCCGCGGGACCCAGGTCCTCGCCATCGTGCTCGCCGTGCTCCTGTCCGCCGCGGCCGTCACCGTCGCCGGGCCGATCGGCTTCGTCGGGCTCGCGGCGCCCGCCGTCGTGCGCCTCGCCGCGCCCCGCATCGCCGGCCTGCACCGCCATTTCGCGCTGATTCCCGCCGCCGCGCTGATGGGCGTGTTCCTCGTGCTCGGCGCGGACGTCCTGCTGCGGGGTGCGATCGGCGCCGAGAGCGCGGTCGAGGTACCGACGGGCGTCGTCACCACGGTGTTCGGGGCCGTCTTCCTCGTGGCGCTCGCGCACCGGATGCGCTCGGACGGCCCCACCCGGGACGCCGCGCCCGTCTCGCTGCGCAGGGTCGGCGCCACCCGGAGCACCGCCGTGCTCGTGGCCCTGACCGTACTGCTCGCCGCAGCGACCGTCGCCGGCCTGCTGCTCGGCGACGCGAAGCTCCTCCTCGGGGATCTGGCCAACTGGGTGTCAGGCCAGGCCGGACCCGTGGTCTCGAGCGTGCTGGACGCCAGGGCTCCGCGCGTCGGAGCGGCCCTGCTCGCCGGCGCATCGCTCGGGCTGGCCGGGACCGCCATCCAGGCCGTGACCCGGAATCCCCTCGCCGAACCCGCGATCATCGGGGTCTCCGGGGGCGCGGGCGTGGGGGCGGTCATCGTCATCACGATCGTGCCGCTCGCCGGTTTCTGGACCGTCAGCGCGGCGGCCGGCGCCGGCGCCGCCGTGGTCTCGCTCGTGGTGTTCGGGCTGTCCTTCCGCGGCGGGATGCAGACGGACCGGCTGGTCCTGATCGGGATCGGCGTCTCTGCGGCGGCGACCGCCGTGATCACGCTGCTGATCGTCCTCACCGATCCGTGGAACGAATCGAAGGCCCTGACCTGGCTGTCGGGCTCGACCTACGGCAGGTCGCTGCAGCACCTCGTACCCATGACCGTCGCCCTGCTCGTGACCGTGCCGGTCGTCGCGTCCCTCCACCGGACGCAGGACCTCCTGGCCCTGGACGAGGACACGCCCCGCCTGCTCGGCATCCGGGTTCCACGCGCACGGCTCGTCCTGCTCACGGCCGCGGTCCTGCTCACGGCATCCTCCGTCGCGGGCATCGGTGTCGTCGGCTTCGTGGGTCTCGTGGCGCCCCACGCCGCACGGGCCCTCGTGGGCGCGTCACATCGGCTCATCCTGCCCGCCGCCATGCTGCTGGGGGCCGTCCTCGTCTGCCTCGGCGACCTCATCGGCCGGGCGGCGATCGCGCCGGCCCAGCTCCCGGCGGGCCTGCTCACGGCACTGCTCGGCACCCCCTACTTCGTCTACCTGCTGTTCAGGAGCCGACTCAGCCGCTGACCGACGGCAATGCGGACCGGATCTGTCCGGCTCCGGGCGACCCGGCGCCGCCCTCGCGGCACAATCAGCACATGACTCTTCGCTGGTACTCCACCGTCATCGAATCCACCGATCATCGCGCCCTGGCGCACTGGTGGTCCGCCGCACTGGGCTGGGAGGTGATCTTCGAGGACGACGACGAGGCCGCGGTGGTACCGCCGTGGGCCCGCGAACTGGATCCCACGCTGTCCTTCGAGCAGGTCCCTCCCGGCCTCGTGTTCGTCCCCGTGGAGCACGAGAAGCAGGGGAAGAACCGCCTGCACCTCGACTTCGCGCCCCATGCCGGCGAGGACCGCGACGCCGAGATCGAGCGTCTGATCACCCTCGGGGCACGTCGCGTCGACATCGGCCAGGGGCCCGACGTCACGTGGGAGGTCCTGGCGGACCCGGACGGCAACGAGTTCTGCGTGCTGTCCTCACGGGAGCACTAGGACGAACGCCGAGAGGACAGGAACGACCGCCGAAAGCTGGTTTCGGCGGTCGTTCCCGGCGTTGCGGGAGGGCGGCGGGCCTACAGCTCGATGCGCTCCGTCTCGATGACTTCCTTCCGCACCTGGCCGCTGACGACCTCGTCATGCGTGTGGGCCTCGCGGCTGATCCGGACGCGCTCGATGGGCACCACGTCCACCTCGATGCGCGGCTTCTCCTCGTAGAGGACCATCTCGACCACGTCGCCGTTGAAGGCGGTCTCCACCGCCGAGTACAGGCGCTCACGCTCGGCCTTGCTGAACGTGCCTGCACCGTCGTCGTACAGCGGCGCACCATTCTGGACCGGCACGCGCTCGACGACGAGCTCCTCCCGCCGGATCTGCACGGTCATGGTGACGTCCTCCGTGACCACGCGCTTGACGAGGCGCACGCGCTCCGTCTCCCGGAGTTCGGTGCCGACGCGGAGCTGCTCCTCGGAGCGCGTCATGGACACCTCGTCGTCATCGGCCGCGCCGCCCACGAAGCCGGCGGAACGATCGGAGCGGTCGAAGCCGTCGGAGTGGCCGGACCGATCGGAGCGGTCGGCGAAGGCGTCGGCACGCGAGGAGCGGTCACCGGACGGTGCGGTCGCCATGCCGTCGTCGTCCGTTGCAGCCGCCATGAGACCGTAGTAGCGGAGCAGGTGCTGCTCCTCCTCGGGGCTGAGGTGACCGTCCTGCGACATCTTGGGGGAGTCGTAGACCGTGCTGTGCGGGTACGGCAGGCGCACGTCCTGGCCGTCGAGGGTGGCGTCGCGGAGGGGCGCGAAGGATTCCGGGTTGCCCGCCGTGTGGGTGGCGACGGTGACCCAGCTGGGGTCCCCGGTCGCGTCGTCGACGTAGAGCTGGCCCATGCGGCCCAGGACGGCTCCATCCTCGCTCAGCACGTTCGCGCCGGCATTCATGGCATCCTTCATCTGTTCAAGCGTGATCATCATGATCCTTTCGAGCGGTTGCTTCCCTTCACCGTAGGTCCCACCCGAGGTGATAGCAAGCATGCTTAGCACTCGGGGTGTACTTCATAATCCCCGGACCCCTCGGTGACCGGCGCACGCAGTCCTAGACTGTGCCGCATGCACCTGAGGCGGAGATCCCTTCGGGCGGCGCGCGTCTCGGACGAGTCGCACCGCGTCACCACCTTCGAGCTCTTCTTCGACCTGGTCTTCGTGTTCGCCTTCACGCAGGTCACCGGCTTCATGGCCCACGAGCACTCGTTCCTCGGAGTACTGCAGGGCATGATCATCCTGAGCCTGCTCTGGTGGTCCTGGGTGGCCTTCTCCTGGCTCGGCAACCAGACGCACGTGGACGAGGGCATCATGCGCCTCGGCCTGGCCGTCGTCATGGTCGCCATGTTCATCGCAGCACTCGCCATCCCCGAGGCGTTCCACGACCTCGAGGGCGGCCTCAGCGGCCCCCTCGTCCTCGCGCTTGCCTACTTCGTGGTGCGCGTGATGCACCTGCTGCTCTACCTGTATGCGGCGATGGACGACAAACCGCTCCAGCGCCAGGTCCTCACCCTGTCCGTGGCGATGCTCCCGGGCTCTGCCCTCATCCTCGTGGGCGCACTGATCGGCGGGACGGCGCAGACCTGGTTGTGGGCGGCCGGACTGGCGCTGGACATCACCCTGACCTACCTCACCTCCACGGGCGGGAACTGGCGGCTGCCGTCGGCGGCACACTGGACCGAGCGTCATGGCCTGGTGGTCATCCTCGCGCTCGGCGAGTCGATCGTGGCCATCGGCGTCGGCGCGTCACGCGAGCCCGTGAGCATCCCGATCCTCCTCGGCGCGGTATTCGGGATCGCCCTCTCCGTGTGCCTGTGGTGGCTGCACTTCGACGTCACCGCGATCGCCGCCGAGCACCGGTTCGCGGCGCTACGCGGCTCGGAACGCATCTCGGCCGCCGTCGATGCCTACAGCTACCTGCACCTGCCCCTCGTGGCGGGGATCATCCTCTCCGCGTTCGGGGTGGAGGACGTTCTGGCGCACGTCTACGCCACGGAGGACTTCGGCCTGCTCGGCTCCTTCGCGCTCTTCGGCGGGTCCGCCCTGTTCCTGCTCGGCAGCTCCGCCTTCTGGCGCCGCATGGCCGGCTCCTGGAAGAAGCTGCGGCTGGTCGGCACCGCAGGCCTGCTCCTGCTCATCCCCGTCGCCGCCCCGCTCGCGCCGCTCGCGGCCCTCGCCCTGGCGTCCGTGATGGCCGCCGCGCTGGTGGGTGCGGAGAGCGTGCTGGACGCCGGCGCGAGGGGGAGGATCAGGGAGCAGGACGCGGACGGCGAGCACTGAGCCGGGGCGGCGCTTCTAGGCGTCGTGCCGCAGACCGTAGGCGGAGCTCGGCAGGGAGCCGACGCTCCAGTCGGCGTGTGACGCCGGATGATCCGACGGCACATCCGCGCCGACGGTCCGCAGGAGGTAGCGCACCAGGAGTGCGGTGAGGACGATGACCAGGAGAATCAGCAAGATGTTCATGCATCGATGGTGATCCCGTCGGCGGAAGAAAAAGAGTGGCAGAAACGACCCACAACGCTCAAAAGCTGCCAAACTTGAACCATGCTCACCAGGGTCGCCGTCATCGTTCTTCCAGGCCTCGCCGTCTTCGAGTTCGGCGTGGTCTGCGAGGTGTTCGGCGTGGACCGTTCGGCCCTCGGCGTAGGCCTTCCCGCCTTCGACCTCCGTGTCTGCACGCCCGTACCCGGGTTGATCCGGACGGCGTCGGGCGTGTCCGTGCAGGTCGACGACGACCTCACCCGCGCCGACGACGCCGACCTCGTCATCATGGCTCCCTTCCCGGACGGCACAGCAGTGCCCGGCGCCGTCCTGGACACCCTCCGGTCAGCGGACCGCCGGGGTGCTCGCATCTTCTCGGTCTGCTCGGGGGCGTTCGCCCTCGCCGAGGCCGGGCTCCTGGAGGGCCGGTCGGCGACGACGCACTGGAAGTACACGAGGAGCCTGGCGCAGGCCTACCCGGGCACCCACGTGGACGAGAACGTGCTCTACGTCGAGGACGGCAACCTCCTCACGAGCGCCGGCACGGCCTCGGGGATCGACGCGAGCCTGCATCTCATCCGGAAGGAGTTCGGCCCGAAGGCGGCGACGGCGATCGCCCGCGGCATGGTGGTGCCCCCGCACCGCGACGGCGGCCAGGCCCAGTTCATCGAGCGGCCCATCCCCACCGAATGCGGCGCATCCATGGAGGAACTGCTGGTGTGGCTCGGGGACCACCTGGACCAGGACGTCTCCGTGGCGACCCTCGCCCAACGCCTGCACATGAGCGAGCGGACCTTCGCCCGGCGCTTCCGCGCGGAGACGGGCACGACGCCGGCCGCGTGGCTCACCGGGCAGCGCCTGCTGCGCGCCCAGTCGCTGCTGGAGGAGACGCGCCTGACCGTCGACGCCGTCGCCCGCGCGGCAGGCTTCGGCCAGGCGGTACTGCTGCGCCACCACTTCCAGAAGGCCCTGGGCGTCAGCCCCGCCGCGTACCGCCGCACCTTCCGGGGATCCGACAAGGGCTGCGACCTCGACCTGCACGAACTCGAGGAGGAGTTCGGCGGGCGGGTCCTCAGCCGGTGACGCCCCGGATGACGAGGAACACCACCGGTAGATAGGCCACGCCGGCGAGGGTCTGCAGGGTGATCGTCGAGGCCATGAGGCGCGAGTCCCCACCGAGGGCCCGGGCCATCACGTAGGCGGAGGACGCCGTGGGCAAGGACAGGAAGAGGATCACCGTGGCGGCCGGCTCTCCCGTCAGCCCGAGCAGAAGGCAGCCGGCGACACCGAGTCCCGGGAGCACCGCGAACTTGACGAAGGTGGAGAGCGCAACCGCGCCGAGGTTCCTGCCCATGCTGCGGAGCTCGAGCGCCGCGCCGACGCAGAGCAGGCCGAGCGGCAGCGACGCCGTGCCGAGGGCCCGCACGAAATCGTCGAGGCCGGGCGGCAGGCCGACGCCGGTGACGTTCAGCAGGATCCCGATGAGGCAGCCGAGGATCAGCGGGTTCGTGGCGATGCTGCGGACAGTGCCGCCGACGGTCAGCCGCTCGGCTCCGTAGCGTGCGAAGGCGAGCGTGCAGAGGATGTTCACGAGCGGCACGAGGACGGTGTTGGCGATGGCGGCGAGCGCCACGCCGTCGGCCCCGAACAGGGCGAGGGCGATGGAGAGCCCCAGGTAGTTGTTGAACCGGATGCTGCCCTGGAGCACGGAGGTGAAGGCGGGGCCGTCGAGGTCGAGGCGGCGCTGCGCGAGGACCAGTCCGAGCGCCGTGAGGAGCACCGACCCGGCGAGGATCGGCGCCATCAGGGCGATCGGCAGCCCGGCGAGATCCGCCGTCGCGGTGCCGTTGATGAACAGCGCGGGCAGCAGGACGAAGTAGCAGAGCCGTTCGGCGGGTGGCCAGAATGCGGGTGCGAGGAAGGCGCGGGCCCGCAGGCCGTAACCGAGGGCGATCAGGCCGATCACGGGGCCGAGCGTAGTGAGGGTCTGGGCGATCACCGGGCCGGGGCGGTCACCAGCCCCGCGCCTGGAGCCATGCGGCGGCCAGGCCGCTCCACTGCTCGGCGGTACCCTGTCCCTCCGCGAGTCCTAGGCCGTGCTCACCCTCCTCGAAGACGTGGAGGGCGTGCGGCACGGCCTGGGTGGTGAGTGCCAGGCCGAGCCGGTAGGCATGCTCCACAGGGACGGCCTCGTCCGCGGCGGTGTGCCAGACGAAGAACGGCGGCGCGTCCCCGGTGACCAGTCGGTCCAGTGAGGTCGCGGCGCGGAGCGTCCCGTCCGCCTCGGACCCGAGCAGTTCGTCCTGCGATCCGCGGTGCGTCGCGAGTTCCATGGACACCACCGGATAGCCGAGCACGGCGGCATCCACGCGTTCGTCGTCGCGCGCCCCCGGGGCGAGCGCCGTGTGTCCGGCGAGATGCCCGCCGGCGGAGAAGCCGAGCAGCGCCACGCGGTCGACGCCGGCGGCGCGGACCCGGCGGATCTCGGCACGGACGGCGTCGAGCGGTCCGGGATGGCGGGTCTGGACGGGGTAGGCGAAGACGTCCGCGGACAGGCCGAAGGAGCGCAGCCGGTCGGCGACCACTTCACCCTCGTTGTCGGACAGCATGGTATAGCCGCCTCCGGGCAGGACGATGACGTGGGAAGACTTCATCCCCTTACCGTACTGCGGCTGCGGCCAGTAGGGCGCGACCGGTCACCTAACCGGTTAATGAAGGGAGCCCCCGGCCGGAGGGCCAGGGGCTCGACGCGCATCCGGAGGAGCTGTCAGCCCTCACACTCGGCGCAGTACTTGTCGCCGTTCTTCTCGCGCGCCAGCTGGCTGCGGTGGTGCACCAGGAAACAGGACATGCAGGTGAACTCGTCCTCCTGCTGGGGGATGACCTGGATCAGGAGTTCCTCGTGCGAGAGGTCGGCGCCCGGAAGGTCGATGCCTTCGGCGGTCTCACCGTCCTCGACGTCGATCAGCGCGGTCTGCGTGGTTGCGCTGCGCTGAGCCTGAATTGCCTCCAACGACTCGTTGGCCGGCTGGTCTTCCGGACGAACGCGCGGCTCGTCGTAGTCGGTTGCCATTACGGTTGATCTCCTTCTATGGGCGGGAATGACGCCCAGATGCCACTCTCAACCTCGGCAGAGGCGGAAGTATTCCATATACCGGCTGCAATATACCGGTTACGGATGGGACTTTTCTCCATGCATCCCCACCACGTCGATCTGAACTTCGTTGTGACGGAAGACCCCGGGCGTGATAGGCGGATCGAAGCGCGCGTACCGGGGTTCACCCCGCGGCACGAAGGCTGCCTTCTCCGCGGCCGCCAGCAGTCCCTCGAGGTGCCGTTCGAAGGACGCCCGGCCTCCGCGACCGGAGAAGGACACGACGGCGGCCGTGGCTGCCGGCTTCTCCACCACGCGGATGCGAGGGTCGTCGGGGACCGGCGCGGTGGCGAGGGAGACGTCGGCGGGCAGCACGAACGCCACGGTGTGACCGGTCGGCGCCCTCTGCCGGGTCACCGGGGCCGTCGTCGCCGGCTGCTCGGATCTCCCCTCCCCGTGCGGACCGGCCACCTGCTGTGTCACGGGCGCTGTCATGGCGAGCTGCCGCCCTGCGGTGTTCGCACCGAAGATGTACGAGGCGAGCATCCGGAACGCCGCGGTGCCGGCGTCGTCGAACGCGGCCTCGACGTCCACCTCGGCGACGACGTGCGCCGGGTAGGCCCGCAGTTCGAACCCCGGATAGGTGTCGATCAGGGTGTAGGGCTGCTGCTCGGTCATGCCGGGGATGGTACGCCCCGATCCTGACCGTCGGCCGTCGTAGGGTGGGACCCGGCCCCCTTCCCGAACCCTCCAGGAGCTCTTATGGCATCGGCACCCGATCTCAGCGGCAGGACGGGCCCCGCAGCCACGGGTGCGCCCCTGGGGGTCGACGGTCGCAGCACCCGCAGCATCGCGCGCGCCCCGGACGTCGGCCGCAGGGACATGCCGGACGCCATCCTCCCGTGAGCCGCACCGCGGTCCTCACCCCGAACGGGCCCCTCGCGGCGGGTCCGATGGCAGCGATCCTCGCGAACCACGCCATCCCGGGGTGTGAGGTCACCGGTACGGGCACCAGCGGCCGCTCCCACACCAGGCTGCTGCCGACGCCGGGCGGCCCGCGCCGCATCACGGTCACCATCCGGCCCGACGCCGTCGAACTCACCGCGGACACGGACGACGACGCCGAGTTCGCGCACCTCACGCGCACCACGCGCCGCTGGCTGGACCTCGACACGGACACCACCGCCGTCGAGCGCGCATTCGACGCCGACCCGCTCCTCGGCCCGCTGGTCCGCCGACGTCCCGGGCTGCGCGCCGTCGGCTACCCGGACGCCTTCGAGGCCGCCGTCATGACGGTCCTCGGCCAGCAGGTCTCCGTCGCTGCGGGCGGCACCTTCGGCGGCAGGCTCGCGGCGGCCTACGGGGAGCCGTCGGCGTCGGGCCTGACCCTGTTCCCGACAGCCCGATCCATCGCCGACGCACCGCACGAGGAGTTGCGCGCCGCGGTGGGCGTCACCCGCACGCGCGCCGCGACCGTCCAGAACGTGGCGCGCGCCGTCGTCGGCGGCCTGACGCTCGATCCCGACGCCGATCACGCGCTGCAGCGCAGGGAGCTGCTCGCCATCCCCGGGATCGGCCCCTGGTCCGCCGACTACCTCGCGGTGCGGGTCCTCCGCGATCCGGACGCGTTCACGCCCGGCGACCTCGTGGCACGCCGCGCGCTGGGGAACCCGAGCATCCGCGACGCCGAGAGGCTGTCGGAGGCCTGGCGCCCCTACCGCGCGTACGCCCTGTTCCATCTCTGGACGGCCGCCACCTACAGCGGACCCTAGGAGTACTGGGCCGGGGCCTTCCGGTCGCTGCGCAGCGCGATCTCCAGTTCGAAGCGCACCTTCGGGTCCTTCAGGTCGTCGCCGAACAGCTCCCGCAGCTGCTGCACGCGGTAGCCGACCGTCTGCCCGTGGATGCCCAGCTCCTCGGCGATCGGCGCACGCTGCCCCCAGTGCCGCAGCCAGGCCAGCAGGGTCTCCTCGAGCTTGATGCGCTGGACGTCCGGCAGGACGGCCAGCGGGGCGAGCCTCCTGCGGGCCAGCTCCCCGACGGCCGAGGGTTCGGCTGCGAGGACCACCTCGGTCATGTGTTCGTCCGCCCAGACGGGCGGCTCCTCCGCGCCCTCGCGCGGTGGCAGCATGGAGGCCGCCAGCACGGCCAGCCGCAGCGACTGCGCCACCTGGTCGAGGCCTCCCGCGGGCCCGATGGCCGCGCTCCGCCCGGTGAGCACGCGGTTCAGCTCGGCCCGCTGCCACACCCCCCGTTCGGGCACCAGGGCGACGGCGTCGGTCTCGCGTTCGACGACGATCGCCCCCGTCCCGAGCCGCTGCCGGATCCCCCGGGCACGATCCAGCGGCAGCGTCACCACGGCCACCTGCGCGGGAACGGCCCAGTCCGCGAGGGACGCCGCCTGCCGGAGCGCGGTCTCGTCCGCCTGCCCGAGCAGCAGCAGCTCCAGCAGTTCGGCCCGGCGTCGGTCCACGGCCCCCGCCCGCTCCGACTGCTCGAAGGCGTAGGCCTCTGCGCTCACGGCGGAGAGTTCGTCGATGTACGCCATGATCGATTCCCCGAGGTCCACCACCACGGCGGGGCCGAGGCCCTCCTCCATGGAGCGGCGCGACATCTCCCGGAACGTGACGCGGGCGCCCATCCGGTAGGCACCGAGCAACGAATCCATGCTGCGACCCTGCCGGAACTCGCCGCGGCCCAGACCCGCCACCAGCTGACGGCTCTGATCGGACAGCGCGGGCAGCCCGGTGCCCGGCAGTTCGAGGAACCGCTCGAGCGCCGCGGCCACGCCCCTGCGCAGGCCGCGACCGAAGTTCCCCTCGATGGGTCGGGCATACGCCGGGACCAGCTGCGGGACCGCCTGGATGATGGCCTCGACGAGGTCCGGCGTGAGAGGCCTCAGCCGGTCACTGACCTCCGGCGGGAGGCCGAGCCAGGGCGGCGCCGGAGGAGCGGTCTCCAGCGTGTCAGAACTCAAAGGAACAACTCCGATCTGTTTCGTCAAGACAATTCTTCTCCCTCAACTCTATGCCACCAGTGCAGAGGTTTAGCGGGCGAGGCTATATTGTTGGTTCAATGATCCGGTTTCGTAAGTTGGCGCGGGCAACGGCCGCGCTGACCACCCCCCTCACGGCTGAAGACTTCCTGGCGCTCTTCAACCCCGTCTACTCCTCGCGCCAGCTCCGTGGCATCGTGACGCGTGTGGAGCACGAGACCGAGGACTCCGCCACCATCTACTTCCGCCCCGGGCACGGCTGGCATGCACACCAGGCCGGCCAGTGGGCGCGCATCGGCGTCGAGCTGAACGGGGTGCGCCAGTGGCGCTCCTACTCCCTGAGCAACGCCGCGGGCCATGACCCCGCCATCACCGTCACCGACGCCGGCTCGGTGTCCCACGTCCTGGTGCGCGACACCAAGCCGGGCGACGTCCTGTTCCTGGCCCCGCCGCAGGGCGACTTCGTCCTCCCCGAGCACCCCCGCTCCCTGCTCATGCTCACGGCGGGCAGCGGCATCACGCCGGTCATGTCGATGATCCGGACGCTCGTCCCGCGCCGGCCGGACGCCAACGTGGTGCTCATCAACTCCAACAGCACCCCGGAGAAGAGCCTGTTCCGTGAGGAGCTGGACGAGCTGGCGGACCAGTTCCCGAACCTCACGGTCCGCCACTGGTTCACCAGCGCCCGCGGCCGACTGCAGTTCACCGCCCAGACCATCGCCGACCTCTGCCCGGACTGGCGTACCCGTGCGGCCTATGCCTGCGGGCCCGAAGGGTTCCTCGACGATGCCGAGGAGCTCTGGGAGCGGGAGGCGGCCCTCGAGCAGTCCCGGACCGTCCCGGACGTCACCACCGGAGCCGAGACACAGGGCGTGCGGACCGGCACGCTGACGATCGAGCGGTTCAGCACCGACCTCACGGCCGGCGCCGGGCACGACGGCGGCCTCGTCACCTTCGAGCAGTCCGACCGCGAGGTGCAGGCCGACGGCGACACCCCGCTGCTGGACATCGGCGAGGATGCCGGCGTCCTCATGCCGAGCGGCTGCCGGATGGGCATCTGCCACAGCTGCCTCATCCCGCTCCGTGCCGGCCAGGTGCGCGACCTGCGCTCCGGCGAACTGCACAACACCCCCGGCCAGCTCATCCAGACCTGCGTCTCGGCAGCCGCCGGGCCCGTGAACCTCGACCTGTAACCCCCAACGGAGGAGTCCTCATGACCACCACAGCGACCCGCCCGGGCGCCCTCGCGGCGTCCGGCCACCCCCTGGTCCGCCCCGATGCCGCCAAGCACCTGACCGATGAGCAGGTCGAGGAGCTCGGCCGCGAACTCGACGCCGTCCGCGACGAGGTCCTCGCCAAGCGCGGGGCCACCGACGCGGCCTACATCCGCCGCGTCATCAAGCTCCAGCGGTCCCTCGAGTTCGCCGGCCGCGGCACCCTCCTGTTCGCCAAGTACAAGCCCGCCTTCTTCGCCGGCACGGCCATGCTGAGCCTCGCCAAGATCATGGAGAACATGGAGATCGGGCACAACGTGCTGCACGGCCAGTGGGACTGGATGCGCGATCCGGACATCCACTCCACCACCTGGGAGTGGGACTTCGTCACCCCGGCGCGCTCCTGGCAGCACACCCACAATGACCTGCACCACCGCTGGACCAACGTCATCGGCAAGGACAGGGACATCGGATACAACCTCCTCCGCATGGACCCGGACCAGCCGTGGAAGCCGTTCAACCTGGGCAACCCGCTGTACAACGCCATCCTGGCGCCGGTCTTCGAGTGGGGCATCGCCCTGTACGACCTCGAGATCCCGGAGTACAAGGAAGGGCTCAAGTCCAAGGAGGACATGAACCGGGACCTGAAGGCCGTGGGCGTCAAGGTGGTCAAGCAGTTCTCCAAGGACTACGCCGCCACCCCCGCCGTCGCCATGCTGACCGGTTCCGGCAAGCAGGCCCTCTACGGGACGCTCGCCGCCAATGCCATCCGCAACTTCTGGGCGCACGCCGTCATCTTCTGCGGCCACTTCCCCGACGGCACGGACACGTTCACGGAGGAGGAGGTGGACGGCGAGACCCGCGGCGACTGGTACGTCCGCCAGATGATCGGTTCGGCGAACATCTCCGGCTCGAAGCTCATGCACTTCATGACGGGCAACCTCTCCCACCAGATCGAGCACCACTGCTTCCCCGACCTGCCGTCCAACCGGTACGCCGAGGTGGCCGTGAAGGTCCGCGAGATCTGCAATCGCTACGGGCTGCCCTACACCACGGGTCCGCTGCCCAAGCAGGTTGGTTCCACATGGGCGAAGATCTTCAAGCTCGCCCTGCCGCCGCGCAAGGCGAAGGCAGCAACGGCGTAGCGCGCACGAGGCACACAAGCGCCGTCGCCCCTTGCGGGGCGGCGGCGCTTTCGCGTGTCGTCTGCAACTCGGGTCAGACCGCGGCGTCCTCCTCCGCGAGGAGGGCGTCCACCTGCCCGAGGGCACCCTTCAGCCCCTCCTCCATGCCCATCTCCACCATCTGGTCAAGCTGCTCGAGCGACTCGAACCCCGTGACCAGCGTCATGCGCGTGCGGCCACCGAGGTCCTCGAGCGTGACGACGGCGTGGGTCCGGCCGAGCTCGTCCATGGGCTCGCGCTGCTCGTTCGCGAAGCCGTCGTCGAACGTGAGGCGCGTGGGTGCATCGATGCCGGTGATGATCCACCAGCCGTGTGCCTTCTCGCCGTCCGGCCCCGTCATGAAGTACTCCGCGCGACCGCCGACCGCGAAATCGTAGGTGTCGAACGTCGCGGGCCATGTGGGCGGACCCCACCACCGCTCGAGTTGCCGGGGATCCTCCCAGATGCGCCAGACCCGCTTCACGTCTGCGTCGAACTCGGCGACGAGCCGGAAGTTGAGTTCCTGCGTGTCCTTCTCTGCGCTGATGACCGTCATGATGCTGCCTTCCTAGGTTCGATCCTCGTCTTCGGCGAGGATGTCCTCGATCCTGCTCACGCGCTGCCGCCAGATCCTCTCGTACTCGTCGAGCAGGCGCCGCGCCTCCTGCACGCCGTCGAGCTCTCCGCGCACGATCTGCTCCCGTCCGCGCTTCTCCTTGGAGACGAGTGAGGCCCTCTCGAGCACCGCCACGTGCTTCTGTACTGCCGCGAAGCTCATGTCGTACTGCTCGGCCAAACCGGATACCGAATACTCGGCCACCAGGACGCGCGCCACGATGTCCCTCCGTGTCGCGTCGGCGAGTGCCTGGAACAGGCGGTCCACCGCGTCCTGCCTCGACGTTTCTACAACCATGTGGTTGTACGTTAGTCGCTGGAATCGGTCCAGTCAAGGGTTGGGGACCCGCTGCTGCCGTCGCCGAGGTGACACCCGTTATGGCGGGCACCCGGGGAGCCTGCAAGACTGACCCGATGACCCGCGGAATTTATGTGAGCGCCATGACCAACGGCTCCGGCAAGTCCCTGATCTCCCTGGGCCTCGCCGACATGCTGCACCGGCACGCCGACCGCGTGGGCTTCTTCCGGCCCATCGTCGAGGGAGGCGATCCCACCGCGGATCCCATGGTCCGCCTCATGCAGCGCTCGTTCGACCTCCCCGAGAGCCGCGCCCGCGGCGGCCTCACCCGCGCCGAGGCCCGTGCCCTGCTCGTGACCGGGGACCGCGCGGAGATCGACGCCCGCTGCGT
Organism: Arthrobacter sp. TJ-265; assembly: GCF_058269135.1. NCBI lineage: Bacteria > Bacillati > Actinomycetota > Actinomycetes > Micrococcales > Micrococcaceae > Arthrobacter > Arthrobacter sp. TJ-265. Next base: position 116,765 of record NZ_JBZCND010000003.1, on the reverse strand, counting down.
GGCCATCTACAGCGAGATCGCCGCCGAGTGCGACGTCGTCATCGTCGAGGGCACCGATCTCTCCGGGAACGACGCCGCCGTGGAGTTCGACCTCAACGCGCGCCTGGCCAACAATCTCGGCGCCATGGTCCTCGCGGTGGTCAGCGCCAAGGACATGTCCGTCGAGGAGGCGGCCGACGCCGTCGACGTCGCGCGCCGTGAACTGGACGCCGCCAAGGTGTCCCTCCTCGCGATGATGGTCAACCGCGCAGCCGACGACGCCGTCACCGCGATCAGCGAGCAGGTCCGCCCCGGCCGCTCGGGCCGGCCGGTCTACGTGGTCCCGGAACTGGCCGAGATCTCCCAGCCCACCGTCTCCGAGGTGGCCACGGACCTCGGCGCCCGCCAGATCGCCGGGAACTCGAACCTCGAGCGGGACGTCACGAGCGTCCGCGTCGCCGCGATGAACGTCGGCAACTTCCTGCACCTGCTCACGGACGGCGCCCTCGTGATCGTGCCGGGGGACCGCGCGGACGTCCTCGTGGCGACCCTGGCGTCCTCGTTCTCGCCCGAGTTCCCGGTGCCGTCGGCCCTGTTCCTGACCGGCGGTCTCGCCCCCGATCCGAACATCCTGGCCCTCCTCGCGCAGGCGCCGTTCCCCGTCTTCGCGCTCGACGACGACACCTACACCGTGGCGCGCCACGTCAGCGAGGTGCGCGGGGAGATCGCGAGCGGACTGCGCCGCAAGGCCGCGTCCGCGCTGGGTGCCTGGTCCCGGCAGGTGGACGAGAACGAACTGCTGGAACGCCTCGAACTGCCCCGCCCCGTCAGCATGACGCCGCTGCGCTTCCTGCACGAACTGATCCAGCGCGCCAGGGCGGAGCGCAAGCGCATCGTCCTCCCCGAGGGCGAGGACCTGCGCGTCCTGAAGGCCGCCGAGATCCTGCACCGCCGGGACGTCTGCGACCTCACGATCCTCGGGCCCGAGGCGCAGGTCCGGGAGCTCGCCGCCGGCCAGGGCATCGACCTCAGCGGCCTCACGCTCATCGACCCTGCGACGTCGGACCTGCGGGAGGAGTTCGCGGCCGAGTACGTGCGTCTCCGCGCCCACAAGAACGTCTCGATGAAGGAAGCCCGCGAGCGCATGCTCGAAGGCGCATACTTCGGGACGATGATGGTGCAGCTCGGCAGGGTGGACGGCATGGTGTCCGGCGCGGCGCACACCACGGCGAACACCATCCGGCCGGCACTCGAGTTCGTGAAGACCAAGGACGGCGTGAAGATCGTCTCCTCGGTATTCCTGATGCTGCTGCAGGACCGCGTGCTGGTGTACGGCGACTGCGCGGTCAACCCCGAGCCCAACGAGGAGCAGCTCGCGGACATCGCCGTGGCCTCGGCGGAGACGGCCGAGCAGTTCGGCGTGGAGCCGCGCATCGCGATGCTCTCCTACTCGACGGGCGAGTCGGGCTCCGGCGGTGCGGTGGACGAGGTCCGGCGCGCCACGGAACTCGTCCGCACGCAGCGCCCCGACCTCGCCGTCGAGGGGCCCATCCAGTACGACGCCGCCGTCGACGCCTCGGTCGCGGCCTCCAAGCTCCCCGAATCCTCCGTGGCCGGCCAGGCCACGGTGTTCATCTTCCCGGACCTGAACACGGGCAACAACACCTACAAGGCCGTCCAGCAGTCGGCCGGCGCCGTCGCCGTCGGGCCGGTCCTGCAGGGCCTGCGCAAGCCGGTCAACGATCTCTCCCGCGGCTGCACCGTGGAGGACATCGTCAACACCGTGGCCATCACGGCGGTGCAGGCCCAGCAGCCCGCCGCCTCCTGACCTCGTCCGCCTCCTGACCCCGTCCGCCTGCACCCCTTCCGTCTGCACCCCACAGAACAGGACCCCATGATCATCCTCGTCATCAACTCCGGCTCGTCCTCGCTCAAGTACCAGGTCCGGGAGGGCGAGGACGTCCTCGCGGAAGGCCTCGTCGAGCGGATCGGCGAGGCCGAGGTCCCCGACCACGCGGCGGCGCTCGACCGCGTGGACGGGGAGGTGTCCGCGGCCCTCGGCGACCGCGGGATCGACGCCGTCGGGCACCGCGTGGTCCACGGCGGCGAGCGTTTCAGCGAGCCGGTGCTCATCGACAACGAGATCACCCGGGCCATCGAGCGGCTCAACCCGCTGGCTCCCCTGCACAATCCCGCAGCCGTCACCGGCATCCGCGCCATCACCCACAAGTGGCCGGACATGCCGCAGGTGGCGGTGTTCGACACCGCCTTCCACCGCACGCTCCCGGAGCACGCCTGGCGCTACGCGGTCCCGGACGAGCTGTACCGGAGGTTCGGCATCCGGCGGTACGGCTTCCACGGCACCTCGCACGCCTTCGTGGCGCGCGGTGCCGCGGAGCTGCTCGGCACGGACACGTTCACGGGCGTGATCGCACACCTCGGCAACGGCGCCTCCGTCACCGCCGTGCGCGACGGCGAGAGCGTCGACACGTCGATGGGCTTCACCCCCCTCGAGGGTCTGGTGATGGGGACGCGGTCGGGCGACATCGACCCGTCCATCCTGCTGTTCCTCCTGCGCGAGGGATACACCGAACAGGACCTCGACACCCTCCTGAACCGCGACAGCGGGCTCAAGGGCCTCGCGGGCACGAACGACATGCGCTCCGTGGCGGAGGCCGCGGACGCCGGCGACCACCGGGCCAGGGTGGCGATCGAGGTGGCCTCCTACCGGCTCGCGAAGTACGTGGGCGGATACCACGTGGCCGTCGGCGGGGCGCAGGCACTCGTGTTCACAGCGGGCATCGGCGAGAACGCGTCCGCGTTCCGCGCCGCCGTCGTCGCCCGGCTGGGTGCGCTCGGACTGGAACTCGACGAGGAGAAGAACGGCGAGCGCAGCAGGGACGCGCGCATCATCAGCACCGAGGCGTCGGCGTTCCCCGTGCTCGTGGTGCCGACCGACGAGGAGGCGGCGATCGCGGAGGCGACGGCCGCCGTCGTCAGCGGGTCCTAGAAGCGGTCCGCCGCTCCGGCAGACTGGAGCCATGACGACCCTGCGCATCACCTTCCTGTTCGTGCTGGCCGCCCTCGCGGAGATCGGCGGGGCGTGGCTCGTCTGGCAGGCGGTGCGCGAGGGCAGACCGTGGTGGTGGGCCGGACTCGGCGTCATGGCGCTCGGCGCCTACGGCTTCGTGGCGACCCTGCAGCCGGACGCGAACTTCGGGCGGGTCCTCGCCGCGTACGGCGGCGTGTTCGTGGCCGGGTCGCTCACGTGGGGCATGCTCGTGGACGGCTTCCGGCCCGACCGGTGGGACGTCCTCGGCTCGGCGGTGTGCCTGGTCGGCGTGGCGCTGATCATGTTCATGCCGCGCTCGACGCCCTAGCCGGCAGCGATCCGAACACCAGCGGGACGAAGGTTGCCGCCCCCTCGGTCCAGCCGACCGCACGGACCGCCCGCCCATGGACCCTGAACGCGCCTACGCGGCCCCCAGCAGCCGCGCCAGGCCCGCGGCGAGCGCCCCGACCGCGACCACCACGAGGAACGGCGCGCGCAGCCAGAGCGTGACGGCGGCCGCCACCAGCGCCACGACCCGCGCGTCGACGACGAGCGCCTGACCGGATGCGAAGGTGTTCGTCGCCGTCAGGGCGGCGAGCAGGCCGATCGTCAGCGACCCGGCGACCCGCAGCATCCGCGGGTTGTCGAGCAGCCGCGCGGGCACGAGGAAGCCGAGGAACTTCGTGGCGATCGACACCGCGCACGCGAGCAGGACCCAACCCCAGAGGCTCATCGGGTGCCTCCGGCAGGGCTGGAGGGGTAGGGCTCGACGTCGGGCTCGAGGCCCTCCGTCGCCGGCCCGAGGCCCGAAAGACCGAGGACGGCCGCCACGACGGCCGCGAGCAGGATCGGCACGCCCGGCGGCACGAGCGGCACGGCGATGAGCGTGACGACGGCACAGACGACGGCGATCGCCGCGGGCTCGCGCGAGCGGATGCGCGGCCAGAGCAGACCGAGGAACGCGGCGACGGCAGCGCCGTCGAGCCCCCACCGGGCCGGGTCGCCCATCGCGTTCCCTGCGAGCGCCCCGACGAGCGTGAAGAGGTTCCACAGGACGAAGACGCCGATCCCGGCGGCCCAGAACCCGCGGCGCTGCTCGTCCGGATCGGTCTGGCCCGTCGCCGTGGCCACCGACTCGTCGATCGTGAGGTGCGCGGCCGGCAGCTTCCGCCAGCGGGACGGCCGGAGCAGCACGTTGACCTGCATGCCGTAGACGCCGTTGCGGATCCCCAGGAGCGCCGCGGCGGACATCGCGGAGACGCCACTCCCTCCCCCGGCGATGACGCCGATGAACGCGAACTGCGAACCACCGCTGAACAGCAGGAGACTCAGCGCCATGGTTTGGAGCAGGGTCAGCCCGGCAGCCACGGAGAGGGCACCGAAGGACAGCCCGTACAGACCGGTCGCGATCGCGACGGACAGGGCCACGCGGACGGCCGGAGATCGAAGAAGCACCACCCGACAAGGCTAGGCGACGGCGAGCTTCGACTTCCCATTCGCGGCGAAGGGGTGAATAGTGGGAAAGGAAAGCCTACTTACTACCCGGAGGAGCACCACATGAAGGCAGTGACATGGCAGGGCAAGCGCAACGTCAGCGTGGAGAACGTACCCGACCCCACGATCCAGGAACCCACGGACGCCATCGTCCGCATCACCTCGACCGCCATCTGCGGCTCGGACCTGCACCTGTACGAGGTTCTCGGCCCCTACATGCACAAGGGTGACATCCTCGGCCACGAGCCGATGGGCATCGTCGAGGAGGTCGGTGCCGGTATCACCAACCTCAAGGTCGGCGACCGCGTCGTCATCCCGTTCAACATCTCCTGCGGCTACTGCTTCATGTGCACGCGCGGCCTGCAGTCGCAGTGCGAGACCACCCAGGTGCACGCGAAGGGCTCGGGCGCTTCCCTGTTCGGTTTCTCCGAGCTGTACGGCTCCGTCCCCGGCGGCCAGGCGGAGTTCCTGCGCGTCCCCTTCGCCGACTACGGTGCGGTCAAGGTCGGCTTCGAGCTGCCCGACGAACGCTACCTCTACCTCTCGGACATCCTGCCCACCGCCTGGCAGGGCGTGCAGTACGCGGACGTACCCAAGGACGGCGTCCTCACGGTGTACGGCCTCGGACCGGTCGGACAGTTCGCCGCACGCATCGGCAGGCACCTGGGCCACCGCGTGATCGCCGTCGAGCCGGTCCCCGAACGCCGTGAGATGGCCAAGCGCCACGGCATCGAGACCATCGACTTCACGAAGGACACCGCGGAGGAACTGCGCAGCATGACGGACGGGCGCGGCCCGGACGCGATCGTCGACGCCGTCGGCATGGAGGCCCACGGGTCACCCGTGGGCGCCTTCGCGCAGAACGCCGTGGGCATCCTGCCGGACAAGCTGGCGCAGAAGGTCATGGAGACCGGCGGCAGCGACCGCACGAGCGTCCTGCACTCGGCGATGGACGCCGTCCGCCGCGGCGGGACCGTGTCCCTCAGCGGCGTCTACGGCGGCACGGCCACCCCCATGCCGCTGCTGACCATGTTCGACAAGCAGGTCCAGTTCCGCATGGGCCAGTGCAACGTGCGCCGCTGGACGGACGAGCTCCTCCCGATCGTCGAGGATCCCTCGGACCCGCTGGGCGTCACGGACCTCATGACCCACGAGGTCTCGATCGACGAGGCGCCGGCCGCCTACAAGAACTTCCAGAAGAAGACGGACGGCACCATCAAGGTGGTCCTGAAGCCGCAGGGCGTCACGCTCTAGCAGCGGCGACAGGACGACGGCGGGAGCCCGGCCGGGTGGCCTGGCTCCCGGCGTCGCTGTCTACTGCAGCTGGTCCCGGGCCATCGCCTCGTAGGGCCCGGCCTTCCCGTCCGCCATCTGCAACGCGTCCGCGGCGCGGACCAGGGCGAGGTGCGAGAACGCCTGCGGGAAGTTGCCCGCCATGCGTCCGCCGACGGGATCGTACTCCTCGGCCAGCAGGCCGAGTTCGTTCGAGTAGCCCACGAGCTGATCCATGAGCCGTACGGCGTCGTCGGACCTGCCGCCGTGCGCGTACTGCTCCACGAGCCAGAAGGAGCACGCGAGGAACGGGTGCTCCCCGGGCTCGAGGCCGTCGTCCGAGTTGCCGGTGCGGTAGCGCAGCAGCAGCCCGTGGGCGTCCAGGAGATCCTGTTCGATCCGCTCCACGGTGCCCAGCATCAGCGGATCGTCGAAGTCGAGGAAGCCGACCTGCGGCAGCTGGAGCAGGGAGGCGTCCACCTCGGTCCCGCCGTACACCTGGGTGAACGAACCCAGGTCGGGGTTGAAGCCGTGTTCCAGGATCTCCTCCCGCAGGCCGTCCCGGATCTCCGTCCAGCGCTGCTGCGGCCCGGGCAGTCCGTGATCCCGCACCGCGCGGACCGCGCAGTCGAAGGCCGCCCACATCATCACGCGCGAATGGGTGAAGTGCTGGGGGTCCCCGCGCATCTCCCAGATCCCGTGGTCCCGGTCATGGAGGTGCTTCTCCGCGAACCCCAGGAGGGCCCGCTGGAGCGGCCACGAGAAACTGTCCTCGGTGACGCCGTGGATGCGCAGCTTCTCGAGCGCCACCATCACCTCGCCCACGACGTCGGCCTGGTACTGGTCGACGGCGCCGTTGCCCACGCGCACGGGCGTCGAGCCGGCGTAGCCGGGCAGATGCCCGAGCTCACGTTCGGGCAGGTGCCGTTCCCCGGCCAGCCCGTACATGATCTGCAGGTCCTCGGGATCGCCGGCGACCGCCCGCAGCAGCCAGTTGCGCCACTCCAGCGCCTCCTCGGAGAAGCCGTGCGTCATCATGGCCTCGAGCGTCAGGGCGGCGTCGCGGAGCCAGCAGAAGCGGTAGTCCCAGTTGCGGGAGCCACCGAACTGCTCGGGCAGCGACGTCGTGGGGGCGGCGACGATCCCGCCCGTGTCCTCGTGCGTCAGGGCGCGCAGGACGAGCAGGGAGCGCCGGACGACGTCGGAGTAGTCGCCCTCGATCCGGCAGCTGGCGCCCCATGCCCGCCAGTAGCTGATGGCGCTGTCGAGCGCCTCGTCGACGTCGAGCGCATCCGGCTTCTCACGGTGCGAGGGATACCACACGAGTTCCAGGTCGACGACGTCGCCTTCGGCCACCACGAACGTCCCCTCGTGGCGATGGTCCGTCGCCTTCAGACGCGGCCCCCGCAGGAGCAGCGCATCGGGTCCGGCGATGGCGAGGAGTACCGGACCGCCGTCGTGTGTGCCCTGCGTGACCCACGGCGTGATGTCGCCGTAGCCGAAACGTATCTCCAGCTCCTGCCGCATGGTGACGGCGCCCCGGAGCCCCTGGACGCGCCGCACCACGTTGGCGCGACGGTCCGTCACCGGCATGAAGTCGGTGACCAGCACCTCACCCTCGCTGGTCCTCCAGCGGGTCTGGAGCACGAAGGTGGAGTCGATGTAGCTCCGCTCCACCACGTCGGCGTCCGACGACGGCTCCACGAGCCAGCGGCCGTGCTCCGGCGTACCGAGCATCGCGGCGAAGACCGACTCGGAGTCGAACCGGGGGAAGCTGAGCCAGTCGACGCTGCCGCTCCGGGAGACGAGCGCACCGGTGTGCAGGTCGGACAGGAGCGCGTAGTCCTCGATCGGGGATTGCATCCTGCAACTCAACCACATGCTCCGCAGGAGAGCCCGGTCAGCCGCGCTCGCCCTCCAGGGCGGCCCGGATCCGCGCCGGGTAGTCCGTCGTCATCTCCTGCACCCCGAGCTCCGCGAGGTACAGCGCGTCCTCGGCCGAGTTCACGGTCCACACGCGGACCCGCACCCCGTCGCGGACCCAGCGTCGCACACGGCCACGATGGGTGCGGGTGTACCGCATGCCCGGGCCCACCATGCCCACCTGATGACGGTTCACGAGCTGCTCGCCCTCCTTCAGGGCGCGTCGCATGACCGTGATCAGGGCGCCCTCGGTGAGCGGGCCGAAGCGCAGCGCGGCGCGCACCTCCTGCGGCTTCATGTCCGACACCAGCTGGCACAGCATGTGGGACGGCGCCGATTCGGCCAGCTGCCGCATCGAATCAGGATTGAAGCTCATGAAACTCACCTCGATGGTGCCGAGCATCGAGGACTCCGGGTCCCATCCCTCGTCCATGAGGAAGGCGATGAGCGCGTCCTCCAGCCGCAGGCCGAACGGGCTCGGGTGCTTCAGCTCGATCGCCAGCCGGACCGGGCGCCCCGCGCGGCGCAGCAGCAGGATCAGGTCCGCGAGCGTGAGGAACTGCTCGGACGGACCGCCGTAGTCGGCCGGGATGCTCGCGCCCTTCCAGGAACAGACGTCGAGCCCACGCAGCTCCTCCAGCGTGTGGTCGGCCACCCGGCCCGACCCGCTGGTGGTGCGGTCCACGGTGGTGTCGTGGATGCACACGAGCTGTTCGTCCCGGGTCAGGTGGACGTCGCACTCGACGCCGTCGGCGCCGTCCGCGAGGGCCTGGAGGTAGGCGGCGCGGGTGTGCTCGGCGTAGGTGCCGCTGCTGCCGCGATGGGCGAAGATCACAGGAGGCACGGGGCATCCCCTCACGTGGTGATTGATGTCCCTCCCACGGTACGCGACCGGCCGATCCGGGCACCACGGGCGGCCGGTCCGCCCCGGGCGTGAGGCCACCCTCGTAGACTCGGGAGGGTGAACGCGCAGATGACCGACACCGACGCCGAGCGGGCAGCCGCCCTGGGCCGCATGAAGATGCTCGCGACCGGGCTGCTGGCCCTCATGGCGGTGATCTTCGTGGTGGCTTTCGCCCTGCAGGACACCTATCCCTGGCTCCAGTACGTCCGGGCGGCCGCAGAGGGCGGCATGGTCGGCGCGCTCGCCGACTGGTTCGCCGTCACGGCCCTCTTCAAGCATCCGATGGGCCTCAACATCCCGCACACCGCCATCATCCCCCGCAAGAAGGACCAGATCGGGGAGTCGCTCGGCCAGTTCGTGGAGGAGAACTTCCTCTCCGAGGACGTGGTGCGGGCCAAGCTGGACTCGGCGCGCATCGCCCAGAAGGCCGGGGCCTGGCTCTCGAAGCCGGAGAGCGCCGACCGGGTGGCAGCGGAGGGAGCAGCGCTGATCCGGGGGATGTTCACGGTCCTGAATGACGACGCCGTGCAGGCCGTGATCGAATCGATGGTCCGGAAGCACCTGCTGGATCCACCCTGGGGCCCGCCGATCGGCAGTATCGCCGAGCGCGTCTTCGCGGACGGACACCACCACCGGCTCGTGGACCTGCTGGTGGACCGCGCCGCCGACTGGGTGGACGCCAATTACGCCGTCGTGACGCGGGTCGTCGCGCAGCGGTCCCCCACCTGGGTTCCCCGCCTCGTCGACGGCGTCGTCGGTGACCGCGTGCACGCGGAACTGTCGAAATTCATCCGCGCGATCCAGGACGATCAGCAGCACGACGTCCGGATCGCCATCGACAAGTACCTCAGGGACCTGGCGCGGGACCTGCAGCACAAGCCCGAGACGATCGCCAAGGCCGAGGAGATCAAGGGACAGCTGCTCGACGACCCCCGGGTCCGCGACCTCACCGCGCGCACCTGGTCGACCATCAAGAACGCCCTCCTGGAGGCCGTCAATGACCCGGACAGCGAACTGACCTCGAAGTTCAAGGCGGCCATCCGCGACTTCGGCTCACGCCTGACGAGCGACGCCGACCTCGCCCACCGCGTGAACCTGTGGATCGCCGACGGCGCCTCCTACGCCGTACGCACCTACCGCAGCGAGATCGCCGGGGTCATCTCCGAGACGGTGGGCCGCTGGGACGCCGAGGAGACGTCACGCAAGATCGAACTGCAGGTCGGCAAGGACCTGCAGTTCATCCGCATCAACGGCACCGTGGTCGGCTCGCTGGCCGGCCTGCTGATCTTCGCCGTCGCCCACGCGATCTTCGGTTAGGCCCGCTTCTTCCGCGAGTCCGGATCGGGAAGCTGCAGCACCTCGGCCAGCTCGCCGGGGATGGTCCGCGGCAGCGGACCGAAGGCCTCGCGCGTGGTGCGGATGACGGCCTTGCCCATGAGGTGGTTACCGGTTCCGCCGATTACGGCGCCCACCCCGAACGGCAGTGCGCGCCCGAGCATGAAGCCGCCCTGCTTGGCGAGGAACTTCTTCAGGAACCGTTTCTGGATGGACCCGGTCAGGGTCTTCACCAGTGACGCCGGAGCGGACTTGTCGACCAGCTGGCCCCAGTACTGGGGTGCTCCCTGCCCGGCGGAGGAACCCAGGATGGAGCGGACGAGCGCGGTGCCCTCCTCGCCCATGAGGATGGCCATCACCATGGCGCGCGACCGCTCGGGGTCATCCGTGCGGACGCCGTGCAGTTCGGCGACCGACTCGGCGTAGAGCGCGGTCGCCTCGAGGAACCCGACCGTCGCAGCGCCGGACAGTCCGAGCGCGGCGAGTGTGCCGACGGCGGGGAGGGCGGCAGTCGCGCCGACCGCTGCTCCGGCGACCGTCGTGGCGCGCAGGTAGTCGCGTTCCAGCAGTAGCGTCAGCTCCGCGGGAGACGCCTCCGGGTTGCGGCCACGGAGGCGGTCGATGTTGGCGATGATCAGGGGCCGCTGGATGTCCAGGGCGCGCTCGATCCCCCGGAGGATGGCGGGTTTCGGGTTGCCGTCCTTGTCGAACAGTGTCTTGTTCGCAGCCTTCGCGGCTGGGTTCTCCTTGTTACGGCCAAACATCGTGGTCCTTCCGCCGGTGATCGATGTGCTGCTGCTAATGATTCTAGGTGGGGCGTGTGCTGCCGGGCCGGGGTTCTGCTGCAGGCAGAGGGCCGCCCGTCAGGCTCCGGCAACAGGAGAGGGCGCCCCCGGTAGCCGGTGACGCCCTCTCGATAACTGCTCCCCCACGGTGCAGCCGGTACTGCTGACTAGACGCGCGAGCCCTTGCGGCCGGTGACGGCGCCGTAGATGGCGAGCACGATCAGCGCGCCGATGACGGCGAACAGGATGGACATGAGCGAGAACGTGCCGCCCAGGTCGACGCCCAGGAGGCTGCCGCCGATGAAGCCGCCGAGGAATGCGCCGACGACGCCCAGCAGCATGGTGATGATGATGCCGCCACCCTGCTTACCGGGGAGGATCAGCTTGGCGAGGGCGCCGGCGATGAGGCCGAGGATGAGAAAACCGATGAAACTCATGTGATGCTCCTTTGAGTGATTCCAGCAGAGCGCCCGAGGACGGCCCACTGCCTGATGGTGCGATGCACCGGAGTGCAACTTTCCCTAAGTGTACTTCATCAGCCTGCTTAGGGTGCAATCCCTCCACCATGCTAATCCTGCCTAATTTCGCGCGGCAGAGGAATTTCCGTTCGTCCTGTCGGTGCGCAGGTTCGGCGCGCCGACACGCCTCCAAGAAGCGCGACACGCCGTATGATGACGGCAGGCGGGCCCGCCTCGGGAGTGGGTGGCACTGGAAGCGAAACCGCTGGGGAATTGTTATAAAACTCCCATCGAGCCCTCACTGAAGGAGTATTGCTAATGCGAATCGGTTCTTCGATCTTCCTTATTGCACTCGGTGCAATTCTTGCTTTTGCCATTCAGGCAGACGTCGTCAGCATCGTCGACATCAACCTGGTCGGCTACATCCTCATGGCGGTGGGAGTGATCGGCCTGATCGCCTCCCTCCTCCTCGCGGCTCCGCGCAGGCAGAACCGCGTGTCGGAGTCGCGATCCGTCGTCGATCCCCACACCGGCGAGACCATCACGCGCAACGAGACCCGCGATTCGGGGCTCTGACCTCCAGTAGCACCAGAAAGGCCGGGACCATGTCCCGGCCTTTCTTTGTCTGCGTTTACGGCCGGATGTGTCGCCTCCTTCCGATTTCAGGGCACGAAAGTGCTTGACGTCACACCCAAAGCAAAGATAGAGTCACTCAAACACAGATGAAGCCACATGCCGTCGGCCCCGACCGACGGCCACGACGATGGAGTCCCCATGTTCGCGGAAGAGCGGTACCGCCAGATCAGCAGCCTGGTCTCCGCCGACGGCCGCGTCACCGTCGCTGGGCTCTCCTCGCGCTTCGGCATCACCAAGGAGACCGTCAGGAGGGACCTCGCCCTCCTCGAGAACGACGGCGTCCTGCGGCGTGTCCACGGCGGCGCCGTCGCCGGAAGCGGCGCGACAACGAATGAACCGAGCCTGACCAGCCGATCTGCGCAGCGCTCCCCGGAGAAGCGGCGCATCGCAGAGGCAGCCCTCGCGCTCACCCCCGTGACCGGCGCCGTCGTGCTCGATGCCGGGAGTACCACCGGAGCCCTCGCCGACCTGCTCGTCGAGGAGGGCCGCACAGGCCTGTCCGTCATCACCCATTCCGTCCCGATCGCCGCGCTGATCTCGGGTGCCGGGCTGAGCGTGGAACTCGTGGGCGGCCGGGTCCGGGCACTGACGAGTGCCGCCGTCGGCAGCAGCACCGTGACCCATTTCTCCCGCCTTCGCGCGGACATCGCCTTCATCGGCGCCAACGGGCTCGCGGCCGGCTTCGGCCTCAGCACGCCCGACGTCGACGAGGCGGCCGTGAAGACCGCCCTCGTCCGCTCCGCCCGGCGCGTGGTGCTCCTGGCGGACTCGTCGAAGTTCGACGAGGAAACCCTGACCAGCTTCGCCTACCTGGAGGATATCGATGCCCTCATCACCGACCGAGCACCCCGGGGACCCCTCGCGGAGGCCCTCACCGACGCCGACGTGGAGGTGATCGTCGCGTGATCGTCACCCTCACCGCCAATCCGAGTATCGACCGCACCGTGGAGCTGAACACGCCCCTGGTACGCGGAGCCGTCCAGCGTGCCGTCCGCGTGGTGCAGGAGGCGGGAGGCAAGGGCGTGAACGTGAGCCGCGCCCTCGCGATGTCCGGCATCCGGACCCTCGCGATCGTGCCCGGCGACGACGACGACGCCGTCCTCGCGGGGCTGCGGAGCATCTCCCTCCCGTTCCGCAACCTGCCGATCGGCGCCGGGCTCCGTATCAACACGGCCATCACCGAGCCGGACGGCACGACGACGAAGATCAACGAGCCCGGCCCCGAACTCTCCCCCGCCGGCCTCGAGGAACTCCTCGCGGTCGTGGTCGCCGAGAGCGACGGCGCGGACTGGCTGGTCCTCGCCGGGTCGCTGCCCCCGGGGGTCCCGTCCACCTTCTACACGACGGTCACCGCTGCCGTGCGGAAGGCGTACGGGCCGGAGGCGCCCCTCGTCGCGATCGATTCCAGCGGCGGGCCGCTCATCGCGGCCGCCGCCGGCATCCCGGCTCCGGACCTGCTGAAGCCCAACGCCGAGGAGCTCAGCGAGTTGAGCGGTATCGGCACGGGTGACGAGCTCGAGCAGGACCATGAACTGGCCGCGAGGGCCTGCGCGGTGCTCATCGCCGCGGGGGTCGGAGCGGTACTGGCGACCCTTGGATCCAAGGGCGCCCTGCTCGTGACGGACGCAGGGGCATGGCATGCCGTGCACCCACCCGTCACGGCACGCTCCACGGTCGGCGCCGGCGATTCCGCGCTGGCCGGCTACCTGCTGGCGCACTCTGCAGGAGAACGTCCGGAGAACTGCCTGCGCCAGGCCGTCGCCCACGGATCGGCGGCCGCTGCCCTTCCCGGTTCCACAGTTCCATCGCTCGACCAGACCACGCCGGACATCGTCGTGGTCACACCCCTCGAGGTCACGCTGCCCGTGATCGAACCAAGCGCAATCGGGTCCACCGCAGGGCCCCAACAGGAGGAATTCTGATGTCCGACATCATCACTCCGGAGCTCGTGGCTCTGGACATGGACCTGGGGAACGATCGTCCCTCGGTCATCCGCCACCTCGCGGAACGGGTTGCCGCCCAGGGCCGCTCCACGGAGGTGGACGGCCTGTATGCCGACGCACTCGCCCGGGAGGAGAAGACCTCGACCGGCATCCCCGGTGGCATCGCGATCCCGCACTGCCGGTCCACAGCCGTCTCGGAAGCGACCCTCGTCATGGCACGCCTGTCCCCACCCGTGGACTTCGGGGCCAAGGACGGCCCGGCGGACCTCGTGTTCTTCATCGCCGCCCCCGACGGGGCGGACCAGGAGCATCTGAAACTGCTGTCCAAGCTCGCCCGGTCGCTGATCAAGAAGGACTTCACCGCCTCGCTGCGCGCCGCGCAGTCCCCGGCCGACGTCGTCGCCCTCGTCAACGGTGCACTCGGCCTCGGCGACGCGCCGTCAGCTGCCCCGGCCGCCGGAGCCCATTCCGCCGGGTCCGCCGCCGGTTCCCGCACGAGTGAGGCCGCGGCCACGCTCGGCACCTCGCCCGCCGGGACCGACACCACGGGGCCCGCCGTCGACCGGACCCGGTCGACCGACACCCGGGCGCGACGCCTCGTAGCCGTGACCGCGTGCCCCACCGGCATCGCCCACACTTACATGGCGGCCGACTCCCTGGTCGCGGCGGCCAAGGAGCGCGGGATCGACCTCCAGGTCGAGACACAGGGCTCTTCCGGCGCCACGCCGCTGGACCCGTCGGTCATCGCCGCGGCCGATGCCGTGATCTTCGCCGTCGACGTCGACGTCCGCGACAAGCAGCGCTTCGCCGGCCTCCCCGTCATCAGCTCGCCCGTCAAGCGTGGCATCGACGAGCCGGGCGAGATGGTGGAGGAAGCCCTCGCCGCGGCCGGGAACCCCAATGCGCGCAGGGTCGCCGGCACCGCCGGTGACCAGCAGGCGGATGACGACGGTGGCCGGGACAGCGTGGGCAGCACGCTCAAGCGCGCACTGCTCACCGGCGTCAGCTACATGATCCCGTTCGTGGCCGGCGGTGGCCTGCTCATCGCCCTCGGCTTCCTCCTGGGCGGGTACCTCATCACGGAGACCGCGGACGCCGTGGTCCTCGAGAACAGCCTGGTGGATCTGCCGGCCGGAGGGCTCGGCGAGTACCTCGGGGCCGTGGCCTTCAAGATCGGCCAGTTGTCGCTCGGATTCCTCGTCCCCGCCCTCGCCGGTTACATCGCGTACGCACTGGCGGACCGCCCCGGCATCGCTCCCGGCTTCGTCGCCGGTGCGGTGGCCGGCTTCATGGGCGCAGGCTTCCTCGGAGGGATCGTCGGCGGCCTGCTCGCCGGGTACGCGGCCATGATGATCGGCCGCCTGTCCGTGCCCCGCTGGCTGCGGAGCCTCATGCCGGTGGTGATCATCCCGCTCGTGGCGTCCATCGTGGCGTCCGGCCTGATGTTCCTCCTGCTCGGCGGACCGATCGCCGCACTCACCGTGGGCCTCAACAACTGGCTGTCCGGGCTGACCGGTACGGCCGCCATCGGGCTCGGCGTCATCCTCGGCCTCATGATGGCCATCGACCTCGGCGGCCCGGTCAACAAGGTCGCCTACTCCTTCGCCGTCGCCGGCCTCGGGGCCGCGTCGCTCGACAACGTGGCACCCCTGCAGATCATGGCGGCCGTCATGGCCGCCGGCATGGTCCCGCCGCTCGCCATGGCCCTGGCCACCCTGATCGACCGCAACCGCTTCACCGAGCCGGAGCGGGAGAACGGGAAGGCCGCCTGGCTGCTGGGTGCCAGCTTCATCTCCGAGGGCGCCATCCCGTTCGCGGCCGCCGATCCGCTGCGCGTGATCCCTGCATCCCTGCTGGGTTCCGCGGTCACCGGCGCCATCATCATGGGCACCGGCGTCACCTCGCAGGCCCCGCACGGCGGCCTGTTCGTCTTCTTCGCGATCGGGAATTTCGCGATGTTCGTGGTTGCGATCCTGGTCGGAATGGTCATCTCGGCACTCGCGGTGATCGCCCTGAAGCGCTATGCGACCCGCAAGACGGAGAGGCCCGCGTCCGAGCCGGTTGCAGCCTGACCTCCAGTCGGCTTGGCTGTACTGGAACCCATTCACGACAAAGGAGCACATCATGGCAGAACGCAAGGCAACCGTCGCGAGCCGCGTGGGGCTGCACGCCCGCCCGGCATCGATCTTCGCAGAGGCTGCGGGAGAGCTTCCCCTCGAGATCACGATCGCGATGGACGGCGAGCCCGCCGAGGAAGCCATGGACGCGTCGAGCATCCTGTCGCTCATGAGCCTCGGAGCCTCGCACGGTGACGTCGTCGTCCTGCGCGCCGAGGGTGACGGCGCCGAGAGCGCGCTCGAGGCCCTGGCCCGCATCATCGAGACGGACCACGACGCCGCGTAGTCCGCACCGACACAGAGGGCACCATCCGCCGTGCATACGTGGCGGGTGGTGCCCTTCGTGCGTCCCCAGCATGAGACCAACAGGTGAGTCCACCCGATACGACGGGCGTACCTGCCTGCCGGGTAACGATCCGCTGACCCCCCACGGAAAGCGGCAGTTACATAATCATAATTTTCGCACACCATGATGGAAACGTGAACAGCAGGAGGACACAAACGCGTCACTATTCCTGCACGCCGTGCAGTCGGCGTCGATTCGCCCGGCCGTCTAGGCGAGCCTGTTCGCGGCGGAGGCGCTTCTCCTGCCGATGACGTGGCTCGCCCGGATCAGGCAGAGGCCCAGGACGGTCAGCAGGATGGCCGAGAACGGCAGGAGGACGTCCCAGTACATCAGGTCCAGGGCCGTCAGCCTCAGCAGCACGAACACCACCACGAGCGAGTAGCCGGAGGCCACGAGGGCGCATGCGACGCGGTGGATGATCCGCGCATGCCGGTCGAAGGCCGCCAGCGCCGCCGGGATCACGAGGCAGGCTGCGACATACCCCGGATAGAGCCGACCGACCGCGGCGTACTGCTGCACCGTGTCCTGGCCCGCGAAGGCGTGCAGGCCGGTCGAGCTTCCCTCGAGCTCACTGGACACGAAGAAGTGGAGTGTCGCCGCGACCGTCAGGGCCAGGATGGACAGGCCGAAGGGTCCTGCGATCAGACGCCGGGCGCGCATGGAACCGAAGGCGGCCGCCATCCGGATCCCGAACAGCAGGAAGACGGCGTACAGGGCCATCCGCAGCAGGAGGTTCGCGACGTTGACACCGCCGAGGACCGCGTCCATCGCCCGGTAGAGCGGATCGATCGACAGACCGACGGCAAAGGTGAGGAGCACGAGCGCCAGGAACATGGTGCGCCCACGAGCGTCCCGCAGGCCCGGGATGCGGATCGCGGAGCCGGCGGCGCACAGGCCGAGTGCCGCCCATTGGATCGTCATCGCGTTCATCCGAGGTTCTCCCACATGGCCCGGTCCTTGCCGTCGTCGAGCTCGGCCCGCCGGATCTGCTTGCCGAGGACGTCGAGGCGGTCGCGGGCGAGGAAGACGAGCTCGAGGTCACCCAGGGCACAGAGGGCACGGGCCCGCCCGTCCGCCGGCCAGCCTCCCTCGTCCGGTGTCAGCAGCCCGGTGACCACGAGCCCGCTCGTGAGGGAGACCCCGGCGATCCGGGCGGCCTCGACGGCGATCTCGGGCGCGAGCCGACCCGCCGTGAGCTGAGCGGACAGGTTCTGGCGGGCCACACCGGTGCTGGCCGCCAACTGCTGGCGGATGTCACCGGGGTCGATCGCCTCGATCCAGGCCCTGACCGAGTTCCGATGGGGGAAGGGTGCAAGATTCAGTTGCAGGTCGGTCCCCGTGCACTCCCGGTCCTCGCTGCGGGCCACGAGCAACCGAAGGATGTCGATGTGAGAGACCTGGCTGACGAGTTCCGCGTCGGTCGGCATCCGGATGCCGGCCTGGAGGTCGCCGTAGCCCTCGAACTCGGCGAGGGCTTCCACGGGCGGGAGCCCGTAGCCGCGGGCGATGGCCACGATGGTCGGCACCGAGACCTTGCCCCGGACGAGCTGCTGGGCAAGGGTGGAGCGCTTGATGCCCGCGACCCTGCAGAGGTCGGTCACCGTGTCCTCGGGTGCAATCCGGGAACGCCACAGCTGGAACGCCTTGGCTGTGACGGCCATCATCACCTTTCGATTGGACTTTCCGGTCTCCCGTCGAAGTATACTGAGATCGCTGGCTCCGAGTTCTGCGATTCCCCCATACGCAGAACTCGGAGCCAGCTCCAGTTAAGCGGCCTGCCTCGTCAGGACGGCACAGGCCGCCCCACGGTGCCTACCAGCGGACCTTCTTCTCCTTCTTCCCCTGCTTGCTGCTCTCGTGCGCGGCCTTGGCGTGGCCGGCGCCGGTCGCAGCGGCGGGACTGGCGGCATGGTTCTTCTTCGCCAGTGCGAGCTGCGCCCTGGGGTCGTCCTGCAGCTTCCGGGCGCCGGCCCCCACAGGGGTCCCGCCGGTATCGGTTGCTGACGCGTCGTCCTGGGGCTGTTGGTTCTGGGGCGTGCTGGTCATGGTGTTCCTTTCGGCTACGGACGCCCGCGGAACGTGTCTGGGCGGGTCAGTGCGGGGCGCGAGAAACCCGCGACGCGCGTGCTGGGAGGACCGGACAGATTCAGTGAGCGCCCTTGGAGGGTGTCATCGACAAGTGGCGTGGAACGCGGCCGAAGCCGGCTCACCTACTGGAAAAGAAGTGTCCTCATGCCCATGACCGTACACCCGGCCGGAGCGGCGGGACAAGAGCGCCGGGGTACGGCGGTCCTAGCGCTCACGGACCCCGTGCAGCGTGACATCGACGAAGACCAGGCGGTGGTCACTGGTGGGAAAGGGGAAGATCCCGGTCAGTTCCGAGCCCGGCGTACCCGCCCGCGGCCAGAAGACCCCTGCCGCCGCGACCCGCAGCGTGCGGGACGGGAGTACGTAGTCGGCCCGGATGTTGCCGGCGGTGAGATCCTCGAAATCCGCGGTGTCGTAACGGGGATCACTTCGATGGTCGGCATTCGCGCCGCCCTGGAACGCGGAGGCTTCGGTGGCTCCGCTCGACGACGGCAGTGGGTCCTGCACCAGCTTGTTGCCCAGAAGCTGACCGATCGACCCGTCCAGTGAGTCGCCGTCGAGCGGGTCACTGTTCTGGTCCCCCATCACGACGAAGCGTTCACCGCGCTGCAGGCCCCCGGACGTCCCGGCGTCGTCGTAGATGTAGGAGGCGTCGGATCCACCGGTGACGTAATCCGACCAGAAGCGGATCTCGTCGCTGTTGCGCCTGCCGTTGCGGTCCTCCACGCCGTCGAAGACGGGAGGCGTGGGGTGGCTCGCCAGGACATGGACGGTCTTCCCGCCCACGCTCACCGGCACGTCCCAGTGGGACTTGCTGGACAACGGGAGCACGGCGAGCTCACTCGCGGAATACCAGTCCCCCGGGGTATCCGTGACGGGGTTGTCGGGAAGGAGCGCGCCGGGCATGTCCTTCCACAGGAAGTCCTGGAAGGTCCGCACGGACTCCGTGAGGATCGGGTACCTGGAGTAGATGACCATGCCGTACTGGCCCTCGAACGCGCCGAAGCCCAGCGCATCGTCCGCACCACCCACCGAACCGTCGTTGTTGAGATCGAACCGGCTGGGAACACCGGTGTTCGACGGCGCCGTGTACACGTAGGGGTAGTCGAGCGGGGCTTTGCCGTTCTGACCGATCGACAGGTAGTTCTGGTGGAACAGGTCTGCAGCCCGGCCTCCCGGGACGTAGTCGAACTCGTTGAGGAGCACCACGTCGGGGCGGTTGGTCTGGAGGACCTCGGCGATCGCCCTCGCCTGCGCGTTGCCCGGCGTGCCCAGGTCCCGGACCAGCTCGCCTGCCGAGGACCGGTTCAAGCTCGCGTTGTACGTGGCGAAGCGGACCTCCTGCCGGGCGCCCTGGTTGCTGTGCGGAAGCACTGCCCGCGTCTCGTCCGCAGGCTTGGCGACGGCGAGGGGAGCGGGTACCACGAGGAGCGAGACGGCCAGCAGGCCGGTGACGCAGCGCGCTAGGACTCGCATTGCTTCCCTCCTCGGGTCATGGAGATGACGCCGCCCCATGGCCGCGCCCTGCCCAAGCAGTTCGCTCGGGTAACTTGAGCCTAACGGCGAAAGGCGTCCCGCAGCCGGCGCGAAGGTAACGATTCAAGGTCGACCCGGGGTGGCCCGATGCCGTCCCGGGCGTCGCGCCTCGAGGGCTCCGAGGTCCCGCTCGGCTGCTTCGAAGGTCTGCTCGAGGCGGGCCACTGCAACGGCGTACCTCGCCTTCCCGGTCTCGTCGTCCGGGGAGGCCGTGACGGCGTCGCGAGCCGAGCCTGCAGCACGGACGGCCTGCACCACCGGGCGTACGGCGGGGTTCCCGGGTTCGTGCATGCCCGGGTAATGGATGGCCTTGCCCGGATCGACCTCATAGTCCGCCCAACGCCGCAGCACGTCGTCGTGGCGGCGCTGCAGATCCTCCCTCACCGCTGCCCGCGACGCCTCCTCGGCACGGCGGCGCCGCTGCTCATGGCGGCCCACGGTCCAGGCGACGGCGGCCGCGGAGGAGGTGATGCCCACCGCGAGCGCCAGCCATGCCGCGCCCAGGGCTCCGGCGACGACGCCGGCACCGACGACGACCACCACCCCGCCGAACGCCAGCCAGAAGGAGTCGTCCGCATCACCACCGCGCCGGGAGGCGGCGTCGACGCGCCATGCGGTCAGTGCCGCGGCACCGACCATGGCGGCACAGGCGGCCAGGCTACCCATCAGGGCGACGGCGTCCATGAATTCCCTCTCCGCTGCGGCTCGGGGGCCTCTCGGCGCACCTGCCGTACACCAGTTCCTACCAGTTCAAACGAGCAGGGGTCTCCAGTCAATCCCCGATCGCGGAGGGTCTTCCGTCGATCGGGGGCGCTTCTCGTCGGTCCCGGCATGGCGGGGAGGGGACGGCGCCTCCTCCGACCGGGCAGCAGAAAGGGCCCCGGCCAGGCCGGGACCCTCGTGTTGCTGGTGGGCCCTGTGGGGCTCGAACCCACGACCCACGGATTAAAAGTCCGTTGCTCTAGCCAACTGAGCTAAGGGCCCGCGCCATGCACCCGGACGTCGCATCATGGAGATCGTCGTCGGGCGCCGACCCGCCTACTTTATCGCAATCGCCCTCGCCGCGAGGACTGCCCCGGGACTCCCGCCTTCCTGCCTGAAATCGCCCAGGAGTATCCTCATTTCATGGACGGCGAATATACGAACAACAGCCCGCGGCCCCACAAGCCGAAGCCATTCGCCCCCGCGGACTTCGAGGTATTCGCGGGGGGAATCGACCCGTCGAGGGTGTCGGAGGCGGCCCACATGGCCGCCCATGCCCTCGTCCATCACGGGCGAGACTCCGACGATCCGGACGTGACGCGCCGGCTCGTCGAACTCGCCGACCAGCAGGGCCTCGACGCCATCGCGGAGATGTGGGCCGCAAGCCCGCCGCGGTCCCTGCCCGGCGCCCTGTGGCGCCTCTACGCGCTCCGCTCGGCCACCCAGCAGAACCCCGATCGCATGGCCGCGTACTTCGCCTCGGGCAAGGAAGCCGCCCAGGTCTCGAAGGTCGTCGCCGGCGTCGCCGAACCACCGGGCGCCGCGGAGATGGAGGCGATGGCCGACACCATCCTGTCCGGAGCGTTCGAGGGGGAGTTCGACGTCGCACTCGAACGCTTCGCCGCGTTCTGCCGCGTGGTCGCGCTCGGGCAGGCCCACCACGCCGACGACGCCGAGGTCGCCAACGGCCCCCACGCCACGAAACTCACCCGCAACTCGCATCAGCTCATCAAGACGGCCGAGGATCTCGAGCACGCAGCGGCATCCTGGCGGCGCGGGGAGCTCGACTGAACCCCTCGCCGGGGCCGATGTTGACAGGGGCTCCGGCGAGGGCAAGACTTAAGTCGGCGTCGGACCGTGGAACCCCCGGGCTTCAACACTCAGCCGCTTCGAGCGGCCTTCCGCCGAGAGGCGCTCCCGGTTCGACGCCACTACTCTGCCCTCCAGCATCCAGCGTGGCCACCGTCGGCGTGCTGGCAGTCCCTGTCCCTTTGAGGAAGACTCCGTGAAACTACGCCTCTTCCCGCAGGAGAACACCGGACTGGAACTCCTGTCCCGCATGGCCCGGCAACTCGTGCTCGGCGTGGGGACCATGTCGGCCATCCTCGGGGCCTCGACGCAGGAGTACGACCGCCTGTCGGAGGAGCTCCACCAGCACGAGTCCGCCTCGACGGACCTGCACTTCGCCCTCCTGACCTCCATGCGGACCTCCTTCATCAACCCGCTGCCCCGCGAGGACCTGTACGCCCTGTCCCGCCTGCTCAACGAGGCGATCGAGAAGCTCGACGGCGCCGGGGAGCTGATCGCCCTGTACAAGCTGAGCAAGCTCAGCCACCGGGCCGCCGATCAGCTCGAGGTGATCAACCGGCAGGCCGAACTGACCGCGGTGGCCATGCAGCACCTGAATTCGATGGACGAGCTCGAGGAATACTGGATCGAGATCCTGCGGTTGGCCCGGCGGGCCGAACGCACGCACCGCAGCTGGTGCGCCGAACTGCTCAACGACCACAAGCCGCTCGTCTATGCCCGGCACCGTGACGTCGCCAACCAGCTCGTCGACGTCACGAGGGACATCCGGCGGGTGGCGACCCAGGTGGGCAGCATCCTCGTCAAGGAATCGTAGGTGGAGCCGCTCCTCCTCGGCGCGGTGGTCACGGCCGCAGGCGGATTCGCTTTCCTCAACGGCTTCCACGACGTGTCCAACTCCGTGGCCGCCGCCGTGCGCACCCGCGCGCTCACGCCCACGGTCGCCGTCCTGCTCGCGGCCCTCTTCAACTTCATCGGAGCGCTGCTCAGCACCACGCTGGCGCTGTTCTTCGCCGAAGCCGCCATCGGCCTCCCTTCCGGGCCCACCGGGCTCGGAGTCCTCATGGCCGCACTGCTCGCCGCGTGCATCTGGGGCGTGATCACCTGGTATCGAGGCATCCCGTCGTCGTCGACCCATGCGCTCCTCGGGGGCATCCTGGGCGCGGGAGGCGCATCGCAACTGGCGAACGGGCTCTCGATGAGCGGTGCGGGCGAGACACTGCTGCTGCAGATCGCGGTGCCCCTCGTGCTCTCGCCGATCGTCGCCTACCTCCTCGCCTATGCGGCGGTCTTCCCCGCTACCTGGTTGCTGCGCCACGGGTCCCCGGCGAAGGTGAACCGCGGGAACCGCATGGCGCAATCCGTCCTGGCCGGCACGTTCGCGTTGGGCCACGGGCTCCAGGACGGGCAACGGACCATGGCGGTGATCCTGCTGGCCCTGGTCGGCTCGGGCTACGCGGCGGGCTCCGAGATGCCCCTGTGGGTCCAGCTCTTCGCCGCCGCACTCCTGGCCACGGGCTCGCTCTTCGGCGGGTGGCGCATCACCCATACCCTCGGCAACCGCCTGGTGCACATCGATCCGCTGCGCGGTATGACGGCGCAGGGCGTGAGCTCGGCGATGCTGTTCGTCGGCGCCATCTCCCTGCACATGCCGCTGTCCAGCACGCACACCATGGCGGCCGCGATCGTCGGTGGCGGCGCGAACCAGCGATTCGCCTCCGTCCAGCGCCCCCGGGTGATCAGGATCCTCGGTGTCTGGCTCGCGACGGCCCCGGCCACCGCGCTCCTGGGGGCCGTCTTCTTCCTGGCGCTCAGCCCGCTCCTGTGAGGCGGGCCGCACCTCCACCCCCTCCCGGGGCGGGCCGCGGCACCCGAGCCAGCCCTCAGGCCCGACGAAGGCCTGCCGCGTGCGATCTCCGGATACGACGACGGCGGCCCCCCCCTGGGAGCCGCCGTCGTCGTATCCCTCGCGGGATACGCCTACCCGAAGCGGCCGGAGACGTAGTCCTCGGTGGCCTTCACGGCAGGGTTGTTGAAGATTGTGGTGGTCTCCCCGTACTCGATGAGCTTGCCCGGCTTGCCCGTTCCGGCGATGTTGAAGAACGCCGTCTTGTCGGACACGCGCGCGGCCTGCTGCATGTTGTGCGTGACGATCACCACGGTGTACTCGGCCTTGAGCTCGTTGATGAGGTCCTCGATGGCGAGCGTGGAAATGGGGTCCAGTGCCGAGCAGGGCTCGTCCATCAGGATCACCTGGGGTGAGACCGCGATGGCCCGGGCGATGCACAGGCGCTGCTGCTGTCCGCCGGAGAGGCCCGACCCGGGACGCGCCAGGCGGTCCTTGACCTCGTTCCACAGGTTGGCGCCGCGCAGCGACTTCTCGACGAGGGAGTCGGCGTCGGACTTGCTGATGCGCTTGTTGTTGAGTTTCACGCCCGCCAACACGTTGTCGCGGATGGACATCGTGGGGAACGGATTGGGCCGCTGGAAGACCATGCCGATCCGTCCGCGCACGGTCACCGGGTCCACCGCGGAGTCGTACAGGTTGTCCCCGTCGAGCAGCACCTCACCTTCGACGCGGGCGCCGGGGATGACCTCGTGCATGCGGTTGAGGGTGCGGAGGAAGGTGGACTTGCCGCAGCCCGAGGGGCCGATGAACGCCGTCACCGAACGGGCCTCGATGTTGATGTTGACGTCCTCCACGGCAAGGAACTTGCTGTAGTAGACGTTCAAGTCCTTGACGTCGATGCGATTGGACATTGCTTCCTTATCGGTAGTAACCGCGTGCTGACAGCAGCCGGTCGTGGGAGAGGTGGGTGTTCGAGCCGCAGTGCCGGGTCATCGACTGGTCTTCGGAGCGAAGGCACGGGCGATGAGACGGGCGGCCAGATTGAGGAGCATGACCATCACGATCAGGGTCAAGGCCGCCGCCCAGGCGCGCTGGGTACTGGCATCGATGTTGGTGGGGGACGTCGGCGTGAGGATCTGATAGTAGATGAACGTCGGGAGGGTGCTCATCCAGCCACTGAACACGTTCGTGTTGATCGAACTCACGAAGCCGGCCGTGACGAGGATGGGCGCGGTCTCGCCGATGACCCGCGCGATGGCGAGCGTCACTCCGGAGGCGATGCCCGAGATGGCGGTCGGTACCACGACCTTCACGATCGTCCGCCACTTGCGGACCCCCAGCGCATAGGCGGCTTCACGGAGTTCGTTCGGGACGATCTTCAGCATCTCCTCGGTGGAGCGGACCACCACGGGGATCATCAGGACGGACAGCGCTACGGCCGCCACGAAACCTGTCCGGGTCCCCGGGCCGAACAGCAGTCCGAAGAGGGCCGCAGCAAACAGGCCGGCGACGATCGACGGAATGCCGGTCATCACGTCGACGAAGAACGTGATGGCGCGGTCGAGCCGTCCGCCGGTCCCGTATTCGACCAGGTAGACGGCCGCCATCAGCCCGATCGGGACGGAGATGAGCGTGGCCCAGAGTGTGATCTGGAGGGTCCCGATGATGGCGTGGTACGCGCCGCCCAGGACGGGCGACCCGTTCTCCGCCGAGGCATTGTCGGTGGCTCCCGTGACGCCGTTCATCGACGTGAAGAAGAAGTCGTAGGACAACCCCGGCAGACCCCGCTCGAGGACGGTCCAGATGACCGACAGGAGAGGGAGCAGGGCGATGATGAAGCAGCCGTAGACGAGGTACGTCATCAGGGAGTCTGAGGCCTTGCGGGTGCCGCCGAAGGCCGCCGTGATCATGGTGGCTCCGGCGACGAAGAAGACCGCGGTCAGGATGGCCCAGACGATGATGTTGAATCCGATGAGGGCGGAGACCGCTGCGCCCAGTACGACCGCCGCGGCCAGTACCACCCAGATGACGTACCCGGGCATCCTGCCCTTCGTCAGCTGCGAGCGCCGCTTCTCGAGTGTTGAGCTGCTCATGTCAGTTTGCCCCTGAGAATTCCTTGTGGCGGCTGATGATCCAGCGCGCGATGATGTTGACTGCCAAGGTGATGACGAAGAGCACCAGGCCTGCAGCGATGAGCTCACTCAGCCTCAACCCGAACGCTTCGGGGAAGTTGAGGGCGATCTCGGCCGCGATCGTCTGGTTGCCCGACTGGATGAGGCTTGCCGTGAGCGCCCCTCCGGACAGGACGAGCGCGACGGCCATCGTCTCTCCGAGTGCCCGCCCGAGGCCCAGCATCGCCGCGCTGACGATGCCCGCCCGCGCGAAGGGAAGGACGGCCATGCGGATCATCTCGAGCCTCGTGGCCCCCATGGCCAGCGCCGCCTCCTCGTGGAGTGTCGGCGTCTGCAGGAAGATCTCCCGGCTGAGGGAGGTGATGATGGGCAGAACCATGACCGCCAGGACGATGCCGGCCGTGAGGATGGTACGCCCGGTCTGGCTCGCCGGACCTTCGAAGATGGGCAGCCAGCCGAGGTTCTCCGCCAGCCAGCCGTAACCGATGGCGAGCTGCGGTGCGAGGACCGCGTATCCCCAGGCCCCGTAGACGACGGAGGGGATCGCCGCGAGGAGGTCGACGAGGTAGCCGAAGCCCTGGGCGAGGCGCCGCGGCGCGTAGTGCGAGATGAAGAGCGCGACGCCGATCCCGAGAGGGGTCGCGATCAGCAGCGCGATCGAGGCGGCGATGATCGTCCCGATGACGATCGGGAAGATGTAGGACCCGAAGCCCTCACCCCCGGTGATGTCAGCGGGGTCTGCGCTGAAAGTGGGTAATGCCTGAATGACGAGGAAGGCGGCAACGCCGAAAAGGACTGCCAGAATGAGGCATCCTGCGGCGAGGGTGGCGCCGGAGAAGATCTTGTCTCCGGACTTCCCTCCCACTTCACTTCTGGTCAGGGTGTTGGTCGACACGGGGAATCCTTCATGGCGAGTGGTGGTGGGCGCTGCGCGCTCAGAACAGTTTCACGGTACGGGAGTCTCGAGCACGCGTCCCCTTCGAGCAGGACCCCGGACAGTGGACAGCCCCGTCCGGTTCCCAGGGGAAACCGGACGGGGCATCGGCATCAGCTAGGAGGCTACCGTGATGGATTCGATAGCGGCCTCGGCATCCATGCGGATGTTGTCGGAGATCGGAGCGCTCCCTGCGGAACCCTCGGCGGTCTGCTGACCCTCCTCGCTGACCACGTAGGACTCGAAGGCCTTGACGAGGTCGGCGGTCTCCTGATCCTCGTAGGTGCTGCAGACGATGTGGTACGAGACGAGGACGACCGGGTAGGCGCCCGACTCGGTGGTGTCGCGCTCGAGCTCGAGGGACATGTCGACGTCCGAACGGCCTTCGACGGGTGTGGCGGATTCGACGGCCAGCGCGGCGGCCTCGGGGCTGAACGGCACGTACTCCTCGCCCACCTTCACGCTGACCTGGCCCAGATCGCCGACGGCCGACGCATCGGCGTAGGTGATGGCGCCGTCGGTGCTGGTGGTCGTCGAGACGACGCCATTGGTGCCCTGGGCGTTCTCTGCGACGTAGGCGGCCGGCCAGGCGCCGTCGGCCTCGTCGGTCCAGACGTCGGGAGCGGCGGCGGCGAGGTACTCGGTGAAGTTCTCGGTGGTGCCCGAGTCGTCGGAGCGGTGCACGACGGTGATCGGCGTGCTGGGAAGCTCGGCGTCCGGGTTCTGCGAGGCGATGGCCTCGGCGTCCCAGGTGGCGACCTCGCCGCGGAAGATCGACGCGATGGTGGCGGCGTCGAGGTTCAGGGTGTCGATGCCCTCGAGGTTGAAGGCGACGGCGATCGGGGAGACGTAGACGGGGATGTTGATCGCGCCGTCCGGACCGCAGAACTCCTTCGAGGCCTCGTACTCCTCATCGTCCAGGAAGGCATCGGAGCCCGCGAACTGGACAGCCTGCCCGAGGAAGGCCTCACGGCCCGCGCCGGAACCGTCGGGAGAGTACTGCACGGTGGCGCCGCTGTTGGCAGCGGAGAACCCTTCCTGCCAGGCCGTCATCGCCGCGTTCTGGGCTGAAGAACCTGCACCCGTCAGGGTGCCGCTGACGGCAGCTGCGCCTTCGGACGCGTTGCCACCCTCGGATGCGGGGGTCTCGCCCGTGGCATTGTCGGAACCACATGCGGTCAGCGCCAACGCGGCTACCGAGATGACTGCCGCAGCGCGGCCAAAGCGAAGAACCTTCACTAGATTTTGCCCCTTCCAGGGATCAATTCATCGATGCGCGGACGGCGCTCGAGAGATGTACGCGTTCCTGTACTCCATCGAAGCTAGGCAGCGCAGGTGAAGAGACTGACCAAGGAACCTTAACGGAAGGTTAACAGCGCTGGTCCATTGTCCTGTGAGGCTGCTGCGTCCTGGATGAAGGGGCGGCCTCCCGGCCCAGGACGCACCTCCTAGACTGGGTCCATGCCGCCGCGCCAGGGAATGTCCGCCACACTGGCCTTCCTGCGCAAGCGCTCCCGGATCGGGTTCAGGCGCAGTGCCAACTCCGTGGTCACCGCCCTGCAGATGACCGTGTGCGCGGTGGGCGCCTATGCCTTCGCGGAGCAGGTCCTGGGCCACAACGGACCGCTGTTCGCGGCGACGTCCTCGATGATCTCGCTGGGCTTCTCCCGGGACCCCCGGGTGCGGCGCGTCCTGGAGGTGGCGATCGGCTGCACCCTCGGGATCGCGGTGGGTGATCTCCTGCTCGCCCTGTTCGGCACCGGCCTGTGGCAGGCCGCCCTCGTGCTGTTCGTCTCGATCCTGCTGGCCCGGTTCCTGGACAGCGGGACGATCTTCACGACGCAGCTCGGGCTGCAGTCGCTGCTGGTGGTGCTGCTCCCGGCGCCCGAGGGCGGGCCGTTCACGCGGAGTGCCGATGCGATCGTGGGTGGCCTGTTCGCGCTGGTGATCACCGTGTTCCTGCCCCGCGACCCGCGCCGCGAGCCCAAGACGAACGTGCGCGGACTCCTGGACGAGCTCTCCGGCGTGCTCCGCGAGGGCGCCTCGGCCCTCCGGAAGAGCGATTCGACGCTGGCCTGGCACGCGCTGGTCCGTGCGCGGAACTGCCAGTCCCAGTTGGACAGCCTGACGGGCAGCATGAAGGCCGCCCAGGAGGTGGCACGCATCTCCCCCGCGTACCGCCGTCACCGCGAGGAACTCGGCTCGCTGGGGGACGCGATCGACTCGATCGACCTCGCCATCCGCAACAGCCGCGTGTTCTCCCGCCGCCTGACCTCCGTCATCAACCACGCGGCGCTCACCGACGAGGCGATCGAGGCCCTGAGCCAGTCCCTCGAGGACACGGCCGACGCCGTCGACGTGCTGAGCCGTGCCCTGTCGGTCAGCGATTCCGCCGAGCGGCGCCTCAACCTGCGGCAGGCACGCAACGAACTGGCGGCCATTGCCACGGACCTCCACCCCAAGACCCTCCACATCAGCCGGCTCGAGGGTGAGGGCCTCGTCCTGCTCCTCCGGCCGCTCATCGTGGACCTGCTCAGCGCCACGGGCCTCTCGCACGAGGACGCCGCCGACTACCTGCCGCGGCTCTGAGGGCCACGGCGTGGCCGTGGCTGTCGGTGGCCGCCGGTAGCCTGAAAGCATGGCCACGAAGACTTCCCCCGCCGCACGCGCGGGCCGCAACAACACCCCGGGTTACCGCTGCGCCGAATGCGGGTGGACCACCGCGAAGTGGGTGGGTCGCTGTGGGGAGTGCCAGGCGTGGGGCACCGTCGAGGAGACCGGGCAGGTCGTCGCGCGCACCACTGCCGCCACGGCGGTCACGACGCCGGCCCGGCGGATCGCCGACGTCGACGCGACACTCTCCGGATACCAGCCCACCCGGATCGACGAGCTCGACCGCGTCCTCGGCGGCGGGCTGGTGCCCGGCGCCGTGATCCTCCTCGCCGGTGAACCGGGCGTCGGCAAGTCGACCCTCCTCCTCGACGTCGCCGCGCGGGTCGCACGGCTCGGCAAGAACGTCCTCTACGTGACGGGGGAGGAATCGGCGGCCCAGGTGAAGCTGCGGGCCGACCGGATCGACGCCGTCGCCGATTCCCTCTACCTGAGTGCGGAGACGGACCTGGGCCAGGCCCTCGGCCAGGTCGAGAAGGTGGACCCCGCACTGCTCATCGTCGACTCCGTGCAGACGCTCAGCAGCGCCGCGGTGGACGGCAGCGCCGGCGGGGTGACGCAGGTGCGGGAAGTCGCGGCGTCACTCATCGGGGCGGCGAAGGCGAGGGGAATGACCACGCTGCTCGTCGGGCACGTCACCAAGGACGGCTCCATCGCCGGACCGAGGCTCCTCGAGCACCTCGTCGACGTCGTGTGCCAGTTCGAGGGCGAGCGCCATTCCCGTCTGCGCCTCCTGCGCGCGGTCAAGAACCGGTACGGGCCCACGGACGAGGTGGGATGCTTCGACCTCACGGACAGCGGTATCGAGGGCTTGGCCGACCCCAGCGGCCTCTTCGTGTCCCGCACCAAGGACCCGGTGTCGGGGACATGCATCACCGTGACGCTCGAAGGCCGGCGCCCCCTTCTCGCGGAAGTCCAGGCCCTGCTCGCGGAGTCACCCAACTCCCAGCCGCGGCGCGCCACCAGCGGACTCGACAGTTCCCGCGTCGCGATGCTGCTGGCCGTACTGCAGAGCCGCGCGTCTGTCAGCCTGCACAAGGACGACAGTTACGTCGCGACGGTCGGCGGGGTCCGCCTGACCGAGCCCGCCACCGATCTCGCCGTCGCGCTGGCGATCGCCTCCGCGAAGACGGACCAGCCACTGGCCGCGCGGCTCGTGGCGTTCGGGGAAGTGGGCCTCGCCGGCGAGGTGCGCCCGGTCCCGGGCATCGGCCGGCGCATCCAGGAGGCGCAGCGCCTCGGGTTCACGCATGCGATCGTTCCCGCCTCGCCCGCCGGAACGGGGCCGGTGCCCAAGGGCTTCTCCGTACGGGAGGTCTCCACGCTCGCGGAGGCTCTTGCACTGCTGTTCTGACGGCACCGCTCCGGGCCCTGCCGCGGGACGGGGAGGCGCATGACGGTTCTGCGACCCCTGCGGGTACGGAGGAATTTGTGCGCGCCAGTAGTATTAGGTGCGGCCCTGGCGTTACGCCGGGGCCGCTGCCCGCCGTCCGGGGTTCGACGGCGGCCGCCCGACTGCGCCGGGCCTTCAAGAGCGCGGGCGGTGAAAGGATGGGGCCATGGTTCGGAGTCCGGAGGACGCGCTCAAAGCCACCCTCGCCAGAGTAGCCCCGGGCACGCATCTGCGCGACGGTCTTGAGCGAATCCTGAGGGGGCGGACCGGTGCGCTGATCGTTCTCGGCTTCGACCGCACGGTCGATTCCATCTGTTCCGGCGGGTTCGACATCGGGATCGAGTTCTCTCCCACGCGACTTCGGGAACTCGCGAAGATGGACGGCGCGATCGTCTGCGACAAGGACGCGAGCAAGATCCTCCGCGCCGCGGTGCAACTGGTACCCGACCACACCATCGAGACGCAGGAGTCCGGGACGCGCCACCGCACCGCCGAGCGCGTCGCGAAGCAGACCGGACTCCCCGTGATCAGCGTCAGCCAGTCCATGCAGATCATCGCCCTGTACATCGACGGCCTCCGCCACGTCCTCGAGGGCTCCGAGCCGGTGCTCGCCCGAGCCAACCAGGCGCTGGCAACCCTCGAGCGGTACCGCGCACGGCTCGACCAGGTCACCAACTCGCTGTCCGCCCTCGAGATCGAGGCGATGGTCACGGTGCGCGACGTCGCCGTCACCCTGCAGCGCCAGGAGATGGTGCGCAGGATCTCCGAGGAGATCTCGCAGTACGTGCTGGAACTCGGCGTCGACGGGCGCCTGCTCTCCCTGCAGGTGGAGGAGCTCACCACGGGCCTGGGTCCCGGCAGCGAGATGGTGCTGCGCGACTACATGGACCTCGGCAGCAGCACGGCCCCGGTCGAGGAGCGCGTGGCGACGCTGCAGGGCTTCAGTTCGACGGACCTCATCGACCTGGGCACCATCGCCAGCGTGCTGGGCTTCAACCCCTCCCTCGACTCGCTGGAGGCGGTCATCCAGCCGAAGGGCTACCGGCTGCTGTCCGGCATCAAGGCCATGCCGCCCGCCGTGGCGAACCGCCTGGTGGAGCACTTCGACGGACTGCAGAATCTCATGGCCGCCAACATCGAGGACCTCATGGCGGTCGACGGCATCGGCGAGCAGCGCGCACGGACCGTCCGCGAGGGGTTGTCGCGCATCGCCGAGACGAGCCTCCTCGACCGGTTCATGTAGGCCTGCCGCGCCCCTCGACGCGGCGGCCTGCCGGCCTACTGCAGCGTGAACGTCACCGGGGCGCTGCTCCTCGCGCCCAGCCGCGTGGTCAGGGTGTAACTGCCCTCCGCCGGCTCCTCCTCCACCACGGTGCACCCGGGTACCGTGCGGTTGCGCGCCCACTCGAACGTCGCCCGCTCCTCGCCGCCCGGTTCGATGACGCGGTCGAGATCCTCCGAGGACTCCTGGCAGTCGATCGACGAGAACACACGTTCGGCGCCTCGGGTGAGGACGAACTCCATCTGCGACGTACCCACGTTCACTGCGCACGCAGTGGTCCCCCCGTTGCGGATGACCAGGGACAGGACCGGTTTCTCCTCCGGGGAGTAGGTGCGCTCGTCGGTCTCGGCAACGACCACCACGGCGGCGGGATCGCACCGGCCCGCCGACGGACTCCCGCTCGGAGTGGCACCGGGAGAAGCAGGCGCCGACGACGAGCCCGCGCTCGGCGCTGCACTCGGAGGCGTCCGGCTCGCCGAATAGGCAGGGCCTGTCGGGGAGGACGTCGACCCGGGCGCGGAGGACGGATCGCCCGCATCGTCCTGCCGCCCGAAGAGCCCTGCCAGGGCAGCACCCCCGACGGCGAGCGCCAGCACGACGAGGACCACCAGGATGGCCACCACCAGGCGGCGCCGCCTGTACACGCCGGGGCCGGGGCGGCGACCGCCACCGCCTGTCGGTCCGCCCGTGCCGTGATCCGTGGATGCCATCCATCAAGGCTAGGGGGTCCCCCGTTCCTCCGGGCACCGCACCGGTCGATAGAGTGGTGGGGACAAGAATCCAGGAGCACCCATGAACCCCGGTACCGCGGCGTCCACCGGTCCCGCCCGACCGACGGATGCGGCCGGCGCCGCAGCGCCCCTGCCCGCACTGCACGGCCGGCTGACCGACTGGTTCGCCGGTTCGGCCCGTGACCTCCCGTGGCGGGACGCCCGCTGCTCGCCCTGGGGCATCCTCGTCAGCGAGGTGATGCTGCAGCAGACGCCCGTGGTCCGGGTGCTCCCGGTCTGGCAGGAGTGGCTCGACCGCTGGCCCACCCCCGCGGACCTCGCCGCGGAACCCTCCGGCAGCGCCGTCCGGCACTGGGGACGCCTCGGCTACCCCCGGCGCGCCCTGCGCCTCCACGGGGCCGCCACCGCCATGGTCGAGCGCCACGGCGGCTCCGTCCCCTCGACCTACGAGGGCCTCCTGGCTCTGCCCGGGGTGGGCACCTATACCGCGGCCGCCGTCGCGGCGTTCGCCTTCGGACGGCGCGAGACCGTCGTCGACACGAACATCCGCCGGGTCCATGCGCGCCTCTTCGGGGGCAGCGCGCTACCCGCCCCGGCGCTGACGGCCGCCGAGACGAAGCGCGCCGCGGACCTCCTGCCGCACGACGACGCGCTGTCCGTCCGGTGGAACGCCGCGGTGATGGAACTCGGTGCCGTCATCTGCACGGCCCGGGCCCCGCAGTGCCACGCCTGTCCCGTGCTGGACGCCTGCGCGTGGGTGGCCGCGGGACGGCCCGCGCCGGACTACGTCCCGAAGGGCCAGGCCTGGGCCGGGACGGACCGGCAGGTGCGGGGCGCCATGGTCGCGGTGCTGCGTCACACCGACGCACCGATCCCGCGCTCCCTCCTCCTGGAAGCACCCGCCGACCTCGGCATGGGCTCGTCCGACGGCGCCACCGCGGGCGTCGTCCTGCCGGAGGCCCTGGCGGCCCTGCATGGCCTGCGGGCGCCGGCCGAGCAGCTCGAGCGCGCCCTCGCCGGTCTCCTCGCGGACGGCCTCGCCGAGGAACTGGGCGAAGGGGTCCGGCTGCCGGGCTAGGCGTGTCCTCCCTCGAGCGCCAGGCCGGCACCGGGACGCGCGGGACGGGCCGGAGGCGCAGGCGACTGCCTCAGGTCGGCTCGCCGAAGCCCGCCTCGACCTCCCGTCCCACGAAGTCCACCGCTGCCTGGGCGTCGGGGCCGACGGCCTCGACCGAGACCGTCCGGCCCTGGCCGAGCCCGAGGCTCATGAGGAGCATCACCGACTTGCCGTCGACACCGTTCACGGTGATCTCCGCGTCGAGGTCCGTGAGCCCGGTGGCGAGCGTGGCCGCCGGGCGGGCATGCAGGCCCATCTGGTTCGGCAGCGTCCACGAGCCGCGGGCGGTCCGCTCCCCCTCCGGTGGCGGACCGTCCGACGGCGGCGGGGCGGACGGCCCTACCCCCGGCGCCGCCGCGGCATGGGACACGAAAGGCTCGAACTCCTCCGGCCGGATGGAGACGACCGCGCCCTCGGCTGCCCGCAGCACGTCGTCCACCGGGGATCCGCCCTGCGCCTGCACCGCGGCGGCGACGGCCCCCTCCACGAGGGCCGCGTGTGCGAGACGGACCTTCTCCCGCGCCGCGGGGTCGAGGAACTCGAGCACCATCTCGGCCGTCATGACGGCGGACCCGAGATCGGTGAGGATGACGACGCCGTCACCGCCGTCCGCCTGCTCGATCGCGGCCTGCACCCGGTCGAAACTCGTGCCGATCCGCGCCGGACCGGCGCCGTCGCCCGTGCCCCCCGCGGCCGCGAGGACGACGTCGGGCGCCATCTGCGCCGCGAGGTCGACGACCCCCTCCGCGATCTTCTCGCTGTGCGACACGATGACGAGGCCTACGCTCATGCGGTCTGCCCTCCGGCCGTCTCCGCAGCGACCTGCAGGATGAGGGCCGTCGAGACCGCTCCGGGGTCCCGATGCCCCGCACTGCGTTCGCCGAGGTAGCTGGCCCTGCCCTTCCGGGCGATCAGCGGTTCGGTCGCGATGGCTCCGGCGTGTGCAGCCGCAGCCGCCGCCGCCAGGACGTCGGACGCACCCGCCCCTCCCTCGGCCGCGGTCCGGGCCGCATCGGCGGCGGGGGTCCAGGCGTCCACCATGGTCTTGTCCCCGACCTCCGCCTTCCCGCGCGCGACGATGCCGTCGCGTGCGGCCCGGATCATCGCGGCGGCCGCCGCGGCGTCGATCTCCTCGGCGTCACCCAGGGAGGTCGCGGCACGCAGGAACGCTGTCCCGTACAGGGGCCCGGCGGCTCCGCCGACAGTGGACATCAGCGTCATGGCGACCTGCTTGAGCACCGCCGCCGGCGTGCCGGGAACCTCCCCCGCATCGAGCTTGGCGACGACGGCGCTGAATCCCCGGTCCATGTTCTCCCCGTGGTCGGCGTCACCGATGGCCCTGTCGAGTTCGATCAGGAGTGTGCGGTTCTCGGCGACGACGCGCGCGGCCTCATGGATCCACAGGACGGCCCACCGGGGGTCCAGGGGCTTGGTCATCCTCACGCCCCCCAGCGCAGTGCGGCAGTATGGACGGGTGCGTCCCAGAGTTCGAGCATCTCGTCGTCGGCCCGCAGGATGGTCAGGGACGCCCCCTGCATCTCGAGCGCCGTGATGTAGTTGCCGACCAGGGAGCGGTCGATGGTCACGCCGAGCCCTTCGAGCAGCTGCGCGACCTTCCGGAACACGATGTACAGCTCGCTGGCGGGTGTCCCGCCCATGCCGTTCACCATCACGATCGTGCGGTCCCCGGACGCGAGGGACAGGTCCGCGGCGATGGGATCCAGGAGCCGCTGCGTGATGCCGTCGGCGTTCTCCATGGCGATCTTGTGCCGCCCCGGCTCCCCGTGGATGCCGATCCCGATCTCGATCTCCTCGTCGGAGAGGTCGAAGCTCGGCACGCCGGCGTGCGGCACGGTGCAGGCCGCGAGGGCCACACCCATGGAACGGACGTTGTCGACGACGCGCTGCGCCACCGCGGTCACGCCGTCGAGATCGTCCCCGCGCTCCGCGGCCGCACCGGCGATCCGCTCCACGAGGACCGTCCCTCCGACGCCGCGCCGGCCCGCCGTGTACAGCGAATCCTCGACGGCGACGTCGTCGTTCACGAGGACGGACCGCACGGTGACGCCCTCCGCTTCGGCCATCTCGGCCGCGGTCTCGAAGTTCAGGACGTCCCCGGTGTAGTTCTTCACGATGTGCAGGACGCCCGCACCGCCGTCGACCGCCGTGGTCGCCGGGATGATCTGGTCCGGTGTGGGAGAGGTGAAGACGGCACCCGGGACGGCGGCGTCGAGCATCCCGCGGCCCACGAAGCCCGCGTGGAGCGGTTCGTGGCCGCTGCCACCCCCGGAGACGAGGCCGACCTTGCCCTGGACGGGGGCATCCTTGCGGGTGATGAACAGGGGCTCGGGGTGGACGGTCACGAGGTCGGCGTGCGCGATGCCGAATCCTTCGACCGACTCGTTGACCACGGCCTTGGGGTCATTGATGAGCTTCTTCATGGCGCTGCTCCTTGACTGCGAACGGACATTTGACAGCCTGCAGCCCGCCTCACATGGACCACCCTGGCCACTGTGAACGTTACCGCCCGTCCGGGGCCCCTGCCTATAGGCCCGTCACACAGCTGAGGGAGGGGCCCGGACGGGCGCCCTCCCTCAGGTGGCCGGTCCGCCCCGTGGGGGCGGACCGTGATGCATCAGTCGCGCTTGAACGCGTCCTTGACGTTCTCGCCGGCATCCTTGAGGCTCGAGCTGGCCTGGTCCTTGTGGCCTTCGGCTTCCATGTTCTCGTTGCCGGTGGCCTTGCCCAGGCCTTCCTTGACCTTGCCGCCGAGATCCTGGCCCTTGTTCCCGATCTTGTCATCCAGTCCCATGATTCGGACCTCCTTCAACTCGGTGTACGGCCACCGGTTCCGGTGG
This sequence comes from Arthrobacter sp. TJ-265, assembly GCF_058269135.1. Lineage (NCBI taxonomy): Bacteria > Bacillati > Actinomycetota > Actinomycetes > Micrococcales > Micrococcaceae > Arthrobacter > Arthrobacter sp. TJ-265. The sequence continues at coordinate 80,143 of NZ_JBZCND010000003.1, read as the reverse complement.
CCTGCCGGCATCCCCTGAGGAACGCTAAGCAGTCTTACCATATCCTTGAGCCTGGGTGGAGGGCCAGCGCAGCGCCCGGCGGGTCACAGCTCCCGGATCATGCGGGTGTTGCCGAGGGTGTTCGGCTTGACCCGTGCGAGGTCGAGGAACTCGGCGACGCCCTCGTCGTGCGACCTGAGGAGTTCGGAGTAGACGCGGGGGTCCACGGCGGACTGGTCGGCCATGACCTCGAACCCGTGGCGACGGAAGAAACCGACCTCGAACGTCAGGCAGAAGACCCGGCCGACGCCGAAAGCCCGGGCCTCCTCCAGCAGCTGCTCCACCAGGGCGTGCCCCACACCGCGGCCGCGGGCGGCGGGCGAGGTCGCCAGCGTGCGCACCTCCGCCAGGTCCTCCCACATGATGTGCAGCGCGCCGCACCCGAGCACCTCGCCGTCGTCGGATTCTGCGATCCGGAATTCGGGCAGACCCTCGTAGTACGCCACCGTCTCCTTCGCCATCAGGATGCGCTCCTCGGCGAGCGGCTCGACGAGCGCCTTGATGGCGGGGACGTCCGAGGTGCGGGCGGGGCGGATGGTGAAGGACGCGGTCATTGACCCCATTCTACTGAGCGACCGTCACGCGGCAGACCCGACCGGGAACTCCCGGTCGGGCCGTCGAGCCGATGGATGCTGCGGTCAGGCTGCCTCCTCCGCATTGCGGCGCGGACCCTGCGCCGATTCTGCTGCAGCGCTGCGGCGCCCTGGCCGTACGCCGTCGTCCCCCTCTCCGTCGCCTCCTCCTTCGATCGCGGCGAAGACGGGATCGTCCGCGTAGGACTTCAGCTTCGCGAGCCGGTAGATGATGAGTCCGTAGACCGCCTTCGCAGCGATGTCGGCGAGGGAGTAGCCGCCCTGCTTGAGGACCCATGCGTCCGCGCCGGAGATCCCCAGCAGGGGCAGGGCGTAGGCCACCGGGTAGACCAGCCAGCTGACCAGGAGCAGCATCCGCAGCCGGCTGATCAGGGACTTCACACCCGGGGGCTGCCGGTCGAGGGACTTCGTCAGCTCGACGAACAGCACGTACAGGATGAACAGGAACGGGATGGTCGACAGCACACCCCACAGCACGCGGGCGCCGTCGGTCGAACTGATCTCCCCGGGGTACCCGAGGAGGATCATCAGGGTCGCCGCGGGGATGAGCTGCCGCAGCAGCCGTGCCTGCACCGCGCGGGCCAGGGCGAGCACGGCGATGAGTTCCACGAGCAGGAGCGGCACCGTCAGCAGCCAGTCGACGTAGCGGTACCCCTCGTTGAACGAGGATCCCGCCGCCTGGGAATAGGTCCCACGGCCGCCGACGGCCTCGGTGACGAAGGCCTCCCTGAACGAGTCGAAGATACGGAAGTAGTGGTAGGCCGCGATACCGCAGACCACCGCTGCGATGATCAGCGCCTGCCGGTACCGGGGAAGCACCCGCTGGAGCGCGAGTACCAGGAAGAGTGCGGTGAACAACTGTGCTGCGATGACGAGCGACAGGAAGTTGTAGACCGTATCGTATTGGCCCTGCGTCAGGGCGTCAGGAATCATGGACATGCTCCTTCGGACGGAATCAGTGGCATCGAACCCTGCACGCCGGTGGCGTCAGGACGATGGCCTGTTCCCCTCCGGGCGTGCGAGAATTCTACGCTCTGTAGAAAACTTGTCAAGAGGCAGCGCGTCACGATTCCACGACCCCGGCCGCGGGTCGGGGAGAGCCCGGGCTCCTCCCCGACCGCGCGGCTCCTACAGTCCGAGTTCCGGCGGCAGGTCGCGCTCCTCGCCCAGGAGATGGGTGGCGAGGAACGACTCGACGACCCCGTACCAGATCCTGGCGTGCTGGGGTTTGAGGATCCAGTGGTTCTCGTCGGGGAAGTAGAGGAATCGATGGGGCGTCTCGCCGCCCTCGCCGGCCGCCAGCTTCGACTTCGACAGCAGCTCGTACCAGAGCCGGAGGCCCTCGCCGATGGGGACGCGGTAGTCCTTGTCCCCGTGGATGACCAGCATCGGCGTGCCGATGTTCCCCACGTGGTGGTGCGGGGAGTTCTCCTCCCTGGCCTCCGGCGTCATCTCCCGCTCCCAGTAGAAGGCGGCATCCGTGGTGGGACCGAACTGGTCGAGGGCCCAGAGGCTCGCATGCGTGACGATCGCCGCGAACCGGTCGGTGTGACCCGCCACCCAGTTCGCCATGTAGCCGCCGAAGCTGCCGCCCATCGCGGCGACCCGTGTCTCGTCGATGTCGTCGCGCGCCACGAGGGTGTCCGTGGCGGCCATCAGGTCCGTGTAGGGAGCACGGCCCCACTGCCCCCACCCCCGGTCCACCATGTGCTGGCCGTACCCCGTGGAGAGCGCGGGATCGGGCAGCAGGACGGCGTAGCCGCGGGCCGCCATGATCCAGGGCGACCAGCGCCAGGTCCAGGCGTTCCACGAGCCGATCGGCCCGCCGTGGATCCACAGCAGGGCCGGCGCGGGACGGTCGGCGGAGACTCCGTCCGGAAGCACCAGCCAGGACCTGACGGGCTGGCCGTCCTCGCCCACGGACTCGATCCGCTCCAGCGAGCCGGGCAGCTCGGGGCGCTCCGCCGGGTTGTTCAGGCGCTCCGTGCGGCCGGTCGCGAGGTCGATGCGGACCGCTTCCGCCGGGAACAGGTAGGAGCTGCGCAGGGCATAGGCCGTGGCACCGTCCGGGGACACGCGGACGTCCGTGTAGGCGGCGGCGTCCTCCGTCACCCGGCGCACCGCGCCGGAGGCGACGTCGATGATGAAGACCGGCGCGCCGCCGTCGTCGTCGGCCGTGACGACGACGGCCGAACCGTCGGGCAGCCAGCCCGCGGGGGACGGCCAGCGGTCCCAGTCCTCCGCCAGCGCCGTCGGCTTCCCGCCGTCCAGCGGGAGCAGCAGCAGGGTGGTCCGCGGCGCGACATCCGCGGTGGTGCGGCGGTCCCTGACGACCACGAGGAAGCGTCCGTCGGGGCTGACGGGCCCCGGCGTGTAGTCGTTGTCGCGGTCGTCGAGCAGGACGCTCAGTTCCTTCGTGGCCAGCTCCACGCGGACGAGCACGGAGCGCTGGGATCCACGCTCCTCGGGCAGGGTGAGGGAGGAGAACAGGGCGGTCCCGTCGGGGTTCAGGACGGGATGGGCGTCCCTGAGACCGCCGCGCGCGGACGGGACGAGGTCGTCGGGCGATCCCTCGCCGTCGAGGTCCTTCAGCCCGAAGTAGCGGGGCTCGTCGGGTCCGAGGTCCGCGTCCCAGTAGCGGACGGGGTACCCGGAATGCAGGATGGCGGCGACGCCCGCCTCCTTGCGGGACTTCCGGCGCGCGGCGTCGTCCTCCTCGTTCGCCGATCCCGCGAGCGCACTGCCCGTCAGGACGACGACGTCGGCGGACTCCGCCGTCGCCACCCCTGCCACCCCGCCCGCACGGGTCAGCACCAGCGACGCCTCGCCGCCCGTGGCCGGAAGGCGCCACAGTGCCGGGCGCTCCTCGCCGTCGGCGTCGTCCGGGTCCGGCCGCGACGAGGTGAACAGGAGGTCGCCGCCCGCGAGGAACGCCGCCCCGGATTCTCCGGCGGAACTGCGGGTGAGCCGCCGTGCAGGCTGCTCCCCGGTGGGATCGACCTCCCAGAGCGCCGTCTGGTAGGCGGTCTTCTTGGGGTCGAGGGTCGCCACGGAGGTCACGAGCCGCGTGCCCTCCCGGTTGAGGACGAGCCCGCTCAGGCGGGGCAGGGCGACGAAGTCGTCGAGTGATGAGAAGGGGGTGGTCATGATCCATCTCTACCACCGCCTGTGGTCGCGGTCACAGGCGTTCACTCAGGGACGAATTCCGTTGCTGGGGGCACTCATCCCAGGCGGAAGGGCCCCGAGACGCAGCGAACCCGCCCTGGCGGACCAGGGCGGGTTCGGATGCTGGCGTCGGGGCGCCGGTCCTACTCGGGGACGGTCGCCTCGAGGGCTGCCGGTGCGTCCTCGATCTCCTTAGGAGCGCCGTGCCCGATGAAGGTGAAGCGTGCATCCGCACCCTCGCCCTCCACGTCGATGTCGATCCGCTCGCCCGACTTGATCTCACCGAAGAGGATCTTCTCGGAGAGCTGGTCCTCGATCTCGCGCTGGATGGTGCGGCGCAGCGGCCGGGCACCCATCGCGGGATCGTAGCCGCGGGTGGCGAGGAGCACCTTCGCCGCGGGGGTGAGTTCGATCGTCATGCCCTTGTCGGCCATACGGCCGCTCAGGCGCTCGAGGAACAGGTCGACGATCTGGACGATCTCGTCCTGGGTGAGCTGCGGGAACACCACGGTGTCGTCGACCCGGTTGAGGAACTCCGGACGGAAGTGCTGCTTGAGCTCCTCCGTGACCTTCGCCTTCATCCGGTTGTAACTCGTGCTGGTGTCGGTGCCGGACTGGAAGCCCGTCATGACGCCCTTCGAGATGTCCCGCGTACCGAGGTTGGTGGTCATGATGATCACCGTGTTCTTGAAGTCCACCATGCGGCCCTGGCTGTCCGTCAGGCGGCCGTCCTCGAGGATCTGGAGGAGCGAGTTGAAGAGGTCGGCGTGCGCCTTCTCCACCTCGTCGAAGAGCACCACGGAGAACGGCTTCCGGCGGACCTTCTCGGTCAGCTGGCCGCCCTCCTCGTAGCCCACGTAGCCCGGAGGGGCACCGAAGAGGCGGGAGACGGTGTGCTTCTCGGAGTACTCGGACATGTCCAGCGTGATGAGGGCGTCCTCCTCGCCGAAGAGGAACTCGGCGAGCGCCTTGGCGAGCTCCGTCTTACCCACACCGGTGGGACCGGCGAAGATGAAGGAACCGCCCGGACGCTTCGGGTCCTTCAGACCGGCCCGCGTGCGGCGGATGGCCTGGGAGATGGCCTTGATGGCCTCGTTCTGCCCGATGACCCGCTTGTGCAGCTCGGCCTCCATGTTCAGCAGTCGCGAGGATTCGGCCTCGGTCAGCTTGAACACAGGGATGCCGGTGGAGTTGGCGAGCACCTCGGCGATGAGTTCCTCATCCACCTCGGCGATGTCGTCCAGTCCGCCGGACTTCCAGCGACGCTCCTTGTCGCTGCGCTCGTCGTGGAGCTTCTGCTCCTTGTCGCGCAGCGCCGCAGCGCCCTCGAAGTCCTGGGAATCGATGGCCGATTCCTTCTCCCGCTTGACGTTCGCGATGCGCTCGTCGATCTCCTTGAGCTCGGGCGGCGCAGTCATCCGGCGGATGCGCAGGCGCGCCCCCGCCTCGTCGATGAGGTCGATCGCCTTGTCCGGCAGGAAACGGTCCGAGATGTAGCGCTCGGCCAGCGTCGCCGCGCTGGTCAGCGCGCCGTCGGTGATCGAGACGCGGTGATGCGCCTCGTAGCGGTCGCGGAGGCCCTTGAGGATCTCGATCGCGTGCGCCACGGAGGGCTCGGCGACCTGGATGGGCTGGAAGCGGCGCTCGAGGGCGGCGTCCTTCTCGATGTGCTTGCGGTACTCGTCGAGGGTGGTCGCGCCGATCGTCTGGAGCTCCCCACGAGCGAGCATGGGCTTCAGGATCGATGCGGCATCGATGGCGCCCTCCGCCGCCCCTGCCCCGACGAGGGTGTGGATCTCGTCGATGAACAGGATGATGTCGCCGCGGGTGCGGATCTCCTTGAGGACCTTCTTCAGGCGCTCCTCGAAGTCACCGCGGTACCGCGACCCGGCCACGAGGGACCCGAGGTCGAGCGTGTACAGCTGCTTGTCCTTGATGGTCTCCGGAACGTCGCCGCGCACGATCGCCTGAGCGAGGCCTTCGACGACGGCGGTCTTGCCGACACCCGGCTCGCCGATCAGGACGGGATTGTTCTTGGTGCGGCGGGAGAGGACCTGCATGACGCGTTCCATCTCCTGCTCGCGCCCGATTACGGGGTCGAGTTTGGATTCGCGGGCCGCCTGGGTCAGGTTTCGGCCGAACTGGTCCAGCACCACCGATCCGGCAGGGGTTCCCTCTTGCTGGGGGCCGCCCGCCGCTGCGGGTTCCTTGCCCTGGTATCCGGACAGCAGCTGGATGACCTGCTGACGGACACGGTTCAGGTCCGCCCCGAGCTTGACGAGGACCTGTGCGGCGACACCCTCACCCTCGCGGATGAGACCGAGCAGGATGTGCTCGGTGCCGATGTAGTTGTGGCCGAGCTGGAGTGCCTCCCGCAGGGAGAGCTCCAGGACCTTCTTGGCACGGGGGGTGAAGGGGATGTGACCGGACGGGGCCTGCTGACCCTGGCCGATGATCTCCTGGACCTGCTCCCGTACGGCGCCCAGCGAGATGCTGAGCGACTCCAGCGCCTTGGCGGCGACACCCTCACCCTCGTGGATCAGGCCAAGCAGGATGTGCTCGGTGCCGATGTAATTGTGGTTGAGCATGCGGGCCTCTTCCTGGGCCAGCACAACAACACGACGGGCACGATCTGTAAATCTCTCAAACATCAGACACACACTCCTAGCTAACGCGTAATTCGATGCTACGGGTACGGGGTGTGCTTTGGGTGCGTGTTCGCCACAGGCGAGATAACGCCGGAGGGCCACCGCTCCGGCGCCTCCTGGGGGTGGGTCAGTGCTGGGCCGCCCGGTACGCCTCGACGATCTCGCCGTTCACACGGCCGCGGGCGGAGACGTTGTAGCCGTTCTCCTTCGCCCACTCACGGATCCGGGCGGCCTCCTGGTTGCGGGAGGACGACGACGACGCGCCCGGGGTGCTCGAGCGCTGCTTGGACTGGCTCCCGCGGCGGGCAGCACCGACGTAGTCGGACAATGCCGACCTCAGTTCCGAGGCATGCGCCTCGGAGAGGTCGATCTCGTACGCCACGCCGTCGAGCCCGAACCGCACGGTTTCGTCGGCTTCTCCGCCGTCGATGTCATCGATGAGAATAATCTTTACCTTCTGCGCCACGGTGATCTCCTGGAATTCCTCGATGTGAATGTCTCATAAACAATTATGCTGCACCGTCAGATCGAGGTCAAAAAATAGCATTCCTATGTGGATCAGCTTTCCTGTTCGCCCTTTTCCTCTGCTGCCGTCTCCCGGTTCCGCGCGTCCTCGGCGTCCTGCAATTCCTCCGCGCGCGCCATGGCCTCGCGTTCGGCGCGGTCGGCGTTGAATATGGCCTTGATCACGAAGTAGAAAAGTACTGCCAAGCAGGCCGAGGGCAGGAGGACCGCCACATATTCCATGACTAGTGGCCGCCTTCCGGCTTGAGAATGGGGAAGAGGATCGACTCGCGAATTCCGACGTTCGTGAAAAGCATCACGAGCCGGTCGATTCCGAGTCCGATGCCGCCCATGGGCGGGGCGCCGTATTCGAGCGCCCGGAGGAAGTCCTCGTCGAGCTGCATGGCCTCGTCGTCGCCGGCCGCGGCCTGACGGGACTGCTCCGTGAGCCGTTCCCGCTGGACGACCGGGTCGATGAGCTCGGAGAAGGCCGTTCCGCGTTCCATCCCGCCGATAATCAGGTCCCACGCCTCGATCAGCCGCGGGTCGTCGCGGTGGGTGCGGGCGAGCGGCTGGGCCGACGGCGGGTAGTCGTAGACGAAGGTGGGCTGGATGAGGGTGGGCTCCACGATCTCCGAGAACAGCTCGAGCACCACCTTCTCGGCGCCCCACGCCGGGTCGAGGGAGACCTCGTGCCGCTCGGCGATCGCGCGCAGGTCCTCCACCGGGGTGTCCGGCGTGAGTTCCCGGCCCACGGCCGAGGACAGGCCCGGGTAGACGCCGAGCCAGGCCCACTCACCGTCCAGGTCGATCGTGCCCTTCGCCGTCTCGATGGTGCGCGACCCGAGCAGGTCGGCGCAGGCGAGGACGATCTCCTTCATGCGGTCCGCCATGACGAACTGGTCCGCGTAGGCCTCGTAGCATTCGAGCATGGTGAATTCCGGGCTGTGCGTGGAGTCCACGCCCTCGTTGCGGAAGATGCGTCCGATCTCGTAGACGCGGTCGATGCCGCCGACGACCGCGCGCTTCAGGTACAGCTCGAGGGCGATCCGCAGCGTCATCTTCTGGTCGAACGCGTTGAGGTGTGTGTCGAAGGGGCGGGCCGTGGCGCCGCCGTGGACGAGCTGGAGGACGGGCGTCTCCACCTCGATGTAGTCGTGGCGGTGGAGGGTCTCCCGGACGGTCCGCGTGATGGCGGCACGCGTGCGCACCATCTGGCGGGCTTCCTCGCGCACCATGAGGTCCACGTAGCGCTGACGCACGCGCGTCTCCTCGTTGACGCCGGCGTGCAGCGTGGGCAACGGGCGGAGGGCCTTCGAGGCCATGGTCCACGAATCGGCCATGACGGACAGTTCACCGCGGCGGGAGCTGATGACCTCGCCGTGCACCTGCACGTGGTCGCCGAGGTCCACGAGGGCCTTCCACTCGGCGAGGCTGTCGGCGCCGATCTCGGCGAGGCTCAGCATGACCTGGAGTCGCGTGCCGTCGCCCTCCTGGAGGGTCGCGAAGCACAGCTTGCCCGAGTTCCGGATGAAGACCACGCGGCCGACGACGGCGGCGTGCTTCCCGCTCGACTCCCCCGTGTCGAGTCCGGCGAACTGCTCCCGGACCTCCCCCAGGGAATGCGTACGCTCCGGCCGGACCGGGTAGGGCTGCGTGCCGGCGTCGAGCAGGGCTGCACGCTTCTGCAGCCGGAAGCGCATCTGCTCGTTGAGGTCGTCCGCGGGGAGGGTGTCGTCGTGGGTCACGGTAGACAAGTTTACGGCTCCCGTCCGGGCGTCCGGTGCCGGGGCGGGTCAGTGCGGGGCCGGCAGGGCCATGTTGTCGATCAGCCGGACGGCGCCCACCCGGGCGGCGACGACGGCGAGGGCCGTGTGCGGCTCCGGGCCGGGGTCCGCCCTCGGGACGAACGAGGCGGGGTCGACGACGTCGAGGTAGTCCAGGTCCACGCCCTCCTCGGCGGTGATCCGTGCGCGGGCGGCGGCGAGGTCGAGCGGTTCTCCGCGCGCTGCCCGTTCGCGCAGCGCGGCCAGCGTCCGGGACAGGACGAGGGCGGCGGAGCGCTCGTCGTCGGTCAGGAACCGGTTGCGGCTCGACAGCGCCAGGCCGTCGGCGTCGCGCACGATCGGCACGCCCTCGATGTGCACCGGCAGGTTGAGGTCGAGGACCATGCGGCGGATGAGGGCCAGCTGCTGGGCGTCCTTCTCGCCGAAGTACGCCCGGTACCGGGCGCGGGTGGCGGGCTGCGCCAGGTTGAGCAGCTTCGCGACGACCGTCAGCATGCCGTCGAAGTGGCCCGGCCGCGCGGCCCCCTCGAAGACCTCGCCCGTCGGGCCGGCACTCACCCGGACCAGCGGCTCCCCGCCGGGGTACATGTCCTCGACGGCCGGGGCGAACACGAGGTCGGCGCCCTGGGCCCCGAGCAGCCGCAGGTCCTCGTCGAGCGTGCGCGGATATCGCTCGAGGTCGGCCTGGTCGCCGAACTGCAGGGGATTCACGAAGACGGACACGACGACGACGTCGTCGGCCGTGCGCGCGGCGCGGGCGAGCGCGGCGTGGCCGGCGTGCAGGCCCCCCATGGTGGGGACGAGACCGAGCGAGGGCCGGCCGTCCGCCGCCCGGGACCGGGCGGCGTCCAGCAGGGTGGCCGTGGCCGCACGGAGATCCGCGGGAGTGGAGACCAGGAGGGGGAGGGACGGGCTGTCGAGGCCGGTCGGGATCACGGGGGGTCCTTCGGGAGGTGGGGTGGCCGACGCACGGTTGCGGTCCGCCGGTGCGGGAGGAGTCAGGAAGGACGGCCGTCGGGAGCGTCGGGGCCGGGAGCGTCGGGTGAGGACGGTCCGTCCTCGTCGGGGCCGTCCGCGAGGATCGCGAGGATCGCCTCGCCCCGGGCGGGCGAGAGGACTCCCCGTTCGAGGGCGCGCAGGGCCGTGGCACGTGCCATGCCGAGGTAGGCCTGGCGGGTGTCCGCCGCGTCGTGCGCCTCGAGCGCCGCCCGGTGGGCCCGGACCGTCCCCGCGTCGCCGCGCGCCACCGGGCCCGTGAGGGCGCCCTCACCCGAGGACAGCGCGTTCTCGAGGGAGGCCTTCATGAGCGGGCCGAGCAGGCGGTCCGGCTGCTGGACGCCGAGGTCCGCGAGGAGCTGCGCGGACTGGGCGGCGATCGTGACGAGGTGGTTCGAGGCGTGGGCCAGGGCCGCGTGGTACAGCGCACGCGACTCCTCCTCGATGACCACCGGCTCGGCACCCATCTCGACGACGAGCGCCTGGGCGATCGGCAGCACGGCGGACGGGGCCGTGACGCCGAACATGCTGTCCGGGAGGCGCCCGAGATCGAGCGACAGCCCGGTGAAGGTCATCGCCGGGTGGATCGCCAGCGGGATGGCACCGGCCGCGCGGGCCGGGCCCAGCACGGAGGTGCCGTAGCGCCCGGAGGTGTGGACCACGAGCTGCCCGGCCTGCCAGGCGCCGAGCCTGGCGAGTCCCTCGACCAGCTCCGGCAGGGCGTCGTCGGGCACCGCGAGCAGCACGAGCTCGGCCCGCTCGATGATGTCCGGGATCTCGAGCACCGGTACCCCGGGCAGGAGGTTCTCGGCCCGCTCGCGGCTCGCCTCGGAGACGGCGGAGACCCCGACGACGGCGTGACCGGCCGAGCGCAGGGCGGCACCCAGCACGGAGCCGACCCTGCCCGCGCCCACGATGCCGACGCCGAGCCGCCCCGGGCGCCGGGATGCGTCAGCGCCGACCATCGGGAACCTCCTCGGGGTCCCGGGACACCGGCGTGTAGCGCGGAGCGACGGGCATCACCTGCCGGGGAGCCACGGGCGCCTGACCGGGCTGCTGCGGGGCGCCGTCGACGGCAGATCCGTCCTCCGTGAGCGGCACCGCGGCCGGCTCGACGGCGTCGGGCCGCATCCACTGTTCGGGGCCGCTGCGGCGCCGCGCCTCGGCGGCACGCGCCGCCTGGCCGTGGAACAGCGCCCACGCCGTCGGGGCGTCCGCGAGGCTCACGCGCGGGCTGACCGGTCCGGGCGTCGTATGCAGGATCAGCTGTGCCACGCGGAAGCGGCGGTCCACGGGGCCCTGCTCGATCGCCAGCGACTGGGTCCGCTCGTGCGGGACCACGGCGAGCCGCCGCCACAGGACGCCGGAGCGCAGGAGCAGGGCGGTCCCGGTCACGGCGAACCCGGTACGCCGCCATGCCAGCGGCGCGAGCCACCGTGCGCGGCGGGGCGTGGTGACGAACCCCTCCCCGCCGTCGCGGCCCGCCATCCCGGCGGCGAAGAGCTCGACGGGCCGGTCCGTGCCGGGGTCGGGCAGGACGAGGGCGAGGATCTGCAGCACCTCATCGCGCGTGCCGACGGGCAGGAGGGTGGCGCGCGCCTGCCCCTCGTTCGACGCCGACGCACCGTACCCTGCCACGTTCGCGGTCACGCGGTACCACCCCTTGAGCCGCCACAGCGGCGACTGCACGATCCCCAGCGCCTGCACGCGCCCGGGAGGCACGGTCTGTGCGCGGGTGTCCAGCAGTCCGTACCGGATCCGGAGGCCGTCGGGGGAGGTGGCCGCCCGGAAGTTGTACCCCGTGCTCAGGGCCGACCAGTAGGATCCGGCCACGCCGATCAGGATCGGGATGAAGGACGTCGCGACGATCGGGGTCCTGAACACCACGCCCAGGGTGACGATGACGATGGTCGCCACCACGAGGGCGATGCTCGTCCCGGACAGGACCGCCGATCCGACGACCCGGCCGGCCGGGACCACCACCACCTCGCGCTCGGGCGCCTCGACGATCTCCTCGGGATGCTCCGGATCGGGGTCCACCCCCGCGGCCCGGGCGAGGATCATGGCGCGCAGCCGGCGGGCGTCGTCGAGCTTCAGGAAGGCGAGCCGGACCGCCGACTCCCCGGCGTCGGCCACCTCGAACTTGAGTTCGGCGAGTCCGAAGATGCGGGCGAGGAACGGCTGCACGATGTCGATGGCCTGGACCCTGTCGAGCCTCGCCTGCCGCTGCTGACGGAAGACGATGCCGGAGTGCACGCGGACGTGGTCACGCGTGACCTGGTAACGGGTGCAGTACCAGGACAGCAGGAACGCGGCGGCGATGATGACGACGATGCCCAGCAGGATCCCGACGGCCGCGAGCACCCCGAACCCCTCGGGGAGCGGGGAGCGCCCGCGCGGCCCCGGGCCGAACAGCCCCTCGAACCAGTCCCGGCCCACGATGAACAGGATGGCGACGAGGGCGATCCAGCCGCGCACGAGGGGCGAGATGACGTGTACGCGCAGCCACCGCTCGGCGGGGTCAGCCTGCGTGGCGGTGTCGCCCACCGCGGGCCGCGGCTCGAGCGGCGGTTGCTGCGGGTGCGTCACAGCCCTGCCAGCCGGGCTTGTCCGCGCGCCGAGAGCTGCTCGCGCAGCCTGGCGCCCTCGTCCGTCGGCAGCCCGGGGATCTCGGCGTTCGTGGCGGGAGACGCGGTATGGAGCTTGAGGGTGCAGATCCCGAAGGCCCGCTCGAGGGGACCGACGGCGACGTCGACGTACTGCATCCGGCCGTACGGCACCACCATGGTGCGCTGGAAGATCACGCCCTGGCGGACGAGGAGGTCGTCGTCGCGCTCGGCGTAGCCGATGGCCGCCACCTGGCGCGGAAGGAGCAGCCCCCGCCACGCCGCGCCGACGAGGACGGCGGCGGGCAGCCCCCAGGCCAGCCAGAGGGGAGGGAAGGTCTCCCAGACGCCGGTGAGGCGCAGGACGAGCGGGACGCAGGCCAGCACGAGCCACACCAGTGATCCGATGAGCCAGCCGAACACCCGGACCCGCAGGTACTTCGGCGACACCCTGGACCACTCGAGCCCCGACGGGTCGATCGGTTCCCTACGCATACTCCCCCTCGCTCTCCCCGCCCGGTGCACCTGTGCCGTCGTCGTCGTCGGACGGGAGCCTGCAGAAGTCCTCGACCACCAATCCCACCATAATCATCACGATTCCGCCCGCCATGAGGGCCACCGACCCCCAGAGGGGCGCCACGGTGGAACGGACGGACAGGAGCGCCACCTGGTCGACGAAGATCCCCGCATGCCAGCCGAGGCTCACGGCGCCGGCGTAGGCGCAGGCCTGGGCGAGGACGAGGGTGCGGGTGGCGAGGATCGGGTCGAGCGGCCGGTCACGCTTGCCGCTGCGCCAGCGCAGCACGCGCCGGCCGAACACCAGGGTGATCGCGATGATCGCCGCCGTGGTGACGAGGGACGTCAGCGGGAGGGCCGGCGTGCCGTAGCCGTTGCGGGTGGCGAACCAGTTGACCAGCCAGCCGGCGAGTCCGGCCGCCAGCCCCACGAGGGCCAGCCAGCGGAACCGAAGAGTGCTCACGGGGTCCTAGACTCCCTCGAACGGCACCAGGCCCGCAAGGTCCCCGGCTTCCGCGGCGAGTTCGGCCACGGGCCGTCCCCCGAGCCGGGCGCCCGCATCCATCCACGCCCAGGGCTGCAGGACGAAGGCGCGGGTGGCTGCGCGGGGGTGCGGGACGGTGAGGGTCTCGTCGTCGGAGACCCAGGTCCCGTAGGTGATGATGTCCACGTCGAGCGTCCTCGGACCCCAGCGGACGGTGCGCGTGCGGTGATGCCGTTCCTCGACGGCCTGGCAGTGGGCGAGCAGCTCGTACGGGCCCAGGTCCGTCTCGATCTCGATCACCATGTTGAGGTAGTCGGGCTGCTCCGGCCCGCCGACGGGCTTGGTGCGCACCACGGGCGACACCGCGTGCAGGCGGACGTCGTCCGACCCCACGAGGTCGGCGACGGCGCGCACCAGGGTGTCGCTGCTCGCCCCGAGGTTGCTGCCGAGGGCCAGCACGGACCGCACGGTGCTGCTCACGCCCGGCTCCTGCGCAGTGTCACGGCCACATCGCCGAACGGTACGGCGATGGGGGCCTTCGGTTTGTGGACGGTGACGTCGACGGCCGCCACGGGGAACGCCGCGAGGATCGCCGCGGCGATCGTCTCCGCGAGGGCCTCGATGAGGTCGAACGGAGCCCCCTGGATGATGCCGTGCACCAGTTCGGCGACCTCGCCGTAGTGCGCGGTCCGGGCGAGGTCGTCGCTCGTCCCCGCGGGCTGCAGGTCGAGGTGGAGCGTGAGGTCCACGGCGAAGGGCTGGCCGTCCCGACGCTCGTGCTCGAAGACGCCGTGGTGGCCCGTGGCCATGATGCCCGTGAGCTGGACCGTGTCGAGGTCCCCGGAGGGCGAGCCCGACCGGCCGGGGGCGGGCTGCACGGTCATGGTCGGCGGCCGGCGGCGGCGACCTTGACGGCGTCGAGCGTCGCGGCGGGGTCGTGCACGCGGACGCCCCACGCGCCGCCCGCGGCGGCCAGGGTCGCGACGGCGAGCGAGGCGTGGTCGCGCTCCACGGGTGCGGCCGTCTTCCCCGCGGCGGTGAGCAGGGTTCCGAGGAACCGCTTCCGGGACGCACCCACGAGGACGCGGTGCCCGAGCCCGGTGAAGGCGTCCAGGTTCTGCAGGATGGCCCAGTTCTGCTCGTCGGTCTTCGCGAAGCCCAGCCCGGGGTCGAGGATGATCTGCTCGGCGGCGACCCCCGCGGCGACGAAGCGGTCGCGCAGCGCGGTGAGCTCGCGCACCACGTCGGCGACGACGTCGTCGTACTCCGCCAGGCCGCCCATCGTCGCGGCGGTCCCGCGGCGGTGCGTGAGGATGTAGGGGACGTTGCGCTCGGCGACCAGCGCGGGCATCGCGTCCTCGTAGCCGGCACCGGAGATGTCGTTCACGATCGAGGCGCCGGCGTCGAGGGCCTGCCGGGCGGTCTCCGCGTGCATGGTGTCGATGCTCACCAGGGCTCCCGCCTTCACGAGCGCCGTGATGACGGGCAGGACGCGCGCCAGCTCCTCCTCGACCGGCACCTCGCGGGCGTTGGGGCGCGTGGACTCACCGCCGACGTCGATGATGTCCGCTCCCCCGTAGTGCATCCGCAGCCCGTGGCCGATGGCGTCGTCCGTCGAGGCGTACAGGCCGCCGTCGCTGAAGGAGTCGGGCGTGACGTTCAGGATGCCGAGGACGGCGGCGCGGTCCCCGGGGAGGTCCTGGACCGTCCTGGCGACGCGGACGGGCCGGATGACGGGCAGCGGCGAGGTCGCCGGTCCGGTTCCGGGCGTGGCGGCGAGTGAATCCATCGGGTCGGTCCTACCTTCCGAGTATGAGGCTCATGGCCTCGGCGCGCGTCGCCGTCTCACGGAGCTGGCCGCGGACGGCCGACGTGACGGTCTTGGCGCCGGGCTTCCGCACCCCGCGCATCGACATGCACATGTGCTCGCACTCGATGACGACGATGGCGCCCTTGGGTTTCAGGTGTTCCATCATTGCATCAACGATCTGGCTGGTCAGCCTCTCCTGGATCTGCGGGCGCCGGGCGTAGACCTCGACGAGCCGCGCGAGCTTGCTCAGGCCCGTGACGCGCCCGTCCGCCGAGGGGATGTAGCCGATGTGCGCCGTCCCGTGGAACGGCACCAGGTGGTGTTCGCAGGTGGAGTAGAAGGGGATGTCCTTCACCAGCACGAGCTCCTGGTGGTCGATGTCGAAGGACGTCGAGAGGACCTCGCCGGCGTCCTGGTGCAGCCCCGAGAACATCTCCGCGTAGGCCTTCGCCACGCGCTTGGGGGTCTCGAGCAGTCCGTCGCGCTCGGGGTCCTCCCCGATGGCCGCCAGGATCTCCCGGACCGCCCGCTGGATGCGGAGCTGGTCGACGGGTGATCCGGTGGCGGCCAGGGCTGCATCCACCACTTCGTCGTCGAAATCTGTCACGGGTTCTCCCCTCAGGTGTGGCACTCGTCGCCGTCGGCCCCATGGCCGAGGGCGTCCCTCTGCAGGACCGGCCGTCCTACCGGTCGGTGCTGTCCGTGCTGCTTCGCGACCCGTTCTCCGACGCCTCGGGCGAGGGCAGCTCCGACTCGTGGACGTCGAAGTCGTTCGGGAGGTTGGCGTGGGCGATCTGGTCCTGCGGTGCCACGGTCTCCGGGGCGGGCTGACCCCCCTCGAGGGCCTCGGCGCGTTCCTTGCGCGAGGTGACCGGCGGCAGCGAGTGCACGGGACGGGTCTGCTTGGACAGCCAGACCTCCCGCAGCTCGCGCTTGCGGACGTGGGTGAAGACCTCGGCGATCTCGGCCTGGTTGAGCGTCTCGCGCTCGAGCAGCTCCAGGGCGAGGCGGTCGAGCACGTCACGGTTCTCGGTGAGGATCTGGTAGGCCTCGTCGTGCGCGTTGTCGATGAGGCGGCGCACCTCCTCGTCGACCACGAGGGCGAGCTGGTCGGAGTAGTCGCGGTCGCTGCCCATGTCGCGTCCGAGGAACGGCTCGCCCGCGCCCTGGCCCAGTTTCACCGCGCCGATGCGCTCGCTCATCCCGTACTGGGTGACCATCTTGCGCGCCGTCCCCGTGGCCTTCTCGATGTCGTTCGAGGCACCCGTGGAGGGGTCGTGGAACACGATCTCCTCGGCGACCCGGCCGCCCATCGCATAGGCGAGCTGATCGAGGAGTTCGTTGCGCGTCACGGAGTACTTGTCGTCGCTCGGCATCACCATGGTGTACCCGAGGGCGCGTCCGCGCGGCAGGATGGTCACCTTGGTGACCGGGTCCGTGTTGCGGAGGGCCGCGGCCACGAGGGCGTGGCCCCCCTCGTGGTAGGCCGTGATCTTCCGCTCGAGCTCCTTCATCAGCCGGCTGCGCTTCTGCGGTCCGGCGATGACGCGGTCGATCGCCTCGTCGAGGGCGCGGTCGTCGATCAGCTGCGCGTTGGAGCGTGCCGTGAGGAGCGCCGCCTCGTTGAGGACGTTCGCGAGGTCGGCACCCGTGAAGCCCGGGGTCTTCTTGGCGACGCCCTTGAGGTCGACGCCGCGGGCCATCGGCTTGCCCTTGGAGTGCACGCTGAGGATGTGCTCGCGTCCCCTCATGTCCGGGGCCTCGACGCCGATCTGGCGGTCGAAGCGGCCCGGGCGCAGGAGGGCGGGGTCCAGGACGTCGGGGCGGTTGGTCGCGGCGATCAGGATCACGTTGGTGGTGGCGTCGAAGCCGTCCATCTCGACCAGCAGCTGGTTGAGGGTCTGCTCCCGCTCGTCGTTGCCGCCGCCCACGCCGGCACCGCGGTGGCGGCCGACGGCGTCGATCTCGTCGACGAAGATGATGGCGGGTGCGTTGTTCTTGGCCTGCTCGAACAGGTCCCTGACGCGGGATGCGCCGACGCCGACGAACATCTCCACGAAGTCGGAGCCCGAGATCGAGTAGAACGGCACGCCGGCCTCGCCGGCGACCGCGCGGGCGAGGAGGGTCTTGCCGGTCCCGGGAGGTCCGTAGAGGAGCACACCCTTGGGGATCTTGGCTCCGAGGGCCTGGAACTTCGCGGGCTCCTGGAGGAATTCCTTGATCTCGAGCAGTTCCTCGACCGCCTCGTCCGCGCCGGCGACGTCGTTGAACGTGACCTGGGGCATGTCCTTGGTGATGAGCTTGGCCTTGGACTTGCCGAACTGCATGACCTTGGAGCCGCCGCCCTGCATGCGGCTGAGGAGGAACCAGAAGATGACGCCGAGGATGAGGATCGGGAAGATCAGGCCGGCGAGGCTGAGGAGCCAGTTGCTCTCGGCCGGCTGGTCGGTGAAGCCGTCCGTGGCGGAGTCGTCGATCGCGGCGACCACGCCCTCCGCCCGCGCGGTGCTGTAGAAGAACTGGACGCTCTTGCCCATGTCCTCGTAGTCCTCGCGCAGGGTGAGGTCCACGCGCTGCTCGCCGTCGTAGATCTTGGCCTGGGAGACCTGGTCATCTTCGAGGAGCTGGAGCCCGATGTTCGTGTCGACGCGCGAGCTGCCCGTCCCGAACAGGCTGGGCAGGACCAGCAGGAGCGCCACGACGGCCAGGACGATCCAGAAGATGGGCCCCTTGAAGATGTTCTTGAATTTCATTCGTCTCAGGGCGGCAAGCCCTGTCCCTCCTGCTGATGCAAGTAAAAATGTGCGGGCGCGCTGCCATGCAGGTGCCCCCTGAGCACCTCAACATATACACCGTCCGAGATTGACCACGCGCGGATCAGGCCAATAGTTCCCTCTTGGCGTATCGGCGGCACGCGGCGGGGCGGGGGTCCTACTCGTAGACGTGCGGCGCCAGGGTGCCGATGAAATCGAGGTTGCGGTACTTCTCCGCGAAGTCGAGGCCGTAGCCGACGACGAACTCGTTGGGGATGTCGTAGCCGACGTACTTGACGTCGATCTCGACCTTCGCGGCCTCGGGCTTCCGCAGGAGGGTGCAGATCTCGACCGAGGCGGGACCGCGGGACAGGAGGTTGGCCTTGAGCCAGGAGAGCGTCAGGCCGGAGTCGATGATGTCCTCCGCGATCAGGACGTGCTTGCCCATGAGGTCGGTCTCGAGGTCCTTGAGGATCCGCACGACGCCGGAGGACTGCGTGCCCGACCCGTAGGAGGACACGGCCATCCAGTCCATCGTGATGTGGGAGTTCAGGGCCCGCGCGAGGTCCGCCATCACCATCACCGCACCTTTGAGCACGCCCACGAGGAGGATGTCCCGGCCCTGGTAGTCGGCGTCGATCTGGGCCGCGAGCTCGTTGATCCGCTGCTGGATCTCCTCCCGGGTATAGAGGACGTGCTTGAGGTCTGCCTGGACGTCGTTCGAATCCACCGATTACTCCTGGATTGGCCGGCGGAACTGCTTCCCGCCGGGACCGTTGTTGCTGCCATTGTTCCGTAGAACAAGACTGCCATAGCTTGGTTCTCCCCGGAGAACCGATCGCCCCCGCACCTGGCGGTGCACGCTGACCTTCCCGCCCAGCTGCACCGGACCCGCGGAGCCCTTCCTGTCCAGCAGCGACTCGGCGGCGCGGAGGCGCTCGAAGCTCGGCTGGTACGCGCCGAGATCGAGGGCCGCGAGCGCGAGGACGCGCTGCCGGAGCGCTGCGGGCAGCGCGCGCAGGCCCTCCTCCGGCAGGAGCACCGCACCGTCGTCGCCCCCGGTGCGCAGGGACGCGTACGCCTCGGCGCTCAGCTGCTCGAGGAGGTCGGCGTCCTGCCCGAGGATGCGCGCCGTCCGCGCCAGCGCCCGGGCGATACCCGGCCCCAGCTGGTCCTCGAGGAACGGCAGCACCTCGCCGCGGACGCGGGAGCGCGCGTAGGAGGGGTCGAGGTTGGTGGGGTCGTGCCACGGGTCGAGGCCGTAGAAGTCGCAGATCGCCTCGGTGTCGGCCCGGCGCAGCTCGAGGAACGGCCGGAGGTAGGATCCGCGGCGATCCGGCATGCCGGCCAGGGACCGGGTGCCGGAACCGCGGGCGAGGCCCAGCAGCACCTGCTCCGCCTGGTCGTCGAGGGTGTGACCGAGCAGCACGGCGTCGGCCCCGAGCCGGGAGGCGGCGTCGTCGAGCGCGGCATAGCGGGCACCGCGCGCGGCGGCCTCCGGGCCCATGCCGTCACGCTCCACGGTGACGCGACGCACCTCGACCGGGTCGAGTCCGAGGTCCCGGGCCGCGGCGGCGGCCTGCTCGGCCGTGCCGGCGCTCCCGGCCTGCAGTCCGTGGTCGACGACGACGGCGCCCACGCGGCACCGCCCGGTGTGCGCGAAGTGCGCCGCGACGGCGGCGAGGGCCAGCGAGTCGGGGCCGCCGCTGCAGGCCACGAGGACGAGCGGCAGGTGCGCGGGCTCCGGCGGCGTCCCGTCCCCTGCCGGTCGGACGGGCTCCGCCAGGAGTCCCTGGAGGCTCGCGGCGAGCAGGTTGCGTGCGGTGCCGACCGCCGGGAGCAGGCGCGGGCGCCTAGCCATGACGGCGCAGGCTCATCCTGTCGATCCACTCGTCGGGCGCGTGGATCTCCCGCTCGGTGGGGAGGTGCGACGCCGCTTCCCATACCGCGTTGAAGCCGTCCATCCCGGTCTGGCTGACGACCCTCCGCACGAACTTCGAGCCGTCGCTGTACTGGCGCATCTTCGCGTCCAGCCCCATCAGCTGCCGGATGATCTTCTCGAGGGGGCCGCGGGACTTGCCGCGGGCGTTGAAGCGCCGGCGGATGGTCTTGACGGACGGGACGATGCTGCCGTCCACACCGTCCATGACGACGTTCGCGTGGCCCTCGAGCAGGCTCATGACGGCGGTGAGGTGGGACAGGAGCGCCTTGTCCTCCGGGGCCTGCAGGAGGGAGAGCACGCCCGCGGGCCGTGGCGGCACACCCTCGGTCGCTGCACCCCCATCGCTCGGCACGGCCTCGCCGCGGGAGCGCGCCTTCGCCGCGGCGATGTTCCTGACGGCGGCGCCGAGCCGTTCGGAGAGCGTGTCCGCCTGTTCCATCAGGCCCGAGGTCAGCTGCCCGATGTTGCCGGTCATGTGGTCCTTGAGCCAGGGCGCTGCCGCGAACTGCACCCGGTGCGTCTGCTCGTGGAGGCAGACCCAGAGCCGGAAGTCGGACGGGTCCACGTTCAGCTCCCGCTCCACCGAGATGATGTTCGGCGCCACGAGCATGAGCCGGCCGCCGAGCCCGGTGCGCGGGGGGACGAACGGATCGTACTGGCCGAGGACCTTGCTGGAGAGGAACGCGAGGATCGCTCCGAGCTGCGCCCCCGTGACGGTCCCGCCGAGGGTCAGCGATGCGGACTTCAGGACCTCGGGGCGGGTTGCGGCGAGGTGGTCCAGTGCGGGTTCCATGAGGGCGCGGAAGCTCTGGGAATTGGCCCGGGACCAGGAGGCGCGGTCCACGATCAGCAGTTCGGAGTCCCGCAGGTCGCGGGCGGCGTCGAGCCGCGAGATCGTGTGGACGTGGTTCACGGACGCGCCCGCGAGGTGGCGCATGTTCTCCACGGCACGGTTGATGTCGGCCGGTGTCATGGTGGGTCCGGCGGGGGTCAGGGACGCGGCCGTGGAGGCTGCGACATCCCAGTTGACCAGCTGCGGGCGGGGCGTGGCTGACTCGTTCCTGGACATGCGCCTATTCGATCACATCCCGCCGACCGCGGCTCCCAGGGACGGATCGGCGCCCCGACCCGGCTCGGCCACCGCTAGTGGCAGCCGCACCCGGCGAGGATCGCGGCCGCACGGTCGGCGGCCGCCCGTGCCTCGACCGTGGTGCCGTCGAGCCCGGCCGCGAGGAAGGAGAACACGAGGAGGCGCCCGTCGGCGGTGACCACGTGGCCCGTGAGCCCGGTGACCGCGTTCAGCGTCCCCGTCTTGGCGCGGACGGTGCCCGCTCCGGCGGCGGCCGGCCCGTCCTCCGCCGTGAACCGGGTGGAGAGGGTCCCGGTGAGGCCTGCGATGGGCAGTGATCCGGCGATGGCCGCGACGCCCGGCCGTTCCGACGTGGTGATCCCGCGCATCAGTGCGGCGAGCTGGCCGGGTGAGAGGGCGTTCCGGGTGGACAGGCCGGCTGCGTCCCCGACCAGCAGTCCCTCGCCGGGGACGCCGGTCCTCACGGCGGCGGCCGCGATGGCCTCCGTGGCCCCACCGGACGAGGCCGGGCGTCCGCTCTCGCGTGCGGCGATGCGGGCCAGGGCCTCCGCGAGGTAGTTGTCGGAGATCTCCAGCATGCGCCGGACCTGGTCCTGCAGGGGTGCCGAGTCGACGGCCGCGAGCGGTTCGGCGTCCTCGGGCGCCACCCGGCGCTGCACGTCCGGGACCACGACGATCCCGCGGTCCGCGGCCGCCGCCACGAGGGCCGCGGAGAACACGCGGGCCGCGTCGAGTGCTGCGTCCTGCGAGCGCGGCCCTCCGCTGCGCCCCTCCTCGAGCCAGGCGGAATCGACGGCCAGGGAGTGGACCGGGGCGATCTCGCCGGCCGCCACGTCCCCCTCCGCCCAGGTGGGGTTGAGGGTCGCCCCGACGAACAGGGTGTCGTCGAGGTACACGGTGTAGGTCCCCGGACCGGGCAGGGCGGCGGCTGCCTCGGCGGCGAGGGTCCCGAGGCCGGCCCGCCCGACGACGGCGTCCGGATCCGACGTCCCGGAACCGAGGAGGACGTCACCGCCGCCGCGGAGATAGAGGGCCCCGGGCGTCGACTCCGCGGCGAGGACCGACGTCGTCAGGACCTGCCCCGGCTGCCCGAACGTCATGACGGCCACCGCGGTGAGGAGCTTGATGTTGGAGGCCGGCGCCTGGAGGCGCGCGGCGTCCCGGGCGTAGAGGACGCTCCCGTCGGTGGAGTCGAGGACGGTCCCGGCGAAGGTGCCCGTGCCCGGGATCCGGAGGGCCGCGTCGAGCTCCGGCCCCAGCACGGCGGGGTCGGGGGCCGGGGCCGACGGCGAGAGGGGGGTGACGACGTCGGGCACGGCCACGGCCGTCGGCGGGACCTGGGCCGCCGGCGTGACCGGCGGTGCCACCGGCGTCGGCGGGGCCACCGCGGCCAGCACGCCCGGCGTGAGGTGGGTGGCCACGGGCACTGCGATCGCTGCCATGGCCAGGACCAGGAGGAGGCCGGCCAGCAGGCGGAGCGGGCGCACAGGGTGTCCTTTCGCGCAGTGCCGGGAGGAGCACTGCAGGTACGGAGAATGCCCGGGTACCGGCGGACGACCGATATGTTAGGGCTGACGATCAAACAGTAGACCGCGGAGCCCCCTTTTCCCGAGGGCGCGGCCGCGGGACGACACCACCGACCTACCCCAGGAGTTGCCATGAAGCTCGACGTCACCATCGAGATCCCGAAGGGCTCGCGCGTCAAGTACGAGATCGACCACGACACCCACCGGCTGCGCCTCGACCGCGTCCTGTTCACGGCCATGCAGTACCCCACGCACTACGGCTACTTCGAGAACACGCTCGGCGAGGACGGCGATCCGCTGGACGCGCTGGTCATGCTGCAGGACTTCGACCTCATCCCGGGCGTCCTCGTGGAATCGCGTCCCATCGGCGTCTTCAACATGGTCGACGACGGCGGCGGGGACGCCAAGGTGCTCTGCGTCCCCGTGGACCCGCGCTTCGACCACATCCAGGACCTGTCCGACGTCTCGGACTTCCTGCTCGACGAGATCAAGCACTTCTTCACGAAGTACAAGGACCTCGAGCCGGGCAAGTGGGTCGAGGCCGCGGACTGGGCCGGGCGCGAGGAGGCCGAGGCCGAGGTCGAGGCATCCCTGCAGCGCTTCAAGGATCTCGGCGACGTGAGCGCGGAGGACGAGCCGCAGGGCCGCTCGGTCGACGTCGAGGCGAAGAACGCCACGGAGACGCCCGAGGGACGCTAGCCGGGGAGCCGCACGGGAGCCCCTGCCGTCGTCCCATCGGGAGGACGGCCGGGGCTCCCCTGTGTCCGGGGCCGGAACGCACGCGAAATCAACGCACTTGCGTTGATTCACATCCTCGGGACTCCATACTGATGCAATGCACTACGTCCTGACGATCAACCAGCGAGACTCGCGTGAGGCCGGGGACCTCACCGCCGACCTGCTGAGGTCCCTGCGCCACGTGCCCGCCGCGGTGCCGTTCCAGCGGTCCGTCGGCGACGAGGTGCAGGGTGTGACGGACTCGGCGACGGCGGCCGTCGAGGCGGCGCTCCGCGCCCTCCGCCACCGGCGCTGGCACGTGGGCGTCGGCGTCGGCGGCCTCACGCCCCCCGTGCCCGAACGCCTCGTGGACGCGGAGGGCTACGGCCTCGTGTACGCCCGCCGCGCGGTGGACAGGGCCCGGAGGACCGGCGAACGGATTCCGCTCGCGGTCGAGGGGCCGGACGGCGAGATCGCGGCCGAGGCGGAGGCCGTGCTGCGGCTGCTCGGCCAGATCGTCGCCACACGGACGGACGCCGAGTGGGCCGTCGTGGACCTCATGACGCCCGGGGCGCGGGGGCAGCAGAAGTACGTGGCGCAGGAACTCGGGATCACCACGCAGGCGGTCAGCCGGGCCGTCGTCCGGTCCCACTGGACGGAGGAGTGGGCCACGCGGCCCGCCGCGGCACGGCTGCTGGACCTCGCGCACGGTCCCGCGTCCCTCCCTGCAGCGGCCCTGGCCTACTGATCGGCAGGAGCGGCCGCTGGTCTCCGGGGGTCGGACGAGGGGGGTCAGACGAGGGAGCGGAGGACCTTCGCCGCGCCGTCGTCGTACACGCTGCCGGTGACCTCGGAGGCGACCGAGCGGACCTCGTCCGGCGCCTGCCCCATGGCGACGCCGCGCCCCGCCCACTGGAGCATCTCGATGTCGTTGCGGCCGTCGCCCACGGCGACCGTGTGCGCCCGGGAGGTGCCGAGGCGGTCCCTGAGGACCTCCAGGGCGCTGGCCTTCGTGACGCCCGCTGCGGCGATGTCGAGCCACGCGGTCCAGCCCACCGAGTAGGTGACGCCGTGCAGGCCGATGGCTGCGACGGCCTCGCCGAACTCCTCGGCCGAACTGTCGGTGCTGAAGACCACGACGCGCACGGCGCGGGACTCGAGCATCTCCTCGAATCCGACGCTCTCCGCTTCCGAGCCGAAGCTCGCATCCTGGAAGCTCTCGGTCGAGAGGAACCTGCCGCGGTCGTCCTCCAGGGCGTACTTGGCGGCCGGCAGGCGGTCCCGCAGCGCACTGAGGGCCGGCCTGGGGTCGAAGGTCACGCGGTCGATGACCTCGAACCCTCCGGGGAGGGCCGCGTCGATCCTCAGCGTGACGCCCCCGTTGGAGCACACGGCATAGCCCCGCGTGATGCCGAGGAGCCCGATCACGGGCAGGGTGGCACCGAGGGAGCGCCCCGTGGCGATGATGACGTCGTGCCCGGCTTCGATGACGGCCCGGGCGGCGTCGCGGACCTCGTCCGTCATGGCACCCTCGTGGTCCACGAGGGTGCCGTCGACGTCGAGGGCGACCAGATGCTGTGTGCGGTTGTCCTGCCGGTCATCGATGCCGGCGTTGGTCAGAGTAGTCATACCCCTTAGTGAAGCAGACGCCCCCGAGACGCGGCTAGCGTGGCGCCAGTACGGGAAGGATCTCCAGTCCGTTCAGGTACGGACGCAGGGCGGCGGGAACCGTCACCGAGCCGTCCGGGTTCTGGTGGTGCTCGAGGATCGCGACGATCCAGCGCGTGGTGGCGAGGGTCCCGTTGAGGGTCGCGACGGCGCGCGTGCCCTTCTGCCCCTCCCCGTCCGGGCGTTCGCGGATGTTCAGCCGGCGGGACTGGAAGGTGGTGCAGTTCGACGTCGAGGTCAGCTCGCGGTAGTCGCCCTGCGTGGGGACCCACGCCTCGCAGTCGAACTTGCGGGCGGCGGACATCCCGAGGTCGCCGGCCGCGGTGTCGATGACGCGGTAGGGCAGCTCCACCTTCGCGAGCATCTCCTCTTCCCAGGCCAGCATGCGCTCGTGCTCCGCGGGGGCGTCCTCCACCGTGGTGTAGGTGAACATCTCCACCTTGTTGAACTGGTGCACGCGGATGATCCCGCGGGTGTCCTTGCCGTGCGAGCCCGCCTCACGGCGGTAGCAGGACGACCAGCCCGCATAGCGGAGGGGACCCGCGCCGAGGTCGAGGATCTCGTCGGAGTGGTATCCGGCGAGGGCGACCTCGGAGGTGCCCACCAGGTAGAGGTCGTCCGCCTCGAGCCGGTAGATCTCGGCGTCGTGGGCGATGTCGAAGCCGGTGCCCTGCATGGTCTCGGGGCGGACGAGGGTGGGGGTGATCATGGGCGTGAACCCGGCCTCCATCGCCTGGTCCAGCGCCATCCGCAGCAGGGCCAGCTCCAGGCGCGCCCCCACGCCCTTCAGGAAGTAGAAGCGCGATCCGGAGACCTTGGCGCCCCGCTCCATGTCGATCGCCCCGATCAGCTCGCCGATCTCGAGGTGGTCGCGGGGCTCGAAACCCTCGGCCGCGAAGTCGCGGGGGGTCCCGACCTTCCTGACAACCGCGTAGTCGTCCTCGCCACCCTCCGGCACGCCCTCCTGCACGAGGTTGGGGAGCTTCCGCAGCAGGGTCTCCTGGTCCGCCTTGGCCTCCTCGGAGGCCGCTGCAGCGGCCTTCACGGCACCGGCGAGCTCCTTGACCTCGGCGAGCAGCGCCTGCTTCTCCTCGCCCCTGGCCTGGGCGACCCTCTTGCCGAAGGCGTTCTGCTCGGCGCGGAGCGTCTCGTAGGCCGTCACGGCCTCACGGCGGCGCGTGTCGGCGGCGAGGACGGCGTCGACCAGCGACTCGTCCGCCCGGCGGGCACGCTGTGATGCTCGGAACTGCTCGGGATTCAGGCGGAGGTCGTTGACGTCGATCACCCGCTAAGACTACCCAACCTCCGGTCCCCGCCCGGCCCGGCGGGACGGGCCGCTATTGTGGGTGATCATGCGCCGCAAACTGCTCGCCGGGACCGCTGCGGCGTCCGCCGCCGTCGCATCCATCCAGTCCTACTGGTCCGTGCGACGCCTCCAGCAGACCCGGACGCCCACGGCGTCCGTCCATGAACCCGTACCGGTGGGCAGCGGGCCACAGCGTGTGGCCCTCGTCCTGAATCCCACCAAGCTGCAGGCCCACGCCGCGCGGGCGCTCGTGGAACAGGCGTGCTCCGATGCCGGCTGGACCCCTCCGCTCATCCTCGAGACGACGATCGCGGACCCGGGCACGGGCCAGGCGGAGCAGGCCCTGGCGGCCGGGGCGGACCTCGTGATCGCCGCGGGCGGGGACGGGACGGTGCGCGCCGTCGCCCGGGCCCTCGCGCACCAGCCCGCGGCCCTCGGCCTGCTGCCGCTCGGGACCGGCAACCTGCTGGTGCGTAATCTCGGCCTGCCGTACAACGACGTCGCCGGGTGCCTCCGCCTCGCGCTGCACGGCTTCGAACGGCGCATCGACATGGGACGGATCACGCTCCGCAACGAGCACACGATGACGGTGTCGGAGTACCCCTTCCTCGTGATGGGCGGGATCGGCTTCGACGCGAGCGTCATGGCGGCCACCAAGGACGACCTCAAGGAGAAGTACGGCTGGCTCGCCTACAGCGAGGCCGGCATGCGGCACCTGCCCGGCAGGCGGCGGCGCATCTCGATCAGCCTGGACGGCCAGCCCCCGCAGACCCGGAAGGTGCGCAGCCTCCTCGTGGCCAACTGCGGGAAGCTGCCGGCCGGCGTGGACTTCGTGCCCGACGCGCGGATCGACGACGGCTACCTCGACGTCGTGGTGCTCAGTCCGCGGAGCCTGCTCGGCTGGACCTTCATGGCCGCGAAGATCCTCCTCCGGCACCGCGGCGGCATCCCCGTCATCAGCTACTACCGCGCCCGGGAGGTCACCGTGTGGTCCGGGGAACCGATCGCCACGCAGCTCGACGGCGACGCCTCGGGGACGGTCACGTCGATGACGGCCCGCGCGGATCCGGGTGCCCTGATGGTGCGGGTGCCGCCTCCGGTGCCCGGACCACCGGGGTCCGCTCCGGCCCTGTCGCTCCCGTCCCGGCGGCGACCGCCGCTCCCCTCAGGACAGGAGTCCCGCGGCCACTCCTAGCGGTCGCGGTCGGTGTATCCGCCCTCGCCCTCGGGCGTATCGACGAGCGGCTTGTCCTTGTCGGTGTACTCGCCCTCCTCGGCCGGGTTCTCGGCGGAGGTGTACCCGCCCGACCCGCCTGCGGGTTCGGCACTGGTGTAGTGGCCCTCGTCCTCGACGGCGTCCCCGGCCGACCCGCCCTCGGCCTGCTCGTTGATCAGCGCCTGCTCCTCCGCGAAGCGGAGATCGTTGCCCTGGTCGCCGGCGTCGCCGTGCCAGTTGGGATCCGACGTCGAGCCGTCACCCTTGTTGGGGTTCACGATGTGTCCTTCGTGCGAGTTCTCGGTCATGATGCTGCCTTTCATCGGAGGATGCGCTCCTCGTTGGGCGCCCGCTGCCAGCGTACTGAGGAACGGGATGGTTGGAAATGCTCGGTGTCAGTCGCGCAGCAGTTCCTGCACGGCCTTCTCCGAGGCCGAGTAGGAGGTGATGGGGATGACCTCGCCGCTCATGAAACGATCGACGAGCCGCGGGTCCACGTAGGAGCTCCTGGCCACCGTGGGCGTGTTGCCGAGGTGGTCGGCGACGGCCCGCATGGTGGCACTGACCGCCTTCTGGCGGGCCGTGCGGGTCGTGGCAGCGAGATCCTCCCTGGCGAGGGCCATGGCGGCGACGACGGTGGCCTGCCACGTCCGGAAGTCCTTGGCGGTGAACGGCCCGCCCGTGACCTGCCGCAGGAACTCGTTGAGCTGGGAGCCGTCCACGTGGTGCCATATGCCGTCCTCCGTCCGGTGGGCGAGGACGGTGTCGGGGTCCTCGCGCTCCAGCATCGGACGCAGCGCCTCGGCGAGGTCCTCGTCCTCCAGGCGGGTGTCCCACTGCTGGCCGCTCTTGCCGGGGAAGTCGAACAGGATGACGTCCCCCTGGACGGTGCAGTGCTCCACCAGCAGCGTCGTGACGCCGAAGGACCCGTTGGCCTCCGCGTACTGGGCCGACCCGATCCTCAGGGCACCGGCGTCGACGATCCGGAGCGCGGCCGCGAAGGCGCGCTCCCTGGGCACCCCGTCGCTGCGCAGGTGCTGGGTGATGGCACGGCGGGCACTCGGCAGTTTCGCGCCGAAGTCCAGGGCGCGGTCGAACTTCTCGCGGTCCTTCTGCTCCCGCCACGCCGGGTGGTACATGTACTGCCGCCGGCCGGCGTCGTCCGTCCCGATGGCCTGGACGTGGCCGTTGGGGTAGGGCGCGATCCACACGTCCTTCCACGCCGGCGGGATCACCAGGTCCCTGATGCGCTGCACCTCGTCGGGGTCCCGGAGCGGCGCGCCGTCCGGCGCACGGTAGCTGAAGCCCTTGCCGTGCCGGCGGCGGGTGATACCGGGCCTGCGCGTATTGCTGCGCCGCAAACGAGCCATCGTGGAACCAGCCTTCGGTGGGAGGAGGACCTTCGATACTAAGCCTACTGTGTTTCAGCTCCTCCTCGCTCGGCGCCCTCCCGGCCCCGGACGATGTCCTCCAGCCAGGCGTCGGCAGCCCCGAAGGCGTCGTCGGAGGTGTGGCGCTCCACGGCCGGGGAGCGCCGGTCGGCGCGGGCGTACGAGCCGAGGAACCGCAGGCCGGGGCTGATGCGGTGCAGGCCCTTGAGGGCGTCGGCCACCCGGGCGTCCTCGACGTGGCCGTCGGCGTCCACGCTGAAGAAGTAGTCGCCGAGGAACTGCCCCGTGGGCCGCGACTCGATACGGCTCAGATTCACGCCCCGGGCCGCGAACTGGTCGAGGATCTGCATGAGGGCGCCGGGGTGGTCCTCCGGCAGCGGGATCACGAGGGTGGTCTTGTCGGCTCCCGTGCGCGGGGGCAGGGCGTCCGGCCTGCCCACCAGGATGAAGCGGGTGACGGCGTCGGTGACGTCCCCGATGTCCTTGGCGAGCACGGCGAGGCCGAGGCGTTCGGCGACGAGGGGCGAGCAGATCGCCGCGTCGTAGCCGTGATCGTCGCCGGCGAGCCCGAAGGCGGCCGCCGCGGTCGACGACGACGGGAAGTACTCGGCCTCCCGCACGTGCGCGTCGACCCAGTTCCTGCACTGCGCCCAGGCGTGCCCGTGCGTCGCGATGCGCCGGACCGCGTCCAGCGCGGCGCCCGGCCGGGCGGCGAGGACGAAGGTGATGGGCACGAGCTCCTCGCGCAGGATGCGCAGCGGCTCCCCCACCGCGATGGCGTCCAGGGTCGCGCTCACCCCGCCCTCGACCGAGTTCTCGATGGGCACCATCGCGGCGTCGACGGAACGCGCACGGACGGCGTCGAGCGCCGCCCCCACCGTCACGGCAGGGACGCGGCGCGCGGCGTCGGCGCCCGGCACCTGGAGCAGGGCGGCCTCGGTGAAGGTCCCCTCGGGCCCCAGGTAGGCGTAGGAGGGACCGTCCGTCCGGGCGGGGCCGCTCACAGGACCGTGGGCTCGCCGCCCACCTCGGAGACCATCGGCTTCCCGGCCTCGAGCCAGGCGCCCATGCCCCCGCTCACGTTGACGGCCGTGTAGCCGTTCCCCTCCAGCCATTCGGCGGCGCGCTGCGACCTGCCCCCGCTGCGGCAGATCACGTGCAGGTCCTCGTCCGGATCCAGTTCCCCGAGCCGGGCGGGCAGCTCCCCGAGGGGGACGTGCAGCGCGCCGGCCACGTGCCCGGCCTCCCATTCGTACTGCTCGCGGACGTCGAGGATGCGCGCGTCGTCGGGTACTGCCGTCACCGGTACGTTCTGGATTTCGCTCATGCACCCACCTTTTCACGGGGCGGCGGGGCGTCGCCATTGCTACGGTCCGCCCCGCCCTGCGGCGGCTCCTATAGTGGTCCCTGATGAGCGAACTCCACGAACTCTCCGCACTCACCCTCCGGGACGCCCTGGCGCGCGGCGCCGCCGGCGCCCGGGAGGTCACCGAGCACTTCCTCCGCCGGATCGACGCCCTGGACCCCGAGCTCGGCTCGTTCGTCACGGTCACGCACGACGACGCCCTCCGCGCCGCCGACAACGCCGATCGCGTCCGCGCCTCGGGTGCGGCCCTCGGCCCCCTGCACGGCATGCCCCTCGCCCACAAGGACCTCACCGACGTCGCCGGCGTGCGGACCACGCTGGGTACGGCCGCCCTCGACCACGCCGTCGCCGGGCAGGACGCCCCGCTCGCCGCGGTGCTGCGCCGGGCCGGGGCCGTCAGCCTCGGCAAGACCCAGGTGCCCGAGTTCGGGCTGAGCTGCTACAGCGAGAACCGCATCGCCCCGCCGGCCCGCAACCCCCTCGACCGCCGGCTCAGCCCGGGCGGCTCCTCCGGCGGCAGCGCCGCGGCGGTGGCGGCGCGGTTGATCCCGTTCGCGCCCGGGACCGACGGCGGCGGATCCATCCGCATCCCCGCGGCCGCCACCGGCCTGGTGGGCCTCAAACCGAACCGGGGCCGGGTGCCGTCGGCATCCGGGCAGGCCGATCTCGGCCAGTTCGTCGTCGCCGGCCCCCTCGCCCACTCCGCGGTGGACGCCGGGCTGCTGCTCGACGCACTGGTGCAGGAACCGAACTACCGGCCCACGAGCGCGGCGTCCCGCTACCCGGGCTCCTTCACGGACGCGGCCCTGCGGGCCGAGGGGCGCTTCCGGATCGGCGTCAGCACGGCGTCGCCCTTCGCCGGGGCCATGGAGATCGGCCTCGACAGCGCCGCCACGGACGCGTTCACCGCCGGCATCGGGACGCTGCAGCGCGCCGGCCACGACCTCGTGGACGCCGACCTCACCTACGACCCGCGCTACCACGACGCCTTCCAGCTCGTCTGGACGGCCGGACTGGCCACGGCCCCGATCCCCGACGACCGCGAGGACCGCCTGACGGACATCACGCGGGTGCTGCGGCGTCGGGCCCTCGGACGCAGCGCGGCCGACCTCGCGGGCGCCGTCGACGTGCTGCGGCTGTTCGAGCACGACACCATCGAGCAGTACTCCCGCTACGACATGATCCTCACACCGGCGCTCGCCATGACCCCGCGGCCGATCGGCTGGTACACCGACGCCGACGGCGACACCGACTACGTGCGGCAGTGCCAGTACTCGCCCTACACCTCGATGGTGAACGTCTGCGGCCTGCCCGCCGTCACCGTCCCGACCCTGCGCCTGCCCGACGGCCTGTCGATGAGCGTGCAGCTCATCGGCAGGCCCGGGGAGGAGGCGCAACTGCTCGCCGCGGCGGCACACATCGAGGCACATCGGCAGTAGTTCCGCGACTTTGCATCCCCCGGTGCCGCGCGGCACCATGGAAAGAATGAGTACCACGCTGCCCGCCGTCGACACCGGCGAGAAGACATTCCTCGGCCACCCCCGCATGCTCGCCAACCTCTTCAGCGTCGAACTGTGGGAGCGGTTCTCGTTCTACGGGATGCAGGCGCTGCTCCTCTACTACATGACGTACTCCCTGGCCGAGGGCGGCCTCGGGTTCGACCCGGGACTGGCGGCCGGACTCGTGGGCGCGTACGGCGGCGGTGTCTACCTCTCGACGATCCTCGGCGCGTGGCTCGCCGACCGCGTGTTCGGCTCGGAGCGGGTGCTGTTCTCCTCGGCGATCGTCATCATGTGCGGGCACGTCGCCCTCGCCCTGCTGCCCGGCGTGACGGGCCTCGCGGCCGGCCTCGTGCTGGTCGGTGTCGGCTCGGGCGGGCTCAAGGCGAATGCCTCCTCGCTCGTCGGCACGCTCTACCGGTCCGGTGACGATCGACGCGATGCCGGCTTCTCCATCTTCTACATGGGCATCAACATCGGCGCCCTCGTGGGCCCGCTGCTGACGAACCTGGCCTGGGACGCCTACGGTTTCCATGTGGGCTTCGGACTGGCCGCGGTCGGCATGGCCGCAGGGCTGATCCAGTACTCCCTCGCCCGCAGGAATCTCCCGGCGGCAGCGCACGAGGTCGAGAATCCCCTGCCCCGCACCGAGTACCGGCGCTGGATCGGCATCGCCGCCGCCGCCGTCGCGCTCCTCGTCGTGGTCCTGGCCACCGGGCTGCTCAACGCCGGCAATCTGGCCGACGTCATGGCGTACACGGCGATCGCCGCGACCATCGCCTACTTCGCGGTGATCCTCTCGAGCAGCAAGGTCTCCGGCGTCGAGCGGCGCCGGGTGTACTCCTTCATGCCGCTCTTCGTGGCCAGCGCCGCATTCTGGTCCCTGTTCCAGCAGCAGTTCACCGTGGTGGCGCTCTACTCCGAGAGCCGCCTGGACCGGAACCTGTTCGGGTGGGAGATGCCCCCCGGCATGGTGCAGTCCATCAACCCCGTGTTCATCATCATCTTCGCCGGGGTCTTCGCCACCCTGTGGACGCGGCTCGGCAGCCGCCAGCCGTCCTCGCCCGTGAAGTTCTCCCTCGGCCTCATCGTCATGGGTATCGCCTTCCTCGCCTTCATCCCCTTCGCCGGTGGCGGGCCCAACAGCACGCCGCTGATGGGCCTCGCCGCGATCCTGCTGCTGTTCACCTTCGCGGAGCTGTTCATCTCCCCCATCGGCCTGTCCGTGACCACCAAGCTGGCGCCCGAGGCGTTCCGCACCCAGATGCTCGCCCTGTTCTTCCTCTCCATCTCGCTCGGCACCACGGTCTCCGGCCTGCTCGCCGGCCTCTACTCCGAGGAGACGGAGGTGCCGTACTTCGCGTTCAGCGGTGTCACGGCGATCATCCTGGGCGCGGCACTGCTCACGGGAGCCCCCACGATCCGGAAGGCCATGAGCGGCGTCCGGTAGCTCCGGCCCCTCCGCGACAGGACCCTCTCCGGCCGCCGGGGGGGGGTCCTGTTGCGTGGATGCCCCCGATCCCACAGACTTCTACCCACCGGTAACATCCGTACCGGCAGGTGCAGGTTTCCTGCAGGGAAGCGTTGAGAGATCAAAGGAGATCGCGTGTCGAACCTCGCCAACAACCTCGTGGCCACTGCGACGAGGAGCCCCGCGGCGGTGGCCATCAAGCTCGACGACGTCGAGGTCACCTTCGGCGCCCTCGAGGCGCTCAGCCAGAAGGTCGCCACGCTCCTCGCGGAGCACGGGGTGCAGCGCGGCGACCGCGTGGCCCTGATCATGCCGAATATTCCTCAGATGGCATTCGTCTACTACGGGGTCCTCCGGGCCGGCGCCGTCGTCGTCCCGCTGAACCCTCTCCTCAAGGGGCGCGAGGTCGCCTACCACCTCACCGACTCGGGCGCGAAGCTCGTGTTCGCCTGGGAGGGCATCATCGCCGAGGCGCAGGCAGGCGCCGAGGGCTCCGGTGCCGGGACGGGCGGGGACGTCGCCGTCGTGACGGTCGACGGCGGCGCCTTCATGCAGCGCGTCTCCGCGGCCGAGCCGACCCCGGGCGTCGTCGAACTCGACGGCGAGGACACCGCCGTGGTGCTGTACACCTCCGGGACCACCGGGCGGCCCAAGGGCGCCACGCTCTCCCACGCCAACCTCTCCCGGAACACGGAGATCTCCCGCGACCTCATGGGCACGAAGGAGGGCGAGGTCCTCTTCGGGGGGCTCCCGTTCTTCCACATCTTCGGGCAGACCTGCGCGCTGAACGCCGCGGTGCTCACGGGCGCCACCGTGACCCTGCTCCCCCGCTTCGAGCCGGGCAAGGCGCTCGAGATCATCCAGCGGGACCGCGTGACGATCTTCGAGGGCGTCCCCACCATGTACGTCGCGATGCTGCGCCACCCGAGCGTCACCGGCACGGACCTCTCCTCCGTCCGCGTGGCCGTGTCCGGCGGGTCCGCGCTGCCGGTCGAGGTGCTGCACGAGTTCGAGCGTGTGTTCGAGGCGGACCTGCTGGAGGGCTACGGCCTGTCCGAGACCTCGCCGATCGTGAGCTTCAACCGCGTGGGACAACTCCGCAAGCCCGGTTCCATCGGCACCCCGGTGGACGGCGTCGAGGTGAGGATGCTCGACCCGCAGGGCACCGAGGTGCCCCAGGGCGAGGTGGGGGAACTCGCCGTGCGCGGCCACTGCGTGATGAAGGGCTACTGGGAGAACGCGGACGCCACCGAGGCCGCCATCCCCGACGGCTGGTTCCGCACGGGGGACCTCGCGCGCGTGGACGAGGACGGCCTCCTCTTCATCGTGGACCGCAAGAAGGACGTGATCCTCCGCGGGGGTTACAACGTGTACCCGCGGGAGGTCGAGGAGGTCCTGTACGAGCACCCCGCGGTGGCGGAAGCCGCGGTGATCGGCGTGCCGGACGACCTGCACGGGGAGGAGATCGTCGCGGTCGTCGGCGTCCGGGCCGAGCACGCACCCGCCGACGACGCCGCCCGCGAGGCCCTCGCGGCGGAGATTACCGCCTTCGCGAAGGAGCGCGTGGCCGCCTACAAGTACCCGCGCCGCGTAGTGCTCGTCGAGGCGCTGCCCAAGGGACCCACGGGCAAGATCCTCAAGCGCGAGATCACGGTCTAGACCCGGCCCGCGCTGAAGACGCCGTAGACCTGCGCGGCGGCATCCTCCATCAGGGCCCCGGCCCCCTCGATCAGTTCGTCGAGGGCCATCGGTCCGGTCGCGAGGGAGAATGCCGCCGCCAGCCCGGCGTCGTGCACCCGGGCGGCCGGGAGCTGGACGCGCCCGGCGATCACCACGACGGCGCACGCCGCGGGGGCGTTCGCCACGACGGCGTGGACCACCTTCCCGCCGAGCGACTGGGCGTCGAAGGAGCCCTCGCCGGTGAGCACGAGATCCGCGTCGGCGAGCGCGCCGGCGAGTCCGACGGCGTCGGCCACGAGGGCGGAGCCGGGCACGATCTCGGCGCCGAGGAACGGGACGAGGACGGCGGGGAGTCCACCGGCCGCGCCCGCCCCCGGCACCTCGAGCATGTCGACGCCCGTCGACCCGGCGACCACCCGCGCCAGGCGGGAGAGCCCTGCTTCGAGGACGACGACGTCGTCCGGCGAGGCGCCCTTCTGCGGCCCGAAGACCGTCGCGGCGCCGCGCGGTCCGCACAGGGGGTTGTCGACGTCGACGGCGATGCGCCAGCGGACGTCACGGGCCCGGGGGTGGAGCTGCGACACGTCGATGGTCGCGAGGGCGCCCAGCGCGCCGCCGCCCGGGGTGAGCGGGTCGCCGTCGGCGTCGAGGAAGCGGGCCCCGAGGGCTGCCAGGAGGCCGGCACCGCCGTCGGTCGTCGCCGACCCGCCGATGCACAGCAGGATCTCGTCCGCGCCGTCGTCGAGGAGGCGGGCCGCGATCTCGCCCACGCCGTAGCTGGTGGCAGCGAGGGCGTCGAGGGGACGGTCGGCGACCAGGGGCAGGCCGTTGGCCTCCGCCGCCTCGAGGACCCCCCGGACCGGGGAGCCGGGCGCGCCGTGGTCCTCGGAGATGCCGTAACGCGCGGTCCGCGCCCGGCCGGCGGCGTCGTGGCAGGACGTGGTCCGCGCCTCGACGCGCCAGGCCGCGAGAAGGGCGTCCAGCGTCCCCTCACCGCCGTCGGCGAGGGGTACCAGGACGACGTCGGGCGCCGGATGGCCCAGGCGGGCGGCGGCCGCCGTCACACCCGCGGACATGGCGAGGGCAGCCTCCGCTGCCGGAAGGCTCCCCTTGAGGGAGTCGGGTGCGAGGACGATCCTGAGCGGGCGGCGAGGCGCGGACGTGGTCACGCGTCCACCCTAACGGGCGCCCCCCGGACGGTCAGGCGCCGGTCAGGCGCCGGTCTCGCCGCCGTTGTCCGCCTCGAAGCCGGGGGCCACCTCTTCCTCGATGCCGGGTCCGCCGTAGCCGCCGGCGTCCTGCTCCTTCGGTGTGCCGGCCTCATCGGCGCCCTGCTCCTCGGGATTGGCGGTGGGGGTGTCGTCGGGATTCTCGCTCATGGTGCTGCCTTCCGTGATGCGTCTGCTCCCTGGCCGGGCGCTGATACTCAGCTTACTGATGATCGGTCCGCGGGCAACCCGCCATCGCGCCCGCGGAACTCCCGCGTAACCCGCGCTGCACTGGTGTAATCGGGGCCGTTCTTTGACATGCTGGGGCCATGGCTAACCGAGCGGGCACAGTGGCCCTCCCCAGCGACCTCATCGACGTGACCAAACTGCTCGACGCGTACTTCGACGTCGAGCCCGATCTCTCCGATCCCGCCCAGCGGGTGGCGTTCGGCACGTCCGGCCACCGTGGCTCGTCCCTGAAGTCCTCCTTCAACGAGGGGCACATCGCGGCGATCACGCAGGCGATCGTCGAGTACCGCGCCGGTCAGGGCATCACGGGCCCCCTGTTCATGGGCAAGGACACCCACGCCCTGTCCGAGCCGGCGCAGAACACCGCCCTGGAGGTCCTCGCGGCCAACCGGGTGACCGTCCTGGTCGACGCCCGCGGCGCCTACACCCCCACCCCGGCCGTGTCCCACGCGATCCTCGCCCACAACGCGTCGCGCACCGAGCAGGCCGACGGCATCGTCATCACGCCCTCGCACAACCCTCCGGGTGACGGCGGCTTCAAGTACAACCCTCCGCACGGCGGCCCCGCCGACTCCGATGCCACCAACTGGATCGCCGACCGCGCCAACGCCCTGCTCGAGGACGGCCTGCGCGGGGTGAAGCGCCTGCCGATCGCCCAGGCCCGCACGGCGGACGGGATCGGCAGCTACGACTTCCTGCAGCACTACGTGGACGACCTCCCGTCCGTGCTGAACCTCGACGCCATCCGCTCGGCCGACGTGCACATCGGTGCGGACCCCATGGGTGGCGCCTCCGTGGACTACTGGGGCGCGATCGGGGAGCGCCACAACCTGAACCTGACGGTCGTGAACCCGACCGTGGACCCGCAGTGGGCGTTCATGACGCTGGACTGGGACGAGAAGATCCGGATGGACTGCTCCTCCCCGTTCGCGATGGCCTCCCTGATCACGCGGGCCACGGAGTTCGACATCGCCACCGGCAACGACGCCGACGCGGACCGCCACGGGATCGTCACACCCGACGGCGGCCTCATGAACCCGAACCACTACCTCGCCGTCGCCATCCAGTACCTGTACGCGAACCGGCCCGACTGGCGCGCGGACGCCGTGATCGGCAAGACCCTCGTCTCGTCGTCGATCATCGACCGCGTCGCGGCGGACCTCGGACGCGTGCTGCACGAGGTCCCCGTGGGCTTCAAGTGGTTCGTGCCCGGCCTGCTGAGCGGCGACCTGGCCTTCGGCGGTGAGGAGTCCGCCGGTGCGTCCTTCCTGCGCCTCGACGGCACGCCGTGGAGCACCGACAAGGACGGCCTCCTGCTGGCCCTGCTCGCCTCGGAGATCACCGCGGTGACCGGCAGGACCCCGTCCCAGCACTATGCCGGGCTGACCGACCGCTTCGGCGCACCGGTCTACGCGCGGATCGACGCCGCGGCCACGCGCGAGCAGAAGGCGGCGCTCGGCAAGCTCTCGCCGTCGGACGTCACCGCGACGAGCCTCGCCGGCGAGGAGATCACGGCCCGCCTGACGGAGGCCCCCGGCAACGGCGCGTCCGTGGGCGGCCTGAAGGTGACCACCGAGAACGCGTGGTTCGCGGCACGGCCGTCGGGCACCGAGGACGTCTACAAGATCTACGCCGAGTCCTTCAGGGGCGAGGAGCACCTGAAACAGGTACAGGCCGAGGCGAAGGCCCTGGTGGACGGCGTGATCAGCTGACCCTGGTGCTACAGCAGCAGGCTCAGCAGTTTCCGCTTGATCGGCCCGAAGGGTGGGTACGCGAGCCGTAGCGTATCCACCCCGGTGGGCTTGGAGAAGACCGGCTGCAGATGGCTGAAGGTCCGGAAGGACTGCCGCCCGTGGTAGCTGCCCGTCCCGCTCGCGCCGACGCCACCGAACGGCAGGCCGGGGACCGCGACCTGGATGGTGCAGACGTTGTGGGCGATCCCCCCGGCCTGGACGCGCTCCCTGAACGCGCGCAGGTGCTCGTCGCGGTCGCTGAACAGGTAGGCGGCGAGCGGGTGCGGGCGGGCGCCGATGAAGCGGATCGCGGCGTCGAGGTCCTCGACCTCGAGGATCGGCAGCAGCGGCCCGAAGATCTCCTCCTGCATGAGGGCGGACGAGGGGTCGACGTCGCGCAGGATGGTCGGCTCGATGTACCGCTCGGCGCGCTCGTGCCGTCCGCCCGAGACCACGGTGCCGTCCGCCAGCAGGCCCACGAGGCGGTCGAAGTGGTGCTCATTGATGATCCGCCCGTAGTCGCGGGACGTCAGCGGGTCGCTCCCGTAGAAGTCCCGGACGGTGTCCGCCAGCGCTGCGGCCAGTTCCGGTGCGGCGTCCGGCGTCGTCAGGATGTAGTCGGGGGCCACGCACGTCTGCCCCGCGTTCATGAACTTGCCGAGTGCGATCCTTCGGGCCGCGGCGCGGAGGTCCCCGCCCACGACGACGGCGGGCGACTTCCCGCCCAGCTCCAGGGTCACCGGCGTCAGGTGTTCGGCCGCGGCCCTCATGACGATCCTGCCGACGCGCTCACCCCCGGTGTAGAAGATGTGGTCGAACGGCTGTCCGAGCAGCGCCGTGCTGGCCTCGACGCCGCCCTCGACGACCGTGACGGCCTCCGGGTCCAGGTACTCCGGCACGAGGCGGGCGAGCGTGCGGGACGTCGCGCCGGCGAGTTCGCTGGGCTTGAGCACGGCGGCGTTGCCTGCGGCGAGCGCCCCGACGAGGGGCGCCAGCACGAGCTGGGCCGGGTAGTTCCACGGCCCGATGATCAGCACGACGCCGAGCGGTCGGGCCTGCGTCCATGCCCGGGCCGGGAGCAGCCCGGCGGGCACGCCGACCTTCTCGGGCACCATCCATCGGTCCAGGTGCTTCAGGGCGAAGTCGACCTCGGCTCGCACGGAGGCGACCTCGGCGAGGAACGCCTCCGTGCGGCTCTTGCCGAGGTCCTCCTCGAGGGCCGTCGTGAGGTCGTCCGCCCGCTCGGAGAGCAGCCGGCGCAGGGCGCTCAGCTGTCCACGGCGCCACGCCGCGGGGCGCGTGACGCC
The DNA here is from genome assembly GCF_058269135.1 of Arthrobacter sp. TJ-265. Taxonomy (NCBI): domain Bacteria; kingdom Bacillati; phylum Actinomycetota; class Actinomycetes; order Micrococcales; family Micrococcaceae; genus Arthrobacter; species Arthrobacter sp. TJ-265. Next base: position 40,873 of record NZ_JBZCND010000003.1, on the reverse strand, counting down.
CGTGTCGAAGTATCGTCGCCGGTCCGCCAGCAGTCCCGCGGCGTCCGTCACGTGCGTGTCGGTGCTCATCGGGCGCCCTCCTGATCGGGGGCGGTGCTCGGGCGCCCGGTGAATCCGTCCATGGAGCTGTACACCCTGAAGACCCGGCCCGCCACGACGTCCCAGACCGGCTGCGGCAGGATATTGCGGAGGATCCCGGCGAGCTGCACCGTCCAGGGCAGCTGGACGCGGGCCCGGCCGGCCAGCGTGGCGCGCCATGCCTTGTCGACGACGTACTCCGGCTCCATCAGGGGTGTCATGAGCGGGCCGCGGGCGCCGTCGAACATGCCGGTCCTGATGTAGCTCGGGATGAGCGTGGTGACGCCGATGGGGTGGCCCGTGGAGACCAGTTCCAGGCGCAGCGAGTCGCTCCAGCCGATGACCGCCCACTTCGAGGCCGCGTAGACGCTCATGCGGGGCACGGCCAGCGTGCCGGAGGCGGAGGCGACGTTGAGGATCCGCGCGGGCGTGCCGCGTTCCATCATCGCGGGCAGGAACGCGCGCGTCACGTGCATGGGCCCGCCGGTGTTGATGCGCAGCGTGAGATCGATGTCCGCGTGGTGGTCGTGCTCCCAGAAGTACTTCCCGCGCACGATCCCGGCGTTGTTCACCAGGACGTCCGGCACGCCGACCTCGTCGAGGACGGCGCCCGCGGCCGCCTGGACGGACTCCACGGACGCCACGTCGACCACATAGCTGTGCACGGAGGCAGCGCTCGAGGCGAGGCCCGCGACCACGTCCTCGAGGGCGCGGCCGTCCACGTCCCACAGCACGACGGCGGCCGCACCCTCCCTCGCCGCGCGTTCGGCGTACAACCTGCCCATGCCCATGCCGGCACCCGTGACCAGGACGATGCGCCCCCGAACCGTGAATCCCATGCGTGCCTCTTCCTCCGGAACAAGCAACGTAACATCCCGGCCCCACGCTCCCGGTAAACTTTCCCGGAACCCCGACCCGCTTTGGAAGGCATACCCATGAGTGCACGAGGCATCGGCTGGACCCTCCACGGTGACGGGAAGAACGTCCGGCCGGGCGGATTCGTCGCTCCGGAGGAACGCCTGACCTGGCCCAGGACCATCGGCATCGGCGCCCAGCACGTCGTCGCGATGTTCGGCGCGACCTTCCTCGTCCCGCTCATCACCGGGTTCCCGCCGTCGACCACCCTGCTCTTCTCGGGGATCGGGACCATCCTGTTCCTGGTGATCACCGCCGGGCGGGTGCCGAGCTACCTGGGGTCGAGCTTCGCGTTCATCGCCCCGATCGCGGCGGCCCAGTCCCAGCACGGGGCAGCGGGCGCGCTCGGCGGCATCATCATGGCCGGTGCGGCCCTCGCGCTGATCGGCCTGGTCGTCCATACGGCGGGTACCCGGTGGATCCAGGTGGCCATGCCGCCCGTCGTCACGGGTGCCATCGTGGCGCTGATCGGGCTCAACCTCGCGCCGACCGCGAAGGCGAGCTTCGAGCAGGCGCCCCTGACCGCACTGGTCACGGTGATCTCGATCCTGCTCGTCACGGTGCTGTTCAAGGGCATCCTCGGGCGCCTGTCGATCCTCGTCGGCGTGCTCGCCGGGTACGCCGTCGCGATGGTCCGCGGCGAGGTGGACTTCGCCGCGATCGGCAGCGCCGCGTGGATCGGCCTCCCGGAGTTCGCCGCCCCGGAGTTCCACCTCTCCGTCGTCGGGCTCTTCATCCCCGTGGTCCTCGTGCTGGTCGCCGAGAACATCGGCCACGTGAAGTCGGTGGCCGCGATGACGGGGCGGGACCTCGACCCGTACACCGGACGGGCCCTCATGGCGGACGGCCTCGCGACCATGGTCGCCGGGTCCGCTGGCGGGTCGGGAACCACGACCTACGCCGAGAACATCGGCGTGATGGCGGCGTCCCGCGTCTACTCGACGGCCGCGTACTGGGTGGCCGGCATCGTCGCGATCCTCCTGAGCCTGTTCCCGAAGTTCGGCGCGCTCATCGCGACCGTCCCCGCCGGGGTACTCGGCGGAGCCGGCGTGGTCCTCTACGGCATGATCGGCATCCTCGGCGTCCGTATCTGGGTCCAGAACCAGGTCAACTTCTCCAACCCCATCAACCTGTCGACGGCCGGGGTGGCCCTGGTCATCGGCATCGCGGACTTCACCTGGGTGATCGGTGACCTGACCTTCGCGGGGATCGCCCTCGGTACAGCCGCCGCGCTCATCATCTTCCACGGCATGACGGCGATCGCGCGGGCGCGCGGGAGCGAGCACGTCGCCGGGCCGGAAGAGCTCGAATCGAGCGACCACGGAACACGGCCCTCGAAGCTGGGCTGACCCGTGACCGGTGCGAAGATGGGATCCATGCACCCCTCCACCGCCTCCTGCACCCGATGAACACTCCGCGCGAGGTGTGGGCCTCCCCCGCATGGCGGCAGCAGGCCGAACAGTGGATCGACCTGGTGCTGGAATCGTTCGGCGTGACCCGCACGGGTCCCACCGACCAGCCGCGCCTGCGCTTCTGGTCGACGCAGCTCACGGTCCCCACGGACCACGGCACGCTCTGGTTCAAGGAGAACAACCTGGGCCAGCTCGCGGAGGCCTCGATCCTGTCCCTGCTCGGCGAACTGGCGCCGGACCACGTCATGGCCCCGCTCGCGATCGAACCCTCCCGCGGATGGATGCTGACGGCGGACCACGGCGCGACGCTCGACAGCCTCGGATCGGACGACGCCGCGGCATGGGTCCGCATCACCACCGACTTCGCGGACCTGCAGCGGATCGCCGCCCCGCACGGCGAACGGCTCGCCGAGGCAGGCCTCGTCACCATGAATCCCGAGGTGGCGGCGAACTTCGTCGAGAACCAGCTGCTCCTGCACACGGGGCTGCCGGCCGAACACCCCATGTACCTGTCCGCGGAGGAGGCCGACGACGTCGTGCGCCGCCTGCCGGCCGTCCACCGCGCCGTCGACGCGCTGCGCGCCGTCCCGGTGCCGCTGTCCCTCGACCACAACGACCTGCACGCGCGGAACTGCTTCCTGCCCGGCACGAACGTCGAGCCGCTGCGGTTCTTCGACTTCGCGGACGCCTACTGGGCACACCCGTTCAGCGCCCTGCTCGTGCCCATCACGCAGATGCGGGAGCAGTGGAACACCACTCCGGAGGACCCGCGGATCCGGTCCGTCGTCACGGCCTACCTCGAACGCTGGACCGACCACGCGGCGTTGCCGGAGCTGCGGGCCGCCGTCGGACCCGCCCTGACGCTGGCGGGCATCCACCGGTACGGCTCCTGGCTGCGCCTGCTGGTCCATGCCGACGACGACGCCATGCGCGCGTACGCCCCCGCCGCACTGCACTACCTGAAGACGCTGACGGACCCGGTCCTCGAGCTCTAGCCGTGCACCGGGCACAGCCGCCTTCGATGCGCACGTACGGCGGGTGCCGAGCCGCGCCACCCACCACAGCTGCGCACCCGCGCCGACGCACGGGTCCCGCGGCATTCGACGCCGACCGGCTCAGTCCGGCGGGCGCCCCTGCGGCCAGACGGCCCTCTCGCCCATGCACTCGGCGAGGACGTCCGCGGCATCGGACACGATCCCGTGGACGCCGAGGTCCAGCAACCGGTCCATCCCGGCTCGCTCGTTGACCGTCCAGACGTGCACCTGCAGACCCGCGTCCTCGCAGCGCCGGACGAAGCCCCGCGTCACGACCCGCACGCCGCGGTACGTCTCGGGGAGCTGCAGCGCGTGGACCCGGGCCGCCCGGGCGACCGGTCCGGCCAGGCCCAGCGGCGCGGCGATCCTCAGGAGCGCGTTGACCGCCATCCCCGCCGACGACGCCGTCGGCCGGTCGAGCAGGCGCAGGACCGCCCGCCTCCGCCGGTCGGAGAAGGACGCGACGAGCACGCGGTCGTGGGCGGCGTGGCGGTTGATGAGGTCCGCGAAGGGCCGCACGCAGGTGTCGCTCTTCACGTCGACGTTGAGGCGCACCTCCGGCCAGCGCAGCAGGACGGCCTCGAGCGTCGGGATCCCCCCGCCCCCACCGACCGACAGCCGGCCCAGTTCCTGCGCGGTCCGCGCCGCGACCGGGCCGCGGTCCCCGGTGACGCGGTCGAGGACGTCGTCGTGGAAGACCATGACGACGCCGTCGCTCGAGGCATGGACGTCGATCTCGAGGTACCGGAAGCCCAGGGCGACGGCGCGTTCGAAGGCGTCCAGCGTGTTCTCCCCGCCGTCGGGGGCGAAGCCCCGGTGGGACAGCGCGATCGGCCGCGGCCGGGGAGGGGATCCCGCCGCGTTGTCGAGATAGGGATAGCGGCCCGTGTCAGGCCGTGCGGAGCGCCGCAAGCCGTTGCTCCAGGATCTGCGCCACGCCGTCCTCGTCGAACGCGGGGGCCACGAGGTTCGCGGCGGCGAGCGCGTCGGGGTGCCCGGAGGCCATCGCGTACCCGTGGCCCGCCCAGTCGAGCATCTGGACGTCGTTGGGCATGTCCCCGAAGGCGACGACGTCGGCGGCGTCGATCCCGCGTGCCGCCGCGTACTGCGCGAGGGTGACGGACTTGTTGATCTCCGGCAGGGCCATCTCGAGCAGGGCCATCGTGGGTGCGGAGTGGGTCGTGGAGACCAGGTGTGCGACGGCGGGCCGGACGACGGCCAGGAAGTGGTCGGGCGAGACGGCCCTCTCCCGTGCGAGGAACTTCACGATGTCCTCGCCGGGCAGGGACTCCTCGAAGGCCTGGGCCGTGAGGCCACCGAGCAGTTCGGCCGTGGAGGGGTCGGCGAAACCCGACTCCACCTTGAATCCCGACACGGTCTCGGCCGCGAAGGTCGCCGCCGGGAAGAGCTTCCGGATGATGTCGCGGGCGGCATAGATGTTCTCGGGTGCGAGGAGCTTCGCGTCGAGCACGCGCTCCGACTCGAGGTCGTACGTCAGGGCGCCGTTGGAGCAGATGACCGTCCCCGTATGCCCGAGCTGGTCACGGAGGGGCTGGAGCCAGCGTGGCGGACGGCCCGTGACGAAGACGACGTCCACCCCGGCCTCCACGCAGGCACGGAACGCACGGATGGTGCGCTCGCTCATCCTGCCGTCATGCCCGACGACGGTGCCGTCCATGTCGCTCGCCACGAGGCGCATCGTCCACTCCTTCAGGTTCGGGACCTCCACCCTACCGGCGCCGGACAGTCACCTGCAGGGGCTCGGCGGCGGGGCCGCTACTGCTCGTACGTGCCGGTCAGGCGGGCGCGGCCGAGGGTGTGGGAGAACAGGTTGAAACCGAGGTAGGCGGGGCTGGCGTCGGCGGAGATGTCCAGCGACTCGACATCCACGGCGTGGACCACCACGTGGTAGTGGTGCGGCCCATGCCCCTCGGGGGGCGCGGCGCCCACGAAACCGGGGAACCCGCCGTCGTTCCGCAGCTGCACGGCACCCTCCGGCAGCAGGCCGGAACCCTCCGTTCCCGCGCCGGAGGGCAGCCACGTGGTGCTCACGGGCAGGTTCGCGACCGCCCAGTGCCAGAAGCCGCTCGCGGTCGGCGCGTCCGGGTCGTAGACCGTGACCGCGAAGCTCCGGGTGCCCTCGGGGAAGCCGCTCCAGGCGAGCTGCGGCGACTCGTCCTTGCCGCCCGCCCCCATCATCCCGGATGCCTGCGCGGCGTCGAGGGGGGCGCGGTCAGTGACGGTCTCGCTGGTGAGTTCGAACTCGGGGACCTGCGGAAGGTCTGCGTACGGATCGCGGGTCATCGCGTGCTCCTCTGGTCGTCGGTCGGGGTCCTCACGCGGCGTGGACCATCTCGTCCCGCGTGGGCGGGTTCGCTCCCGGGCGGGACACCGTGATGGCCGCGGCGCGGGCCGCGTACTGCAGCATCCCGGTCAGCTGGTCACGGGTGATTCGGAGCAGCTCGTCGCGGTGATGGGCGCCGTCGAGCCCGGAATCCACGAGCGAGCCCAGGAGGGCCGCCATGAACGAGTCCCCGGCGCCGACGGTGTCCACCACGGACGTGGGCGGGGCGGGGACGGACACCTCGCCCGCACGGCAGACGCCCCACGGGCCCTTCGAGCCGCGTGTCACGACGACGACGGCGGGACCGGCGTCCAGCCAGGCACGCGCCGACTCCTCGGGCGTGCGGTCGGGGTAGAGCCACTGGAGGTCCTCGTCGGAGGCCTTGACGACGTCGGCGAGCGCCACGAACTTCTCGGCCTGCTGCCGGGCGAACACCGCGTCGCGGATGATGGTCGGCCGGCAGTTGGGATCGTAGGTGACGGTGACCAGGGGATGGGCGCTCGTCACGAGGGCCAGGACGTCGTCCGCCCCCGGGGCGAGCATGGTCGCGATGGAGCCGGTGTGCAGCAGGGTGGACCCGTCGAGGAGTGTGTCCTTCTGCCGGGCCAGTCCCGGGAGGTCCCAAACCAGTTGGAAGTCGTAGGACGCACCCCCCGCGGGGTCCAGGCGCGCGGTCGCGACGCTCGTGGGAGCGGCGTCCGGCCGGACGGGGAAGGGCACCGCGTTGTCGCGGAGGTGCTGCTGGATCATCCGCCCGTAGTCGTCGTCGCCGTACCGGCCGACGAACTGGGCGGGATGGCCGAGGCGCGCGAGGCCCACGGCCACGTTCATGGGACTGCCTCCCACGTGCGCGCGCATGGACGCGGTGTCGCTGACGACTTCGTCGATGAGGGTTTCCCCGATTACGGTGAGCACCCGTTCAACGTACCAGCCGCGGTCGCGGAGGGCCGGGGCTCTCCCGTCGTCCTACCTCGAGTGCCAGGGGAGGATCGACGGCCGCGGCGGTATCGGCCGGCCCCTGAAGCGCCGCACGCTGTAGACGATCAGGGCGAGCGCGATCATCGACGAGAGGATCAGGCTGATCCCCGTGCCCGTGCCGCCGAAGAGCCACCACTTGTCCGCGAGGAACCACCAGCCGGGCGTGGTGGGTTCCACGATCCAGACCACGCCGAGGGTCATGATCACGAACGAGCTCATGCAGCTCGCCGTGATCCGCGGAATCGTCTTCACCCCGAGGGCTGCGGCATGGAAGGCGTTCTCCTTCAGCGGCTTCAGGTACCGCCGTGCCCAGTGGTAGTGCCGTGAGAGGACGGCGAGGCCCGCGGCGAGCATCAGGAGCCCGGGGCCGGGCAGGACGAGGGCGGCGATCCCCACCACCACGAGGGTCCACCCGATCACCTCGGCGGCGGTACGGTGAACCCACCCCGGGAACCGCTCTTTCGCTGCCATGCTCACAGGATGCCACAGCCTCCCGAGTGCGCACGACGCCCGGCAGGGGGACCGGGGGCCCGGGCGGGGACCACGAGGGCCGGAACAAATAGTCCGATACATGTGTTTGCATGGACAAGCCGGTGGATGGAAGGCCGGTCCGAACCCAGGAGGACAGCGTGACCGCACGAACCGAAGGTCTCCACCACGTCACCGCGATCGCGGGTGACCCGCAGAAGAACATCGACTTCTACATCAGGGGCCTGGGACTGCGCCTGGTCAAGAAGACGGTGAACTTCGACGATCCGGGGACGTACCACCTCTACTACGGCGACGAGGCCGGCCGCCCCGGCTCCCTCCTCACCTTCTTCCCTTGGCAGGGCATCCGCAGCGGCCGCGTGGGCAGCGGGCAGTCCACCACCACCGCGTTCTCCGTGCCGCAGGGCACCCTCGGCTGGTGGCAGGAACACTTCAAGGCGATCGGCGTCGAGTCGACCATCGCCCGCGCCTCGTCCGAGGAGGAGCGCCTGTCCCTCCGCGACCCCGACGGCCTGCAGATCGACCTCGTGGCCTCCTCCGTCTCCGACCCCCGCGACCCGTGGGACTCCGCCTCCGTCCCGGCCGAGTACGCCGTGCGAGGCCAGCACTCCTCGGTCCTCACGGTCCAGGACCCCGCCCGTACGCTCGAGACCTTCACACGTGATCTCGGCATGACGGTCCTCGCCGAGAAGGACGGCCGCTACCGTCTCAGCACCCATGCCGGGGAGCCCGGTACCGTCGTCGACGTCGTCACCGACTCCCGCGGCGAGCGCGGTCTCGTGGCCGGGGGGACGGTGCACCACATCGCCTTCCGCGTTCCCGACCGGCAGACCCAGGAGGTGTGGCGCCAGGAACTCGCCGAGCGCGGGTACGCGGTGACGGCCATCCTCGATCGCCAGTACTTCACCTCGATCTATTTCCGCGAACCCGGCGGAACCCTGCTGGAGATCGCAACGGACACCCCCGGCTTCGACATCGACGAACCCCTGCTGGAACTGGGCCGCTCCCTCAAGCTGCCGCCGTGGCTCGAGCCGAACCGCGAGGCCATCTCCCACGCGGTCGCGACGATCGACCTGCCGGAGGAGAACAACCCCGCCGTCCAGGCCTTCTTCAGGAAGGCGGGCTCATGACCACCCCGCAGACGTGGCCGCACCTGTTCGAGGCAGGAGCAGCGGACGCCCCCGTCCTGCTGCTCCTGCACGGCACCGGCGGCACCGAACAGGACCTCCTGCCGCTCGCCGCCCGCCTGGCGCCCGGGGCGGGCTATCTCGCGCCGCGGGGCCCGGTGCAGGAGCACGGCCTCAACCGGTGGTTCCGCCGGTTCGGCGAGGGCGTGTTCGACGTCGACGACGTCGTCCGCCGCGCGGGCGAGCTCGCCGCGTTCCTCGGCTGGGCGCGGGACCACTACGGCATCGCCGACCGCCCGCTCGTCGCCGTCGGGTTCTCGAACGGGGCGAACATCGCCCTCGCCGCCGTGCTGCTCCACCCGGACGCCGTCTCCTCCGCGGTCGCCTTCTCGGGGATGTACCCCCTCGACGGGCGCACCATCGACGCGGACCTGACCGGGACGCACGTCGCCCTGTTCAACGGGGCGTCCGACGCCATGGCCCCCATCGACAGCGTGACCCGCCTCGGTGCGATCCTGGAGAGCCGCGGCGCCGAAGTACAGCGGAACGTCCGCGAGGGCGGGCACGGAATCCACCCCACGGAGGTCGACGGCGCCGCCGCCTGGATCGCCTCCCGTACCCGGAAGGTCCCCCATGACTGAATCACCCACCACCGGGCTCGCAGCACGGGCCACCACCCTCTCCCGGCTCCACGCCGCCCCCGAGATCCTGCAGGTCGTCAACGTCTGGGACGTCATCAGCGCCAGGACCATCGCCGACATCCCCGGCACCACGGCCCTCGCCACGGCGAGCCACTCGATCGCCGCGTCGCTCGGGTACGAGGACGGCGAGAACATCCCCCTGGAGGAGATGATCGCGGCGGTCGGGCGGATCGCCGCGGCCACCACGCTCCCCGTGTCCGCCGACCTCGAATCCGGTTACGGCAATCCCGGGGACACCGTGCGCCGGGCGATCGGCGTGGGGATCGTCGGGGCGAACATCGAGGACCAGATGCGCCCGCTCGCCGACGCCGTGGCGCAGATGGAGGCAGCCGTGAAGGCCGGGCAGGCCGAGGGCATCGACTTCGTGCTGAACGCCCGCACGGACGCCTTCGTGAAGGCGGGCGACCGCGATCCGGCGGACGTCCTGGCCGAGGCCGTCGAGCGCGGCAAGGCGTTCCTCGCCGTCGGCGCGACCAACGTGTTCGTCCCCGGCCTGCTCGACGAGCACGCCGTGACCGCTCTCGTGGAAGCCTTCGGTCCGCAGCGGCTCAGCGTGATCAACGTGCCCGGCAGCCTGGCACCCGCACGCCTGCAGGAACTCGGCGTCGCCCGGATCTCCTACGGCCCGTGGACGCAGCGCGTCGCCCTGACCGCGCTGGCGGACTCGGCGCGCGAGCTGCTCGCCGGCGGGGCCCTGCCCGAAGGGACGCTCCCCCTGAACTAGGGACCCGGCCCCGGTCAGCCCGAGGCGGGCAGGCCGGCTGCCTCCTCGAGGCGGTCAAGGATCGTCTCCCACGCCGGCGACCCGGGCGTGATGACGGCGAAGTGGTCGCCCGGGACGCGGACGAGTTCCGCCGTCGCACCCGCCGCCGTGGCCGCGGCCGCGTACGCCTCCGACTGGCTGGGCGGCACCGTGGTGTCCTCGGTGCCGTGCACCGCGTACACGGGGACCTCGAGGGGGAGCACGGTCATCGGGTCGGCGAGCGCATAACGCTCCGGGTCCCCGGGCGCGCCGAGCAGGTTCTCCACGGCGTTGCCGCTCAGGCCGAGCGCCCGGGCCTCCGCGAGGTCCAGCACCCCGGCCTGGCTGACGACGGCGGTGAGCGGCACCACCGGCGTGCCGGCGCCCGGGGCACCCGATGGGAGCGCGAACCGCCCCGCCGCCCACACCGCGAGGTGGCCGCCCGCGGAGTGGCCGAGCGCCGTCGTCGAGCGCAGGTCCAGTCCGTGGTCGTCGGCCGCGACGGCGAGGTGGTCGATGCCCGCGGCGACGTCGTCGAACGTGGCGGGCCAGCCGCCCCCGTTGCCCGCCCGCCGGTACTCGAGGTTCCAGCACGCGTAGCCGCGCGGGGCGAGGTCCCGTGCGAGGGGTTCGCCGAGCTCCGCGCCGTAGGTGGAGCGCCAGTAGCCGCCGTGGATGATCACCACGACGCCGCGCACCGCGGTCTCCCCGCCGGGCAGGTAGAGATCCGCGAACTGGCTCGGATCGTCGCCGTAGCGGTAGCGCTGCGGCGCCGCGGCGCCGGACCCGGTCCCCTGGCGGATCCCGCAGGCGGCGAGGAGGGCAGCCCCGGCGGCGGCCGGCAGGGCCAGGACGGAGCGGCGTCCCGGCGGACGCACGGTCTTCTCGCGATGCACAGGGGAAGCGTAACGGTCGCCGGGGTTGGATACGATGAAGACTCTCCTCGGAAAGGCTGGATGCATGGGCGCGTGGGACGATCTCGACGAGCGGCTGCGCCCTGCCGTCGAGGCGCATACGCGGGAGTTCGCCCGGGTCCGGCCCGCCCTGGACCGCGTCACCGAGGCCATGCGGTCCAGCATCGCCGCCATCTTCGAGGGTGCGGACTTGAGGCCCCTGTTCGTCACGGCACGCACCAAGACCGTCGAGTCCTTCCGCGACAAGGCGTCCCGCACGCTGCCGGCCGTGGACCCTGCGGACCCGCCCGCCCTCGTCTTCCCGGACCCGATGCGGAACCTGACGGATCTGGTGGGGGTCCGCATCATCACCACGCTGCCCCACGAGGTGGACCTCGCCGCAAACCTCCTCAAGCGGCAACGCCAGGAGTTCGACTGCCGGGGTGACCGGGAGAAGGACATCGGGTCCATCGAGTCCGGCACGTACGGCTATTCGAGCCGCCACCTCATCATGCGCACCATCCACAACGACGTGGTGCGCGGCTTCCAGCAGGCCGTGGACCCGGAGACGAGAGCCGCGGGGAGCTATCTCTTCGAGGTGCAGGTGCGCACCGTCCTGGCGCACGCCTGGTCGGAGATCGAGCACGACATCCGCTTCAAGGCGTCCAACCCGAAGGCCTGGAGCCCCTACTTCGACCGCCAGTTCACGGGCACGGCGGCCATGCTGGAAACCGTGGAATCGGCCTTCGCCGAACTGCACGAGCGGTACGAGACCGTCACCGGGTTCTGGGACGAGGACGGCGAGGGCAGCGCCCCACTGACACCCAACCGCATCCGCGACGTCTGGCAGACGCTCCTGCCCCACGTGGACCGGAAATCGGACGACAACTGGGGGTGGGCCGCCGAGCTCCTCGCAGCGCACGGGCGGAAGACCACGCTGGAACTCGTCGACCTGCTGCAGGCGGACACCATCACCACGGTCCGCAAGGCCCTCGACCACCGGTACTCCCCCGGCCCGGACCGGCTCCTCGACGACATGCTGCTGTGGCACTACGGCGAGCGCCACATCGACCTGACGGCCGAGGCGCCGGATGCCGAGAGCACGTCCCGCCGGGACAGCCTGCAGCGCCGGCACCGCCAGATGGAGATCTACCGGGCGCAGCACCCCGGCACCTGACATCGCAGGCTCCGCACCTCACCGTCCCGGCGAGCGCGCTCCGGTCAGGGTGTGCCCGCCCGGTACTTCCCGGCCCGGCGCTCCAGCCGGTCATCGGCCGGCAGGCGCTTGACGCGTGCCAGTTCGTACTCGATGGCCGAGGCCATCCGCTCGCAGAACGCCCGTCCCTCCTCGGCGGCGTCCGGCCGCTCGTCCACCACATGGTCCACGACGCCCCGGTCCACGAGCGCGGCGACCTTCACCCCCTGGGCCTCCGCCATCCCGGGCGCCCTGTCCACCGTGCGGTGGACGATCGCACTGGCCCCCTCGGGCGGGAGCGGCGAGAGCCAGGCGTGCTCGGCGGCGATGGTGCTGTCCGCGGGCAGCAGGGCGAGCGCGCCTCCCCCCGCCCCCTGGCCCAGCAGCACGGAGACCGACGGCGAGGCGAGCCCGATGAGGTCGTGCAGGGACCGGGCGATCTCCCCGGCGAGTCCGCCCTCCTCGGCCTCCCGGGACAGGTCCGCGCCGGCGGTGTCGATGACGGTCAGCAGCGGGAGGCCCAGTTCCTCGGCGAGCTTCATGCCGCGCCGCGCCTCCCGGAGCGACGCCGGGCCCATCACCGCGTCCTCGGGGCGCCGCGGCCGCTGGTGGCCGAGCACGATGCACGGTTGCTCCCCGAACCGGGCCAGGGCGAGCAGCAACCCGGGGTCCTTCTCGCCCTGCCCGGTCCCGTTGAGCGGCAGGACGTCGCGGGCTCCGGCGGCGAGCAGGCGCCGGAGGTCGGGGCGCCGCCGGTTGCGCGAGACGAGGATGGACGTCCAGGCGTCGCCGTCGCCGGGGGTGACGGCGGTGGTCGGGGGCGGCGGGGGCAGGCGGGCCGGGTCCGCGAGCAGCACGGAGAGTGCCGTGTCGACGATCGCCGCCAGCTGGCCGGGCGGGACGACGGCGTCGATGAGTCCCTTGTCGAACAGGTTCTCGGCCGTCTGGACACCGGACGGGAAGGCTTCCCCGTAGAGCGCCTCGTAGACGCGCGGCCCCAGGAAGCCGAGCAGCGCGCCGGGTTCGGCGACCGTGACATGGCCGAGGGATCCCCAGGACGCCATGACGCCGCCGGTGGTGGGGTGCCGGAGATAGACGAGGTAGGGCAGCCCGGCCTGCCGGTGGGCCCGCACGGCGCCGGTGATGTCCACCATGGAGAGGAACGCGGGCGTGCCTTCCTGCATGCGGGTGCCGCCCGATGCCGGACCGGCCAGGAGGGGCAGCCCCTCCGCCGTCGCCCTGCGGACCGCGGCCGTGATCCGGTGCGCGGCCGCACGGCCGATCGAACCCGCGAGGAAGGTGAACTCCGAGACGATGACGGCCACCCGTCGGCCGTGGATGAGTCCCTCGCCGGTCAGCACCGACTCGTCCGCCCCGCTCTTCTCCCGTGCCCGCCGCAGCTCCTCCTCGTACGCTGCACTCGCACCGGCGTAGGGCGAGGGGACGGGACTGTCCCATGAGGTGAAGGACCCGGCGTCGAGGACGGCGTCGATGAGTTCGCGTGCGGTCAGGTGCCGGGCGCGGGCCTCACCGCTCACGAGCCGTCGCTGCCCGACGCGGCGAGCCATGCTCGGATCGCCGCGCCGTCGCCGTCGAGCAGCGGCGGCGCGCTGTGGCTGCGGGTGGTCGTCTCGGAGGCGCCGTCGAAGAAACGCAGGGGTGGGCCGGGCAGTGCGATGGTGCCGAGCACGGGGTGGTCGACGTCCAGGAGCAGGCCCTGGGAGTGCACCTGGTCCCAGGCGTACACCTCGTCGAGCGTCCGCACCTTGCCGGCGGGGATCCCCGCCTCGTTGAGCTTCGTGAGGAGCGGCTCGGACTCGTAGGCGGAGAACGCGTCCTCGACGGTCCGGATCAGCAGGTCCCGGTTCCGCACCCGGTCTGCGTTCGAGGCGAACTCGGGCCTGTCGGCGTCGAGCCCGAACGCCGCGGCGAAGGCGGCCCACAGCTTCTCGCTGCCCACACTGATCTGCACCTTGCCGCCCCGGCAGTTGAACAGTCCGTAGGGCGCGATCGAGGGATGGTGGTTGCCCTGCGCCTGCGGTACCTCGCCCGCCACGGTGGTCCGGGTGCCCTGGAACGCGTGGACGCCGATGATCGCGGCGAGCAGCGAGGTGCGTACCACCTGGCCCTTGCCCGTCCGTTCCCGCTCCAGCAGCGCGGCGACCGCCCCGTAGGCCCCGTACATCCCGGACAGGAGGTCGGCGATGGGGACGCCGACGCGCTGCGGGTTGTCGGGGTCCGGCCCGGTGACGGACATGAGGCCCGCCTCGCCCTGCACGATCTGGTCGTAGCCGCTGCGCTTCGCCTCGGGGCCGTCATGCCCGAACCCGGTGATGGAGAGGATGACCAGCCCGGGGTTCAGCTCCAGCATCGCGTCCGTGGAGAAGCCGAGCCGGTCCAGGACCCCCGGCCTGAAGTTCTCGACGACGACGTCCGCGCGGCGGAGCAGTTCGGTGAGGACCGCCCGTCCGTCCTCGCTCTTGAGGTCGAGGGCGATCGATTCCTTGTTCCTGTTGCAGGACAGGAAGTAGGTGGACTGGCGGTCCTCCTCCGGGCCGACGAAGGGCGGACCCCACCCGCGGGTGTCGTCCCCGGTGCCCGGAGTCTCCACCTTGATGACGCGCGCGCCGAGGTCGCCCAGCATCATCCCGGCGTGCGGTCCGGCGAGGGCCCTGCTGAGGTCGACGACGAGGCGGCCGGCGAGCGGTCCGCCGCGCTCCCCGCCGGCGGTCGGGTGCGGTGCGGTGGTCTCGGCGGTCATGGTTCCTCCGGTGGTCGTGCTGTCGGGCGGGGTGGTCGGGTGGGCCGGCTCAGAGCCAGCCGGGGACCACGAGGACGAGCCAGGCGATGAGCGGACCGGCGACGACGACGATCGCGCCGTAGCCGAGGATCTGCTTGTAGAAGCGGTCCTTGTCCGTTCCCTCCGGGGCGTTCGCGAGGACGAGAGCGCCGTTGGTGGAGAACGGCGAGACGTCCACGATCGTGGAGGACACGGCGAGCGCGCAGACCACGCCGACGGCGCCCACGGCCCCGGTCTCCAGGAACGGGATGGCCAGGGGGATCAGCGCCGCGAGGATGGCCGTCGAGGACGCGAACGCCGACACCACGGCACCGATGTAGCAGATCAGCAGCGCTGCGAGGAGCGGCATGCCGAGGCTGGCGACGCCGTCGGACACGTAGTCGATGGTGCCGGCGGCCTCGAGGACGCCCACGAACGTGAGCATGCCGCAGATGAGCAGGACGGTGGACCAGGCGATCTTGTTGACGGCTCCGCTCTGCGCCTTGGGGGAGATCAGGGCGAGGACGACGGCGACCGTGATGGCGACGAAGCCGACGTCGACGCTGAACCCGAGGGCGACGACCGCGAGGGCGATCAGGCCGAGGATGGTGGCGCCCTGGGACACGCGGTCCTCGCGGGTCCTGGTGGCGACGACGCCGTCGCCCGCCGGGTCGCGCGGACCGTAGGTGCCGCTGCCGGTCCCCTTGTAGGCGACGTCGGCCCGGCGGACCCCGGGGCTCACGTTCAGGCGTGCCTCGGCGGCCTCCTCCACGAAGTGGGAGACGCGCGAGGACATGAGGGTGCGGCCGCCGAGGACCACGAACAGCACGATCGCGATGAGCAGGTTGAAGATGAAGCTCGCCAGGAAGACAGCGAGCGGGCTGTACTCGAACCCGGACTCCCCCACGATGTCGTTGACGATCACGCCGTAGACCGCGATCGGTGAGAATCCGCCGGCCTGCGCGCCGTGGACCACCATCATGCCCATGAGCAGCGGGGAGATCTTGTGGCGGGCCGCGAAGCCGAGCGCCACGGGGGCCATGATGGCGACGGCGGCGGGGCCGAGAGCGCCGACGGCGGTGATGACCGCGGTGATCAGGAACATCACCCAGGGGATCAGTGCCACCCGGTTGCGCACGAGCTTCACGGCACCCTGCACGAGCAGGTCGATCGTCCCGTTGTTCTGGGCGATGGCGAAGAGATAGGTCACCCCGACCAGGGTGAGGAACAATCCGCCGGGGAATTCGGCGATGATGTCGTCGGTGTCCATGCCGAGGACGACGGCTCCCAGCAGGAAGGCGCCGACGAAGGCGAGCGCCCCCATGTTGATGGGCAGCAGGGTGGCTATCAGGAACATCGCCGCGAGGATGATGATCGATAGGAGTGGAGCGGACATCGTTATCCTCCAGCGGGCGATGGACAGGGGGCTGAGCTGTGACGTGTGTTACAGGCTCACTGGCCTAGCCTGTAGGAGAGTGGGTGTCCCTGTCAATCGACGAGCGATAGCATGAGCCCCACCACGACACGGGGGAGCCCAGGATGACCGACGACGCCAGCCCACCACCGCTCGGCCGCCTTGCGCGCCCGCGGCTCTACGAACAGCTCGTCGAGCAACTCCTCGGCTACATCGAGTCCGCGAAGCTCCGCCCCGGCGATCTCCTGCCCGCCGAACGTGATCTCGCCGAACGGCTCGGCGTCTCCCGGGCGACGCTGGCCCAGGCACTCGTGGCACTCGAGGTCCTCGGCGTGATCGACGTGCAGCACGGGACCGGAGCTGTGCTGCGTCACCGCGCCAGCGTGGCCAGCGTCATCAAGGGCCTGCGCGAGCATCGGAGCCGCCTCCCCGATATCGTCGAGGCCCGCAGCACGCTCGAGGTCAGGCTCGCCGCCCTCGCGGCGGAGCGCCGGACGGACGAGGACCTCGCGGCGATCGACCGGGCCCTCGAGGAGATGCGCGCGGAGATCGACGACGGCGGGCGCGGGGCGCGCGGCGACGAGCTCTTCCACCAGGCCGTCACGGCGGCCGCGCACTCCCCGGTGCTGGCACAGCTCATGGCCTTCATCGGCGAGATGGTGCTCGAGACCCGCCTCGAATCCCTGACCCAGCCCGGCCGGCCGGAGCAGTCCCTGGCATCGCACCGGAGCATCACCGAGGCCGTCCGGGCGCAGGACCCGGTCGCGGCGGCGGACGCCATGCAGCGCCACATCGAACTCGTCTCGGACGTCGCCCTGCTGGACTAGCCGTACCGGGCCGGGACGTACGGGGCGGCCGGCCCTCGGGACCGGCCGCCCCGTACGCGGCCCTGCGGCTCCGGGGATCAGGCCTCGGACACCTGCGCCGCGAGGTTCGCCAGCGTCGAGTCCAGGGCCTCCTGCGAGACCTCGGGGAAACTGAGCTGCTTGAGGATGGCCTTGTCCGTGACCGCCGACCAGTCGTAGGTCACGGAGACCTCGGTGGAGTCCGGGCCCGCGGGCTGCAGTTCCCACACCCACTCCCACCCCGGAGGCACTTCACCGGCGGGCGCCGTCTTCCAGGCCAGCAGCTTGTTCGGGTCGTAGCCCACCACGTGGTTGTCGGTCTGGTAGTCACCGCCCATCTTGTCCCACTTCTGGTTCATGGTGAACGTCTGCCCGACGCCCGTGATGCGGTCCGACTTGCTGTCCGACTGCACCATGCCCGAGCCGTCGAGGGCGGCGTGGTGCGCGGGGTTGGACAGCAGGTCGAAGATCGCACCGGCGGGTGCGTCGATGGTGCGGGTCGCGGTAATGCGGGACTCGGTCATGCGGAGTTCTCCTTCTGGTCGTGGACGACGGGTTTTACTTCGCGTCGTCCGGCGAAGATTCGTCGAGCGTCCAGCCGGTGATGGTCTCGAGGTCCTTCCCGGCGTCACGCGTGTACTGCCAGGCGCGCTGCCGCTGGTCCTGGAGATCCTGCCGGAAGCGGGCCTGGGTGGCACCGAGGGTCGGCACGCGGTCGATCACGTCCATGGCCAGTTGGAACCGGTCGATCTGGTTGAGCATCGCCATGTCGAACGGCGTCGTCGTGGTGCCCTCTTCTTTATACCCGCGTACGTGCAGGTTCGCGTGGTTGGTCCGCCGGTAGGTCAGGCGGTGGATGAGCCAGGGGTAGCCGTGATACGCGAAGACCACGGGCTTCCCGGTCGTGAACAGCGTGTCGAAGTCGCGTGCGGACAATCCGTGGGGGTGCTCCGAACTGTCCTGCAGGCGCATGAGGTCCACGACGTTGACCACGCGGATCCTGAGCCCCGGGATCGCCGCCTTGAGCAGCCCGGCCGCGGCCACGACCTCGAGGGTCGGCACGTCACCGGCACAGCCGAGGACGACGTCGGGCTCCACGCCCGGCTCCTCGGATCCCGCGAAGTCCAGGATGCCGATGCCCCGCTTCACGTGCAGGTGCGCGTCCTCCGGTCCGAACCAGGTGGGCGCGGGCTGCTTGCCGGTGACGATCACGTTGATGGTGTCGCGGGTCCGCAGGCAGTGCTCGGTGACCGCGAGCATCGTGTTCGCGTCCGGCGGCAGGTAGACCCGGATGATGTCCGCCTTCTTGTTGACCACGTGGTCGATGAAGCCCGGGTCCTGGTGGGAGAACCCGTTGTGGTCCTGCTGCCAGACGTGGCTGGAGAGCATGTAGTTGAAGGAGGCGATGGGCTGGCGCCAGGACAGCGCGCGGTGCACCTTGAGCCACTTCGCGAACTGGTTGAACATCGAGTCGACGATGTGCACGAACGCCTCGTAGCAGTTGAACACGCCGTGCCGGCCGGTGAGGAGGTAGCCCTCCAGCCAGCCCTGGCACAGGTGCTCGCTGAGCACCTCCATCACGCGGCCGGAGCGGGCGAGGTGCTCGTCGACGTCCTCGATGCGCGGCTGCCACGCCTTGTCCGTCACCTCGTACACGGTCGACAGCCGGTTCGACGCGGTCTCGTCGGGCCCGAACAGGCGGAAGTTGTGCGGGTTCTGCTCGATGACGTCCCGGAGGTAGCCGCCGACGGTCATCATCGGGCTGGCCTTCCCGACGCCCGGCCGGAGGACCTCGACGGCGTGCTCGGCGTAGGAGGGCAGCACGAGGTCGCGGAGGAGCCAGCCGCCGTTGGCGTAGGGCGTCGCACTCATGCGGAGGGGGCCCTCCGGGGCGAGCGCGGCGATCGCGGGCCGGAGTTCCCCGGTGTCCGTGAAGAGCGAGCCCGGATCGTAGGACCGCATCCACTCCTCGAGCTGGTGCAGGTGCTCCTCGTTCTCGTGGATCCCGGACAGCGGCACCTGGTGCGCGCGCCACGTGCCCTCCGAGGGCAGGCCGTCGACCACGGCCGGCCCGGTCCAGCCCTTCGGCGAGCGCAGCACGATCATGGGCCACCGGGGGGCGGGCGCCTCCGGTGGCGCCGGTGCGGTGCGGGCCGCCGCCTGGATGGCGTGGATGTCGTCGATGCAGGCGTCCAGGACGGCGGCGAAGTCCCGGTGCGCGGCCTCCGTGGCCGAGGGGTCGGACACCGTGACGAAGCGCGGGTCGTAGCCGTAGCCGTACATGAGCTGCCGCAGCTGCTCCTCGGGCATGCGGGAGAGCACGGTGGGATTGGCGATCTTGTAGCCGTTCAGGTGCAGGATCGGCAGGACGGCGCCGTCGACCGCCGGGTCCACGAAGCTGGTCGAGTGCCAGCTCGCGGCGAGCGGGCCGGTCTCGGCCTCGCCGTCGCCCACCACCGTGGCGGCGATGAGGTCGGGGTTGTCGAAGACGGCACCGTAGGCGTGGGCCAGCGCGTAGCCCAGCTCCCCGCCCTCGTGGATGGATCCCGGGGTCTCCGGCGCCGCATGGGACGGGATGCCGCCGGGGTAGCTGAACTGCCTGAAGAGGGCGTCGAGCCCCGACCCGTCCCTGCCGATGGTGCTGTACACCTCGGAGTACGTCCCCTCGAGCCAGGCGTTGGCCACGTTCGCGGGCCCGCCGTGGCCGGGACCCGTGACGAAGAGCATCTCCTGCCGTCGCTCCGAGACCACGCGGTTCAGGTGCGTGTAGACGAAGTTGAGCCCGGGCGTGGTGCCCCAGTGTCCGAGCAGCCGGGCCTTGACGTCCTCCGCGGCCAGCGGACGGGTCAGCAGGGCGTTGTCCCGCAGGTAGATCTGGCCCACCGAGATGTAGTTGGCCGCCCGCCACCAGGCGTCCAGTCCCCGGACATCGAGAGTGCTCATATCTGCCTCCTTGGGTGATGCGCTGTGGATTCGGGTCCGTTCAGAGTTCGACGACGACGTCGGACGGTGACTTGTCGGGACGCCAGCCGCGCCAGACGGGATGCCGGAGCCGCCCGGAGCCGGTCTGCTCGCTGTACTGGACCTCGCCCACCAGGGCCGGCCGGACCCAGTGGGCGTCGGATGCGTCGGCGCCCGGGACGTCGCCGAGCGGGGCGGTCTTGCGGGCCAGCTTCTTCAGGCGGGCGCCCACCTCCGCGAGATCGCGGTCCGTCAGCCCTGATCCCACACGGCCCACGTAGCGGAGGTCCACACCGTCGGGCACGGCGACGAGCAGGGACCCCACCTTCGCCGCGCGGTTGCCCCGCCCGGGGCGCCAGCCGACGACGACGACCTCCTGCGTCTGCAGGTGCTTGATCTTCACCCACGACGCCGAGCGCGCGCCGGGCTGGTAGTCGCTCGTGAGGCGCTTGGCCATGATGCCCTCCAGTCCGAGCTGCCGGCTCGCCTCGACCGCCTCCCGGAGTGTGGCGTCGAGTACCGGCGGGACCTGCACGTGTCCGTCCTCGGCGTCGTCGACGGCTTTCCCGAGCAGTTCCCGGCGCTGGCGGTACTCGAGGCCCGTGAGGTCGTTGCCGTCGAGCTCCAGGAGGTCGAAGAGCATGAGGCGCACCGGCGTGATGGCCTGCGCGGCCTCGATCTCGGCACGATAGGTCAGCTTCATGCGCGTCTGCAGGAGCCCGAAGTCGGGGCGGCCCCTGGCGTTCAACGCGACGATCTCGCCGTCGAGCACCGCACTGTCCGCGCTGAGGAGCCCGCCCAGGTCCCCGAGCTCCGGGTAGATGGGCGTGGTGTCCACCCCGTTGCGGCTGATCAGGCGGACCCCGCCGTCCCGGACGACCGCGATGCAGCGCACACCGTCCCACTTCATCTCGTACGCCCAGTCCTCCGGATCGGGGATGGCCTGCTCGGAGCCGAGGGTCGCCAGCATGGGCCGCACGGAGGTGGCATCCCCGGGCACGGCAGGGGTGGCACCCATGCCGGCGTCCGTAGAGGTACCCGGGTCCTGCTCCGCGGCCGTGCCCGGGTCCTGCTGCACCGTGACCGGCTGCTCCTTCATCAGGTGGATCAGCCAGTTGCTCCTGGCACCCGGCGCGCCGCCCGTGTTGATGAGCGCGTAGCGGCGGATCGCGGCGCCACCCCGCGCGAGGCCGCCGTCCGGCCTCCCGTGGAGCGTGCAGATGACTTCCTTGCCGTCCCTCCACTTCTCCAGCTCGTAGGTCCCCGCATCCCAGATGGTCACGTCTCCCGCACCGTATTCCCCCTTGGGAATAGTTCCTTCGAAGGAGCCGTAGTCGAGGGGGTGGTCCTCGGTCTGCACGGCCAGGTGATTCCTGTCCGGCGTCAGGGGAGGGCCCTTGGGGACGGCCCAGGAGACGAGTACACCCTCGCGTTCCAGCCGGAAGTCGTAGTGCAGCCGCCGCGCGTGGTGCTCCTGGATCACGAAGCTGTTGCCGCCCGCCGACCCCACGGCGTCGGGGATCGGTTCGGGTGTCTTCGACGCATCGCGCATCGACCGGTACGTCGAGAGCCGGTCCGAGGCGGCAGCTCCGCCGTCCTCCGCCGACGAGGGAGGGTGCGTCGCGGGAGCCAGGACATCCCCCAGTGCCTCGACCCGCTGCAGGACGTCGCGGTAGTCGAGATGGCGGAGCCCCGCGGAGCCGATCTCCTCCCAGGTGCGCGGGGCGGCGACGGTCGGCTCGAACCGCCCGCGCAGCGAGTAGGGGCTCACCGTCGTCTTGTTCGAGTTGTTCTGGCTCCAGTCCACGAGCACCTTGCCGGGGCGGAGGGCCTTTTTCATGTCGCTGACCGCGAGGTCCGGGTGGTCGGCCTCGAGGGCGCGCGCGAGTTCGTGGGCGACGGCGGACACCTGCCCGGAGGTCTGCCGGCCGTCGAGGGCGCAGTAGAGATGGATCCCCTTGGAGCCGCTGGTGACGGGGAACGGCTCGAGCCCCATGCCCTGCAGGATGGGCCGGGCGAGTTGGGCCACGGCGGCGCAGTCCGCCAGCCCCGCGCCGTCGCCGGGGTCGAGGTCGAGGACGAGGCGGTCGGGGTTCGCCGGGGTGCCGTCCGCCGCGAAGCGCCACTGGGGCACGTGGAGCTCGAGTGCCGAGATCTGCCCCAGCCAGGTGAGCGTGGCCAGGTCGTCGACCATCGGATAGACGTTGGTGTGGTCCTTGTGCTTGATCGCGTTCCGCGGGACCCAGGCAGGGGCGTTCTCGTCGATGTTCTTCTGGAAGAACACCTGGCCCGGGTCCTCGGGCGTGCCGACCCCGTGCACCCAGCGCTTGCGCGTCACCGGGCGGTGCGCTGCATGGCGGATCAGGTGGGGCGCCACGGCCGCGTAGTAGGCGAGGACGTCGGCCTTGGTGGTGCCGATGGCGGGATACAGCACCTTGTCCAGGCTGGAGAGGCGCAGCGTGCGCCCGTCGACGGTGACGGTCTGCTGCCCTGCGGAGCGGGGAGGGGCCATTCCCCCAGTCTTGACCGGATGCCCGCGGTATTCCAGTCCCAATCGGCGGTCCGGCCCCGGGGAGCCCCCGGAGGTTCCCCGCGGAGGCTCAGTCCCCGAACTGTTGACGGTACCGGGCCACGTAGGTGTCCCAGACCGCGGGATCCTGCCCGAGGCTGCGCTTGTTCAGGAAGTCGTCGAGGCCCGCGATGGTGAGGTGCCACCCGGCCGCCATGGTGGCCGAATGGCGGGGGCTGCCGGGGGTCAGGAACAGCACCAGCTGCGTGCCGTTCTCCGCGGTCCGCGCGAGCTCCCAGCGGAGGGTGTCCCGTTCCCAGGTGTAGGCGAGCACCGACGGCCTCTCGGCCTCCAGTACCGTCCCGCGCAGGGGCTTCTGGTCGGCGAAGCGGAACAGGATCTCCTCGTCCTTGCGCGGCTCGAACTCCATCTCGCACGGGAACCAGTACTTCAGCTTGTCGACCTCGGTGAGGTGCTTCCACAGCACGGTCGGCGGGAACGCGAACTGGAACTCCAGGCGCAGCACGGTCCCGCCGTCGTCGCTGGTGGTCTTGCTGACGATGGGCTCTACGGTCTCGGAAGTCACACCCCAAGTCTAGGGGTGGGCGGAGGGCATCCTCTGGCCCGGTAAGCCTGCTTGGTGTTCACTTGTGCCATGAGAGCCATCTGGAAGGGTGCCGTCGCGTTCGGCCTGGTCAACGTGCCGGTCAAGGTCTACAGCGCCACGGAGGACCACGACATCTCCCTGCACCAGGTGCACGACAAGGACGGCGGCCGCATCCGCTACCAGCGGCGCTGCGAGGTGTGCGGGGAGGTGGTCGACTTCAAGCACATCGACAAGGCGTTCGACGACGGCGAGCACACGGTGGTTCTGACGGACGAGGACCTCTCCGCCCTGCCGGTCGAGAGGAGCCGGGAGATCGAGGTGGTCGAGTTCGTCCCGAGCGACCAGATCGACCCCATCATGCTCGACCGCGCATACTTCCTGGAGCCCGACAGCACCTCGACCAAGGCCTATGTCCTGCTGCGACGCACGCTCGAGGAGACGGACCGCACGGCGATCGTGCAGTTCTCCCTCCGCCAGAAGAGCCGCCTCGCCGCCCTGCGCGTCCGGGGTGACGTCCTCATGCTCCAGACGCTCCTCTGGGACGACGAGGTGCGTGAGGCGTCCTTCCCGGCCCTCGAGGAGAAGGTGCGGATCTCGGCCAAGGAGAAGGAGATGTCGGCCGCCCTCGTGGACTCCTTCTCCACCGACTTCGATCCGGAGAACTTCACCGACGAGTACCAGGTGCAGCTGCGCACCCTGATCGACGCGAAGATCGAGAAGGGCGACACCCTCGACACCGAGGAGACATTCGGTGGCGCCAAGGACGAGGACGACGACGCCACCGTGCTGGACCTCATGGAGGCCCTGCGGCGCAGCGTCGAGAAGAACCGCGAGAAGAAGGCCGGGTCCGCGAAGGAGTCCGGCTCGTCCAGGAAGAAGGGTGCGTGATGGGTTTCTTCACCGACAGCCTCGGCCGCCAGACGGTCGCCCAGAAGCCGAACGCCCCGATCCTGGGGTGGGCGGTGCTCGGCGCGGCCTCCTTCCTGGCCCTCGACGAGGACAACCGCGAGCGCCTGCGCCGGGCCAGCGCCGTGTGCCTGGCCGTCTGGGCCGCCCTCGAGGTCGTCTCCGGGCGGAGCGGTTTCCGTCGCAGTGCTGGCGCACTGACCCTGTCCTGGCTCTGGCGGCGTGTGAACGCCTGACCTAGCGCTGCTCGAAGACGTCGGGGACGCCGTCGTTGTCCGCGTCGATCTTCTCCTGTTCCTCGATCTCGCGGTACCGCTTGTTCCGCCGGCGCAGCACCACGGCTGCGGCCAGCGCGGCGATCAGGGATCCGGCGAGGATGGCGACCTTCGCGTGGTCGTCCTCGGGCGTCCCCTGACCGAAGCCGAGTTCGCTGATGAGCAGCGACACCGTGAAGCCGACGCCCGCCAGCAGGGCGACGCCGACGATGTCCACCCAGGTGAGGTCGGGGTCCAGGCTCGCCTTGGTGGTCTTCGTGACGGCGAGGGTGGCCAGCAGGATGCCCACGGGCTTGCCGATGACGAGGGCCACCATGATGCCTACGGCGATGGGATCGGTGATGGCGCTCACGAGTCCCTCCAGGCCACCGATGGCTACTCCGGCGGAGAAGAAGGCGAAGACGGGGACGGCGAAGCCCGCGGACAGCGGGCGGATGCGGTGCTCGAGGGTGTCGGCCAGGCCGTCGGGCTGTACGTCGTGCGCCTTGGCCGGCCCGTCGGCCGGCTCGGTGTCGACGGGCTGCGCCGGGTCGTCGAGGTCGGACGCCTTCACGCCATGCGGGAGGACGGGGATGGCGAACCCGAGCAGGACACCGGCGACGGTGGCGTGCACCCCGGATTCGTGGACCAGGGCCCACACCACGAACCCTAGCGGGAGCAGGATCAGCCAGGGGGCCCAGGCCCGGCGCTGGAAGAAGGTCGGGAAGCGCTGCGCGAGGAAGGCGTAGACCACCAGCGGGACGATCGCGATCAGCAGTGGCGGGACGGAGATGTCCTCCGAGTAGAAGAACGCGATGATGCTGATCGCCAGGAGGTCGTCCACCACGGCGAGCGTCAGCAGGAAGATGCGCAGTGCGCTGGGGAGTGACGAGCCGACGACGGCGAGGACGGCCACCGCGAAGGCGATGTCGGTCGCGGTCGGGATCGCCCAGCCGCGCAATGCCTCGGGGCCGGCACTCAGCGTGATCGCGACATATACCAGTGCGGGAACGACGACTCCGCCGATCGCCGCTGCGACGGGCACGACCGCGCGGTCGAACTTGCGCAGGTCACCGGCGACGAACTCGCGCTTCAGCTCCAGGCCCGCGAGGAAGAAGAAGATGGCGAGCAGGCCGTCCGCGGCCCAGGCCCCGATACTCAGCTCGAGGTGCCAGGGCTCGTAGCCGAACCTGAAGTCACGGACCGCGAAGTAGGTGTCCGCCGCGGCGGTGTTCGCGAGGACGAGCGCCAGGACGGTGGCGAGGAGGAGCAGGCCTCCACCGACGGTCTCCTTGCGCAGGATGCCGGAGATGCGCAGGTGTTCCGGGTAGCTGCTGCGGCTGAAGACGGTGGCGCCGCGGGGTGGTCCGGGCGGACTGGACGGTGCGTGACTGGAGGTCATGGGTTCCTGGGATCGGGCTCGCTCGTATGAGCGCCGACCAGACTTCCCGGCTCACCAAGACCTCCAGCGTAGCGCGCGGGCGGAGCGGACCGTGAAAAAAGACGCCGCAGCAGGGGCCTTGCGCTGCCCGCTCAGACGAGGGAACTGAAGTGCTCGGCCTTGCCGGTCGGTCCCGCCACGATGATCTCGTCGTCGTCGTACAGGGTGGTTTGCGCTGTCGTGTAGTCCCATTCGCCGCCCTTGCGCTTGACGGCGACAACCGTGACGCCGTGTTTGGCGCGCAGGCCAGTCGTGCCGAGCTCGCGGTCCCAGTACTCCCGTGGCGGCCGGGTCTTGACCATGGCGAAGTTGTCCTCGAATTCGACGTAGTCGAGCATGGTGCCACGGACGAGGTGGGCGACGCGCTTGCCCATGTCGTGCTCGGGACGGATCACGCGCTCCACACCGAGCTGGGAGAGGATCTGGGCGTGCGGCTCGCTGACGGCCTTCGCCCAGATGGTGGGCCGATCGAAGCGTAGGAGGATCGACGTCGTCAGGATGCTCGCTTCCAGGTCGCTGCCGATGCCCACGACGACGCGGTCGAAGTCCGGCAGCGACAGCTGGCGCAGGGCCTCCTCCTTCGTGGTGTCGGCTCGCACCACGTGCGTGAGCAAGCCGTTGTAGGACTGGACGACATCCTCGTCGTCGTCGATCCCGAGGACTTCGGTCCCGGCGTTCTCGAGTTCGAGGGCCAAGGCACCTCCGAACCGGCCGAGGCCGATGACGGCGACGGAATCCGCGACGGTGGTCGCGGTGCCGGGCTTGGAGGAGAAGATGTGGTGCCTAGCCAATGAGGGGCCTTTCCTTCGGGTATTCGTAGTAGAGGGGTTTGGAGCGCAGCGCCAGCGCCGTGGCGAGAGTGACCGGGCCGAGGCGTCCGGCGAACATCACGAGGATCAGGACCACCTGGCCCGCGGACGGGATGCCGGCCGTGATGCCCGTGGAGAGGCCGACCGTCGCGAAGGCGGAGATCACCTCGAAGAGGATCCGGTCGAGGCCGAAGTCTGTGGTGAGCATGAGGAACATGGTTGCGGTGGTGACGAGCCCGACGGCGAGCAGGACGATCGAGATGGCCTGCCGCTGGGCGGAGCGGGGCAGGCGCTTGCCGAAGACGTTGACGGCGGCGCCTCCGCTGATCTCGGTGTAGAGGATGAAGAACAGCACGCCGAACGTGGTGATCTTCAGACCACCGGCTGTTCCGGCGGGGCCGCCTCCGATGAACATCAGCACGTCCATGACCAAGAGGGTCACCGGATCGAGGTGCGCGAAGTCGACGCTGTTGAAACCGGCCGTCCGTGTCATCACGGACTGGAAGAATCCCGCGAGGATCCGCTCCCGCGGCCGCATCGCCCCGAGGGTGGCGGGGTTGGACCACTCGACGAGGGTGATGCAGACAGTACCCAGGACCAGCAGGGCCACCGTGCCGCTCAGCACCAGTTTGGTGGTCATGTGCCACTTGCGGGGGTACCGGAAGTGGCGTCGGAGTTCGAAGAGGACCGGGAACCCCAGTCCGCCGATGATGACGGCGGCGCAGATCGGCAGGCAGATCCACGGGTCGCTCACGAATCCGATCAGGCTGTCGCTGAACAGCGCGAATCCGGCGTTGTTGAAGGCGGACACCGCGTGGAAGATCCCGAGCCACACCGCTTCCCCGAAGTCGTGGCCGTAGTGCAGCCGGAAGCGGGCGGCGAGCAGCACCGCCGTCACGGACTCCACGACCAGGGTGATCCGCAGGACGCCCAGGAGCACGGTGCGGACGTCGCCGAAACCCACGCTCTTGGTCTCCGCCGCCGTCGAGATGCGCGAGCGAAGGCCCATCCGGCGGGCCAAGAGGACACCCAGGAGGGAGGCGAAGGACATGATGCCGAAGCCGCCAACCTGAATCAGCCCCAGGATGATCACGTGGCCGGCACCGGTCCAGTAGACCGGCGTGTCGACGACGATCAGACCGGTGACGCAGACGGCGGAGGTGGCCGTGAAGAGCGCCTCGAGGAACGTGGCGCTTCCTGCTCCCACCTTCGAGCTCGGGAGCATCAGCAGCACCGTCCCGACGAGGATCGCCGCCCCGAAGCCCAGTACGATCACCTGGGCAGGATGGCGGGGACCGAGCCGTTCCAGCCGGACAGCGACGGTGTGTGCGGCCCGGTGCAGGCGGGCGGCCGCGGAACGGCGGAACTTCCGGACCGGTGCGGTGCGTGACGTGACGGGGATGCCCTCGACCTCCGGGGACGGTGCGACCGGTGCGGACGATCCGCACCGGTGGCTCATTCAACCCGACGACCGGTCGCGGACCTGGCGTCTTTACGCTTTCTTGATGCGCCCTGCGCCGTGAGGAGCCCTGCCTCCTGCAGCAGCTCGTTGGTCGAGCGTCAGGCCCGGACGAGGAGGTCCGGCAGATCGGCGATCGTCGGCACCTCGTGGTCCGGGCGTGTCATGACGGCCGGGTAGGGTCCCCCGGAGCGGTTGAGCCAGACCGTGCGGAGACCAGCCCGCGCTGCCCCGTCGACGTCCCACGGGTGGACCGCGACGAGCACGACGTCGTCCGCCGCCCGCTGTACCGCCCGGAGGGCGTAGGCATAGGACTCCGGGGCCGGCTTCCATCGCGGTGCGTCCTCGACGGACAGGACCGGGCCGACGTCGCCACGGACGCCTGCCCGCTCGAGGAGCACCTCCGCGGTCGCGGCAGCGCCGTTGGTGAGCGCTGCCAGCTCGAAGCCCCGGCCGGCCAGGGCCCGGAACCCCTCGACGACGTCCGGGTGGAGGGGCAGCCCCTGCAGGCTCGTCATCACGTGCGCGAGCGCATCGTCGACGTCCCGGTTGAGCGGCTGCCCCACGAGGACCGTGCGGAGGGCATCCTCGGCGACCTCGCCGAAGGGCACGTTGTCCCCTGCGGCCGTGAGGGCGAACCCGTCACGGAGCACCGAGGCGAACCACAGCGCGGCCAGCTGCGGAGGAGCACCGATCTCCTCGAAGTGCTGGGACATCCGCCCCATGTCCGAGAGGGTCTCGTTGACGTCGAACAGCACGAGGGGCAGGGCCACTACTGGCGGTACCCCTCCACCTGGCTGACGGGACGGGTGCCGGCATCGGCCGGGTTCTCTCCGGCGTCGGCCTTTGCCCGGCGCTGGCGCAGCAGGTCCCAGCACTGGTCGAGATCCTCCTCGACGCGCTTGAGGCGGGTGGCGTGGTCCTGCTGTTCGGCTCCCGCGCCGGCGTCCTGGGGCTGCTCACGGAGGTCGTGCTCTTCCTGGACGAGTGTCTGGATGCGCTGCAGGATGTCCTGGTTGTCCATGGTGCTGTCCCTTCGTGGGGTGGTGCCCGGCAGGCGTCCAAGACGCTCAGCAGGCTTTCCTTCAGGCTACTGAGGCAGCACAGCGATGACCAGCACGGCTATCGGCGGAAGTCCGGACGCGACCACACCCGCACTGCCGTACCGGGGGAATTTGGCGCGGCGCCCGGATGGCCTAAGCTATGGGAGAACCAGTTGCCTGTGTAGCTCAGTCTGGTAGAGCATCCGCTTCACACGCGGAAGGCCCGGGGATCGAGGCCCCGCGCAGGCACGAAAATCGGCTGGAGACAGCACCACGGAGAAGGTCCGTACCGATACGTCGGTACGGACCTTCTCCGCGTCCCGGGGTTTTCGTTCTGAGCGAACACCACCCCTTAGCACTCGCCGCGTCCGAGTGCTAACATTTTTCGTAGTTGAGCGGAGGACGCTCAACCCAGAAGAACCAACCACCTGCCGGTGGCATCAGCGAAGGAGTTGTTTCCCGTGGCCATGAAATTTGATCCTTTCCGCGAGCTGGACCGCGTGACCGGCGCCCTGCTGGAGGGCCGCTCCGGACTGCGCCTCATGCCGATGGACCTCTATCGGGAGAAGGACCACTACGTCCTCTCCGCGGACCTCCCGGGCATCGACCCGGGATCGGTCGACATCGACGTCGACGGCCAGCTCCTGACGATCCGCGCCGAGCGCACGCTGCGCAGTGCCGAGGGCGTCAAGTGGCTGACCCGCGAGCGTGAGAGCGGTTCGTTCCTGCGCCAGCTCAACCTCGGCCAAGGCGTCGACACGGAGGGTATCGCCGCCCGCTACGAGAACGGCGTCCTCAGCGTGACGATCCCCGTCATCGAGCGCGCGAGGCCCCGCAAGATCGAGGTGGTCAGCGGAGAGTCCGCCGAGCCGGTGCAGTCCTCCGTTTCCGGATCGACCCCCCAGGGCGCCGTCGACGCGTAGGACCGCCCACCCGAGTACTCCCGGACAACCGCCCGGGGGTACTCGGCGTCGATCCCCACGTTCCCCTTGCATGCTGCGCGGCCGGGTGCGGAGGATGGGGGCATGGACTTCACACCGAGCAGAGCAATCGTCACCGGTTCCGATTCCGGCATCGGCCGCGCAACGGCCATCGCCCTCGCCGCGGCGGGCTGCGACGTCGGCGTCACCTGGCACTCCGACCGGGAGGGAGCCGAGGAGACCGCGCGGCTCGTACGGGAGAAGGGAGTGCGGGCCGCCGTCGTACGGCTCGACACCACGGACGCGCCGGCCTGCGGCGACGTCGTCGACCAGCTCGCTCACGAACTCGGCGGACTCGACGTCTTCGTCAACAACGCCGGTGTCAACGGAGGCACCATGTTCATGGAGACGGACTGGGACACGTGGCGCGGCACCATGGGCGCGAACCTCGACGGTGCGTTCGTCTGTCTCCAGCGCGCGGCACGGCACATGATCGACGGCGGTCGGGGTGGACGCATCATCGCCGTGACCAGCGTGCACCAGGAGCAGCCCCGCGTGGGATCGGCGGCGTACGACGCCTCCAAGCACGGCCTCGGCGGTCTCATCCGGACCATCGCCCTCGAACTGGCGGACCGGGGCATCACCGCCAACGCCGTGCTGCCCGGCGAGATCAACACCCCCATGAACGACTCCGAGGAACAGGACCCCCACTCCATGGACCGTCCCGGCATCCCGCTCGGACGCCCCGGCGCGCCCGAGGAGATCGCGGACGTCGTGGCCTTCCTCGCCTCCGGTGCCTCCAGCTACGTCAACGGGGCCTCGTTCGTGGTCGACGGCGGCATGCTCCTCATGGGACCCCAGGCGGGGTCGCACCTGACGAGCGGGGACTGGCGAACCCTGTGACCTCGCCGCGACGAAAGCGGCCTCAACCTTCAGCAGCCATTCACGCCCCGTTCAGGAAGCGTGGCTAGCGTTGGAGTCCCGGAACCCTCCGAAAGGCCCACCATGAACGCTCTCCCTGCAGCCCCCGATGCCGAGGTCCAGGACTGGTCGCGCTTCAAGCGCGGCCAGCACGTCACCCTCCACCACGCCACGGGCCCCCAGCTCGGCGGTGTGCTGGACATGAGGACCGATGACGCCTCCGTGGTGTGGATCCTGCTGAACGACGGCGGCGGCCGGCGGCTCGTCCACCGGGCGGACGGCTACCGCCTCCGTCACGCCTGACCCGCCCCGCCCGCCGAGGGTCCGTCCACCTGCCGTCCACCTTGGGTTCACCGGACGGCCACCTGTAACGTGACCGGGGTGAGAATTCGTACCGCCCTGTCCCTGACGCTCGCCGTCACCCTCGGCCTGACCGCCTGCGGATCCGACTATCCCCTCGGGCCGGAGCAGGAAGCGGCGGCCAGGAACGGCGACATGGGACTCCAGGGCGCAGTGACGGCCTCCGGGTCCTCGGCTCAGGGACCGGCCATGGATGCGTGGCGCACGGGGTTCTCCGCCCTGTACCCCCGAGCGCAGGTGCAGTACTCGCCCGATGGTTCCGGTGCGGGACGCGGTGCGCTGCTCGCAGGCGCCGTGGGCTTCGCCGGCTCGGATGCCTACCTCAGCGACGAGGAACTCGCGGAGTCCACAGAGGCGTGCGGACCGGACGGCGCCTTCAACATCCCCGCCTACGTCTCGCCGATCAGCGTGGCGTTCAACCTGCCCGGGATATCGGCACTGAACCTTGACGCCGCCACCGTCGCCCGGATCTTCCGCGGTGAGATCACCAGGTGGGACGATCCCGCAATCACCGCGCAGAACGACGTCGACCTCCCCGCGCTGTCCATCGCGGCAGTGAGCCGCTCCGACGACTCGGGCACCACCGAGAACTTCACCGACTACCTCCACGCCGTGGTCCCAGAGACCTGGACCGAGGAGGCCGACGGGACGTGGCCGGCGGGGCTCGCCAACGAGAACGCCAAGGGAAACGCAGGCGTGGTCAGCACCGTGGCCGCCACCGTCGGCGCCGTGACGTATGCCGATGACTCCGCCGTCGGCGGTCCCCTCGGACGGGTGGCACTGAAGGTCGGCGGAGACTACGTGGACGTGAGCTCCGAGGCCGCCGCGGCCGCCGTCGACCTCGCGGGCCGCGTGCCCGGACGCAAGGACCACGACATCGCCCTGGACCTCGACCGGAGGACCAGCGAACCAGGGGTCTACCCGCTGGTCCTGGTGTCCTACCACGTGTACTGCTCGCGGTACGAGAACGAGGCGACCGCCGACATCGTGCGCGCATTCGGCACCTACGCCGTCAGCGAGGAGGGCCAGGTGGGAGCCGCGGAGGCCACGAAGAGTTCGCCCATCTCACCGGAACTGTCGCGCCAGGCCACCGAGGCGATCGCATCCATCGAGGTGGGAGACATCCCCTAGCACGCGGAAAGGCGGACCCCCGAGGGGATCCGCCTCCTGCGGCACCGGGCCGGTCAGCCGACGCGCGGGCCGCCCGAGTCGGGATCGTCCGCCGAGGTGTCCGGCAGCACGCTGTTGGCCGGCTCCGCCTCGGACGTGACACCCGAGGACGGTGCCGCGACGTCGCCGCGCCAGGCACCCGTCTCGCCGCCGCTCTTCTCGATGAACGCCTTGAAGCGCTTGAGGTCGCCCTTCACCTGGGAGGCATCAGCATTGACGACGGCCCCGACCTTCTCGATGAACGTCTCCGGGTGCCAGTCGATCTGCACCATGAGCCGCGTGGTGTTCTCGTCCAGGCGGTGGAAGGTGACCACGCCGGCATGGGATTCGCCGTCGGTGCTCTTCCAGGCCACCCGCTCGTCGGGGTGCTGCTCGGTGATCTCGGCATCGAACTCGCGATGCACTCCCCCGATGCTCGTCACCCAGTGGGTGGAGGTGTCCGAGGTCTGCGTGATCGAATCCACGCCGCCCATGAACTGGGGGAAGCTCTCGAACTGGGTCCACTGGTTGTAGGCGGTGCTGACCGGTACTGATACGTCGATGGATTCCTGCACTGAAGCCAAAACGGTTCCTCCTTGGTCGGACTCCGGCGCCGCCCGCACACCGTCGCAGGGCATGCGACACGGCGAAACCGTAAGTCCCCTTAGCGTAGGCAGATCGGCTGGAATTGACCAACGCGCAGGGCTAGGGTGAAAGGAGTCCCCCCGGCAGGAATCAGCGCCTCCGGCGCCCGGTCGGGAGGAGAAAATCTCTCTAGCACTGGAGGATCCATGAAGGCATCACCCACCCTCACAGACAACATGCAGGCCGTCCTCGTCGACCTCATCGAACTGCACCTGCAGGGCAAGCAGGCCCACTGGAACGTGGTCGGCAAGAACTTCCGTGACCTCCACCTGCAGCTGGACGAGATCATCGAGGACGCCCGCCTGTTCGCGGACGAGATGGCGGAGCGGATGCGCGCCCTGCACGCCGTGCCCGACGGCCGCAGCGTGGCCGTGGCCGAGGGCACCAAGATCGATCCGTTCCCGGCCGGCCTCGTCTCGACCAAGGACACCGTGGGCCTCGTGGTCCGGATGCTGAACGCCAGCGTCAAGACCATGCGCGACGTCCACGACCAGATCGACGAGGAGGACCCCACCACCGCGGACCTGCTGCACGGCTTCATCGCCAAGCTGGAGCAGTACGCGTGGATGGTGGACGCCGAGAACATGGAGCCCACGGCGGAGGTCGTCACCCCCGCCGGCACCGAGAAGGCCACCGTTTGACGATGTGACTTGATTCCCTGAGGTTCGGGAGGGGGACGCGCATCGGCGCCTCCCCCTCCCGTGTGTCCGGGGACTTTCCGACTACCCCCTGATCGGCTTGGATCAGGTGGGTCTCGTCCTGCGCCGATGCTGCCTCTGCAGGGGTGTGGATCTGCCTGTTCCTCTCTGCTGTCGGTGAGCGCGTCCGCCCATGGCGGTGCGCACCACTCGGCGGACGGACAGCGCCGAGCCGCGAGTCGTGCAGCCTGACCTGGGCCCGAAACCCTCGGCGGGAAGCGGGTCCAGCCTGGCACCAGTCCCGGTCGCCGACGTGGATGCCACGTCGCACAAAGTACCGGCGACACTCGTGCCAAGACACTTCATGGTGAGACGACTTTTCAAGACAGTCACAGCCCCGGAATCTCGGGGGAGCTTCTAAGTGCTGGCTCCTCGCGTCCCGTGTCTCGTAAACCTGTAGTTTTTCGAGACAACCTCGGCGAGCAGCCGACTAGGATCGGCGTTTCACTTAGGGTGCCTTCCCGCCCATCTTCATCGTCCCGGGTAAACGTCCGCTCCCCGACCTCACGGCACTGGCCAGCCCTCTGGGTCCCAGCAGGAGCGATGAACGACTGGCTTGCGAACAGTCCGAGTAGTGGCCTTGCCCGATCTGTGATCGAGGGTAGGTTCCTGATTAGAGCCTTGTCCTCGACTGTGCATAGATGATGCAGTGAAGCGATGCATTGGATCCTGCTGCGCGATGTAATCATCGACGCTCCGAACGAGGTGTTCGTAACGACTCGGGACTTCTGGTGGCTATCAGAGCTTGAGTGGAGACCACTTCCGCAGCCTGACTTGAGCCCACCAACCCCGCATGACGACTCGCCAGTGGGCTAACTGCATATCGGCCTACCCCTTCTTTCGGTGGTGGGCTCCGGCTGGTGTTGTGCGGTTCCGCTCAGGCTACGTCTTGTAGAGACGTTCGGAGTTGTTTGATGCCGTCGCGGATGCGGGTCTCAGGTGTTGATTTCCTGTTCGGCGCTCATGGCGAGTTCTCGCAAGGTCTGTTCATCCTCGGGTGAGAAGTCCCGAGGGTTCTGGTCGATAATGCACAACGTCCCAACTGTCCATCCGCGGAGTCCTTGCAGAGGATGGCCGGCGTAGAAGCGGATGTAGGGCTCGCCCAGGACCAGGGGGTTGGCTTTGAAGCGGGGATCGGTTCGGGCGTCATTGACGATGAGAGGTCCCGCGTTGCGGATCGTGGCGTTGCAGAACGAGATTTGCCGGGGCATGTTCTGAGACACGTTGCCCACCATGGATTTGAGGAACTGGCGGCGGTCATCGATCAGGGCGATGGTCGCTGTACTGACCTTGAAGTGATTTTTGGCTTGACGGGTGATCCGGTCGAATCGCTCCTCGCCGGGTGTATCCAGCAGGTGTGTGCGGGTGACAGCGTCCAGGCGTTCTGATTCCACTTCTGCCGCCGACAGCAGAAACGCGCCGGCGGCCCCGAGCATCCTCCGCCCGTCATCGTCAGGCATGACCGCTTGGCTTCCGGTGCTGTTTGGGACCTGCATGGCCGAGGAAGCATCCATGAGAAGTTCGTTGGCTGCTGCGGCCAGCACATCACGGTCGAACACGGGAATATCGAAATGGCCGCCAAGGTAAGCGTCAACCTCCAGCTGGGACATGTTCCCGCCGAGACCGAAGTAACTGATCCAGAGTTCCCCGACGGGCAGGCCGGTTTCGATGAGCGCGGCGCGCGTAGGATCCTGGTGCGCGTGTTGATCCACAATAAACGTCCCTGCTAATGAAGGCCGACCACGATGGTGTCGAAACCCCGAACCCACCACGGATCAGCATGCTAGTTATTTCACGGTACTGCGCGCCGCTGGAACCCACGAGGAATCCGAGAGGACGTTACTTGGGTGCGCTGTCGTGCAGGGTCGTGCATGGGACGCGCTGCAGACCCGCGGTTCTCCCGGTGTCATGGGATCAACGGTGAAAGGGACTCAAGTCAGGCTGCGAAGGTGGTACCCGGTTAAGCTCCCACGATCAGCGCGGGAGTCTTGCTGGCGCGGTCCGTTGTGGTGCAAGCTGGCGTACATTGGCGCTCATGCAGGACAACACGTGTCCCGAGCAGGAACCTACGCATTCTGATGCCACCGACCCGCAGGCCCTGATGCTCGAGGACCAGAACATCGCGGATTTCCTCGACCATCTAGCGGTGCTGGGGGAGCAACTTTTCGCTAATGGGGAGTCAGTGCCGTGCGGGCTGATGTCTCGACGCGGCAACCGGGATCTGAGTGTCCAGAGCAGCTCCGGGACGGCCGCGGCCCTGAATGAGATCCACCACGACGTCGGAGAAGGGCCCTCCTTCGTCGCGATGACCGCCAATAAGATTGTGGTCGTCGACGACGCCCGGCACGATGCGCGGTGGCCCCGGTATTTCAGTTCCTCGGCTGTTACCGGGTTCGCCTCAATGCTCAGCGTTCCGCTGGAGGTTGGGAACGAGGGAATCGCGGCGCTCAATTTTTACGCCCGACCGGCCGGGTACTTCACGAGCGAGAAGCAGCGCGTTGCTGCTGTGTTCGCGGCCCAGGCCGGCAAGGCCCTTGAGATGGCGATGCGGGTGGCCCGATATCAGGACGCGGCCTTTGACATGCGTACGGCGATGGAGGCGCGAACCAGTATCGACATGGCCGTCGGCATCATCATCGGCCAGAACAGATGCACTCAGGAGGAAGCATTCGAGATCCTCCGACGAGCGTCGAACACCCGGAACAAAAAACTCCGCGATATCGCCCAGGGCCTGGTTGTGCACGCCACTGGATCCGCCCCGCGCACCCACTTCACCAACTGACCCACACCTTCCCGCCAGCGGTGGTGGGCTCAAATCAGACTACGGAGCATGAACGGTCGACGATCCGCTTATGTGTCTTCCCATGAAAGGGTGGAGTTATGCTCACGGATTTCGTCAAAGCCTGGAACCAGGGACAAAA
The DNA here is from genome assembly GCF_058269135.1 of Arthrobacter sp. TJ-265. Taxonomy (NCBI): domain Bacteria; kingdom Bacillati; phylum Actinomycetota; class Actinomycetes; order Micrococcales; family Micrococcaceae; genus Arthrobacter; species Arthrobacter sp. TJ-265. Next base: position 4,324 of record NZ_JBZCND010000003.1, on the reverse strand, counting down.
CGTCGACCTCTACGAAATAGAGAACGACGCGATCGACCATGGGGAAACCCTATGGCGGGCACTTCGCGCTGCTGCACCGTGGGACGGCAAGGACCTTCTCGACCTGGGTTGCGGCACCGGCTACTGGCTACCGCGGTACGCCAAAACCACACGCGCACTGTACGGAGTAGAACCGGATACCGCCCTGCTCGAAGCGGCAGCACAACGGACGGCCGACGTTACAGTTCTGCACGGGTCCGCCGAACACATCCCCCTAGACGACTCTTCCGTCGACGTCGTCCACGCCCGCTTCGCTTACTTCTTCCCCTCACCCAGTAACGACTGCTCCGCAGGACTACGTGAAGCACTCCGAGTCCTCCGACCCGGCGGCTCACTGGTCGTCATCGACAATGACCAGAAGAACGGCGACTTCGCCGATCTGCTGCGGGCAGGTAACACCGAGGAGCATCAAGGCCCGGGCGATTTCATCCTGCGCTGGTGGCAGGGCCAAGGAGCCATCACCCAGCCAGTCATGAGTAGCTGGACCTTCAACTCCCCCGAGGACCTAGCAGAGGTCGTCGCCATGGAGTTCCCCAACAACACTGCCGTCAGCTGGCTCGATGCTCACGCACAAGAAAACACACTCTCGTACGGCTATCTCCTACATATCATCAGCAAGGCGGCCTGAAGCCAAAGGTGGTCTCCTTGCCCCGAGCGTCCGGTACGGGACCGGCTTCCGGCTAAGTCGTCATCCTGGTGAGGTCGGATTGGCACCGAAGACTTCTAGGTCCGTACAAGAATCTGGGTACGCTCCCTGCTCAACCAAGACGTCCATCGAGGTGAAGCCCCCACTCATCGCAATCGGGTCACCCAGGTTGTACTCGTCGTCGTAGATCCGCAGGACGAGGGGGTCGTTCTCGAGAACAACCGTTCCCGACGGGAACCTAACGGGCACAAAACCGACCTCGGACTGCAGAACGCCCACGCACTTACTTGGACCGATGTGAAGATTACCCTTTAGAAACGCCTCAGGGAATGCATCGCCTGACGGAGGCGAGCCTACGACGACATGCGCCCCTTGGCCCACCTCGATCAGTTCGTAGGTGGGATTCGACGCGCATCCGACAATTACGAAGGCGATCCCCAATACGCCCACGGAGCGCCCGTTTCGTTTCAACGCTTCCTCCCGGCTCTCATACCGTCGAGATACAAGCCTCACCATGACACGCGCTATAAGCCCCGCGCCTCTCGGCCACGTTGCACTTCAACAACGACCGAGGCCCAAGACACGACAGCCAACTAGGCCGATCTGCTCTATGTCCGGTCGAGGATGAGAATATGGCACCGAAGATAGGCCCCAAGATGATGCTCGCCGAGTGGCTCCTCGTCGAGACAGTGGCCGACGTCCGACGACGGAGCATGGATCCGGGCGGGCGGAGCCGCTACGAATTGCTTGGGATCGCGCCGCTCCTTCGCAAGCTTCTCATCGACGGCCGTCCTCTCCTCCACACTGTTCGGGCCGCTCGCCCGGAGGTGCGGACGGAATTCCGCATCCGGCAGTGGAGCGCTCCGGAGGACGGTGAGCACGGAGAAGATCTGCCGTACCTCCTCCGGCTCGGCGGTCCCGAGCTGGTCGGCGGGCTCAAGGACCCGGCGCTGCCCAACCTCAAGCACTTTATCGTCGCGAAGGTAGGGCTGGTTCAAGGGCGGCCTCTGACCGTCCTCGACGTGGTGAAGTATTACGCCCATGTGGAAGGCGGGGTTCATTTCGGCTCACCCGATGAAGGCCCCCAGCTCGTCCTGAGCGAGATGGCTCCAATGCTCCTGGGTCGGTCACCCGGACACATCGAGATTCTCGCCCACCTCGGCGCGATCGTCGTAGACGCACTAACTCCGCTGTGCGAGTCGATCCTCGCCTCGCCCCTAATCAACACGCGCATGCACCAGCTCAATGACCACGGCTTCTTCGACGGCCATTGGACCGAGGACCACTATGCGACAACCGGTCAAGAGCGGTAGCCGATCGCTTTGCGCGGCAGGCAAGAGTGGATTGCTCGTCACTCTTCACGTGTTGGCTTGCTGCTCGGACTCCGGCGCGGCTGGAACGATGCGCCCATCGGACAGGGTCAGGCTTTGTACGACGGTCCCGTCACTGAGCCGGACACCCTTTAGGCCCAGGGTCAGGGTGTTGCCCGTGAATCCACCGGGCTGGTCGTACGCGTAGGTCATGCCCTCCGGGAGCTCACCCAGATCAGCCTGCGGTGCGAAGCGGACATCGAACGGTGCACGGCGCGCGGATTCTTCGCAGATCTCGACGGAGCCGTCAGGGTGCAACAGGCCCACGGGGCTGGTGGTGTTCCCTAGGGCCATGACCCCGAACAAGCTGTACCCCGATGGGAGGCTGCTTGCCGGCGCCCTGCCGTCTTCGCCTGCGAGCATGGCGGCTTCATCCTGCTCGGCCTGTTCGACGGCCCGGCAGGCGCTGAGCGCCTCGATGGGAGGGCTGAGCTTGAGTTCCTGAGGAGGTGGGGTGTCGTTGATGGGCTGCAGAAGGGCGAGCCCACTGAATAGGCCGGTCACGACGAGCCCGCCCACAACGAATCGCCTACGTTTCGAGGGTGCGGGACGGCTGCTGGAATGAAAGGGATGTTCCTCCGGTACATCGGCACCAAGATCAACGATCTGAACACGACAACCTTGACGACTACCGTCATCCAAACCATCAACGTCATTCCCCATGATCCGACCCTAAGGCGCGTCGGACCCAGGCACCTTGGACCAGTCGTGCGTGTCTCTCCACCACCCGAATGACAACGTTTGGACGAGGATCCCTCACCGGCCATTCTGGTGCTACTCGGTAAGCCAAGATCCGAGCCGCTTACCCTGCTCCTCGGTCAACCAAAAAGAGATCGACTGCTCACCCTCCGAGGTCTCGAGTCCCACGTCGATAGAGAATCCAGACTCACTACCGATGGTCGGACTCAGGCCAAGCGATTGAACTAGTGGTTCAGTGGGAAGATCCTGCCCCATCAATATCGTGACGGGACCTGCATACGTTCCCGCTAGGAGGGCCCTCACTGGTGTATCCGAATTGGCCATCCACCGCGTCCCAGCATCCAACTGGTCCTTATGGCCCGAACAAACGGGCACCCCGTGTCCCGAATAAGGTGCCAACGTGAACGAACTCGTTGAAGGTTCGAGACAGCGCAGTACGGAGCAAGCATTCATGAGCGTGATCGTACCTCTAGGCAAGAACAAGCAGCCGGGCGCTTACTCGTGAACGAGAACAACGTTCGTAAGCCGACCTTTCATCGGACCCGCTGACTGTTCCTCGTCGCTCAGGCTACGAAGATACAGAACGGATGACCGGCTGGATCGGCGTAAACGTATAAGGGCTCGTCCGGGTCGTTCGTACGATCGAAGCGGACCTCTGCTCCTAATGCCAGCGCCCTGGAGTGGTGATGCTCGAGTGCTGCCCGGTCGGGAACGGTCAGATCGAGGTGCAGCTGCATCGGCACGTCAGGTGCGGGCCAGGTCGTCCGCTCCAGATTGTCGACGTGCTGAAAGGCGAGCTTGCGGTTGCCCTGTCCGTCAGTGAGAACGAGCCAGTCGACATCGTCAGGCATGCTTTCATCCGCGGGCTCGTCTCCTGGCCGGTACTGGAGTCCGAGCAGTTGGCGGTAGAACTCCGCTAGTCCTCTCACCTCAGTAGTGTCCAGAACAGTGTGCAGTATCTGAGGGAAGCCGGTCATGGGCCGAGACTAACCATCCTCGAGGTTTTCACGCTAGCGAATCCTGCCTTCTGTCTCGTATGCACGAAGGACCGTTAGGGCATCCCTGAGCGGGCGTTCTACTTTTCATTTGCGCTTGAGATCAACCAGTTCTTGATGTCGTATCCGCCGTCCACGGAACGCCAGGACAATCCAGTAGGTAGCGAGACCAGCGCCAACGATCAGGAAGAACCAATCCCATGTGGTCCCATCGCCGTACGCCAGGCGGATGATAATTGGGATAGTCAGTAGCACTGCACCGAGGAAGCCTGCGATCAAGCGCCCGTCGTTGTGTACAACGTCGTCGGTCTTCGTGTTCTTCATGTCCCCACACTGTCAGGGACCTAGGCCGGATAGAAGGGTAGGGGTGCATTGCGAATCTACTGCTGCCTGTCCGTCGGGCGACCCTCCACCGCACGGAGTTCAATGATCGGGTAGTCATGTCTCGGCGCCTCCTGAAGTGGAGCCAGGTATATCCGTCACACCGGGGCCACATTGGTTTGACACAATCACACTGCGCGGGTGGTGGGATGTCAGAATCCGCGCAGTATGACGACCGTTCTCGGGAAATGCTC